>CAWJLK010000005.1:0-94055 GCA_963843625.1 uncultured Acidobacteriaceae bacterium
GAGCTTCTCCGGTACGATGATGGCGTCTCCGGGCAGAAGCCTCAGGTTTTCATACTTGCCGTGAGAGTGCATGGTGCTGGATCTGCGGCTAACTACGGTTCCGTCCGCGCGGATTACATACATACGCTTTTGATCCGCCTCGCGGGTGGCGCCGCCAGCAGCGTTCAGATACTCTCTAAGCCGCCTTCCGGGGTCATATCGGAAGGCATTGGCGTTGTAGATCATGCCTTCTCCACCTGTACCGTGCTGAGTCGCGGCGGGACGTAGTAGGCATCTCCATCTTCGAGAGGGAATGCCGGAATGTCTGCAAGGGTTGCTGCGGCAGGCTTCATATCCAGAACCACCCGGCCCGTGGGTCTGATCGAACTGAGCTTGGCCAATGCGGCTTGCTGCATTGTGAACTGTGCCTGTTGGTCCCCTCCATTTTGGCCGGCTTGCGGCGTCGCATTCGCATACTTCGAGATCAGTTCCCTCTGCATCTGGTCAGCAGACTGACGTAACTGTGCTTCCTGCGCAACTCGTGTGGAAACGCGGGTGAATATCGAGGCGTAGAGGTACGAGTGCTGCGTAAGCCCCCCAGCCGTTCCGACAACATCTCTCAACGTGTCTCCGGAATTGACGCGGTAGATACCTGGCGCATTAACCTCTCCGCCCACCCGGACAAAAGATGCGTGTTTTTCCATCGGCAACTTAAGGCTTTCCGCGAAAAGATAGTTACAACGTCTCCTGGTTTTAAAAGCTGGTTGTCGGAAGATGCGGGATTGTCGAGTGCGGTGCCGAGGTTAAATGGGATCAGGCGGTACTCAAGTCGCGCTCGTCGAGACGTTCGATCAGCGCATATTCCCAGTTAATCTCCGCGCTATTCTGTCCGATGGAGGTAATCGTCCTTGAGCCCTCCTCTCCGGACTCGTCAGCACGCTGGTTGCTGAATGTATCGATGCGCGGGTTGCCAAATGCATCCATGCGCTGATTGCCCATTGCGTCCGTACGCGGGTTGCCAAATGCATCTGTGCGCTGATTGCCCGTTGCGTCCATGCTCGTATTGTAAATGCGTCCGTACAATGACTGTCAGCCCCGTCCATGCTCGGATTGCCGGCAAGATTCGTGGACTTACCGGCAAACGGATGACAGCGGTCCGGGCGAACCAGATGGTTCTGCTTGTTCCAATAGTCGCGTGTAATCAGAAAGGCACGGGAGGGGATCAGGTCTAGACGCGCATCCCATCCTTCCATTGATAAAGGCCGGGTTGGGCGGCATTGCCGCGCAGAGTCACTGCGTTCGCAAATTTCGACGAAAGCGGAAAGACGCGCAACAAATCCCCATCTTTGATCGTCCGCGCACGTCCTGACGCGTCCAACGCAAATTCTTCTACTTCGCGGCTGCTATGGTTCTTAATTCGCTCTAACACGGCTCGCTCGCCGTCGGCAAGACTGGTCATTTCTCCTGCATTCTCAGGCGCGGCCCCGACTGTAGTTTCCTCTTTTAGCTCGTAAATACCGGGTCGATTCACGTCGCCACTGATGGCGATCTGCTGCCCAATTGTGGGGATAAAGATTACATCGCCCGGCAGTAGCTTGACATCGCGTGATTTGTCTCCCTTTAAGATCAGATCGTAGATATCGAAGTCGGTTATTGTCCGGCCTTCACGCTGCAATAGAATATGCCGCATCGTTCCGGTTGCCGATGGGCCTCCGGAGGCAAAGAGCGCATCCACTAGCGTGCTCAGTGAACTTACGGTGTAAGCACCGGGTTGACGAGCGTCGCCCAGCACAAAGATCTGGATAGAACGAAGCTGGCCCAAAGCAACATTCAGTTCAAAGTCCTTAAAGAGCGCGCTGATGGCCGAATGCAGATATCCTTCGAGTTGCGCGTAACGCAAGCCTGCCACGGTCAAAGTTCCCACCTTAGGCAGGTTGATCTGGCCGTTCCTGTCCACCGTCACGCGGGAATCGAGATCGATCTTTCCCCAAGCCCGGATCAGCAGTTGATCTCCCGGCCCCAACACATAATCCGCCGGCACAGGCACATTCTGCAACGGCACAAAGGTCGTTGGAACTTCGTCGAACAGTTGACGGCCAAAGACCGGAAGCCTTCGTCCGGTCGCATCCTCAGCGAACTGCTCAAATTCGGACTTTGCGGTGAGCGGCCCAACAACTCTAGCCGAGTTGGGCACCGGCGTGGACATCTCTTGAGTGGAAGTGGTCGGCGTCACCTGCGGATTTGAGCCGGGAGTACGGTAGACGCCAGTCTGAGCCGGTCCCTGGGTCGGAGCCTGTCCATTGCCCGCTGGAGGCGTCTGCGCGTTGGCTGGCGCCGACTGGGTTACCCCAACCGGCGTCGTCAGTACTGATTGGCCTGCACAAAGGGAGCAGGAAAGTAGTAAGAGCAGAGATGCCTTATGCGTCATAAAAAAGAACTCGTCTCATTCAAAAGGAGATTATACAAGCGGAGAGACATTTCAAGATGAAATGCCATCTCCGTCGGATCGGCCGAGATAGCGCGTGACAAATTTCGGCTATCTTTCGCGTACTTTAATTCAACATGGCTGCCGGAGTTAATTTTGTTCCCGGCGGGGTCTCGGACTGCACAGAGAGGACCGGAGCATTAGCCCGAACTGCATAATCTGGCTTGGCAGACAAGGCGGTCTCCAGAAGCTGTGACCTGGGATTATAGTCGGGAACCAATTCCTTGAGCAGCAGCACGAGGTTGGCGACATCTTGCCCTTCAGTAATTTGTTGCAGGCGAAGCAAAAATGCTTTGATTTGCCTTACATCCCGATTGTGATTGCCAACATAGCTTCTGATCTTCGCGTGCGACGTTGGGATTAAATGTTCATCCTGCAGATTCAATTCTTCAAACATCTTTTCCCCTGGGCGAAGACCAGTATATTGAATCTCGATGTCTTGTCCAGGCTGGAGCCCCGATAGCAGAATAAGATTCTTGGCTAGATCCGCAATCCTGACGGGTTCGCCCATTTCGAGAACGAATACCTCTCCGCCCTTGCCGATCGAAAAAGCTTGCAAAACCAGTTGGGCCGCCTCAGGAATCGTCATGAAATAGCGGCGCATCTCCGGGTGCGTGACTGTCACCGGGCCGCCTGCTGCAATCTGTTCTTTGAAGATTGGAACGACACTTCCGTTGCTTCCGAGAACATTCCCGAAGCGCACCGCAACAAACTTTGTTCCACTCTCCATCTGGAGTGCACGGATCAGCAACTCTGCCGTGCGCTTGGTTACGCCCATCATGCTGGTCGGCCGAACCGCTTTATCCGTGGAGATCATGACAAAATCTTCGACTCCGTGCTCAGCCGCTGCACAGGCGACGTTCCAGGTGCCGAAGATGTTCGTTTCGATGGCGGCGAAGACGTGCCTCTCCATCAACGGAACATGCTTGTAGGCGGCTGCATGATAGAGAATCGACGGGTGATAGTGCTGCATCACCCGATTCAGAGTGTCACGGTTGGCGATACTGCCGATCTCTGGGTAGAAAGCTACATCTGGGAAGCTTTTAGCCAACTCTCTGTCAATATGGAAAAGGGGAGTCTCCGCCTGATCGAAGCCCACAATGGCAAGCGGACGGAATTTAGCGATCTGCCGGCAGATCTCCGACCCGATAGAGCCCGCAGCGCCCGTCACCATGACAACCCGCCCTTGAATGCGCTCCCGAATTCGCTCCAGGTCAAGCTGCACGGGCTTTCTCCGAGCAAATCCTCTACAGCAACCTCTCGGATCTGCTTGCCCAATTCCGTGCCCTGGACAAGCTCCCCCAGACTCGGCACCATCTTGTATTCCACTTTGGCATCGGTGGCGAGCTTCAAAATGCGCACCATTTGCGGTCCCGTCGCGGAGGGAATCGCAATAGGACATTCTCGATGGCGTGCTCTCTGCACCAATCCCCTCGATGGCTTCTCCTGTTCCCAACACTCGCTTGCCAGCAATCAGACGAGCACTTCGTTGGATCGTCATCGACAATGCCTATGACATCGCACATCAGAGAATGGTTCTGCTGCAACTCCCGCAGCAGCGCCAGCCCTGCGGCGCCGGCGCCGTAAATCAGCGTCCTCGTCCGCTCACCCTCTGCACCCCGCCTGATCTGCGCGTCGTAAAGAGCACGCGGACTGCCAACCGCCCCCCAAAGCCAGCACGCAGGAAATCAGCCAATCAAGGATGAAGACAGAACGCGGAATACCCCATGGCCCGAGCAGATAAAGCATCGCCGATCCAGCCAGTACTGATCCCGCTGAAATAGCCAGGACAATCCTGACTGCATCATGAGCGGAAGTGTAGCGCCACCCACCGCGGTCCAATTGGCGACGATGAAGGCTGCGGATTTTGCCCCTATCCAGATGCACAGAGCCACCTCCAACGGATGGAGGTCGTTCGCAGGAGGCAATGGAAGTCAAATCGCAACTCGAATGCGAGGATCCCTGAAAGGGCAAACGCAGTCCCGTCCAGAAGAAATCCGACGATTCGGTGCAAGATGAGTTTCCCGTTGAGACTTCGCGCAGAAGGTGATATCGAGGACATATACCTTTCCTCAGCTTCAATCCGATGGTTGATGGTCCGTGCCGTCAATTGTACAACACTCGTTGACTTGGTGCCCGGGAGTGCAGGCAACTAGACGAGATTCATACTGCTCTTTTGGTCCGCCCCTTCAATATTGGATCAACCATATCCATTCCACTCTCGATGATCGCGATCGAGGTCCCCGCCGCTGTTCTCGTCTGGCATTTTTCCAACTGACTTCAAGGTCAATCAAACGGGAGTTAATGCAGCCAGACCGCGGAACGAGCAACACAACAAGTGCGACGGATTAGATTGCGTAGTATCCCATTTCGCTGCGGCAATCAATCATTGCATAAATTCGAGCAAATCTCGAACATTCCGTACGGGTTTAGCCCTTCGGCCGAGAATACCCGTTGAATCGAACTGTAGCTAGCGACAATTGCTACAAGCGTGAAAATGAGCGTCTTGCCGCTTGTGCAACGCAAGTCACCCTTCGTGATCCAGGGTTCAAGGTAGCGGGCGGTCACTTCGACAAATTCGTTCAGGTGCCTGCGGACGAGCGGATCGAAGTCCGTACCGAGCTCAAGAGCGCTGTACTGCAGCAGCCGGAGAAGCTCGGGTTTCTCCATCAGGGTCTTCGCGATCAGGTCAAAGGTGCGCGCCAGTGCCGTTTGCCCATCTCGGGCTTCAGCGATAGCCGCCAGCAGATCGCCGCGGAGATGGAACTGCCGCAACCCCGAATTCATCACCGCCAGATAAAGGTCGTGCTTGCGCGGATAGTGGCGAAAGACAGTAACCTCATTGACCTGCGCCGCGGAAGCAATTTCGCGGGTACTCACGCCGTTGTATCCGTGCATAGCAAATAGACTCGTCGCAGTGGCCAGTATGCGCTCACCTGCATCTGGCGCTGCTAACCCCCTGGTTTCAGGCATATCGCTCTCCTACGATCCTGTCGCTGGGCTATGAGTTGCTCCCGATGGAGTGGTTGAAAGGTTCCAAGTTCACGGGTTCCAGTTCCGCCCCGTCAACTTCCACCGCAATGCTTTGCATAATCAGATCCATGGTCAGGACAAAGCGAAGGCTGTTCTTCCTGCGAACCACGATGCCTTCCAGCCCGGCAAGGGCGCCCGATCGAATTCGTGCCCGCTGACCGACCGTCAGAAGAGGATGCGGTTCTGCCTGGCGCAGATGAAGGCCCGATCGTAGTGCTTCGACCTCAGCCTCTGGCAGGGGAGCCATCTCGCCCGCCGTGCCACCCACAATGGCCAGCACTCCCGGTACTTCCAGTACCCGGACGCGCTCAGTCCGATTGATGCGCACAAAGATGTAGCCGGGAAAGAGAGGAAGATCCAGAACAACCTTCAAGCCATTGCGCCATTTGCGTGGCGAGCGGTAGACGGGAAGGTAATGCTCGACCTCCCGCTGACTCAGGTATTGCTCTACGCGCTTCTCATGACGTGGAGAAGTAAAGGCTGCAAACCAATTCGAGACAGAGGGTGCGTATTGAACTCCATCCGGCATAGGTTCACTCGCGAGAGACAGCCTTAACGGCAGGGGATTTTGGGCAAGGCTTCGCCATCCTCACTTAGATCGGCCTTCCCATCTTCTTCCTAATGGAATCTAGTGAGCTGTCTTGTGTTCATTTTCCGGAGCACGCCTGAAAGCAAGTACCTTCATGCTCTCATGACAAATCGGTACTCTCCAGAGTGTTACCAATACAATAGCACGCACTCACTTTGGTCTGTCAATCATTCTGAATTGACTAGTGTCTCGCTTGTTGCCGGAGTTGCGGGCGCCGTTTTCTCATAAGCGGCTCATCTGCTTACGAATAGCGTGCTATTGATGTATCAACAATCTGAATTCCCTGCTCACACTTCATTTCGTCTTAATAGAATATTAACGCGCATCCAGGCAAATCATGACAAGAATCGGTGCCCAGGGTCGAGCTGATGCGGTGCCTTACCATGCTCCGGAGAGCCGGATTTGGCCGATTTCTTGCAACGAGGGAGAGTGAACAGGTGCAAGCCTGTGCCGTCCGGTGCAGCAGCCCGGTGGTGCGCCAGCCGGACCTATCCACTCCGGAATTCGGTAGACTGCTTCCATGGTGGCCCGGCGCGGGATCTTCGAAAAGGTCAAAGGCAGCGGCATTTGGTGGATTCGCTGGACCGACTCCGACGGACGGAAGCGCCGTGAAAAGGCCGGCAATCGCAGGCGCTGCGGGAAAAACTTCGCCACCCGGCGGCGCGCATCCGGCGGAAGACGGAGGGCCACTGCCGCGTCCGATTTCTCTCCGATCAGGAGGAGGCACGTTTACGCTCCGCCATAGAGGGCCGGTTTCCGGAGTTCTTGCCCCACCTCGAGCTCGCGATCCATACCGGTATGCGAATGAGCGAGCAGTACGGCCTGTGCTGGAGACACGTGGACTTCGAGTACCGCAGCTTCATCTTCCAAAGGCCAAGAACGGCGATCCTCGCGCCATTCCTCTGAACGCGGTCGCACTGGGTGCCCTCAAGCGGCTCCGCGGCGCAGCAAGAGTCGAAGAGACCGACCCGATCTTTCCGTCACTCCGCACCGTTCGAGCGCTTCAGGGGCCACCGGGCTGGTCCGCGACCGCGCTCGAAGAGGCGGAGATTGAAGGCTACACCTGGCATTGCAACCGCCATACCTTTGCCAGTAGACTTGTCATGACCGGAGTGGATCTGCGCACTGTTGCGGAACTGCTTGGGCACAGGACGCTTCAGATGGTGATGAGGTACAGCCATCTCGCTCCGGAGTACCCAGCCTCGGCAGTTGATCGTCTGGTCGATTCCGGAAACGGAACGGACACCAAATCGGAAACCAGTGCATTTCAAGCAAGACAAGGAAAGATGGACAAGCTTACAAACAAAAGAAAATAAACAAGTTGAAAGAGTCGGAGAGGTGGCAGAGCCTGGTTGAATGCACCTGACTCGAAATCAGACGTACTCGCAAGGGTACCGGGGGTTCGAATCCCTCCCTCTCCGCCATATAAACCTTTCTGAATCAATTAAATATATCAACATCCCAAGCAGCATCGGCTACCCCTTCCGGGTGGCTCTTTTTGCGAAGGCTGCCACTCTACCTGGGATCTTAGCGGCGTTTTGGAAATAGAGCGTCGAAGATGCGGCCAAGAATGCGGCGAAGAGCCTCCTCGGAGAGGACTTCCGATTCGAAATGGCTCTCGAGTATCAATCCCGAGACAATAGGGCCTAATGCAAGCAGCGCCAAATCGTTGTCTGCTTTCTCTCCGCCGAAAAGCCGGCCAAACGTCTGCTTGTAGAGCGCATTGTCATTCGTCGTCTTCGACAAATCGAAGGCCTTCCGAAGACGCTCTTTTGACTCGGGATGGCGGAGCGCAAAAAGCTTGAATTCCAGGGTCAGGATCGGCCATGCTCTGTCGCGGACAAGTCCGACATAGAACTTGCGAAACGCCTCCATGCTCTGTTTCCGATTCGTGCACTTCAAGAGACTGCTGGCAAGCCGTTCGATATACGACGCGGTCCGATGCTCGAAGAGAGCCAGGAACAAGTCCTCTTTGCTCTTGAAATGGGTATAAACCGCTCCCTTGCTCCTGCCTGCCGTGGCCGCGATCTCATCCAATTGGGCGCCTTCGTAGCCGTCCCGCACGAACACTTCCTCGGCGGCATCCAGCAGCCTGGCTTGCGTTTCCCTGGTCCGAAGTTGCTGTTTACTCAGAGTTTCCATAGGGACTTCCCTCATTTAAACATTTTTCGCCGATTTTCGGTTGACAGAATACCGACTGGTCAGTATGTTAATAATTATGCCACAGATTGCAACTCTCGAAGTGCTCCCCGGTCTGCGAAATGATAAAAAGACGAAGCGCATCCTTATAGGAGGCCTCGCCGCGCTGCTCGCGTGCGGAGCAGTAACTGGGTGGGCACTCTACTCTCAGGGGTATGAGTCCACCGACGACGCACAGGTTGACGGGCACCTCAACGTGGTGAGTGCGAGAATTTCGGGCACGACCGCGTCCGTATATGTCACTGATAACCAGGCCGTTGAAGCCGGTCAGCCGCTCGTCGACCTCGACCCCAGCGAACAGAAGGTCGCGTATGCGCAGGCCAAGGCTCAGTACGATCAGGCAGTTGCGCAGTTGGACGCCCAGCGTCCTTCTGTCGGCATTACCAGGGCAGACAATGTAGCGGCCGCGATTACCGGAGATGTGCAAGTGGCACAGGCAAAGTCGGCTTTTGCCGCAGCTTCGCAGGACCTGGCGAGCTCTTCGGCAAAGCTCGCCGAAGCTGAAGCCATTCGCTCGCGCGATGACGCAGAGCTTACAAGATACGAACAGCTCTTTCAGGCGGGCGCCATCTCTCGTCAGGACTACGACCGGGCAATTGCCGCGGCTCATTCCGCCGACGCGAATGTCGATGCGGCCAAAGCAAACATCGCGTCGCTCGAGAAGTTGGCCGAGCAGCGAAAAGCAGAAATCCGGGCGCAGACTGCCCGGCGCGAGCAGACCGCACGCACCGCACCCGGCCAGCTCTCGATCCACAAGGCCGACCTGGCAACCGCCCAGGCAAATGTTGAAGCTGCCGCAGCGCAACTGAAACGCGCTGAGCTCAACCTTGGTTTTTGTCATGTCGTTTCTCCTGTGCGTGGAATCGTGACGCAGCGCAGCGCTGAAATCGGCAATCGCGTGAGCGAGGCTCAGCCGTTGATGATGATCGTCGCAACCGGCGAAACATGGGTAACCGCGAACTTCAAAGAGACACAACTCGCCAAGATGTACGCCGGGCAACGCGCGAAGATCCATGTAGACGCGTTGAAGAAGGACTTTCTAGGCACGGTTGAGAGCACTCCCGCTATCACCGGCGCCCGCAGCAGTGTACTTCCGCCCGAAAATGCCACCGGCAACTACATCAAGGTGGTTCAGCGAATGCCGGTTCGTATCCGCCTCAATCCGAGCCAGGAGAATCTTGAACGTCTTCGCCCCGGAATGTCTATCGAGGCGACTGTATGGCTCAGGTAGTCTCCGTTCCAGCCCGCTTCAATCCGTGGGTGATCGCCATGACTGTGACGTTGGCGACATTCATGGAGGTACTCGATACCTCGATTGCGAACGTCGCCCTTCCTCACATTGCCGGCAATCTGGGAGCCACCGCGGACGAGAGCACATGGGTCCTGACCAGCTATCTGGTGTCGAACGCGATCATTTTGCCCATGAGCGGCTGGCTGTCAACGCGGATCGGACGCAAGCGCTTCTACATGGCCTGCGTGGTGCTCTTTACCGTGAGCTCGATGTTATGCGGTCTGGCCACATCTCTTCCTTTGCTCATTCTGTTTCGCGTCATGCAGGGGTTGGGTGGAGGCGGACTTGGGCCAAGCGAACAAGCCATTCTCGCAGACACCTTCACGCCCGAGAAGCGAAACATGGGCTTCGCGATTTATGGAATGGCGATCGTAGTGGCCCCTGCAATTGGGCCAACACTGGGCGGTTGGATTACGGACAACTATAGCTGGCACTGGATTTTCTTCATCAACGTTCCTATCGGGATACTTTCGCTGTTCCTCACGCAGCAGGTCGTGCATGATCCTCCACATGTCCTCGAGGCGCGCAAGAGGCGCGGAAATAATACCGATTACTTCGGGATTACGACCATCGTTCTTGGGGTTGGCTTGCTGCAGTATGTGCTCGACAAAGGTGAACAGCTTGGCTGGCTCGATTCAGGCGTTATCCGCACACTCGGTGCAATCTCGGCCGTCGCGTTGGTTGCAATGATCTGGCGGGAATGGACGCATGCCCATCCGATCATCGAGCTGCAACTGCTCAAGAACCGTAACTTCGCGGCGTCGGTTCTGTCTAATTTCACTCTTGGAGTGGTCCTGAACGGGTCGACGATTCTGATCCCGCAATTCCTGCAACTGCAACTGGGTTATTCTGCCGAGCGTGCCGGTTGGGCGCTCTCTCCAGGCGGCATCGCGCTTGCGCTGCTCATGCCGGTGGCCGGAATCCTGGGAAGCAAGTTCGATCCGCGCAAAGTGATCGCACTCGGATTTCTTCTGACTTCAGTCAGCATGTTCTGGATGATGCGCATTTCGGCTGAAGTGGACTTCGCCACCGTTGTCTGGATGCGAATCTTCCAGGTCGTTGGCCTGCCGCTGATCTTCATCCCCATCAGCACGCTTGCCTACGTCGGAATGCGCACGGAAGACAACAATCAAGTCTCCGGCATCAGCAACTTTGCACGCAACCTTGGCGGCGCAATCGGTGTATCGTTTCTGGTCTCATATCTGGCGCGGCATCGTCAGATCAGCCGTGTCGGCCTCATGTCGCATCTTCATCACGGCGATGTCTTCTTTGATCGTTACTTTGCGGCTTTGCAACAATCGGCAATACGCTCTGGAAGCAGCGCTGCAGACGCGGGCCATCGCGCACTCGCACAACTGCAACAGATGGTGGATGCGCAGGCGAGTGTGCTTGCGTTTATCAGCGCGTTCTTTGTCCTCGGGGTGATCGTAGCTTTGCTCATTCCACTTCCGTTCCTGATGAAGCGGCCTTTACTCGAAGACATGGCCGCCTCACCTGGAGCACATTGAATTTGAATCTTGAGTCCCAAACTGACCCGAAAGGTGAATCAATATGAAGAAATTCCTCCTATGCTCCGCACTCCTTTACGCCTCCTCTGCTATTGCGGCGGGGGGCCCCGACCTGACGGGGCAATGGAGTGTTCACAACAACATTGCCGGCAACGAGAGCGACCAGGAATGCAAGTTCGTTCAGACCGGCGTCAAGCTCTCCGGCACCTGCCAAAGCACGGACAAGGAAGTTAAGATCACCGGCGCCATCGATGGGAAAAAGGTAACTTGGAATTATCAATCGGAATACAATGGCGCCCCACTGACCCTGACCTATACAGGCACCCTCGATGATTCAGGCAAGATCGCCGGAAGTGTCGAAGTCGATCCGTTTTCCGTGACCGGCGATTTCACCGCTATCCCCTCGAAGAAGGCCGGCAAGTAAAGACCAATGATTATCTTGTGCGGCAATGGAAATCGACGAGTCGTTTCTGAGAGTCTTTGTTCCATGGCTTCATCGGATCTCCTTCAACCGCCGCCAAAAAACACACACGTTGAGGAAAGGACGCAACTATGTTCGTGAGAAAAGAGATTGCTGGAGTCGTTGCAGCGGCAGTCATCGCCATTGCTGCAGTGCAGTGTTGTTTCGGCCAGTTCCCAGGCGGCCCCAAAAAGCCCACCGGCCCATGGATGGACAAGACGTTGACGCCGGATCAGCGCGCCGAACTCGTTCTGAAGGAGATGACGCTGGATGAAAAGATCCAGTTGGTCCATGGCACGGGTATACCTGGTTTTGGCCCCACCGATCCTTCGGCAGTCCGTTCCAATGGCGGCGGCGGATTCGTGCCCGGCATCGAACGGCTGGGCCTGCCGGACCTGAATATGAACGACAGCTCTATTGGTTCTGGAGGTGGCGCCCATAAAGGACGCTATTCGACGGCAATGCCATCGTTCCTGGCGCTCGCGTCTTCGTGGAACATCGGGCTGGCACGTGATTTCGGTGCGCTCGTCGGTCGAGAGTTGGCCGACCAGGGCTACAACATCTCGCTGGGCGGTGGCGTGGACATCGCACGCGAAGCCCGGAACGGCCGCAACTTCGAATACCTGGGTGAAGATCCGATCCTTGCCGGCAACCTTGTGGCCCAGTGGATTCAAGGCGTGCAATCGCAGGGCATCATCGGCGACATCAAGCACTATGCCGTCAACGACCAGGAGACCGGCCGCTATTTCGTCAATGCGATCATCGATAAGAGAGCGATGCGGGAGACCGACTTGCTTGCCTTCGAGATCGGCGTGAAGCAGGGCAAGCCCGGAATGGTGATGTGCTCCTACAACCTGATCAACGGCGACTGGGGCTGCGAGAACGACTACACACTGAATCAAGTCCTCAAAAAAGAATGGGGATTCCAGGGTTGGGTGGTATCGGATTGGTTTGCGACCCACAGCACAGCGAAAGCAGCTTTGGCCGGCCTGGACATGGAACAGCCGACAAGCCGCTATTTCGGAGCTGCCTTGAAGAAGGCTGTCGAGAGTGGAGAGGTTCCGGCCGAGCGTCTGAATGACATGGTGCGCCGCATCGTGCGAACTGAATTTGCTAGCGGCATCTTCGACGATCCGCAACCGACCAAGGTGCCGGATGTGCTGTACGGGTTCAAAGTAGCGCAGCGCGCGGCAGAAGAGTCGATGGTTCTGCTGAAGAACGACAAGGGCCAACTCCCGCTGAACGCGGCCACGCTCAAATCGATTGCCGTGATCGGTGGTCATGCCGATGCGGGAGTGCTTTCTGGCGGCGGATCGGCGCAGGTCGATGCCGCTGGCGGAAACGCTGTGCCCGATCCGAAATCCGAGCACGATCTTCTTGCGGTCTTCTCACAAGTGATCTTCCATCGCTCATCCCCGTTGAATGCGATTCGCGAAATGGCGCCGGACTGAAGAT
Organism: uncultured Acidobacteriaceae bacterium; assembly: GCA_963843625.1. Classification (GTDB taxonomy): domain Bacteria; phylum Acidobacteriota; class Terriglobia; order Terriglobales; family Acidobacteriaceae; genus Telmatobacter. Next base: position 13,000 of record CAWJLK010000005.1, read on the forward strand.
CTCCTACGATTCGGGAGCCGATCTGGATGCTGCCGCGGCGGCGGCAAAGAAAGCGGATCTGGCCATCGTATTCGTGCTGCAACACACGCATGAAGGCGGCGATCTGGAAACGCTGTCTCTGCCGGACGCGCAGGACGCGCTTGTTCAGCGTATGGCTGCTGCCAACCCGCATACGATTGTTGTCATCGAGAGCGGCGATCCCATCCTGATGCCGTGGGCAAACGACGTGAGCGGAATTGTAGAAGCATGGTACCCAGGAATTCGCGGCGGCGAAACGATTGCCAATCTGCTTTTCGGGAAAGCCAACTTCTCTGGCAAGCTTGCGATCACCTTCCCTGCATCCGACGCCGATCTGCCCCACGCCTCCGTCCCTGCGCCGCCGGGAAAGAAGCCCGGCCCGATCGACGGACTCCTGAGTTCGAAGCCGCCCTTTCGCGCCGATCTATGACGAGGGCCTGAAAGTCGGCTACAAGTGGTTCGACGCAGAGAAGAAGGCGCCCGCGTATCCATTTGGATTTGGCCTCTCCTACACCTACATTCGCCTATTCGGATCTGAAAGTCACGGGCGGCGAATCCACAGAGGTGAGCTTCTCGGTTCGCAATACCGGCAGACGCGCAGGTCAGGAAGTCGCTCAGGTTTATCTCAGCTTGCCTGCATCTGCCGGTGAGCCGCCGAAGCGACTGATCGGATGGGAAAAGGTCGAGCTCAACCCTGGTGAAAACAAGACGGTGACGCTCAAGATCGATCCGTTGTATCTCTCAATCTTCGATGCCGCAACCGATCATTGGACGATCGTACCGGGTGAGTACAAAATCATGGCGGGTCCGTCGTCTGCCACTCTGCCGCTCACGGCCACTGTAAATCTGAAGTGAAGCCTCCAGCGTCTGTTGAGGAGCAAGTTGAAAGCGTCGTCTCATTGGAGAGAATGGCGTCAGCCGCTTTCGGAGCTGAGGACGCTTTCAGTATCGGAAAGCTATAGCAAAACCAGAGTCGTTGTATTCCGGAGCCTCGAATCTCAAGTCGCTGCGACCAGCAGGAAGCGACGACTTACTCGAAGACCACCAGGACACATCGACTCTGGTTTTGTCTTCAATCCAACTTCAGTCAGTTCACGGTATGTCGATCGTTGTGACGCTGTACGCGGGTAAGGTCAGTGTCAGCGAAGATCCACTGACCGGCATCGTCCCAATAGACACTGGCGTTACCGGGCTCTGTCCAGAAGCTGTGGCCGCCGTCATTCGATAGAGATTGGCCGTGCCCGACAGGCTGAGCCCGGTGACCGCTGCCACTTGAGACGTGTTTGCGCGATTGATGGCTACTAACACGGTTCGGCCGGGCGTTGTGCTGTCTGTACTTACGTAGACAACCACACTTCCAGGGTTGCTGGAGGTCGATTGCAGCAAAGTATCTCCGAAGTTCGAACCGGCGCCATCGAAGTTGCGGTAGGCGCGGAAGCCTGCGAGTTCATAATCGTAGGTTCCGCTCGGCGGCCACATCATGCCCGCGAAGACACCCTGGCTGGCAAAAACGCCCAGTTCATCGGCCTGCGCAACCGTTCCTGCAATGTTATTGAACCCGCCGGTCTCGTACTCGCTGATGGAAAGCTTGATCGATGGGAATTCTGCATTGATCTTCGCCTGCAGCCTGGGCAGGAATTCGATGGGTGCGCCTCCGAGGACCGAGTTGACCCACGGATTGCTGTTGCCAGGATCGGTGAACGTCGGGTCCCAGAGATTGCGCGGGGCCTGCACAACCAGCTGCATGTCCGCATCCGACAACGTCGCGGCCGTCATGCTGGTCACACGAGTGCTGCCAGCGTCGTAGTCCTCCGGATACCAGTGGAAGTCATAGACATCCACCAACGGCTTTCCGAAGGTCGCCGAAGCGGTGCTCAGTGCCTGGAAATACTCGTCGGTGAACCAGTTCTCGCCGGTTGGAGTGGTGCCGGTGACTCCGCTCTGGAAGTTGTAAACGCCAAGGAAACCGTAGTGCGACGGTCCGAAGATCGTCATGTTCGGGAACTGAGTCTTCAGAGCCTTCGTCATCGCCAGAGTCTTGGCAATATAGGCGGCCGGCGTAATTTCCGTCGCGCCCTGTACTTCCAGATGCGTTGAATTCCAAAGATCCGGTTCGTTGTCGAGATCCACAAAAGCCGGTGTGGACGTGGTGGTGGTGAAGATGTTTCTTCGTGGTGGAGCTTCTTGATTCATGGCCCACACGAACTCATCGGCGTAGACATTGCAGCATCGCGTCGTGACCGGCGTAGTCGTGAATGCAGTGGAAGTAACTGAGCTCTTCTGATCGACGAGCGTCTTGAACCTGCGTCAAGTCCGGAGGATTGGTGACGCTTACCGGGCCAGTCTCATCTGCCGATACCAGTCCTTGCAGTGGCACCGTGAAGAGGGTGGCTTGCCCCGCGGCAATGTTGGCATTGATCGACGGATAAACTGCGGATCCTGGAACAGTGCTGCTGCTCAGGAAATTGTCACTCTCGTAGAGGAAATCGCTGCCTGCGTTGGAGGCGTTCGTCTCCCAGTTGTAAGCTGTCCAGCGATTGCCGCCCATCCGGTAGATGGAGACATCCGGAACGTTGGGTACCGCTCCATTGCTGATTGCGTTGATCCCATAGATCCAGGGCGAGATCGGCTGGGTTTGGCTGGATTGACGACGATCGTTACATTAGGAGCCATCGCGCCGGGTGTAGCGAAGACCTGAGTTGAATTGGCGCCGGCGCCAGCAGCATTCACCGCCGCCACCACATAGTAATAAATGGTGCCGTTGGTCAGGCCGGTGTTGGTGAAGCTGGTTGTAGCCGACGTTCCCACCGTCGTGTACGGTCCGCCATTCGTGGTCGACCGCAGCACGTTGTAACTGGTGGCAGTCAAGCTTGGGGTCCACGAGAGTGCGATCTGTGATTGCCGGAAGTGGCTGTCAACCCGGTCGGCGCCAGCGGAGGATTGCCGCTCAGTGCGCCGCAAAGGGTCCCATTCACCGAAAACGCCGTCGGAACCGCATTGCCGCCAACCAGGTTTCCATTGAAGCCAATGCCGGTCACGCTTCCACCCGCGGCGACGGAGGCGTTGTAGCTCTCATTGGTCACCGTCACCAACGCGCCTGTCTGTGTTTCAACTCCGTTCCAAAGGGACTGGATCGTCTGTCCGTTGGCGAAGGTCCACTGTAGCGTCCAACTCGTCCAGTTTGTCGATCCCGTGTTGTCGATGGTGATGGCCGCGCCGAAAGCGCTCGAGCTTTGCGGCGTGATCGTGTAAACAACATTGCACGCCATGCCAGTGCCGTTAGAGACGGTGATGCCCACGGCGCTCGAAGTGCTGGCCGCGAAGGTCGTCGATCCGCCGTAAACAGCCGTCAGTGAGTCCGAACCGGCTGTCGCGAATGAGGTCGTAAGCGTTGCCACTCCCGAGCTCAACGTTCCGGTTCCGAGCGAGGTAGTGCCCGAGAAGAAGGTCACAGTGCCGGTCGCCGCCGAAGGCGAAACCGTAGCAGTCAGCGTGACGCTCGCGCCAACCGCGGGTGTTGTGGTCGATGCAGCGAGGGCAGTGGTCGTCGCAGTCTTGGTTGAAGTGACGGTAATACTTACTGCGCTCGATGTGCTGGTAGCGAAGGTCGTAGATCCTGCGTAAACAGCCGTCAGCGAGTCCGTGCCGGCTGTCGCAAATGAGGTCGTAAGCGTTGCCACTCCCGAGCTCAGCGTTCCAGTTCCGAGCAAGGTCGTTCCTGACATGAAGGTGACTGCGCCAGTCGCCGCAGAAGGTGCAACCGTAGCAGTCAGCGTTACGCTCGCACCAACCGCCGGCGTAGTGGTCGATACAGCTAACGCAATGGTAGTCGCCGTCTTGGTTGAAGTGACGGTAACGCTTACGGCACTCGATGTGCTCGTCGCGAAGGCCGTCGATCCGCCGTACACTGCTGTGATCGAATGCGTTCCAGCCGTGCTGAACGAGGTGGGCAGAGTCGCCTTGCCGGAACTCAGCGTTCCGGTTCCCAGCGTGGTCGTTCCATCAAGAAACGTCACAGTCCCAGTGGCCGTCGAAGGCGCAACCGTGGCCGTCAACGTAATGCTGGTGCCGGTCGCTACAGTTGTAGACGAGGCCGCGAGCGTCGTGGTCGTTGCTGTCAACGATGAGTTGCAGGCCGTTCCATTGACCGCGAAATTCGTGGGTATCGCGTTGGTAGTGCCGTTCCACGTACCATTGAAGCCGAATCCCGTGTAGCTTCCGCCAGCCGGGATGTTCTCCCACGTTTGGCCAGCCTGTTCGCTCACCGTGACGTTGGCTCCGCTCTGAGTTACTGCGCCATTCCAGGAACCGCTGATGATCTGTCCGTTGGCAAAGCTCCACGTGAGCGACCAGTTGCTCAGGGGCGTGCTTCCGGTGTTCTGGATGGAAACCGCCGCGCCGAAAGCGCTTGAGTTCTGTGGCGAAATCGTATAAACAACCTTGCATTGAGCGTCGGCGCTCGATGCGCCAAAGGTGATAAGCAGAGCCGCGAGTACTGTGAAAATGTACCCGCTCAGTCGACGAGCGCACGCTCGTCCACGGGAGGGAGTGAACTGCTGAGACATGATTTCTCCTTTGCACCAAATACATCAAATAGCCCACCCGTAGTGATGTGGATGAGTGCTCGTTGAACGAATGATGCCGTATTGGGGATCGCGTCCTGCAGGCAAATACGATCAAAGCCTGAGCCGTAGTCCGTGCGTGGCGGTTATTGAATAGGAAGATTAAAGAGGAAGAAGAAAATGGATTCCTCTTGCATGGGGAAGCATTGTCAGACTTTTAGCAGGCCAGGAAAACTGATGCATTCTATCTTGGAAGGCAATCAAAAAACACACCACTTACAGAGAGGACTCATCTAGGACACGACGATCGCAACCGATCTAAAAGACGCCTTGAAGCAAGAGGTACATTTATGATGTCTTGCCCTGCGCAGACTTGTGGATATGAATCTGCGCAGCCAATACTAAAACGTTTGAGCATCGAAAAGTCAAATTACTAAAGTAATATCCGCAGCCTGTTTGCGCAGAGCCGCTTTTGGCGCAACGCGGAAAGCAACTCCAACACAGAAGGGTCCAGGAAGACAGGCTAGGCGGCCAGCTGCAAAGCACCTTGATCGCGTTCAGTTATTGAGCGTTTTTTCGACTTCTACCGCCGGAAAAAACTAGCGCGGGCTCTGCGCGGCTTTGGCGAAATGGAAGATGCAGTTCACCTCGTGCGTAGCAGGGTCGGCCTTGACGTCGTAGGTGGTGATGACTGTTTGCATCCATTTCGTCAAAGTGCTTGTCTTTCTTTTGTGCCAGCGCCGCAAAGTTTGAAACGTAGCTTTCGTCAAATACGTCGCCAGGTGCCATCTTCCAGGCGAGCTTTAGTTTGGCGGCCATCACGTCGGGGGCTCCGTCGAATTTCACCGAGGCGAGCCGGTACTGCGAGCCCGGAGCGATTTCGAGGCTGTAATTCACGATGTGAGCAGCCTCATTAAAGGAAGGGTGTGAAACGACGGAGCAATCGAGATAGCCCTTCGCATGGTATGCGTCGCGGACGGCCAGGAGAAATAGATCAAGCGGCCGTCCAGAACCGGTCGGGTATTTGGACAGGATTTTCTCAACATCTGCGCGCGCGACCAGCGCGCCGGCCGGAAGATCGATGGTTCCGAGCTTGTAGATCCCGCCTTCCTTGATCGTCACCGTATAGGGAATATCGATGGACTGATCCGAGACGATGGGAGGATCGACCTGGGCAACATCGACTTGCGACGGCCGCATAACCTTGGTCTTGGTAGAGGTCTTCGAAAACGTGCTGAAGACCGATGGCTGTGTTCTCGGTGTCGAAGCTGTTTCCGGTTTGGCCGCTGGCCAGAAGGCTGGCCTTGGCTTGCATAGCGGGCGAGATGCCGGCAAGCTGGATGCGGCCGATATGCACCGCCGGCGAGACGACTGTGAAGTTCATCGCCGTGAGCTTTTGCGGGCCCAGGCCGCTGGTGAGAGTGGCTTTCACCGTTGCCTTGACGCCTTTGGCCGCCAGCATCTCTTCAAATGTCTGGCGAATTCCTTCAAGCATGGAGCCGTTGGCCGGCAAGAGGCCGCGATAGAGCGGGAAGCGCTCGTGAAGCTTGGCGTCGAGTTCTTTGCCCGGCGTTAGAGGCACATTCTCCAAGTGCATGGGGAAAAGATGGCTGGAAGGCGTCAAAGTGAAGAGCAGCGTCTTGCTGTCGGAGCTAAACTTGACCTCGTCGAAGAGGCCCGTATCATTGAGCTGCTTGGCGTGAGCTTTCACTTCGCGGGGAGTTCAGACGCGCGTCCGGCTTCAAGCCGGCGGCCGCGAGCAACTCCTGTTGCGTGTATTGCGGTGCGCCTTGAAAGCGGATCGCCTTCGGACGGAACTTTTTCTGCGCCAGCAACGGGAAGAGAGCAAAGCAGAAGCAAAGCTACACTGACTGCGCCAGACTGTTTGGTCATGTTGCGCCAAGATTAGCAAATGGAGGTCGGTGCGGCCAGCGGGTTTTCTAGCAAGCTAGAAAGAGCCGCAGAAGGTGCGCGGAATTGATGCAAGGCAGTCGTCGCAGTTTTCTCTTTTCCGCTCTGACCGGCAGCGTAGCCGCCTCTTAGCCGCTGATCTCGCGCGGCGCCGTCCGGAGAATTGCGTCTGCATCTTCCCTCCGGCTCGAAGAACTCGAGGCTCACTATGCAAAGCTCGATGAAGTGCTAAAACAGCCGCTCTTCAGCCTTCGTCATTCTGAGCGAAGCATAGCGGAGTCGAAGAACCTGCGTTTCGCGATTCTCGCCAAAGAGTCGGGCACGTGAACCCTAGGGCATTTTTGCTTTTTACCGTAGACCTCCGTGCCCATCCATTCCGCAACCTCATCGCGGAATGGATGGGATACCAACAAACTCCGGTCTACACTCATTGCAAGAATCTTCTGACCAGAGAGCGACGACTTGTTGCGAAGCGAGTCGCGCTACAGGCTCTCTGGTATTGCCTTAGTGGCGTCCTCCGCCTCCGCTCTGACCGCCACCTCCGCCACTTGGCCGTGAGCCACCACCTCCACCGCCTCCGGATGGACGGCTCGGCGGAGCACCGCCACCTGAAGAGGGACGGCTAGGCGGAGCCGCATTTTGACTCCCTGGTGAGTTCCTGGCTGGCGGTGTGCTCCGAGCTGGCGGCGCATAGACCGGATGGCTGCCGCCGGGGTTGAAGCCGGTCGCAGGGCGCTGCCCGGTTGGCTGCTCGGGCCTTCTAAAATCTGGTTGCGCGGGCCTCGCAAAACCAGGCTGCGCGGGCCTCGTAAAACCTGGTTGCGCTGGCCTCGTAGGACCTGGTTGAGAGTGATTCATCTGCCCAGTGGCAGGGCGGACAAACTGCGGGCGCGGCGAGACCGGCCGCAAGGCTTCCACATGTTGTCCGCCGATGGTTACGATCGTATTCCTTTCGCGAATCGGCATTGCCTTTGCCCCGCTCGGCGAGCGCCGGTCCACGGCAACAACGGCATTGGGGGAGGCCAGGAATCCGCCACGTGGCGGACGGCCTAAGTGCCCGTGTGATCGAACCGGATGCGGACGCTCGGGTGGGCGATAGCGGCCCGGCGCGTAGCCTATGTTGAAACCCCAACCGCCGCCGCCCCACCACGGCTGACACATTCCCGGCGCCCAGCCCCAGCCAAAGTCGTTATAGAAGTTCCAGGCCCCGCACTGGAAGGGCATATAGCCCCAGGATTCGCCTGAAACCCAGATGTAACCGAAGCGCGGCGTCCACATCCAGTAGCCGTTTCCGTATGGGTCCCACCCAGGGTTGGAAGCATCGAGAGGCGACCAGACCGCGCCCGTCCCCGGCACGTTGTACCAGTTGCCGCTTGCGTTCAAATCGTTCCATGCCGGATTGCTCTGGTCTGGCAGGCTGTCCTGTGCGCCGGTTCGCTCCGCCGCCATAGCTGAAAGCTCCTGGTCGCGGTCGGAGTTCCAGGTGTCCCAGGAATTCGGCTCGATCGATTCGGCCACGATGGCTCCAGCAGGATCGGCGGCGTTCAACGTGACGCTTTCGCCGCCGTGCAGGTCGAGCGCCGCCCCGCTGCCGCGTTCCAGGTGGGCATTGCCTGAAAAGACCGCAAGCTCGCCCGGAGGATTGTCTACATCGATGCGCATCACGGTGAAGCCGTCGGCCGTAACTACGCTATCGCCAAAGCGCACCTTGATATGCCTTCCCGAATCGCCTCCCTGCAATTCGAGGTAGCTCAGGCCGCTCGCCAGTTCGATCTCGGTGTCGCCAGAGCCCGCTTGCCCGCGCAAAACCGCCAGCGTAAGCGAGCTGTTGGGAGAGAGCCGCACCACGCTGCCGTCGTCAAACTGCAGTTCCGCTTTCCCATCGTCCGCGGTCAACACCTGCGTCCCCTCGAAGAGCGGCGTGTTCTGGAGCGCCGGATCGGCCAGCAATTCGCCGCCTTGCGCAATCCTCACCTGGCCTTCCACGTAACTCAGCCGCACCGCGCGCCCCGTGTCCTCGGCGCGCATCGCCGGCGCCAGACAGGCCGTTCCCAAGGCAATCGCCGCCAGACCCGCTACCCAGCCGCCCAACCGGTTTCCAACCCATCCTCTGGAATTCATGATTCCCCGCCTTCCCACTGCACCGCCAATGACCGGACAACCTGATTCATTTGGCGCCCAAACATAGCTTAGACACGTATCCAAGGTTAAAAGTCGCGCATTGCCGCGTCTTGTCTACGAATTATTCTTCCTTCCGGGCCAGCAAGATGCCTGCTCGTTTTCGCACCCGCTCCATCACCGCGGGATCCTCCGCCAGCTTTTCGAGAGTTCCCCGTATCGCGCAAATCTGCTGCATTCGCCCATCGCCCGCGGCTTCCACAACGTACCCCATCTCCTTGTCCAGCCCCAGACGGTCGTGCTGCAGCAGCAGTTCAAGCCGAGCGCCTTCCAGAATGGTCGAGGCCACGGCGACCAGCGAGTCGCCCAGCGCTTGAATGTCTTTGTCTTTGGAGTAATTGAACCTGCAGGACCCCTTGCCCTCGGGACCGTTATAGCTCAGCGTCTTCCATCCCTGGAAGGCCACCTTCATGTGGCTCTCGCATTCAACGCCGAACAACTTGCGAACTCGCGCAGCCTGAAAAACACGCTCGGCAAATTGCGCGCTCAATTGGACATCACGATCCTGATCGGGCGGATAAAGCTCTGGAGAATTGGAGCTATTCTGGGCTTCATTGGGAGCCTTGCCTCGTTCGGATCTGAAGTGTCCGCTTCCGTCCGGGTGAATCACCAGCGTCCAGTGCGACGGCGTGAGGCCAGGATTGGAGAACTCCGACCTGGATCACAGGACCTGCCTGACCCTGCAATGACAGCGCAAATGCTGCCGAGGTCAGCGCAACCGCCGCAAGCCATCCCGGCCTCATCGCGCTCCTCCTTGCAGGGCAAGCGTCTGCGCGGTATGAATGTGGCAGATGGCAACGGCCAGAGCATCGGCGGCATCGGCCGGTTGTGGCACTTCGGTCAGTTCCAGCAGCCGCGCCACCATAAACTGAACTTGTTCTTTTTTCGCCAACCCATAACCCACCACGCTCGACTTGATCTTGAGCGGAGCATACTCGGCCACCGGAAGCCCCTGCGTGGCCGCCGCCAGCAGCGCCACGCCCCGCACCTGTCCCAGTTTCAAAGCCGACTTGGCATTCACTGAGTAGAAGACCTCCTCGATCGCCACCGCGTCTGGCCTCCAGCGCTCTAGCTCAGCGTTCAACTCGCGAAACACCTGTTCCAGCCGCACCGGCAGCGTTTTGGTCTTTGCCAGCCGAATGGCTCCCATCGCCTTCAGCACCAGCCGTTGCTGCCGTCCCGAGTCGTCCGACTCGACAACACCATACCCGGTTATCTCCGTGCCGCAATCGATGCCGAAAACCCGCATGGGCTTGAGTGTAACTCAACCGTGCATTCCGATGCTTCCGGTCGCATGTGCCTCGCAGCTTTGCGGATTTCTCATCCGCCGATCGCATTCTTCAGTTCGATGATCGCGACTCCCACCCGCTTGGAAGCCTCGTGGTAAGCAGTTCCAGCTGCAAGCATCTGCTCGGCTTCATCCTTCTTCTGTGAATTGATCAAAGTAGCAATCTTGCCGGCCTCGGCATGAAACGCCGCGTGTGCTGCCAGGCATTTCGCGTAGCTTCCAAGCTGGCCATGCTTGTCCCTCGCCTCCCCATGAAGCCACTTCCCGATCTCGCAACAGTTGTCCTTCGCGATTGTGGCCACATCCATCAGCTCATGCGAATCCATGGCCGCGCGGAATTTGTATTTCCACTCGGCATGCTTTTGTATTGCCAAGTTCAAGTCCACAAGGTCTCTCCTTGATGTCGGCATTCAGGTCTTGCTATCGGCATGGCATTCGACAACGTTCATAGTTGCCCGCAATGCAACGGCGGCCTGGGCACTGTGCCCAGGCCGTCGCGGTGATCTGTGGGTATTGGACTAAGGCCATCGCGTTCAAGCGAGTGCCCGAGCATCTTCACACTGTTTCCACGTCCCGACTGCATTGTGGCGATGCCCGGCTAGCCGGGCTCCTTCGGCGACGGGATACGTCGCGCCATTGAAAAGAATTGCCATCCTGCAAATCGCGTCCGTGGTTCCAGCACACAGTAAAGATGCGGTTGCATCCCCCGCGTCAAAACCTGCCCGCTGGGGCGAACTTGGGGTCCAAGGCGCGATGCCCTAGGCCTCAGTCACCTCACGTAGAGAACAACTCGAACAGTCTTTTGTCATCAGTTGGATCAACCTCCTTTCCCGTGTGCGCTTAATCTACCCCTCAATTCATCGCACGTCAACAAGCGTCCCTACCCCTTTTGAATCAGTCCCTCTGCCAGCCATTCCTCTTCTGGGTAATTCCTCGCCACCAAAGTGCAACTTGTTGCACATTCGCTCACATTGAGAACCGGCGGCCCGCCGAGCAACCCGATCTGCTCATGTTGGTTATTCCATTTATATTCAACTCTTTAAAAGACTCTGAGAGGCACGGAAACGGAACCTCCGGGCTGGCCCATCACGTGCAACGATCTAATCGAAAATCTGTAAAACCATTCTGCTGTGAGAAGTGGTACGCAGCCGTCTATGAAAACCTAACCCGGTTCGCGTCGGAATCCAATCTGCCGGAACTGTAGCAACCGCAGCCATGCAGAGTCTTTAAATCTGGCTCGCGGAAGAGGACAACAATGAAGGCTCTTTGCAAAACAACGCTTTTCTCGCTGCTTCTAGCAGCTTTGGCCCTGGTCGCAGCTTCCCCCGCTGCCTACGCGGATTCGATCATCACTCAGACCATCAGCTACGGTCCCCAAGCCACCAATTATGGCCCAGTCGATTTAGGCTCGATCGCACTCTTCGATAATTCCCTCGGAACGCTCAATTCGGTGACCGTCAGCTTCTCCGGCACGATTGCGGGAACCCTCACGTTTACCAATAACGGCGACCAGGCCAGCGACGTATACGGCTGGGATAATGGAATGTTGAAACTGGGAAGCTCCAACTCCGACCTCAAGTCTCTCTTCGGGGGCCACATTCTGAATGTGCAATCGGATCAAGCTGAGGACTATAACCTCGCAGCGCACGCCACTGGACCAACGCATAATGTCACCGGGAGCGGCTCGACGGGAGCCATCGCGATCGATGCCAGTGATTTCTATCTTTTTGAAGGCGTCGGGAGCATCGACAATCTCTTCAATCTGATCGCGAATGGCACCTCCACTGTTGGATCTGCCAACGGCAATGGATTCGACGCATTTACCGTGAAGGCCGCCGCGGATGCGACTATCGTGTACGGCTACACCCCCGGCGATCAGCCGCCCGTTCCCGAGCCCGGCTCTCTGACCCTGCTCGGCACCGGTTTGATTGGATTGGCTGGGATGCTGCGCTACAAATTCATGCAATCGCGATAGACCGGCGTAACCGGCTGCGCTCTCCGAACGGCCTTTCGTTCTCAATTGCTACATGCAGGTTGGGGAAAGTGGAATGTGATCTTCACATTCCACTTTTTCTTTTGCCGCAAATCTGATTGAGCCGTTCTATTCCCTAGTTCCCTATTCCCTGTTCCCTGTTTTACCAACTGTGCAGCCACTCGGCATCGCGGCCAATCCGCACCGGCGCGTTGAACAGCTCGCTCAGCCTCGCCTCGGTCAGCAGCTCTTCTCGCGGCCCATCGCCCACAATGCGCCCATCGCGCATCAGAATCACCCGCTCGATCTCCGGCAGAATATCGCCAAGATGATGAGTTACAAGCAACAGTCCCGTGCCCTCGCGGGCCAGCCCGCGCAAGCTCTCGCGCAACTCTCGCTGCGCCGCCAGGTCCAGCGCATTCGAGGGCTCGTCCAGCAGCAGTTGCCGCGGACGATGCACCAGCGCCCGCGCAATCAGAATGCGCCGCCTCTCTCCGGCCGACATCTCGCCCACTCGCCGCTCGGCCAGATGCAGGGCCTCCATCCGGCCCAGAGATTCCATGGCCCGCTCGCGCATCTCGCCGGTCACATGCAGATTCGGCCACAGCGTCGAGGCCGAGAAAAATCCCGCGATCACCGCATCGAGGCCGCTGGTGACGGCGGTTCGCTCGCCCGGCAACTCACCAGCAAGTCCCGCCGCCACCACGCCAAAATGCTTGCGCAACTCGGTCAGATCCCAGCGCTCGCGCCCGAAGATGCGCACCGTCATCTCCGGCTGAACGATGGGATAGATCTGGCAGCTCATGGTCAGGATCAGCGTGGACTTGCCGCAGCCATTCGGTCCCAGAATCGCCACGTGCTCGCCGGCGCGAATCGTCAGATTCACATCGTGCAGCACGACCCGGTCGCCGCGCGCCACATTCACCCTGCGCAGTTCGAGGAACGGCGCATCTTCGTTGTCATTTTCTTTCATCTGATTTGGTCTGATTTGAAAGGATCGATTACAAATTATTCCGTCGTGGCGCGCCCCCGCCCGCCGTGCTTGCTCCGGTACATCAGCTCATCCGCCCGCTGAATCAGCTCTTCGGCGCTCTCGCCCGGCCGCGACAGAGCCGCGCCCACCGAACTCGACAGCGGTATCCGTCTTCCGTCGCCGCTCAGGACCGAGGTCTGCGCAATCATTGCCACACATCTCTCGGCCAGCTTGCCAAGCATCTCGCGGTCCACGTTCCGGGCGATCGCCAGAAACTCATCGCCGCCCCAGCGCCCTACCGTGTCCGTCGGGCGAAGCGATCCGGTCAAGGTGCTCGACACCTCCTGCAATGCCCTGTCACCGCCGGGATGTCCAAATGTATCGTTGATCTTCTTGAACTCGTCGACATCGATCACAATCACGCCCAGCGGATCCTTGTGCACCTGGAATTCGCTCAGCGCCGTCTGTAACGACATCTCCAGAAAACGGCGATTCGGCAAGTTGGGTAAGATGGTCGAGAAAGGCCAGCCGGTTCATCGCTTCGGTCTTGCGCTGCACATCGAATTCGGCCGAGTTGTCTCTGAAGATCTCGATCGCCCCGATGATCGAACCGTCCGCTCCCCGCATGGGCTGAACCCGCGTCGACACCGGTACCCGGCGTCCCTGTTTATGCCGCAGAAATACGTTGACCTGACGCGGCTCTCCGTCGCGTATGCTTGCCGCTAAAGGACAACCATCATCGCACAGCCTCTTCCCCGAATTATCGACGTGGCACAACAGGTCGTCCTGGCAGCTCTTGCCCAGCATCTCTTCGGCCTGGTAGCCAGTCAGGCGATGAGCGCCTTCGTTCCAATACTGAATCCTGCGATCGAGATCCACAAAGTAGACGCCGTCGCCAATGTGATCCAGCAGCTCTTTATAGAAAGCTGAATCCGTGGGAACCGCTTGGCTCTTTAAGTCTTCTGGCTTGATAAGACTCCTCCAAACTGCACCTATTATCCCATCATCTTCGCGCGTCTCGCGCACAACGAGCGGATTCAAGAAGAAATAGCCGTTCAAGGTCCGCGCATTCAGCCCCATCCACCTGCTAAATTAGATGAATTGAACCCCATGACCGAGACCTCCGGAACATCTGAATGTGTACTCCCCAGGGGCTTCCGCTTTGGCGCCGCCAAGGCCGGCCTCAAAGCCAGCGGCCGCAATGATTTCGCTCTCATCGTTGCCGACGCGCCAGCCAGCGCCGCAGCCGCATTCACTTCCAACCGCGTCATCGCGGCTCCGCTTACTATCGGCAAAAATCATCTACGTGCAACTGGTGGCAAGGTGCGCATAGCCGCCATCAACGCCGGCAACGCCAACTGCGCCGCTGGCCAGGCCGGTCTCGATGCGGCGCGCGCCACCTGTCAGGCCGCCGCCCAGCTCTTCCATTGCAAGCTGGAAGAGGTCATTCCCTCCTCCACCGGCGTCATCGGTGTCCCTTTGCCTGCCGAGAAACTCATCGCCGTCCTTCCCGGCCTGGCCGCTGACCTGAGCGCCGGCTTTGACCACTTCCAGCAAGTGGCCCAGGCCATCATGACGACCGACACGGTTGAGAAGACTGCATTCGCGCGGCTCAAAATCGTCCGGGAAAGACGTAAGAATCGCTGCCCTCTGCAAAGGCGCGGGCATGATTCATCCGCAGTTGGTGCCGCACGCGACGATGCTGGTCTACGTTTTGACCGACGCCGCAGTCGAACCGGAGGTCCTGAACAACTATCTGAGTCAGGCCATCGAAGTCAGCTTCAACCGCATCTCGGTCGACGGCGATACCTCGACCAACGACACTGTCCTGCTGCTGGCCTCGGGCGCAAGCGGCGCCTCCGTGCAGGCCGGAAACGAAGCCTTCGCAACCGCCTTGACCCAGGTCTGCACTTCATTGGCGCGGCAGATCGTGGCCGACGGCGAAGGCGTCTCTCATGTTGTCGAATTGCGCATCGAGGGAGCGGCCAACGATGCCGACGCGCTCAGGGTTGCCAAGGCCATTGCCCACTCGCCGCTGGTCAAGACCGCCTGGGCAGGCAGCGATCCGAATTGGGGCCGGCTGGCGGCTGCCATCGGCTACTCCGGCGCGGAGATCGATCCGGATCGTATCGACATCGATTTCGGCGATCTGGCCATCTGCCGCGACGGCGGACGCGCCGCGCAATACGACGAGGTTGCCGCCCACGCCTACATCTCCAAACGCGAGTTCTCGATCTCCATCCAGCTCCACCAGGGCTCCGGCTCCTGCATCTTCTGGACGACCGATCTCACCCACGAGTACGTCAGCATCAATGCCGATTACTCGACGTAATACTACAGTTGTAGATCGCTAATCTCTGAGGGAGCAGGGGACTTCAGTCCTCTGAAAAGCGCGCAAACATTGGGCCTTTGGCCCGGACACTCCCCGTCTTTCCGGGATTTGGCCAAAATACAACTGTAGTACTAAGCGGTGGCTTCGGCACACTCCGGTTTGCGACGGCGACTTGTCTTTTCCCGCATCAGCCTTCGACTCTCCGCCGCCTGCATCGCCAGGAAGAGAATCAACCCCAGCACCGCGCCACCGCAGGTATCCAGCATCACGTCGCTGAACTGGCCGCACCGGTTGGGCAGAAAGCACTGATGAATCTCGTCTGCGCTGGCCACAAGAAACGTGGTTAAAATCGCCAGCCCGTGCGCCCGCAATTGCCTCGACAGCCGCGACGACCTACCCTGCAGTTCGATCCAGAAACCGCGAAAACAGACCAGGCAGAAGACTCCGTAACATATGAAGTGTCCCGTCTTGCGAATAAGCAAATGAGTCTCGCTCCAGTGCAATCCAACTCCGTAGCCGAAGATCGCCTCGGCTACCCGTCGCAATGGATCGCTCGTTCGATCCGACCCAAAATGCGAGGTTGACTCCACGGCAAAGGCCATCGCGCAAACCAGCATCGGCAGCCAAGCCCACAGTTGAGTCTGTACCCGCCCACGCAATATCTCGGCGCTGTTCGCCTGGTTCTGCGCCTGATCGACCCCAAAGATTATGGGAGATGAAGCCATTACGATTGCTCCTGAAAGCCGGCTCAGGGATTGGGCGCAAGAATCGCGTCTCTCACCGACTGGTTAAGCAGTCTTTCGGCCAAAACCGGCGATTAGTTGATAAGAATTCTCAAGTGTTTGAAAAATCTCATCTCCAACTGTCCGAAAACGAGACAGACGGCCCCACTCCTCATCCAATCGAAGAATGCGACTCCGCCGCCACGTCCGTTTACAATCGCAGGAGCCGATGAGGAACCTTGAACGATGACGACCAGAACCAACCAAGAGAACGCCGTCGCGACCGCGGCCTTGGCCGGCAACCACGGCTTCTCGCTCATCTCCAACGAAAAGTTGCTCCAGCTTTACACCTCGATGCTGAAGTGCCGCATGATTGAAGAGCGAGTGCGCACTCTCAGCGGGCAAGGTAGATTAGCCGCGAACCACTATGCTTCCGTGGGCCAAGAGGCTCCCGCAGCCGGCATCGCCATCGACCTGCTGGCCGGGGACACTGTCGTCCCTTCTCATCGCGACCTGATCGTCAACTTCATCAAGGGCGATCCGCTGCCGCAAGTCTTCAGATCGTTGTCTTGCGGCGCCGCCACGCCAGCAGCTCGCCGAACAGCTTGATCTCGCGGCCCGCGCCGCCCTGATCAACAAGACGGCCAGGAACGGCAAGATCGCTGTCGCCTTTCTAAGCGGCGAATCGAACTCGCCGGACCTCTGGCATGATGCGCTTCTCAAAGCCGGGACCAACAGCTTGCCGATTCTCTTCGTCTGTCAACCCAGCCTTTCAAACAGCGAAGCGCAGACCGGAATCGAAGAGATCGGTCTCGATGCGCAGGCCTGCGGTCTTCCCGCCATCACGGTCGATGGCAGCGACGTCGTGGCCGTCTATCGCGTCGCCACCGAAGCCATCACTCACGCCCGCAAGGGCAACGGAGCCACTCTGATTGCATGCACAGCCTTCCACTCTGACCACTCCCCGGAGAGTGACCCCATTCTGAAGATGGAAGCATACCTCAGCCGCAAGAGCCTGTTCAGCGCGGAGTTGAAGCGCGAAGTTACTGGCAGCTTCACGATGGAGCTTGACGCCGCGATTCAGACGGTGGCGGCAATTTGGTAGCGCCGGCTTCCAGGCCGGCTGTTCTGCGGGTCTCCAGACCCGCAGGCGACGACATTTCTCTCCCAATGGCCGCCAGCTCTGCTCGATTGCCGCATCCAACCTGCGCAAGCGGATGATAAAGTTAGGGATATGCATCCCACCAAATGTGGCTCCCTGGCTGCTCTTTTGCCATGTGCAATCCTGCTGGCTGGGGCTGAACTCTTCGCCGCCAGCCAGATCGCGCATGCGCAGGTTCCCGCGACTGTCTGCTCGCCTGCCAAGCTCGGCTCGCCCTACATTCCGGTGGATAGCTGGGTTTATCCGGCGGTGCTGCGTCTCTACTCGCTGGGCTTTGTCGATGATGTCTTTCTCGGCATGAGGCCGTGGACGCGGGCCAGCGTGAGCCACATGATCGAACAGGCCGGCGCGCGCATTGAAGATGCCGATTCCGGGCCGGCCGCCGACGAGGGCCAGGGCATCTACTCGGCGCTGACAAACGAACTCAATAACGATACTCAGGGACCCTGCTTTGCGGGCAAAGGCAACGCCCGCATCGAGTCGGTCTACACCGTCGCCCGCGGCATCAGCGGCACTCCTCTGCGCGATAGCTACCATCTCGGCTCGACCGTCATCAACGACTACGGCCGTCCCTATGCAAGCGGATTCAACAGCTACTCTGGAGCGAGCGGTTATGCAGCCGCTGGCCGCTTTGTGCTCTACGCGCGCGGCGAGTTTGAGGCAGCGCCATCGGCTGCCGGTTATTCGCAAGCACTGGCCAACGCATTCAGCACCGTGGACGCTACGACATTTCTCAACCCGGCCACGAATCTGCCTTACAACCAGGCCACGATTCCCATGGGTCCGATCGCCAACACGGCCAATGGGCGATTCATCGAGGCCTTCGTCTCAGCGCACCTGCTCGACCACGAAATCTCCTTCGGCAAGCAGGATGATTGGCTCGGACCTGGGTTGGGCGGAGCCATGGCCTACTCCAACAACGCAGAGAATATCTACTCCTTCCGCATCAACCGCATCGAGCCGCTGCGGCTTCCGCTGCTCTCACGGCTGACCGGCCCCTTGCGCTATGAGTTTCTGGTTGGAAAGCTCCGTGGGCACACCTACATGCCAAATCCGGCCAATCCCGGCGGCACAAATCCCAATCGGCCAAACGTGGTCAATGCCGGCGACCCCTGGGTACATCTTGAAAAGATCAGCTTCCGGCCAACAGAGAATCTCGAACTTGGCTTCGAGCGCACCGCGATCTGGGGCGGCCAGGGTCACGCACCCATCACCGTTCACAGCTTCCTCAAGAGCTTTCTCAGTTTTTCCGCCCCCGAAGGCAACGAAAAAAATGGCCGCAACGATCCCGGCGCGCGCTTTGGCGCGTTCGACTTCTCTTACCGCCTGCCCTTCGTTCGCAATTGGCTCACGCTCTACACCGACTCCAACGCGCATGACGACGTCTCTCCCGCCGATGCGCCCCGGCGCGCCGCCTACCGGCCCGGCATCTATCTCTCCCATGTGCCCGGCATTCCCAAGCTGGATCTGCGCGTCGAAGCCGCCTCCACCGACCCGGCCGCCTCAGACCATCCAGCTCAGCCCGCATATCCAAGCCTTTACGGCCACTTCATGTACTGGGAAGGCCTTCAGAAGCAGGGCTATACCAACCAGGGTCAAATCTTCGGCGACTGGATCGGCCGCGAAGACAAAGGCGGGCAGGCGTGGCTCACTTATCACCTGAGCGGCAACGAATGGCTCCAGGTAGGTTTGCGCAATCAGAAGGCAACCCCCTACTTCATCCCCGGATCGACGACCCAGACCATTCCAGCCAGGAGCCACGGCTGCCCCAACAGCACCCCGTGCCTGGCACCAGGCGGCACAACGCTCAACGACATCAACTTCCAGGTGGTCAAGCGCATCGGCAAAGACTTCGAGATCAACGGCAACTTCGCCCTGGAGCAGTGGAAGGCTCCCATCTACCTTCCCGGTCGGCAGACCGTGACGACAACCACAATTCAACTCACATGGTTTCCCGAGCGCAAAGTCAGCTTCTAGAGTATTTACGGTTTACTATAGACTTCCGTGCCCCACCCACTCCGCTGTATCCTGCGGAAGGGTGGGAAACCTACAACTTTACGGTCTACACAATTCCTAAAATGATCTAAGAAGCCTCAGAGTACGCCTGCCCTCTTCCCGGTTTTCTCCCGAATGCAGCAGACAAGCGAACGCCCCACCTTTTCACCATGTCTCTGGGAAAAGATGGGGCGGTTTAGCTTTTTCAAAATACTGCTTTTTACGCCTTCATCGCGCCTTCAACCGCAACCGCGACCGCGACCGATGCGCCGACCATGGGATTGTTCCCCATGCCGATCAGGCCCATCATCTCGACGTGCGCGGGCACTGAAGACGAGCCGGCAAACTGCGCATCCGAGTGCATCCGGCCCATGGTGTCGGTCATGCCATAGCTGGCAGGTCCCGCCGCCATGTTGTCGGGATGCAGCGTCCGTCCCGTGCCGCCGCCGGAAGCGACCGAGAAGAACTTCTTCCCGTCGAGCAGCCGCTCCTTCTTGTAGATCGCCATCACCGGATGCTGGAAGCGAGTTGGGTTGGTCGAGTTGCCGGTAATGGCCACATCGACGCGCTCCAGTTGCATGATCGCCACGCCCTCGCGCACATCGTCCGCGCCATAGCAGCGAACAGCCGCGCGTTCGCCCTTGGAATATGCCTTCTCCCGAACGACCTTCAGCTTGCCCGTCTTATAGTCGAACTCCGTCTGGACGTAAGTGAATCCGTTGACGCGCGAGATGATCAGCGCCGCATCTTTCCCCAGGCCGTTCAAAACCACGCGCAGCGGTGTCTTGCGCGCATTGTTCGCCGAACGGGCCAGTCCGATCGCGCCTTCCGCCGCGGCAAACGATTCGTGACCGGCACAAAAAGCAAAGCAGCCGGTCTCTTCGCGCAGCAGCATCGCCGCCAGATTGCCGTGCCCAATGCCGACCTTGCGATCGTCGGCGACCGAGCCTGGAATGCAGAAGGCCTGCAACCCTGTGCCCAGCGTCTCGGCAACTTCCGCTGCGATCTTCTGATTCTTCTTGATTGCGACAGCCGCGCCGATCAGATAAGCCCAGCCGGCATTTTCAAAAGCAATCGGTCTGGATCGATTTCACGATCTTTCGCACATCGACATTCTTGTCCAGGCAGACCTTCTCGGCCTTCTCAAGCGATTCAATGCCGTTGGCGGCAAGAAAGGAGTCGATCTGCGCAATCCTTCTCTCATATCCTTCAAACAAAGCCATGATCTTCTCCTTTATTCCTTGCGGGGGTTGATGGTTTTCACGGCGTCGGCAAAACGTCCATAGGTACCGGTTGCCTTGGTCAGCGCGGTCTGCGCATCCACTCCCTTGGCAATCGAATCCATCATGGGCCCGAGCTTGACGAACTTGTAGCCGATGATCTCGTTATCCGCATCGAGCGCCAGTTCAGTGACGTAACCCTCGGCCAACTGAAGGTAGCGCGCGCCCTTTTCGCTGGTGCCATACATGGTGCCGGTCACGCTGCACAGACCCTTGCCCAAATCTTCCAGGCCCGCGCCGATGGGAAGTCCGTCTTCTGAAAAAGCAGTCTGGGTGCGGCCGTAGACGATCTGCAAAAACAGCTCGCGCATCGCCACGTTGATCGCATCGCAAACCAGATCGGTATTCAGAGCTTCAAGAATCGTCTTGCCGGGCAGAATCTCGGCAGCCATCGCGGCAGAATGCGTCATTCCCGTGCAGCCGATCGTCTCAACCAGCGCTTCCTCGATGATGCCCTTCTTGACGTTCAACGTCAGCTTGCAGGCGCCCTGCTGGGGGGCGCACCAACCCACGCCATGGGTCAGACCGGAGATATCGCTCACTTCTTTCGCTTTGGTCCAGCGGCCTTCTTGCGGAATCGGCGCAGGCCCGTGGTTCGGACCCTTGGCCACTACGCACATCTGTTCAATTTCGTGGGTATGCATCGGGAGTTGCGCTCCTTTGATTGGTTGGGTTGGTTTGGTCTAAGAACAATTTTTTCATCAACTTCCATGGCGATAAACGGCTGCGCTTGGTTCCTCAAAAGCCGCCAGGTCTCGCCTTGCAACAGACAGGAATTCGACAGTTTGATCCGAATATAAAGCAGGCAGAATGGATCGGCTGTGACCGCCGTCGCATAAGATCAATCGGCGCAAAGCGCTTCCCTCCCCGCACTCTTGGCTTAACCATCAATATGTGATGCCTATCACCAAAAACGAGCCCTCGCGGTGAGAATATAACCGCAGGCCGGCAAACTCATCTGCGCCCATTCATTCCCCGTTTTCATCCATGGAGGCCCAATGAAGCTAGATTCGTCAGCATTCATCGCCGATCCCGAGTTGATTCACGCGCTCGAGAACAATTCCACCACGATCTCCTGCGAGCAAGATCGCGCGCTCTTCAATCAGGGTGAGATCCCTCAAGGACTCTACATACTCGACCAGGGCGAGATCACCCTCACCATGGATTCGCCGGGTGGTCAGCAGGTCATGCAGATCCAGGCGCATCCCGGCTCCCTGCTGGGTCTGCCGGCTCTGATTGGCAGCGGGCCCTACACGCTCTCGGCCATCGCGCGCGACGGCGCACGGCTCAGCTTCGTCCCTCGCGACAAGTTCACCAGCCTCATGCAGGCCGACCCGCGCCTTTCTATGAAGATTCTTCAAGTTCTCGCCGCCGAGTTGCGCTCCGCCCGTCAAGTCTTGTCGAATCGCTGATGACCTTGGGGCCGCGCCCAACCGCCAGCCTCAGCCACCAGGCCCCACCTGCTAAACTCTCCTTCGTTATGGTCTTTGCATGCTCGCTCATTGCGGTCGCGGCTTATCTGCTCGGCTCCGTTCCTACGGGGTACCTGCTCGTGCGCCTCTTCCGCCATCAGGACATCCGCCAGGCCGGCAGCGGCAACATCGGCGCCACCAACGTCCTGCGCTCCGGCGGCAAAATCCTTGGCGCGGCCACCTTCCTGCTCGACGTGCTCAAAGGCTGCGCAGCCGTCGTGCTCGGCGGCATGCTTGGCGCACTGCTTGCTCCCAGCGCGGCCCCGCTCAACATGCGTGCGCTCGCCGCGCTCTGCGCCGTCCTCGGACACATCTTCCCTGTCTGGCTCGGCTTTCGCGGCGGCAAGGGCGTCGCCACCGGCTTCGGCGTATTTCTGGTCGCCGGCCCCCTGGGCCGCACTGGCCGCCATCTCGATCTTCGCGCTGGTCCTGCTCTCAGCCGCTACGTTTCGCTGGCATCCATTCTTGGCGCGGCCAGCTTTCCTGTCTTTGCCTGGCTCTTCGCCCTCGGTCACCGGCCGCCCTTCTTCATCGCCGTTCAAATTGCCGTCTCCCTGCTCATCATCGTCAAGCACCACCAGAACATCCGCCGCCTGCTCGCCGGCACGGAATCCCGCTTCGGAGGCAATCCAAGTGAGGAAAACCGCATGAGCCGCATCATCGTCCTGGGTTCCGGCGCATGGGGAACTGCCCTCGCCCTCTCGCTCCACCGTCGCGGCGGCCATCAGGTCACTCTCTGGGCGCACAGCCCCGAGTTCGCCCAGGAGATCAACGACGCCGGCGAAAACAAGCTCTTCCTCCCCGGCTTTCCCATCCCCGCCGGCCATCACCGTCACCGGCGACAACGCCGCCGTCGCCGACGCCGAGATCGTCGTCTCCGTCGTTCCCTCGGAGTTTCTGCGCTCCACCTTCGCCCGCCTCCGCCCCCATCTCCACTCCGGCCAGATCGTCGTCAGCGCCACCAAGGGCGTCGAGAACCGCACCTTCCTGCGCATGACCCAGGTCATCGCCGCTTGCGTTGCAGCGAACTGCCCCACGCAACTCGGCTGCACAATCCCCATCGGCGCCCTCTCCGGCCCCAGCTTCGCCCTCGAAGTCGCCCAGGGCCAGCCCACCGCCGTCACCGTCGCCTTTGACGATCCGGCCGTCGCCGCCCGCATCCAGCACGAGTTCTCCTCCGAGACGCTCCGCCTCTACACCTCCACCGACGTCATCGGCGTCGAACTCGGCGGAGCGCTCAAGAACGTCATCGCCATCGCCGCCGGCGTCGCCGCCGGAGTGGGCCTCGGCTACAACTCCGCCGCCGCCCTCATCACCCGCGGCATCGCCGAGATCACCCGCCTCGCCGTAGCCTGCGGAGGCCGCCGCGAAACCCTCGCCGGGCTCTCCGGCGTCGGCGACCTGGTGCTCACCTGCACCGGCTCGCTCAGCCGCAACCGCACCGTCGGCCAGGAACTGGGCCAGGGCCGCAAGCTGCCCGAGATCCTCGCCGGCCTCGGCGGCAAGGTCGCCGAAGGCGTCCTCACCACCCGCGCCGCCCTCGGCCTCGCCCGCCAGCAAGGCATCGAGATGCCCATCGCCGAACAGATGGAGCTGATCCTCAACGAAGGCAAAGACCCCCGCGAAGCCATCAAAAACCTGATGCTGCGGCCGGGCAAGGGCGAGCACTAGAGCATTTCGGAATGACTGTGGACTTCCGTGCCCCATCCATTCCGCGTTTTTCTGCGGAATGGGGGTCCCCAACGTACATGGTCCTCATCGTTGGGGTGAAAATGGGTGGGAAACCTACAAAATTTCGGTCTGCACAATTCCCCAAAATGCTTTAGAGATCGCTCTTAGAGCATTTTCGGATTTACTGTAGACATCCGTGCCCCATTCCATTCCGCGTTTTTCTGCGGAATGGGTGGGAAACCTACAAACTTTCGGTCGCACAATTCCCAAAAAATGCTTCTTATCCTCCCGCAATCGCCCCAATGATCAGCAGCGGTTCTTTCCCCTCGGCACGGCCGCGGCAGCCACGCGTCCAGCGACTCGTGCGACCAATCCTCCTCGCAGGCAAAGAAGCGCAGAAACGCCCGCCGCTTGCCCTGTCTCGTACTCGCGAATCGTCCCGCGCAGCATCGGATAGCGCGCCTCCAGCGCATCCAGCACGCGGCGCATCGTCACCGGCTCGGCGACCTCCAGCGTTAACCTCGCTCCCACATGCGCCAGATTGCGCAGATGATGCGGCAGAATCATCGCGGATCGCGAGCGTGCTCATGCCAGCGTCTGCACTTCGACCGAGAGCACGCCGGCAGATCGTGCACAATCGGCTTCCAATTATCGCCGGCATCGGGCGAGGCATACACCTGGCCGCCGGTCGTGCCGAAGTAAACGCCGCACTCATCCAGCGAGTCGACAGCCATCGCGTCGCGCAGCACGTTCACATAGCAGTCCTGCTGCGGCAGCCCATTGGTCAGCGGCTCCCACTCGTTGCCGCCGGTCTTGCTGCGATAGACCCGCAGCTTGCCCTCCGGCGGATAATGCAGCGAGTCGCTCTTGATCGGCACCACGTAGAGGGTCTCCGGCTCGTGCGCGTGCACGTCGATGACGAAGCCGAAGTCGGTGGGCAGGTTGCCGCTCACCTCGCGCCAGCTATCGCCCGCATCGTCGCGTGCGCATCACGTCCCAGTGCTTCTGCATGAAGAGCACGCCGGGCCGCGCGGGATTCATGGCAACGTGGTGTACGCAGTGGCCGATCTCGGCGTTCGGGTCGGGAATCAAGTTCGAGACCAGTCCCTTGTTGATCGGCTTCCAGCTGGCTGCCGCCATCGTCTGTGCGGAAGGCTCCGGCAGCGGAGATGGCGATGTAGATCCGATCTGGGATCGGCCGGGTCCAGGATGATGGTGTGCAGGCACATGCCGCCCGCGCCCGGCTGCCACTTGGGTCCAGTGCCGTGGCCGCGCAGGCCGGCCATCTCGTGCCAGTTTTTGCCGCCATCGGTCGAGCGGAACAGCGCGGCATCTTCGACGCCGGCGTAGACCGTCTCGGCGTCGGTGAGCGAGGGCTCCAGATGCCAGACGCGCTTGAACTCCCATGGGTGCTGCGTGCCGTCGTACCACTGATGCGTGGTCAGCGGCTTGCCGGTTTCAGGGGAGACGTCGTAGAGGAAGCGATTGCTCTTGGCCGGGGGCCAGGTCTGAGGCGCTTCTTCAGGCTTTACGCCGGGTTGCTGCCAGGTGTTGCCGCCGTCGTCGGAGCACTGCAACAACTGGCCAAACCAGCCGCTGGTCTGCGAGGCGTAGATGCGGTTCGGGTCCACCGGCGAACCCTTCATGTGATAGATCTCCCAGCCCGCGAAGTGGGGCCCGCTGACCTTCCAATCTTTCCGCTTGCCGTCCGAGGTCAGGATGAATGCGCCTTTGCGCGTGCCTACGAGGACACGTACAGTGCTCATGGTTCTCCTTTTCTCCCCGCGCCAGCCGTTTGGGCCGGAGTTCCGCAAGGTCTGTTTCGAGATTTTTGCCCGTTTCGCTGCCAAAATGCAAGTAAATTTCCGGCGACGCCTTCCCGCCGCCGCTGATCCCTCGCAGGAACGCCGATGCTCTAAACTCAAATCTGGGACCCTTTTATGATGAAGTTTTTTGGCGGCAAAAAAGACACGGCGGGCGATACCGCTTCGACCGAGCCTAAGACGGGCGCGGAGGAAGCGCCCAGCTCGGGATTTTTCAGCCGCATGAAGCAGGCGGTTTCGCGCACCCGGGAGTCGCTCTCGACCAAGATTGAAGGGATCGTCGCGCTGACCCGCACGGTCGATGAAAAGACCCTCGAGAGCCTTGAAGCGGTGCTGCTGACGAGCGATCTGGGAGTCGAGACGACCAACGCCATCCTTGCCGCGCTGCGGGAGCGGGCCAAGCGCCAGGCCATCGAGGGTGGCGACGAGTTGCGCGAGCTATTGAAGGCGCAGATTCGAGCGATTCTGGAAGCGCCGATTGCGAAAAGGCCGAATGCAGCGACGCCGGACGATGGACCGATGGTGACTTTTTTGGTCGGAGTGAACGGTACGGGCAAGACGACTTCGGCGGGTAAGCTGGCTGCGTGGTATCGGACCCAGAACCGAACCGTGCTGCTCTGCGCGGCGGATACCTTTCGCGCGGCGGCGATCGAGCAACTTGAGGTCTGGGCCTCGCGCAGCGGCGTCGAGATGATCAAGACGCGGCATGGAGGCGATCCGGCGGCGGTGCTTTATGACGCGTGCAGTTCGGCGAAGGCGCGCAAGATCGACGAGTTGATTGTGGACACGGCAGGCCGCCTGCATACCAAGACCGGCCTGATGGATGAGTTGGACAAGATGCGGCGGACAGCGGCCAAGCTGATTCCCGGCGCGCCGCATGAGGTGCTGCTGGTGATGGACGCGACGACCGGGCAGAATGGCTTGCAGCAGGCGCGGCAGTTTACTCAATCGGCTGGGGTGACGGGGATTATTCTGACCAAGCTCGACGGCACGGCCAAGGGCGGCATCGCGGTGGCGATTGCGCAGGAGATGGGCTTGCCAGTGCTTTTTGCCGGCGTCGGCGAGCAGATGAATGACCTGCTGGAGTTTTCGCCGGCTGAGTTTGTGGATTCGCTGCTGGGATAAGAGAATCCGGCTCTTGAGAGCCTGTCCGTAATTTAGGTAGCGCCGACCTCCAGGTCGGCTGTTCTGTGGGTCTCCAGACCCACAGGCGTCGATTGTTTCTCAATTTACGGATAAGTTGTAAGAATTAGCCCGATCCAGGCAATCCGCTGCCCGCCATTTGGGTTTCGATCCGGGGACTGCCATCCGGCAACTGCCGATAGGCTGAGGCCTCGACTTTAATGTAGTGGAGCACGACCGGCGCAAGAACCATGCCGGGTATCCCCATCAATCTCTCTCCCACCAGCAGGCCAATCAGGGTGAGCCACATCGGGCTGTTAATGCGTTTGCCAATAATCTTGCTGTTGAGAAAATATTCCAGCTTGTGAACAGCGATCAGAAAAATCAGCGCGATGATCCCGGCTCTGGGTGACATGGTGAAACCCACGCCGACGATCACGATGTTACTGATCAGATTTCCGACAATCGGCATCAAGCCGCATAAAAACACCAGAATCACCAGCAAGGCCGCATACGGATAGCCGTTGACGGTGAGAAAGACAGTGGTCAGAACCGTATTGATCGCGGAGATGACAATCTGCGCGCCAATCACTCTGGCAAAGCTCTGATAGAGCGTACTGAAGCGGATGGTGAGCTCTCGCGTAACCTCCGAATAGAAATTGCCGGTCATCGCCGGCGCGGAATTCTCCGCCGTCCAGGAAGGATTGAGAAAGATGCTGACAGGCACCACCAATCCGGCCAGCAGAAGTACGAGCCGGAAGGATGCGAGTTTGGCATATTGTCCAATCGTGGTGAAGCCTTCGGCGGCCTCCTGCTGCGCTGTGTTTTTCAGGCTCGCGTAGTCGGTGAATGGCAATTCGATCCCATTCTTTTCAGCAAAGCCGACCATCGCCGGGATCGACGTCTCGGCAACCTTCGGAAAGGTGCGATAAGCGAGGCTGGAAAAGTAGATCAGTCCGGCGCCGATGATGGTGACGGCGACGAGATAGAGCGCCACACTCAACATCTTGCTGCGCCGAAAACTGAACACCTGTAACGCCAAATAGCCAAACAAGGACGTAAGCAAAAACGTGCCCAGATTCAACCATGCGACAAGCGCCAACAGGACGACGAGGATCACAAAGGAGATGCGTACAGTTCTGGTCATGGCTCAATCGGATTGACCCAACGAGTCTTCCACACGCTGCCGTCGCAGTCAATGCCGGCAGGCGAATTCCTGTCATCGGGCCGCTCTCCTTCGGTGAAAAAACGGAATTTCAGCATGCGCCTCGGCGGAGTCCCCATCCCCCGCGTCTACACTGAATGTTGAGAATCCTCTTTTTCGAGCCATCGATGACCGCTCAACTCGAACTCGATCGCCACTGGATGCAGCGCGCCCTCGAACTGGCCCGGCGCGGCATCGGCGTGACCTCGCCTAATCCTGCTGTGGGCTGCGTAATTCTGGATTGCGCTGGACAGGTCGTCGGCGAGGGTTGGCACGAATACGATCTGCTCGACCACGCCGAGGTTGCCGCGCTCAAGGTCGCCCAACAACACGCAAAAGATCGGCTGCGCGGCGGGACTGCCTACGTAACTCTGGAGCCCTGCAACCACACGGGTCGCACCGGGCCTTGCACCGAGGCGCTGATCTCTGCCGGCCTGAGCCGAGTTGTGGCGGCGACGATCGATCCGAACCCTGCTGTTGCCGGTCACGGCATGGAGCGCCTGCGTGCGGCGGGCCTGGAAGCAGTTGTGGGAGTGTGTGAATCCGAAGCGCGAAAACTCAACGAGGGTTTTGCCCGCTGGAGCCAGCATCGTCGCCCGCTTGTGCTGATGAAGGTGGCGATGACGCTCGATGGCCGCATCGCGCCGCCGGCTGGGCAGCAGGCGCCGCATCAGCCCTATTGGATTACCAGCGAGGCTTCGCGCGCCGCCGTGCAGCCGTTGCGCTGGCAGGCCGACGCTGCGCTGACCGGCGTGGACACGGTGCTGGCCGATGATCCTCTTCTGACCGATCGCAGCGGTCTGCGCCGCCGCCGGCCACTGCTGCGCGTGGTGCTCGACTCGGCTCTGCGCATGCCGCTCGACTGCAAGATGGTCGCCACGGCGCACAACGATGTCGTCGTCTTCACGGTTTCAAAGGATGAAGCCCGCGTACGCGAACTGACCAGCCGCGGCATTCGCGTTGAGGTGTTGCCTGCCGAGGCTGGCCGAGTGCCGCTCGAGTAAGGTGCTCGACAAGCTGGGCGAAGAAGGCATTCTCGCACTCCTGACCGAGACCGGCACCCGGCTCAATACGGCGCTTCTCGCGGGCGGTCTTGTGGATCGCGTTCATCTCTTCGTCTCGCCGCAAATCATGGGTTCGGACGCCGTTCCCGCATTTCGCGGCATGGCTCAGGCGATTCGCATGGCCGAGGTCGAGGTCGAGCGCTACGGCAACGATCTGGGGCTATGCTCGCTGCTCAAAGATCCCTGGCCGGCTGCGAAGCAACAGTAACGGCGGAGCCGGGCGGAAGTTCATGCTGGCCCTCGATCACCCGCCCGGCAAGCCTCCCCCATTTTCCGCTGTTCTCTCGTATTCAAGATGGTCTATATTGAATCCACGCCAAATCGGGAAAGACCCGATTTCGCGCTGAACGTTCCCCGGCCCCACGAAGCGAAGACGCCAATTTGATCCGCATGCAGAGGCCGTTCCGCATGGATCGAGAGGCAGTGACTTTGCTGGACGATCATGGCTGCGGAGGATGGAATGCTGGCTGATTGCGGCTGGAGTTAGGTGGGCTTGACGATGATTACCGACAAGATTGCATTGGTGCTGGAGAATAAAACGGTAAAGACGGTGCTGTCGATCGCACCCGAGCGCTCGGTCTACGATGCGCTCGAAATGATGGCCGAGCACGATGTTGGCGCCCTGCTGGTGATCTCCGATGGCCGGGTGACCGGCATCCTGTCGGAGCGCGACTATGCGCGCAAGTGCATCCTGATGGGCCACCCTTCCAAGACGACCAAGGTCGAGGAAATCATGACCAGCCCTGTCTTCAGCGTTAGCCCGCAGCAGACCGTGGATGAGTGCTTGACCCTGATGACCGAACACCATTTTCGCCATCTTCCGGTGTTGCAGGACGATGCCGTGATGGGAGTCGTCTCCATCGGCGACCTGGTCAAGTGGGTGATCTCCGGCCAGGCGCAGCACATCGAGGCGCTCGAAGGCTACATCGCGGGAGCATATCCGGGATAGTCTGGGAGAAAAACCAGCCGCCGGTGTGACACAATAGAGTGTTTGGGAGAAATCGCCGCAAAACGCCTGAGGAGAAGCGGTTCACCAGGGGGCTGCTATCAAGGCGCATTCTCCTCTGTGAGTGGTGTGTTCTGTTCAGTCCAAGCAAGTCGCAGGCTCAATTTCAATTTTTGTCGAACGATAGGAGATTCGTAATGGCGGAAACAATCTTTAGCTCTTTCGAGACGGTAAAGTACGAGGGACCTTCAAGTGAGAAGGCCCTTGCTTACCGTTGGTACGACGCGGACCGGGTAGTACTCGGAAAGCCCCTCAAGGATCATCTGCGCATGGCGGTCGCCTATTGGCACTCGCTTGCCATGCGAGGCGGCGACCCTTTTGGCTCAGCCACCTTGCAGCGTCCGTGGTTTGCCGCCGGCGACCCGATTGCCCAGGCCAAGGTTCAAGCCGATGCGGCCTTCGAACTCTTCCGCGTCCTCGGCCTGCCCTTTTATTGCTTCCATGACGCTGACGTCGCACCCGGCGGAGAGACACTGGCCGAGACGCTGAAGAACTTCCACACCATCGTGGATTATCTGGAACAGAAGCAGAGCAAGTATGCGACCCGACTGCTGTGGGGAACGGCGAATCTCTTCTCTCATCCGCGGTTTATGGCCGGCGCATCGACCAATCCCGATCCCGAGGTCTTCGCCTGGTGCGCGGCCACGGTGAAGAATTGCATGGATGCCACCAAGAGGCTCGGCGGCTCGAACTACGTGCTCTGGGGCGGACGCGAAGGCTACGAGACACTGCTGAACACCAACATGAAGCAGGAACTCGATCAGATGGGGCGGTTCCTCACCCTGGTCGTGGAATACAAGCACAAGATCGGCTTCGACGGCCAGATCCTGATCGAGCCCAAGCCGAAGGAACCGACAACCCACCAGTACGACTTCGACACCGCAACGGTGTATGGATTCCTGAAGCGCTTTGGCCTCGAAAAGGAAGTGAGGGTCAACATCGAAGCCAACCATGCCATGCTCGCCGGGCATACGTTTGAGCATGAGATTTCGACTGCCGGCGCCCTTGGGATCTTTGGATCTCTTGACATCAACCGCGGCGACGCTCTGCTGGGCTGGGACACCGACCAGTTCCCGAACGAGCTCTGGGCGATGACCATGAGCATGTATCACGTGATCAAGGCCGGTGGCCTCACCAAGGGCGGATGCAACTTTGACGCCAAGGTACGGCGTCAGAGCTTCACTGCCGAAGACATGATTCATGCCCACGTTGGCGGCGCCGACATCTGCGCTCGCGCATTCCTCACGGCTGCCAAGCTGATCGAAGATGGCCGCTACGACGCGATTCTTGCAGATCGCTATGCAGGCTGGAAGTCGCCCGAGGCTGTGGCGATGCTCGGCGGCAAGGTGTCGCTCGATCAGATCGAGGCAACGGCTCTCAAAAACGGCATCAATCCTCAACCGCGCTCTGGCAAGCAGGAGCAGATCGAAAATCTCCTGGCCCGTCTCATCTATACCGACAAAGTCTAGAGAAGGCGGCTTGAGCCGAATCTTTTTTGCGAGCGTCCGGGAGCCATCTCCTGGACGCTCGTTTTTCGTTCAGCCTGGAGCAAATCTCCTCTTGGTATAGAGCGACGATCCCGCCGATTCGTCCCTCATGCCCCGGAGGGGCAATCGACAATAGCCCAGGGTGGAGCGTAGCGAAACCCTGGGAACGCTGCATTCAAAAACCTCTGCGCCCCGGAGGGGCGCGGCGAAATGAACCAAGCAACTGTACATCAAGAAGAGAGAGACTCTAGGAAACACAAGCCCATCTCTAAGAGTCCTTCCCTTAGAATGGAAGCATGTTCACCGGGATCATCGAACAAACCGGAACGCTTGTGGGGCTGGAGAGCCGGGGCGGCGTGCGACGGATCACCGTCGAGGCTCCAGGGCTTGCGGGAAGGCTTCGCGAAGGCGATTCGCTGGGGGTCTCCGGCGTTTGCCTGACCGCGCTGGACGTGGACCCGAGGCTCTTTCACGCCGACTTGGCGCAGGAGACGCTGGACAAAACCTCGCTGGGCGCGCTGGCCCCTGGCTCGAAGGTCAACCTGGAGTTGCCTACAGCGGCGGGAAGCCCGCTCGGCGGCCACATTGTGCAGGGCCACGTGGACGGATGCGGAAGGCTCGCGGCACTTGATCCCGTCATCTCTCCCGCCGATCCGGCCTTTGACCGGCAGACCACCGACTGGACCCTCAAAGTTGAAGTTCCAAAGAACGTTCGCCCGTGGATGGTGCACAAAGGCTCGGTCGCCGTCGAGGGCATCAGTCTGACCATCGCCGACTTCGATGGAGAGGCGATCACCATCGCGATTCTGCCGCTGACCTATTGGCGGACGAATCTGCACACGCTTGCCGTGGGCGCCCCGGTGAATGTCGAGGCCGATGTGCTGGTGAAGCTGGCCCACGCGCAGATGATGGCCGAAAAAAAGCCAGAGATGGAACTGACCGAGGCCTGGCTGGTAGCGAGCGGGTATTGAGACGAGCTTGGCGAGCCCTCCTTGCCGTCTGATTCACGTCTAATCCATAGGAGCGATGTTCGCCGTGCTGTCGCTCGCCTCGTGCAATCCCGTATGCTCATTGACTTAGGAGGTTGTTATGATCCGACTGCGCCAGTTCTTCCCTGCCCGTCGCCCGATCTCTCTGGCGGTGCCGATGCTGGCACTCTTTGTTTTGGCCTGCGCCGCGGTAGGTCGTGCCCAAACTCCAGTCAGACCCCAAGCCAGACCCCAGGCCAGACGACGCCGCCAGCCGCACAACAGCCCGACCAGACCTCACCGGACTCCGGCGGGCCCAGCGGCGACACGGGAGTGATGGCGCTGCCCAAGAAGAAAGACAACCCCGACAACGCGCCTCTGCCGGCGCCGGCCGCGCCCAAAATCAAGGCCCCCGAGGGCGCGCCGAACTTCTCCCTGCACATCGACGTTCCCGAGGTGACCGTGGATGTGGGCGTGCTTCTGGAAAAGACCGGCCAGTTCGTGCCCAATCTCAAGCCCGGCAACTTCCGCGTCTACGAGGATGGCGTGGAGCAGAAGGTCACCGGCTTCAAGCGCACCGAGGCTCCCATCACCGCGCTGCTGCTGTGCGAGTTCGCCGCGACGAACTACTACTTCATCTACGACATGCTCAATGCGGCCTATCGCCTTCGCCAGTCAATTGCGCCCGCAGGACTACGTGGCCTTGATGACCTTTGACATGCGCACGCAGATCGTCACCGACTTCACCCAGGATAAGCGGCAGATTGCTGCAGGCGATCAACTCGCTGCATGATCCCAGGCTTCAACGAGCGCAACCTCTTCGACGCGCTCTATGAAGGCCGAAGACCGCCTCAGCCGCATCCAGGGCCGCAAGTACATCATCCTGATCGCCTCGGGCCGCGACACGTTCTCAAAGATCACTCTCGACAAGATCCTGCAAAAGGTGAAGAACACTCCCGACGTGACCATCTTCTCCATCTCCACCGGCGGCGCGCTGCGCGCCATGACAGAAGGCAGGGCGGCATTCGGCTGAGGATGCGCGATCTGGATTATCTGCAGGCCGACAACCAGATGAAGACCTTCGCCAGAATCACCGGGGGCAGGTGGTTCGCTCCCCGGTTTGAGGCGGAGATGCCGGAGATCTTCCAGCAGATCAACCAGAACATCCGCTCGAAGTATCAGCTGGTCTACCACCCCACCAATACCAAGCAGGACGGCAAGTATCGCAAGCTGCGCGTGGAACTGGTGGACGACGAAGGCAAGCCTCTGCGCATGGAGGACGAGAAGCACAAGCCGCTGAAATACGACATCATCGCCCGCGACGGCTATCGCGCCAAGCAGGAAGTGGAGTAGAATTCGGCTGCAGACACAAAACGGCTGGCAGAGACCCTTGCGGCGCCGCCAGCCGTTCAGGCAAAGCAATGAGCAGCGGCTTATTTGAACTGGGTCACGATATCCCAGACGTAGTAGCAGACCACGAACAGCGTCCAGCCCGCAACCAGCCAGATCGAGATCCGCAGCGCGGGCTCGATCTTGCTTACCTTGGCGACAATGGCCTCCTGCGCGGACTTCTCGTGCTGGAAGGCATCATCCAGGTAAATCTGGTCTTCTTCGTCGCGGGTCAAACTGGAGCGATAGAGATAAAGAGCGGCCGCGACCACTGCCAGTACTCCCCACACGACCCACATCACCGGAACAATCGTCATACCCCACCTCCGGACAACTTCAGCCCCGGATACCGGCGGATCGTGAATCAATTCAGGTCCCTGCCGGCAGAGGAGCCGTCTTCGGTGAACATCATACCTCCGAATGGGTGTCGCTGGAGCGAGAATATTCACAGGTCGCACATCCGGGATGTGCCGTTCCGTCAGGTCACCGGAGATGGGTACGAATGGCATCGCTGTTGGCGCTTCTGCGACTTTCCCTCTCGGGATGCATCTAATAAGGCAGAGCCGTGAAGGAGGCCTTGATTCCTCTTCGCGGAGCCGTAGAATTGCCTCTACGGCAAGCAAAAATAGTTTGGGAGAAACCATGGCCACAGCAACCGCCGCACCCGCACAGGAAACCGTCAAGAAGGCGCCCCTCAACCTGACCCCCAGGCCATCGCCAAGGTGCGCGAGATCATGGCCACCCAGGATCCGCTGCCCGCCGGACTGCGCATCGGCGTGGTGGGCGGCGGCTGCTCCGGCTTCCAGTACTCGATGGCCTTTGAGAACCAGAGCGGCATGATGGACAAGGTCTTCAGCTTCGACGACCTGAAGGTCTTTGTGGACGCCACCTCGCTGATGTACCTGAACGGCTGCACGTGGACTATGTCGAGACGCTTGAGGCGGCCGGCTTCAAGTTCGACAACCCCCAGGTGAAGTCGACCTGCGGCTGCGGCTCGTCCTTCAGCGTATAGCGTCGCGGCCTCCAGGCTTCGTTTTTCAGTCCTGGTTCGCTCATCAAGCAAGGCCCGTCCCTTTCGCGGGGGCGGGCCTTGTTGCGTCTGCGATTGCAGAATGCCGATGGCGCATGGCAGCTTATGGCGGAGCGGCTATCTGGAGCTCGAAGGTCGGGCCGACTTGTCGTGGAGCGCCGATCGGCAGCCGCGATTGGTCCGATGCCTACCAGAAACACGCCGGTTGCTCGCAGGAGCGCTGCGTGTCGGGTGCTGGAGCGTCGGTCCAGCGGCGCTCCGGGCTGCACGGGAACGGTCCCCTGGCTGCCGCCCTGCATCTGCATCATGTCGACATGGGGATCGTACACAAACTCCCACTCGTTGTAGTGGTTCTTCTTCTTGTAGACCATGATGGACTGCTTGGGCTGTTGGGCGAGAAGCCGATAATACCCGCTCCGCCGAAGGTCTGCCCGGTCTGGCCGAAGGCCGATGTAGTCGTGTTGGCGGAGTTGGGGTCGGTGGAACTCGTCGACCGGTGCCGGTTGGAGTCGCCGCGCCCACGCCTGTTCCGGAACAATTCGGAGTCGCGCCGGTCGTCGAGCCAGGTGTGTTGCCGAAGGACGATGAAGGCGAGGTAACCGACCCGGAACTTGTGCCGAGCGGGTTGGTTGCGACGCAGCCGCCGACGCCGCCGAGCGGCTGGCCGAAGAAGCCCATCGCCGTGGGAGCTTTGTTCTTGCCAAAGAGCACGGCTTCCAGTCCTTCCGTGCCGGTGGTGGGTCGATGTACTTCTTGCGCAGGAAGCGGATATTGTTGGTGGCTTCACCAGCGCATCGACATTGGGCGGATAGGCTCCGAATTTCTTGTAGTACATCCTGACGGCTCGCGCATATTGCTTGCCGCGCTGCATGGTCTCGAGCTCGCGGTCGCGCTGGATCTCCTTGGCGACTTTGGGCATGGCGATCGCGAGCGAAATGGTGAGCAGCGCCAGCAGGAAGATGACCGCAAGCAGGACATAGCCCTCTTCCGAGGGGCGACCTTGGGATGCGTTCATTGGCCGACGGGTTGAGATGGGGCTGGTCATGGGAACGCCCTCAGGCTTGGGTTCCTGCCTCCTAACGTGGCTGGACGGGCAGCATCTGCGTGTTGTTGTAGCCCAGGTCGGTGACCTGGACGCTGGCGGGCAGAATGTTGCCCACCTTGTAGCGATGGTCGACGATCTCGCCGGTGCGGGCGATGAAGATGTCGTCGCCATGCACGAAAAATGCCTGCAGCGATTTGTCTTTGTTCTGGGTGTAGCCAAAGTACTTCAGGTCGATCGCCGGGGGCTTGGGCGCGGGCACGGGCGGAGCTGTGATCACCACGGCGCTGGTCGTTGCGCGCGCTCTTGAGCGGCGGCTCGATCACCGGCTGCGCCGACTCGGCGGAGAAGATATTGCTGCCGGTGCCTTCGTACTCCACATCTTCGCTCTGGGCCAGCTTGTCGAGGTGCAGCGCGGGATCGATGCCGGCGTTGGAGAGCTTCTGCGCCTCCGGTCCTGAAGCAGCTGCGCGCGATTGGTCTGTGCAGGCGGAATGCTGGCCAGCCGGGGCATCTTCACTGCCGGCGGCGGCGCGGAGGGGCCTCCGAAGGTGTTCTTGATCATGTACCCCGCCGCGCAGACGAGGAGCACGCCGAGGGCGATGAGGATGTAAACCTGTTTCTTGTTTTCGGTTCCCAGAGGCATGGCCATGGCTATTCACCCTCCTTTCCCTGAGCGGCGGCGGGCTCGGCTTGGCGTATCGCCGTCCTGCGGAGTGGCCGCCAATCCGTTGCGGCACGTCGGCCGGCCGCAGCCAGGTGGAGACCCGCAGCCGCAGATTCACCAGGCCGCCCTGCTGGCCGGTGAGCGACATGGCGCGGATGACAAAAAAGGTCTGGTCGCGCTCCAGGCTGTTGACAAAGTGCATGATCTGCGGATAATCGCCGCTGATGCCCGCGTCCATCGAAATCTCGGTCAGATCGGAGCCCGGCTTGCCCTGCGTGTACTGCACCCGCGAGAGACGCACCGGGCCTTTCACCGCCAGCTCGCCGATGCGGCTGGCGATCGAGGAGTAGTTGGGCGGAATGCGCTTCGTTAGAAGGCCTGCATCTGGTCGCGCGAGTCTTCGACGCGCTTGTCGAGGCCGCGCAAGGGAGCGGTTTCGAGATCGAGCGCCTTCAGCTGAACCTGCTTGCCGGCCAGGGCGTCGGCGGAGCTGCCGCTGGTCGCGGCCCAGTCCAGTGCCGAAGCGGACGGAGAGGCCGATGACCACGACCAGCAGAACGGCAAAGCCGGCGTAGTGCCAGGTGAGCGGGGAGGCAGGCGTTCGCGCCAGCGGTGACGGAGTTGCTGCTGCTCATCGCGGACCTCCTTGCTTGGGATTGGGATTGCCATTGGGAATCGGATGACGATTCGCATTGGATCAGGAGCGGGATTCGCATTCGACGGAAACCGGTTCGGTGGCGCGAAGGCCGGCCTCGCTGCACCCGGAAAGGCGCTGCGGCTGGGCCGCGTGGTGGAACGGATCGGAGCGGCGGCGCGCTCTGCGCGGTGTCGCTCTCTGCCGGCGTCTGGCTTGGCGGTTTTGCTGTGCGCCCTGTGTTCGGCGAGCGCGGCCGAGTTGTAGTCGGCCAGCAGATCGAAGTTGACGCGCGTTCGAGGCGCTCACCGGCTCCAGTCGCTCGCCGGGACCGCCGCTGGATCTCGGCGCTTTCGCCCACGATGCTGGGCCGCAGGAAGTACCTGGAGTGCTCGAGGTTCTGCACCAGATCGACAGCGCGGTCGCGGGGACCAACGACGCGCAGGTGCAGGGTGATGTGCCCGTCTTTGTCGCGGACGGCTCAAGGGAGGTGACCTGCACGCCGCCGGGAAGGACGGTTTCCAGGTCTTCCATGGCCAGCGTCCAGGAGAAGGCTTTTCGTCGAAGAGCTGGTTGAGCGTCGGCAGCCTGGGTGAGCAGCTGGGCATTTGGCGGGCTGCCGCATCAGGTTCTGGTAGCCCTGGCGCTCCCGGTTGATGGCGTCGATCTGGCCTCGAGCGAGTGCTTCGCGGGCGCGGGCCGCTTCGGCCTTCTGATGGAAGACGTGCAGGCCCAGGCCAAGAGCGATGGAGACCACGGCAAGCACAGCCATGGCGATGCGCAGGCGCTTGAGGGCCGGCCGAAGATCGGCGTAAGGGGCGAGTGGCGAGATTGAGCGTGACTCTTCATCAGGCTGCTCCCGCCAGCGCGCCGGCGACGCCGGCCAGGCTCAATACGTTGCCAAGCGGCGTGGCGGCTCCGGTTTCAGGCCGCGGCGCCAGATCGATGACACGTCAGCTCGGGATCGTCGATCCAGCGGCAAAGTCCTCGGCCGCGCTGTTGCCTCCGGCGCCGATACCGGCGTAATGAAGCAGTCGGGGACGCGCGCCGAGCTTGTCTTCAAAGTAGGCGGCGGCGACGGCGATGCCGCGCTGAACTTCCTCGAGGCGCTGCGCGGAGTCTTCGGGCAGATCGAGGGTGCGATAGAGCAGCAGGTCCTGGCCGTTGGTGATGGAGGTGGTGAGCGCCTGCGCGCTGAGGTTGGCGGCCAGAACGGCTTCGAGCGAATCGATAGCCTCCAGCGCCGCCAGGCTCGAGGGCAGCACCGCGCCGGGCTCATAGCCGGCTGCGCGAACCGCGGCCTCGTACTCCGGCAAGAATCGGGCCGGGCAGGACGGCGGCCAGCACCTTGCATTCGGTCTTGTTCTCGA
Organism: uncultured Acidobacteriaceae bacterium; assembly: GCA_963843625.1. GTDB lineage: Bacteria > Acidobacteriota > Terriglobia > Terriglobales > Acidobacteriaceae > Telmatobacter. The sequence goes on from CAWJLK010000005.1 coordinate 51,342, forward strand.
CCAGACCTGATAGCTCAGGCCGGCGTGCTCCACATCGAAAGGAACCATCTTGCGCAGCCGGAAGCGAAGCACGGGAATGGCCTCATCGGCCTTGGCGGGAAGGGAATCGAAGTCGAGCACGAAGACGCGGACGACGGTGTCGGGCAGAATCAGCGTGACCGAGCGGGTGCGCGGCGAAACCTGGTCGAGAGCGGTGCGGATGGCGTCGGCGACCGCCTCGGGCGCGCGCAGGTTCGGCTCGCCGATGCCGGGAACGAGCGCGCCGGCGGGCAGCGGCTCGAAGGCGTAGACCGGCGGCTGGCCCTGCCCCGGCGAAGCGGCGGCCAGCACGCCCTCGGGCGATAGCTCGACCGCTACCGGCGGGCGGCCGCCGAGTTGAGAGCCGAGTTGGGCCTTGCTTAAGATCGAGTTCACTATCGTGACGCCTCGATGAACGTAACCTTGTTGATCTCCTTGAGCGTGGTCAGGCCGCGGCGGACGCGGTCGAGGGCCGACTCGCGCAGGAAGCTCATGCCTTCTTTCTGCGCCAGCTTGCGCACTTCCGAGGTGGGCTTCTTTTCGAGAATCATCTCGCGGATCGGGTCGGTCAGGTCGAGCAGCTCGTGAATGGCGGTACGGCCGCGATAGCCGGTGCCGCCGCACTCCATGCAGCCCGGGCCCTCGCGGAAATCGAAGCCGCGCCACTCGGCGGGGTCCATGCCGCTGGCTCAGCAGCTCCGTCGTCGTATAGGTGACGGTGCGCGCGCAGTACTCGCAGATGGTGCGCACCAGCCGCTGCGCCAGGATGCAGTTGAGCGCGGAGACGAAGTTGTAGGCCTCGACGCCCATGTTGAGGAAGCGGCCCAGCACGTCGACCACGTTGTTGGCGTGGACGGTGGTGAAGACCAGGTGGCCGGTGAGCGCGGAGTTGATGGCGATCTGCGCCGTCTCCTGGTCGCGGATTTCGCCGACCAGGATCTTGTCGGGGTCGTGGCGCAGAATGGAGCGCAGGCCGCGGGCAAAGGTCAGGCCCTTCTTCTCGTTGACCGGAATCTGCGTGATGCCGCGAATCTGGTACTCGACCGGGTCTTCGATGGTGATGATCTTGTCTTCGTCGCTCTTGATCTCGTTGAGCGCGGCATAGAGGGTGGTGGTTTTGCCGGAGCCGGTCGGGCCGGTGACCAGCACCATGCCGTAGGGCTCGCGAATGTAGCGGCGGAAGCGCCTCAGGTCTTCTTCGGCGAAGCCCACCACGTCGAGCGTGAGGTTGTTGAACTTCTCGCTCATCGATTCTTTGTCGAGCACGCGGAGCACGGCGTTTTCGCCATGAACCGTGGGCATGATGGAGACGCGGAAGTCGATGAGGCGGCTCTTGTAGCGGACGCGGAAGCGGCCGTCCTGGGGCACGCGCCGCTCGGCGATGTCGAGCTCGCTCATGATCTTGATGCGGCGAGAGGATGGTGGAGTGATGCTCGCGGGCGATGGGCGCCATGGCCTCCTGCAGCACGCCGTCGATGCGGTACTTCACATGCACCGAGTCGTCGTAGGTCTCGATGTGAATGTCGGAGGCGCGGCGCTCGAGAGCGGTGAAGATGGTGGTGTCCACCAGCCGGATGATGGGGCTGATGTCTTCTTCGCTGGTGAGCTTCTCGATGGAGATGTTTTCGTCGGAGTTGTCGTCGCCGGTGAGCACGTCGAAGGTGAGCCCTTCGCTGGCTTCGTCGAGAACGCGCTGCGACTGCTCGGTTTTCTTGAGCAGGTCGGTGATCTGCGAGAGCGTGGCCACGCGCGGAATGATGCGCTGCGCCGAGCAGGCCGGCGATCTCGTCGAGGACCATGAGCCGCGAGGGATCGCTGACGGCGATGACCAGCGCGTCGTGCTGCTGCTCGATGGGCACGAAGTTGTAGCGGAACATCAGCTCGACCGGCACGGTGCGCAGCAGGTCGTGCTGAATCTTGAAGTTCTTCAGGTCGACGAACTCGGCGTGATAGCGCGCGGCCAGCGGCTTCGGCCTGGGCGCGCTCGTCCGCGCACCGGCGGGAAGCGGAATCGCAAGGACGGTGGTCTCAGCCATGGTTTACCCCTGACCTCCGCTCGCCTGTGCCCAGCGAAAAGATGGGCAGGTAGAGCGAGATGAGAATGAAGACGACGACGACGCCCATGATGATGAGGATGGCGGGCTCGATGAGCGCCAGCGCGGCGGCGAGGGCGGTGGCCACGTCTTCCTCAAAGAATTCGGCCACGGAGTTGAGCATCTGCGGCAGTGCGCCGGTCTGCTCGCCGACGGCGATCATCTCCGCGGCGAGGTCGGGAAAGACCTTGGTCTGAGTCAGCGAATCGGCCAGGCTTTTGCCTTCGCGCACGGTGACGATCGACGACATCACGGCCTTGGAGACGCGGCGCGAAGAGATGGAGCGGGCCGCGGTTTCAAGCGACGGCACCAGCGGCAGGCCGCCGGTGAGCAGCGTGGAGAGCGTGCGCGCAAAGAGCGCCACCTGATACTTGAGCCAGATCTTGCCGAAGACGGGCAGCTTGACGCGGAAGCCGTCGATGAAGTCGCGGCCCGCGCTCGGTGATGGAGAAGCGATAGACGCCGAAGACCGCCGACAGCCATCGCCAGCAGATCCAGAGGATGTTGTGCTGCATCCATTTGCCGAAGTCAGCAGGTCCATGGTCATGGCGGGCAGCTTGTTGCCGAGCTGGTCGTAGAGCACGGCGAACTGCGGCACCACCACCGTGAACATGAAGATCATCAGCCCGCAGACCAGCGTCAGCAGCACGCCGGGATAGATGAGCGAGCCATCAGCTTTTTGCGGAAGGTGAGCGAGACGTGCTGGAAGCTGACGTAGCGTTCGAGCACCTCCTGCAGGTTGCCGGAGCGCTCGCCGGCCAGCAGGGTGGTGGTGTACATGATCGGGAAGCCGCTCTGCGCCTCGAAGGCGGCGGAGAGCGACTCGCCGTTCTTGACGCGGGTGCAACGTCGTCCAGCTGGCCGCAAAGTGGGCGTTCTTCTGGATTCTTGCCCAGCATCTGAAGCGAGCCGAGGATGGGCAGGCCGGCGCGGATCAGGGTAAGAAACTGCTGGTTGAAGATGAGAAACGGCTCGAGCTTGACCTTGCGGCGCTTGAGGCCGCCGAAGCCGGCGCGCGCCTTGACGGAAAAGACGTGGTAGCCGGCATGGACAAAGCGGGCGCGCAGCTCCTCGGCGGTGGCCGCCGATCTGCACCTGCTCCTGCACGCGGCCGCGCTCATCGGCCAGTTTGATGACGAACTCTGCCATGATTCGTACTGCCGGGTCAGGTGGCCCGGATGCCCCCAGGGGATGCTTCTCAGAGTCCAGCCTATCAGCTTCCGCCGACTGTTCTGGTAACGGATAGACGCGAAAGGCAGATCGAGCGCTCGGCATTGGCTGGTACTACCGTTGTAGATCGCCTGGCCGGAAAAAGCAGGAGGCTTCCCAGGCTGCTGGAGAAAAACTCCGTCGGTTCTTCCAGAGGCGTCAGGGCAGGCGACTTCACAGGCTGCGGAAAAAACTCTCTTGGAGCCTCAAGAAGCGTCAGGGCACGACTTCAGTCGTGCCGCAAGCGCCGCATAATGAACGCGGGCTTTAGCCCCTGAGCGATGCTCTCCGTAGATTTCCCTCGGAATCACGCCTTTTGGCGGACGATTTTCCGATTCATGCACCACAACTGGTGAAATCCACAGGTTTTGTCTCTTTTTGCACTTGAATCCACAGATCGAGTCGGCCTACTCTCCATCCAGTTGGTGACCTTGCAGGGAATTGGAAACGCAGTTCCGGGCAGGCAGGACGATGCAGGATTTGATCGAAGGCGGCAATCCGAAGCTGTAGCCGGCTACGGCGGAGGAAGGCCAAATGAGATTGAGCGTGCGTTGAGAGCCGAGCAGGAGCGTGCAAGACCCGATTGGACACGAAGATTCATCCGCGGCCTAGGACCGAGGATGCAAAGTTCGAGTCGAGCCGGGGAGTCATCATCGGCCCAGCCGTAGACGCAGGATTCGGAGCGCTCCGAAGACGCAGAAGCGGTACCGCTGGAGGGTGCGAAATTCAGAGGAAACTCAGAAGATCCATCCAACGGTGAGGCCAAGGGAAAGAGGATTCGGGGAAACCTGGAGACTGATTCCCGAGGCAGGCCAGAAGGCGCGGTAGACGGGGCGACCCGGAGACTGAGCCCAAGGCCAAGCCGGAAGGTCGAAATTCGGGGCAACCCGGAGATCGGCCGTAGGCAAGCCGGAAGATGTCGAATTCGGGGCAACCCGAAGAGACATCGAAGGCGGAGCTGGAGAAGCAAAGAGACGGGGCAACCCGGCGCTTGGCTTACGGAGCCGCCGAAGGATGCGAGGATCGGGGCAACTCGAAACTCCATCGCCGGCCCAGCTTGAAGACTCGCAGTACGGGGCAACCCGGAGACGTGTCGGAAGGCTGAACGGGACGATGTGTGGTTCAAGGAACCTGCGGGTTCACCGCCATTAAGACGCCAGAGACTTCGGTCCCTGGCGTCTTTGTTTTTTTGGGGGCATTTTGGGCCAGACTGCAATGGGCCAAGCTAAAAGCTGATTCAGAGGGAGGCGGGGGTTTCAACCCCCGCATAAGTAATCCGTCCATCAACTTTTTGAAATCAATCCACGCGGCGCTAGCCGCGTTCAGGCAATGCCATCGCAAAGCGGCTCAAGACAATCATGAAGCCCATGGAACGCGCTCAACGTCACCTACCCAGCGAGGGATCCTGTCGATTTGGCATAGAGCACCTTGATACTTGCCAAGGCACTCAGAATCACGAGATCAAGATACCATTTACCTGAGGCAGATAGGCCTCATAATACGGGTATCTCTTTTCCTGTTTTCCTTTTTTCTTGGGAGGATGTACGAGTCGTATTCCTGATCTCGACAAACGCCTGGGCCCGATCGTTCCAATTGAACTCCCTCGCCGCCTTTTGTAAGCTCTGTGTGAGCCTCGACGGGGATTTCGAGTGGAATTGAGCAGGCAGATGCAAGTAATCTTAGTTGATCCGCTGCAGGGAGTCTTGAGAAGCCGTCCTCGGAAAGTGACCTCTTATCTATGACGAAAAACTGCCAAGCTAACCGTTCAAGAACCGTCTGAAGGAGAATGCACCCACCGTCCGGTCCTACAAAGGTCGTTTCTGAGCGGTGGTTCCAATAGATCGCCTGATCAATGGTCGCGCACCAATCCAGATCCTTCATCCGCTCGATGAACAGCGGTACACACTTCAACCATGCAATGCCCGTTATTCTCATCGAGCCAGTTCATCCCTCTGTGCCAAGGACTAACCCGACGGATACCCCATTCTTCCATCGCAACAGCCCCCTCCTCGTCAATTCCGCATGCAAGGGCGGTCGATACCCAGAACCCATGGCAGAATGATAAGAATTTGCACAACACGTTCAGTTGTTCGCGGGCGTCAGTTGCAGAAAAGAACGAACCATCTGTCTTCTTTAACTCGATTTGATGGGTGAAGAAGTACTCCGAGCTCTGAATTAGCGGCGGGTATTGGAGAATGGGTTCGTGAGCGGGTGTGAAGTCGATAGTCCATGTGCAATCTGACAACCTGAACTGATGCGAAATGAACCCCTTGTTGTGTTCGTAGTGACCCAAATTAACCACCCCTGCAACCACGCGGGCGAGGGGACGGGATTGATTCACGAAAATGTAGTCCTGCTTGGGTATGAGTCTTATCTTGAGTTCACCATTCGAGTCCCATGGAGCCGAACTCACGAAACACTCGATAGGCTCGCTGATCGTCGGACTTGAAACGTAGAACGAGTCGTCAAACCCGAATGCCGAAAAACTCGCTGCCGCGGACTCAAGCGTTTCAATGACAATTACGTTGTTGCGATTAAGATCAAAGGAAACGCGGCAGAGAAGGTCTCCAGAGCGCTGGCCGCATTTCAAGTGGAGCGTACATTCCGCCAAAGCCAAGCCATCAGACTTCGCAGCATCTTTCATGGGTTCAAGAATACAATGTGTGCAGATTCACCCTCCCTTCTATCGTCTGCCCCACCGCAAGGTGGTTGCAGATAATTGCGGTTCCCCGACGCACAATGGAAACTGCCAGGAGATCGTCATAAAACTGATCTCCGTTCTCTGATCCCTGATTTCTGACCCACCCCCCACCCCCCCTGGCCTGTCGAGGCCGCTTTTCTGACGGACATTCTGCTTATAACATTATATAAATCAATATTTTACAGCATTGATATTCACCAATAAGTAATCATAAAAACGGTCGATTTTGCCCCATTTTCGGCCCAAAAATGCCGTTTTTGAGCGCATTTTCCCCTGTTTTTGCCTCAAAAAAGAAGAGCTTCCAGCCTCCGCCACAGCGCGCGGCAATCTACAAACTCAGGTCAAAGAAATCCGACGCGCTGAACCTGTATCCTGATTGCGATTGATTTTGCAGGCGGGAAGAGGTGCTTCGAGTGGCGCAGCCAACGGGTCGAGCAATGGCAAACGGGCGGCAATTGGCAACTGGTTCGCTTCACGCGGCGTCGGAGCTTGGCTCTCTGCTGCGCAGGCACTGGCGTCTGGCGAGCCTCGCGGTTGTCCTGCTGGCCGCTGCGCCTGCCTTGCTGATCAGTCGCCACTCGAACCGCCTCGCAGCCGTGGTCGTTCCTTATCCGCACGATTTGGCGCAAGTGAGTTTTGCCGTGGCTGGCGATGTGATTCCCCATGAGCCGGTGCGCGCCGCCGCAGCCGCAGCGGGTGAGGGCGTTCAGGGCTGGGGCGCGCTCTTCTCCGATGTCGCCGATGTTTTCAAAGGGGCCGACTTCGGATTTGTAAATCTGGAGACTCCGGTAGCTCCCGCGCACTCACATGGGTCGAAGCCGTTCATGTTTGACGCGCCGGTTGCGCTGATCGACGCACTCAAGGCCAACGGCATCAAGATCGTTTCATCGGCAAACAACCACATGATGGACCAGGGTTGGGTGGGATTCGCCGAGACGCGCGAACATCTGAAGGCCGAAGGGCTGCTCTTCGTCGGCACGGGCGACAGCAAAGATCAGAGCTGGCAGCCTGTCGTTGTCGAGGCCAATGGAATCAAGGTTGGCTGGCTGGGAATGACTCGCTGGCTCAACGGCAATCGCAATCCCGACAAAGACGATCTGCCGCATGTGAACTTCTTTCCCTATCCGAACGAGTCGGGCGGAGCGCCGGGCGAGGACGAGGCAGGAGTGCTCGAAGCTATCAAAAAAGCGCGCAGTCAGTGCGATCTGCTGGTGGTTTCGATTCACTGGGGCACCGAGTACGCGCCTGCGCCGCGCCCAGAGGATGTAGAGACGGCGCACAAGATGCTGGAGGCTGGAGCGTCGGTGATCGTGGGCCACCATCCGCATGTGCTGCAGCCGGTCGAGACCTACAGGACTCAGGACGGTCGCGATGCTGTGATTTTTTATTCGCTGGGGAATTTTCTCTCGAACCAGTCGCGCACCTATGTGGACGGGCTGATGCCCGACAAGGATGGCGACCCGCGCGACGAAATGATCGGGCTATTTTCAGCGGTCCGCAAGGACTACGGGCCGGCCGGTGTGCGCGTCGAAGTCGGCCATGTGGGTGTGCTGCCGGTGTGGGGCGAGAACAATCGCAACGACCTGGCCAGAGGCCGCGCAAAAACCGCAGTGATTCGTCCTGTGCTGATCGACCGCGAGATGCCGGTGTTGCAAGCGAAGCTGGACGAGCTGACCAAGAAGAACACGCCTGCAACGCCGCTGACGGCCGAGCAGAAGCAGGAGTTCATCGCGCTGACGAAACAACTGAAGCTGCTGGACGATCGCCGCAAGCAGATTGTGGCGCGGGCCGGAGATGAGTACATTACCGATCCGCCTAAGGTGCCGGCGAAACCGTAAGATCATTCTTCCCGATGGAGTGTTCCGCTTACTGCACTGTTCCCTGCGGGCGGAGACGGCGCAGGTCCAGAGCGCACTCGACGGCGTTCTGCGCCTGGAGGCGTAGGTTATCAGAGGCGGCCCAAAGCCAGAAGCGGGAGACCAGCGTGGGATTGTTGACGCCCGGCGCTGTATTCGGCTCTGGCCGCAGCCGGACCAGCACGTCGTTCTGGCCAGTGGCGGCAAGGTTGGAGGGCGAATCGGTGTCTTCGAGGACCAGGTCAATGTGACCGCCGCTCAAGGATTCTTCGAGAGCGGAGATCTCGACAGGCCGCTCCAACTCCACGGCGATTGAGAAAGTATGGCCGTGGAAGACGGGCGCATGAACGACATGCAGCGCCAGAGCGGGCCAGCGGCCGGCTGAGAGCGCTGCATAATGGCGGCGAATCCGTGCCTCGCCTGCGCGCAGGCTGACTTTGGCCGCCTCGCCGAAGCCGGAGAGCAGGTTATAAGCCGCCTGGGTATCGTAAAGATTGCGTGGCATTCCTTGAAAACTGAGCAGGCTGACAGTTTGCTGGTGCAGCTCATCGAGCGCTGCCCTGCCAAACTCGCTGGCCGGCTCGAGGAGTGTGGCGGCCGCGAAACGAACCGGGGCGGCCTGCTGGAGCCGTTCGAGCACCAGCGCGAGCGCCAGAGCCGCGGGGTGGGCGGGGACGACGGCAGGGGTGAACAGATCCACCGCAGCCACTTCAAAGCCGAGCCAGGGCGCACGCACCACGACACCACTCTCCTGATCGAGAGCGCCGGAGAGATCCAAAACAGTGGAACCGGCCCGGAGAGCCTCGCGCCAGTGCTTGCGGGTGAGCTCTTCAGTCCCGCAAAAGAAGGTGAAGTCGATGCGCTCGAATGCGTCGGGAGCGATGGCCTGGACGAAGGTGACCTCGTCGCCCACCTGATCCAACTTGCCCTGGACTTCATCCTCGTCGAGCAGCACAAAACTAGCCGCCGCAAGGGGCGATTCCGACAGGGCTTCCTTCAACTCCCGGCCCACCAGGGTAGAGGCTCCGGCAATGGCGATCTTGTACACAAGCGTCCTTTGGTTGAATTGATTCGATAAGGGAGATCAGCCGCGATTGAACGGCTCCGGATCGGCCGAGGCCGGTTCGTGAAGAGGAGAGCGCGGGCCGCTGAGCCGCCAGCGGCGCCGGCGCTGCCATGAGTAGGCTGCCCGCGCCCAGATGCCGGAGAACATGTAGACCAGAGCCCAGGCAAAGAGCACCACCTGCGAGAACCTGAAGATCACAAACAGCACAAATGCGATGAGAATCAGAACCTGGCGTGGATGGCGGCGGGATAGGCTGAGTTCCTTTCCGGACCAGAATCGCCAGGTGCTGACCATGAGGAAGCCGCTGGCGCCAACGATCGCCAGCCAGATGATGGCGATCCACCAGGCCTCGACCGGATAGCCGTAGCAAAGATGGACGGTCGCGGCCAGCATTCCTGCCGCGGCGGGAATGGGCATGCCAACGAAGTACTTGCGATCGGGCCGCCCCGGATTGCGCGGTTGTGCGTCGTGGCTGATGTTGAAGCGCGCCAGCCGCGAGACCCCGCCGATGAGAAATAGAAAACAGATGAAGCTTCCCACATGGACCAGGTTGTCGTGCAGCTCAGGGTTGATGGACTCGGGCAGAAAATGGAATCCCCAGATGAGCGCCAGCAGGCTTGGTGCGACGCCAAATGTGACAGCGTCGGCCAGCGAATCCAGTTCTTTACCAAAGTCGCTGCAGGTATTGGTCATGCGGGCGATGCGGCCGTCGAGCGCGTCAAACGGGATCGCGAAGATGATGGCGATGGCCGCCCAGTCAAGGTGCGTATGCGCGTCGCCGACGCCGCCGATGGCCGCAATGGTCTGGGTGATCGAGAAGAAGCCGGCGGCGATGTTTCCCACGGTAAACAGCGAAGGCAGCAGGAACATGCCGCGGCGCAACTGAGCCCGCGCCTTGGCCTTTGCGAGTGCGGGGTCGCGGTGATTCATGAGGCGGTCTCTCCCGGCCGGCGCAGGGCTTGATTGCCGCCAGCACGCTGGAACCGCCTTTGACGCGCTGACCCACTTTGATGCGGAGTTCGGCATCGGCGGGCAACAGCACGTTCACACGCGAACCAAACTTGATGAGGCCCACACGCTGACCACGCTGGACCGTGTCGCCCTCGCGCAGGTTGAAGACGATGCGCCGGGCCAGCAAGCCGGCAATTTGCTTGAAGGTAATCTCAATGCCCTCGCCGCTCACGGTGACGACATTCTGCTCGTTCTGGTCGGCAGAGTCGGGATTCATGGCGTTCAGATACTTGCCCTTTTGGTAATGGACGCTCTTAAGGACGCCGGCGATGGGCGAACGGTTCACATGCACGTCGAAGACGCTGAGAAAGATACTAATGCGCTGCCGCGGCCCGTCCGGGGTAACGATGGCGGCCGTCTCGGTGACCAAGCCGTCTCCTGGCGAGACAATCAAGCCGTGATCCGGAGGGGATCGCCCGCTCAGGATCGCGGAAGAACCAGAGGAAAAAGGCCGCAAGAAGCAGAGGCGCGATGCTCCACGCCCAGTTGCCTGTGGCCCACGCCAGCACTGCCGCGACCGCCAGCAGGCTCAAACCGTAGATGTAACCGTCACGAACCATAGTCCCAAACGATTATACGGTGATTCCGCGCGTTGGATAGCTTGGGAGCATCCGGCTCGCGCGAATCCGGCTTGGAGGGAGAGAGTCCATTTCGAGATTCTTCAGCGGATGTACAATCTACGCAGGTTACACTTTTCTGCGCTGCCCTGGATGGGCCGCGCGCAGATTCGCTTCATTTCTTGCCTTGCGTGCAGCACGAAGGACGGCTCGTATTTCGATCCGAGCGACCAGAGACCCACCGCTGGGACCCCGTTGAGAGATAGAGCCTCTTGGCTGCATCGTTTCCGCATTCAGCGGAATCGAAAACGCAGAAATAGCAACAGGAGCGGCCATGGAAGGACTTGCTGCAGGTCTAGCCAAACAGAGATTCTGCGAAGCGATCAATTCACTCAGGGAGCAGGACGGCAGGACAGCATGGGACAAAATGAACCTTGCATTGTCCGGCGGCCTTGCCGATGCCGCGTGCGGCTTGATGCTGCTGAAGACATTCGCCGCCCGAAAGAATAAATACGACGAGATCATTCGTGAGCTGGGAGTCAACATACAACGGCTGGCGGAGAGGCCCACCACTCTTGAAATCAGCGCATACGGCTGCTATTTGCTGGGCAGATGCTACGCATACCTGGGGATCAAGAAAGAGACTTCAACCTCGAATTTCCTCAGGACAACTCTCAAGATGAATGTGCGGAACGAACTGTTGGAAAAGGCCTCTTCTCTTTACATGCAATGCATTGCCAGAGACGCGAGTTTCGTCGATGCGCTCCTTGAGCTGGGATTGATCCACGACTTCGGATTGAACTCAAGAGCGATCGCCATCGAAGCGTACGAGATCGTCACCGAGTTGAACCCGGACCATGTTCTGGCCCGGAAGAATCTCGCCGGCCTGTACAACGAAACAAAGCAATTCGAGGAGGCTCAAGAGGAGGCCGAACATCTGGTGCGCTTGAGTCCAAACGCCATCTCGTATGGAACGCTCTCGGAAATCTACGCTCGCCAGAAGATGACAAAGGAAGCTTGGCTGGCTGCCAAGGCCGCGAAACAACTCCCAGGACAACACGAGGTCCGGAAGAAGTCTGCGAGCCGGGACTACCTTCTATCGCCCGAGACGGTCGCCGCGGTTCCCGAGCCCAGGCCCTCAGAATTGCCGCTTCAACTGAACTCCGAATACGAAGCACACCAGACGCGCTGAGGCCGTCGAAGCCGGCGCCCAGTCGCTTCACCTGCATACCCCTTTTTCTGCCCGAAGACTCTAGGCGGGAACCGCCGCCCTGCGCTCCAGGTCGAAGATCAGATCCTTGGCGTGCAGCTTGAGCTTCTTCAGGCGAACTTCCTCGATTTGTTCCTCTGTGGAGAGGTAGGGTTTTTGGAGCAGTTCTTCCAGCCGCTGAGCGTAGTTGTGATGTTCGGCATGCAGGCGATTAATTTCTTCGCTCAGCGAGGAGTTCTGTATTTCGTCCATCGAGCACCCCCGAATTATTAACGTTCATTTACATATATCGCCGCGACGAGACAAACCGCAAGCCCAAAATGAACCGCAGGTAACCAGGATTGTGGAATTTTGCGGTAAAACATGCCAAGCGAAACGGCGAAGACTTCAGAGCGGCAGGCGCATCAGGACCGCATCTTCAACCGGATCATGGTAGTAGCGCGGACGGCGGCCGGTTTCAACGAAGCCGAGGCTCTGGTAGAGGGACAGTGCCGGGCGGTTGGAAACGCGGAGCTCCAGAAAAATGTCTTCCGAGTGGGCTAAGCGGAGTTCGGCAGCAAGTGCGGCGAAGAGCTTCCGGGCCAAACCGCGACGTTGGAACTCTGCATCGACAGCGATAGTTTCCAGCTCAGATTGGGGCGAAATCAGGCAGGCTATGACGAAGCCGGCGATGACGCCGAGGCTGGTTTCCTCGGCCACCAGGGCAATGCGGCGGGGCATGGCTTCGGGGTCCACGGCGGCGCGGTAGGCAGAGGGGCGCCAATGCGGGGCTGCCGCGAGACTTTGCTCGATTTCGACGACACGGCCGAGGTCGGGCGGGACCATGCGGCGGATTCGGACTGTGCTTGCGGGATTCATGGGTGCTGCGCTGCCGGGGCTGGCTTGGCGGAATCCTCTGTCCCGAAGATCTCAGCATCGCTCCGGCGAAGATAATGGCCGTCGAGCAGCGCCAGGTCGGCGAACTCCCCGGCTGCCACGCGCGGCGCGCAGAGCGAGAGAGCGTCGGCGGCGGTAGGTGGCGCGGTGCGGATGAGTTCTGTAGCGGGCCAAGCCGAGCCAAGCAGCTCGGCGGCAGCTTCGTCGCAGAGGGCGACTTGTGGCGGCGGAGAGATGGTTGCGAGCTCATGGGCTCCGGCGAGGAGTTCCATGCCCTGCTCGCCAGCCGCGCCCATCCGCAGGAAGATTTCGTGGCGATGGGCATCGAGAGCCGCCGACGGCACGCCGGATTTTGCGGCCAGAACCTCCAGTCGCGAAACAGCGACGACGGGGATCTGCGAGGGTTCGGCAAGTCCCTTCACCGCGGCCAAACCGACGCGGACGCCGGTGAAGCTGCCGGGACCGCTGACGGCCACGATTGCATGGAGCTGGCCCAGTTGCACCCCAGATCGCGTCAACAGTTCGCCGACCGCAGTGACCAACGTTGCCGAGTAGTTGCGTCCTTCGAGCTCAATCTGGCCGAGGATCTCGACAGCCTGGCCGGAAAGGCAGCCCAACGCCACCGTGCCGGTGGGGCCGCAGGTGTCGATAGCCAAAACCACCCGTCCGTTACCAGCGTCCTTGCGCTCAACTTCCTTGCTCTTCTCCATAGGCCTTCAGCATCGCACAGCCGCCAGGCGACTGCCTATTGCGATGCCTGCTCCACGCTGATGGTTAGCGTAATGTCTGTGTTGTCCTCTTTTACATGCAGCGTCTTGTTCACCGGCTCCGCCTGTCCATTGGTCCAAGGCAGATGAGCGCTGGCTATCGACGCCGCCAGTGCTTCAAAGGTCGACGCATTGGGAACCACTACGCCCGCATCGGCTATTTTGGATTGCGTGGTCTGGAGGGCCTGCTTCTGCATATGGGCAATGACTGCCTGACCCGCGGGCGACATGAGCCAGGTGGTGTCTCCGTCATGCGATTGAATCAACTTCTCGTCCTGGTCCATTTCCGATGTGCCGGAATCTGAGGAGGAGTTGGAAGCCTGCGAGTTCGAGTCCTCGTCGGGCAGCGAAGGACGCTGGCCGGTGACGGCGTTGGTTGCCGCTGAGTTGACCTCATTGGCGGTGACAACGGCCGAAAGGAATTGGCCGAGGAGGGCGGTTTTCGAGCTGCGCCCCTTCGATGTGACCTCTTCAGGCGGATAATTCAAATTTGAGAGCGGAATCTGAAAGATCGGCTCCGGGTCGCAGAGGTTCAACTGGGGCGTACCAAGGGTGACGTCGTAAGAGTGAGGGCTGGTCAGTCGCACAGGGATGATTTCCGTGCCTCCATCCGAATTGGTTTCGACATTGATCATGTCCCAGTTGCTGACATTGACCGCCATCTTCGCCTCGTCGTCGAAGATGGGCGTGTAACAACCGTTCAAAAGCTCGAGATTGATCTTGAACTTGGCCTTCCCCGCCCACGTCGCGTGCATATGCGATCCGTCGGTGTCGTCGATCGCCACCTGCAGTTTCATATTCAGGTTGAAATTCAACAGATCCTTCATCTTCTGCACCTTCCACATGTAGAAGTCGATATCTGTCGACGGCCCGCCGAGCTGTTCCACCGAGCGGATAATCTGCATATACACTGGGCACAGGTTGTAGTTGTGCCCACTTAAGACATCTCTATTGATCTTGTCCGCGACCGCTTTCTCCCAGGTCGCCGCATCCTGTAGCAGCTGATCGGAGCCGTCGTTGTGCCCGCCCAGCAACGCCAGCGTTTTGCCCGCAGCGAGGATAAAGTTGATGCCGGCATACGCCCGTGTCGGATCCTTACCGTACCGTCGCACCATCGGGTCGGCTTTCAAATTGACGAGTTCGCCGGCGATAGCGACCGCATCACTCATGAAGGCATCGCTGTTTTCGAACTGGCTCAGTGCCTTGACCGCTTCTGGAGACAGAGTGCCCAGCTTTTCGGATTCCAGTTCTGCCACGAAATGGCCCATACCCAACAGCCCACTCATATAGGTATGTTCCGGCTCCTGTGCCTTCGCGACCCACTCGGCCACCTGCTTCTCTCCCTGGGTCTCAGTGGTATCGCCGCAGAGATGGCAGGGTGGATCAACCTGCGGCGGAACCGGCACCTCGGGGTGCTGCCTGGTCTGCGCAAACTCGTGGTACTGATGGTATGGACCGATGTTCTCATTGGCCCAAGCGATCACCTTGGCGCTCAACGCATCATTTTGCTTGGCGGGGGCGCTCGCGGCGGTCCCCAGTAGCATTGCGACTATCATCCACCGGATGATTGCCACCCATTGCAAACTACTCCTGATCTTCAGGCCATCCGCCAGCAACTCATCGCTCATCGTGCCTCGATTCCATTTTTTCGGCAGAAACTTGTGCAATTATACCCACCGGTCTCCACGCCGGTCGGTGATATTTGCGCGCGAACTTCGCTGCCTTTACCCTGGCGGGGGACTTACGCCGCCGCCAAGGCCTGCTCGAGGTCGGCGATCAGGTCTTCCTTGTCCTCGATGCCGATGGAGAGGCGGACGCGGCCCTGCGTAATCCCCATCGATGCGCGCACCTCTTCGCTCACCGAGCCGTGCGTGGTGGTGGCCGAGTGCGAGGCCAGCGACTCGACGCCGCCCAGCGACTCCGCGCTGAAGAAGATCTTGATCGCCGCCAGGAAGCGGCCGGCGGCCTCGCGCGACTCGAGCTCGAAGCTCATCATGGAGCCGAAGCCGCGCTGCTGCTTGACGGCCAGATCGTACTGCGGATGGGTCTTCAGGCCGGGATAGGCGAGCTTGCTGACCTTGGGATGCGTGGAGAGAAACTCGGCGACGGCGCGGCCGTTCTCCTCGTGCTGCTTGATGCGCAATGGCAGGGTCTTGATGCCGCGCAGCACCAGGAAGCACTCGAAGGGCGACATGACTCCGCCAGCCGCCTTCTGCACCAGCAGGAAGCGCTCCTTGTGTTCGGGCTTGGAGCCGATCAGCGCGCCGCCCAGGCCGTCGGAGTGGCCGTTGAGGTACTTGGTCGTCGAATGCATGACGATGTCCGCGCCCAGCGCCAGCGGGCTTTGCAGCACCGGCGAGAGGAAGGTGTTGTCCACGCTGACCTCGACGCCTTTGGCGTGGGCGATCTGGCTGACGGCGGCAATGTCGGTGAGAACCATCAGCGGATTGCTCGGCGTTTCGATGTGAATCAGCTTTGTGTTTGGCTTGATGGCGGCTTCGACGGCCGCGAGGTTGCTGGTGTCGACGTACTCGATCTCGATGCCGTAGCCCGAGACGATGCGGTCGAAGAGGCGAACCGTGCCGGCGTATACATCCTTTGAGCAGATGAGGTGGTCGCCGGCGCGCAGCATGGCCACGAGGGCCGAGATGGCTGCCATGCCGGTGGTGAAGGCGTGGGCGCTGTGACCGCCTTCGAGAACCGCCAGCGCCTCTTCAAGGCGGTCGCGGGTGGGGTTGCCGGCGCGCGAGTAGTCCCAGCCACGGTCGGTGCCGATGCCGGTGAGTTCAAAGGTCGAGGAAAGGTAGACGGGCACGTTCACGGCGCCGGTCTGGGGGTCGGGATATTGGCCGGCATGAACGGCAAGGGTCGAGTATTTGCATGGGGAAGCTGTCATGGTTCGTGGACGATCTCCTGCTTTTCAGCTTATCGCAGCGATGCGCTGATGAGCAGCTGTGCACAGGCGTTAACGAACGGGCACAATTCTGATTGAAAAGGCTCAAGAAGAGTAGTGGACAGGGGCAAGACCGTCCCCCCGGTATCCTGTGGATAAAATATCTGTTTTCAGTAATATACAGAATTCTCTTCGCTCTAAATTCTTCATTCTGCTGGGGTTAGGACGCAGAATATTGATACCAAAGAAGTTACGGGCCTATCTTACGGAATTCTGTGATTCTGACGCATTGATCCGGACTCTGGACAACCGGTCTCAGCTTGCATCGGCTGGAAGTGAATCCCATGGATAGATTGTGCGCCGGGCGTCGGTAATTATCTGCAAGCCACCTTGCGGTGCGGCCAGAGGCCTTCGGCTTAGCGATTTGAAGTTCTTCGTCTCCCGCCACCTTTCGACTTAGCTCAAGGCGGGCTAGGCGATGGGGCGGGTTCCTTCGGCTTGAGATTCATCCCCTCGCAGTTCCCAAGTGCGAAGGACCTGTGGCACCGGGAATTGGTGCAATCTCCAGATTGCCGACAAATCGCCCACGACCTTGACAAAGCGCATGTTGCCTGCGCTCATCAATGCAAAAGAGGCTTAGCGTGACCGTTACGAAGCTGGAGGGCGTGCGAGGGAATAGGTGACAACAATGTGGTGCCGTCTGCCAACAATTTGCGTCAAACAGGTAGTCATCCAAGGCAATGCTTCAGATTATTCAGTCGGAGGTGCAAGGTGTTCGGGAGTTGCACGCTTATTGATTGCCGCGTTGCGCTGAAGAATCGGTTCAATACCTCTGTTCGATGGAATCACGAAGAGGTCAGGTCCCCGTGGATCAGCCTCTTGTTGGCTTGCGCCGTCTCGCTCAACCTGCTGGCGCCGGTTTGTCCCGCGCAAACTTCAACCGACGGGCGAGAAAAATTTGCGGACGTTGCCGCAAAGCTTCGGGCATTTCCGCCCGATGGCATGTTCTTTGCCGAGGAAGACTACATGCACCAGATGCATGTATTTGGTCCGCGCATGGACATGAGGGTGGACGTTGCCTTTGGGAAACCGGCCACGCCTGGAACGCCGGAATACCATGCCCTGATCAATGCCGATTATCCTGTCCCGTTTCTCTTGTCTCTCCTAAAGGACAAAGATGCCAGAGTCCGCACCCTGGCCGCCGGTGCGCTTGTGGCCAAGGGAGACCCACGGCTACAACACGATTTGGCTCCCCTGGTGCATGATGCAAGTCCGACCTTCGACGTAATCACCACGCTCCCTACCGATAACTTCACACCCTCACGGTTCACGCCGCAAACGGTTTCAGGGGCAGTCTTGCGCCTGGTGGAAATGCCGAGCGCGAGTGATTTCGATCAATACTGGGCAGTTCATGCCAACCACGATTACTGTGCCAGCTGGTTCCTTTGGCAGTTTCTCCATCCGCCTTTTGCCTCCGTGGCCAGGGAACAAATTCAGCGTCTGCCTTCACCTGACCGCGAATTGACCATTTTATGGATCGGAGCAGGGACCAGTAATCGACTGGACCAAAAGTTTACCGGGTATTCCGGTCAGGAGCTCTTGGACGCAGCAAGACAGCTTAAGCGCGAGGACGTGCTTCAGGCCTTGCGCGGCGATCCTTCGGTTTCCGATCCGGACCTTCGAGCGGCTGGCCTTGATAGTGCTCTTGCCATGAACAGCAGCACGTATGGGCACGCTTCAGAATTAGGCAACTTTCTTCTAACTCACGCAAAAGACTTGTTGACCGAAGCAGATGCAAAGACTCTTCTCGAACTCGGAACAAGCAAAAATCCGCGGATCGCCGCTTCTCCTGAATTGTGGTTCATTGCCGCTGCGAACCTCTATCCGCAGGAAGCGGATTCAATTCTCGATGTGGCCGAGTTGCTCTGGCCCAGCGCTGGGGATGTCCAATTGGCCCGATGGGATGTCTACGGGGAGTCAATGCTGCCTAAAATTCTCAATCGATTCTATCGTTCACCTGAAGCGCAGGAGGCGCTGGCGCGTTCCATTCCGGACGGTTCCTACCAACCTCTTGTTGAGGCCATTCTCGCCAGCGATAGGCATTTGCAAATCGATGGCAAGGCGATGGGGTCCTTCGGTTCTCTAAACGCGAGCGGATGGAAGGGTAAGTTTGATGACCAGATTATCGATTGGATCTTCGCCCAACCGCCCGATCCCGATATTGGCATCGCAGGCCCATCACGCGAAATGGTTGTTAGTTTTTCCGGCGTAGTGCGCAAACTTGTGCTTGACCCCCGATTCGACAAGGCCGACGGCCAACTGTTGTACGTTGTTGAACAAGGCCTGGTGGGCAATCTGAAATTAAACCACGCAGAATCTGTGCGACTCGATCGACTTATCGAGCAACTCTATTCGCAACAACCTAAGCCGTATCCGGAGCCTGTTCTTCAGGAAACCCGAGATATTCTTCGCCAGGGCGTCAGCAATAAAGAGTAGCTAATGGGCAGCAGGGCTGGGGTGTCGACTTAGAGACACACTGTGCACCACGACTCGACTAGCCGGGCAAATGACCGGCCAATCGAAGACTGCACCACCACGCGGCTGATCCGTTTTTCTTCGGCGCTTGCGTCAAGAGGTTTTTGATGGAGTCCGCGCCGAAGCCTAAGGCTACTACTGCAAGAGTCGCGGGGAAGAAGTCGAGCTTTGCAAGCTGATTCAATGCGCCGGCCTCCAGACCCGCCAGGGCCACGCCAAACGCGATGAGAAAGCGCACTGCCTCGGCAAATGCGCGCGAAGCCTCATGCGGCTTGGGCGGCTGGATCTCAAGGACGCTTTCGATGGTCTTGGCGGCATCGAGGTTCTTGTGGCTTTGCACGGCGAGCACGATCTTGACCTTCCTGCCACTCTTTATCCGGAAGTGTCTTCTTCCTGATTTTTTGCCTCGGGACTCCTTTTCCTGGGGGTCGATCTCCAACGGCTCGTTTCCCAGGAAGTAGTGGCAGACTCTTGAACCCTCTTCCGTCAGGCCTCCGGGGAAGCTCCACTTGAAGTCCATCCTGCTGAGCGCCGCGGCGCCGCAAAAGCGGGGATCGTCGAAGTCGACGGAGAAGTAGACCGGAAGGTAGGGGCGCGCCTTTTGCGTGTCGAAGAGCACTGCTACTCGCTTTGTGCCGTCCTCTCTCGTCTTCTCGATCTCGTTGAGGACGTCGATTTCGTAGATATCCTCGCGCATCTCCTGAACCAGCGTGGTGGCCGCGCGCAGGGATTTCCAGGACATGGTGCCCAGCAGATTGATGAGTTCGCATTCATGGTCGAGCAGGCGTTCTCTGCTTGTCTTTCCGGGTTCGCCGCAATTGGAGGAGACCCCGGCCGGAATGGTGGCCCTGACGATCGCATAGTCCAGCGCGACGTGAGCGGCGGCGATGGCGTGGTCGATGGCAAAGAACATGGGGCGAACGATGTTGGCCGGATCGTCGAAGGCAGCGTCGAGAACCATGAAGATGCCGGGCAGCGCCGCCTTGAGATCGGAGTAATAGGAGCCAGGGAATGACTTGAGCCTGTCCTTCAACTGCTTGAAGTTCGCGGCGATCAGCTTGGCCTGGGCCCCGGTGTCGTCGAGCAACGCCAGCGAGGCCTCGGCTTTGTCGAGAAGAAGATTGGCCGCGCTCACATCGTCATCGGGCAGTGAAAACGAGTGGAGTTGATTGGAGGCCGACTGCAGCGTTCGATGGATGTCGTCGGTGATGGAGGGCGGAGCCGATGCGGATGCATCCGCGAAGCTGCGTTGCAGCTCGTCGAGCCGTTCGGCCACGATGAGCCGCTTGGCCAGCCGGTCGATCGAAATAGCCACTTCCTCAAAGCGCTCGACGGATGAGATCGAAAAGGGACCGACTTCATCGAGCGCGATCCCGATCTTGGTCCGCTCAAGGCGCAGCAGGACTCTCAGATAAGAGTCCACTCGCGCGCTGACGCTGCTGGTTCGATCGGCTAGATCGCCGATCTGCCGGTGGAGGGCGACCTTCTTCAAGACGCTGGGCAAGACCGAGGTACCGAGAAGCGAAAGCAGGCCACCGATCAGGAGAAAGACCATCACATAGATGGCAAAGAGGACCTCGGTCAGATCCGGGCCCAAGCGCATCATGGTGAGATTGACCGGGATGGCTTGAACCGGCAACAGTTCGCTTGAGACGCCATCAGGGCCGTGCTGGCTCACAAGCAGGAGACCCTTGCGCTCGGTGGGGCGGATGAAGTCCTTCCATGAATAGACATCTTTGGGAGGCGTAAGGAGGATGCGCGCGCGGCCATTGGGAGTGAGGGTGAGCGTTCCGGTCTTGACCACTGTGCCGCCGACCTGGAATCGCCAATCGAGACTGAAGAAGTCCGTGCCTCCATTCTTCAGAGTGAGGGCAACGGTCCGGCTAAAGGCTAATTTGAGGGGTTTTTCCGGGGTGCCGTTGCCATCGAGAGTAATGTTAAGCGGGACATCGACCGCGACCGCGTTCAACTCGCCGATCTCTTCGTTCTGATTGAAGAGCTTGGCATCGGCTGCGGTGGAATTGGCCATGTTGCTGACGCTGGCCACGATCTGCAGCGATTGCCCTGGGGCGATTTGCGCGGGCACGGCCGCGCTGCCGGCCTCGATTGCGAAGGTAACCTTGGGAGCCGGCAGACGGGCGTGAGAGGTCCGGTCGAGAAAGGTTCCGGCGCTCAGGCTTAGAGGAAGGGCGGATTTTCCGGAATTCACCAGGACAAATCTCGCCGCACCCGCGCCATTGCGCAGGATCACCGGCTCATGCGAGATGACTTTGAGCTGCGCTGTAGCCGTTGCGGCGAGACACACTGCAAGAATCGACAACCATCCGAGAAACTGTAACTTTCGCATTAATCCCCCCACCCTGACACTCAAATATTCAAAAAAAGGCTATACAGAGGCCACCAAGATAACGTCATGAGCCGGGCTGGTCAACGGGATTCATCGAACAGGAGCTTTGAGATAGTGTAGGCTGGCGCTCTTCCGTTACTGATTCAGGCTTGAAAGAACAAACCCGGCAGAAGACGGAAGGGACGAGGAACTCTACTTTTGCGTCTGGCACGGAGGATTTCTTTGCTGGGCGCACCACCGGGAAGTAGCCGGTGCGGGTGCGGACGGTGAGCTTGCCGTGGCCTTTGGCCTCGGCGGTCACCTCGACGCGGCGGAAGCCGGGCTCGGTGGTGGGCTTGGTGGAGTGGTAGCCGAGCGTGTACTGGCTGCGGATGTCGCGCGCAACTTCGGCGGCGATCTGATCGACCTGCTCGATGGACTTGGGAAAGAAGGCCATGCCGCCGGTTTCGGTGGAGAGCATTTCCAGAGCGCGGCGGGCGTGGCGCACCTCGGAGCGGCTCATCTCGTCGCCGAAGAGCAGGCCGATGGAGTAGATGACCGGGCCGGAGAGCTGCTGCACGCGGCGGATGGTCTGCTCGAGATTGAGGGTGGAGGCGTTGTCTTCGCCGTCGGTGATGAGGATCAGCACCTGCTTGGGCCGCTTGGCGTCGGCGACCAGCTTGTCTGCCGAGGCCACCACGGCGTCATAGAGCGCGGTGCCGCCGCGGGACTCGATGTGCGACAGGCCGTCGCGCAGCTTGTTGAGATCGGAGGTGAAGTCCTGGTCGATGAAGGCCTCGTCGGAGAAGTTGACGACGAAGGCCTCGTCCTGGGGGTTGGAGGCCTGGATCAGGTCGAGCGCGCTCTTGTTCACCGCGGGACGCTTGCGGTACATGGAGCCGGAGTTGTCGACGACCAGCCCGATGGAGACGGGAAGATCGGTGTGCTGGAAGCTGATGAGCTTCTGCTTGACGCCGTCTTCGAAGACCTTGAAGTCGTCTTTGTTCAGGTCCTGGACCAAGTGGTTGCGACGTCGAGCACGGTGGCGTTGAGCACCACCTCTTCGACGTCGGTGTGGAGAACGTAGCCCCCGCCTTCCTTGCTCAGAGGGCCAGCGGCTGGAGCGGGCGGCTCGAGATCGGGGGAGCGCACAGGGTCGCGGTCCACGGTGAGCGGCGGAGCCGGGGCCGGAGACTGAGCGGGCTTGCTGTGCAGACAGCAGCGACGGCGCGCTCCGGCGAGAAGAAGCGCGAGAACCGCGTTATTGCAAAGGCGCATAGTAGCCGGTGCGAGCATGGACGGTGAGCGGAGGCAATCCCGGTGGAGGATTGACCTTCACCTTCACTTTACGCCACTTGCCGTCGCGGACGAGATCTTGGGCTTGTAGCCGATGACATATTGGTTGCGCAGTTCGGTGGAAATCTTCTCGGCGATGTCGCTCATCTCGTCGACATCGTCGACGCGGAACATGCGGCCGCCGGTCTCCTCGCTCATGTCGTTGAGCAGAATGCGGGCCGGTGCGCTCCTCGGGGGTGGGCGCGTAGGGATCGAAGATGCCGATGGAGTAGATCTCGACGTCGGCTTCGCGGACCTTGGCGCGCACTTCGCCCTCGGTGTAGCGGGAGCGGTTGTCGCCGCCGTCGGAGACCACCAGCAGCGCCTTGCGCTCGTGGTGGGCGTCTTTCATCTTGGCCACGCCGTAGTAGATGGCGTCCAGCAGCGCGGTGCGATGGCCGCTGTGCACGGTGGCCAGGCGGGCCTGGATGTCGTCGACCGAGTTGGTGAAGTCCTCGATCAGCTCCGGCCGGTCGTTGAAGCCGATGACGAAGAACTCGTCCTGCGGGATTGGCGGTCTTGATGAACTGCAGAATCGACTCGCGGGCGCGGATCAGCTTGGAGGTCATGGAGCCGGAGAGGTCAAAGATGATGCCGATCGAGACCGGCGCATCCTCGCAGGCGAAAGAGGCGATCTTCTGCTCGCCGTTGTTCTCGAAGATCTGGAAGTCATTCTTCTTCCAGGCCGGTGACCAGGCGGTTCATGGGATCGGTGACGGTGACCGGGACCAGCACCATGTCGACGTTCATGCGGATGAGCGAGCCGGGATGGAGCTTCAGGGCTCCGGGCCGGTTGCAGCGGGCGCCTCGGCCCCCTTGGCGCTCCGGTGGCGGGCGCGGCAGCCGCCGGGGGCGGCGTCACATGCGGCTGTTCGAGCGGGTCGTCCTGGGCAACGGCGCCGGTCGGCAGCAAGGCGGCCAGAAAGGCGCAGATCCACAACCGGCTGCCGAGCCGTTGCCGATGGCCGCGCCCGCTAGGGGGCTTGCTCCCAAAGACAAGCATCTTCATGCCACAACACCAAGAATTGAAGGCGATAGTAGCACGAATGGCGCCTGAATGCGTCAACGCCCTGTCATCGAATTGTCGCCGTTCTTGTCACCCCGGCGCTCAGCTGAAAAGCCGAAGCCGTTATCGCCACTGGGATACAATCAAGCCTAAGCGAGCAACCGCCCCGAATCGAGCCGGATCAGGCTCTTGCGCGCAAATTTTACCGTTAAATCGGAGAGCAAGACCCTCCGCATGGCTCATATCTATCCTTTTCGCGCCTGGCGCTACAATCCATCCGCCGTTCGTCTGGAGGACGTGGTCACCCAGCCCTACGACAAGATCACTCCGGCCATGCAGCAGGCCTATTATCAGCGCAGCCCGTACAACCTGGTGCGGATCATCCTGGGCATGCCTGAATTGTTTGACGCAGCAGAAGGGGAAAGCGTTTATACCCGCGCGGCGCGCGACTTCAAGGCGTGGCGGGAGCAGGGCGTCCTGATGCAGGAGAAATCGCCGGCGATCTTCGCCTATTCGCAGCGGTTCAAGGTTCCGGGAACTGAAGTCGTGAAGGAGCGGCGCGGCTTTATCGCGCTGGGCAAGCTGCACGATTACGCCGACCAGGTGGTCTTCCGCCACGAGCAGACGCTCACCAAGCCCAAGAGCGACCGGCTCAACCTGCTGAAGGCCACGCACGCGCACTTCGGGCAGATCTTCATGCTCTACTCGGATCCGGCCGGCAGCGTGGAGAAGGTTCTCTACGACGGGCGCGGGTCCGGCCGACGCCGAGGTCACCGACGAATACGGCGTGCTGCACCGGGTGTGGCGGGTCAGCGATCCGGCGGCGATCCGCCTGCTGACCACGGCCATGGCGGACAAGAAGCTGATCATCGCCGACGGGCACCACCGCTACGAGACGGCGCTGAACTACTCGAAGGAACATGCGCCAGCCATGCCGGCAAAGGCCGAGTTCAGCACCAGCCAGTTGCCGCAGCCGGCTTATCCCGAGGCGGCGGTGATGATGACGTTCGTGAACATGGATTCCGACGGGCTGGTGATTTTGCCGACGCATCGCGTGGTTCACAGCCTGGCGAAGTTCGATCCGGCGGCGTTTACCAAGGCGGCGGAGGAATTCTTCACGATCGAAACATTGCCGACTTCGGAAGCAGCGAATTATATTGACACGCTCACGGCTCAAAAGGGAACGGCCTTTGTCGCCGTGACGCGAGCCGGAGCATTCTTGCTGCGCGCAAAGGCTGAATCGGTGGCCGCCGCATTGGCAGAGTTGCCCGAGCGCCAGCGTCAGCTCGATTTGAGCTGCCTGCACGCGATCGTTCTGGACCGGCTGCTGGGGCTGGATGCGGAGAAGGTTCGCGAACAGACCAATCTGCGCTATCTGCGCGATGCGGCCGAGGCGGTGGATCAGGTGCGCCGTGGCGAGGCCGATGTCGCGTTCCTTACCAATCCGGTTTCCATGGAGCAACTGAGGGAAGTGGCCTTTGCCGGCGACGTGATGCCGCAGAAATCCACCGACTTCTACCCCAAGCTGCTGAGCGGTTTGACGATCTATGCGCTGGAGTAAGCGCAACGTGCTGGCACTGATCCTTCGGTGAAGGGCAATGCCTTAGCCAAACTATGAAGATTCCCAGGACATTGTCAAATTCCTCGCGACTAAGCTCAAATGGGTTCATGATGACCAGGAAGGGGTGAACTTCATGACTAAGACCGTCTTCAATGTCCTTGTTTTCTCACTCGCTCTGCTACCGCTAACAGTCTTGGCGCAAAACAATGATGCGGCGCCTGCCGGTTCACCAGGTTGCGGCGATTTCGCGACGCAGTTTCATGTGAAAACGGTCAAGGGGCCGCATAAACCTGCCCAGCCTGAGGTCGGCAAGGCGCTTGTCTACTTCATCGAGGATGATTCGAACCTCAACTCGGCTACCAAACCTACGACCAGAGCCGGATTAGACGGTAAGTGGGTGGGAGCTACACACGGTAATTCATTCCTGTATTTCTCCGTAGAACCTGGCTTGCACCATCTTTGTGCAAGCTGGCAGGTCAAGAAGTCACACCCTGTCGCAGGCGTGCTGCTCGGAGTAAGCATCGGACGAGATCCCAGGGATGCCGCGACGCGTTTCACGGCCGAAGCGGGAGGCATCTACTACTTCGTGGCGAAGAACTCCTCCGTTCGCACCGAATCCTCAACAACCGAAGATTTCACTCTGACGCGGCTGGACAGCGATGAAGGACAGCTCAGGGTTAATGGCAGCAAGCTCGCCACCTCACAGCAGAAGAAATGATGATAGTTTGCGGTTGTTCTCCGGCTCGGCCTAAGCCTTGCCCCCACAAAATGGGATCTATGTCCGAGGCGCGTAACCGGGCGCAGCGGTATTGGCTGTCTGTTTGGGCTTTGGCAGCTCTCGCAGCCTTCTGGCAACCGGTCTTCGCGCAACAGGCACCGGCGGCTCCGGCAGCGCCCCCGGCGCGTTTTGTTGTGGTGCTCGATGCGGCCCACGGCGGCGACGACAGCGGGGGGCGTCTCGCCAGCAATCAACTTGAAAAGACATTCACATTGGCGTTGAGCGGGCGGCTGCGGTCGCTGCTGGGGGCGCGCGGCATCCAGGTGGTGATGACCCGCGAGTCCGATGCCGCGGTCGATCCGGTGAAGAGAGCGGAGATCGCCAACCACGCTCAGGCCCAGGCCTGCATCGTTCTGCATGCCACGCGAGAGCGGGTCGGGCGTGCATCTGTATGCCTCTTCGCTGACGCCGGCTCGGCCCGTGCGCTTTGCCGCCTGGAAGACGGCGCAGGCGGCCTGGGTGACGCGCTCGCTGGCGCTTGAAGGCATGCTGAACTCCGCGCTGCTGCAAGCGGGAATGAACGTAACGCTGGGTCGGACCTCGCTACCTGCCGTCGACAGCATGACTTGCCCGGCAGTGGCCGTGGAAATTGCGCCGGAGCTGGGTCCGGACAAGAAAGTCGCCTGCGAATCTGGACGATCCAGGCTACCAGGCGCGCGTGGCTACGGCGCTGGCCGCGGCGCTCGTCGAATGGCGTACGGAGGCTCATCCGTGATTCCCCGCCACCAGAAGTTGCTCTTCGGAATTCTTTTGGCCGCCTCGCTCGCGATGGGCGTGACGCTCTGGCAGTTGCGCGAGCGCGCCCACCAGCGGCTGATCGCAGGCCAGGACTCGGCTCCCACCAGCGCTCCGGAGGTTGCGCCCGCGGAAGAAGCGACCCTGCTGGTGGCCAACGACAGCGATGGTTCCCTGCTGACGCAACTCCGTTCGCTGCCGCTGCCTGCCGATCCCGGCGCACGGGCGCGCGCCGTGCTGGGCAAGCTGCTGGACCTCTATGCCGCTCCCGATGCAACCCACCCGGTGCCCGGCGGCGGAGCATCCGTGCTCCAGGTCTTCTTGCTGCCTGCGCCGCCGATCGGAGCGGCCAAGCCTGCCGGGGCTGGATCACAGGCACAAACCGGCCCGCAACTGGCGGTCGTGAACCTGACAGGCAGCTTTGCGGCCAATCACCCATCCGGTATCGAGACCGAGACGCTGACCATACTTTCTATTTGCGGCACGCTGCGCGCCAACTTGCCCCGCGTGACCCAGGTGCGATTTCTGGTGGACGGCCAGCCGCGCGCCACCCTCGCCGGCCACGCCGACCTGACTCGCACTTATCTGGCCGCCGATGCAACGCCTACCGAAGGAGCCCACCCGTGAGCAAGCCTGAAGAGCAATCCGGGAGCACCCAGCCCACCATCGGCGTCTTCGATTCCGGATTCGGCGGCCTGACCGTGCTGCGCGCGCTGATCGCACGCATGCCGCAGGCTCGCTTTGCCTTTATCGGCGACACGGCACGGCTGCCCTACGGCTCCAAATCGCGCCGCACCATCGCACGCTATGCCGCCCAGAGCGCGCAGTTTCTGGTCAACGAGCAAGGCGCGGAGTTTCTGGTGATCGCCTGCAACACGGCCAGCGCACTGGCTCTGGACGCAATCGAGGAGGCTGTGCCGGTGCCGGTGCTTGGCGTGATCGAGCCTGGCGCGGAGGCCGCCCGCCAAGCCTCGCAAACCGGCGACGTGCTGGTGATCGCGACCGATGCGACTGTGCAAAGCCACGCTTACGCGGCTGCATGCAGGGCTCGCGGACTGCGGGCGTTGGAAAAGGCCTGCCCGCTGCTGGTTCCGCTGGTCGAGGAGGGATGGACCGGGCCTTTGATCGCCGGAGCCGTCGCTGGTTCATCTGCGGCGCAAGCCGCGTCTGCCCCACCGCAGGTGGCTGTGACGGCCGAGGTGATCCGAATCTATCTGGATGAATTGAACGCCGAAGCCGCTGCTCATGGCATGAAGCCCGACACGCTGGTACTGGGTTGCACTCACTACCCGCTGCTGCGGCCGCTGATCGAAAAGGCCGTGCCGGCGGGCGTGCGGGTGATTGACTCGGCGGAGGCCGCGGCCGAGGCTGCAGTGCGCCTCTTTAATGGCCGCGCCGCACAGTTCGCTGGCGAAGAAAAATCGGAAAAAACTTCGCCGGCTGCGCTGTCCCTTCGATGCTTCGCCACCGATTCGGTGGAGAAATTTGAGCGTCTTGGTTCGCGATTTCTCGACCGTCCAACAGGAAAGGTCGAGCTTGTGGACCTTGGCGGGTAAAATTCACTGATATTCTATGAGTTGGCCGGTCCGTTTCCCCAAAGCTCGGACCGTGGAGGACGAAAGCAAGCATGATCAATCTGGCGGGTAAGACAGCCGTGGTCTTCGGGCTGGCGAACAAGCGTTCCATAGCCTGGGGCATCGCCCAAAAACTGCACGAGGCCGGCGCAACGCTGGCCATCTGCTACCAAAACGAGCGCATGAAGCTCGAGGCCGAGGGCCTGATCGCCGAACTGTCGGGCGCATCCGGCTTTCAATGCGATCTGTCGAATGACGATGAGGTCGAAGCGCTCTTTGCGGCGCTCAAGGCAAAGTACGGCAAGCTCGACATCGTGGTCCACGCCGTGGCCTTTGCGCCCGCTGCCGAGTTGCGCGGGGAGTTCATCGACACCAGCCGCGACGGCTTCCGCATTGCGCTCGACGTGAGCGTCTACTCGCTGATCGCCGTGAGCCGCGGAGCTGCTCCGCTGATGACCGAGGGCGGCAGCATTATGACGCTGAGCTTCTATGCCGCCGAGAAGGTCGTGCCCAACTACAACGTGATGGCGGTGGCCAAGGCCGGCCTTGAGTCGACGGTTCGCTATCTGGCGTACAACCTCGGGTCGAGAAACATTCGCGTCAACGCCATCTCCGCCGGCCCCATCAAGACCCTCGCCGCGCGCGGCGTCGGCGACCTGAGCGACATGATGAAGTCGCACGCCGATCGGTCTCCGCTGCATCGCAATGTGGATCAGCTGGAGGTTGGCGGCGCGGCGCTTTTTCTGGCCAGCGAGTTATCCAGCGCCATCACCGGCGAGATCCTCTACGTGGATTGCGGCTATAACATCATGGGGTTCTGAACACCTGCGGCGGGAAGAACGGCCTTCGGCCGAGTAACAAAACAAGATATTCCTCGCCGCGGTTACATTTCCAATATCTGCGCCCAGACCGCCGGCTCGACCGGAAGCCCCAGCTTTTTGTTCTCGGCGCGAAGCCGCAAGGTCTGCTCTCCCGGATAACGCACCGTCTTCCCATTCTCTGCGACGGGGCAATTCTGCACCGAAGCTACGATCTCATCGGCGATTTGCGAGAGCATTTCTGGAGAGCCAAGCGCTTCAGGATTCATCGCCAGAAACATCTGCGACAAACCTGTCTCAAGAAGCGGATCGGATGAGAGCTGGTGTGTTGCATTGCCCAGCGACATCATCGCAGCAACCATGTCGAGCACGATGGAGAGGCCGGAGCCCTTCCAGTATCCGACAGGCAGCGGACGCTGCGACCTCTCGATGGCCCCAGGATCGCGCGTCAGGTTGCCCGCCTCATCGAAGCCGCCATCGACCGGCAGCATCTCGCCGCGCTCTCTCAAACTCTCCAGCGTGCCATAGGAAAACTGCGAGATCGCCATGTCGAGCACAACCGGACCTTTCTTGCGGGGCACGGCAATGACCAGCGGATTGTTACCCAGAACTGGCTCGGTTCCACCCCACGGTGGCAAGTTGGGCATCGTGTTCGTCCAGCAGATCCCGATGAGCCCGGCCTCGGCAGCCTGCCAGCCATACGTGCCTCCGCGCATCCAATGGTTGGTGTTAGCCAGAGCTACGCATCCCAGCCCATGCGTGCGACTGAGCGCCATGGCCCGATCCATCGCGGCATATGCGTTCAGATTTCCGGGGCCCTTGCATCCGTCCCAACGTTCGAGAGCCCCAAAGCCGGCCACGAGCCGCAGCTCTGCCTGAGGATCGACGCTTCCATTGCGAATCGCCGCAACGAAGCGCGAGAAGCGGTTGACGCCGTGCGTATACACGCCGTCGCAGGTTGTCTCGGCAAACAACCGCGCACAGGTTTGCGCGCGCGAACTTGTGAAGCCCAGTTTCACAAGGACGCCCGCAAGCGTGTCCTGAACTTTTTCGAACGGGATTCGATTCATGGGTTTCAAGGGCTCGCCGCCGCTACTCTTTCAGCGTCACGGTGATCTTGCGGGCATCGCCGCCGGCGGAGGTGATGGCGATCTCGCCGGTCGATCTCTTCTTGATGCTTTTGAATTTTTCTCCCCACTCGACCAGCACGAGAGAGTCTGGAGTCAACAGCTCATCAAGACCCAGGGTTTCCAACTGGCGCTCGCCTTCCAGACGATACACATCCAGATGAAAGAGCTTCACCGGCTGGCCGTCGCGCGTGCCGTGGTACTCGTGGAGCAGAGTGAAGGTGGGACTGGTCACTTCATCGGGGTCGGCGGCATCCAGAGCCTGGGCGATGCCCTTGACCAGCGTGGTTTTGCCGGTGCCCAGGTCGCCGCGCAGAATCAGCAATTGCGGCGGGACGAGCAGACGAGCAAGCTTGCGCCCCACTTCGATGGTGTCCGCGCCGCTTTGGGTGGTGAACTCGTGAATCCGGCCTTCAGCGGCAGGGGCGGCGTTGGTCATTGGGCTTCCTTATCGGAGGCCGCAGCCGTTAACGACTCTGCAGGCAGCCCCTGCAACCAAACATACCCGGTCTGACGACCCGAGCGAAAGCGAAAGGCATGAGAAAGCTGGCTAAGGTAATCGGTGGCTAGCAAGGTATGCTCGTCGGCATCCCGCACTGCGAAATCTGCGGCCAAACCATGCAGGTAAACCGCAGCCTCGACGGCTTGCTCGGACTGATTTGGGTACTGCGCCAGCAGGCCGGCAATCAGACCGGTGAGCAGGTCGCCGCTGCCGCCCTTGGCCATGCCGGGATTGCCGGTGGTGTTGATGGCGACGCGGCCATCGGGATGCGCGATGAGCGTTCGCCAGCCCTTGAGAACCACGATGACTCCGTTGAGCTGGGCGAGTGCGCGAGCCACATCGAGCCGGTTGGCCTGCACCTCGGCGGCGGAGATGCCGGAGAGCCGCGCCATCTCGCCGGGGTGCGGCGTGAGCACGAGCGTTCGGCCTTTGGCCAGCTTGGAGAGCAGCACCGGCTTGGCGGCCAGAATGTTGAGCGCGTCGGCGTCGATGACGGCTGGAAGCTTGGTCGCCGAGAGCAGGCCGGTGGTGAACTTGACCGTCTCGGGGCTTTGACCGAGGCCTGGACCGATCGCCAGCACGGTCTTTCCTGAGGTCAGAGCCGCCGCCAGCTCCGGGCGCCAGATTCGCCGCGGAGATGGAGCCTGAATCGCTTGCTTCCAAAGGCCAGGTCATCAGCTCGGGCGCGATGTAAGCCACCAGGCCGAGGATCGGCTCGGGAACAGCGGCCGTCACAAGGCCTGCACCGGCGCGCATCGCGGCCAGCGCAGTCATGGCTGGAGCGCCGGATTTGCCGATCGATCCGCCGACGACGAGCACATGGCCGAAGTTGCCCTTGTTGGCCGAAGCCGCGCGAGGCGCCTGCGTGAGCGAGAGCGACGAGCCGGCCCAGGTGAGATTGAGCGCAGAGATAATCGCTTCGGCAGGCGAGCCGATGGGCGCGACGACGATGGGCTGCGACCAGTGGCGCGTGAGTTGGCCGAAGACATGCGCCGGCTTGGGCGCGGTGAAGGTGATGACCGCATCGGCGGGAAAGACTGGAGTGGCAACCGTTGCGGCGGTTTCGTCGGCGGGCCAGCCGCTAGGCAGGTCAACGGCGAGGATGGGAGCTTTGCTGGCCTTGAGCCATTCGAGCGCGGCCAGCGCAAGGCCTTTGAGCGGCGGCTTGAATCCTGTGCCGACGACGGCGTCGAGGATGAGATCGGCGTCGAGCGCGGAATTGTATTGGGAGAGGTCTTCAGGCGTCTTGACGATGTGGATGAGGCCATGCGCGGGGCTGGTGAGTTCCTGCCAGGCGCGGGCCGCATCGCCGGCCAGCTTGTCGCGCGAGCCTAGTAAAAGCGTGGTGACTTCGAGACCGGATGCGGCAAGCCGGCGCGCGGCCATCATGCCGTCGCCGCCGTTGTTGCCGCGACCGCAGAGGACCGTGATGCGTTTTGCTTGCGGGAATTGCTGGCGGGCAAAGGCAGCCACGGCCGAGGAGGCCGCTCGCATGAGATCGAGCGACGGCACCCCGAAGCGTTCGGTGGTGAGGCGGTCGCAGGCTTGCATCTCCGCTGCGGAAAGAACTTGCATGGCAACATGGTAGCGCACAAAGGCGGCTAGCCAGAGAATCGGAGCTTTCCGCTTCACTGGATCGGGAAAACGGGATTACCAATTAATTAACTGCACGGTTTTGAAAATAAAGGGGGTGGGGTGGGGGGATTATTTATCCCTGGCTCGCAGATAAGAGATCAGAGAGCAGAAATCGTCTTGTTCCGCTCTCCAACCTGTTCCCATTGTGCGCGCAGGGTGGGAAATGATCTGCAACCACCTGCGGCGGGGCCAACTGCTCGCTTATCGCTCGCTTGAGGTTCGTGGTATCCCAGGTCCGCAAAGTGCGCGGGACCTGGGGCACCCGGCGGTGTGGCAGTCGGCCTCGGCCTGAGGTTCGTGGTCCCCCGGTCCCCAAATGCGAGGGACCGGGGCACCCTTTTTGATGGTTGATTGAGATGGAACCTGCCGGTTCAAAAACTGCCCGATATCTCGATCGAAGCGGTGTGCAGGCTGGGGAGAGAATGCTCCCGCGTGAAGTCCTCGGCAAAATTCCGTCCGCCAGCCCGTGTTGTATCCGCTTTGATCCCTGAAGAATCGGCCCTGCCCGCTTGTCCCACTTCATTGGACGAATGCCGACCTTGGTTACGACTTGCATACAGACGATCGTTTGAAGCGCATTTCTTGAGTAGATTCATCGCAGCTCCTATGGTTCAGTGACGGTGCTCGCCCACAGCAAAGCCTGGAATGCGAGAGGCGAGAGAAGGAAATTGCGGGCTGCTTCGCCGCAGCAGCCACGTGCTAGCCGCACTAACCTTCCTGGTGCTCAACGGTTTCTGGAACGGGACCAGCGGGAGACTCCGCAAGGGAGCGCGGTGGCCGGCCTCCACGTCTGCCTCTCCAATTAGCGTGAGATCTCCAGCGCCCTCGTCGAAGTCCGTTGCCGCTCGTGACGAACGAATCTTCGCGCATACGAGTCTCGGCCGGAACTAAGAATTTGACCTGCGGCGCGTCATACCACCGTCCCGTAAGCCGCTCAATTGTAGACAGTAGAACATCCGAGTCCACAGTAGGCGCGCGGTCGTCGTAAAGGCCATCATCAAGGAAACTTTCTTCCCTCGAAACCAAAAGGATCTTGGCAGAAGGCCACCGCCGGCGAATCAACCGGCATGCAGCTTCAAGCTCGAACGAGGAGAGCGTATTGTGGAGGACTGCCACGTGAACAGATTCGTTCGCAGGCAATTCCCACAGCTTTCGATAGTCCGTCGCAATAGAGAGACGAAAGCTTTTTCGATCGAACAGCGCATCGTGAACCTTGCTGCCACAATCCACGGGACCCACTGAAACGACGTGGATCGTCTCAACCATCCGAATATGCGGCCAGCCTGGAGTTCCCCTTCGAATGGCGTTTTCATTTGAGCTAAGTTCGACATCGCATGGCTTGTTCATGCGGCCTCCTCAAGGCGAAGATCGCCCTCCAAAACATCGAGAGACGCCGAACTCTTCGTGCGATGGTTCGGCAGGATCATGAAGATGCTGCCGGACGCGCCGAATTCACGGTTCCTGGTATGCAAGTGCCGCCATACGACA
Organism: uncultured Acidobacteriaceae bacterium; assembly: GCA_963843625.1. Taxonomy (GTDB): domain Bacteria; phylum Acidobacteriota; class Terriglobia; order Terriglobales; family Acidobacteriaceae; genus Telmatobacter. Next base: position 85,019 of record CAWJLK010000005.1, read on the forward strand.
AACGATGGGGCCACCAGCAGAGCTGCAGACACGAGGGAAGACATAGTGTTCCTCCACTGAGAAAACGCTCAAGATCTGGTTTGTTTTAGAGCACGCGGCAACGTCTCAAACTTGAGAAGCAGCCACAGTGCCAACCTATGCGAGGCAGGAGCGTTGCTGAGGTGGGGACCGGAACGGGATCAGGAAATCAAAATATGTAATGCCGCGCCTGACAACGCGCGGAACGTAAGCGACGAAATGATCGAGATGTGAAGGCCGCGAAATGGAGACGGGAAATGCCGGTGAATCGGAATTAAGGTCCCATCTTGCTCTGAGTCTGTAAGTCGCCGACGATGAGGCGCCTCTCGGTTCGATCCACGTTCTCGCAACCGGAATCCTCGAGGAAGGTAACGCATGGCCATGATAAAGGGAGGGCTTGGAACCGAGACCCCAAAGAGCGACGGCAATCGCAAGTCCGGAGAGTGCGAGGATGCATGGTCCAAATACCTGTCTCGACAATAGATAGCGGCTTGGAGACGGGGCTTTCATCCGCGCAATGCTTCGCGCCGTGCCGGCGATGATCGAGATTGTGCCCCGTGCTGTCAATTCGCGGACCAGGTCCTTCTACCTGCGTGGGTGCAGATTCATCCATATAGACTCAACTTCGGGCAAAAAGTGTTGAGCAGGCCCGACAACTCGTGTTGCCGCGATAAAACAACTTTTTGAGTACCTATTTTTTGGGTAAATCCCCGAAAGCCGTCTAGCGTAGTGAGTCCGAAGTTCATCGAAAAACAACCGCAGATTCTTCGACTCACCACCCCCGAACTGAAAGACGTTCGGGGCCCCGTTCGCTCAGGATGACAACTATATCGTAAATAATTATAAATAAGCAACATATTATTTTGCTATCATCTATACAAGTCCTGCACAGATACGCAGAGTCAATGACTTGCCGGAAAAATCTGCACGGAATCTGCACAGGACGCATCGAAAACGATAGAGGCGAATATGGCATTCGTCACCGACAAAGCGGAACTCAAGCCGGGCCTGGTTCTCTTCCGGCGTGGCGACGTGGATCATCGGATGTGGTATTGCCGCATGAAGATACCCAAAGCCGACCGCTACAAGACGGTTTCGCTCAAGACGACCGACATCGAGGTGGCGCGGGAACGCGCCTTCGACCAGGACGCAGACATCCGGTTTCGCTTAAAGCATGACGTTCCTGTGTTCAACCATCCCTTCCGCGAGGTGGGGAGAGAGTATCTGCTGATGCAGGAGGCGCGGGCGAAACGCGGAGAGATCAGCGCGGCGCGGCCCAAGAAAGTTCGCGCCATTATCGAAGGCGCTTTAGACCGATATGTAGGCTCAACGCAGGTCCACCTTATTGGCGATGAGCTTTGGGGCGGCTATCCGGCATGGCGGCGGGAGAACGGCGCGGGACGCAACAGGCGCAACGGCGTTCGGGAAGTCACTGCCGACATGGCGCAAGCCTTCGCGGATACGGAAGCCGAGCGCCGCACCAAGGTTCAGCAAACCCTGGGCATCAGGGTTTTGAAGCCGATTGAAGTCAAACCTTCCGAAGAACGGACGGTTCCTTTTATTAGCGATTCCACCATCCGCCTGGAGATGTCCATCTTCGGTGCGGTGATGAATTACGCCATCAAGAAACGCTACGTTGCGGCCAGCCAGCGTTTCGACGAGCGCCCCAAGCTCAAGACGATGAGGCGCGATGAGTTTACGCTGGAGGAATACCGCAAACTCCACACTGTCGGAAGGAAGTGGATTGCCGAGACGGATAAACCTTCAAGCATCTGGTATCGCACCGTCACCTACAACATGATCCTGATTGCCTGCAATACAGGCATGAGGCCGGCGGAGATGAAGAATCTCCGCTGGCGCGACATTATGCCTGCAAAAGACCGCGAGGGGCGTGAGATCGTTGTGCTGTTTGTCCAGGGCAAAGGCAAGTCGCGCAAGCTGGTGGCTCCTAAAAGCGTCGGAGAGTATCTGGAACGTATCCGCGTTATTTCCAAAGCCACGGAACCGGACGACAGAGTCTTTACCAACACCACGGGCAAGCCTGAAAAAACTCTTTACAGCAAGCTGATTGCCGACCTTCTGAACGAAGCGAAACTGCGCGAAGGCACGCAGGGCGTGCCGCGCTCGACCTATTGCTTCCGGCACACCTACGCCACGCTCCGATTGCAGGAAGGCGTGGACGTGTATTTCCTCGCCGAGCAGATGGGAACTTCCGTCCACATGATTGAAACCCACTATGGACACGTGAACACCATCAAGCACGCCGACCGCGTGTTACAGGGCATGGCGGGATGGGAACTGCCGCAACCGGACGACGCCAAGGCCAAGGCGTCGAAAGCGGCAGAGATCCACGATAAATCCAAAAGAGGTCAACGCAACAAGCCGCGTTGACCGTGAACCTCCCGAAGCCGTTTTTGCCGGAGCCGCTGGCGGAGGCTGGCGCAGGGAGGTGATCGTCCCAATGTCCGGCCCGGACGCTCCTCACTGAGATTGTTCTGATTTGCCGCTGCCCCGCTGGGGCGTTCTTAGCGGCAAATCTCTCTGCACGTGCCGCCGCTGGCGGCTGTTCTTCGTGCAGTTCCAACCTCTTTGTGCCGGGAAGGAGTCGGGTAAGGCATTGCTGCCGTGGCGGAGCCGGTGGACTGCGATGCGTTGCGTATCTGCTTGTAGCGCATCCTTGGATGCACCGCAATCGCATTCCCCTGCCCGCCCCTTGTCCTGATCGAGGGGCGCCCGCCCACAAATTGACCCTTCGCCGAAAAACATTTTAGCGTCCGGTCCAGCGAGCATTCTTGCGGCCCCTTCGTCCTATCTTGCAAGTGGAGCTTTCTTCGTGCTCGGGGATTTCTTCGTGGTTGCATTCAAGAAATAGAACCAGCCTGCTCTTATTTCATCTTCCGAACGATTTCGGTTGAGTCGGTCAACTGTCATCTCCGCAGTTGATCTTCCATAACAATGCGCACGGAAATAGCCGGAGAAAAATCGTTCTTTTCTTCAAAATCTCGTAATTGCCCTTATCCTCACCTGGCATTCTCTCCTCCCAAGTAAGTCTACTTTGAACAACGGAACTGGCAGTCCCCGATGTCACGGCGGAGGCAACGGGGCGGAATATCATTCGCCCGGCGGGTAGCCCACGTGAAGAGTCGAGACCGTAGGTGTCCTTCTAGGTCAACTCGCGGACAGGGAGACCTCAAACCTCAACGATCCGAAAGGCGGGTTTGCAACGTTCGCCCTGCTCTGCGGAGTCCCTGGTCTCAGAATCGAGACCTGGGGCACACGGCGCTTCTTCAAAGAATCTTCAGTCTTGGTGTACGAGTCGTGGAATTCCGCTGCTCTGCAGCTCATCCAGTCTCTTTCCTTTCCCGGCCACGGTATCAGGGCCGCCCGCCCAGGGTTCTCACTCCATCAAGTCGTCTGCTTCCTGGATGACCTGAAGCACGTCTGGCGGTATGCTGGCCTTAATGTCTCCGCAAAACCGACAGAAATGGAGACTTTTATCATTCCATCGCAACGGCGCAACCGGATCCTTGCCTAAGCTGACCGAGAAATCGCATTTCGCAGGCCAAACCCTCAGATATTTTTCGCCGCATTCGCAGGCCATAAGATTTCACCTTCCCTGATGATCGATTATTACTCCTTGTTCGAAAAGTCGAGTACGGCGGAAAATCCAGCGTAAGAGACAACACTCTGCTTTGAACCATACGTCTCATAAAGATTCCTAACTACATGACATTATTTGCGCTGAGAGTGTGCAGCGATCCACTTAACTACCTCTATCCGAATTTCAGAAAGCTGGGATGGGTTCAACTCTTGGGCAGCAGCATCTCGATACTTCGCGTTCTGCTCATGCTCCATCGCTGTCGTGTCTGCTGCGACAACAGCCAGCCAGAAATATGCCTCTGCATAGTCCTGCGGAACACCCTGACCCTTTTCATAAGCTCGGCTAAGCTTGAATTGCGCGGGGATATAGCCCTGATCGGCTGCCTTGCGATACCACTCCGCTGCAAGCTTGTAGTTCTGGAGTACGCCTCGGCCCGTTTCGTATTGTATGCCAAGGTTCCATTGCGAATTAGCGTCGCCCTGATCCGCCGCCTTTCGATACCAGTTTGCCGCCTCTTTGTAGTCTTTCGGAATGCCCTTACCTTCTTCGTACATTTGGCCAATACACCGCTGCGCCCACTCAAGGCCCTGGTCGGCAGCTCCGCGACACCACTGAAAGGCTTCAGAGTAATCTTGCTTCACACCTTGGCCGCTGTAGTACTTATACGATAGATTTGCTTGAGAATAGACATGGCCTTGATCGGCTGCTTTACGATGCCAAACGGCTGCCTCCTCGTAGCTTTGCTTGACGCCTTTACCCTCGTCGTACAGCAGGCCGAGTTTGTATTGCGCATCGCATCGTCCTGCTCAGCAGCTTGCGGTACCACGTTGCCGCCGGGCGTATTCTTTCGGCAACCCTTGGCCTTGGTCGTAAAGCTCAGCGGAGTTTCAATTGTGCTTCAGCATCACCTTGTTCGGCGGCCTTGCGATACCAGAATGCAGCTTGCGCGTAGTCCTTTGGAACGCCTTGGCCGGCGACATACTGGTTACCTAATCGACGTTGTGCCTGGGCATCACCCTGTTCGGCGGCTTTGCGATACCACACCAATGCTTGCGTGTAGTTCTGTGGAATGCCTTGGCCGCTGTGGTACGCGAACCCAAGAGCACCTTGCGCCGTGCCAAGTCCTTGGTCGGCAGCCTTGCGAAACCAAATTACAGCCTGCGCGTAGTCCTGTGCCACACCGTAGCCGAATAGGTAGAGCCCGCCGAAGCTGAATTGTGCTTCGGCATGACCCTGTTCAGCAGCCCTACGAAACCAGAGCGCGGCCTCCGCGTAGTTTTCCGGCAGACCTCGGCCGAGGCAGCACTCCCTGCCGAGGTTGTATTGTGCATCACCGTCGCCCTGCTCGGCTGCTTTACGTACCAACTTACCGCCCGTGCGTGGTCTCGCGGGACACCTCGGCCTGTGTCGTACATCACGCCAAGGTTGAATTGGGCTTTTGCGTCGCCCTGCTCCGCAGCTTTGCGAAACCAGAGCGCAGCCTGGGCATCGTCCTGCGGCACGCCTTGACCTTGGTCATAGAATTCGGCGAGGGCCAATTGCGCTAAGGCGAGCCCCTGTTCGGCTGCCCTGCGATACCACATTGCAGCTTGCGCATAGTCCTGTGGGACACCTTTCCCGACAAAGTAGCCGTAGCCGCGCAAACAATTGGACTTCAGCATCGCCCTGGTCAGCAGAAGCCGATACATCTCTCGGACTCCGAGAGTATCGGCTCGGGGCTCCACATAGGCGATCTTACCGTGTGACGACGCAGTGGCGCTTTGGATAGAAGTTCAAGCATATAGCGAGTTTTGCAATGCGATGATAAGGAATGTCTGCCGATAGCCTCTTAGCTTTCTTCAAGGCCAACTTCATCTGGGGTTCGTGTGAATCCCACCAATGCGCCGTTCACAAAGCACCGGATAATTCGTCCCACGCTCTGTAAGAACCAGCGCCTGTTCGCTTCGGTAACGAAGTTGGGTTGCAGCGTACCGAGTATTTCTGTCCATTTAGCAAGGACTTGAGTGCGAGCCTCATCAAGGTCTTTGGAGTAAGGAGCCCTTTCCAGCGTTTCAGGCTCGTTACACTTCAAACGATAATTCCGATCCGCAAGCGCGAATAGCCCCCACAACTCTCTGGCAGAGTTCGATACAACGCGATCTGGAACCTTGCCGCTGGGATCGCTCTCGGAAACTGTACAAGATTTCAACAAGCCAATAATCGCTTCGTCAAGGAGGCGCTCGCGAACCTCAGGGGTAATAGAGTGTTGCGGCACCAGTCCACTCGATTCAAGGGGATCTACCAATTGCTCCTTTAGCGCGATACGAATGTAGTCATATCCAACAATCGTAGCGCGGCCATTCGCTGGCGATCCTTGTCTAGCGTGGATGCGAAATGCCAAACTGGATTTGTGAACTTCTCAAATAGTGCCATAGTTCTTGCCTCCAGTCACTATTGCGTCAAGCGAACGAACGATGAGGCGGACAATCGAACTTGGAAGAGTCCCTCGCCAATCGAGCGAGTCAATACCTATCTCCTTTGCAACACTTGCGAGCCGCCCTTCGTATTTAGGATAAGCAATCGCCAATAAGTCAGCTCTTGACCGTTCTGGGCAGTATGTAGCAAGGACACAGGCGACCAGAGCAGTTGTTTCACCGGCGTTGCTCACGCTTAAATAGAGCTTCGCTAGGGTTTTGACTTTGTGTTCAAAGTTTTCCGAAAGCCACGCCGCCAGAGTCAGCGACCAAAGGGACATTTCGTCTGGCGTCTTTGATCGGGCGCACGCCACGATATGTTCCCAAGCATCCTCAAATCTGCCATTGTAAAGGTGCCACCAGCCCATTTCCATATAGGAATACAAGGCGTTTTGCGCGTCCTGGCACCACACGCTAACTAACTTTAGAAGCAGGTCCGCTTTGTCGAATCGACCCTCGCCAACCATACGCCAAGCCAAGTTCACGGCAGGGTCTGGATACACTTTGTGATCGTGTCGTCCGTTGGTGAATATGAGAGACTCAACAGCGGCCTTCCATGAGGAATACGCCTCTGCTTTGTGGCCGAGCTTCCAAAGTTGGACAGCGTACGAGTTGAGCAGTTCCGGATTTGCAGGTCGTGTGTTCAGTGCGCTCCGATTAAGCTTAGAAGAGATTCTTGGTTCCTCCCTGTGTCTCTAAGAAATGCCGCTCTAACAATCAAATCGGTAACGCTGTTGCGGTTGGCCGTGCCGTGAGCCTCGTGAGGACCGCTTATCAATCCAATGAGCGCATCGTAGGAACCCGGACGTTTGCGAGTTTCTATTTGTACCGCCGTAGTAATTAGAGCAATGAGCGGGGCAAACTCGGCTCCTCGTTCTTGTAGCGCGCGGGCAAGAGGCACTTATTAAGTGTGGGACGCAAGCGGTTTCCAGTCTCAGGTCCACAATATGGATGCTCTCCCGTGAGGACTTCATAGAGCGTGACTCCAAGCGAGAAAATATCTGTTTGGACGGACGGTTGCGCTCCACTGAATAGCTCGGGGGCCATGTGAATATATCCCAGCGGTCCAAGCGTCACCGACTGGCCCATTGATGAGTCAACATCTGAAATGATCCGGATCGGTTGACTGAGAGCCGCAGAGAATCTGGCCGATTCCAAAATCGGTCAGACGCGGGTTATCATCTTCGTCCAAAAGGATATTTGCAGGCTTCACATCCTGGTGGATTACGTGTCCGACCATTAGTGCTTGTTGCAGGGCATTTATGACCATTGCGGTGAAATTAGTAAACTTGGCAGCAGACCAACTTTTTGTGAGCACCGCATCGGCAGGCTGCTTGTACCAACTTGAAATTATGCTGGGCTTCGACTGCCATTCAAGGTACATGAAAGCCCGCGCAATGTTGCGGTAATTTCCTAGAGATATCCAGATGTCGGCCTCGCGAATGAATTGTTCTCGGTTGGCCGAAGGCTGATAGGTCTTCAATGCGAGTGCTGGCCTTGACATCACAATAGGGATAAGCTGATATACCTCACCCATGCCACCAAGCAGGATTTTCCCAATGACAAACTTTTCGTTCTCAAGCGCGCCAATTGTTACGACTGATCCAACCTGAGGAGCATTTGACGAAAGCTTCATTCGTTCTCCATGCATCTCCTGCTAATCACCCAATTCAGTATAGATAACGCCCTTAACATTCCTTGAGTCGATCTCTGAGATTGCTTCAGGGAGGAAGTCTCTTCCCTGGCTCCAGCCACCACTGCGTTTTCCGCTCCCCATCCATGCGGGCCTGTCTCCTGCCCGCAACGCCCGGCCCCTACGTGCGTACAAGCGCACAGCAATAAGGAAGTGCACCAAATTTCTTTCTTCGTCGAGTGCCCCCGCTTCAGGCAACGGTCTGGCAGAGGCGGAAGAACCCGTCAAGGGTCTCCGCTTCGCTGCGATGAACGGGCACCGAACGCGCGCCCTTGACTGAACCTTCCCGCCTCCGCCCGTTGCAAGAGCCATGAAGCGGGGGCACTCAACGAAAAAAATTTGGTTTGGGTGCTCTTGCTTCTGGACGCCAATCGGCCCCACGGGGCTACGCAGGAGCATCGTCATGGAATTCAGCAACCACACTACCAGCATCGCAGCCACCACCGCCAGCAATGGCACAGCCAGCAGCCAAGCTGCGCCGCACAGGAAAAATGCGGCGCAGCGCAACCGCAGCGATTCGCCCTATCAGGGGCGGACAGCACAGAAAGACAATCCAACTCAACTCATCATCAAGCAGGCCGTGGATTTTCTCATCCAGCAGGTTGAAGCGGGCAAGAGCGAGACACTTGCCGCGTATCTGACCGCGATGGCGCGGTTCCACAATTACAGCTTTGGCAACATCGTTGCCATTGCGCGGCAGCGGCCCACGGCTACGCGCGTTGCGGGATTCGGCACATGGAAAGAGATGGGCCGTTTCGTGAAGCGCGGCGAGAAGGGCATCCAGATTCTCGCGCCGATGATCGGCTACCGGCGCAGGAACGACGAGGCCGCACAGAACACCGAGCGGACGGCAGCACCAAGCCTCAGCCCGTGCTGATCGGTTTCCGCGCCGTGTATGTGTTCGACGTGGCGCAGACCGAGGGCGAGGACCTGCCGGAGTTCGAGCACAACATCTCCGGCGAAGTGGGCGAGCAACGCGACCGGCTGATTGATTTTCTCGCGCAGCAGAACATCGCGCTTGAATTCAACGAGCGGATCGCCCCGGCTTTGGGCGTGAGCTACGGCGGCAAGATTGCCTTGCTTCCCGGCCAGTCGAAGCCGGAGGAGTTCGTCACTTTGGTTCACGAAACGGCGCATGAACTCTTGCACAAGGCAGAGCGCCGCACCTTCACCACGGCAACCGTGCGCGAGACGGAAGCCGAGGCCGTGGCCTTCATCGTGGGTCAGGCAATCGGCCTGGAGATGGGCAACGCTTCGAGCGATTACATCCGG
>CAWJLK010000006.1:0-130572 GCA_963843625.1 uncultured Acidobacteriaceae bacterium
TCCTCCGATAAATAATCCCCCCACCCCCCTTTCTTTATTTTCAAATCTTTGCAGTTAATTACTTGATAACCCCGATTCCGGGCGTTGCGAGCCTGTAATAGCTGAATGATGAAGTGGATCAAAGCCACAATATTGCCACCAGAAGCTGTGGCCGTGCATCTCATCGATCATGAGTCTAGAAAAAGCTACTTTCGGTGCAGGATGTTTCTGGGGCGTGGAGGCTGCGTTTGCCGCGATTCCCGGCGTAACGGCAACAGCTGTGGGCTATGAGGGCGGTTCGCTAGAGCGGCCGAGCTACAAAGATGTCTGCACCGACCAGACCGGCCACGCCGAGGTGGTGGAGCTGGACTTTGACCCGGCTGTGGTGAGTTATGAGAAGCTTCTGGACGCCTTTTTTGCTTTCCACGACCCGACGACGCTCGATCGCCAAGGACCGGACTGGGGAACGCAGTACCGCTCGGCGATCTTCTTCCACTCATCGGAGCAGGAAGCCCAGGCTCGCGCAAAGATCGAGCAACTCACGGCGGAGGGACGCTTCAAGCCCAAGCGCATTGTGACAAAGGTGGAAGCCGCGCAGACATTTTGGCGCGCCGAGGAGTACCACCAGCGCTACCTCGAAAAGCGCGGCGAGGCAAGCTGCCACATCTAGAGCTGTCTTGTTCGATCCACTTGCTATCCTTTGAGTGGATGAATCTCACCCTGGCTCACATCGGCGCACGGCCCAGCAAGAAAGACGAGGCCGATGCCCTGGCTGCAGCCTATCTTGGGCGCTGCTCGCCCTTTGCGCACTGCCAGACCGAGGCATTCCGCACCGAGGAAGCGATGCTCGAATGGCTGAGGCGGCTCGATGGACGCACGCCCGCCATTGCGGTTCTGCTGGACAGCCGTGGAAAGCAGATGAGCTCGGAGGCTTTTGCCGCATGGCTGGGCCAGCAGCGCGACGCAGGCAGCCAGCAGATCGTCTTTGCCATCGGGCCGGCGAGCGGGTGGTCCGACGCGGCTCGAACGCGAGCCGACCTGCTGCTTTCGCTGGGGCCGATGACGCTGGCTCACGCGCTGGCGCGCCTGGTGATGGCCGAGCAGATCTACCGGGCATTTACAATCTTGACTGGCCATCCCATATCACTCCGGCCACTGACAACCATGACCGATTCCCGTCGAGGACTGATTCTGATCAACACCGGCCCCGGCAAGGGCAAGACCACTGCCGCGATGGGCACGGCTCTGCGCGCCGTGGGCAACGGGATGCGGGTGCTGATGCTGCAGTTCCTCAAAGGCTCCTGGCACTACGGCGAGCTGGATGCGGTGCAGGCCTTTGGCGGCAACTTCGTGATGAGGCAGATGGGCCGCGGGTTTGTGAAGGTCGGCGGCGCGGAGACCGATCCGGAGGACATTCGGCTGGTGGAGGCCGCCTGGGCGAGGCGCGCGAGGCGATCTACTACCGGCGAGTGGGATATGGTGGTGCTGGACGAGATCAACTACGCCATCGGCTACGGGATGCTGGACGCGGCCGTGGTGGCCGAGGCGCTGCGCGGGCGGCCGGAGATGGTGCATGTGATTCTGACCGGGCGCAATGCCCATCCGTTGCTGGTGGAGCTGGCCGACACCGTGACGGAGATGCGCGAGGTGAAGCACGCCTACCAGAAGGGGATTCTGGCGCAGCGCGGGATAGAGTATTGATGGTGAACAGTGATCAGTGAACAGTTCATCGTACTCCGACGTTAGCCGCCGCCCGCCTACTGTCCACTGCTCACTGTCCACTGTCCACTGTTTTGCGAGGTTGAATGTCCTGGTTTAAGCGTGAAAGCGGCGAGTATGGTCCCGGCCCCAAGGGCACGGCGGATTCGGCTGAGTCGCGGGTGCGAACCGAGGGGTTGTGGATCAAGTGCGTGGGCTGCCGTGCGGTGGTCTGGAAGGCGGAACTCGAAGCCAACCTGAACGTTTGCCCCAAGTGCCAGCACCACTTCAAGATCGGGGCGCGGCAGCGGATCGATCTGCTGCTCGAGCCTGGCTACGAGCTGGTGGACGGCGGATTGCGCTCGACCGATCCGTTGAACTTTACCGACGTGAAGTCGTATAAGAAAGCGGCTTCGCGCGGCACAGGAGGCAGACCGGACTGGATGACGCGATTCTGAATGCTGTGGGCCAGCTGGGGCCGCATTCAGTCGTGGTCAGCGCGATGGAGTATGGCTTTATCGGCGGCTCGATGGGCGCGGTGGTGGGCGAGACGATTGCCCGCGCCGTGGATCGTGCGCGGGTGGGCCGCATGCCGCTGATCGTGGTGGCCGCATCGGGCGGAGCGCGCATGATGGAGGGCGTTGTCAGCCTGATGCAGATGGCCAAGATCTCGACGGCGCTGGCGCAACTTGGACGATGCGAAGGTGCCTTATATCTGCGTGTTGACCGATCCGACGACGGGCGGCGTGACGGCGAGTTTTGCGATGCTGGGCGACCTGAATATCGCCGAGCCGGGTGCTCTGATTGGCTTTGCCGGGCCGCGTGTGATCGAGCAGACCATCCGGCAGAAGCTGCCCGAGGGCTTTCAGCGGGCCGAGTTTTTGCTGGAGAAGGGGTTTCTGGATGCGGTGGTGCATCGGCGGGAGCTGAAGGCTTACCTGATCCGGGCACTGGATTTTATGAAGGCTACAGCGGTTGCCTAACGGATAGGTTCCCGCCAAATACGTCGGCCCGCCTGAGATCAGGCGGGCCGACGTATTTGGTTCTGGTTGACCGGCCGTGCTAGAAGATCACCTTGAGCGCGAGTTGGATCTGCCGAGCACCGGTCGTGCCATCGTTCTGTCCAACTTGCGATTGAGAGATTCCAAACGTCGGAGAGGAGATGCCGAGGGATGAGAATGGTGGCGCCTGGAGATTCGGATGGTTGAACACGTTGTAGCTCTCGACGCGAAGTTGGATTTTGACCTGCTCGTATAGGGTTTGGGTCTTTTGGAAGACCGCGTCAGTGTTGATAAAGCCTGGGCCGTAGAACTTGTTGCGGTGAATGGATGCGCTCTCGCCAAAAGGAGCGTTGGCGAATGCCTTCACATTCGGTCCGACAATCTTGCCTCCGGAAACGATCTTTCCGCGCTCGGAGGGATAAGGATCTCCGATCAGTTGCGGCCGGTTGGTAAGGGAGGTGTGCAAGTTGTCGACGAGTCCCCCGCAGGTCAAAGGGTTGGCCCGACTGCACTTGTTCAATGCCCGAAATCTGCATGCCTTCGAAGATGCGGCCGACGACTCCACTCTTCAGATAGGTACCCTTGGTACCAATGGGCAAGTTGTAGGTAACGGCCACCGTGCCGCGCTGACGGACGTCAAAATCCGAGTTCCCATATTCGGGCCCCAGATCGAAGCTGTTGCGTGGAAGACCGGAACCACCCGCGCCGGGAACAAGTGGGTCGGCCCCGTTGTCGAGCGAGTGCGAATAGGTGTAGCTTCCCATCACATTCAGCCCGTGGAATTGGCCCTGTAGCTTTGCCTGGAGCGCGTTGTAGTTGCTTTTTACGATCGAGGTTTGCACCAGGGCATGCTCGAAAACGTAGTTATTCACCACCGGGTTGAAGTTGAGGCCGAACGCATAGCCGAAGTACAGGGAAGTGAATTGAGGTCGGCAGGGTCCACGCCCGCTGCGAGCGCAGCCGCCACCAGGCTCGGCTGCGGAGGAGCGCCATCTACCTCGCGCAGGCCATGCGTGCCGTGGCTGCCGACGTAGGTCAATTCTATGGTCGTGCTCCGGTTCAGTTGGTGCTGAACTCCGAGGTTATAGCTGGCAGGCTGGTCGGCATCTTGAGGTTTGGATCGATCACGAACCGGTGGCATCGAGGTACCATGTGTTCGGATCGTTGACATCGACGGCCACGCTGGCCGACGGGGTCAGGAGTCCCAGGGCTCGGATATGTGGTCACCGTCGGCGTGGTCGTATCAGCCCGTCAAATGGATAGTCGTTATTGGTCGCCTGGAACGGCGGATTTGAACGCGCGTTCCCGAACAGATTATCGAAGATGCGGTCGTGGAAGATGCCAAATCCGCCGCGGATCGCGGTCTTGCCGTTCCCACTGCAGGTCGTATGCGAAGCCCACGCGCGGCTCGAACAGCTTCCAACTGTCTTTATAGAGCTGCTTGCCCGTTCCCGGACCCACCGGCGTAAAGGTGAAGCCGCCGCCGGCATAGCAGCCGAAGCATCGCCATAGAAGTTGGAGAAGTTGCCGTTCTCCTCATACGGTACGCCATTGAAGGCGTAACGGAGCCCCACGATCGCGGTGAGGTGAGAGTTGACCTTCCAAGTATCCTGCGCAAAGAGGTCCCACTCGTGCTGGCGGAAGCGCGCGGTGTCGTTTGCGCGGCGAGTTCCACTGGGCGTGAAGAATTGGTTTTCGGACGCGTTGGCAACGGCACCTTGGGCACCCCAGACCAGGTCCTCAAAGGAGCGAAGGGAGGGAGAGTGGGGTCGCCTGCAAAGTTATAGGAAAGTGCGGTTGGGCCGTAGGTGGAGTAGTCATTGAGAGAGAGCAGATCGCGAGAAGAGAAGTTGTCGTAGCTCGTATCTTTGACGCTGCGGTATTCACCGCCAAACTTGACCGTGTGCGCGCCTTTTACCATCGTGAAGGTATCCGCAAACATCAGAGTCGAGCTGAGTCGAGCCTGCGCGTTGCTGTCCCCGAGATCATAGCAACCGAAAGAGTTCCCATTGAAGAAATAGGGGATGTTGATGTCGCGGCCATTGCCAAAGCTATCTATGCCCAGCAAAGCGTCAAAGCCGGCATGATCGCAAAAGAAGCCGGCTTGGTTCTGGTTATATCCCGCCCGAAGCAGGTTAGCCATGTTCGCCGATGAGCGCTGAGGCAATCGAGATGGCGACGTTGTGGTTTGTGGCCGGAACAGACGTGCTGCCCATATCCTGGCAGAATTTCATCGTGGAATGGATTGGAATCTTTTGAGTGACCGTAGATATAGCGAGCGGTCAACTGATGCTTGCTTGTCAGCTTCTGATCGAAGCGACCGGTAAAGGTGTATCCATTGAGAGCGTCCGGCGAGGGGAAGAAAAGGGTGGTGCTGACACCGTCGCCATTGTCGGATTGACCCACCGGGGCAAGCGCGAGAATCTTGGCGATAGTTGGGTCCTGAGGCAGCCCGGAGCGATTGTCCGCGTTTGTGGCCGGGTTGGTGAGATCGACAGGCGTCTGACTGGATATTTGGGGTTGGTATCGATGAAGGTGAACTTTCCGGTTTTGAATGCAGCGGTAGGCGTGGTTTGGGCTTCTGTCCGGGTGGTGCGGAAGCGCTGGGCTTCTCCGTTCAGGAAGAAGAATGTATGGTCCTTCCAGACCGGCCCGCCAACAGAGGCTCCAAAGTCGTTTCTGACATAAGGGTCCTGCGGCCCGTTGTCTTTTGTGTTAAAAAAGTCCCGTGCGCCAAGCGCGTTGTAGCGGCCGAACTCGTAGGCGTCTCCATGGAAGTTGTTGGTTCCGCCGCGTGTGACCACATCGACAATCGCGCCAGTGTCCCTGCCGAATTCAGCGTCGAAGTTGTTTGTGATAACTCGGAATTCCTGAGCTGAGTCGGGATTGGCCGAAGAAACGCCGCCAGGGATGCCAGGAACGGAAGTATCGTTATTGTCCGCGCCATCCAACATGAAGTTATTATTGCGATCGCGCTGACCATTGACCGAAAATCCGCCATCATTGTTCGTCGCGGTCACGACGCCCGGCGATAGAAGAATCAGCTGGTAAGGATCGCGCAGCACAAGGGGCAGCTCGCCAATCTGCTGCGCGTCGATTACCGTCGAAAGTTGGTAGCTGCTTGATTCGACCGCTGCGGTCGAGGCCTCTCGAACATCAACCGTCGTTGAGGTGCCGGCAACTGCCAAGGCAAAGTTCACAGGCAGCGTCGCAGCAACGTTCAGAACGACATTCTTCCTCGACTGGGATTGAAAGCCTGCCGCAGTTGCGGTCAGTTCGTAGACCGCGGGTGGCAATGCCGCGAAGTTGTATATGCCAGCGGAGGTTGTCGTAACCGTGAGAGAAATCCCGGTAGAACTCGAGGTTGCTCTAATCTCGGCTTTCGCGATGACGGCCCCACTGGGGTCGAGCACCTGGCCGGTAATGCTTCCGGTCTGCGCGACAGCTGCGCCAATTGTGACCATGAAAACGGAAAACGCGATCGCTATGGTTTTGAAGCTCATAGTGAGTCTCCTCAAGTGTTTGGTTTTTAGCCCTTTACAGCTTCGGGGAACGATCTGGGGAACGTAGAAACAAGGCTCTACATACTATAGATTCGCATGCACATTGCCCGCCAAACTGTAACAAAGTATGACATCTATCTATATTATTTAAAATAAACAAGTTATCCGATGAACCACCTTGTGATATTTTTGGTTATATAGAAAATAGTATTTGATATATATGGTTTGGAATTTTCTGCTCATCTATAGGCCCGGTTGCACGCAAACTTAGCTTGGACGATCGTATAGCTATCAGTTCTTTGGGTTAGCTTTCCCTCCTTTGCGGGGAGTTTGCTCAGATGCGCATGGGCATGAGGACGTAGCGGTACTTGTACTCGGCTTCGGGGTCTTCGGGGCGCATCTGGCCGGCGGACTGGGAGTCCTTGAACTCCAGGCGAACTTCGCCTTCGTTGTTGAGGGCTTTGAGGAAATCGAGAATGTAGGTCGAGTTGAAGCCGACGGCGATCGGGTCGCTGGAGTAGGGCGTGTCGATGGTGTCTTCGCTCTCGCCGGACTCGGTGGAGCTGGAGCTGATCTTTAGCTCGTTGCTCTCGAGGCGCATGCGGATGGCGCCGGAGCGCTCGTCGGCAAACTGAGCGACGCGCTGGATGGCCGCGGCGAGTTCACTGTTGCGGACCACGGCGAATTTGGTGTTGTCGCGCGGCATCACGGCTTCGAAGTTGGGGAACTGGCCGGAGAGCTTGCGGGTGCTGAGGGTGCGATGGCCGATGCGGAAGAAGAGGGTGTGCTCGTCGTCGGCGAACTCGACCTTTTCGGCGTCGGTGTTGGAGAGCAACTGCTGCAGCTCCTGAAGGGCCTTGCGAGGAATCAGAACGCGCTTTTCGCCGCTGATGCCTTCGAGGACCTCGTTGGGCTTTTCGACATAAGAGAGGCGGTGGCCATCGGTGGCGACCATGGCAAGCGACTCGGCCTTGACGACCAGCAGTGCGCCGTTGAGGGTGTAGCGCGACTCTTCGTTGGAGATGGCGAAGATGGTGCGATTGATGAGCGTCTTGAGGGCCACAGCGGAGATGCTGGTGGCGGTGACGGCTGGAAAGTCGGGGACTTGCGGGTAGTTGGCGCGGGCCATGCCGACCATCTTTGGTGTTGGAGCGGCCGCTGCGAATCTGGACCCAGTGGTTGTCGAGGAGCTTGATGGAGATGTCGCCATCGGGCAGGAGCTTGATGTAGTCGTAGAGCTTGCGGGCGGGAATGGTGCAGGCGCCGGGCTTCTTGACCTTGGCGGCGGCGCTGGTGCGCATGGCCTGGTCGAGATCGGTGGCGGTGATGTTGAGCCGGTCGCCATCGGCCTCGATGAGGAAGTTCGAGAGGATGGGGATGGTGGTCTTGCGCTCGACGACGCTTTGCGTGGCGGTGAGCTCTTTCACCAGATCCTGACGGGTAACGGTAATCTCCATTGTTGCCCCCTGCGCGGCAGGTTTCTCCACTTCAGTTTCGACGATCGACATAGACCCACCCCTGCCTCGCGGCTACCGAAAAGACCCTGAAGAAGCAGATTCTGCGCTGGCCACACTTTACAACAAGTTACGGCATGGCGGAAACGCCTATCTTTTCTTCTTCTTGATTGTATTCACGTTCGCGTTGTTGTGCGCGTGGAAAACGAGGGTGCTTCTCTGGATTCCGGGGACGATTGTCGTGAGATGAGATGAAGGAAGCTGAGGTTTGTGGTTTCCCACCCTTTCCGCACAAAAAACGGAGAGGATGGGGCACGGAGGACGGTTTGGAATCCCAAGCTTCCAGGTTGGCGATTGGAGCGCGACGGGGAAGAGGAAAAAGAGTAAGAGATTAAGAAAAAAGATAGTAGTACCCGTCGTTCAGGCAGGAAAAGTGGAAATTGAGGTGAAGGGCTTTGACGGGAAGGAGTTGAAGGGTGGGGGAGTTTTCTAAATCGAGGCTGTGGAATTGAGGAGTTTTGGAAATCAGGGGTGAGGGAGGGGTGATGCGACCCGAGTTTCCCACGATTCCCAGAGGGGACGAGAAAAGGGCTGTGTAAAGCCGATGATTTGTGTGAAAAGTGCGTCCAGAGGCGCGTGGAGCAAGGGGTTGGAGGAGACGTGCGATGCACAGAGAGCAGGTTTAGAGCCGTGGGTGAGTTTGGGCGAGATTCCGGCTTTGGCGGGTGCCGAAGGGAGGTTCCCGTTTCAACACGCGAGGGTGGAAGAAGGATTGGGTTTGTATCAGAACTGGGTTGTATGGGTTCTAGACTTGACCGGTGAGAGGTTCGAGAATGGGCATCGACGTCGGGCGACTTGAGGATCAACTGCTGCAGATGTCGGCCGAGGGGACGCCGGGGCGGGAGTTCTGCGACGCCATCTCGGAGCTGGCCCGGACAGGGCGATTTGCGCAGTTGCGCGAGGTGCTTCCGGGGATCGTCTACGACGAGCTTTGGACACGGTATCAGCAGGACCCTGGCGCTTTTGTGGCAGGGTGGCGGATGCTGGCGCAGGAGATGCAACAAGGGTTTATTCAGCACGCGCGGCAGCGGCTCACCTCGCTGACGATGCTGCAATATACCGGGTGCGAGGGACCCACGCCGGCATGGCAAGAGATCCAGCGCGCTCTGGATCGGCGGCAGAACGATCTGCTGCGCACGGCTTTTGCGTTGGAGTTGCTGGAGTTGGTGGAGCCGGCCGTGGTGCGGGCTACGCATCTGCGCGAGTGCGTGGTGGCTGCGCCTAGCTCGGAAGAGGCCGACCGGTACCTGGACGAAGCGACCCGGTGCTATTTCTTCGGTATGTTCACGGCCTGCGCGGTGATGTGCCGGTCGGTGCTGGAGGAGGCGATCAAACAGAAGCTGCCGGCGGTGCTGGTGCGGCAGGTGAAGACGCGCTACCGGAACACCGCGACGCTGGGCAATCTGCTGCATGAGGTGAACAATAATCTGCAAATGACCGGCATCGACGCGGATTTTCCGCGCGTGGCCAACCTGGTGAACGATACCGGGAAGAAGGCAGTGCACCAGGGGTTGCTGTCGGAGGATGAGGCGCGGGAGTGCTTGCAGAATGCGCGCGAGGCGCTGCAATTGCTGCTGCGGAAGTGAGGATAGTCTGCGCCGCATGAGATGCGGCTTTTATACTTAGAGCTTCATGTCTTATCAAGCAGCTATCGAGCAATTGAATGCCATGACGCCGGAGCTCTATACGCGGCCGGGTCAGCCGCGGCGAAAGTTTTCGCTGGAGCGAGTTTGGCGTGTTGCTCGGCGAGCTGGGCGATCCGCAGCGGCGGGTTCGAGCGGTGCTGATTGCGGGGACGAACGGCAAAGGCTCGACGGCCTCGACGCTTGCTTCGATTTTGACGGCCTGCGGAATGCGAGCAGGACTTTACACATCGCCGCATCTGGCGCGGGTGAATGAGCGCATCCGCATTGGAGAGGCGGAGATTGGCGACGAGGATTTTGCGCGGCTCTTCTTTCGCGTTCAGGATGCGGCGAAGAAGCTGGTGGAGGAAGGCCAGGCTGCCGCAGCTTCCCAGCTTCTTCGAGGTTCTGACGGCGGTGGCGCTGATCTACTTTGTCGAGAGCGAAGGTGGATTTGGCGGTGCTGGAAGTTGGGATGGGCGGGCGGCTGGATGCGACGAACATCGTCGATCCGCTGATCTCGGTCATCACAGACATCTCGCTGGACCACATGGAATGGCTGGGTTCGACGATTGCAGCCATCACAAGGGAAAAGGCCGGGATTCTGCGCCGCGGCGGAACGCTAATTACGCTGCCGCAGCACGCAGAGGCCAACCAGGCGCTGGGCGAGGCGGCGGAGCAGCTTGGGGTGCGCGGGGTGAATGCTGCGATCTACATGCCGGCGATGAGAGCTGGTACGACGGATTCGTATGCGGTTGAGGCGTTGGGCGAAGAGATCGAAGTGGCTAGCCCATTGCGCGGCGCACACCAGCAGCGGAATATCGCGCTGGCGATTGCGGCGGCGGTCGAGTTGAAGTCGGCGCACGGGTTTCCAGTTACTGCTGCGGGGATTGCCGAGGGGATTCGGCAGACACGGTGGCCGGGGCGACTGGAGCGCATCAACGAACATGGAGTTGAGTGGATTCTCGATGTGGCACACAATCCGGCCGGAGCGTGGGCGCTGCGTGCCGGAGTGAGCAGGCTTGAAGCCAAGAGGCCGCGGACGTTAATCTTCAGTTGCCTGCGTGACAAGCCAGTGGCGGAGATGGCGCAGATTCTCTTTCCGCTCTTTGAGCAGGTCATCTTGGCTCCAATCCATTCAGCCAGGGCGGCCTCGATGGAGGAGCTGGAGGCTACGGCGCGGGCGACTGGAAGCATGTCTGTGAGAGCGGATTCAGTTCGGCAAGCGTTGGAATGGGCAGCGAAGCGCGGAGCGGGTGGGGTGGTTGTCGTCTCCGGGTCGGTCTATCTGGTGGGCGAGGCGCGGTCGCTGCTGCTGGGCGGAGAATTGGAAGAGGCTGAGGGATGAGACAACGACCCAATCCGCTGCCCTGGATCTACCGCTGGCGCACGAATATCATCCAGACGCCGCTTTTCGCTGTGATTACGGCGGTGTGTGGAAGCCTGTCGCTGCTGGTTTCGCTGGTCGATAAGAAGGGCAACGTGCAGCACCGCATCGCGCGCGTCTGGGCGCGGGGATGCGTGTGGGTATCCGGGGCAAGGCTCAAAGTGATTGGCGGGGAGAATCTGCGCAAGCACCCGGTGGCTGTCTACGCTTCGAACCACACTTCCTACATGGATACGCCGGTGATCTTCGGCTCGCTGCCGTTTCAGTTTCGGATTCTGGCGAGGAAGGAACTTTGGCCGATTCCATTTATCGGATGGTACCTAAACCGCTCCGGCCAGATTCAGATCGACACAGGCAATCCGCGGGCCACGCTGTCGAGCCTTGGCGCGGGAGCGCGCGCGCTGCGAGCAGGCATGTCGCTGTTTGTCTTTCCAGAGGGGGGGCGAACATCGGATGGCGAATTGCGGCCGTTTCTCTCAGGCGCGGCGTATCTCGCGATTCGGGCACAGGTTCCGCTCGTGCCGATTGCGCTGAGCGGAGTCTACGAGTTGCTGCCGATTCACACGCGACATTTTTATCCGGGAGAGGTGACGCTCAACGTGGGTGAACCGATTGAGACTGCGGGGATGAATCTGCGGCAAAGCGAAGAGCTGACGGCGAAACTGCGGAAAGCGATTGAAGAGTTGCGCATTCCACGGTCGGAAGAGGTCGCATCCGAGGGAAGCCCGGCCCCCGCGGCGCTACGCAGTTAGCGTTTATTTGCGGCAGTAGACCATATCCAACTTGGCGACCAGAGACTCCTGATCGAAGGGCTTCATCAGGTATTCGTTCGCACCGCTTGCGAGAGCTCTTTGAATGTGGTCGACGTCGGTCTCGGTGGTACAAAAGATTACCGCGGGCGTTCTGCCCCCTTCAGTGCGGCGCAAGGACTTGAGGAACTCCAAACCGTCCATGACGGGCATATTCCAGTCGAGCAGGACAACATCGGGCATGCGGCTCTGGCATTTTTCGAGGGCGATCTGCCCATTCTCAGCTTCATCGGTCTCGAAGCCCAGGCCCATGAAGATCTTCCGCGCGATCTTCCTGACGAGCAAGGAGTCGTCGACGAGCAGACACAGCCCGGCAATCGCGTTCGAGGCGACCCCAGCTTCAGCTTTGGCACTCATTGAGTTCAACACGATCCCTACCATCCCTCTTTGCACCGTATAAGAGCTGCATCGGCTCTTCCCACCCATTCGCCCAGGGGTTCACCAGGGTCATAGCAGGCCACCCCGATCGATACCGTTATAGGCGTCATCGGCGGGTTGAGATCAAGCTGGAGAGGTTCTCTTGCCAGCTCCAGTCGAATATTCTCGGCCACGCTGACCGCGGCTGCGCCATCGGTACGGGGCAAGATGACCGCAAACTCCTCGCCGCCATAGCGCGCGGCATAGTCCCCGCCGCGAACAGCCTTTTGCAGGGTCTTGGCCAGATGGCGAAGAACGATATCGCCCGGTCTGGTGGCCCCAGGTGTCGTTGACTCGCT
This sequence comes from uncultured Acidobacteriaceae bacterium, assembly GCA_963843625.1. Lineage (GTDB taxonomy): Bacteria > Acidobacteriota > Terriglobia > Terriglobales > Acidobacteriaceae > Telmatobacter. Next base: position 12,230 of record CAWJLK010000006.1, read on the forward strand.
TGAAGTGGTCGATGTCGATCATGAGCATCGACAGGTTGTCGCCACTGTTCATGGCCTCTCCGGCCAACTTGCGTATCGCGGCGTCGAAGGATTTGCGATTTGAGACGCCGGTGAGTCCATCGATCGTCGAGTCGTAGATTGCGGTCTCGAGATTCCGTTCAAGTGCCTCGATCTTTCCTGCGGACTCGCGCATGCGAAGTCCGACATACTCGCTGCGGCCGGCCATGTTCTTGCTTTCTTCGACAAGGTTTTCGATGAGGCTTTTGAGGTTCCCGAGACACTCTCCGAGCCCTTTTGAGGCAAAACCGCGCAGAGCATTGCCGAAATGGTGAGCGTCATCGCTGGCCAGGTCGGCGACGCCAACGATCTCCTGCAAGGTCTGGAGCGCATGCATCGAGATCTCGCGTACAGCCTGCGCCTCTTTGACCGAGGAGAAGAAGGTCGCATAGAGGTCCTGGAGCGTACTCTCATTAAAAGTCGCGCTATTGGAGATCAGGACGTCAATGGTCCGCTTTAGATTGGGACTGAGACCGGCGTGATACTCGTACCAGATCGCATAATTGGCCGGTGTCGCAGGAATCTCAAACCTCTGCATCGTCGCGATGGCAGAGTTTGCGATGGATCGAGCCTGGAGTACCTCGTCTACAGTCATTACTCAGCCTCCAAAGGCTTCTAGGGCATCAATGCACCCCTTCGACATGGTTCGGCGAGTCTTCATATCCAGAAAACCCTCGGCATAGTTCACGTCCTCAACCGCCGAAGCCAAGCCACACAGTTCAGCTTTTTGTAACGGGCGCCGATCAGGGGCAAGAAAGAGCCGGCTGACACTCGGGCTCCATGCCGCGGAGGAAGGCATGAAACGTGAGTGTGCGAACCGACCCATCTTGCCAATGAAAGGGCCGGACTTCCATCTATCGGCGCATCGCGCTCTTTAAGATAGTGACCCTGGATGACCAAGAAGTTTTTCTTCGATCGGCGTCTGCTCGGCTGCAACCCGCAGCTCGGCTGCAGCATCAATGATGGAGAGGGCGGGACGGACGGCGCCGATAAGACAAGGTTGATGGCCGAGGTACGCCGGATTGCCTCTAAGTCTATCGCCCCTTTCGCATTTCCCGCTTGTGTGATAAGACTGTTTCTGCCATGTGCGTCCACGTCGCAATTCCCGAGCCCACAAGCAGCGATGCCGCTTACAATCAGCGGTCGCTGCCGCCCTATCTGGCCGCTCTTCGCTCCGCTGGAGCAACCCCGGTGATCGTTCCGCTTCACGAGCAGCAGGACCGCGTAGCTCGATTGCTCGCCGGTGTGCAGGGAATTCTGCTGCCGGGCAGCCGGTTTGATGTGGACCCGCAAAGATATGGCGAAGATCCGATTCTGGAGTGCGGAGAGGCAGACCCAGCTCGCACGGCCGTCGACGAATTGCTACTGCAAGAGGCATTCAGCCTCTACAAGCCTGTTCTGGCGATCTGTCACGGCACACAGAGTCTCAATGTTTGGCTGAACGGGTCGCTGGTGCAGGATCTGAAAACTTCGGTAGATCATCGGCCAGGCCGAGACGTGGTGGAGGCTCATGCTGTCCGGATTGCGCCTGAATCGCGGCTTGCAGGCCTGGTTCCGCTGGGTTATGCGGCTGAACCGCAGGTGAACTCAAGTCATCACCAGGCGATTCGAGTGGCCGGCGATAGCCTGCTTGTCAGCGCGGTCTCGCCGGACGATGGCGTGATCGAGGGAGTAGAGCTGGCATCGCCTGAGCACTTCGTGATGGGAGTGCAGTGGCATCCCGAGAGGACTTACACGCAAAGCGCCTTCTCCCGCGCGATCTTCGCGGCATTTGTCCAGGCGGCGGTGGTTTGGCAGCCGCGGCGAATCGAGGAGTCGGTGGTTTCAGCGTGAACGCCGAAGCCTTTTCAGTTGTGGATCGGCTCAATGTCCTTTTATCCGAGGCTGGATTGGACGCGCTCGACGCTGCTCTGGCGGGTAGGTTCTCGGAGTATCTTTCGCTGTTTGTTCGCTGGAATGCGCGCCTCAATCTGACGGCGATTCGAGATGAGGAAGGAATTCTCTCCCGGCATTTCGTCGAATCGATCGCGTGTGCGCGAGCACTGCCTGCCGGAATTGCGACGCTGCTGGACTTTGGGTCTGGCGCGGGTTTTCCTGGAGTACCAATCGCGCTCTGCCGGCCGGAGATCGCTGTAACTCTGGCTGAGTCGCAAGGCAAGAAGGCGGCATTTCTAAGCGAAACAGTTCGAGTACTGGGAATCACCGCGAAGGTGCACTCCGGACGGGCAGAGGCTCTTCGCGCCGCGTTTGATTGCGTGACCCTTCGTGCCGTGGACAAGATGGAATCGGCTGTTCAGGCCGCTGCTTGTCTGGTCAGGTCAGGCGGCTGGCTGGCGTTGATGACCACAAGCGCCGATCTGGAAAAACTGAAGACGGCAGCAGGAGCGGAGTTCTCCTGGGCTGAGCCAGTCCGAATGGCAGGCGGCGGAGAGCGGCTAATTGCGCTCGGCCAACGAGAGATCAGTTTGCCAGCTTGATGAGAGCCAGCTTGCGAATTGCAGCCAGATCCTTTTGAGCTTTGATCGTCAGACGCAAGCCGGTTCCTTCAGGATAATGCGGCGCCTCGTCGATGAGTTTGAGAGTGCTCTTGGACAGGCTGCTTTGCCGGGCAGCAGCGACCGCCTTGTCGCCAAAAATGAAGCCAACACAGAAACAACCGGAGCAAGGGGAGAGGTAGACAATGTTTCTCTTCTTGACTTTGAGGCGGAGCGACCAGCCGGACTTGGAGGAGTAGGCCTTCCACTCCTGTTCGGCGACTCCTTGTTCTGCGAGCCACTTCACCAGCTCTACCCACAGCTCAGCGGTTTTGCCCAAGACAGATGAAATCTCTTCGGCGGTAGGCATCGAGGCCTGTCCGATGAATGCGTTTGGATTGTCCATCTTGCTCCTTTGATTGATGGAAACAGTTTAGACCTTGAGCGATGGAAGCGCCCGGCGCAAGATCTCTGCCTGCTCGGCTGGCTCATAGAAAGGATGACCGCGGTACACACTGGCTGCTGCTTCCATGTAAGCATCGATGATCTCAGGAATACGCTGGGCAGCTACTTCCTTAACTTTGCGGACGTGTGCCTGGGTGAATTCCAGTTTGTTCGGGTCCACAAAGCCGGCCTGGATGAAGGCGCGGGTCTTGCGGGCACATTTGCAGTCATTGGCAGGATTGACGAGGCTGCAGTTGTCGCGCAGGTATTCGCCAAGTTCGCGACGCGCTCTCGATAGGATCTGACGGAAATTGGCAGGGGTGACCTCGACGATTCCTGCGCCTACCTGGTCGCTGACCTGGAAAATCTCCCCAAGGATGAAGACGAGGCGTTGCCGGCCATCGAGACAGAGCAGGGTCCCGATCATGCAGTTGTTTCCTGTCTCTTCGATCAGTATCTCTACCGGGACGGGTACGGTGCGTGGGTCGGGCGGGTCGAGATCGGGAACCTGACGCAGTCCGGCGGAGGCTACCGCGAAGGAGCAGACGGCATCCGCGGCAGCCCACTTGGATTTCTTTACGCTCAAGAGGTGGTTTACGGCGATCCGATAGAGCCAGGTGCTGAACTTCGCCTCGCCGCGAAAGCTGGGGAAGGCTTTGATGACTTTGAGCAGGATCTCCTGGGTGGCGTCTTCGGCGTCGGCGCGGCGATGAAGCATGCGGAGCGAGAGATTGAAGAGCCATGGAAGGTGTCGGGAGAGAAGGAGTTCGAGTTGATCGCGGTCACCGGATTTTGCACGGGAGACGAGTTCAATCTCCTGATCATTGGAAAGGTCGTTGCCGAACGGATTTGAAAGCGCGGATTTGGCTTGCATCAAGATCCTCCTAAAGATAGGACAGCCGGAAATCGGGTCTGTGACAGTAGGTGAAGAATCTGTTCAAAGAGATTGAAAGGATTGTAGATGAGAATGGCCGATACGTTCCACGTGAAACATTTTGGGAGTGTGGTCTGAACTGGGAATCGTTCCACGTGAAACAAAACCCGCCCAAGCCCAGACTGGGCACTATTTCAGCTCGGAACACCCATGAAGATTTTCTGTTTTTGCGAGAAATTCAGTCTCAAAATATAAAAGTTTTCCACTGTTCAAGGCTTGTCTGGCTTGGCGTTCGACTGCCAGGAGATGGATCGTGAAGCCCTTATCCTGCATGGGCTTGAGAGGAATTTACCTTTTTGTTCACTAAAGGCTTTCCACAGGTTTGTGAGGTTCTCCACAGTGCAAGCGTCTATCTTCAAACCGCGGTTGCCTTTAGTCTGAAATCCCATGTGCAAGATACTTGGCATTGTCAACCAAAAGGGCGGAGTCGGGAAGACCACCACCGCAATTAACCTGGCTGCCTGTCTGGCAATCGAGGGCCTGAAGGTTCTGCTGGTGGACTGTGATCCGCAGGCAAACTGCTCTTCGGGGCTCGGTGTGCAGCGGGACGACAACCGGCGCTCGATTTATGACGTGCTGATGGGCGATTGCCCGGCGGAGCAGGTGATTTTACCCACAGAAATCGCTCTTCTGTCGCTGTTGCCCGGCTCGAAAAACCTGACGGGCGCCAATATTGAGCTGGCGTCTGCGGAGGACAGGGCTCTGCGTCTGCGCCGGGCGCTGGAGCCGGTGCGGGAGAGCTACGATCTGATCGTGCTTGATTGCCCGCCCGCGCTCGATCTGCTAACGCTCAATGTTCTGAGTGCCGCGGATACGCTGATTGTGCCGATGCAGGCCGAGTATTTTGCTCTGGAGGGCGTCTCTGAGCTGATCTCGACTCTCGAACGGGTACGCGCAGCCTACAATCCCGCGCTCACTATCGAAGGCGTGCTGCTGACCATGTATGACGATCGCACGAATCTTGCCCAGCAGGTGACCGACACTCTTCGCGAATACTTCCGCGACCGGCTCTTCCGCACCGTAATTCCGCGCAACGTGCGGCTGGCCGAAGCTCCCAGCCATGGCAAGCCGGTGGCACTTTATGATGCGCGTTCGAGGGGAACCGAGGCCTACTTTGAGCTGGCCGGGGAGTTCCTGGCGCGCAACGGGATCGAGACGGCCCGCAGGAAGGGACCCGCTGGCTGCCGAGCCGGAGGCCAAGGTTCAAGTCGTGCCAAAGTTGTGACGGCGAGTTTCGCTATGATGCACTAGATTGTAGAAGCTAAACAAAATGAACGTTTTAGAAGCTCCGATTGCTTGTTCGGAGACCGAGGACTTTGAACCATGACCATTGCTGCTACCGACATCAAGCGCCGCGCCCTGGGCAAGGGCCTGGACTCTCTGCTGCCGCGCGTTCAGTCCACGCCGGCTCAGTCCGCCAAGGAGAACGAGGGCGGCAAGCCGCTGGAGATTCCGCTCGACCAGATTGACCGCAACCCATTCCAGACGCGCAGCCATGTGAACGAGGAGCAGTTGGCCGAGCTGGCCGCCTCGATCACCGCAAATGGAGTGGTGCAGGCGATCCTGGTGCGTCCGCTGGCAAACGGCCGGTTTCAACTGATCGCCGGAGAGCGCCGCTGGAGGGCCTCGGAACTGGCCGGGAAGAAGACGATTCCGGCGATTCTGCGGCAGGTTTCGGACGAGCAGGCGATGGAGATCACCATCGTCGAGAACCTGCAGCGCGCCGATCTGAACCCGATGGAGCAGGCGCGGGCCTTCGAGCGGCTTTCGCGAGAGTTCCACATGACGCAGGAGCAGATGGCGGTGCGGACCGGCAAGGACCGGGCAACTGTTGCTAACTTCCTGCGTTTGTTGAAGTTGCCTTCGTCTCTTCAGATTCGCGTCGAGACGGGAGAGCTGACCTTTGGCCACGCGCGGACGCTGCTGGCGTTTGAGCACGCCGAGGAGATGGAGAAGGCGGCGAAGCGGGTGATCGATCTTTCGCTTTCTGTTCGCCAAACTGAGACCTATGTGCAGGGCCTGCTGCACCCCGAGCGAGCGGCCAAGAAGGAGCCGAAGCCCGAGCCGCCCGTCGATCCCAATGTTCGCGAGGTCCAGGAGCGGCTGCAGCGGGCGCTTGGGCTGAAGGTCCATATCGAAGACCACGCCGGTCGCGGCAAGGTGATCATCGAATACGGAAAGCTGGAAGACTTCGATACGCTGCTCGAGACGCTGGCGGGGGAGTGAGCGCGAGGGACTAGGGAACAGGGAATAGAAGAGCCGGTTGAAAGTTATAGTTATTGTGAGTTAGAGAGCCGATCGAATCGACTTACTGCGCCCATTAAGAAGGTCGGGATGCTGGTTATCATCTGCCGCTCTAACTCCACGCGTCCAATCTTACAAACTGCCTGGTTGGCTTGTAGTGAGTTACTAACTGGCTAGCTGCGGCGATTGAAGGGGCGCGGTTGGCGGCTGAAGATAGGTGGCCGCCATCGTGGAGGACGATGTTGGCGGCGTGGCCTCGGCTGGCTAACTTATCGATGGTGTGGATAAGGCGGCTGGCAATTGCGTCGGCTGAAGGGTCTTCCCAATCGGAGGTCATGGCGTTCCAGAGCACTGGCGTCAAGCCTAAGCGCTTGGCGATACGCAACACGGCGGGACGGCGGGCGCCGAAGGGCGGGCGGAAGAAGCGGACTGGCGCGCCGGTGATCTGCTCGATGGTCCTACTGGTGCGGGAGAGCTCCTCCTCGATGCGGCTGGTGGAAGAGAGCGCGAGATTGGGGTGGCTCCAGGAGTGGTTGCCGATGAGGTGTCCGGCGGCGGCGATCTGGCGCACGAGAGCCGGTTTGGCTTCGGCTCGGCTGCCCAACATAAAGAAGGTCGCGCGCACATCGTGGCGGGCGAGAGTCTCAAGAAGGTTGGGCGTCCAAGCGGGGTTGGGGCCGTCGTCGAAGGTGAGTGCGAGTTCGCCGGGGCGTGCCGGGGCGATGAGCGTGGGGCCGAAGAGCTGCGAGGTCGGCCACAGGGCCGCATAGGCGCAGCCGCCCGCCGCGAGGCCGAGCGTGGCTGCGGCGCCGAGTCCGACGGATATTTCTGTGGCGAGCGGTGAGAGCATCCTTCTTTACAGTTTGGCCCTTCCATGGCTGAGGCGGCAAGCAAAGGCCAGGTAAGGTTTCGATTCGGGCGTACAATTATCTGCAAAGGAGAGCATGTGAGGAAGCCTCAAGGCTACCGGCGAGCGGCTGCGGAAATGTGCTTCTACCTGCTTGTTCTCTGCCTGCCTTACTATCAGTCTCTCTTGCTTGCGGGAGTTACAGGATCAATCTACTTCCTGTTGATGACCTGCTTGCTGATGTTTGTTGTTGCAAGTTCGACCGACGCCTACCGCACGATCACAGCTTGCCTCAAGGCGCTCACGCTTTCATGGTTCACACCAGCACTTGATCGCGGAGTACTTTGGGTTTCTGTGCCTTCTCAAACCGTTGCTCGTGGGCCAAGTCTAGCTCCGCTCTTTCAGCGTCCCCCTCCCATCTTTTCCTAATTCCAGTGGATTGCAGGAACATGGCGTCCTTTTGATGGCCATGGATTCGTTTGTATTCCAACTGTTTTCTGGGCCATTGCCCCGGAAGGAAAAGGTGCCCTTTGCCCGAAACTCACAATCCAAATCTGCAACAGATGAGCCCTGAAAGCGGCGGCCGCTGGAGTCGCGCACTGCGTTTCGAGCTGGTCTTTATGCTATTGGCGATTTCCTTCATTTTCAACTTCCATTCCATCAAGCCTAATCCGGTTACTCGAGTCCAAACCCAATCGGATGCAGTCCTAACTCAACAAGACGGCCTGAACGAGCACCGAGTGCAAAAGGCGACTGCCGTGCAATCCACGTCGACCGTCAAGCCTCTGACTCAGTCGAAGGGAGCCGTGTTGAAGCCGCTGGTCGAGCACACATGGATCTCGTTCATTGCCAATCCGCTCTATCAGTTTTTGCGATTTCTACATAGCTGTCTTGGACCAGGTGCTTACAACTGGGGCTGGGCAATCATCATCGTCACATTCTTGATCAACCTGTGCCTGTTGCCCGCGCGGCTGGCGATGATGAAGTCGTCGTTGAAGATGATGCGGATTCAGCCGAAGATCGAGACCATCAAGAAACGCTACATACACCTCAAGCTCAACGACCCGAAAAAGATAGAGATGCAAACTGAGATGATGGCCCTTTATAAGAGCGAGGGCGTGAATATGTTTGGCAGTTGCCTGCCCATGCTAATGCAAATGCCGATCCTCAGTCCCATTGGTTTTGGATCACGGATCTCGCCGCACCCGACCCACTGCATATTCTGCCAATCTTTATCATCGCCAGCATGTCTGTCACTCAGTTGATCACGGCTCAACCAACCATGAACGCAACACAGCGACGTCTGATGGCGTTCATCTTGCCTGTTGTAATGGGATTTATGATGTGGCATCTCCCTGCGGGCCTCTCTCTTTACTGGGGAACAGGCAATGCAATTGGCCTTTGCATCCAGCTCGCAATCAATCAGTCTAACGCAGGCAAAGAGATGCGCGCGATAGCCTGCAGATGTGATCCGGGTACCTCGTGCGCATAATGTAAAACCAATGCCGACTGGAGTTTCTCTAAAAGCTCAAGTGCGGAGGCCAAGGGTGGCAGTCGCGCCAAGCAGAAGCCGGATTTGATTCGACAAGCGGCAAAAATCAGCTTGAAGAAGCGCGCAGGCGCTTATTCTCAGCCTCAAGTTCGGCGAGGCGGCGACGCATGGGTTCCAGGATCTTCGCCAACTCCGCTTCGGTGTAACGCGGGGTAATGTGCTGCGGGCAATTCCAGTCGAATGCCTCGACATGGATCAACAAGGCTCGCTCAGCAGGCGACTTCTCACCGGGCATCCGCAGAGTCTCGATCCACTTTTGGGCCTCAGCATCTCCTTCATGGATCTTGGCTCGGCCGAGTATCTTGAGCCGGCTTTGGCTTGGATAATCCATGAGGAACAGGGCTACGCGATCGTCGTGCTGAAGGTTGCCTACGCTGACATATTGCGTATTGCCGCGCAGGTCTGCAAAGCCGAGGGTTGCAGTGATCGAGCACGCGAAGAAAGCCCTTTGGCCCGCCACGATACTGGATGTAGGGCCAGCCGGTTTCGGAGACGGACGCCATATAGAAGCCATCGCGTTCGCGGACGAAATCCTGCTCCTGCGGTCCAAGGCGGTCGCCGAGGTTGGAAGACTGCTCCACTCGTTCGTAGAGGGTGCGGCTGCCGTGCTTTCGCTGGTGTTCTTTGACGAGCGGAGTAAATGCGAGTTCTGCGAAGCGTCGGCCCATGGTTCTCCTTCCGCGTATCCGGATCTGATTAAGATGGCGGGAGAGGCTGGTTTGTTTCAGAAACAGCATTCAGAACGCGGGAGGGATGCGAGGCGAAGAGGGCGGGGGGAAGGCGTATACTTTGGTTGTTCGGGTCGCATCCTGAGGCTTCGGAGCGGCACTGGAGGCAACGATGAGTCTTACCAACTTTCCTGGCGGATCGAATCCCACTCCGCAGAGTACTCCAATCACAATCATCCCAACATCAAAAGTCACCATGCCGGCGCTTGGCGAGATGAAGCGCCAGGGCAAAGCGATCTGTGCGCTCACGGCCTACGACTACCCAACTTCGCGGCTGGCGGACGAGGCGGGCGTCGATCTGATTCTGGTCGGCGACTCGCTGGCCATGGTGGTGCTGGGCCACGAAAATACGCTGGCCGTTACGGTGGACGAGATGCTGCATCACACGCGAGCTGTGCGCCGGGCTGTGCGGCGGGCGCTGGTGGTGGCCGATATGCCGTTTGGCAGTTATCACGGCACGGTGGACGATGGCGTGGCCAACGCGGTCCGCTTTGTGAAAGAGGCGGGCGCCGAGGCGGTGAAGATTGAAGGGCCGCGCGTGGAGCTGGTGCGTGCGCTGAGCGAGGCCGAGATTCCCGTGGTGGGGCATCTGGGGCTGACGCCGCAGAGCATTCATCGCATGGGAGGCTATCGCGTGCAGGGCCGCAGCGCTGACGCGGCGCTCACGCTGAAGGCCGAGGCACATGCGCTGGCCGAGGCTGGTGCTGGGGCGCTGGTGCTGGAGGGGGTTCCGCGCGAGGTGGCTGCGGCGATCACTGCCGAGCTGCCGATTCCGACAATTGGCATTGGCGCGGGGCCGGATTGCGACGGGCAGATTCTGGTCTTTCACGACATGGTGGGACTGACCTTTGCGCCGCCGGCGAAGTTTGTGCGCCGGTACGCGGATGCGGGAGCGCTGATTCGCGGCGCGATTGAACACTATCGCGAAGACGTCGAGCATCATGCGTTTCCTTCCGATGAGGAGAGCTACCATCTGCCCGAGGCAGCGCGGCGGGCTCTGGAAGCAACCAGAAAGACGGGGACGCTGAGACAAGTCTGATGGAGATTCTGCGTACCGTTGATGAGCTGCGGCGGTGGTCGCGCAAAAACCGCAAGGACGGCAAGACAATTGGCCTGGTGCCTACGATGGGCGCGCTGCACGCGGGGCACGCTTCGCTGATTCGCGCGGCGGCGAGCGAGTGCGGCGCGGTGGCCGTGAGCATCTTTGTGAACCCCACGCAATTTGGCCCCAATGAGGATTACGCTCGCTATCCACGCACGTTTGAGGCCGATTGCGCGCTGGCCGGGGCGGCGGGCGCGAATGTGGTCTTCGCTCCGTCGGTGGAGGAGCTTTATCCGGCGGGCGCGGCGACGTTTGTTGAGGTTGAGGGCCTGAGCGATCGCCTGGACGGCAAGTCCCGGCCAGGGCATTTTCGCGGAGTGGCTACTGTGGTGGCCAAGTTGCTGATTGCCGCGGAGCCGGATCGGGCGTACTTCGGGCAGAAGGACGCGGCGCAGGTGGCGGTGCTGCGGCGGATGGTGACGGATTTGCGGCTGGCCGCGGAGATCGTGGTTTGCCCGATTGTGCGCGAGACGGACGGGCTGGCGCTGAGTTCGCGGAATGTGTATCTGAGCGCGGAGGAGCGGAAGCAGGCGCTGGTGCTCAGCCGTGTGGTCTGGCTGGTGGAGGCGATGGCGGCTGGCGGGGAGCGTCGCGCCGGCGTGCTGATCGAGGCCGCGCGGCGAGCCTTTGCCAGCGAGCCGGGCGTGCGCGTGGATTATATCGAGCTGGTGGACTGGGCGACGCTGGAGCCGGTGGAGACGGCCGTGGCGGGGAGTTTGTTTGCTGTGGCTGCGTGGGTGGGCGCTACTCGGCTGATCGATAACTCGGTGATTGGTTAAAGCTCGACCGGTAGCGGATCGTGCGCCATTCCTTGGAGTGCTTTCATCGCTGGCTGAGCGAGGGTCGCGAAGAGTTGGTGCTCTTGATGGGCGAAACGGGCTCTTGGCCTATTCGGGGATTGTTTTCGGTTAGCTGGTAACACAGCCAGAACTCCAGAATCGCCTTTAATCTGCATCAACCGAGAATGCCAGCTAACTATCCTGAGAAAAGTGACTCCACAAATCAATAGAAACACTCCCTCAATTTGTGCGGAATCATTCACGAGACTCATTGGTCGATTGAGGAGAATTGCTCTCAGCGACTCGTAATAGGCCATTAAGCAATATATCGCCGCTCCGTAATGCCGCAATGGGATTGAGCAGCAACGCTACATACTCGCGCCAAAATCCAGCAGGATCAGCTGCGCGCCGATGGTTTCGCGAGTTCAAATACTTCCACAGCTATGACGAATTGTGTTGATATAACTAGCCCACAAACGGGCCGCCACCAAGCTCCCAAATAGCCGAAGTGCAACAGCAGAGGCAACAACGACGAGCAGGTTTAGTGCTCCCAAAACTGAGAACGACGTCAGTAGACCCATTCCAGGGATCTTTTCAGGGTCTATTCTTCCTGTCATTCTGTCAATAATCGAAGGCGTTCGACCAGGATGAATCTTGATGTAAGCGGCCCGAAAATCGATTGGGTTTACAGCCACTGGCATCCGCCCTACCAGCATATAGGATTCCTCCTCGGCACTGGCGTTGCCTCCAAGTACCATCCCAACGAAGTGTCATAGCGGCCTGTCCTTGTTTGAGCCAATGAACGCACTCTGACGCATACAAGACATAGATGGCGGCAGCTAATTCGCGGTCAGGGTTTAACATGGCATATTTCTTCGGCGAACTCGGCTGTCGGTGGCAATTTCAGACAACAAGCAGGTAAAACCGGCTAGGCCTTTGGCTCAGAAGGAGGAAATTCCTCACTCGGATCGCGTTCGCCTGAGACAACTGTTTTGGTCTTTCGCCAAAACTTCTTCAGGGCCCCAAATATTGCAGCCGCGATGACTAACAAGAATTTCCAAAGCTTTGCAAATAGCCCCGTCTTGATCGCCGCGGCTGTTGCTCCCCCGCCATCAACGCCGTTAAGCCATATCCTGCGAGTTTGTCTCCTTCCACGAAATCTGCATAACGGTTGACCACCTGTAAAACGGAACCCTGCCAATATTGTCTTAAGTCGTGGCTCGGCAGAGGCCAGATCCTTTGGGTCCCCGACCAAATCAACGTTCGATGGTACCCCGTCGCCCGAGGATGCGAACAGAATAGTTGATCGCAGGATGGACGTTGTTGTCCTCGGACCCGTATATGGCCCAAATAAGATTATGGGTTTCTGAATCATAGAACGGGGTCGTGTGCCAGCTGTTAACGTGAAACGGCGGCCAGTTCTTCTTTCGCGAACTTCGTTCGAAGCCTCGGTTGCTTTCTGGATCGATCGAGAAGAGCTACAGAATCCAGTGAGGTTTTGTCACTATCTTTGACGAATCCCACTCCGTCAAATTCGAAAAGGATAAACCAAGATTCCTGCTCAGACTTTGGCGCAATTATAGCTGACTTCAAGAATTTGAGACGGTGATTCTGGTTAAGTTCCATGTACTTTCGAGCGCCTTCACCGTCCGCGAACAAGAAGTCCTTCGGAACCTCAATCACGGCATTGTCGCCAAGCTTGGCCTTAAACGGCCCTTCAACCCAGTGGATGGGATTCGCCGGCGGTGTGTTGCTCTGCGATCTTTGGCCATCGATAGAGCAATTCCAGACGTGAATACGCTAAACACTATCGACAGCGCGAAAAGAGCGCGATGGCCCATCTGTATCCTCTTTTCAGCAAATGATCCCGTACAGGATTGGATGACGAGACTATTGCACGCGCGCTTTGCCTTGTCAATATACTGGCCGTGAACCGTTCCCTGAGTTTGATTTGTAGCCAACGCGCGTTTCCAGGCCCGACTCGAGGTCTGTGTTCTTGCGGGTTCCGGTTGGGCAGTCGCTTATCAGGAGGTAACCCGATTGAAGCTGGCGCAACTGAGTGAAGAATTGCCGATTGCGCAAGCTGGCATCTTGGCTGCAAGCTGGTAGGGATGCCGGAACTGCCTGACATTGCCGCTTACATCTCTGCGCTGGAGGCGCGGGTGCTTGGGCAGGTCTGGAGCGGGTGCGGCTGGGGCGGCGTTTCTGCTGCGGACGGTGGAGCCTCCGCTGGCGAGCGTCGAGGGGCGCGTGGTGCGGGAGATTCGGCGCGTTGGCAAGCGGATCGCGATTGGCGTCGATGGCGAGCATTTGGCTGGTGCTGCACCTGATGATTGCGGGGCGGTTGCATTGGCGGCCGGCGGGGGCGAAGCTGGCGGGGCGGAATGCGCTGGCGGCCTTCGATTTTGCTGCCGGGTCGCTGGTGCTGACCGAGGCGGGGAGCAAGCGGCGGGCGTCGCTGCATGTTCTGGCGGGCGAAGAGGGGTTGCGGTCGGTCGATCCGGGCGGGGTCGAGGTCTTCTCGACGGATTTGGACGGGTTTCGCGCGGCGCTGACGGCGGAGAATCGAACGCTGAAGCGGGCGCTGACCGATCCGCGGATTGTCAGCGGCATGGGGAATGCTTACTCCGATGAGATTCTTGCATGCGGCGCAGCTCTCGCCGATTGCGCTGACACACAAACTGAAACCAGAGGAATGGGAGCGGCTGTTTGCGGCGACGCGGTCGACGCTGACATTGTGGATGGACCGGCTGCGGGCCGAGGCGGAGAAGGCGTTTCCGGAGAAGGTGACGGCCTTTCGCGCCGGAGATGGCGGTGCATGGGCGATTTGGGCAGCCGTGCCCGCGATGCGGCGAGAAGGTGCAGCGGATTCGGTATGCGGATAACGAGACCGAACTATTGCGCGCGGTGCCAGACGGGCGGGAAGGTGCTGGCCGATCGCGGGCTTTCGCGGCTGCTGGGCAAGGACTGGCCGCGGACGCTGGAGGAGTTGGAGGCGCTGAAGCGGCGGTGAGAGGTGGCACGTCCAAAGAGTTGTGGGTTCGTGGTATCCCACCCTAGCGCCGGTCAAAAACATCTTCCATGCCGCCGCTCAGAATGACAGGCGAGGGTGGGGCACCCGCAGTGGGAGGAATACCGGAGTTTGGGGTTCATGGTTTCCCAGGCACCCGGCGTTGGCTGTGGCGCTAGAATTTACACATGAGCAAACAAGTGATTGCAACGGACAAAGCTCCTGCCGCGATTGGGCCTTATTCGCAGGGCGTGCGCGTGGGAAACCTCATCTTCACTGCCGGCCAGTGTGGCGTCGATCCGGCCAACCAACAGGTCGTCGCCGGCGGGATCACGGAACAGACCACGCGGGCCTTTGAAAACCTCAAGGCCATTCTTGCCGAGGCCGGATCAAGCCTCTCCAAAGTGGTCAAGACGACCGTTTTCCTGAAAGACATGAATGATTTTGCCGCGATGAATGCGGTTTATGGGGCCTACTTTCTTGGCGGTGGAGCCGTGCTGCCCGCCCGTAGCACCGTCGAGGTCGCGCGTCTACCGAAGGACATGCTGGTCGAGATTGAGCTGATCGCCGAGGTCTGATCCGAGGGCTTCCGCAGCGTTGACTAGGGCTGGGCGCATCCAATCGGCAAGGAAGCCAAGGAGGCGCCCTATGAGCGATGCAGCCGGAAAGACCGGGACAGCACCGGAGCGGATCGAGCGCAGCGAGGCCGAGTGGCGGAAGCTGCTGACGCCGGAGCAGTACAGCATTCTGCGCGAAAAGGCGACGGAGCGCGCATTTACCGGCGCGCTGACCCAGAACCACGAGACGGGGAAGTATCATTGCGCCGGCTGCGGGGCGATGCTGTTTGAGAGCGATGCCAAGTTCGACTCGGGGTGCGGATGGCCGAGCTTCATGATTCCGGCCGACTCGAAGGCCATTTCAGAGCACGAAGACACGAGCTTTGGCATGCGCCGGGTCGAGGTGACCTGCGCGGCGTGTGGCGGCCACCTGGGCCACGTTTTTCCCGACGGGCCGCGGCCGACAGGGCTGCGCTATTGCATCAACTCCGGTTCGCTCACCTTTGAGCGGGCGAAGTAAGGCCGGACTCTTGGGCCTTCCGAGATGATTGGCATGTGAAGCTACTCGCCTGTGGGCCTGAAGACCCACAGGACAGCCGACCGGGAGGTCAGCGCTGCCTGTTTACTAGTTAATTAACTGCAAGGATTTGAAAATAAAAAAAGGGGGGTGGGGGGATTATTTATCAGGCTGCCGCCTCCCGGTCGGCTTGGGTAATTTGCCATAGCTTCACCTCGGCCTCGCGGCGCAGTTTGAGGGCGGGGATTTCCTTGCCGGCGGCGCGGTCCCAGCGGAGCAGTTCCTGCATGGCTTCGTCGTAGCTTCCGGCGTTGAGGCGCTTGAGGAGAGTCGAGGTGGCGAAGCGGCCCGATCCCAGGTTGAAGACGAAGTCGACCAGCGCATCGAATTGGCCTTGTGTCAGCGGAACTTTTGCCAGGCGCTGGACAGCCTGTTCGGCGTCGCGCACGTCTGAAGCGAGCAGTTCGGCAGCTTGCGGTTCGCCGATGCCGTTGGGAAAGGATTCGGGGTGCAGCAGCCGGTGGCCGTAACCTATGGTCGGGAAGCCGGCCACATCCAGATAGACATGACTGCGAAATCCCTCCGAGCGTTTGAGCAGTTCCAATCCTGCGGCGCTAAGCTTCATCTTTCTTCTCCTGCTGACTTCGGTCGTTAAGATTCACGCTAGCAGGAGTGAAGAAATAATCTGCAAAAACGGCCAAAGTTTCCCATGGCAGAACCTTGAGGCACTGCCTCGGGGTGCGGGACTGTGCTCAGTGGGCGGCGATTGGGCCTTTGCCGGAGATCGTCTGGAAATCGCGGACCAGGGCGTTAAGCGCGTCGGCGAAGTTGCGGTCGTGAGTCTTTTGCAGAAGGGCAACCTCAATCGACTGGGTCAGGGTCCAGAGCGCGTAGTGGCTCTTGCGGTCGTAGACGACCAACCGGAACATGGGCAGGGGATCGGGTGATCCATTCACCTTGTCCACCGGCTTGCCCTCAAAATGGCTGGTGGGCGCGGTGAGTTGGAGTTCCAGGACGAGATCGGCTTCATTCGGGTCGGGCACCAGCTCAAACTGGCCGGTCGCCTTTAGCATCGAATAGAGCTGTGTGTAACCGCGGCTTGGGTCGCCGGAGAAGGGCGACGGAAAGAGTCCACTGTCGGCACCGGCATTGGAGACAAAGATCGTTTTGGCGGTCAGAATGGCTGGAGGCACGGGGCCTGTTTGTGTGCTTGCAGGCGGCTGGGCGAGGGCTGCGACCGCCGAGAGGAGCGCAGCGCATACGACGAAACGGAGACCGAAACCGAAACGGTTCATCGAAATATCCTCCCGAAAAAAGAAGAGACTCTCGCTCAAAGATACATCGCTACTCTCAAAAAAGTTTCTGCGGAGGCGGCGGCAATGCTGGGCAATGCTGTCCGGGGGGTGTACTTTTTGAACGCCGCTCGGCACGGCAGGGCTGGGAGCGACTTGGCGTCTGAAGCGGACAATCGGCCGGAGGAAGCAAAAAGAACCAGAAAATGCACTGATTTTAGTGCATATTGTAGATTACAGAAATGAAACATGTTAGCCTGAAATGTCGCAAAAATGGGTCAGAATTTCGGAGAAGAAATCCTCATAACTTTGTAGATAAAGGTTGAGAGAAGTGGTGTCGAATCAGTAAAATGGGTGGATGGTTGAAAGACGAGAATCAAGCAACACGAGCTCAAAATCTTCGCTACGGATTTGGCTGTTGGCGGGATGTTCATCTGTTGCACTGGCTGCGTTGGTGGTGGGTATCTCTACGCGGACAGTGCTTGCAGATGCGCTGCTATCCCGGCCAGTGGCAACCGCGCTCCCGGCGGCTCCCGTAGCAAGCGCGACGCCTGCCTTGCTTGCGCCGCAGAAACCAGCACAAACCCAGGCGGAGATGCTGCACGGCATTGCCTCCTGGTATGGCGGAGTCTTCAATGGCCGCCATACAGCAAGTGGGGAACGGTTCGACATGTACGCGATGACAGCGTGCCATCCGACGCTGCCGTTTGGCTCGATGGTCAGGGTGGTCAATCTCAGGAACAAACGGTCGGTGGTGGTGCGCATTACAGATCGTGGCGATCTGGGCGAACCAGGGGCGCGTCATCGACCTCTCCTATGGCGCGGCTGAGAAGCTGGCCATGACCAAGTCCGGACTTGCCTCGGTGAGGCTGGAGGTCCTTTCGCTGGGCAGGGGCCGGCACAAGAAGTAATTGGTTGAAAGAGTTCAGGAACAGAGACGGCCAGCCTTCGGGGCTGGCCGTCGTCGTTGTGGGGAGGGTCTGGTTGAGGTTCGTGGCTCCCACCCTAGTTCACCCCAACGACGAAGACCTGTCGTCGGGGACCCCGATGCCGCAACGGATCAAGAAGCAGGTTCTTCGACTCCGCTGCGCTCCGCTCAGAATGACAGGCGAGGGTGGTGTACGGACGTATTGGGTTCATAGTATTCCACATCTGACGCGGTGAGGCTGCGTCAGATATGGGGCACCCGGCCGTCGCTGTTGTGGGGTAGGGGTTTGGCTGGGGTTCGTGGCTCCCACCCTAGCCGCAAAAACAACTACGCGGCGAGGGTGGGGCACCCCCTCGGAGTTGGGGGATGGTGCACCTGCAATGATGCAGTGACTGCGATGGACAGAGGGTATGTGCGTAACGAGCGCTATTCGCTTTCGGGGAGCTTGTAGGGCTTTTGGAGGTAGAGGCGGGCCTCGTTGAGGGCGCCCTGGGTGTTGTCGTTGGTCTGGACGGCGAGGCGGTATTCGTTGACGGCTCGGTCGCGCTGGCCGGTGATGTCGAAGATCTTGCCCAGGGCGATGTGGCTCCAGACCTCGGTCCAGCGGGGCTCGCCGTCGCCGCGAAGGGCGTCGCGGTAAGAGTTGACGCTGGCCTGGTAGTTGCGCTGGGTAAAGAGCAGTTCGGCGATGCGGTAGCTGGCCAGGGAGCTTTGCGTGTTGGCTTGCAGAGCCTT
Organism: uncultured Acidobacteriaceae bacterium; assembly: GCA_963843625.1. Classification (GTDB taxonomy): domain Bacteria; phylum Acidobacteriota; class Terriglobia; order Terriglobales; family Acidobacteriaceae; genus Telmatobacter. The sequence continues at coordinate 30,430 of CAWJLK010000006.1, forward strand.
CTGATATTCGGCAAGCGCGCCATTGAGATCGCCCTGGGCCACGAGTTGCTGGCCTTTGAGAATGCTGATGCGGACCTGGAGGTCGGGAGTGGATTTGAGCACCCAGTCCTGGGGGTCGATGGCGATGCGGCGGGGACGGCCGAAGGTGTCCACGACAAACTGCGAGTCGGTTCCCACCACATCGATCTTCTTGGTTTCGGTCTTGCCGTCGGTCTCGACGCGGAGTTCGATCGGCATGTTGAAAAGGTCGAGATCCTGGCCGATCTGGCCGATGGTGCGGAAGCCCTTGTTATTGCCCAGCCGGTAGACGGCGTACTTGTTGGTGAACTGCGGCGCGCCGGTGCCGTCAACCCATTGGGAAAAGAAGGCGAGCAAGTTCTGGTCGCTCTGCGCCGCGGCGACCTTTTCGAAGTCGGCCGCGCGGATGGAGCTGTCGGCGTACTGGCTGAGCACGCCCTTGAGGGTGGCCAGGAATGCCTTGTCGCCGATCTCCCCGCGGAGCATGTGGAAGATCATGGCGCCTTTTTCGAGGGTCATCGACTGGAACTCGGGCGAGAAGGGGCTGAGGCGGCCGGCGCTGGAGAGGGGAATGGTGTCGTAGGCCAGCGCGCCGGCTTCGATGTCGGGGAGAGCGGCTTTGAGGGCGCTGCGGCCGCTGTCGTCCTCGACATACATCAGCTCGCCGTAGCGTGCCATGCCGTTGGTGATCCAGGCGTCGTTGAGGGTGCGGGGGCTGACCTCGGAGCCCCACCACTGGTGAGCGATGGTGTTGGCCAGCAGGCGGATGCCGCTCTTGTCGCCGACACGCGAACCTTGAATGGCCGCCAGCTCCGGCGCCCAGACGGCGGGCAGGGTGTCATCGGGGATTTCGACGACATTGAGGTGGGGAGATTCGGGAGCGCCGAAGCTGTCGGTGAAGAAATCGAACTCCTTGGCGGCGGTCTGGGCGAGATTGTTGGCTGACGCCTGGTGGCTCACGGTCAGCCAGACCTTGACGTTGCCGGGTCCGGCCGAGACCGGGCCGACGAATCGGCCTGCGATGACCGTACCGGGAAAGCCGGGCTTGTCCCAGTTGAAGTCGTATTCGTCGGCCGGGCTTGCCGCTGGCCAGGGTGACGGGCTTTGAGGCTCCCTGAGCGCCGCTGGCAAAGACGTGCATCCCCTGCGGGACGCGGATGTGCATCTGGGCGGTGAAGCGGTTGGTCATGTAGCCGGTCATGGGAAACCAGCGCGCCGGGTAGAGGAGGTAGGTGATGGGCTCCTGGATGGCGGCGAGCTTCAGGCCCTCGATCGGGCCGTCTTCGCTGCCGGTGATGATGCCCTCGTATTCAAAGGTCCAGTGGGAGGCTTGGCCCTTGGAGAAGGGAGTCGCGGGGGTCACGCGGATGGTGCCGTCGGCGGAGCGCTCGCCGGTGAGGACTTTGCCGGCATCGTCGGTGATTTTGGTGACCTTGAGCGCGGGGTGAAAGCCGAAGCGACGATCTCGGCATTGTCGGGCGCGGTAAAGGTGACGACGGCTTTGGCCGTGAGATGGTGGGTGGCCGTGTCGATTTCGGCGTCGATGGTGTAGGCGGAGATGGCCAGCACGGGGCGCTCCGGCTGCTGGGCAGCAAGCGGGGCAGCGGCCATCAGGGCGCAGAGGAGAGCGCCGGCCAGCGAGAACGGTCTGATCTTCATATACATCGCAGCAATGATCGCAGCCATCGGAATTGCCTTTCGCCTCGAATCGGAGTTCAAGAAGGCTGGATGGTTTCCAGGGTAATCTCCGCCACCCGGTCGATCGCGCCTTCCTGTGACTTTTTGCCCAGCAGGACGCGAATCCGGGCCAGCTCCTGCATCATGGACTGGCGCGGGCGGCCGTCGGGTAGCAGCCGTTCGATCTCTTCGACGATATTTTCCGCTTTGAAGTCGCGTTGAATCAGTTCGGTGACCACCCGATCGCCAGCAATGAGGTTGACCATGGCCACGTGGGGAACTTTGACCAACTGTTTGGCAATGGCGTAGGTGAGGGGCGAGACGCGGTAGATGACGACGAAGGGATTGCCGACCAGAGCCGCCTCGACGGTTGCCGTGCCGCTGGCCACTACCGAGGCGCGGGAATGAAAGAGGGCGGCGCGGGCGTCGTCGACGAGAGTGATGCTCAGGCCTTCGCCGTGCTTCTCGACGAGCTGTTGCACGTGTTCACGCTGCGCGGCGTTGAGCGTTGGAGCGAGAGGAATGATGAATTCCAGGCTGTGGGAGAGCATTTGCGCCGCCTTGAGGATCACCGGCAGATGGTTCCGAATCTCTCCGGCGCGGCTTCCGGGCAGGAGGCCGATCCATGTCTTCGCGGGGTCGAGTCCGCTCTCGGCGGCAAACTGTTCGCGGCTGATCGACTGCGCGGGCTGGTCCGCCAGCGGATGGCCGACAAACTCAGCCTCGACACCGCGTTCGCGATAGAAGGCTTCCTCGAAGGGGAAGATCACCAGCATCCTGTCGATGTACTTCTGCACGAGCTTGATGCGGTGCTTCTTCCATGCCCAGAGCTGCGGGCTGACGAAGAAGATGACGGGAACGCCGAGGCGATGGAACTCCTTGGCGAGACGGAAGTGGATCTCGGGAAAGTCGATGAGGACGGCGACACTGGGCGGGTGTTTTTTGATGGCTCGCTTGAGTTTTTTGAGCTCGCGATGGATGTGGGGCAGGTGGCGGACGATCTCGGTGAGACCCATGACGGCCATCTCTTCAGAGCGGACGACACACTTGAGGCCTTCGTCGGCCATGCGTTCGCCGCCCATGCCAAAGAAACTGGCCGAATCGCCGGTGGCTGCGAGGCGCTCTTTGAGTGCAGCGATGAGCAGCGCGCCATAGTGTTCGCCGCTGGCTTCGCCTGCCGAGATGAAGATCGTGGGGGGCATACTTTCTTCGTTCCCGCGGGGTGATCCGCTGGTCACCATCATAACCGGGTTTGTTGCGATGAACGGAACTCAATAATCTCACAAGCTTACAGATCACAGCCTAGACAATCATTGCCATGATGATCATAATGGTCATATTGAATATATTGACTGGGGGACGCCATGGTGACTGAAGTGAATGCAGTCCAGTTTCGCCAGAACCTGGGAGAGATGCTCAACCAGGTGCAATACCGGAATGACAGCATCGTGGTGAACAAGGACGGCAAGCCAGTTGCGGCTTTGGTTGGGGCCGAGCTTTTTGCGCGCATTCGCGCTCTGCGTGATCGATTTGAGCAGTTGAGCAGCCGGGTCGCCGGGGCTTATGCGGACCTGCCGGCCGAAAAGGGCATGGCGGAGATTGATGCGGCGGTTGCCAGGGAACGGCGCCGCTGATGGCGGGATTGCGTGTTGGTCCTGGACACGAACGTACTGGTGTCGGGACTGGCCTATCCGCAGAGCATTCCGGGACGCATCTTGAGCGTGTGGCGGCGGGGTGGACTCGATCTCGTTTTGTCCCGATACATTCTGGACGAGATGGTTCGGGTGCTTCCGCGACTGCGGCGGATCACGCTCAACTCAACTGAGATTCGCGATCTTGCCGACAGCTTCATGTTTCTGGCGGAGATTGTGGAGCCGGACGGCGAGGTGGACGAGACGCTGCGGGATGAGTCAGACCAACTGATTTTGGGGACTCTGCGGGCTGCGAAGGCCGACTACCTTATCACTGGGGATAAAGATTTGCTCGCGCTCGGCGGGCGATATGCGATTGTTACTCCGGCTGTGTTCTGGGAGCGGTGCGGGGATTAGCGGAATTCTCGGATGTGCTGGGGTTCGTGGTATCCCAGGTCCGAAAGTCCGGACCTGGGGCACCCGGCGCGTAATGAAGGCAGCACAAATAGTCGTCTGCCTATTAGGGGCTCATATTCTTGTCTTTCCAGATGTCCAGAAAGTTCTGGAAGCAGATTTGCAGTTTTTCACCTAGACCAGGTAATGCAAATCGAGCGTTTTGGATCTCTACAACATGGAGAATGATGTTGTGGGCGGTTATCAGGACAATATCGGACTCTTTGTGTTGCGCTGTCGGAACGAAAGTTACGCCACCACCATCCAACATGCTAAGACGTGAGGCAAGTGCTCCAAAGCTGCTGTGAGCGTGGGTTAGCGGGCCATAGTAGGCTGGAACAATTAACGATCCTAGGCTGCCGGTTTGTCTCGCCATTGAAATGAAATCAAGTTTGCTCCAAGTGTGGTTGATCTTCTGTGTACCACACTTCTTGCAATCGTTGATCCTGAAGTGGTCCTTCACGCTCTGAAACCGCTGCTCAACTTCTGCTTCGCAGACGTTTGTGTTCGCGAATGCTTTGGCCCCGAAAGTCTCTAAGATAGGCTTTAGTAGTTTGTGCTCGGCAACAAACGAGAAATCGTAGAAATCATTCAACTCATCAGGGTGCTCATTGAGATAGTGAAGTGTGACCGCATGCTCATAGAGTGTCCTTAGCAGCTTGGTAGCACCAACGCCATAGCCATTCGCAGCGAGAAGAAAAATCTCCCAAAAATCCTCACAACACAATCTTCCGTACCCGAATACAAACTTCTCAATAGGCTCGCCTGATCGCAAAGTGCGGATAAAAGCGATGTTCATCGCTTCCAAGAGATTTTGTCGCCGTTCCAAGAAGATTTTGTGGCGGGATTCGAAATCGGCCCACTCGGATGGAATCCCCGCGACAAATTGGATTTGCGATAGGTCCATTTGGAGCGATTATGTGCCCATCTCTTTGGGGTGTCCAGTAAATTGATGGTTGAGGGAAAAACAACCGCAGGTCCTTCGACTCGCTGCGCTCGCTCAGGATGACAAGGCTGTAGGAACTACGGTGTTATTGGCTGCGGCGGGCGCGGACGGCGGCGGCTAGCTCTTTTAGCAAGCGTGGGTTTCTTGCCAGTCGATGCAGGCGTCGGTGATGCTTTGGCCGTAGACGAGCGGCTGGCCGGGGACTGAGTTTTTGCGCGCCGGCGACGAGATTGCTCTCGATCATCACGCCCATGATGCGAGTGTCGCCGGGCTTGCCGCCCTGCCGGCGATCTGCGCGGCGACGTCGTGGCAGACGACGGCCTGGCGGCGGTAGTCCTTGCTGGAGTTGGCGTGGCTGAAGTCGATCATGATGCGCGGGGCGAGGCCGGCTTTTTCCATCTGGGCGGAGGTCTCGGCTACGCTCTCGGCGGTGTAGTTGACCGTGCCTCGGCCGCCGCGCAGGATGATGTGGCAATCCGGATTGCCGGTGGTCACGAAGATGGCCGACTGGCCGTGCTTGGTGTGGCCGAGGAAGGTGTGCGAGTGGGCCGCGGAGAGCATGGCGTCGATGGCGATCTGCACGTTGCCCGAGGTGCCGTTTTTGAAGCCGACCGGGCAGGAGACGCCGCGAGACGAGCTGGCGGTGCACCTGGCTCTCGGTGGTGCGCGCGCCGATGGCTCCCCAGGCCACCAGCCCGGCGATGTACTGCGGCGAGATCATGTCGAGGAACTCGGTGCCGGTGGGCACGCCCATCTCGGCCAGGTCGAGCAGCAGGTTGCGCGCGAGGCGCAGGCCGTCGTTGATCTTGTAGGACTGGTCGAGGTGGGGGTCGTTGATGAGGCCCTTCCAGCCGATGGTGGTGCGGGGCTTCTCGAAGTAGACGCGCATCACGATGCGCAGGTCGGCGGAGAACTCCGCGATGGCGGCTTTGAGCAGGGCGGCGTATTCGCGGGCGGCCTTGGGGTCGTGAATGGAGCAGGGGCCGGCGAGGACCAGCAGGCGCGATCGTCGCTGCCGTTGAGGATGTCGGTGATCTCGCTGCGGGCATTGAAGATGGTGGCCGAGGCGGCTTCGGTGATGGGGCGTTCTTCTTCAAGAAAGACGGGAGGAAGGACGACTTTCGTCCATTGAATGCGAATGTCTTCAGTGGTATGAAACATGGTTGATTTTCCTTGCGGCGGTCGGATGGGGATTCGTCGTTTCCCACCCTAGCCGCAACTACAAATACACCGCGAGGGTGGGGCACACGATGGTTACGGGCGGCACAATCCTATTAAGAATCTATCAGCCTCGGGGATGGTGAGAGGTTCAAGCGAATCCGCGGCGTGCTGCGTCTCTTGTGACATGGGACTTGAGTGCAGCGTGCGCCTCGGGTGCGCGGGACAGGATGCGCGGTCAGGCGATACCCTGTAAGCAGTTTTTATGAGGACGGCGTGGCCTGAAAACAGCGCAATGGGAGCGGCAATGAAGATTGGAAGTTGGGCGTGGGTGTTGCTGACGGCGGCGCTATTCTTGGCAGGTTGCAAAAACTTCTGGCAGGCGCCGGACAGCAGCTCCAGTTACACGCTGACCAATAGCGGCAACATCTCCGTGGCCCTGAGTTCGACCGGCAACTCGACGATCACGGTGACGCCGGCAAACTCATTTACCGGCACGGTCAATCTGACTTGCGCGGTGACCAGTTCACCTTCCAATCCCACAAGTCCCACTTGCAGCCTTTCTCCGACTTCAGTTTCGATCACCGGCACAACAGCGTTGACGTCTACGCTGACTGTGACGACGGCGGCTGGCACGACCCTTGGTACTTACACGATCAAGGTGACCGGTACTTCGGGTAGCCTTTCAGGCTCGACCAGTTTGTGCGCCGAGGTGTCGACATCGGGGACGGCCACTTGCAGCAGCGCAGCCACAACCAGCGGCGACTTCTATATTTTGAACGGCGGGGGCAGCGGGTCGATCAGCGGATACTCCATCAGCTCGAGCAAGCTGACGAAGATTGGTAGCTCGATTTCATTGGCCGGCGTAACACCGGTCGCAATAGCCATCGCTCCCAACGGAAAGTTCCTTTGCGTGAGTACGTCTTCTGGAGTGTGGGCGTATCCCATTACGAGCGGCGCGCTGGGAACAGGCGTGCAGGTCACACAGGATGCTGCTTATTCCATCCGGATCGACTCGACCAATTCCTGGTTGATTGAGGCCATGCCTTTCACCGGAGGCACCGGCGGGGTGATACTGAGCGCCGTTCCCATCAGTTCCGCCACTGGAGCCTTCACAGGCACCACGATTCCATCGGCAACCATTACGATGGCCGGCGCAACCCTGCCCTTCGGGCAAATGGCGATTTCGGGGGACAATAGCAATGTGTTCGTCGCTCTTGAGACGGGCGGCACGGCGGTGGTTCCATTCAGCGCCAGCAATCCCTTCCCGTCCGGATTGACCTACACGCATATCCAGGTGGCCAATAGCGGCGGCTCAGCGCAGTCTGTGGCCGTGGACCCCGGCGCGAGCCCGCGGCTGTTCTATATTGGCGAAACGCTGGGCGCCTCGGGCGGAAGCGATGGCGGACTGCGGGCCTTCACCTACGCATCATTGAGTACTAGCACACTGATTCAAGCCTCCGGCTCTCCGATCGCCAGCGGCGGCCTGTCGCCGACATTTATTCTGCCTGTTGCCACACCCGATTATGTCTATGTCGCCGACGTAGCTGGCAGCATCACCGGATTTGCTGTGACGGGAAGCGGTTCGGCTTACACGCTGACGACCGGAAGCACGGTTACGGCGGGCAAGCAGCCGGCAGGTATGGCCGAGGACTCGACAGGGTCCTATATCTTTGAGGTCGGTTCTTCGGGAAGCCCCTATTTTGACGCCTACACCATAGACACCACGAGCGGCAATCTGACTCGCAGGTCACCTCCACCGCCGCGGCCACTTCCGTCGCGATCGTCGCGGCGCCGTGAATCAGCCAACTGCGGACAGCGAATAGTCGCGGTGCTCGTTGAGCTTGCGGCTGTTTGCTGTTTGCCGATCTGCTATTCTCAAGAGGATCGCCACTGGCTGTGTTCGCATACTCATATATTCGGTTCGTCCTCTCCTTCCGCCGCTCCAAGGCCTTGGCCCTCTGGCTGCTTCTCCTGAGTTTTGTTGCTTTTTTATCCGCGTGCGGGCGCTTCCACAAGGAGCACCACGACACGGTCTATGTCTCTGCGCGACAGACGTACCTGCGCGACCGCGTTGCTCCGGTCTCGAATCGCACGGGCAAGGTGGTCAACGGCCAGCCGCTCGAAGTGCTCGAACATGGCCGCCGCTTTCTCAAAGTGAAGACCGAGAAGAACGAGATCGGCTGGATTCAAGAGCAGGCAGTGATCGACGGCAAGACCTTCCGGGCCTTTGAGCCAGCTCGGGATTCAGCACAAGGACGATCCGGTCGTGGCCACTGGAGTGGTGCGCGACGATGTCTACCTGCATCTTGCTCCCGGCCGGGAGACGGAGCGGTTTTATCTGCTGGCGGCGAATGCCAAGATTCAACTGCTGTCGCGCGCCTCGATCGCCAAAGCAGTTCCCGGCGCGGCGCGTGCTCCCAAGCCGGCGGCGAAGCCTGCCACAGCGCCAAAAGCCACGGGCTCAGGGTCTAAAACAAGCGCGAAGCGGGTTGGCGGCGGCTGCTGGCTCCGAGCCCGCCGCGAGCCAGCCGGAAGCCGAGCCGCCGGCTCTGGAGGACTGGTGGCTGGTGCGCGACGGCCAGGGGCAAACGGGGTGGCTGCTTGGGGGCCGCATGGATGTGGACGTGCCCGACGAGATCGGGACCTATGCCGAGGGGCAGCGATACGTGGGCGTCTATGTGCTCAACAAGGTCTTCGACGCCGAGGCCGCGACGCCGGACCACAAGGTTCCGCAGTACCTGACCGTGCTCTCGCCGCCCAAGTCGGGGCTGCCCTTCGACTTCGACCAGGTGCGCGTCTATACGTGGAGCACGAAGCACCACCGCTATGAGACGGCCTTCCGGTCTGCACCCGATCAAGGGCTATCTGCCGGTGCTGCTGCTGCCGCCGACTGCCAGCGGCGCGCCGGTCTTCAGCTTTGAGATCGCCAGCGGAGACAACGTGACGACCGACCCGGAGACGGGCATTACGCGACCGGCCTCTCCGCGGACGATCAGTTATGAGATGGACGACACGCGCGTCAAGCGCATCGGTCCCGACATGGGGCCGATTCCGGTAGGGCATCTGGAAGTGAAAAGAGCAAGGCTGGGAAGAAGAAGGGCAAGTAGGTTTTAGCCGTGAAGCTTCAACGGCTTGCTCCCCATTCAGCAAAGGGTCGAAAGTATCGGAAGCTTCGCTATGAAACGGGATCGGTCCAGTTCTCAATATTGAGTCCCCGCACGCGGCTGAATTCTCTTGTATTGTTCGTGACCAGCGTCAGCCCACTCGAGAGAGCATGCGCTGCGATAAGTAGATCGTTTCCGCCGATCATCGTCCCGCGTGCCTTGAGATCTGCGCGGATTCTCGCATAGTCAAGCGCTGCCGTTTCGGGGAAGTCCAGAGCCGCGACGTAGCGCAAAAACTCATTGAGAGCCGCCTGGTCCTTATGCCGCCGTGGCGACACCTCGACCCCATACATCATTTCGGCTTTGGTAATCGCGGAGATGCAGACATCGCTGACAGCGACCTTCTGAAGCCTGCTGAGAACGGTGTCATGAGTGCGCTTCATGATGTAGGAAGAGATGTCTGTGTCGAGCATATAAACGGCCATCAGAAGGAACGCTCCTGAACCGGCAGGTCCTCGATCCCCTCCATGAATTCTTTCGAGGCGACAGAGTCCGATGCAAGATAGGCAGACCAGTCCGCGGGACGCGGGGAGAGGATCACCTCGTCACCCTGCTTTCGAATGAAGACCTCAGAGGTGGCGAACTGAAACTCCTTCGGAAGCCGGACTGCCTGGCTCCGATTATTCATGAAAGATCTTGGCGGTTCGTTGCATAGCACCCTCCCCACACTTCTGGCATATACAAAAGTATATGCCAGAAGTGCGGAAATGTGCAAGGATAACGTCAACCCGTGCCAGCGTTTCAGGTTTTCGACTCGCAGATCTAGGAATCAGAGAACCGGAGCAGCCCCGTTTTCACCCTTGCCGGCGGAGTTCCAGCTCGACTACGCGCATCATCTCGGCTTCGGGGGCGGGCTTGCCGGTCCAGATTTCGAACTGGCGTGCGCCTTGCTGGACGAACATCTCCAGGCCCGTGATGACGGGGATGCCATGCTCTTTGGCCAGCTTGAGGAGCGGCGTTTCGATCGGGTTGTAGACCATGTCGAAGACCAGTCCGGCGTTCAGCTCCTTGTCCCCGTTGTCGAAGGGTGGGGGCAGGGTCTGCTTGGTGCCGGCCATGCCGCAAGGGGTGGAGTTGATGAGCACGTCGAAGCGGGCGTCGGCAAACTGCTCTCGTTTGAGCGCCTTGGCCTTGGCTTCCCTGGCGAGCTTCACGGCGTTTTCGTGGGTGCGGTTGACGATGAAGACCTCCGCGCCCTGGTCGACGAGGCCGAAGACGGCGGCGCGGGCCGCGCCTCCCGCGCCGAGTACGGCGATGCGCGCGCCTTTGAGCTTGAGCCGGCGTTCGAGCGGGCGAATGATCCCGTCTACATCCGTATTGAAGCCGTAGAGCTTGCCGTCCGCGCCGATGCGCAGTGTGTTGCAGGCGCCGATGCGTTGGGTGAGCGGGGCGGAGTGGCGAACGACGGGGTTGGCCAGGTGAGGCAAGACCTCCTGCTTGAGCGGCATGGTGACGGCGACGCCGGCCAGCGGCAGTTCGCGAACCAGGGTGAGCAGGTCGTCGACGGTGCGGGTCTTGAGCGGAATCAGAATCGCATTGACGTTTTCGCGGCGGAAGGCGGTGTTTTGCATGAGCGGCGAGAGGGAGTGGGCGATGGGGTTGCCGGCGACGGCGAAGAGGCGCGTGGCCAGGTCAAGCTGGTCGGCGCGATAGAGGTCGCGCAGAGCTGCGCAGGCTGATCTGGCCGGGGGCCGTCGCCAGCTTGGAGTCTGCCTCTGAGCCGTCGGAGAAGGAGGCGAAGGTGAAGGCCGCCCCGAAGCGCGGGCCCAGGATGCGGCTGACCACGCCCTCCTCGCCCATGGCGATGCCCACGACCTCGGTCGAGCGGGAGCGGTCGTCGATGAGTTTGAGGACGGCGAGGTTGTCGGCGAGGTTGCGGGCCGTGGAGACGACTTTGACGAAATCCGGGTGGAAGGCCTCGATGCGCTGGGCGGCCTGTTCGAGGTGTTTGGTGCGCGTGAAGTCGTGAGAGCTGATGAGCAGTGCCGTGCCGGCGGCCTGGAGTTGCTCGCGGAACTGGTCGAGTTGCCGGGCTGTGGCCTGTTCGGCGGACTCGACTTCGAGATCGACGATCCGGCAGCCAGCCTGGGCGGCCTTGACGAGCAGCTCCAACTCGGCGGCAAGCGCGCCTGTGAAGCCTCCTCCAAACTTTTTGCGCCGGCAGGTGGCGATGGCCGTCACCTCGCGCCGGCTGGCAAGGAACTCCTTGATTTTGGGCAGAGCCGAGGCTGGCTTGGGGAGCGAGTCGAGCCGGAATTCGATGAACCTGGCTTCAGGGCTCGATTCAAGCAGCGCGGTCTCGGCGCGCTCGATCAGCTCCGCCGGCGAGGCGGCCTGAATGGCCACGCAGAGCTTGCCCATGTTTTCCAGGCGGGGGCGGGCTGGGGGCGTGGACACTGAAGCAGTCGAAGTGGAGGCGAAGACAGGCATGAATATCGTTTGACGCATCTTATAGCGCTCGGGTGCTTGATGCAACCTCGGAGTGACAGATATTTTTTCGCAGGATGGGCGGCTTGAAGGCTCTCAGGCCTGAAAGGCCGCGAGAATCTGCTCGGTTGAAGCGGACGCGGCCCAGGCGTGGAAAGATGCGGTTCGGCGCTCATTGCTGGATTCCCTCCTCGGCGGGAATGATGCCCATCTCTTGATAGATTGGTCGAATCTGGCCCCGCAGCGCCGGCAAGCGCGTGACGAACCACGCCGCGCCCAGCAGGATCGCCGACGCCGTTCAAAATCACCGTCCAGGGCGCGCCAACACTTTGCGCCATGGTGCCGGCAAGCAAGCTGCCGAAGGGCGCCATGCCCATGAAGGCCATCGTATAGTAGCTCATCACGCGGCCGCGCTTGTCGTCGGTGACGATGGTCTGAATGACGGTGTTGCTGGCGGCCATGCCCTGCATCATGCCCATGCCCGCGATGAAGACCATGATCATCGAGAGCCAGAAGACGCGCGAGAGCCCGAAACCGATCAGCCCCATGCCGAAGACGGCCGCGGCGATGGGGATCATCCTGACCAGGCCTCGCACATTTCTGCGCGCCGCCAGCGAGAGCGCCGAGATCAAGCGCACCGAGGCCCATGGAGCCCATCAGGAAGCCGAGGGTATGCGGGCCGCCGTGCAGCACATCTTTGGCGAAGATGGGCATCAGGACCACGAAGGGCATGCCCATCAGGCTGACAACGGCGAAAAGCAAAAGAATGGTGCGGATCGGCAGAAAGTTGGAGACATAAGCCCAGCCGGCCTTCAGCTCGGATAGCGTCGACGCGGCAGCTCGCTTGACCACGGGCTCGTGCAGGCGCATCGCCAGCAGGGAAGCGATGACGGCGATATAACTGATGCCATCGACCAGGAAACACCAGCCTTCGCTGGAGACCGCGATCAACATGCCGGCCAGCGAGGGGCCGATGAGACGGGCCAAATTCACCATGGACGAGTTGATGGCGATGGCGTTTTGGAGGTCACGCTTGTCGTCGACCATCTTGACCATGAAGGACTGGCGGCCAGGCATGTCGAAAGCATTGATCACGCCCTGCATGACGCTGAGCGCCAGCAGCCGAGAGATGGTGATGTGGCCGGAGAGGGTGAGCGCGGCCAGCGCGAGTGACTGAACCATGGAGAGAGTCTGTGTCCAGATCAGCACTTGGCGGCGGTCGAACCGGTCGACCCAGACACCGGCCAAGGGCGCTACGAGGAAGGTGGGGATTTGCCCGGCAAAGCTGACCGTGCCGAGCAGAAGAGCGGAGCCGGTGAGGCGGTAGACCAGCCAGCCGGTGGCGACGCGGGTCATCCAAGTGCCGATGAGCGAGATGGTCTGGCCGCCGAAGAACAACCGAAAGTTGCGATGGCGCAGCGCTCTCCAGGCATGGGAGACGCCGCCGGTCGGGCGGGGTTGCGACTCGGCGGAGGTTGTGGATCTTTCGACGGTCTCTGCTGGGTCCGTGCTGCTCAAGATTGGGGCCTCATTCGCAGTTTATCGGAAGGCGGGATGTGCAGGTTCTTAGTCTCCCACCCTAGCCGCAACGGATCAAGAAGCAGGTTCTTCGACTCCGCTGCGCTCCGCTCAGAATGACAGGCGAGGGTGGGGCACCCTGCCTTTCTATCGCCGACGAATTCGGTTTACCGCGATTTGTAACGAATTCCCCAACTGAGGACTTTATTCGATTGAATGCACCAACCAAGGACATTTCACCCAATGAAATCTCGGCTCTATCTTGACAATCTCTGGGTTTCGCTCTCCTGGCTTGCATGGGGGGAGTGGCCGCCACGGCGCAGGAGCCGCTGACGCTGCGGCAGGCCATTCAGACGGCTCTGGGGCAAAGCCCCGAGGCTGCAATTGCTCGCGCCGGCAACCAGGAGGCCGGGCGTCTGCGGCCATGGCGCGCACGCGCTGCTGCCGCAACTCAACTTTACTGAAGACATTTCCCGCGGCGACGATCCGGTCTATGCCTTCGGATCGCGGCTGCGGCAGCGGCAGTTCACGCAGGCCGACTTTGCGCTGAATGCTCTGAATCGTCCGCAGCCGATCGGCAACTTCTCAACGCGATTCTCCGGCTCGTGGATGGCATTCGATTCGTTCAAGACGCAGAGGGAGATTCGGCGCGCCGATCTCTTCAAGCAAAGCGCCGCCTCATCTGCCAAGGCCGTGGATCAGCAGATTGTGCTTCGCGTTGTTGGGGCGTACCAGTCGGTGCTCTATGCGCAGCGGGAGATCGATGTCGCCCAGCATGAACAGGAGACAGCGGCGGCGCTGCTGACTTCGGTTGAGGATCACGTGAAGGCCGGCCTTGCGGTGGAGTCGGACCGGATGTCGGCCCAGGTGAATGTGGCCGCGCGGCAGGAGGAGTTGATTGCGGCCCAGGGCGATCTGGAGTTGGCGTGGGCGCAGTTGCGCGAGGCGATGGGCGCGCCGGAGTTGAAGGCATCCGAATTGAAGCCGATTGAGCCGCACGCATTTCCGCAGCAGCCGCTGGAGCAGGAACTGGCGACAGCGGCAAAGACGCGGCCCGATCTGGCGGCGCTGGGACAGGCGCAATCGGCGCAGGCGTCGGCGGTGGGCGCGGCAAAGTCGGAGTTCGGCCCTCGCGTCAGCGCCTACGGAAACTGGGAAGAAGATCGAGGTTCGCTGGCCAGCTCAGGCGGCAACAACTGGGTGGCCGGCGTGCAGATCAGCGTCGACATTCTGCCCTTTGGCAAGCGCGCCCAGCTTGCGCGGGAGACTGCCGCGAAGCAGAAGATCGACGCGCAACTGGCTGCCTCGCAACAGCACGTGCGGCTCGAAGTGAGCCAGGCGCATATTCACCGCGAGACAGCGGAACTGTCGCTGGAAACGGCGCGGGCGGCGATGGATCAGTCGGCCGAGAGCCTGCGCATCCTGAAGAACCGTTACGGCGCGGGGCTTGCCACGATCACCGATCTGCTGCGGGCCGAGGATGCCGAGCGGCAGAGCCAATCCAATTACTGGCATGCCGTCTACGGAAACGCCATGGCCTATACCGAACTTTTTTACGCGACAGGGACGCTGACTCCCGATGCGGCGGAGGAATTGCAATGAAGAGTGTCTTACGGGCGAGTTTGCTTCTCGTTTCCGCGGTCGATGGTGGCCGGCTGTCATGGTTCCGAATCTGCGCCGCAAGCGGCGGTACGAGACCATGCAGGCACGGGTGGTGGAGAGCCGGCAGCAACGAGCTCCTGTGAATGTGCGCTCGACGGGCACGGTTCACGCGCGGGAGACCGCGGTTGTCTCCGCGCAGGTGATGGGCCGCATCCAGCAGGTTCTGGTGCACGAGGGAGACAGCGTGCGCGCCGGACAGACGCTGGTCGTGCTCGACGATGCGCGCGCTGCGGGCTTCAGTGGAGCAGGCGCAGGCAGGGGTTAAGGCGGCGCAGAATGCGCAGGTGGCCGCGCAGACGAACGCCGCGCTGGCGGCGAGCACGCTGGGCCGCTACAAGCAGCTTGAGGCGGAGAAGAGCGTCAGTCCGCAGGAGATGGATGAAGTCTCGCGGCGGGCCGAGGCGGCGGCGGCGAATCTCGAGGCGGTGCGGGCGCAAACCGATGCGGCGCGCGCGCAGGAGAGCGGCGCGCGCACGATGCTTGGCTACACGCGGCTGGTTGCGCCGTTTGCTGGAGTCGTGACGGCGCGCATGGCCGATCCGGGAACGATGGCCGCGCCGGGCGTGCCGCTGCTCCAGGTGGACCAGGCCGGAGCGCTGCAACTGCAGGCCACGGTGGACGAGTCGGCGATCGGCGCGGTTCACAAGGGGATGAAGGTCCAGGTGGCGATCGATGGCGCTTCGTCCGCGGACGATAACGGGCACGGTTGCGGAGATTGACCCAGCCGCCGATCCTGCCAGTCACAGCTTCACGGTCAAGATCGACCTGCCTGCTTCGAGCCAATTGCGCGCAGGCATGTATGGAACGGCTGAGTTTGCCAACGGCGTCCGGCAGGCGATTTTCATTCCGCGTTCCGCTGTCGTTGTGCGCGGCTCGCTGGCCTGTGCGTATGTTCTCGACGGCCAGGGAATCGCGCAACTTCGCTACTCTCACGCTCGGCGCGGCACAGGGCGATCTCGTCGAAGTGCTGTCGGGCATCTCTGCGGGTGAAAAGCTTGTTGACGCGCCGGCCGACCGCGACCTCGCCGGCAAGCGCATCGAGGTCCAGCCATGAAGCAGGAGCTTGGAATCGCCGGGCGACTGGCACACGCATTTCTCAACTCCAAGCTGACGCCGCTCTTCATCGCGGCATCGCTGGCCCTCGGAGTCTTCGCGGTGGCGATCATTCCGCGCGAGGAGGAGCCGCAGATCCTTGTTCCGATGCTGGACATCACCACCGCAATGCCGGGCGCATCTCCGGCCGAGGTGGAACAGCGCGTGACGCTGCCGATCGAAAACCTGGTGCATCAGATCTCGGGCGTCGAGTATGTGTACTCGACATCGGCTCCTGGGCAGAGCCTGGTGATCGTGCGCTTTCTGGTCGGCACGCCGCAGGAAGATGCGCTGATCAAGGTCTACAGCAAGCTCTACTCGAACTTCGATCGATGCCGCCGGGAGTTTCGCAGCCGCTGATCAAGGCCCGCTCGATCGACGATGTTCCGATTCTTGCACTGACTTTGTGGGGCGAGCATTACAACGGCTATCAACTTCGCGCCATCGCCGCCGAGATGCAACACAACATCGAGCAGATCTCCGATGTATCGGAGACGACGATCATCGGCGGACTTCCGCGCACCATGCGCGTGGTGCTCAGCACGGAAAAGCTCAATGCCTACGGCTTGTCGCCGATGGCCATCGTCGGCCATCTGCAAGCCGCAAATGCCAGCGTGCAGGCGGGCAGCTTCGCTGAGAACAACCAGGAGGTCCGCGTCGACGCCGGCAACCTCTTCACCAGCCGCGAAGATCTGGAAGCGGTGGTGGTGGGCGTGGTTCGCGGGCATCCGGTCTATCTGCGCGACGTTGCGGAGAAGATCGTCGACGGCGCTGCCGAGCCGGCGAACTATGTGGTCTTCGGCACGACGAATGCGGGCGTCTCGGCAGCGCGCCAGTATCCCGCGGTGACCATCACCGTGGCCAAGCGCAAGGGCACCAACGCCACCGATATCGCCAATGCCGTGCTGAAGCGCGTTCATGAGATGCAGGGCGTGACCATCCCCAACGATGTGACGGTGACGACGACGCGGAACTACGGCGAGACGGCCAAGGACAAGTCGGACGAGTTGCTTGAGCATCTGCTGCTGGCAACTTTGTCGGTAACGTTGCTGGTCGCGCTCTTTCTGGGATGGCGCGAGTCGGGTGTCGTGCTGCTGGCGATTCCGGTCACGCTCGCGCTCACCATGTCGGTGTTCTATTTCCTCGGCTACACCATCAATCGCGTCACGCTGTTTGCGTTGATCTTCTCCATCGGCATTCTCGTCGATGACGCCATCGTCGTGGTCGAGAACATGGTGCGCCACTTCCGGCTGCCGGAGAATCATGGCCGGTCGATGAGTGAAGTCGCGGTCGAAGCGGTTGCCGAGGTGGGCAATCCGACCATCCTGGCCACCTTCGCCGTGATTGCCGCGGTGCTGCCCATGGCCTTTGTCCGCGGCCTGATGGGGCCGTACATGCGGCCGATTCCGGTGGGAGCTTCGGCGGCGATGCTGTTCTCGCTGATGGTTGCCTTTGTGGTTTCGCCCTGGGCCGCCCTGCGCCTGGTTGGAAAGCATCTGAAGGGGCCAAGATACTGGAGCCAGAGACCGAGAACTGGCGGACCAGGCTCTATCGCCGAATCATGACGCCGCTGATCCAGTCGCCACGCAATCGCAACCTGTTTTTCATCGGAGTGGCTGTGCTGCTGCTGATCTCAGTTGCGCTTGTTCCGCTGGGACTGGTGCGCGTGAAGATGCTGCCCTTCGACAACAAGAGCGAGTTGCAGGTCATCATCAACATGCCCGACGGCACGCCGCTGGAGCAAACGGCGCGCGTCGCCCAGGCGCTTGGCGCGGAACTTGCGCGGCAGCCCGACGTGCTGAACTACCAGACTTACACCGGAACATCCGGCCCATATAACTTCAATGGGCTGGTGCGCCACTACTACATGCGCCGCCAGCCGAATCAGGCGGACATCCAGGTGAACCTGCTGCCCGCAAAGCAGCGCAGCGTGCAGAGCCACGAGATCGCCAAGCGGCTTCGCCCGCTGATGGACGCGATCGGCAATCAATATGGCGCGCGCATTCAGGTCAGCGAAGTTCCGCCGGGGCCGCCGGTGGTGCAGACGCTGGTGGCCGAGGTCTACGGTCCGGAGCTCGATGGGCAGACGCAGGTCGCACAACAGATCAAGTCGATCTTCCAGCACACGCCGGGCGTCGTCGACACGGACTGGTACGTCGAAGATCCGCAGCCGAGGCTGGTGATGCGCGTGGATGAGGTGAAGGCGGCGCAGCATGGCATCGCGGTTTCCGATGTTGCTCATGCCCTGGCGCTTGCTCTTTCGGGAATGCAGGTCGGCCTGATTCACGATCAGGTTTCGCGGGAGCCTGTGCCGGCAATTGTTGAGTTCGATCGCGCGGACCGCTCTTCGGAGCAGGGTCTGGAGAATATCCGCCTGCCCGGCGCGGACGGATCGATGGTCTCTCTGCGCGAGCTGGTGACGGTCGAACACAAGACAATCGAGCAGAGCATCTATCACAAGAATCTGCAGCGCGTGGTTTATGTCACGGGAGATGTGGCGGGAGCGGAAGAGAGCCCGGTCTACGCGATCTTGAAGATGAACAAGCAACTCGACCATCTCACGCTTCCGGCGGGATACACGCTGGCGCGCTACAACGCGACGATGCCCGAGTCGACCGACCACTACTCGATGAAGTGGGACGGCGAGTGGCACATCACGATCGAGGTCTTCCGCGACATGGGGCTGGCCTTTGCCGCGGTGCTGGTCCTCATCTATGTTCTCGTGGTGGGCTGGTTCCGCTCGTTCATCGTGCCGCTGATCATCATGGCGCCAATTCCGCTGACGCTGGTGGGCATCATGCCTGCACATGCCATGCTGGGCGCATTCTTCACCGCTACGTCGATGATCGGCTTTATTGCCGGCGCGGGAATCATCGTGCGCAATTCGATTATTCTCGTCGACTTCATCGAGCTTCGCATCCGCCAGGGAATGCCGCTGGCCGAGGCGGTGATCGATGCCGGCGCAACGCGCTTCCGCCCCATGCTGCTGACCGCGGCCGCGGTTGTGGTGGGCGCAAGCGTGATTCTGACCGACCCCATCTTTCAGGGGCTTGCCTTGTCGCTGATTGCCGGAGCCGTGGCCTCGACATTCCTCTCATGGCCGACGATTCCGGTGCTTTACTACATGGTTCACTCCCACGGTGATCCGGGAGCGATTTTGAATCTGAACTTCAACCCGAAACCGAAGAAGGAGAATCCCAATGACAGTTGAACGCGCTCTGCGCCTGATGGCAGGCGTTGTGTTGCTCATCTCGCTTGCGCTTGCGCATTTCCTTTCACCCTATTGGCTTTGGTTGACGGCATTTGTCGGGCTCAACCTGCTGCAGTCGGCATTCACCAACTGGTGCCCGGCCATGACGATCTTTCGCGCCATGGGATTGAAGGATGCAGGCAACTGCGGAGCCCAATGAGGCCGTGATGTGCAATAAGAGCAAGAGCGACGACCTCAAAGATGAGGTCTATCGTCAGATGTTCCGGCTGGAGGAAGGCCGTGCCGGTGCTGAGATTGGTCTGGCAGTTGCCCTGTTGCGCGCATGGATCGCGGCCGGCTCGAAGCATGCAAGCAGCGTCGAACGCAAATGGCTGAAGACGATCTCGCCGATCTGCATGGCGATGATCGAGGCTGCCCAGCGGGCCGGGGACGCAACGCACTCCTGTTCGCAGTGAGAACTGCGGAATATACTGATGTCTCGGAGTGCCTTCAGACCATGCGCCCAGAACTGATCCAAGCCGCTGAGCTTTTGCAGCGCGACACTCCCGAAGCAGTCGAAGAGGCTCTGGGTCTCCTGCAAAATACGGTCTACTCCTTCAGCATGAAGGTTTGCGGGCATCCCGAAGATGCGGAAGACACCATGCAGGAGGTGCTTTACCGCTCACTCAAACATCTGGCCAAGATCCAGAATCCGCAGGCTCTCGCGGTCTGGCTCTATACCGTAACGAGAAATCGCTGCTGGCGCATGAGGCGCAAAGGCGCAAAGGCTACAAAGCAGACCCTTTCGCTGGACGAGCTGATGCCGGACGATGCCGAGTTGGGACGGCTGCTGAAGGATGCGGCCGTAGGCCCCGAGGGCAATCTGCTGCAGGCCGAGCAGAACCATTTGCTGCATCAGGCGATCCTGCGCATCCCGCCGGCGTTGCGCATCGTGCTGGTGCTGCACGACATGGAGGAGCTGACGACCGAACAGGTTGCGCAGATTCTCGATCTGCGGCAGGGAACGGTGCGGATCCGGCTTCATCGGGCGCGTCTGGCCGTGCGCAAAGAGATGAACGAGATCCTCAGTGTGGGCGAGACCGTGACGCCCGCCGGATCGAATGGGAAAAAGCCGAAGACGGCCCGGTCAAAGAGCGGGAAGCGGCCCACGGAGTGCCGGGATCTCTTTGCCAATCTCTCGGAGTATATAGATGGCCGAGTGGAGCCACAGACCTGCGACCAGATGCGCGCACATATCGAGGCATGCCCGTCCTGCGTGGCGTTTCTCCAGAATCTGCGCACAGCTATCGATCGCTGCCGCTCGCTCGAGATGCCCTGCGATCCAGCCGTCGCGGGCCGGTTGCGCGCCATTCTTACGCGGGAGTACCTGCGAATGCTGGTGATGCCGGGCGGAAAGAAAGTTCACGCGGCGGTGTAACGAATCGCGGTTGCGGTGTCTTTTATCCGATGAAGAGGAGAGTATATCGATGGAAGTGAAGGTTACACATCTCGATCAAGTGAAGTTCAATATTCAGGCGCGGTCGCACTCGGTTGTCTGCGATCAGCCGGCGGACAACGGCGGAGAAGACACAGGCATGACTCCCCCGGAACTGATGCTTGCATCGTTGGGCTCCTGTGCGGCCTTTTATGCCGTGCAATACCTAAAGACCCGCAATCTCGCACAGACCGGCGTGGAGGTTACCGTCACCGCCGAGAAGATGAAGCAGCCATCCCGGCTGGGCAACTTCAAAATTCAGGTCGTTTCGCCTATTTCGCTAACCGCTGAACAGACGGAGGGACTGATGCGGTCGGTGCATCATTGCCTGATCCACAACACGCTGCTTTCGCCGCCCGAGATCGCGATCGAGTTGACTACGAAAGAGGCAGCCACGCCGCACGCCTGACAGCTTGGACAAGATGGTGCCTGAGTCTGGTGTTCCTAGGAGCGGCGACGTTCCGAGGCGCGGACTCACCGGACTCTCAGAAAAAACTGTAACCGTTACGCCGAAGATTTCCAGATTGACAGAACGATGGAACGTTGTATGCTTTGGACGTGAACCTTCCTGTCGCGTAGACGGCATGGAGGGATGTTGCATCGGCCGACCGGCATCTCGACCAGACGGCAGAAGCGGCAATCCGGGGCAGGCGACCCTGATCACAAAGCGGAATAAGATGCCCCGGTATGGCATCCGATCTTCCTCTCTGTAGTAGTTATCGGCCTCGCGGGAGGATCTCCTACGTGGCCGATAGTTTTTTGCGCCGGTCAAGAGGTTCCCGCATACTACAAGTACGCCGGTCAGTTCAGTCTTCAAAACAACATACTCATTCATGGAAGGAGCACATTCCTGCGTCGCAGTCATTTCATTGTCCATTTTTACCTTGGTGTTTTGGGGGCGGCTGGCCTGCTGCACGCTCAAGCGACAACTTTTACTGAGCGCTACCAGGAACGGGTCAGCGCGACGCAAGCCGAGCAGCCTCACTGGATCACGCCGCTGGTCACGGTGACCCCGCGACTGGAGCAGGAGCTCCGCGCTGATTTCGTGCACCAGTACAACACCAAAGGCTTTGCTATCTGGAATTATGGGAATGGAAAAGGGCTTGAGCTGATTCCGGAAAAGCACACCGAAATCATCATCAATGTTCCGCCATTCTTCAATCGCTCGAACGGCGCCGAGGACGGCTTTGGCGATATCTCCTTCCTGGCGAAATACCGTTTCTACGCGCGCAACGAGAAGCATGGAAACGCAATCGTAACTGCATTTTTGGCCGGAACAATTCCGACCGGAAAGAATGCAAACGGAAGTTGCTGCGCGGTTGTGACTCCGACTCTCGCGGTTGGCAAAGGATTTGGCCAGTTCGCCCTCACTTCAACGGCAGGCGGATCGCTGCCCGTGACGAATGCAGCCGGCTTGGGGCGCAGCGTGATCTGGAATAATGTGGTTCAGTATCGCGCGGCAAAGAGCGGTGTTGCACGTTTATTCTGGCCCGAGTTAGAAGATAACTCGATCTTCTACAAAGGAGGACCGAATGATGGGAAGGTCGCGATCTTCGCGACTCCAGGCATGATCATTGGGCGAATTCCGCTCTCACACGACGCCAAGGGAGAGCCTGGCCGACTGGGACTAACCTTCGGAGCGGGCCAGCAGATCGCAGTGACTCACTTCCACACCTATAATCACGCCACGGTTATAACTGTTCGTTTGCCTTTTTAGGAGATAACCAGTCTGCTTGGCCTGGGAGCTATTTCTGGCCATGCGGTATCTCGCTGCATGGCGATGACCGCAACAAATTCAGCGACGATATCGAGCCTGCAAATCGACAGGAGAGTGCGATGAGATCGGAACCTGGAGTGCAAAAAAGACCAACACGCCGTTCGTGGTTCATCGCGCTGGTGGCTCTTGTTTTGCTAATCTGTGGACGATGTTGCTAGGCGCAGACAACTCTGACAGTCTCTGCCGCGGCCAGTCTGAAAGACGCGATTGTGGAGACTGAAGCCGCCTATAAGCAGAGCCGCGCGAATCTTAATTTTGCGAATAACTTCGGATCTTCAGGCATACTTGCGGAACAGATTGACCAGGGTGCGCCGGTGGATGTGTTCATCTCCGCGGCGGCCAAGCCGATGGACGATTTGCAGGCCAAAGGAATGCTGGTTGCCGGTACGCGCCGCAATTTGCTGAGGAATACGCTTGTTTTGATTGCACCGCTCGACTCGAAACTCCGGAGTTTTCAGGGGCTCACCGATCAGTCGATCCGGTTGATAGCCCTTGGCGATCCGGCTAGTGTTCCTGCGGGACAGTATGGGCGCGAGACGCTGGCGGCTCTTCATCTTTTGGATTTGCTCGGCGCCAAGTTTGTGCTGGCGAAGGATGTTCGGCAGGTTCTCACATATGTCGAAACCGGCAATGCCGACGCGGGCCTTGTGTATGCCACGGATGCAGAAATCTCAGGGAAGGTCCGTATTGTTGCCGAGGCTCCGGAGTGGGCACATGAATCAATCGTCTATCCGGCGGCGGTCATCAAGGGAAGCCATCATGAGGCAGCATCGCGCGCGTTCGTCGAGTTCCTAGGCACACCCGCGGCCCAGGCGATCTTCAAACAGCGTGGATTTCAAATCGCTGCGCAGTGATATTTTCGATACAGTTGAAGCACGGTAGCAAGAGTGGAAGTGCGCTAATCCGGCAGTTTCTGCTCGAGTACTTCCTGGGCGCGCGCCGCGCGCCATGCAGCCAGCCGTTCGTAGAGAGCCGCATCGTTCAAGGCAAGAATCGCCGCCGCGAAGAGTGCGGCATTGCCCGCTCCCGGTTTGCCGATGGCCAGCGTGGCAACGGGAATTCCCTTGGGCATCTGCACCATCGAGAGCAGCGAATCCAGGCCGTTGAGCGGCGTGGCCGCGATCGGCACAGCCAGTACGGGAAGCAGCGTCTTGGCCGCCATCACTCCGGCCAGATGAGCCGCGCCGCCCGCGCCGGCAATCAGCACTTTGATCCCTCGCGTCCCGCGCCGCTTCAACGTATTCGAAGAGCTGGTCGGGCGTGCGATGCGCGCTCAACACCCGCGCCTCGCAAGGAATCTCAAGCGTGTGCAGAATCTCGATGGCCGAAGAGAGCACTTCATAGTCGCTCTTGCTGCCCATCACTACGCCTACCAAAGGTTGATCGCTCATGGGATTCATTATACGAAAGCTCGCGCGCGGTCAAAGGATGGCATTGGAACCTAATGTCTCAGCAATGCCTCTACGGCCACTTCGATCACCGCGAAGAGCACGCTGACGGCTGCAAGAAATCCCTTGGCGCGCTGCCAGTTCTGCTCGTGCCGGTCCATGCGCCGCTCCAGATCGGCGATCCGGCCGCCGTTGCCGTTCGCCCATCAGGCCGGTCATCTGCGTCTTCAGCACACTCAGGTCGCTCAGCACTTGCGCTTCGAATTCATTCATCATCCGCATCCACTGGACTCCATCCATTCAACAATCTCTGCCGGTTACGATCCCAGCGGCAAGTTAATGAACAGTGCTGTTGAAAACTCCGAGTAATTCGGCGGCGTTGCGCCGTCATACATTCGGATATAGAACCGGTCGTTGGCAGAGATGCGGGAAAAAGTCAAATTCGGCTCCGTTGCTCGCATCACGAGATCTGGATCTTCGCCCGGCATAAAGACAAAGTCGCGCCGCCGGATCTCGAATCCTCCGCCCGCTGGCGGCGTCGTGCCGGTATTGATCGTAACTGTGCTTCCATTCAAGGCAGTCACCGTGAGGCCGGTAAGATTAGCGAGATAGGTGGGAGCGACCGCAGCCGGAAGCCATGCATCCGCCGGAACTGTTGCGCTGGTCTTGATGGCCAGATCATCGGCCCAGTCATTGGCGAAGGCGATAGCATACTCCACCAGATCGGGATAACTTGCCTTATAACTCACCTTGACAGATCGCACCACCACTTGCGCATTCAGGTTCGTTGACGGCGCATTCAGCAGCAGCGCATCGCCCGGCCAAACATCGGTGGCGAAACTCATTCTGTTTCCTTTATAGGTGCCGCTCCACAGTGCGCTCACGCCCGCCGCCGCCAGCTCCATCACCATGCCGCATTGCGGCAGTCCGCGGAACTGCGCGCCGGAGGATTGGTCACCGAGCCGATCCATGCGGCCTCGGAAGGCATACCTGCCTGTGCAAGCGCCTGCTGGCTGGCAGTATTCACCGCGCGTCCCACGGCCCTTCCCACCGTGCGATAACTCACTGCGATCTGCTTCGCCAGCTACCGGCGTGTACCCTGTGTAAAACACCAACTTGCCCGTGCGCTCGAGATAACATTCGCCCGCCTCGCCGTCGCGCCAACTGTCGCGTGTAGGGACCGCCGCTCGGAGGCGTGCTCACCACCCAGCCCGAACCGAGATTAGTCAGATGAAGCGCGCGCATCGTCCCAATCAGGTTGATGCTGCTTGCAGCTACCACATGGCAGGCTCCGGGCAGGCTGGCGATTGCGCCGTCATAAAGAGTCACCGGCATTCCGCCGACGCCGTCGACAAACTCCTGAATCTCCAAGTGCAGATTTGCCGGAGCCGAATTCCACTGTCCGCCGTATGTTATCTGCCCGTTATCTCCGAAGGAGCGATAAATCGCCAGCTCCCGTTCGTTCTCCGGGCAATGCACCCGAATGCGCAGCGTATATTGGTTGGCTGGATTGATCGCATAAACCGTTCCCACAGCGCTGCCTTGAATGAGCGGTTGCAACGTGACCGCTCCGGTGCCTTGTTGCGCGGTCGCCTGAAATCCCGCGATGCACGCAGCTTGCGTGTCTAGTGCCGACAAAGAAACCTGCCAGAATTCCGGTACTGCCCGGCGAGAGAGTTACTCCTACAGCTTCCAGCAGCAGGGTTCCTCCCATCTCCACCGGATTGAGCCAGGCGAGCAATGTTTCCCCGTCGATTCCATTGCCGCCGTCCATCACCAATCCGCCAGCGCCCAGCGAGAGAGTGCCTGGCCCGCCGGTCTGACCCCACACGCGCTGATCGATCTGCGGTCTCGTTGAAGAGTTCGCTGATCACAATGGATTGCGATGAAGCAGGAAAGTACGGAGTTTGCGTCAGATAAAACTGCGTCGTAACTCCGTCCCCCAGAAAGTATTCGGTCACATAAGCAACCGGCTCATGCTCGCCGCAAACAGTTACATCGTTTGCCAAGGCGCGTTTGACGCTGGCCGTGAGTGCCAGGGCTGCCAGGTTCAGGCTGCCATCGGTTTCGTTTAGCGGATGGACAGTGCTTTGCACCGGAGAAACAGTCAACGCGCCATTGATCGCGCGATATGCCGCCCGCGCCATGCCCTGCGACCTGTCCAGCACTCTTGCTCCACGGCGCGCCCGGCTCCGGGACAAAGTGACTGATTGTTGCGCCTAGCGAAAGCCCTTGAGTCGATAATCCGGTTGCTCCCGTACGAGTTACCAAGAGATGTCATCAGCGCACCGGCGCTTTCGCCCGTTGCACCTTGCTGGGAGGCATCAGCAATTGGTCGAGCAATATTTCGTCGCTCAACGCCTGGATCGCAATCCGGTAGCGCGGGCCTTCGATCGCCATGCCCGCATACTCGGGCAGAGGAGTCACAGCAATGTAACCTGTGAAAGTAGTAGGTTCCATCGTCACCCGTTACCGCCAGAGATTGATTACGCAAAGGCGTCGCCAGGCTTCCGTTGGCCGGCAGACTAAGCCACAGTTGACATACAGAAGGCTCGTTCAGCTTGCGCTCGATCGTCAACGGCCGCACTGCGTCGAGCGCGGCCGTGTAGTCCTGCCCGTTGATCGTAATCTTCATCGTGACTCTCTGCCTCGCTGACTTGCCGATTCGTTAAGTTATTGACTCGCCTAAACCAGAGCGTTGGCCGCGGGCAAGAAACTCCGGTAACAAACCACCCGTTCTCCATCCAGTGGATCGGTCACTGGCAGCGCCAGAAACTGGCCCTTGAGCAGCATGCGCGCCAGCCCATCCTTGTTCTTGCCGTCCAGCGGCAACGCCGCTTCCTGCGCGCCGGCCATCGTCTGCAAGCGTGGATAGTGAAAGAAGATTCGCTCGCCCTGGCTGCCTTCCATCACGAAGAGCGCCGACCACTCCTGGTAGAAGCTGCCTCCTTCGCGATCCACAAACCCACTAACTGCTTGTAACTTCGCGCCGGCCGCTGGAGCGCCGCCCGGCAACGGCTCGGCAAGTGTTAGCCCGGTCGAAGTCACCTGCGATACCAGTGCGACGTTGAAGGTTACGCGCCGGATATAGTCCACGTCAGCGAGAGCCTGCCTGACATACGCTCCCGAAACAGGCGCTCCCACATAGCCGGTCTGTCCCGTGTAATCGGCGTCCAACGCGATGATCGAGCCAGCCGAGAACGTCGCTGCATCGGCCGCAGTCAAAGCTATGAACGAGAGCTGTCGAGCCGGATTGTGCAGTTACAGCGGCACAGCCTGCGCCCATCCGCAGCAGGCGTGCGCCATTTGCGGCAGCAAGCAGGTTCATGTGCTGCGAGCCCGTCGCCAGAGCCATGGTCAGCTTCGTCCAGCTCAGAAACTCGAAGCTCACCTGCGCCTCGAGCGTTTCGCGCACCTGCTCCAGCGCTCCTGCCGGAATGCCTGTCAACACAGGCGTGGTCTTGCTTCCCGGCTTGCGCGTAAGTTCCTGAATCCAGCCCAGGCTTATCCAGGGAGCCGGTGGAGCGTCCAGATTGAATCCGCCTTGCTCCGTCGGATCGAAGAGCACCGGCGTCTGGCCGTCCGGTTCACCGGCGCAAAATAAGCCTCGCACCCGCCGCGCCACCGGCGCCGGAGCCGAAAACAAATTTACCGCCATTTACTCCCCCTGCTCCTGGTAGCTGTAAACCATGAGCTTTGCGGAACGTCCCAGCCTGTCCCGCTGAATCGCAATCGGCGCAAACCCGGGCTCGTCCCAGAACACCTTTGTCAGCATCGCTGCAGGCGGAGTGCTGTAAAGTTGAGTTTGGGCGTGTAGAAGGGCTGCACCATCGCAGTCAGTTCCTCGTCCATCTCGCTCAGCGACCGGCCGCGGTCCAGCCCGCCGAAGCTTTGTGTTCCGCAGGTCTGATAGACGATCTCGCACTGCTCGCGCCGCCATCGTTGACCCGAGATTCAAATCGACGCCCAGGCCCAGCCAGCGCAGAACAAACACATCATTGGGAAGCTGGCTGAAGGGGGCCTCTGCCTCCTCCACCAGAATCCCCGGACGCACCGCCCCCGCAACAGGATCGTCCGCTCCGGATTGATCGCAGCCAGCCGCGTGCGCAGTGCCATATAGAACGAATCTTTCGCATTTTGCATAGAGCAGGATCAGGCTCAGGGCTCAGGGACCGAACCAGCCTTGATCACTCTTACTGTTCCAATCGCCTTTCCGGATCAACTTCGTTGACCAAATGCAGTGCGCAAAGAACTCAGCTCGGTCGTTGATCTGATCATGTCCCTGATCCCTATCGTCTACACCGCCTGCTGTGCGCCTCGCGCAGCAGCAACCGGTAAAGATAGACTTGGCCGAATGCTTCGTTTGCTGCGACCGATTCGATCAGGTAATCCTGTCCCGCCACGGTAACTGCCAGAGTCATGGCAAACAGAGATTGAGCCGACGAGATCCAGCGCATTCACCTGCTGCTGCACTCCGGTCGCTGAAACCAGCAGCTCCCACTTCGATTCGCCGCCTTCCTGCCAGCTCGGCCGCAGCTTGCGCATCACGACCGGACTCACCACCACATCGGCAAACGTCGTCGCCACCAGTCCCACTTCGGACATGCTCGTATCCGTGTTCGTGCCTGTCACCCGCAGAAGGGCCGTCGTTCCTGCCACGCTTCGCAGCAGGGCATCGGCCAGCATCCGCGGCGCTCCCACGGATTGCGCGGCGCCGTATCGCTCATCGCTCACCCCAGCCTGTTCGCAACGTAGGGACGCAGCCAGGCCTGCACCGTTTCGTCCACCAGCGAACTCGAGAAATACTGCATCTGCATCGTGTCGATCTTGGTCTTGCTCGCGTTCAGCGCCGGCGTCGACTGCGCATTGCGCACAATCTGCGCGCACGCCGTCTTCACGTCGTCGCCGATCGTCGCCAGACCCGCCGTGTAAGTCACCTGCCACCTCGTTATAAGGGCAGGCCCAGCACATTCCACGGCAGCGTCAGCTCCCCGGTGTTCGGGTCGAAGTCCACCGAGCTGGGATCGATCGCCGTCCACTGCCCCGGCAGCGAGAAAGCCCATGCAATCTCAACAGCGGCTCCGGCCGGAATCTCGCCGCGCCGCGGCTTCGCATACCGGCCCTCGATGCTCACGATCGGCGTCGTCGCGCGCCCAGCGGCGCCAGCGGCAGATAACTCAGCCGCACCGTCTGCGCTCCGCTGGTCAGCGCAACCGCTCCGTGTACTGGATTACGTTCAGGTCCGGCCGCCTGCAGTAGCTGTTGATCAGCGCCGTCGCGGCCGTAATCCAGTCCGCCGTCGTTCCCGCCGGCAATCCATAATTCGGGTAATCCGCTGGCTGCAGATATGCCATCGCGCTTCCTTTCCTTCAGACAAAGTTATCAGTGGATCAGTGAACAAGTGATCCGATGGCGCGGCAGTCCGACGCATCTTCCTGCACGAGGCAGCGTCCACCTGTTCACTGATCCCTGTTCACTGATCCCTGTCGTTATCTACCGGTCCACCAGCACCTGGTAGTGCGCATAGTTCGCGCCCTTCACCACCAGAGCGCCGAACTTCACCGCCACATACTGCTGGGCCAGCGAGTTCGGCAGACCAAGCTGGAAGATGCGCGGCGTCGGATCGCCCAGCCAGTGGTACTCGATCAGGTCCTCGGTCACGATGTAGGCCGGAAGCACTGCTGTGCCCGAGCCCGGCGTGCCCGTGTAAGCTCAGGCTCCAGTCCGGAATCAGCGGCAGATCGCCCGCCTGCGTCGAAAGCATCTTCACGCGGAACCGCCGGTGATCTGGTCGGTGTTCAGCACCACGTTGAACTCGGTCTTCATCTCGCGGTCGATCAGGTCCAGCAGCACCGGGTTGGCATAGATCGCCGTGGGCCGCACGTGATAGCCGTTGTTGGCCACCATCTGCGCCACTGCCGACTTGATCCCGTCCACGATCTTCATCGTCGTGGTCCGATGGTCATCGTGTTGCCGCCCGCCGCGATCTGCGCCGATCGCGCCCATGTACTGCGTGGTCGTCGGCGCGCTCAGGCTGGTGTCGTTGCCGTTCCACAGCGCCACGTCGTGCGCCACCATCACGCCGCTCACCGTGTCCACCAGGTCCTTGGCCTGCAGATAGGCAAACTGCTTCTGCTGCTCGCCCAGTTCCATGTCGAACAGGTTGTAGTTGATCTGCGCGACGATCGCCTTCAGCGGCACGCTCCGCTCCACGCGCGTCGGGCTCACCACCGTGGGCATGATGCTGCGCGGATTCACGAAGCCGGCCGTCCCCGGATTCGGGATCGCCGTCTCCTCGAAGAAGCGCGACGGATGGCCGGTCGCCGGAACCTGCTTGATGCGCTGCCCGAACGGGCTCGAACGCCGGCAGATGTCGAAGATCTCCGTCTGATACAACGGAACTTCGACCGCGCCCGGCCCGATGAAGTCTGCTGCCGCGTGAATGTCTGCAAAGGTTGCGTTCATAGGCTCTTTCCGCCCCCTCCATGGGGCCGTATTGCTTGAGTGATCAGTAATTCGTGATTCACGGTTCGATGCAGCAGTCACGGGTCAGCCGCATCACAATGCAACGTGACCACTGATCACTGACAACTGACAACTGCTTCTACGCGATCGCGCCTGCCCGCAGCAATTGCGTCTTCACCGCGATGCGCTGCTCCAGGCTCAGCCCGGTCAGCGCCGCATCCAGCGTGCGCACATCCACCGGACCCTCGCCGATGCCGTGCTTGGCCAGCATCTCGCTGGTCGCCGCCGGCAGCGTCCTGCGCGCGGGTTCAGCACATTCTGCGCAGCCGCCGCCTTCAGCTCGGCCAGCTCTCGCTCCGCTGCCGCCAGCTTCTCCTCCAGCTCCGCCTCGCGCCGGCTCTGCTCCACCGTCGCCGAGATCCTCTCCACCTCGCCGGTCAAGTGCGCCCTGCCGCTCCTCCAGCCAGCTCAGCGTCTTCTCCAGCAGCGTCGGTCGCAGCTTCCAGCCGCTCTGCCATGTCTCTTTCTCTTCTGTCTTCCATTTCGTCCTTTCCTGTTCTCTGCATTGCTTCGCTCATCCGAATGCCCTCGACTCGTTGCCTTGCAATTGAAGCTCGCTAACACGAAACTCAGCTGCTCCTCGCATCGCGGAGCTAACCTGCTAACTTGCTAACTTCGCTGACTTGCTCCTGCTCGCTAACTCGCCATCCGGAAACTTGTCGCCCGGTAAGCCGCCTTCTCCCGCAGCAGGATCGCCGCTCCGGTAAAGGTCACCCGCGTCAGCTTCCACACCTCCGCCCGCATGTCTTCCACATGCGCATCGGCCAGCTCGTAGCTCATGCCCAGCGCCTCCGGTGCCTGCGCCTGGATCGCCTCCGCCACCTCGGGAAAATCCCGCGCATACAGATATCCGCGCACCACCAGCCGCTGCCCGACCAGATCCGCCTCGGTCAGCAGCCCGATCTTGCGCCGCGCATCGTGCCCGTCCCAGCCCGGCCGGTAATCCACTGCCATGCCCAGCAGCGATGGCAGCGCCTTCTCCGCCGCCTCGCGCGTCAGCATCACCCGGTGTCCGCGCGCTCCTGCCGGCGCCTTGTCGCTGGCCGCATTCACCACCGTCAATACCCCCTCGAACGGCACCCGGTTGGGATGCCCGTCCACATGAGGAATCTTTACCGCCATCGCTTCCAATCGCATGCGCTCTCCGCTCTCGCTAACCGGCATTAGTCCTTGACTCAGCTCGTCGCCTCCGTTCCAGGACTGATCTCGCACAGCTTCCTATTCCCTAGCCCTGGTCCTAGTCCGCTGTCTCTGCCTTCACCCGTCAATTGCACCGCTCCATCCTGCCCAGCGGCCCCAGCCCCCGCATCGCCCGCACCTCGTTCACCGTCAGCACGCCCGCCTGCAGCAGCTGCACCTGCACCTGCCAGCTCCGTCTCCTCGTCCCGCGCGCTCAGATCGTTGAAGACAAACTCGAACTCCCGCCAGCCGATGCACTTGCCGAAAAGATCGCGCGTAATGTGCCCCGCCAGCAGCATGCGCCAGCGGCGAAATCGCGCCGCGGAACGCCTCGTCGGCCAACTCCGCGGCCGTCGACCGGTTCACGTCCGCCTCCAGCCCCAGCAGCAGCGGCGGCAAACCAAACGCATTCGCCACCATGCGGATCAGAAACTCCTGCCAGGCCAGCCGCAGATCCGCATCCGTGCCCTGCGCAAAGCGCAGCACCTCCGGCTTCTGCTCGGTCGAGATCAGCGGCACCCGCCCCGTGCCCTCGATCTCGTCCTGCCACCAGCGGATCAGCCGGTCGTGCTGCGCCGGCGTGGCCTCGTTCAGCCACAGCGCATACTGCGCCACCGCATTCGCCGCCAGCTTGCCCGCAAACCGATGCGCGCTCAGAAACTGGTTCACCGTCTCAAACGCCACTTCCAGCGGCCCCAGCCCGAACGGCGTAAAGCTGCGCGGATTCATCCGGATGTACATCAGCTGGTCGTCGCGCAGTTCCACCGCGCTCGATTCCAGTTGTCCCGGCATCGCCTGCGCATAGCGCGGCGTCTCCGCGCTGCCCGTCCCACTTGGCGTTGATCCGGATCGTCGCGCCATCCACCGCCCACAGCATCGCCGGCCGCTCCGCGTCGCCGGTCGGCTCCATCTCGATCGCCCCGAAGCCGCCCGTCAGCGCGTCTTCGATCACCTGCTCGATCAGCGTGCGAAAGCTGTCCGCCGCGATTCGGCTCTTCCAGCGTCCGCCGCAGCGCCGCGCAGCTTGCGCTCCGCAACGGCCACATCCTCCGGCATCGACGCCGCGCCGCACCCGCACCTGCCAGTCCATCGCCGCAATGCGGTCCTTGATCACGTTGATCGCCCGCCGCACCACCGGCGTCTCCGCAAACCGCCGCAGATTCGTCGGCGTCGGCTTGGGCAGAGTGCCGCCCGGAAACTGCACCGGGCTCAGGATCGCCGGCAGCGCCAGCGTCTTGCGCTCCGCCTCCGCATCGGCCGCACCGGCCGCTATCCGCCTTGCCGCCCGCCTGCGCCGGTCGCCTGCCGCCAGATCTCCCGCAACTGCTCTCCTACCTTCACGCGCACCTTCCTTTCTCTCACCGTCCCAAAAAACAAAAAGGCATGACCCCGGAAGGGCCATGCCTCATCTACGCCAGTAGTCAGTGATCAGCTATCAGTGATCAGCTGGTCGGCTTACTGCACTTCTCAAGCTCTCGGCTACTTCTCACTAACAAAATCTATCCTATCGCAAACGCATTAAATTATCTGCAAATTCTCGAACTCAAAATTTTCGGCTATAACTGCATCGCAGCCATGAATTACGCATTCCGGCGAGATCCCTGACTCCTGACTCTGATCGCTGTCCTCTCACACCCGCAGTTCCCGCCGCGCCGTCTCCGCCACCCGCCCCATGTCCGAGGTCGTCAGCACCCGGATCTGGTGCTCCTCCATCGTCTCCACGCCAAACCGGTACATCTCCAGCCGCTCCGGCTCCTCGTCGGTCGCTCCCAGCTTCGCCGCCGGCTCGATCACCGCCGTCAGCTCCAGCTCCGCCTTCTCCACCCGCTCCACTCCGGCCCGCAAGCCCGGCCGCGGAAAACGCCAGCACCTTGGCCATCTCCACGCCCGGCTCCAGGCTCACCGCATGAAACATGCGGATCAATCCCATTCGGCCGGTAGCCCACGTCGATCCGCAGCGGATCGCCCGGCCGCGTGTACTCCGAGGCCGCGATCCGCTTTCGCAGCAGATCCCACACCCCGCCTGCTCAAACTCCGCCCGCATCCGCGCCTGGATCGCCGCCCGTCCGCTCAGCCGCGGCACCCGTTCCCGCGGCGGCGGCTCCACATAGAGCCGCATCAGCTCTTCCATCCCCGCCGGAAGGCTCTCCGCCAGATAGGCCTTGGGCTCGGTCATCTGCACATTCAGCGAAAGCGACTCCTCCAGCAGCCGCATCAGCTTCCCTCCGGCTCGTCCTCGAAACCGCCGCCGCAGCTCGCTCTCCATCCCTTCCAGCAGCGCCGTGTCGGCATCCGGATCCAGGCAGCGCACCCGCCGCCAGTCGCGCGTAAAGCGCACCTGCGGCCGGCTCGCCGGCTTCCCTGCTCGCGCAGGATCACCCCGATATGCACATACTCGTTCCGCACCGCATCCGGCACATACCGGAGCAGTTGAAACTCGCATGCCCGCCTTTGCGGTTCCGCTGTTCATCGATCTGCCTACCCTTAGCTGTTACTTCTACCCTTAGCCATGAGTCCCTGCTCCACAGTCCTTAGTCGCCGCTCCCGCCGTAGTCTCCTCGAGCTGATGACCTCGCTCGAACTGTCGACCCCGCAATTGCATCTACTCACTGTGAGCTAACACTGCTCGCTTCCCTTCAATTCACTCTCCCCGCCATCCTAGTCCCCCACCTTCCCTCCTTCCAACCATCTTCCCCAATTTTCTTCCCCTCCCCCCCCATTTCGGAAACGG
Source organism: uncultured Acidobacteriaceae bacterium (assembly GCA_963843625.1). Classification (GTDB taxonomy): domain Bacteria; phylum Acidobacteriota; class Terriglobia; order Terriglobales; family Acidobacteriaceae; genus Telmatobacter. The sequence continues at coordinate 64,464 of CAWJLK010000006.1, forward strand.
CCTCCGATCCGACTTCCCGAACACCTCAATCAGCTCCCGAATCCGGCTGCGCCGCGCCAGCAGCTTCTCCACCAGCGCTTCCATCTCCGCCAGGTCGCCGCCGTACCACTCCGGCGGAACCTCGCTCGCCGCCGCCCACACCGTCTCCGCCGCCATCGTCTCCAGCCGCGTCAGCCACGGCTCAAACGACTCCCAGCCCGTGATCTCCCGGTACACGTCGTTGCGATAGTACACCCCGCGCAGCGGCGCATCCTCAAACCGCCACTCCCCGGCGTGAAAGCAGTACCCGATAGTCGATGAACACCGCCCTGTAGCGCCGCTCCCGCTGCTTTCGCGCGAACACCGCCTGCCGCCCGTTGGCGTTGCCCGTCCACTTGTCCAGCGCCAGGATCCCGGCAAACTCGCCCAGGTTCCTCACCTCGGCCAGCTGCTCCTCCGGCAGGTAATCCACCACCTGGCCCGGCATCAGTCCGCCCACAAACCGCGACCCGAACTGCAGCCCCGCCTGGCAGCGCTCCTGCGTCCTGCCCCAGGTCGATCTCCAGCTCCGGCGTATTCTCCACCAGCCAGCTCGAAACCTCCACCAGCTCCGCCTCCGGCGCCGTCAGCCCCGCCGCCGCCGCCAGCCGCGAAGCCAGAAACTCGTTGGCCAGCACCCGCATGTGCTGCGGGTTGTTCTGGAACTTCACCACGTAGATATGGCCGTCCGCGCCCAGCATCAACTGGCCCTGCGCGCCGCCCCGCATCCGCCGGATATGCTGCACCGCCAGAACCGCCAAGCCCGTCTCCCGCCTGTTTCGGATCCTTACTCGAATTCTAAGCGCTCTGGCCCAAGTACAGCTGCGCAGTGAACAGTGATCTGCAATCAACCGGTGCCCCACACTCGCTGCATCTTTGTTCTTGCGACTAGGTCGGATCCACGACTCACATTCAACCTCGACGCCGATCAGCCTCGTCCAGAACTGAAATTCCGCCCTACCAGCAGCTCCGCCCGCGCCGCCAGCCCGATCGCCATCGCCATCACCCGGTCGTCATGCGTCCCCGCCCGCGCTCCCGTCCTGCCATTCGGCAGCCGCACAAAGCTCCGGCACTCGCCCAGCAGCTTCCGGCTCATGAAACCACTCCGGCTCCTCCACCAGCGCCGCATCCAGCCGCCCCAGCACCGCCGGCCGGCTCACCGAAGTCGTCAGCCAGCCCGCCTGCCCGCTCTGCCGGTAGATCCGCCCGTACCGGCAGACCGTCTCCGCCAGCGCCAGCACGCCGCTGCCGTGGTTGTTCCGCTCCACCACCAGCCACGCCTGGTTGTATTCCGCGGCCAGCTCCGTCACCAGCCGCGCCAGCTCCAGGCCGCCCACATGCCCGGCAAACTCCGCGCACTGCAACCCCGTCTCCATCTCCAGCACCTGCGCCGCCGAGTAGTCGCCCTCGCTGCCGCCCCCGGCCGGATCCACCGCCACCAGATACTCCTTGCCCTTCACCGGCGGCAGCCAGATCTCCAGCTCCCCATTCCGCCGCCGCTCCACCGGCCGGCGCATCGTTGCCAGTCGCGCCTCCATCGCCGCCAGCTCAAAGACCGAATCCCCGCTGGCCAGAAAGCAGCTCTCCTCGTCCTCGGCATACTCCTGCCGCGCCAGCCCGCGAAAGTCCGCCCGCATCTGCCGCCGGAACCCAATCTGCTCCAGGTCCAGCCCGTGCCGCGCCATCAGCTCCCGCTCTTCCTCCGTCAGGCTCGCCTCGTCCACCGCCTGCGCCCGGTAGCGCCGCTCCATCCACCACGGAAAGAAGTGCCGCACCATCCCCGTCTCGTCGCCTTCTGCCACTCCTCGTGAAAGCATCCGCCCACCCCATCCGGCGTCGACTCCAGGATCATCTCCGGCCTCCCGGCGCCATCGCCGCCCGCAGCCCCGCCAGCGTCTCCGCCGGATCGCCCGGCCAGCGCGCCAGCTCCGAGCAGTGCAGGTTCTGCACCGTCAGTCCCCGCCCCGCATTCCGGTCCCCCGCCGACACCACCCGGTACTGCGAATCGATCTCCGGAAACACAATCTGCCGCGCATTCGCCCGCGAAGTCCGCAGCGGCCCCTCGCGCAGCTCCTCCGGCAGCCAGTCCAGAAACCGGTGCACGATCCGGAAGATCTCCTCCGCCGCCTCCTGCGTGTGCGCCACCTCCAGCGTCAGCGTTCCCGGCTGCGTAATCGTCTTCAGAAAAAACCGCCCCGCCGCCCACGTCGTCAACCCCATCTGCCGCGCCTTCAGCACAATGTTCCGCTCGCCCCGCCGCCGCTCGAACTCCCGCTGCGCCGCATTGGCCTTCAGCGCCGCCGGCCGTCCCTCGCGCGTCCTCACCATCAGCAGCTGCTCGGCCAGCGCCATCCCCACCGTCCGTCCCCGCAGACTCGCCGGCCGCTGATCCAGAATCTGCCCGAACCGCTCGAGCTCCTCGCGGTCCAGCCCTTCCGGGCAAAGAATCCACTCCGCCGCAACGGCCTCGCATCCTTCTGTTGTCTCCGCCACGTTTCCCCCAACTCAGTTTCCGGTCGCTCATCGTCACCGGCGTTGGAATATGGGATGCTTACTCCCGCCTACCAGCCCTGAAACTCCGCATACCAGCCGCTGCCGCCATAGCCGCCCGTGCCGCAGGTCGTGAATGAACCGCAGCTTTAGCCGCTGCCACCCGCCACGATAATCGTGGGCCATGTGGAAACCGTTGCCGCGCAAGACAGAATCACAACTCCACCTCCGCCGCCCGAGCCCGAGCCGGTCGAGTTACCAGGAGCATGTGAGCCATTCGCCCCACTGATGTCTATGGCTCCTCCCGTACCGGAGATCGATCCGCAGATATGTATAAGCGTCAGCCCGGTACTCCTCCATTCCCTGCCGCACCGCGCTCGATCCGCCGGCCTTCCCAGGCGTCCCGCCGATAAATTCCCATCCAGTACTGCACATCCCCCAAGAACGTTTCGCTTTAATCACAGAGCTTTTGTTCGATGCCGTAATCTTGCCCCCATTGCCTCCACTCGCCGCGCCGGCTGTTCTCCACCTATAGAACTGCGAAAAAACAGCTCCGGCAGGGTAGATCTGAGTCGATTGTCCTGCCGCCTCCACGCCGCGGTATACCGCCGCCTGAGCCGCCTTTCTCCTGTGTCGATCCGCCTTATAAAGTATGCCTTTTGCTGTTGTTTTGCGCCGCTCCAGTGATGAGCCCGTTGATAGGTGCAAGCTCCCGTTGCGTTTGTACTACCAGTCCGTAGTAGCTTGTTAATTGTTGGAAACATAAGCCCCGGCATTCACATTGAAACCGTGTCGCATATATCACGCCGTTGATGATTAAGCATGGAGTAGGAAGAAGTGCAGTTAATTAGCGCAGTGGGTTGGACTTGTGCTGCAACTCGATGTCGACCTGTATTCATACGATCCATCTACGCCGTTCCCAAGATACATGAGCCACAAGGGCGTATTGGTTCACCACGGAACCGCGAGCAGCATCCTGAAGTTCTCGCGCTGCCATTCACATCGGTGCAAAGTGGAGTTCCCGTGCCTGACACCGTTCACAGCCAGTGGAGCACCTATCGTAATCCGTCCCTGTGATTGCTTGACAACCCCCGAGTGCTATCGGAGAATGCGGGGCAATCTGCCCGCTGCTGTTGCCAAGAGGAATCCCAGCCCAGCTCCCCGGAGTGCCAGCCGCCACGTTGACCCAGGCCGCCACTCCGTTGGCCGTGGCCCCGGAGTTCTGCTTCCATATCCCCTTGCGACCACGTCAGCGAAGAAGGCGCGGCAGAGGACTTCGTCGGCATCTGAATCTCCGGCCCCAACACTGGAGCCGAGAAGGATAATGCCGTCGCGGCCGAGTGGGTCGCGCCAAGACTGCCCATGAGGTTGACGATCACTGCGCTCGGATAGGTTGCGTCCACGTATGCGATTGTCTTGTTGGCATCGCTCCCGACGGTGATCCTCTGTCCAACCGACAGATCGGTGGCGCTCGTGCACGTCAACACGTTTGTTCCCGAACTGCCGGTGCAGGTGGTAGCCCCGCCATTCGGCGTGCCCGTCGTTCCGGTCTGGTATACAACGTCCAAAGCATATCGTTTGCCGTTGGCCCCGTTCCAATAGACAGGTGGCCCTAGTATCTGGCCCGCATACAGTGTTGTCCCATTGGGAAGAGCCGCAAACGCCGTATCCGAGTAAAGAAAATCTGAAGCCTGAATGCCGTTTTGCCATATCTGGCTCACGTTCACGTCGCCGATCAGCGAGATAGGCGACTTCTCGGTGTAATGGCCGCCGTCGCTGTTTGTCGATGGGGCATAACTCAACAGCGGGATCCATCCGATAGCCCCATAGATATCCTTTCTAAGCAACTCCGGGATTCCCGCCCAGCGCGTCGTCGTGTTGGGTGAAACCCCGCTTGGAAACTGCCCATTCAGAATGCTTAGGCTGACGGCTGCGTCGTTGGGCGGCGACATCACGAAAGACGGAAAATTGAATCCGGCGGCGCTTGTCGTTGCCGGGGTTACCCAGGTGTTTTCGAAGTCCAGGAAAAATGCTTCCATAGACGAATTTGAAGGGCAATCGTACATCGTAAATGCGCCCAGCCCTGGCGTGAGAGATGAGTTGATCTCGACCTTCACGTTCCTGGAACATGAAATGAACGCCGGAGCCGTTCGAGCAGGCGGCGTTGTCCAGCATCACGGCGCCGCCGCTGCTCGTCGAGCCGTAACCGCTGCGATTGTTGTCCACTGTTCCATTGGCGATTCCGAAAGAGTCTTGGCCCGTAACCCGCCAATAAATTCCTGAAATCCCTGCGCCGTCCGATCGCCAGCCTTTATCGAACTCAACATTGATGCCGCCGGCTGCAAAGTAATAGCTGTATTCGGTTGCCCCGCCAAGCCAGGTATTGACCACGCGCGTGCCGGTGTCTACGCGAGAGCCAAAGTAAAATCCCACGTTGGAGGCCAGCCCGCTCCCGCCGCTCGCCAGCGCAATGTTGCTGACTGCCTGTTCATACCGGGCATTGGAATCAAAGGCAACCATGACGTTGGCTGTCGTAGCTGTACCCGAGTCGGAGGTCGTTGACGACATTGCTCCAGCCCTGCGGAAGCCTAATCTCAAACTGCGTGGGCTGAAAGCCCAGTCGAAGAGACCTGAGCGATCGTCCTGTTCATAAAATACCCGGCTCCCAGGCCTTGAATTTCCACCCACTGACCCGCTGTAAGGCTATTCGCTGCAGTGAACGTTGCCACATTCGATGCGATGCTGAAAGCAGTGATGGTCGATACCGTACCAGCCGAAGAACGATTCCATTGAAGTCTCGGCGGCGCATTTTCCACGCTTGAACTGCCCACGACCCCTTCAATCTGGCAGGCATTGTGAGCATTGATTGTGGACGAAATCGCATAGGTGTGATTGCCCGGAAACTCGACTACTCCGCCATAAGGAATCACTCCTCCGTGATAACAGGCATCGAAAGCCGCCTGAATCGCGAGCGTGTCGTCTGTTGTTCCGTCTCCTTTTGCGCCAAACGCTGGATTCGTAACATCGTAACGCGGCCCGATGCTTGCGTTGTTCGCCACCGAAAGCGTTGACGTGACATTCAACGGGCCGGTAAACGTTGCTCCCGTCAATGCCGCGCCGCCAAGATTCGCCAGAGCGCCCGAAGCTGTGGAGGCTCCTGTCCCCCCAGCCGTGATCGATACCGTGTTCGCTCCGGACAAAGCAGTGCCGTTCCCGGTATAGTAAGCAATCTGACCGCTGCGTCCCTGCGTTGATCGTACCGTTCACGCCACCGGTGCCGCAGGATGCGCCGGTATTGGAGATATATCCCGAGTCGTCGATCTGCAGGCAGTTATGACCGCTGCGTCGCCGCAAGCCCCGGAAATTTGATCGCCGTTGTTCCCGTAAAGCTGGCATACAAACTGCTGCTGTTCCCGCCGTAGATATTGAATCCCGCTCCCGCGCCAGTCTCGTAGTTCACGCGAACCAACCCCGAGGCGTTCGAAGCATTGATGTAAGTGTCGCCGCTATTGGTGCTCTGATATGCCTTGAAGCTGTCCAGTCCGCCGATCGCCGAGTTCAGCGCCCAGTTATTGTTCGCATCCTTCACCATGTACCACTGGCTGTTCCCGTTCCAGTCCTTGTAGGTGTACGATCCTTTCTGGCTGGTGGTAGTCCCGGCCAAAGATAGTAATCCACCTCTGCGTCGGCGTTGTTGCGCACCGTCATCGTTCCGCTCGACTGCGAAGTCCCGCCCACTTGCAGCGTCCCGTTGAACTGTGCGTTCCCGGCGTTGCTGACCGTTGCCACGGTCGTCTCGCTCGGGCCGCCCGACCCGAACACCACGCCGCCGGTCCCCGAGTTATTCGATCCATTCAGCACCACCGCGCCCGTTCCCGCCGCATTGATCACCGTCTGGTTGTTAGTGCTCGATTGCCCGTTGTTATACTGCCCGATCGAAAGCCGGTAAACATTGTTCAGCTCATCCTGAACCTGGTAGAACTGCTCGCCTGCCGTCGCATCGCTCAACCCCATCGTCCAGCGATATCCGTAATCGGTCTGATAGCGGTTCAGCAGTCCGCGCTCATTGCCCGTGCCGGTTCCCAGCCGATAATGATTCGTCACCGTGGCATCCTGCTGGCTCCCGTACCAGTCACCATTCAAGCCGTTGAAACTCCGGTGAAACGTATCGAGGAAGCTGTTGCGCGTGCCGTTGTCGGTCAACTGTCCCGGTGAACATCGTCCCGCCGGTCATCCAGTTGTTGTAGCGGCTGCCCGCATCCGCCACCATCTGGTTGGTCGAGTTCTCGTTCCGCAGTCCGACAATCGTGTTGTTCTGCGCGTTCGCTCCCAGATGCAATGCCGTCGCGCATCCCTCTACGTCTCCGCCTGTGAATGTGTTCCCATCGCCCTGCTGCAGATTGATCCCATACGTTCCGGCGATCGGGATTCCACTGCTCGTCGGGCAGTTGATGTGCAGCCGCACAAACGTGCTCGCATTCAGCCAATCTGTCGTCGCCGGATTCGCCACCTGGTGCCCGATGGCATTCACCGCCGTCTGAAATCCGCTGAACTGATTGTCCGAAAACGTTCCCCCCGTGTAGTTTCCGGTCCCATCCAGCGTCATGCCCGTCTGGTTTGAGTTACCCAGGAAATACAGGCTCTCGAGATCCATCTCCTGCGTGCGATAAGCCGCCAGTCCCTGCGCCGTCGCGCTCGCGGACGCCGTCGTATTGATCACCACGTTATCCAGGTGGAAGCCCGGCGTATCCGCCGCATAGGTCGGATCGCCCACCTGACCATCGCGCCCGTCCCCGAATACGCAAACACCGTCCCGCCCTGGCTCCCGCTCGCCGCCTGGCTTGCCCCGCGCAACGCGCACCCGCGCAGCGACACATTCCGCGTTCCCGCCGTCACCATCAATCTGATTCGCTCGTTGCAATCGTCGCGCAGGGCAGCAGACCGTCGCATTCGCTGTCGCAATCGTCAGATTCGAGCCCATCGACAGCTTCCCGCTAAAATTCCGCGCATCGCACGTGCCGCCATAGGTCGAATTCAACGCGTTCAGGCACGCCTGCAGCTTGGCTCCGAAATCCGCTCCCTGGAAATTGGTCCACCTGATACGCGCCGCCGATCTGTGGTGCGCGGTAACGGCTCCCGTCAGCGTGCCGCCAGTCGAGCGGCAGCGCCAGTCGCCACCTGCGTCATCCACATAGTGCTTGGTCGGCCGCCTGCAGCGGCTGCGTCGGGATCGCCGTTCAAAGTCAGCGGCCCGCTCAGCGTTCCGCCCGAAGCCGTCAGCAAGCTCCGCGGTAAGCGTCTGTGATCGCCTGGTCCACATACCCTTTGCTCACCGTCTGCACGGCCTGCGCCGCCGGCATCACCTGCGCCTGCACCTGCGCCAGCGTCGCCTGCGCCGCCGCCGGAACCACCCAATACTGGGTTTCGATCGTGCCGTCGCTCAGGTAGTAGACCGCCGTGTAATACAGCCCCGCCGGCGTCGCCCCCAGGTTCGGAGCAAGATTCACGCTCACAAATCCATCCGGCGCAATCGTTACCGTCGTATTGCCGGCCACAACTAACTGGCCGCTGGCCGTCGTGAACGAAGGCCAGCTCACCACCAGTGTCCCCGTGCCCGGCTGACCATTCGCCAGATACACCGTCCCCTGCACCGTCGTCGTGCTGATCGCCTGCGCACCGGCCAACACCGTTCCCATCAGGCACACCACGATTGTGAACAGTCCCATGAATCTGCCGGCGCGCAACCACACATGACTCGTCCGCTTCATCCGTCTCTCTTCTTTCTTTCGTGGCCACCGCAAAGTGCCCATCCGCACGTTTCTGTTGCAATTCAACCGAGCTGCTTCTTCAGCCTTCAGGTTCGCGTTGATCCAAGCCGGTCTTAGCCTTGGCCTCATCTGACTCGCCGTTCCATTCCGGCTCCGATGCCAACTCCTCTGCCATGCTGCGAACTCGGCTGACCACCGCCTCGTCCTCGCAATCGATCTGTCCCTCCGCCAGCGAAAGCAGCAGCCTTGCGCTTGTGCTGTTGCCGGCGAGCGTCTTGTCCAGCAGCGCCTTTGCAATCTTCTTGCTGTTCACCGCAACGGTCTTGTCCGCGGCTTCCTTCATCTTTGCCGTTCCGCGGCTGACTTTCTTCTTCTGGGCCCCTGTTCCGCGCGGCTTCCCTTTCGCCGCCTGCTTCTTCCTCGCCACAACCATCTCTCCGCCAATCCCGTCCTAGCTTTCACGGCCCGGCATTATTCTGGAGAAAAAAAGGGCGATCCCCTCTTGGGAACCGCCCCTTGCAACCGCCGAATTGGTATTTCATATGCCGCGAGTGCTCAGCAGCTTCTTCTTTGTGAGGAAGCCGGCTTGCATAACCTCGCGCAGTCTCGCGTCAACTCGGAGTTTGCTCCGATATCTTCAAGAGTCGTTCCCGCACAGGCCGTTCTGCCTTCAGCCGCTTTCGCCACTTCCATTGCGGCTCTTCGCAAAGGTCAAAACCTCCATGCGCGACCTGAAGATCCTCTCGCTCTCTCCCCACGCCTGCGAATCCGTAGAAGCAGTCCGAATAACTCAGGAGAGTTAACTCTCTCCTGTCCTCTTATCCCTCATTCAATGTTCTAAGCTTAACTAATCTGTTGATAATTCCCTGCAAAAGCTAAGTCATCATATTTCTCCCTATCTTTCAATCACTTATCCAGAGTTGTCCGACACTAAATCATTGACACAAATTCCAAATCTCAAGAAACATTCCAAGCTACATATCTCGCCGGGTGCCCCGCCCTCGCCGCGTCTTTGTTTTTGTGGCTAGGATGGGCAGGCATGAACCTCAGTCAATAACTCGTCGTCCTGAGCGGCCTGAAGGTTGGTTCAACAAAGCCGCATTGCGTCAAGGCACGACCTCAAAGGCTGCGAAAACAACTCCCTCGGTGCATCCAGAAGCGTCAGGGCATGTCTTCAGTCGTGCCGCAAGGGGGCAACGAAAAATGACGGGCTTCAGCCCCTGCGGAATCTCGCTCACAATATGCCCAGCCATTTTTAAACACGCTTCAAGGTTATGATTTCCCGCTCCTCATCAAAATGCTCTACGATATTCCGGTGACGACTCCAGCCATCCACGCTCCCACGCTTCTCGTCCACGGAGGCGCCTGGGCTATTCCTCCCAGCGAGGCCCCCGCTCACGAAGCCGGTGTCCGCCGCGCTCTTGAAACCGGCTACTCCATCCTCTCTCGCGGCGGCTCGGCCCTCGATGCCGTCGAAGCCGCAGTCACCGTCCTTGAAGACGATCCTATCTTCGATGCCGGCCGCGGCAGCTTTCTCACCTCCGACGGCCGCGTCCAGCTCGACGCCCTCCTCATGGACGGCGGCCGCATGAAGGCAGGCGGAGTAGCCTGCGTCGAGCATCTGCGCAATCCCATCCAGGCCGCCCGTCTTATTCTCGAAAAAAGCCCCCACATCTACCTCGTCGGTCCTGGCGCGGAGCAGTTCGCCCACGCCCACGGAATGCCTCTCATCGACAACACAGATCTTGTCCTTGACCGCGAACGCGAACGCCTCGCCCAGACTCAGGCTCGTCCGGTACTCGGCAGCGACGACGAAACTTTCTCCGGGCAAATCCTCCATGACGACAAAGGCCCGGAAACAGCTTTCCGACGCAACCAATCCCGCGTGGAAACGGTGAACTCAATGACTCGTGCCGAAGGCGTCCCGCCGTCCGCGGAGGACAATGGGGCCCCCAGCGACAGGTCTTCGTCGCTGGGGTCGCACGACACCGTCGGCGCCGTAGCCCTCGACTCCCACGGCGATCTCGCCGCAGCCACCTCCACCGGCGGCACTCTCAACAAGACTCCCGGCCGTGTCGGCGACTCCTCTTTGATAGGCTGCGGCTGTTATGCAGACAATCTCTCCGCCGCCGTCTCCCTCACCGGCTGGGGCGAACCCATCATGAAGCTGGTCCTCGGCAAGTGGGCAACCGACCGCGTAGCCTCGGGCACTGCCCCAGAAATCGCCGCTCGCGAGGCCATCTCCTATCTATATAGCCGACTAGGCGGCCACGGCGGCATCATTCTCCTAGGCCCTGACGGTCGCTTCGGCCTCGCCCACAACACCCCCGCCATGGCCTGGGGCCTGGCCACCCCCACCGGCCTCCAAACCGGCCTCACCGTCTAGATCTACGATATATACTCGGCTGACAAGAATTGATCTGTCATCCTGAGCGAGCGCAGCGAGTCGAAGGACCTGCGTTTTCTTTAGCGACGGAGGCGGTGCGGTTCATGCCATTCTTTTACGACCTGAAGCTTCCTGAGTTGGAAGGCAGCATTCCTCTTAGCGGAGCGGCTCGTCCCAGAACGCGCGTTCATCAGGCAAATACCGAAATCGCTTTGCTGCGTTCTGCAGATCAGAAGGTGATCCTACGCATTGCTGGGCGCGGTGTGCTGTCCGCCTGGTATGTGCCGGAAGGAGCACCCGTCCAACCGGGTCAGGTCCTCGCCCGAATCGATGCGGATGGAGAGGACATTACCCTATGGGCGACCCTATTCGGCTCTCTTGAGACAACGAATCCAGACCAACCGCCGAGCCTGATTCGCCACCCCTGCAATAATCCAATATGCTCGTCCTGGCCTCAGCCTCTCCCCGCCGCCGCGAACTCCTTACCCAAGCCGGCTTCACATTCGAGGTCCACCCGCCCACATCCCCGAAGACCCCTACCCCAACGAAGACCCCATAGCCTACGTAACCCGCCTCGCCCGCGAAAAAGCCCAAGCCGTCTTCAGTCAATTGACCCAAGAGACCCAGGGTGCCCCAGGTCCCGATTCTGGGACCTGGGAAACCACGAACTTTGACCGGCACTCCTTGAAGGTCTTGGGCGCCGACACCACCGTCACCCTCGACAACCAAATCCTCGGCAAGCCAGAAAACCCCGCCGACGCCGCCCGCATGCTCCGTCTCCTCTCCGGCCGCACCCATCGCGTCATCACCGGCGTCGCCCTGGTCACCGCCAATCGCACTGAAGTCGCCGCCGAAGCCACCGCCGTCAAGTTCCTGGCACTATCCGAAGAAGACATCGCCGCCTACATCGCCACCGGCGAGCCTATGGACAAAGCAGGAGCCTATGCGATTCAGGGCCGCGCCGCTCGTTGGATTCCCCGCATCGAAGGCTGTTACTTCAACGTCGTCGGCCTCCCCATCGCTCTGGTCTCCACTCTCCTCGAATCCTGCCTCGAATCTGGCCAACCTGCTGATTCTCCAACCAGCTAACCGCTGGCCTTGCAGCCTGCCCCATCCCAATCGCATCTTCAGCAAGCCGCCCAGGTGACAGCTCCCCTCGACGCCTGTCCTTCCTCGATGTAAAATCGCTGAATTAAAATCCACAGCCTCGCTACAGGCATAGAACCGTCTGCACGCCAAGGAAGAACCATGCGAATCTCATTCGTCCTCCGCATTCTTGCCCTTCTTGCCTTCATCGCTTCGCCGGTCTTTCTTTGCGCCCAGTTTCAAGAGCCAACTCAGGAAGAACTCAAGATGACCGCCGACCCCAAAGTTCCGGGAGCCGCCGTCGTCTACCTCAACGTCGAAGAAACCACAAACGACGGCCTCCACTTTCACAGCTATTACGCGCGCATCAAAGTGCTCACCGAGAAAGGCAAAGAGCTGGCCACCGTCGAGATCCCCTACGAACGCGACAACTTCAGGATCGTCAACATCAAAGCCCGCACCATTCACTCCGACGGTTCAATCATTCCCCTCGTCGGCAAACCCGAAGACCTGTTGATCTCCAAGAGGGTCGACAGGAACGGCGAACATACCCAGTTCAACCGCACGGTCTTCACCCTGCCCAACGTCGAAGTCGGCTGCATCCTGGAATACCGCTATGAGATTTCCTATGACGACAACACGTATTCCTCTCCGGACTGGGTGATTCAGCTCCCCTATTTCGTCCACAAGGCGCATTACTTCTTTTCTCCATTCAAAGGTTTCATGCCTGGCATCCAGAATTCGACAAGCGCCTATCTCATCGATGAGCATGGGCGCTCGCTCAACTCTCTCGTTTGGATAAATAAGTTGCCCAATGGCCTCATCGTGAAGCCCGATTCGAGTGGTCGCTTCACCGTCGACGTAACCGATATCCCTCCCGCGCCGGATGAGGAGTGGATGCCGCCGGCCGATAGCACACTGTATCGAGTTCACTTCTATTACAAGCCCTCCGGCAATGCGATCGAATTTTGGTCCTCCGACTCCAAGCTCTGGTCCAAGGACGTGAACCACTTCGCCGAAACCTCGAAGTCCCTCAAGGAGGTGGTAGCCGGCCTGATCTCTCCCGCCGATAGTGATCTGGATAAGGCCAAGAAGCTTTATAAAGCCGTCCAGGCTCTCGACAACACCGACTACTCCCGCAAGAAAGGGGAAGCCGAACTCAAGCAGCTCAAATTGAAGGCCGCCAGGCACGCCGAGGACACGTGGAACCAGAAAAGCGGCGACAGCGAAGATATCGCCATGCTTTATCTGGCCATGCTGCGCGCCGCCGGCCTCACTGCCTATGCCGAAAAAGTCGTTGATCGCCAGCGCGGCGTCTTCGACTCCACTTACCTGTCTTTGTATCAGCTCAACAACACACTCGTGGTTCTCAGCGCAGGCGGCAAGGATATCGAACTCGACCCAGGCGAAAAGATGTGTCCCTTCGGCCTCTTGAATTGGCGTCACTCCAGCGCAGGTGGGCTTACGCAGTCCGCGAAAGGCGCGGCTGTCATTGCCTCTGCCGCCCAGCCATATACCGACAACAAGATTGTCCGCATCGGCGACATCACCCTCGACGGCCAAGGCGCCATGACCGGTGTCTTCCGCATCGTCATGTCGGGCCAGGAAGCCCTCTATTGGCGTCAAAAAGCCATCGTGAACGACGAAACTGAGGTCAAAAAGCAGTTCGACAAATCGCTGGAGTCTCTCTTTCCTGACGGCGTCGAGGCGCACATCGAAAACTTTACCGGACTCGACAATCCCGACGTGAATCTCGTCGCCTCCGTCAACGCCCAGGGCAACCTGGGCAGCGCCACATCCAAGCGCATGATGCTTCCGGCCTACTTCTTCGAGAGCCGCGGCGTGCATCCCTTTGTCGCTCAAGAGAAGACGGCTGACCCTCGTTGATATGCACTACGGCGATACGGTCACAGATCAGATCACCTATCACCTGCCGGCGGGCTTCATCGTCGAAGGCGCACCGCAGGATGCCAAGATCCCCTGGCCCCAGCATGCTCTCCTGAACGATAAGACCGTCTCCGCTCCCGGCCAGATCACCATGGTTCGCCAGCTTGCCCGCGCCTTCACCTTCGCCAAGCCCGAGGAGTACCAGGACCTTCGCGGCTTCTACCAGAAAGTAGCCGCCGCCGATCAGCAGCAACTCGTCCTCACAACATCCCCAGCAGTGAAAGGCAACTGATGTTCTCCTCCGAGCTTCGCCCCCGTCTCTCATCGGCCGCCCGCCAGAGCGGGGCGCTTCGTTTGTCGAACTTTGCTGCCTTTCTGATCCTCTTCTCGGTCTCTCCGGCTCTTCTTCACGCTCAGTTCAAGGAGCCAACACAGGAAGAGCTCAAGATGACCGTCGACCCGAAGGCCCCGGGGGCCGCGGCGGTTTATCTCTACCGAGAAGAAATTGTCGACAACGCGGAGCACTTCCACAGCTTCTATGAGCGCGTTAAAGTACTGACCGAAAAGGGTAAGGAGCTGGCCACCGTTCGCATCCCTTATGAGCATGGATTCGACAAGATCGTTAAGATCCAGGGTCGTACTATACACGCCGACGGCAGCGTAGTTCCGCTCACAGTCAAGCCCTCCGATCTTATGGAATTCAAGACCAAGGGCTTTCAGAAAAACGTTGTGGTCTTTAACCTGCCCAGTGTCGAGATCGGAAGCATACTGGAATATCGCTATAGTTACAGCGGCGATATTCTCACACCCACGTGGTGGATCCAGCAGGCATACTACGTTCACAATGCGCATTATTCGTTCTTTCATAACGATTACGGCAACCTTCTTTATTCGGCAAACCTTGGTGACAATGCCAAGATCATCAACAAATGGAATGAGTTTGACCTAGATATCTCCGACGTGCAACCGCTGCCCGATGAAGAATGGATGCCGCCGCTGAATGCAATCAGATGGCGCCTGGAGTTTTACTACACGCGATTCAAGTTCGCCGAGACTTTCTGGGATTATGCGGGTATGATTCGGGCCAGTGAGGTACATGAGTTTACCTCTCCTGGGAAAGAACTGAGGAAAGCCGTCGGCGGAATCGTTGCCGCTGGTGATACCGATCAGCAAAAAGCCGTAAAGATTTATGCCGCAGTCATGAAGTTGGAAAATACGAGTTTCACCCGCGAGAAATCTGAGGCGGAACGGAAGAATGACAAGCTGAAGGATATTAAGGATGCAGAGGATATATGGCAGCAACAGAGTGGTTCGGCTAACGAGATCGCGCTACTCTACGTTGGGCTTGCCCGCGCCGCCGGCCTAAAGGTCTGGCCGATGCAGGTGGTTGACCGCAGCCGCGCCGTCTTCGACCGCTCTTATCTTTCTCTCAGGCAGTTGGACGATTATATTGTCATCGTGAAGATCGACGGCAAAGATGTATTTTTAGACCCAGGCCAGAAGATGTGCCCGTTTGGCAGCCTTCATTGGAAGCATACTTTTGCATCAGGGCTTCGCCTGGAGGGAAAGCGTGCAATTTTTGCGACAACTCCCGGAATCACCTATAAAGGTGAAACGACAAGCCGAATTGCTGATCTCACCATCGACGAGACAGGCAGCGTGAAAGGAACGGTCCGCTATGTAATGGCTGGCCCGGATGCTCTCTACTGGCGTCAATTGGCAGCGAGAGATGACGAGGAAGCGGTGAAAGAACAATTCATCGCTTCGGTACGCCAATCCCTCCCTTACGGTGTGCAAGCCGATTTCGACCACTTCATTGCGCTCGATGATTACGATTCCAACCTGATTGGTTTCGTCAAGGTCAGCGGTAACATCGGCTCCGCGACCGGCAAGCACTACTTTCTTCCTGGCCTATTTTTTGAATCCCACGTCAGGCACCCCTTCGTCGCGCAGGATAAGCGCCTTACCCTTATCGACCTTCATTATGCAAGGGTGGAGCAGGATGATGTGACCTATCACCTACCCACCGGTTACACGGTCGAGGGTTCACCGCAATCCTGCGAAATTAAGTGGCCTAGTCACGCCGAACTGCGAATTGATTCGAAAACGTTGGACGACTCGGTAGAAGTGACACGTACCTTTGCCCGCAGCTTCATTCTGCTCGATTCCAAGGAATACAGCGACCTTCACGACTATTACTTGAAGATTGCGAGAGCCGACCAACAGCAACTCGTCCTCACCCGCGTGCCTGTTGCGAAAGGAAACTGATCATGGTCTTCCTGCTCACATCCTGCTCTTCTCGTTTTTCCGTTCGCATGGTCGTTCTCTCCCTGCTGATCGGCAGCCCTTGCTTCGCCAGTTGGCTCAACAAAGACAAGCCAATCCCGGACTGGGGCCTTGAAGCCGCCAAGACCCACACTCCCGATTACGCCAAGGACGCCGCCGCCGTCATCCTCTTCGACGAATACGTCGAGACCGTCGACGACCAGGGCCGCGCCACCGAACGCGAACGCGAGGCCATTCGCATCCTCAAGCCGCAGGGCCGCCGCGATGCAGGCTGCGCGGTCTCCTACGACGTCGATGAGAAGATCAACTACTTCCGCGCCTGGACCATCGGCGCTGACGAAAAGCAATATCCCGCGCAGGACACGGACTTTGTCGACGTGGGCGATACCGGCATTCCTGTCATGCTCTCCACACGCAGAGCCCGCGTTGTGCACCCGCCCGCGGCCGATGTCGGCGCAACCATCATCTGCGAATCCGAGGAGTTGCTCAAACCCTACATTCAGGAGACTGACTGGGCCATCCAGAGCAGCATTCCCGTCGTCTTTCAGGCTCTCGAAGTGGATCTGCCCCCAGGCCGCGCTCACTCCGAGGCATGGCACAGATTCACTCCCGTCAAGCCTGTCGAAGTTGCTCCCAACCACTGGCGCTGGGAGCTGAAGGACATGCCCGCACTCGACCTGCGCGAGGTGAAATCTCCTCCCGACTGGGGGGCTCTCGCGGCGCGCATGTCCGTCCAGTGGGGTGACGCCGCCGTCGGAGGCAAAGACAACCAGTGGCGCGCCATCGGGCAGTGGGTGACCACCCTCGAAGCCGACCGCCCCGATCCCTCGCCCGAAATCACCGCCCAGACCCAGAGCCTCATTGCCGGCGCGCCCGACTTCTACACCAAGCTCAGCCGCATCACCGAGTACGATCCAGAAGAACATCCGCTACTTCATCGTGTCGCGCGGCATCGGCGGCTTGCAGGCCAACCATGCGGCCGACATCTTCCGCAACCGCTACGGCGACTGCAAGGACAAGACCACCCTGCTCATCTCCATGCTCCAGGTTGCCGGCATCCATGCCTTGTACATGCCGGTTGACGACCGCCGCGGCGTCGTCGATCCCAGAGATGCCGTCCCTGATCGGCAACCACATGATCACCGCCATCGAGTTGCCCGCCGACGTACAGGATCCCCGCCTCAAGGCCGTCGTCAAAGCCAAAGACGGCAAGCGCTACCTCATCTTCGATCCCACCAACGAGCGCACTCCGGTCGGCAATCTGCCCATCTTACGAGCAGGGCAGCTACGGCACTCTCGCCGCCGGAGCCGCCAGCCAGATCATCGCTCTCCCGTGCTTGCTCCCGACGCCAATCCAAACCAGCGCAACGGCTCCTTCACCCTCGCCGCCGACGGCACTCTTACCGGCTCCGTCGATACCATCCGTTCCGGCTCGGGTGGAGGCGAACTCCGCAACATCCTCAAGATATCCGACGAGAAGGAGCGCCGCGAGGCGTTGGAGAGTGCCGTCGCGCAGGACGTTCCCGGCGTCGTTCTCAACTCATCTCAGTTTGTCCAGCCTACCGCTCTCGACAAGCCCGCTCGAGATTCACTACAGCTTCACCGCCGCCAATACGCCCATCAAGCCGGGCCGCTGCTTCTGGTCCGCCCCCGCGTCGTCGGCTCCTGCGCCAGGCCCTTCGACGACAAGCCCCGCATCTATCCCATCGACCTCGATGCCACCGGCCGCTGGCGCGATAGCTTCGACATCGCCATTCCCCCCGGCTACGTCGTCGACGAAACTCCCGACCCCGTCGACCTCGATCTCGACTTCGCCAGCTATCACTCCAAAGTCACCGCCAAAGGCAATCTCCTTCACTACGAGCGCGAATACGTCGTCCGCCAGGTCGAGATTCCTCCCGCCAAAGCCGCCGACTTCCGCCGCTTTGAATCCACCATCCTCTCCGACGAAAAGAATGCAGCCGTCCTCAAAAAGCAATAGACCCGGTGGCTGTTGATGATCAAGACGTTGCGCCAGTCTCGGATCGGCTGATGGGCGGCTTGTAACGGCGCACCCACTTGGCGGCGGTCTTGGCGGTGACGTGGAAGCTCCGGGGCGCGGCTTGCTGCGTACTGCGCTGCTCGACAACCATTTTGACCAATCGCTCCAGCGCGCATCCAGATCGATTTCCGGTATAATCCCATGAGACGCGGAGAGATGGCCGAGTGGCTGAAGGCGGCGGTTTGCTAAACCGTTATAGGGGCTAAAACTTCTATCGGGGGTTCGAATCCCCCTCTCTCCGCCAGGATTTTTAGTGCAGCTACTGGGCTATAGATCAGATAAACGCATTACAATCAATCATTTAATTTGATAAGGCAGCAAAAACCTCTCAAAAACGATAATTTCCCCTCATCACGAGCGAAGCGCGTTGGCAGGGCTTCGTTGAGGTACGACAATCGGGCAAACGGAAATAAGACGAGGCCTGCGAGCTAATCCTCATGATTCCGTGCGGGCCGCAGATGGCGCGCCAACGACCACTTCAGCTCTTCGATGCCCTGACCGGTCACGGCGGAGATCGCATGAAACTCCAGCTTTTTGCGCTTCACGTGCGTCATAAGCTTCTTGAGCTTGTCGGGGTTGGCGGAGTCGATCTTGGTGGCGCAGACGATCATGGTTTTGTTGGCTAGCGGGTGATTGGGCTTGGAGGGCTCTTCGGCATCGTCGGCGAATGGGTCGAACTCCGATCGAGTCATGCCGCTCGTAAAACTGGATAATTCCTTGTTGATCACCTTGAAGTCTTCTACCGGATCGGGGCGGCCTGATGCATCCGACACATCCACTAAGTGAAGCAGCAGCCGCGTGCGCTCGATGTGGCGCAGAAACTGGACCCCAAGCCCCTGGCCGAGATGAGCGCCTTCAATGAGCCCCGGCATGTCGGCGACGACAAATGACTCCTGATCGGGTTCCTCGCCCACAGTGACCACGCCGAGATTCGGCTCAAGCGTGGTGAATGGGTAGTCGGCGATCTTGGGCTTGGCTGCGGAGATGCGCGAGATGAGCGTCGACTTGCCTGCGTTGGGGTAGCCGACCAGGCCCACGTCGGCCAGCAGCTTCAGTTCCAGGCGATAAAGCCGCTCCTCGCCCGCGCGGCCTAGTTCGTGTTCGCGCGGAGCCTGATGAGTGCTGGTGGCGAAGTGCTGGTTGCCGCGCCCACCGCGTCCGCCTTTGGCAATGACAACCTGCTCGTCGGGCTCGCTGAAGTCGTGAATCAGCTCGCCGGTCTCCTGATCGTAAAGGCTCGTGCCGACGGGGACTTGCAGGATAATCGAGTGGCCGTCTAGACCCGTGCAGTTCGAGCCCAGCCCGTGTTCGCCGCGCTGCGCCTTATGTTCCGGGTTATAGCGGAAATGGATCAGCGTATTGTGGCGCTGCGAACTGACCATGATGACATCGCCGCCGCGTCCGCCATCGCCACCCGAAGGACCGCCGCGAGGAACGAACTTCTCCCGCCGGAAGGCCATGCAGCCATTGCCGCCGTCGCCGGCCTTCACGCGAATTTTTGCTTGATCGATGAACATGGATACCCAGAAAACGGAGAGCAGAGACCAGAGATCGGGAAATCACGATTCAAGGCCTGCTGTTTACTTACAAGGCAAAATCTGAAATACCGTCTTCCCAGTTTACCGGAGTAGGCTTACAATCGCTTGCAACACAAATACTTCGGTAATAAGTGCGGCCAAATGAGAGAGATCTCCCTCTCGGAATGGATGCCGCCATTCGGACCCGCCGTAAGATCGGGCCGGAGTTGATGGGACTGGAACTGATCGGTTGCAGGGATTTCCCCTTGGTCTGCCGCGAGCTGGAGCCTCGATGGCAGGGACAGGGCGCAATTGGACGAACGCACTGGCGGTAGCCATGCTCCTGGTGGGGAGCGGGCAGGCTAGTCTCGCTCAATCTGTCCAAAGCGAAGTGTCCGGCTCGCTCGCAGGCAAACTCACCGATTTGTACTCGAAGCCTCTCGAAGGCGTCGCCGTCGTTCTGCGCAACCAGTCGACCGGCGCGGAGGCGCGCACAACCACAAAAAAAAATGGGGCCTACCGCTTCAGTGGCCTGGAGCCCGGCGAGTACGCGCTGGAGGCTGAGAGCACGGAACTGGGACACGGCCAGGTCGAAGAGATCATGGTTGCCGGGGGCCATGAGGCTCAGGTGCAAACTGCGATTGACTTCGTGCCGCTTCCACGCGGCCCGCTCCTGGCGGCATCGCATGAGGCAGAGCCATTCAAGGCAAAAGAGCAACTCAAAACGCCGCTGCCCATTCCTAAGTCAGCGCCCGCGCTCGTCGGCAAACCAGCATTGAAGGTCGAGCCTCCGCAAACTGTGGCGCGGCTTGTCCCTGTCGCGCCTGCGCCGGCCAGCAGTTGTTCCAGCCCTCGTGATTCAAGCTCCGACCGGCAGCAAAGGCGCTGCGTTGGCGGAGGCCGCGACCCGAGCAGCGCTGGCTGCGGCGATGCAGATTGAGCAGGCTTCACATCAGGCGGTTCTGGCTGCCTCTCGGGAGAGCGGCCCGGCAGGAGCCGATGCCATGAACGCCGCGGAGTTGCAGGCTCTGCCGGTGCGCGGACGGAACTGGCAGGATTTTGTGCTGGACGATGCGCCCACCTCCGCGGCCCCAGCCGGAGGTCAGGCCGACATTGCGCTGCGTGGCGCCGGACAGCAGAGAGCCGGGACCGCTGTGGATGGAGCCAGTCGGGCACAGGCCTTTGGATCGACCAATGCATCCGGGCAAGGCTCGCAGGGGCAGGGGCCGCTTGGCCAGGGCGGGGATGGGCCAGCCGGAATTGCACAGGTGGGGGCCGGAGGCCATGGATTCGCCATGAGCGAGGCGGCGATTGGCACGGTCGAGACGGTGGCCGGCAATGCGGAAGCCTCGGCATCCAGAGCCGCAGGCGGGCGCATCAACATAGAGACCCAGCGCGGCGGCGATCGGCTGCATGGTCAGGGCTTTTTCTTCGACCACCTCAACCTCTGGGACGCGAGGAATCCCTTGGCTCAATGGGTACAAAATACCGGCACGATCACGAATCCGGTCTTCACTTCCATCGTGAATCCGGTCTTCACATCGGTTCCTTACACCCCGCCGGATCGCGATACCTCATGGGGAGTCGGAGCGGGGAGTCGAATTCGCCGCCACAAGCTCTTCTGGTTTGCAGCTCTCGACAACTCCGAGCGGAACCATGCCGGACTTGCCACAGTGAGGCATCCTTATCTGTGCGCAAACACTTTATGTACCGAACAGACCGGGTTCTTTGCCCAGCCCTCGAACGATCAGATGCAAGTGCTCGCCGCACGGCTGGGATTAAGCAACGCCAACGCCATCGCCGAAGGTCTGGCGGCGTATTGGCCGATGCTGGAAGCGGACAAACTCGGCGGACTGCTCGGTCCGACTTCGCGCGTGTCTACGCAATGGACCGGTTTCGCACGCATCGATTGGCAGGCGGCAGAGCGCCATCGCTTGACGGTTGAGGGAACCGGCGCGAAGTGGAACGCACCGGGCGGCGGGCTGACTCGCGTTTCAGAAACCTACGGCAACCACAGCTTCGGATCGACCAGGGCCAGCGATGAGTGGCTGCTGGGACGCTGGGAAGCCTTCCTGACCCCCAACCTTCTCGCCGTGACCCAGGCCTCGGCCGGACAGACGATCCGGAATGCGCGGCCATCGACTCCTTCAGCCTTTGAAAAGACCTTCCTCGCCGGCAAATGCATGGGGACAGTTGCCGCAGATCGTCGTGGATAATCGCTATGGCTTCACCATCGGCAATCCTTCGCGCTTCGGAGCTGGCAGCTATCCCGACGAACGCCTCTACCAAGCGAAGGAGTCGCTGGATTGGATTCGCGGCAAGCTGCTGGTCAGGGCTGGCTTCGATCTCCGTCACAGCTTTGACGCGACCACCTTGCTGCGCAACCAGACAGGCACCTACACCTACTCCAATCTGGAAAACTTCGTCTCCGACGCACTGGTTTTCCAGAAATTTGGACTCTCCGGCGAGATCGATCCCATGAATCAGCGCAACTGCGATCAGACCGGCAAGGTCTGGCGCGACTCGGCGCACAATCTGCGCGGAGTGGGCAGCCTGCCCTGTTATTCGTACTACTCGCAGACCATCGGTCCTGCCGATTGGCATTTGAGCACGAACGACTGGGCGGGGTACGCGACGGCACAGTGGCAGCTTGGCAAGCTGATGGTCGTCTCTGCCGGATTGCGTTGGGAGCGGGAGCAGTTGCCGCCGCCGCTCGCGAAGCTCACCAATCCGGAGCTGCCATTGACCGGTAAGCTGCCCAGCCTGGGCAACAACTGGGGACCGCGGATCAGTCTAGCCGTGGGCAGCAGCGAGAGCCGCTGGCCTCTGTTGCGGATCGGCTACGGAATTTATTACGACAGAATCAAAAACTCCACCGTCGAAACCGCGCTCACCCAGACCGGCTCGCTCAATGGCGATCTGAACTTCTTCATTCGACCGCTGGACGGATTCAACCCTCCGACCGGCACGAGCAATGCTCCGCCCTTCCCTTATGTTTTGCAAGGCGGGCCGGCGAGCGTAATCAAGCCGGGAGCGGTCGAGTTTGCGCCCAGCGTTCCACAATCCCGAGGTGCATCAAGGCATCGTATCGCTTGAAGAAAGGCTGCCCGGCAACGTCGAGGTAACCGCCAGCGCGCTGGTGAGCCTGGGCCGCCGGCTTCCTGTCTCCATCGATGCGAATCTCGGTACTCCCGCGCCGTCACAGACCATCACCTACGCCGTGGAAGACGCAACCGGTGCGGGACCCATCAAGGCCGGGCAGATCACGGTTCCCTTCTATGCTTCATGGCCTTCGACCGCACGGGACCGTCGGGCGTCCGAATTCGGGATACCAGCAGATCAGCCAGATCGAGAGCCGCGCCAACTCCACCTATGAGGCGGCGATGCTCCGGGTCGTCCGCTATGGCCGCCGCGGGTTGAGCCTGCGCGCCAACTACACTTACGCGCACGCCATGGACTGGAATCCCAACGAGAGTTCGCAGGCCGCCGGTAACGACGTGCTGGACCCCCGCGATTTTGGCCTCGAGTACGGAACCAGCAACCTGGACATGCGCCATTCGGCCGGCGTTACAGCAATCTACGAAGCGCCCTGGAAGCTGCACGGCCTG
This sequence comes from uncultured Acidobacteriaceae bacterium, assembly GCA_963843625.1. Taxonomy (GTDB): domain Bacteria; phylum Acidobacteriota; class Terriglobia; order Terriglobales; family Acidobacteriaceae; genus Telmatobacter. The sequence continues at coordinate 87,551 of CAWJLK010000006.1, forward strand.
GCCGGGAACTTCGTCAACGGCTGGATGCTCTCCGGCGTTGGACACTTCCGCGGCGGCATGCCTTACACCATGCGCACCTCGGGCTCGCTGCCGAAGGAGTTTCTGATAACAACCAACGGAATCGAGAGCATCGTGGGGCTGGGCCCTGGAATGAACGGCTCGGGAGGCGACAACCGGGTCTACGGCTCGGGCAGCGACGGCCGCTTCTATAACATTGGCCGCAACACCTACCGCTATCCGGCAACCTGGAAGGCCGACCTGCGCCTTGCCAAGCGCTTCAACCTCAGCGGCATGCGCCAGTTGGAACTGCTGGCCGAGAGCTTCAATCTCTTCAATCACCAAAACGTGACTGAACTGGAGACCACGGGCTACTCCATCCAGCCCGGCAGCGCGAACGGCGCACTTCCCACGCTGAACTTCCTCAGCGGTCTGAAGGCCAACACCACGGCCTTCGGCCAGCCGCTGAACATCAACGCGACCAACTTCTACCGCGAACGACAGTTCCAGTTCGGGTTGAGAGTGCGGTTCTAGAGAATTTTCGGATTCACTGTAGACTCCCGCGCCCCATCCATTCCGCGTTTTTCTGCGGAATGGGTGGGAAACCTACAAAACCTCGGTCTACACAATTCCCAAAAATGCTCTAGTTCGTAGCAGCTCGGCGCAGGCGCCGCAGCCGGCTGCCCCTTCGAGAGGCCGCGAATGTAGATCACGAGATTCCACACCTCGTCGTCCTTGGCGCGGCCCGCACCCTCGGGAGGCATCTTGTCCTTGCCGTTGCGGATGACGTTGAACAGATCGCCGTCCGATTTGGCGGCCAGCGTCTTCGGATCGCTCCAATCATCGAGCGATAATTGCATATCTTTAGCGAGATCGGTTTTGCCATTGCCGGTATCTCCGTGGCAGATCACGCAATCCACCGTATAGATTTCCTTCGCGCGCGCCTGCGACTTGTCGGTAGGCTTCACACGGTTCTTCAACCCGGATGCGTCGGACGGAGTGGAGTCTTGAGGCGTGAGCCTCGGAGCGAACGAGACGGTGATCCCAAACAAGACAACTGCAGAAACAACAAGTAACGGCTTCAACATGTCAGCCTCCTCAGTCGCGCGTCCCAGTTCGAGGCATCTTGCAACTGAATGATTTCAACCATGGATTATAGGCCAATTGAACGGCAGTGAATGGATGATCTTCGCGGAGGGGTTCAAAACAGAGGTGCTTCGGTGGGTTTGGAGCAGGTTCTATGCGATCAAAACGCTACCGGCATCAAGGCAAAGACCGCCAGCCGCAGGCCATATCCGGCCTGGCGGTTTTCCCGTCAAGCCGGAAACAGGCCGCGCCGTTGATGTCCGTCGAGAAGGTGCGGACGCTGGCCGCTTCGAGTTCTTCGAGCACTTCCATCCGCGGGTGGCCGTAGCGGTTGCGCGGCCCGCAGGAGATTACCGCCCACTGCGGCGCGACGCGGGCCAGAAACTCAGGCCGCGTGGAGGTGACGCTGCCGTGATGGCCCACCTTCAGCAGCGTGCTGGCCAGGCCAGGCTCGGTCAGCATCGCATCCTCCACAGGAGCTTCTGCGTCGCCTTCCAGCAATACCGAGGTCGCTCCATACGCCACATGCAGTACCAGCGAGTCGTTGTTGACGGGCTCCGCGCCTGGTTGATAGTTGCGGAATGGCGCCAGCACGCTCACCTGGGCTGGCCCGAACGGCAAAGCGTCGCCGGCGCGAAGTGAACGAACTCGAATGTGGAGATCGGCCGCCTCGTCGAGCAGTGCGTCGTAGGCCGCGAAACGCGGATTGTTGCCCACCCAAAGCTCGGCCGGGTGGAAGTTGCGCAGCACGGCGGGCAGGCCGCCCATGTGGTCGGAGTGCGCATGGCTCAGGGCCACCACGTCCAGCCGCCGGATGCCGCGCGACCATAGCACCTGCGAGACGACCTCCTCGCCGATGTCGTAGTCCTGCGGAGCTTGGTGCGGACCGCCGCCAAAGCCGCCGCCATCGACCAGCAGCGTTTTGCCGTCGGGCGTGATGAGCAGGATGCAGTCGCCCTGGCCCACGTCGATGGCCTCTACCAGCAATGCATCGCGCGGATGATCGATCGGCCGTGGCGCGACAACAGCCACAGCGGCCAGTAGCAGCGCGGCCCAGGCCGCACGGCGCGGCCAGCGCAGGCCGGTGACAAGTGCCTGGCGCGCCAGCACCATCGCCGCCGCCAGCAGCGCGCAAAAGGCAAGCGACTGCCAAAGCAGCGGAGCTGGAATGCGGAAGTCACCCCAGTGCCATCGAGCCAAACAGATGAACCAGCCCAATGCCGATGTGGAGAAAGACGGCCACGATCATCGCCGGGACACGGCGGCCGGCGGCCAGACCACCAGCGCCAACAGGGTCACCAGCGCGGCAGGCATCAGCACGGCCAGCAGCGGCAGAATGAAGAGATTCACCGGCAGCGCAAAGACGGTGATGCGATGGAAGTAGAGCGCCATCGGCAGAGCCATGGCCAACTCCACCACGCAGGAGACAACCAGCAGTTCCAGGCTGCGAATCAGAATGCGCACGGTCCAGGGAAACAATCGCCAACCGATAGACTCCGCGAGGCGACCATGAGCTGTCGCCTGGGTTACCGTCGCGGCAATGCCCAGAGTCTCGCGGAACATGGTGAGTTGCGCGTGCATCTGGTCAGGAACTTCTGTCGTGCCAGCCGCGGGAGATGCGGCGGCGTTCACCCACCGCTCTCTGCAACGCTCCGGCAAACATGCGCAGCATCACGCGAAATTGCGCCAGCGCGGAGCCAGCTTGACGTCCAAAGCGGTGAGGCGCAGGTCGCGCGTGGCCGTGAGATAAGGATGAATGGTGCTCTGCAGCAGCGGAGCGGCGATGCCGCCAATGGCGACCACGGCCAGCAGAGTCATCTGAAAGCTCGAGTCGAAGAGGCTGCGCGGGCTCGCGGCCAACAGGCACAGCGCGGCAAAGCCAATGGTGTTCAGCGCGTTGCGCTCGCGGTAAACCAGCCGCCCAAGCAGATAGAGAGTGACCATCCAGAGCGAGCGCTCAACCGGCGTGTCGAAGCCGGTAAAGAGCGCGTAGGCGAACGAAGCGACAATAGTGACCAGCGTCGCCGGAACGCGGGGCAGGCCGCAGCTTCTTTGCAACCCAGAAGATGCATCCGGCCACAATCGCCAGGTGAAAGCCCGAAACCACCAGCATGTGGAAGGAGCCGGTGCGCTCGAAGCCAACGCGCAGCGAATGAGTGAGGTATGTGCGGTCGCCGGTGACCATCGCGGCCAGCATGATTGCGTCGTCCTGCGAGAGGCGCAGCGGAGCCGGCAGCTGGCGCATGGCCGCGGGCAGCGCCAGCAGCCGCGCGCTGGTCGCGCGCTGCAGCCTGCTCAACCGGCAGCCCAGGAAAAGCTCTGAGCCCCGGCCAATGCGCTCAACACGGTCGATGTTCACCGTGGCCGTCGAGGTGATGCCCTGATCGAGCAGAAACTCCTCGCGGCTCCAGACGCCGGGGTCGTGATAAATCTCTGGCGGCAGCAAGCGAACCACGGCACGAACGCGCTCGCCGCATTGGAACGGCTGCTGGCTTAGCCTACGCTCTTGAGGCCAGCGAACCGTCAGCCGCACTGCGCCTTCGACCGGCGCCTGCCTGTCGTCGGCGTCGGTGACCACCTCCATGCTCGAGACGCGCAGGTCGATTCGCTGCGGATGGCTGCTGTCAAGCCTGAGGCAGGCTCGTCGAGATTCTGCTCCGTCTCGCTGCGCACCGGCCCCGCATCGACGACCGTTCCTTCGACGGTGCGAAGCAGATCGTCGGAGAGCGCCGCCAGCGCGGGAGCCGGAGCTGGATGCGGCTCCATCCATGCGCACCATGCCCCCAGCAGCAGCCACAACACAGCCATCGGCAGCCACGCGATCCGCTGCGCCCGAAAGGCTGCCACGCCGCACAGCAATGCAACAACTCCAAGGCCCACGAGCACGAGACTGGGCCGCAGCCAGAGAACCTGGGCCGTCGCGATCCCGGCTGCAAAGAGCCAGGCCGCATGAAAGAGCGGGATCTGGACAGAGCCAGCTTCCGCTCCGGCGCCGGGGCCGGCGATGACTTGCCCGATCTTGGGAGAGCCGGATTCCATCGCGCCTGAAAGTTGAAAGGTGTTCTGGCCCTCAAGCCTATCAGGCGCGGCGCAACTGGACCACTGTCTCCAGGTGAAAGGTCTGGGGAAAGAGATCGGCAAGCGTGATGGATTGGATCCGGTATCCAGAAGCGATCAGCGCGCGCAGGTCGCGAGCCAGCGTCGCGGGGTCGCAGGAGACATAGACCATTGCAGGGGCCGCGATCTCGCCCAGCAGTGCGCACGTCTCCGCGCCGAGGCCGGTGCGCGGCGGGTCCACCACAATCAAATCGGGCCGTGCCACATGCGACCGTTCGTCCCGACTCCTGCGAAGAAACTCCAGAGTCTCCGCAGTGACGGCCGTTGCCAATCGTGCCTGAGAGATTCTCCTCAAGCGCCGCCGTTGCCGCTGGAGCCGACTCGACCGCAACCACGCGCTCAAACTGCGCCGCAAGCCGCCGCGCAAATAGCCCAACACCGGCAAACAAATCCCAGGCCAGCTGACCTTTGTGGTCGGCGACTACCCGGTCAACGAGCGCATCCACCAGCCAGCGATTTACCTGAAAGAACGCACCATGGTCCACGCGGTAGTCGAAACCGGCGGCGCGATAGGCCAGAGACGTCGCGCCCCACTGTGCAACGCGGCGCGGATGCTGGCCAGCACGGCCCTCGACGACCAACTCAGCGCCAGCAAGCGCCGGAATCCGCTCGTGAAATGCCTGCGCCAACTCATCGAAGCGAATCTTTGCGGGGCTGGCGGTAAGAACGCTTGCCAGCAGTGCGTTTTCGCTGGCATTCGAGAAGAGAGAAATCTCCGTCGGCTTGAGCTCCGGAGCAAACTCGCGCGCAACCTGCGCAAAGGCCCGCGCAGCCTCAACCAGCAGCGGCGCGGCAATCGGGCACTCGCGCACGGCAACCACCCCATGCGATCGGCGTCCGCGATAGCCGGGATTCCCCGCCGCATCAAAGGCTAGCCGAATGCGATTGCGATAGCCGAATGGCTCCCCAGAGAGCACGCCAATCTCCCCCGACACAGCAACGCCGCCGCGCTCCAGCGTCTCGCGCAAAATGGCCGTTTTGAATTTCAATTGTGTCGCGTCATCCGTGTGCTGATAATGGCAGCCGCCGCAAGCGCCAAAGTGCGGGCAAGCCGGCGCGATGCGCTCCCGCGCGGCAGCGACAATCTCCTCAGCCTCGGCTGTCGCGTAGCCTGCCTTGCTCTGTGTGACGCGCACCCGCGCTTTTTCGCCGGGCAGCACGAGCGGAACAAATACCGCCTTGCCCTCAAGCCGCGCCAAAAACGAGCCGCCATAGATCGCCTTCTCAATCTCGACAAGTTGCGGTTTGGAGAGAAGTCGGGGGTTTCAACCCCTGCACAAGACCAGAAGAATGATCTCCGGGCTTTAGCCCCTGTGGCACTCTTTTCAGGTGCTTTCCCCGAAACGGCCCCCGTGGGCTGCTTGCGCCCCTGCTTGCTTTTGGCCGAATTCCTCTTCGCGGCCTGCATGGCCCGTCGCTGCGCGGTCGTTCGTTTCTTCGGCATCTTCATTGCTGACTCATATAAAACAGGCTAAGCCGCGGCAGGTTGTAGTGTTCGGGTGCCCCACCCTCGCCACGTATTTGTTTTTGTGGCTAGGGTGGGCTGTCACAGACCCCTCGCGCCGCATCTTCCGGGATTGTTTCTTCGGCATCTTCATTGCTGACTCATATAAAACAAGCTCAATCGCGGCAGGTTGTAATGCACCAGCAATTGCTTCTGCACAAACTGGTGTTCCACCTGCCGCAATTGCACAGCCCCCATGCGGCTCCGATAAGGCGCCAACTCGCGCGCCGCGTGCTCCTTCAAGCCAACCAGCAACTCCTCGGGAGCCGCCGCAGTCAGCGCCGCAAAGAGCTTTTCTTCAAGCACTGTGAGCGTACGTTCGAGAGCCTCCAGATCGTGAGCGGCGGCGTTGCCCGTCTCTGCGACTCGCACCTCGGTGGCCAACTCGCGCAATCGTACCGCAGTTGCCGCGCAGGCTTCCGCAGCCACGTAGCCGCATCGAGCGCTGTGGCGGCAGCCTCAAGATGCACAGCCACACGCTCCTGTTCAAATCCCGATTCCCCCGCGGAACTCCCCGCCGGAGCCGTTCCCACCGCAGCCTCGCGCAACTCCTCGGCCGCCACCATCACCGCCTGCGCGCACCACGCCAGCCCATTCACGCGCCGCATCCGTCCGCGCTTCTGCCGCGCTTCATATTTATCAAAAGCCGCGTCGATCCCGCGCAGCACCGCCTCCAGCGGAATCCCCGCGTCGCGCCACGTCTCGATCAGCGCCCAATCCAGCGTCGAGAGCAACAGCAGCGCCCCGCGCCGCCGCTGAAAGCGCTCCTCGATCTCCGTAAAGTAGTTGAAATAGTTCAGCACGGCCCGCGTCTCAGTGCGCCTTGCCGCGCGGCTTGACCACGCGGTTGCGCTCATAGAGGATCAGCAGCCCATCGAGCGTCAGCATGTCGTCGATCTCGGCGATATACCGCGAATCCTCCGAGATCTGCCGCGCCAGTCCGCCCGTCGCAATCACCCGTGGCTTCGCGCCCAAGCTCGGCAATGATTCGCTCCAGAATCCCGTCCACCAAACCGATATAGCCGTAGTAGAGTCCGGTCTGCAAGTGCGTCACGGTATTCGTCCCGATCACCTTCGCCGGCCGCTTGATGTCCACACGACCTAGTCGCGCGGCGCGCGAAAACAGCGCATCGGCGCTGATGCCCAGCCCCGGCGAAATCGCCCCGCCCAGGTACTCGCCCTTCGCCGAAATCACATCGAAGGTCGTCGCCGTGCCAAAGTCCACCACGATGCACGGCCCGCCGTAGCGCTCAAAGGCGGCAATGGCGTTCACCAGCCGATCCGCGCCCAGCTCCGTCGGATTGTCGACCAGCACCGGCATTCCCGTCTTGATCCCCGGCTCGACAAAGATCGGCTGCAGGTGAAAGTACGTCTCGCAGACCTGCCGCAGCGTGCCCTCCACCGGCGGCACCACCGACGAAATAATGATGTGATGCACCTGGCTCGGCGACATGCCGTGCATCTCGAAGAGATTCACAAACAGCACGCCATACTCGTCGGCGGTCTGCGAACGATGCGTGGTCACGCGCCAGTGCGCCGCCATCTCAGGCTTTTCGCCTTCGACCTTGTAGATCCCCAGCACCGTATTCGTATTGCCTACATCGATCGCAAGCAGCATAGTTTTCTGTCCATCTCCACGAACAACTGCGCGCCCCATCCTTGACCTAATCAAGAGTGCCGAAGGCGGCTGCCCCACCGCAGGTGGTTGGGTGCCCCACCCTCGCCGCGTTTTTGTTTTTGCGGCTAGGGTGGGAATCCTCAAAGCCCGTCTCTCGGGTTCTACGCAGAACGAATCCCGCCCGTCTGCACAGTCACCGATCCCGCTTCGCTCCGCACCAGCAGAAATCCATGCTCGTCCAGCCCCGCCGTAACTCCCACGCAAGCCTGCGGCCCATGCACCTCAACCCGCCGCCCGCGAATCCAAGTCGAAGCCTGCTCCACGCGAGCGGGCACCGTCACACCCGCAGCCGGATCGGCCAGTCCAGCCGCCTCGCGCTCCAGCGATTCTAGCAGGCAAACGAGCAAAGCCTGCCGCGAAATGCGGCGCCTACTCTCCAGATCAAGCGAGGTAGCAGGGGTCGAAAGCCCCGGATCAAAGTCCCGCTGGTGAACATTGATGCCGATCCCCACCACCGCAAATCCAGCCATCTGCCCGTCGATCTTCGATTCGACCAGAATCCCGCAAACCTTGCGCTCGCCGATCAGCACATCATTGGGCCAGCGCAGATCGACCGTCAATCCTGCAACAGCGCGAACAGCCTCAGCCGCAGCCAGACCCGCAACCAGTGGAAGCAGAGGCAGCCGAACCGCAGGAATAGCCGGCCGCAGCAGCACGCTCACATAGAGCCCCTCGCCCGCAGCCGAGTGCCAATTGTGTCCGCCCCGCCCGCGCCCAGCCAGTTGCTCATCGGCAAAGTAAACCGAACCATGCAGAGCTCCGCTGCGTGCCGCATCGAGAGCGTCAGTGTTCGTGGAGTCAGTGACCGGAGAAAAATGCAGTTTGCCCGCAAAAATCGTGCCGGCAAGCGCAGGCCTCCAAACGCGGCCAGGTCGATACAGATCCAGCGAGCCTCGCGCACGTCTAGGCCGTCTCCGCTTCGATGCGCATCGAAATGTCGGCAGCCTTGGCCGAGTGTGTCAGCGCGCCCACGCTGATGAAGTCCACGCCTGTCTCGGCGTAAGCGCGGATGTTCTCGATCACAATGCCGCCCGAGGCCTCCGTCGGAATCCGGATCTCCGGCTCCCCGGCAATCTGCAGCCCCTTCGTATGCTGGCGAATGCGGTCCACGGACTTCTTCACCTCGGCGGGCGTCATATTATCCAGCAGAATCGCCTCCGCGCCGAAGACCAAAGCCTGCTCAAGCTCCTTGACGCTGCGCACTTCCACTTGCACGCGCTGGCCTTTCTTGCGCTTCTCCAAGGCTCGCGTCAGCACAGCAGGCAGTCCGCCGCCGAGCGAGATGTGGTTGTTCTTGATCAGGATGCCGCTGGCCAGGTCGAGGCGATGATTCGTTCCTCCACCGCATTGCACGGCATATTTTTCCAGAGCCCGCAGCCCCGGAACAGTCTTGCGCGTGTCGAGCACGTGGGCGTGAGTTCCTTCAATGGCGTCCACAAACTGCCGCGTCAGCGTGGCAATGCCGCTCAAGCGTTGCATCAGATTCAGGATCACCCGCTCGCAACTCAGCAGCACGCGCGCGTTATGCCGGATCACCGCCAGCACCTGTCCATCGTGAACGCGTACGCCGTCAAAAATCTCCGGATGGCTGACGACCTCAAACCGCCTCTGCGCCGGGGCGCGCTTGTCCAAGCGGGCGTAGATCTCAAGCAGGCGCGGCACAGCGCCCAGCCCGCAGACCACCATCTCCTGCCGGGCAACAATCGAGCCTGTTGCCTGCAGCGCGGCATCGATGGTCAGGTTGGTCGTGATGTCGCCGGCGGCCTTGTCTTCGACCAAGGCCCGCTCAAGCAATGCGTCGATACTGCTGCTCTTCCAGTCCATGCTTCCTTGTTTGACCGTTCCCCGATTTAAGGACGTGCTTGTTCCTTCTGCGTCATCAGAAAGTTATAAATACCTGTTTTCACGCCGTCGTCCACCTGGCCGGAGAGAGACTGGAAGAGAACTCCATTGCTCCGGTAAATCTGGAGCTCACTACTCGCCGGGCCCGCGAGTCCTCCCATGAATTTCGCCCACCCGCTCGACTTGCCCTGTTCGTGCGGGACAATGAGCTTGACCTCTCCCAGATCGGTATACCAAAGCACTGAGATCATGTTCCGGGAGTCGCGCATCATGATCCCGCGGCTCGCCAGCAGAAGAAATTGTGAAAAGCCGCCTGTGTTCGATCGTTTGCCGCTGATATCCACGATCGCCACCGCCAGCCCAAGCTTCCCCAGGTGCGGAGCGATCATCTCTTCGATGTCTTTCGTAAGGCGCTTCGCAGTCAGGCATCCCGGCGCATCGCCAAACGATATTGCCGCCGTCTCTACTCTTGGCTGCTCGACATTGGTCGGTCTTTGAACGACAATTCTCTCCACCGGCAAATCTGCCGGAGTGGCGTTGTGCTCAGTCAGTTCCCGGTAGGCAACCTGGATCTGCTTGAAATGCTCTTCGGCATCCGCCCGCAGGCTCGCGTAATTCTCATAGAGATCGGGGTGCCATTGCTTGACCCCTTCCTTATAGGCCTCTTGAATCTCGGTTTCCGACGGGATTCCGAACATGAAGCCAAGCGTTTTGTAGTGCTCCCGGCATTTTGCGCATTCGCAAGACATGGCTAACGTCCCTTCTCTAGGCTCTCCAGCGCGGCCCGCGCTTTTTCCAACAGCAGACGTGTTTCGGCTTCCTGCTTCTTGAGTCCTTCAACAACCTTTGCGGGAGCTTTATCCAAAAAGCTCTTGTTGCCTAACTGCCGCTCTGCGGAGATTAGACCTTTTTCATACTTTGCGATATCTCTTGTCAAGCGCTCGCGTCTCAGCGGCGACATCAATCGTGCGCTCGTAGATCACGGAAACATCAAAGTTCGCCGTCGAGTGCTTCGATACTCCAGCGCCGATTTGATCCACAAGACGGAGTTCGCTGACCCGCGCCAGCCGTTCGACAATTGCACCGTTTTCTGCGAGAACAGACTGCATTCCGGCGTCGATGCGCACCTCAACCGGAGTCGAGGCCTTCTCTTCCACGCCAATCTCTTTGCGCAGGGCGCGGATCTCGACGACGAGGCTCTGCAAGATGCCCATATCGATCAGAGCCGCATCGTCCAGATGCTCATTGCCATCTGGATAGCTCGCGAGCGCAATCGAGTTAGCCGGTGGATTACCGTCGTAGATCGTGTGCCAAAGCTCCTCGGTCAGGAACGGCATAAACGGCGACAGCAACCGTAACGAAGCCTCAAAGACCTGGACAAATGTAGTCAGTGCAGCTTTTGTCGCGGCTAGCCTGCTGGCTTGCTGACTCGCCGACTCGCTGACTTGCTCGTCAACAGTAAAATCCAGCCGCAGCTTGACGATCTCCAGATACCAATCGCAAAAACTCCCCCAGAAAAACTGATAGATCGAGTTAGCGGCATCGTCGAAGCGGTAGTTCTCAAGCGACTGGTTGACTTTGGCCGCGGTAGCGTTTAGCTCGGCGACAATCCAGCGGGCTTCAAGCGGCGCATCGCCTGTAACGGTAGGCATTCCGCCGAGCGCGGCAGGATCGACCGTTATGCCAATCTCAGCCGCCCGATCCACGTTCATGAAGAGAAATCGCGCGGCATTCCAGATCTTGTTGGCGAAGGCGCGATAACCCTCGGTGCGGGCCACGTTGAAGGCGACATTGGTTCCAGGCGATGCCATCGAGGCCAGCGTGAAGCGCACGGCATCCGTCCCATACTGCTTCACAACTTCAATGGGATTGATTACGTTGCCCTTGACCTTTGACATCTTTTCGCGGTTGGCGTCAAGCACCAGCGCGTGAATATAAACCTCGCGGAAGGGAACTGACTCAGCCAGAGGCCGAGGGCTGCCGTCGGGCATCTCGACGTCGGTCGAAAACCAGCAGCCGAACATGATCATCCGCGCAACCCAGAAGAAGAGAATGTCGAAGCCGGTAACCAATAAGATTCGTCGGATAGAAGGCGTCGAAGTCCGCGCGATTGTCTTGAGTTATATTCGGCCAGCCGAAGACGGAGACCGGCAGCAGACCCGAAGAAAACCACGTATCCAGAACGTCGGTCTCCTGCGTGATCTTCTCCGAACCGCAGTGAGCGCACGCCGCCGGGTCTTCGCGGGCGACCGTCATCTTATGACAATTCGCGCAGTGCCAGGCGGGAATTCGATGGCCCCACCAAAGCTGGCGCGAGATGCACCAGTCGTGAATGTTTTCCATCCACTCGAGGTAAACCTTCTCGTATTGCTCCGGCACGATGCGAATCGCCTTGTTGCCCTGCGCGTCCGGCTTGACCGCCGCAATCGCCTTGTCGGCCAGCGGCTGAATCTTGATGAACCATTGCGTCGAAAGCCGCGGCTCGACGGTCGTCTTGCAGCGATCGCAATGGCCCACGTTATTGACATGATCCTTGATGCCCGCCAGCAGACCTTGCTCTTCGAGATCGGCTACGATCTTTTTTCGCGCAACATAACGATCAAGCCCGGCATAAGCTCCACCTTCGGCATTGATGCGGCCTTCCGCATCCATGATATTGATCGACGGCAGATGATGGCGCTCGCCAAGAGCAAAGTCATTCGGGTCGTGTGCCGGAGTTACCTTCACCGCGCCGGTCCCAAAGTCGCGGCTAACCCACTCATCGAGAATGACAGGAATCTCGCGATTCATCAGAGGCAGGCGAAGCTTCTTGCCGTGCAGATGCAGATAGCGCTCATCCTCAGGATGAATAGCAACAGCTACATCGCCCAGCATCGTTTCAGGCCGCGTCGTCGCAACAGTTAGAAACTCGCCTGTATCTTTTCCATCCTCACTTATAACTGGATATCTAATCTCCCATAAGTGACCCTTTTGTTCCTCGTGGAACACTTCTAAGTCACTTATCGCGGTTTGACAGCGCGGACACCAGTTCACAATGTATGCGCCGCGATAAATTAGATTCTGCTCATGCAAGCGGACAAAGGCCTCGCGCACCGCAACCGACAACCGTTCGTCCATCGTGAAGTATTCGCGCTGCCAGTCGACCGACGTGCCGAGCCGCTTCATCTGCCCCAGGATCGCGCCGCCATAGTGACGCCGCCACTCCCAGACCCGCTCGACAAAGGCTTCGCGGCCAAGCTGCTGGCGCGATTTGCCTTCAGTCGTGAGCTGGCGCTCCACCAGCATCTGGGTAGCGATGCCCGCGTGATCGGTGCCCGGCACCCAAAGCACGCGGTCGCCGCACATGCGCCGCCAGCGAATGAGAATATCGCTCTCCGTGTGCTCGAACATGTGCCCCATGTGCAGGTTCCCCGTCACATTGGGCGGCGGCAGCAACATGGTGAAGCTCTCGCATTGATCAGCTTGTCCGGCGGAGTCGGCGGCATTGGGCGCAGGCTGCGCGAAGAGCTTTTCGCGCACCCAGTACTCGGCCCAGTGGTCTTCGATGGCGGCGGGGTCGTAGGCTTTTGGCAGATCGTGAGGCATGTGTTTTCTTGGGCGAATTCCTCATTGAACTGCGAAAAACTCCTTTTTCTGAGAGGTTTCACGCGAAGGAATTAGCTTTAACTTTAGCAGATGCGCCTATTGGTCAAGCTTCGCATCTTCGTCGGCCCAGTACCCATTGCGAGCTTGCACCACCAGTTCGGGATACTCTTTCAGGCGCAGGCCGATCGAGTGAAAACCCGGAATGCGGCGCCACCGGATGAAAGCTCAAAACATAGCGGTTGGGCAGGTGATGAGAGATAACCAGCACATCGCGCTCCAGGCTGCGGGCGTCGGTGAATTTGAAGTATTCGCCGCCGGTTAATTGCGCTACGCTTTCGGCTGCATTGCGTTGCAGGCTACCGGAGGCCGCCATCGCCGCCGCCTTGGCCAGCCGCAGCGGCGGAGCAAGCAGCCCCAGACAGTTGTAGGCCTGAACCCAGCGATTTTGTCCGGGCGCATTCGGATCTTTGGCCATGCAGCCTCCCGGCGGGCCGGGAGTCGGATCGTTGAACGCCAAGGCAGCTTCGTGGCTGGCGGCAGATTTGGCGGAGGAAAAGGCCACGCTGTAAATGGCTGTATTGGTCCCGCTGACGGCTTGGAGAGCGTCCTCCAGTTTCGTCTGGCTGTCGTGATCTGCCGTTTCGCTGATGAGCAGAATGGCGCGCCGGTAAGCTGCAGGCTGACGGCGCAAGAGATCGACGGAAAAGTCGACGCCATCGAGAATGGCTGCGCCGTGATCGCCTTCAGTGAGGTTTCTCAGAGCTTCGGCCACCACGGCCAGGTCCTCAGTGAATCCTTGAGCAAGCCGTGGCGTGCTGTCGAATTCCACCACAGCCACGCGGTGCGGGACGTTGCCGATGACTGCCTCAATCGCCGGGCCAAGGTTGCGAATGCTGTTGAGATGGCGAGCGCCAGCACCGCCGGTCTCCACGGCTACGACCAGCGCCAGTGGCTCGCTGCCGGTGTCTTCCTCGACGGTGGCCGGCTGCTCGATGCCGTCGTCGGTGAGGACGAAATCTCTGGCGGAAAGCGTAAAAACTGGCGCGCCGGCCCTGGTCCGGACCAGGGCCGGAACCAGAACCAGCGTGGAGCTGGTAAAGATCGTAGGTCCTTGTGCGGCGGCGGGCTCTTGAGCCTGCGCAAAGGCAGACGAAAGCAGCAAGAACGCCACAAGAATTGCGAACTTCACTCCCATACCCCCGGATATTGTTGTAGTTTCAGACGGATAGGGGCAGGTTTGGGTTGGCAGTTTCTTCCATCTGCCCCAAAAATCAAAGGCCGCACCCGGTTCGAGTGCGGCCTTTACTTTGAATCGCCTCTCTGTTTAGAACGGATTCAGCTTGGAGAGCCCCTTCTTCTTTTTCTTCTTGCTGGAGGATTCGTCGCCCAGATCGGCCTTCCGTTTCTTGGCGTCGGCGGGATTGACAGCCGCCGTCGGGGTCGAACCGGGCTTGACGTCGTTCACCTGGTCGGGAGCCTCGCCAGGCGCCTCCGCCGCTGGCAGGGTCGTATTCACCGGACCAACCGACTTGACGACAGCATTGGGGTCGGCTGCGGGCGCGTTCAGAATCTGGACGCCTACGCCGGTGCCGCCCTCCGGCTTCTCAAGCTGCAACGGCGCCTGGGAGGGCTGGTCGCTGCGAGGCGGCTCATTCACGCCGGTAGACGGAACCACGCCAGCGGGCGAGGCTGCAGGCTTGCCCGCGCCGATTGCGGCGTTGATCAGCGCCGCGTTCTCCTTGTTCACATCGGGCGCAAGCGTGCGCTTCGGATCTTCCAGGCTAGGCTCGCCCACATGGACGGCTTCCACCACCGAAGGGCCATGCTTGATGATGCCCAGGGTCTTGTTGGTAAAGCGCAAGGGCTCGCGGCTCTTCTCTTCCGCGTCGCTCTCGGCCACGGCTGCGTCGGTCGGCTCGGGCACGGTACGGTTCATCGCCACCAGCCGGTCACGGGCATCTTCCACACGAGGAGCCATCGGATAGCGGGTAATGACTTTGGCGTAGGCCTCGGCGGCACGGTCCTGGTAAGCGGCGCGCAGCCGCTCCCGGATGGCGCTGGGAATGTTGAGTTGGCTCTGGAAGAAACGCGCCTCGCCTGCAAAGGCGTCCCCGATGCCGAGCAAGGCCTGGTCGCTCTTGGAGTAGAGCGGATAAGTATCGACCACTGTCTGGAGACGCGCGATGGCGGCGGGGAAGTTATCCCGGCTCTCGTAGTAGAGGCCGATCTGAGTCTCGCGCTCGGCCAGAACCTCTTGCACGTCGCGCAACTTCTGCTTGGCGCGGGGTATCAGCGACGAGTCGGGGAACATGTTGATCATCGCCCGGTACTCCCGCTCGGCATTCTGGGCGTTGGTGTAGTCGCGATCCGGCTTCTCCATCTGCTGGTAGTAGATGTCGCCGACCTTCATCTGCGCCTCGGCGGCCTCCGGGGCATTGGGGAAGAAGGTAATGAAGTCCTTGTACTCGGCCTCGGCCTGCGTCAGGGCTGCGGCGCCGCCTTCTTTGAACCAACTGTCGCCCACTGCCAGCTTGGCGCGCATCCGGTACTCGGAGTCCGGATAGGTATTCAGCATGGTCTGCAGATCGAGCCGGCAAACGTCGAAGCGGCTCTTCTTCATCGCATGCATCGCCTTGTCGTAGAGCTCCTTGTCGGGCTGCTTGGAGTTCAACTTGGCGAGCGGATTGGCGCTCAAGTCCTGGTTCTTCTTGTGCCTGGGTTTCTTATCCCTGGCCTGGACCGAAAGGGAGCCCAGCATCAGAACAGCCAGAGCCACCGCGGCAACCTTCAACGTCAACCGGTTCATAGTTCCTCATTGCGGCTGCGGCCCGTCGACAGGCTGCAAGCCTCTCCCTCAATGCTCTCGAATCTCAATCGTTCGGCTACGGCTATTGGCTCGCGGCCTCTCGTGCGGCTGCCAGCAGCGCCCGCGCATCTTCTTCCGGACGTCCCGCTCCAAAGACGGCATTTCCGGCCACAAGCAGCTCCGCTCCCGCTTGGACGATGCGAGCCACCGTGTCGTGAGCCACGCCACCGTCCACCTCGATTCTAAATGCCAGCCCCAGTTCCTGGCGCAAAGCCGCCAGCCGACGGATCTTGTCCAGCGCAAACTCAATGAATTGCTGCCCGCCAAAGCCCGGATTCACGCTCATCACCAGCACATGGTGAACCATGGGCAGAATGTCGATCAGCAAATCGACGCGCGTCGCCGGATTCACCACCACCCCCGGCTTCATCCCATGCTGCGCAATCAATTCGAGCGAGCGGTGCAGATGGCGGCAGGCCTCGTAGTGAACGCTCACCCAATTCGCCCCAACCTCGGCAAAAGCCGGGATGAACTCATCAGGATTCTCGATCATCAGGTGGCAGTCGAGCGGCAGCTTGGTCACTTTGCGCAGGCTCTTCACCACCAGCGGCCCGATCGTGATGTTGGGCACAAAATGTCCGTCCATCACGTCTACATGGATCACCGAACCGCCGCCCCGCTCCGCCGCGGCAACCTGGTCCGCCAGATGGGCAAAATCCGCCGAAAGTATCGAAGGAAGCAGCTCTACCATTGGATTCTGTGACGCATCTCCTAGCAGGCTCAGTGTATCAGCGCGGAGCCGCGCCAGTCCGGTATCGGAGACTGAAGTTTCAATCTCGATTTCCTGCAACGAGCATCTTCGCGGCCACTCGTCCCACCCCGCGCAGCATGGCCTTCACCGGCCACCGGCCTTCGGCGTCAGGGAAGAATATTTCGCCACTGCGACGCGCCTCAGGCCGGTAGTACCAGCGTTTGATCAGCGCCAGATGCCCCTGACGGAGAGTGGCCGATGGAGCCTCAGATCCCTTCGCCAACGCAGCCAGAGCTTCTTCCATGCGAGCTTCCAAAACTCCCCGCGCCAGCTTAAGCTGCGGCGTTCGCTTGCGACCGGAGCTCGCAATCCAAGGCCGGACTCATCCGGCGCGCCAAAGCGTCAGGGCACGACTTCATCGTGCCGCAGATACCTCAAGATCAACCTGGGCTTTATCCCTGAACTTCCCCAGCATCCCTGACCAGCCTGCTCCTCCGGAATCGCCTCAACCGCCATCGGCTGCGCAAACAGCGAAGTCGAGCCCGACTGCTCGTTCTGGATTCTCATACCCAGCGTCGAAAATCCGACGGGCCCGGCCAGACGGCCACTCTCATAAAGAAATACAGCCACCTCGCCCGGCACGGCCGAAGCCTGCAAGACCACTGCGCGGAGCTGCGAAAGCGGCCGAACCAGCTCCGGAGCTAGTGCCCGCACGCTCTCTACCCGCTGCACCTGAGCGTGAATCGCCGCCGCGGTCTCGAACTCCAGCCTCGCCGAGGCCTCATCGCGCTCGGTTTTAAGCGTAACCAGCCGGCTTTCGCCGCGCGTCGCCAGAAACCGCTCCACCGCCGATGCCTCTTCGCCATAGCGCTCGTCCGTACAGCCTTGGTAGCAGGGGGCGAGGCACATCTTCATCTCGGAGTAGACGCAGCCAGGATGGCTGGGATTGGGTTCCAACTCCTCTGTGCAGCGTCGAAGCAGGAAAAGCTTCAGCGCCTCGTCGGCATAGCGCTCCGCAGCCGCTCGAGACTGGAATGGCCCATATGCCCACTCCGCCTCTCGTTGACTTGGACGATGGGTGACCGTGATGCGCGGATAAGCATTGCTGCCCAGGAAGCGGACAAAGGCCGGAGCCCGCAGATGCATGCGTTCCAGGCACTTCGTGCCGTGGACTTTCTCCAGCAGTTCAAACTGAACTAGAAGCGACTCAAACTCCGAGCCGGTCAGCCGCCAGCGAATCTGCCGCACCAACCCAGCCAGTTGCAATCGCCGCGGATGCTTGGCTGATGGCAGCAGCAGTCGTTCCAGCCTTCCGCGCAGATTGGGCGTGCGGCCGATGTAGGGCTCGGCATGAGACTCGGCCCCATAGAGTGCGAAGACCGCGGAACTCGTTGGCAGCCGATCGAGTGCCGCCCTGGCTTCAGCCGGGTCGAAGGCGAGAGTTTCAAGCTCAGTTGGCACGGCCACTTCTCCCCCTCAAAAGCCACTCCGGAGAGTGCGTGCAAGGCCACTGAGTCACGGAGCCGCGGATCTTCATCGAGTGGCCGGTCGAGTCTACTCCTGGTTGGCTTCCGGCTCCGCGACCGTCTCGGTTGCCTCGGTCTGAGGCGCTCCCGGCTCATCGAACCACAGAGAGAAGATCCACCACAGCAGCACGGCGATGTAGATCACTCTGTCGGCATTGATCAGCCTGCCGATCAGCCCCACGAGGCGCTGAACATCCGCCTGGGTTTGAGGATGCGCCGACCGATAGATTGCCTGCACCGCCGTTTGGGTCGTCAGCAAGGCGATGGCCGCCGTCGAGAGTCCGATCACGATTCGCTGAGTATGGGTCCGCCAGCCGGCCTTGAAGCGGCGGCCAAAGAGCATCACCACCAGCCCCAGTTCAATGGTCAGCCAGGCAACCAACGCCTCGCCTTTCATCGCCACAAGCTGCATCGACAGCAACTTGCCCATGAGTGTGTTCAGAGCCAGGTCTTTGGACGGAGGCCAGGGCCCTGTGAAAGCCAGCACTCCGCCCGCCACCACCAGAAACCCAATGGCGTTCACAATCCACATCGACCGTTTCGCTCCGGCAAAGGCGCGCCGTGCCAGCTCAACCACCACCAGGAGGCTCACAATCACGCCCAGATCGCCCAAAGCGAGGATTGTCTCCTGATAGGGAAGCCGCGCAAGCCTGCCCGCCAGCAACTCCTCAGCCATCAGCCGCAGAGCATAGAACCCGATCCCTGCGGTGAACCATGGATAGCGCCGCATGCGGTCGCGGCCCAGCAGAACCACCAGCAAAACCAGTTGAGCGGCAAAGTTCAGCGTCCAAAGAACCTGGCGCGCGGAAAAATCGAAATTGAAGTGCATTTCAGTCCCGTCCGGGAGAGCGTGCGGAAAGCCGCGCCAGCCCCATTCCAGTCTAACCTCACGCAATGGGGTCGCGGCCCGCAAACGAACACCGGCTTCCCACCGTGCTCCCGGCTCGCGCTACGCGTTCGCGCGGCTCGTCCATGCGGTCAGGAAGATCGCCTTAGCCGGAGAGGCAGTAGCAATGGTCTGGTAGTGCGCAGCTCGCTTGGCCTGGAATGCATCCTGGAGCGCCACCGGATCGGCCGCATTCACCGCGGCCAGCGTCTTCGGGCCCCAGCCGCCGTCCTCGGCGATCGGCGTCGCTCCTGCGGCGAGCAGGCTGTTTACAGCCTGTTGCAGGCAGCGCACGGACGTGCCGCTCCCCGCATTCACCGCAAAATCGAAGACCCGCTTGCAGACCTCGTCCGAGACCATCTGGGCAAACCAGTTGTTCCAGAAGTGATTCTGGTAGAACTGCTGGACCAGTGGCCCGCGCTGCGACTGGGGAAGCGCCGCAATAGCGGCAAACTCCGCCGGCCATGCGCCAGAGTTGATGCCGCTGATGGCATAGCAAGGGCCGGCAACTCCGCCAGGGCAGGCGTCAGAAACCTTCGCGCAGGCGCGAGGAGCATCCTCGAAGTTCATCATCCAGTTGAATGCGGTATTCCAATCGGCCATAGTCCCTCATCCTCATCAGAAATTGAGAAAAAGAAAGCGGGTCAAGCAGAAGGGTGATCGATGAGGTCGTATGGTGCGCCCGGAGAGATTCGAACTCCCGACCTAACGCTCCGGAGGCGTTCGCTCTATCCAGCTGAGCTACGGGCGCACTTCACCAGCATATCGTACTTTGGGTTTTCAGCGCGCAATCATCCCGCCGGCAGGTTCTCTCGCCGCGCGGCCTCCCGCTGAACGCGAATCTCCTCCATCACCGACTGGATCAGCGCCTTGGCTCCTTCCAGCCCGCCAAGAACCGCCTCCAGATCGAGCGCCGGCTTGTCTGGGTTGCGGCTCGACGCGCAATAGACTCCATGCTGGCCCACCAGAATCAGCGAGTCGGTCACGAGATCCAGCGCCACGGCCAGCCTGCCCCGCTCCACGCCCATCATGAACTCGTACCGCTCCAGCTCTGCCCGCTTCTCGTCAAAGATGCTCATCTGCCCAGCCTACTACTCTTCGCGCGGCTCGTCTTCGAGTTGATCCAATGCTGCCAAGGCCTCCTCGGGCACATCCCACTGGCGAAGGATCTTGTAAATGACGCCAGTCGAAAAGCCCGCTGCCACCAGCCGCCGCATGATGCGGGCCGTCTCTTTCTCGTTTTCCGGTTTGCGCAGCCGCTTACGTTCCAGGTGTTCGCGGGCCAGTGCCTCCTCATTGGTCTGGCCGTAGCGGGCCTCAAGGGTCTCGGCGATCAGCTCCGACCCGACGCCCTTGTGCTGCAAGTCCTGGCGAACGCGCCGGACGCCAAGTTTTTCGTTCTCCTGGCGCAGGCGCGCATAGGTCTCGGCAAAGGCAGCGTCGTCGAGGTAGCCGTGTTCGCGCAGCCGAAGGATTGCCGCGGCAATCGCCGCATCGCCCCGTTCTCCCGGTTCGACGCGCGTCTTCATCAGCCGCCGCAGATCGGCCTCGGTGCGCATGGCCCGGCCCAGCGACTTCACGCCATAGTCGTAGAGCCCCGCCTCGTTCAGAAACGCGCGCGGCTTACCGGATTTGCGCTGGAAGGGCAGCTTCTAGCCTCTATGTCTTCCAGCCTCTAGCTCTTGGCGCTGAGGCTGGGTTGCGATATACTCAATCCTGACCAACGAAATGAATCATCAAAGACCTGTCATCTGAGCGAAGCGACCGTCCAGCGACAGGTCTTTATCGGGCAGTCGAAGGACCTGCGGCTGTCTTTTTACTCCCCAAATCCTTCCATGTATTTCTTGTTCGTGGCGAGACCGGGCAAGCCAGAATCGAATTCCCCGGCGCCTTTGATTCTCTGTGAGTTGGCTCAATAGGCTTGGCACGCCGCCACTTCTCGACAAACTGTGGCTCACCTTTGAACGTAATCGCCGCAGTGGCTCCTCGAACCACCATGTCCTTGTATTCTTCACCATCGTCACCCTGTCCGAAAGATCTTGATTTCAAATCGAAGTCGATGAGAGTGATGCTGGAATCTCTGTGCCGGCAATGTCCTCCGGGTTCGCAACTATTCGAGCCGCTGTCAGACTCCCGTCGTAAATCTGTACGGGAAAGTGAATGAATCCTGATTCGACAAGAGCGTCGTCCACACGTGATCTCGATTTTTTGCGTCCAACCTGTCCAGGAGTCTTCGTCCAGTTCGTCGGGGCGCAGATGACGATAAGCATTGAAGCGCAATACGAGTTTCCCGTCCCTGTTCTCCATCGCTCCAGAATCGAATCGTGAAACTCATAGAACTCAGCCATGATTCCGACTTCTTGAGCCGATCAGGCCTCAGCGTGCTGGACCACTAATGCACCCACTGCCACTGTTCACTGATCACTGTCCACTGTTCACCGTCCACTGATCCACCCAATCGTTCACCGTCTTGTACCACAGCCGCGAGTTCTGCGGCTTCAGCACCCAGTGGCCCTCGTCGGGGAAGTAGAGCATCTTGCTCGGCACCTTGAGCCGCTGCAACGTCGTGAAGAGCTGCAAGCCCTCGCTCACATCCAGCCGGTAATCGAGCTGGCCATGAATCACAAGCGTCGGCGTCTTGAAGTTCTTGGCAGACAGGGCCGGCGACCATTTGCGGAACGGGTTTTCGCTATCGGGCTTCCCATAATAATCCCACGGCTTTCCCTTGAACTCCCACTCGTTGAACCACAGTTCGTCCGTCGTCCCGTAGGCCGATTCTGGGTTGAACATTCCATCGTGGCTCACGATGCACTTGAAGCGGTTGGTATGGCCCAGAATCCAGTTGGCCATGTAGCCGCCATAACTGGCGCCCAGGGCGCACTCGCGCGTCTTGTCGATGAAGGGAAAGTGCTGCTCGGCGTAGTCCAGCCCGGTCATCAGATCGGAGTAGGGCTTGCCGCCCCAGTCGCCACTGACGGCATCAACAAACGCCTGGCTGAATCCGACCGAGCCACGAGGATTGATCATTACCACCACATAGCCGTTGGCGGCAAAGAGCTCAGGGTTCCAGCGGTAGCTCCACGAGTCGTCCCACGCACCTTGCGGGCCGCCGTGGATGAGGAACTTCACCGGATACTTTCTTGCCGCATCGAAGCCGGGGGGCTTGATGAGGAAGCCTTTGATGTCGGTCTGGTCGGCCGCCGTAAACCAGAAAGACTCCATTGCAGGCAGATCGAGCTGGGCAAGAATGGCGTCGTTCAAGTGAGTAATGGGATACAACTTCTCACTCAAATCGTTGCTCACGATGTCGTATCCGGGCACGGCCTTTGAATACCAGGTGTATTCGATCCGTACGATCTCTGGAGGCTGCTGAACCTGCGCCACTGTAGCCAGAAGAGCCTTTCCATTCTCCACCGGATGCAGGTCGCTGAAGCTTCCCCTAAAGGAAAACTCATGAGAGACGCCGCCCATGTTGATGATGAAGATCGGCGTCTCGCCCTTCTTGTCTTCGGTAAAGAGCAGATGCTTTGAGTCCGACGTCCAGGCGAACTCCTCCACCCAGTTGTCCAGGGCGGCAGGTAGCAGATCCTTGATCTTCTTCGACTTCCGGTTGTAGAGCGCCAGTCTGAACCGGTCGCTCTCGAAGCCGGCACGAGCCTGAGAGCGCCAGGCCAGATACTCGCCGTCGGGTGAGTAGGCCGGGTTGAAGTCCCCGCCAGGCGATGTGCTCACCTTCACCGGTTTCGCGGCCGGATTCGTCAAATCCAGGGTAAAGATGTCGCCATTGACGCTCGTTGCCGGCTCTTCGTCCATGTTTTCTGTAAAGGCCAGCTCCTTCGAGTCCGGTGAAAAGGCGCAGCCGCAGCCCTGCTCGATCGAGGGGTAATCTGACGGAACATTGCGGGGATCGTTGGGAGTCAGATCGCGCATCGCGCCAGTCTCGACCGTTGCCAGGAAGAGATGGCTGCGCTTGTCGCCGGTGAAGTGGTCCCAGTGGCGAAAGAGCAGATGGGTGAAGATCTGCGCCTTGACCTTGCTCGATGCCAGGGCCGCATCCCGGCCGGCATTGCACTTATCGCCAGTCGCCGCGTCGGCTTCGGTAATTGCCTGACAATCAGGATAAACCGACGAAGTAAAAACCACGGAGCGGCTATCGGGGGACCAGACAGCGTTGTCGGCCTCGGTAGAGATTGCGGTCAGCTTCTTCGGATTACTCGTCGAACCGTCGGAAGAATTGAAGTCGGCCACCCAGATCTGCTGCGATCCGTCGCGGCTGCTGAGAAATAGAATGTGCTTGCCGTCAGGAGAAAACCGCGGCCCGCGATCACCCGGCTGGGCCACAGGGAGAGGCTTTGGCTCGCCGCCGGCGATGAACCGGATAAACAGCTCCGTTGTTTTGGTGTTTTGCTCAAGGTTGACCGTCGTGGCGGCATAGACCAGCCACCTGCTGTCAGCGGAGACGGCGCTTTCGCCCAGCCGTTTCATCTGCATCAAGTCCTCGAAGGTCATGGGGCGCTTGGCGGACGAGGAACTGGCTTGCGGCGTTTGGGCGGTCTGGGCAAGGTTCGGAAAAGCCAGGGCGGAGGCAAGAGCGAACGGGAGAAACAAGATGGATTTGCGCATGATGGTTACCTGTTCGCGCGGGGAAAACGACAGATTCGACGCGAAGAAAGAGTTTACACCGGGAGCGTTCAGTCCGAATGGAAACTTTCTCTTTGGTTCGCAGATCCGGCAATAGGCAGATCCGGCCCATTGATCCAAAGTTTGTCGATTGTCATCGCAAGAATTGACGCTGGCTTGCCGATAAGCTAATCTTGGCTCCAACTCGCCCTGGCTTCAAAATCGAAGGAGTACGCGGAATGAAAATTGTGGCGTCAGTTGCCTTGCTGTCCGTCGCTTGCCTGTCGGTCTATGCCGAAGGCCCAAAGCCTTGCGAAGAATTGAAGTCCGAGATCGCAAAGAAGTTGGATGCAAACGGCTCGAAAGGATACACCCTCACCATCGTCGCCAAAGACAAGGACGCGGAAGGCAAGGTGGTCGGCACTTGCGGCGGCGGAACGATGAAGATCGTCTACCTCAAAGCCGCGGCCCAGCCCAAAACCCCTGAGCCGAAGCCGGCCAAGCCCTAAAGGCGATCTCAGACGCGATCTCACAAGTCCGGCTTTGAACCGGCACGGCTTGAGCCATGCCGCAAAACGCCCAATAAAACCGTGGGCTTCAGCCCGCAGGGAGATTCTTGCCTCGAGAGCGGTCAAGAGAACCGTTCGCTCCGCTCACGCGAGCGTTTTGATCTGGTCCGGTTGTGACTGCTCTCCTTCCTTGAGCCATGACTTCAGATTGAACGCATAGATGCAAATGCAAAACAAGTTAGCCGGGATGAAACCGAACTGGGACGTATGAACACCGATGACGCAAACAATCAAACTGTTGACTCCCGAGACAATAAGGCCGGTCCATTGTTTTCGGCTAACAAGGATCGTCGCAACGACGGTGAGAAGACAAGAAAGATAATCCAACCGGAATAAACCCACACCACACCCCAATTCAAATGGCATGCGGAAAGAGAACGAAGTTAATGCATCTCTTAATTCTTGCCGCCACGGTTCTTTGTTAAGCAAACGGCGTGCCAAATTGTGTCGGTCGGATCTGCGGATTGTTCTACCAATTGAGATGTATCAGTTAGCGGCGATGAGCCCGATTCGCGCACTGCGAATGAATCGGAAGTGACGACATCGACATGGCGATATCCCGTCTCAGCGGCTTTAGCTCGTCACAAGACTCATCTTTGAGAGGATTCATTGGTCTCTAATGCACGATTCTCACACCGACCGGCTGTCCTGGGGTCTCCGGACCACAGGCGACGCCTGGCGGCGTTGACGCTGTCCAGCAGGAAGGATTCAACGCGGAGGGAGGTGGGGGCTTCAACCCCCGCATAAGACCCCCAGAATCAACGGAGGCTTTAGTAGCGGAGAGAGCGCGACACAGCACGTACAAGCCGGTTATGAAACAGCTTCTCGAAATTGCGGTTCATTTCCCGCAGCCTTCGGACATTTGGAATTGACACCGCGAGCGCGGGCCGCAAGCCTCGCCAACTTCATCGACCAGGAATAAAAAGAAACATTTCGGTGGCGAAACTGTGGATTGTTCTATAATACATTTATAATCAATACCTTACAAAGACGCATTGCACAGAATCACGAACCTATCGTTTTTGTGATTCTGCGAAGGAAGTGAGCTGGCCCGGGACGGCAAGCTTCGCTGCGACAATCTTCTCGGCCGCAGCCACAACCTCGTTCAGAGTCATGCGGGTTGAGTCCAGCAGAACTGCGTCCGGGGCCGGCTTCAGGGGCGAATCGGCACGGTTGCGATCGCGTTCGTCGCGTGCGCGCAATTCGCGGATCACCTCTTCCGGCTGCTGTGCGGGCGCTGTTCCCAGTTGCTCATAGCGCCGCATGCCCCGTACCTCGGGCGCGGCATCGAGAAAAATCTTCACCTGGGCCTGGGGAAAGACGACGGTGCCGATGTCCCGGCCCTCCATCACCACTCCGCCTTGAGCCCCTACCTGTTGCTGCAGGCGCACCATCCACGCGCGAATGGCAGGAAAAACGCTGACGCGCGAGGCCGCGTCGGTCACCTCTTGGCTGCGGATCAGACCGGTTACATCTTCGCCGTCCAGCAGGACGCGATTGTGTTCGTCGCCCGCTTCGAGGCGAATGGAGGTCTCGGCGGTCAATCGCTCCAGACCGGCGCTCTCATCCAGTGGCAGTTTTTTTCGGAGAGCTTTTAGGGCAAAGGCGCGGTACATGGCCCCCGTCTCCAGGTTCAAGAGGCCGAAATGCCGCGCCAGATGGCTGGCGATCGTGCTCTTTCCCGCTCCGGCAGGACCGTCGATGGCGACGATGATCTTCCGGGCGGGATCGAGCTGGCTGAGGGAGCTTTCGTCCGCAGTCATCCGCGCTTCTTCGTCCCCTTCTTGGATGGGGCTGTAAAGCCATACCGCTTGCTATTTCCTGCCTTTGATCCTGCGGAGACAGTGGCTTTGTGGCTGCTGACCGCATGAATTGGCCGCGCGGCGGGCCGGGCATCCTTGCGGGATGTGCCGCCCTTGCGCGAAGTCACTACCGGCTTTCCAGCACTCTTGGCGCCGTTGGAGTGCACCTTGTGCTGACTGCCTTTCCGCTGATTCCATGCGGTCGACGAGGATTTTGCAGCGTGTGTGCCGGAGACGCCGTTGGATGGGCGAACCGCTGCCCTGCCATTTCCGTTCGGCGATTCATGTGCAGCTCTTGTGCTTGCCGTTTGCCCCAGCGGTTGCCTTAGGGCTCCAGCGAGCAGCGGAAGCAGGCCGTGCGCCATTGCCGGTTCGTGAGCCGGTCGGCCGGGACTCAGCGCCGGCCCGCCGCACCGGGCGGCTGCCGGAGGACGATTGCACCGGCTTGCGATCGCGGGAGTGGGCGGCTGGACGGCTGAAGTGGGGCCGTGCGGCTGGCGGATTTTCCGCTCACTGCCGGCTTGCGGGCAGCAGCGGTGCGGGGAACGTGGGTCTCAGCAGGCTTGCGCACAGACGCCGCGGCCGGCGTAGCCTTCGAACTCTGTTTTTCGGTCACGGGCTGCGGCAATTGCTCCTCGCGGTCTTCGTTGCGCATGAAGTACGCAGAGGCGGGAATGGACGCGCTGGCGTAGATCGTTGGGGCAGTAGCAAACTCCGGCAATGTGCCGGCAACATAATAAAGCGGCGCATGTCCCAGCGAGATGGTGTGGACTTGGCGAGTGGCCACCAGGCCGCGCAGAACTTCGCGCACCTTGCTGCGTGCCGTCAGAGGCGCAAGGAAAAGCTCGACCTCTTCCATGCTGGCGGCAATCACCGCTTGCAGGTAGATCGAGGCAAGCACCGAGATGGCCGTCACCTGAGAGGTGGAAGCTCCTTCGGCAATCGCCTTCTGAAAGCGCTGCCGCAGCAGTTGCCATTGAGGAACCGCTTTGGGAGAGGAGAGAACTGGAATGATCCTGAGCTGCTGCCAGAGCTCGGTGATAGCGCGCAGAACGGCGGTCTCTGTGACCTCCCGGCCCAGCGCGTGCGTGAGCTTGGGAATCGTCGTGTCTCCCGTCTCCAGCAGCTTGTAAGCCTCGATGGCCAGTTGCGAAACCTGGCGCGAGCCCGTCAGTTGCGGAGTGCGGCGCCAATCGCGGTCGCCGCGAAGCGCATAGACGTACGGCAAAACCCAGCTTGCCACAACAAAGTCGGGCTTTTCGCCGGGCAGGCCAAGCAGGTTCAGACGCACTGCCACGCCGTCCGTCTCAAGACGGACCAGCAACTCCTCGGCTATTGCAGTGTTCTCGGCGCTGGGCGCTGTGTCGCGCTTGCCCACCACAGCCTCAACAAACGATGGCGCGACCGATGAGGAAAACTGCCGCTTGGGCAGGAAGAGACACAATCCCGTCTCTTCAATCCACACCCGAGCGTCCTCTAATGTGAGGGCTCCGTTTCCGTTCAGGCGCATTCTTTCGGCGCGCGACGCTTCCAATTGCTCTAATGTCAAAGAAAAACCTCACTTCCAGGCTGGCTAAAAGGCCGGGCTGCCCCGTCCCCTAAGAGGAGGGCTGCCACCTTCCAACATTTTCAGATTCGCTGGAAGGCCCGCTGGATCTCCTTCCAAGAATACATCAAAGCTATTGGACGTCCATGCGGACAGTTGGTTGGGTGGTTGGTTCTTGCCAACTCCAACAGTAACCATTCCATACGAGCCGGGTCAAGAGGCGTGTTGACTTTGATGGCCGAATGGCAGGCGATCGAAGCGGCAATTCGGGTTCTTAGAGCCGTAAGGTTATGATTCTGCATCGGTTCATCCGAATCCCCGCTGGATTGCTCAATCACCTCGGCCAACATCCGCTCCAGAGCCGCTCCCTCCAGCCCTACTGGAGCGGCCTTGACCGCAAGTGTATGAGGACCAAAGGGTTCAACCTCGAATCCGTTGCCTTCAAGCTCCTCGGCAATGCGTGCAAAGACCACCATCTGCGATGCCTTCAGTTCCACAAGCAAGGGCATCAGTAACCGCTGTCGCTGGACTTTTTCCACCTGCCGGTCGCGAAGAATTTTTTCAAAAAGTACTCTTTCGTGAGCCACATGCTGGTCGATAATCCACAATCCGTCGCTGCCGGTAGCCAAAATGAACGACTCCCTCAACTGGCCCAGCGGACGCAGCGAACCCAGTTGGTTGAGGTTGGCTGCGGCCTGTTCGGCCTCCACCCTCGCCGCCTCAGCAGCGGGATTCAGACCGTTTCCATCGCCAGAACCGCCAGAGCACTCCCCCGCCGGCGGAAGGCTGGCCGGCTGAAACAGTGCCGCCGCAGCCTCGCCCCACTCCTTCCGGCCCTGTCCACCTGGCCAGCCAGTTCCCACCCGGTAAGTCATTGTTAGTAAAGGAAAAAGTTCCAGGAACTGGCGCAGGTAGTCGCGGAGTCAGCTCAAAGCGCTCTGCGTCAGTCCGAGCAGCCTGCAGTGCCGACGGATCGGAGTCGTGCTGCGGCAGCGGTCCGGAATCCGGCGAACCCGGCAGAGGAGAGAGAGCCGGGGGCATCAGCGATGGGCTTGCGCCGGGCGCCGAGTCCAGTGCGGCCAAAAAACCAGCTGTGGGCCTGGCTTTGATCAAGGCCGTCCTCAGGCTGTCCCGCACAAAATCGTGAACCAGGCTCTGCTGGCGAAAGCGGACCTCCGTCTTTGCCGGATGGACGTTCACATCCACCTCTTCCGGCGGCATCTCCATAAAGAGCAGCACAACCGGGAAGCTCGTCGGCGGAATCACGTTCCGGTAGGCCTCGGTAATCGCATGCAGCAGCAACCTGTCGCGGATAAGCCTCTTATTAACAAAGATATAGATCGAATTTCGATTGAGCTTTTGCAGCTCCGGCTTGGAATAAAATCCGGTTAACCGCAACGCTCCAGGGTTGCGAACAGGCTCGGATGGGTCCTTCTTCCAAGGCGGCGGCTCCGGCAGTCCGGCCCGCTCCAGCGGAATCTCCGCGGCCACAGGCAGCAACTCGGCTAGCGTGTCCTTGCCAAAGATCTGATAGATGCGCTCAGCCGTCCGCGCAACCGGCGGCGCGGAGACAATCGTGTGCGTGGCCGAGGTCAGTTCGAAGTGCTTTTCCGGGTGAGCCAGCGCGTAATGAGTCACAAGCGCCGTCACATGAGCCAGCTCTGTGCTTTCAGCCCGAAGGAACTTGCGCCTTGCCGGGGTATTGAAGAAGAGATCGGCGACAGCCAGCGTCGTGCCGCGCGGCAGAGCGGCATCGTCCACGTGAAGAATCTTGCCCCCTGCAATTTCCAGCCGAGTTCCGGCTGCGTCCTCACCAGTTGCCGTCTCCAGCGTCACGCGAGCGACTGATGCGATGGAGGGCAACGCCTCGCCTCGAAAGCCCAGAGTCGCAATCGAGAGCAGATCGTCGGCGGTGCGCAGCTTCGAGGTGGCATGACGTTCAAAGGCCAGCAGCGCATCGTCGCGATTCATGCCGTGGCCGTCGTCCGTGATTCGAATCAGCTTGCGTCCGCCGGCCTCGACCTCGACGCGAATGCGAGTAGCTCCGGCATCCAGCGCGTTCTCCAGCAGTTCTTTCACTACCGAGGCAGGCCGGTCCACAACCTCGCCGGCGGCGATCTGGTTGGCGACCTGATCGGAAAGTACGCGGATGCGGCCCATAGCTCCTTAGGTTATCGCAGGCAACCGCGTTCTGCCCCGCTCACTTTGCAGGATTCACCCCGCCATGCACTACGAATCTCTCAAGATAATCGTGCAGGAGCTGTCGATGCTCCTTGCGGTAGGTATCGTAGTCCTGCGCAATTCCCTCGTCGGCCCCGCTGATCAGAATCCAGCAATCGAGCATTCCGGCGTCATTTAGTTCGACAAGATTGCGCAGGCTCTCGTCCAGCTTTGCCGGCTCCACCTTCATCTTCAACGCTTTGATCGTCGTGTCCGATTTACCTTCAAGAGTCGAGGCAACAGCACTCAACGCCGAGTCTTCTTCCTTTAGCGTGTGCCGGTACTCCTTTTCGTCGGGAAGTTCTTCTTGAACATCGTCACCCCGATAGTTGCGCGGATCAGACGAGTACATCATCCACGCCGCCGCTGCCTGGATGCTTTTTGTCGTCGCCGGCAGCGAGATCGAAGGGTAATGGTGACGCTATTCGGTTTCTTCGGGTCCACCACCGGTGCCGGCCGGCCGATCGATCTTCGGCGCTTGCACAACAGCCTTTTCAATCTGCGCCCACTGCTTGATCCCCTGCCATGCCAGCTTGTTGTACGGCTCGGCCACGAGGGCGTCGATGAACTTCTCCCGCGCCGCAGCCGGGTCGTTGCCGTACTTGAGGATCGCGTCGCCCCAGTAGCGGTAAGCCGTCTCGCGGTTCGGATCGACCTCAATCGCCCGCGAAAACCAGATTGCTGCAGTCCTCAGGTCCCCTTGTGTGTAAGCCGTATCGCCTGCAAAGAGAGGAGCCTCATAGAGTTTCGGATCGGCCTCCGCCGCGGCCTGATACTTCGCCATCGCGGTCTGATAATCCCCCGCCGTGAAGGCCTTTTCCGCTTCTGCCAGCAGAGTCTTTCCGGCACCCGCGATGCCGTCATAGAGCGGCTGATCGGGATCGATATTGGCCATGATCTTCATGTACTCGGCCGTATCGCCCAGTTCGACGGCCCGTTTGGCCGCATCCCGCATCCGCATCCGAACCGCTTTAACCGCCGCCGGATCGCTCAACTGGGCAGCCTCGGCGCCCAGGCAGTCTGCCAACCGTTCGGCGTACACCATCTCATTGGGATGCGCCTTGGCCAGATCTTCATAGAGTGGCAGGGCCTCCGGCCTTTTGCCCACCCTGTAGAGCGCATTTGCCTTGGCCGCCTCATCGTCCTGTGCCACTCCGGCCGTCACCGCAAGGCACAGGCAAACTCCCGCAATCCATCTCAGCATGGGTCTTTCCTTTCGCGCGAAATCTTTGGGGCGTCTAACAACTTAGACAACGCCAGCCGCCGCTTTGTTCCCATTCCCGGCGAGAATCGCCGCGACCCTCCATGCTACTCTGAGTTTTCAGCCTGTGGAGTCTCGATTTGCAAGAGTCATACGTGGTCAAAGCGGTCTTCGAGTTCGTGATTCTAATTTTTTCGCTCTGCGTCCATGAGTGCGCGCATGCCTGGATGGCCTCGCGGCTGGGCGATCAGACGGCTCGCCTGGAAGGCCGGGTCACGCTGAATCCCATGTACCACATCGACCCCATCGGCTCGCTGCTTTTTCCGGCGATTGTGATCTTTGGACCCCTCATTGGGTTCAACATGTTTGGCGGAATGCTGGTGGGCTGGGCCAAACCCACACCGGTCATCACCCGCAACTTCCGCAAGATCGTCCGCGACGATAACCTGACCACCTTGGCCGGTCCACTCTCGAATCTGCTGCTGGTGCTGGTCGCATTTGTCGTTCTGTTGATCGATGCACGAGTGGTTCCCAACGGGCGCGCCGTTGTCTTCAATTCCTTTATCGCTTCTATTCAACCGGTCGAAGGCTTCACGCCGCAGCCTCTGGTTCTGCTCTGCGCTTTGGCCATCCTCATCAACCTGATGCTGTTCGTCTTCAACCTGCTCCCCATTCCGCCGCTCGACGGCAGCCGGTTGGTGCGCAATATGCTACCTTACAACGCCGTCCAGACCTACGATCGGATTCCTTTCTGGGTGAGCTACCTGTTGATGATCTTCGTCGGCGGCACGATCATCAGCGCTTTCGTCGGCCCGGCGATCAGGCTGGTGCTCCACGGGCTGGCGTACCTATAGAACAGAAACAGCCGTGGTTCGCGGTTGCCGCTACAATGGAATGAGCCGTTTCTATCTCAATTTCCAAAGACCGGCCACATTCTCTCGGCATCACCCCGGAATCGATACGCCTCATGCCTGAATCCGCACCTTCATCCTCACGTCCGCGCGTTTTGAGCGGTATGCGCCCCACCGGCAAGCTCCACCTCGGCAACTACATGGGCGCTCTGGCCAACTGGGTCAAGCTGCAAGACTCAGCCCAGTACGAGTGCTACTTCTTCATCGCCGATCTGCACGCGCTGACGACCGATTACGCTGACACCTCAAACATCGCGCCCAATACCCTTGAGGTGGCGCTGGACTTCCTTGGCGCCGGCCTCGACCCGAAACGATGCACCATTTTCGTGCAGAGCCACGTGAAGCAGCACTACGAGCTGCCCTTGCTGCTCGGCATGATTACGCCGCTCGGATGGCTGGAGCGCGTTCCCAGCTACAAGGAGATGCAGGAGAACCTCGCCAACAAAGACCTGACGACCTACGGATTCCTGGGCTATCCGGTCTTGATGGCGTCGGACATTCTGCTCTACCAGCCGCAGTTTGTGCCCGTGGGGCAGGACCAGCAGGCGCATGTAGAACTGACCCGCGAGGTGGCGCGGCGCTTCAACCAGTTCTATAAGCTCGACGAAACTGAAGTTCTCCCCGAGCCGAAGGTGCTCTTGACACCCTCGCCCAAGCTCCCCGGCACCGACGGCCGCAAGATGTCCAAGAGCTACGGCAACACGATTCAGTTGACCGACCCGGAGCCGGAGGTTCGCAAGAAGCTGAAGACCATGGTCACCGATCCGGCGCGGGTCCGCCGCACCGATCCCGGCGATCCCGACAAGTGCCCGGTAGGCGACCTGCATAAGGTTTTCTCGACGCCTGAGACGATGGCCAAGGTCTACGAAGGCTGCCGTTCGGCCGGCATCGGCTGCATCGAGTGCAAAGGCTGGGCTGCGGATGCGCTGGTGCAGGTCCTGCAACCGATTCAGGCCCGGCGAGCCAGCTTTACCCCGGTCCAGGTCGCGGAGATTCTTGAGGACGGCTCGAATCGCGCCCGTCTGCGCGCCGAGCAGACTATGGTCGAGGTGCACGCCGCTATGCAGATGAATCTGAGCGGCAAATAGGCAACGCGAGCGACTCACGGTGGCAGAATAGACCTATGACGCCGACCGATCCGGTTCCGCCCGCTCCGATTGTGCTCTCCGCCGCTGCCGCCCGTGTGCTGGGCGCGCTCATCGAAAAAGAAGTCACCACGCCGGAGTACTATCCGCTCTCGCTCAACGCGCTGATCAACGCCTGCAATCAGCGTTCGAACCGCGAGCCGGTGATGGATCTTGACGAAGAAGCGGTGCGCCTTGCCTTGCATCGTCTCGAGGACCTGCACCTGGCAGGTCGCGCGCGGGGAGCCGATGGGCGTGTCACCAAGTACGAACATTGGCTGGGAGAGTTCTTCAACTTCAGCCGCGCAGAGACGGCGCTGATTTGCGTGCTGCTCTTACGCGGCCCGCAGACCCCCGGCGAACTGCGCGGCCGCACCGAGAGAATGCATCGCTTCGACGAGCTTACCGAGGTGACGGCCGGGCTGCAGAAGCTGATGGAGCGCGAACCGCCGCTGGCCGCTGTGCTGCCTCGCCAGCCGGGAACCAAGGAGTCGCGTTATGCGCATCTGCTCTCGGGCGGGGTGGAAGCGGTCTCGGCTGCGGAGAGTTCCCTGGGAAGGCACTCTCCAGTCCAGAGCGCGGAGCCGGACTCCGGACTGAATGCAGAGCAGGGAGAACGCCTTGCGCGCCTGGAGACGACGGTCGCCGAGCTGCGCCAGGAGATGGCCATTCTGCGGCAGAAGATCGACGATGTCTTCGGCGATGGATAAGGTGGGGATACATTATTTCGAGTGGAAATATCTTGTCTCGTGTTCAAGAAGAAGAGAAAGAGGACAAAACCATGCTGAAAGTCCGGTTTGCTTTGGCGTCTCTTGGAATTGCGATGCTGCTGCCCTTTGCCTCCACGATGGTTGCGCAGACGACAAACAATGTTCCCGATGCTCCCGTGCCGTCGCAAATCTTCACGGCAAAGAAGGTTTTCATCTCCAACGTAGGTACCCCATTCGATTCGTATGTTTGGACTGGAGGGTCGATTCGAATCTACAACGAGTTCTACGCAGCCTTGAAAAGCTGGGGGCGATATGAGCTTGTAGCTGCTCCCGGCGAAGCAGATCTCGTTTTGGATGTTGATGTAATTCCCATTTCCGGTTCCGCCGATTGGAAGTTCAAGCTTGAGATACTGGACCCGAAGACGCGAATTGTGTTGTGGACACAATACGAGCCGATGAAGATCACTAGTTTACAAAAGAACCGCGACAAGATTTTCGACGAGACAATCAACAAGCTCATGGGCGATCTCAAAATCTTGACCACCCAGCCTGCAGCCGCGAGAGATACCAAGTAACTATGCTGAGAAGAACCTTCCAAGTCTCGAGCGGTCGGGCCTTGGGATACTGGCAACACAAGGCGGTCTTCAGCCCTCCAGGTGCTGCCCTGCTCTCTGCTTGAAGAGCAAAATGCAAGCGATTACGAGCACAACCAGCGT
Organism: uncultured Acidobacteriaceae bacterium; assembly: GCA_963843625.1. Taxonomy (GTDB): domain Bacteria; phylum Acidobacteriota; class Terriglobia; order Terriglobales; family Acidobacteriaceae; genus Telmatobacter. The sequence continues at coordinate 121,748 of CAWJLK010000006.1, forward strand.
AGCCGAGGCCGTGTAGCGGCTCAGGTTCAGGCCGCCATGAGCCAGTGGCTTGTCGAGAAAATCCCTGACTACCGCGCCCAGCGGCCGCGCGAGAATAAACGCCGCCCAAAAGAGCACTGTCTTCGGGCACTTCGCTCAGCGGGTGATCGCCGGCAGCTTCAGGTTTCGCTGCCGCCGAATGCATGTCGGTCCCCCCGCAGACCTCAAGGAAAGTTGGAGTCTCTGAACCGGGGTGGCGTCACTCGCACTCAGGCCCTGTATCCAGAATGTCAGAGACCGGTCGAGATAACCGTTCAATCTTCGACAGGTACGCAGGTCGGCAAATCGCTAGATCAGTTCATATCCCGCAAACCAATAGCCGATTTCAAAGGCAGCCGTCTCTTCGGCGTCGGAGCCGTGAATGGCGTTTTCCGTCATCGAGCCGGCGAACTTCTTGCGCAATGTTCCCTCTTCGGCGTTGGCAGGGTTCGTCGCGCCCATCAGCTTGCGCAGATCGGCAATCGCATTCTCCTTCTCCAGAACCATCAAAACCAGCGGCCCCGAAGACATGAAATCGCAGAGCCCGTCGAAGAACGGTTTCCCGGCGTGGACAGCATAGAAGCCCTTGGCCTGTTCCTTTGAAATCGACTGCTTTTTGATTGCCACGATCTGAAAGCCGGCCCGCTCGATCTCGGCCAGAATTGCCCCGGTAAAGCCCTTGCGGACCGCGTCCGGCTTGATGATGCTGAAGGTGCGTTGCGCCACTTGGTGTGCTCCTAGGGAAGATGTGCGTCTGCGATTTCATTGTAATTGCCGCCCTCTCCGTATGATCTTTCAGATGCAAATCTGGTAAAGTTTCGGCATGCTTCACTTTGCCGCACCTCGTCGCTCTCTGATCGTTCTCGTCGCCACTCTGGCCGCACTTCCGGCCATCTGTCAGACAACTACGCCCGCTGCAAAGCCAGCGGAGCATGAACTGCGCGTCTTCGACCCCTCGCTCGTGGACAAGACCGTCGACCCCTGCGAAAACTTTTACCGCTACAGTTGCAACGGCTGGTTCAAGCGCAACCCTCTGCCCGCCGATCAGGCTTCCTACGGCCGCTTTACTGAACTGATGGAGCTGAACCGGCTGCACCTGAAACAGATCCTCGAAGAGACCTCGGCTCCCGCAGCCACTCGCACGGCCAATGAACAGAAGACCGGCGACGAGTATGCGAGTTGCATGGATACGGTGGCCATCAACAAGCTCGGTCTCTCGCCGCTCTTCCAGGAACTGGAGAGGATCGCCGCGCTGAAGACGGCGGCGGATTTGCCTGCGCGAGCTGGCGCATCTGCATGCCATCGGCGTGAACGCATTCTTCAGCATGGGATCGAATCAGGACTACGCCGACTCGACTTCGGTCATCAGCTTCTATGGTGCGGGCGGGCTGGGTTTGCCGGAGCGCGACTATTACACCCGCACCGACGCCAAGTCACGTGGAGACGCGCCAGCAATATCTGGCCCATGTGCGCAGGATCTTCGTGCTGGCCGGCGAGCCGGACGCACAGGCCGCCAAGGACGCCGACACCGTGATGGCCATCGAGACGCGCCTGGCCAAGGCCTCGCTCACCATCACCGAGCAGCGCGACCCGCAGAACCTGAACCATCCGACCGACGTTGCCGCCTTCTCAAAAGAACTGACGCACTTCTCGCTGGCCAATTATGTAACCGCCGCTCACGCCCCGGCCGCCGGCAAGGCCAACGACATGGAGCCGAAGTTCTTTGCCGAATTCAATGCGCTGGTGGCCGACACGCCGATCGATCAGATCAAGACTTATCTGCGCTGGCACTTGCTGCACGCCTACGCCGGCACCAGCCTGCCCGAGAGCTTCGATCATGAGACCTGGAACTTCTACGCGCACACGCTCAACGGCGCGGAGAAGCAGCAGGAGCGCTGGAAGCGCTGCACCAGCCGCGTCGATCGCGAATTGGGCGAGGCGCTGGGCCAGGTCTACGTGGCGCGCTACTTTCCTCCGGCCGAGAAAAAACAGGCTCTGGAAATGACGCTGGCCATCGAGCAGACCATGGACAAGGACATCGACTCGCTTGACTGGATGAGCGCCGCAGACCAAGGTCAAGGCCAAGGAGAAGCTGCACGCCGTAATGAACAAGATCGGCTATCCGGACAAGTGGCGCGACTATTCAAAACTGAAGATTGTACGCGGCGATGCGCTGGGCAATCAGATGCGGGCGAATGAGTTTGAAACTGCCCGCGATCTGGCCAAGATCGGCAAGCCAGTGGACAAAGGCGAATGGCAGATGACGCCGCCGACCGTGAACGCCTACTACGATCCGCAGATGAACAACGTGAACTTTCCCGCCGGCTATTTTCAGCCGCCGTTTTTCAGCGACAAGGAAGACGACGCGGCCAACTACGGCGACATGGGTTCGACCATGGGCCACGAACTGACGCACGGCTTCGACGACGAAGGCCGGCAATACGACAAGGACGGCAACCTCAAGAACTGGTGGACCAAGGACGACGAGACCAGATTCAATGACCGCGCCGCGTGCATGGTCAAGCAGTATGACGCCATCGAAGCTGTGCCCGGAGTTCATCTGAATGGCAAGCTCACGCTGGGCGAGAATCTGGCCGATCTGGGCGGGCTGTGGCTGGCGTGGCTGGCCTGGCAAGACAAGGCGCAAGCCGCGCATCTCGACATGAGCGCGAAGACCGACGGCTACACGCCCGATCAGCGCTTCTGGATCGCATACGCGCAGCAATGGTGTACGCAGACGCGGCCTGAGCAATTGAGAACGCAGGCGCAAGGACCGATCCGCACGCACCGGACGAATACCGGACGAATACGGTGTTGCAGGATCTGCCGGAGTTTGCCAAGAGCTTCAGTTGCAAGAAGACGGCGAAGATGGTGAGCCCGAAGCCTTGCAGGGTGTGGTGAGAGACAGCTATCAGCTTAGCTTGCTCCGTCGTCGGTCAAGCCGGCTTGGAGGGATAGTAATTGAACGTTGCAAATATGCAGGCTTTCGGATTGTGTTTCGCTTGCTCGATGATTTCAGTAACTTCATCACTGAATCCTGTCTCACTCGCTACCGGTCGTACGTTTTCGGTGCCCAACACTGTCCAGCCATATTCGGCGAATACAGAGGTAACAGAATCGACAAAGTCTGAAGTGACTGTCGCCCAGGTAATAACATTCGTGAACGCACGTGTATCACCGTTCCCTACACTGGGTTCAGTAAGGACCTCCACGACACCGATCCAAAGCTCTTGCATTGAAATTAATCTCGATTGAATTGCGTCAGAGTTGCGTAGCGATAGCCGGCTATTTTGAAAGTTAGCAGATATTGGAACGAGCGCTATGTTCTTCCCGATGACTCGCGCCAGCGTTGCGCCGATCTCTGCCGGTGAAACCACGACGTGAATGCCTGCTTCGGTCATGGCCTTCATCTTGTCGGCGGCGGTGCCCTGGCCGCCGCTGATGATGGCTCCGGCGTGGCCCATGCGGCGGCCCGGAGGCGCGGTCTGTCCGGCGATGAAGCCGACGACCGGCTTCTTCACGTGCTTCTTGACGAAGGCCGCGGCGGCCTCTTCAGCCGAGCCGCCGATCTCGCCGATCATGATGATGGCTTCGGTTTCGGGATCGTCGTTCAGCAGGCGCAGCGCGTCGATGTGCGTGGTGCCGATGATCGGGTCGCCGCCGATGCCGATCGCCGTCGACTGGCCGATGCCGCGCTGCGTCAACTGATGCACGGCCTCATAAGTCAGCGTGCCCGAGCGCGAGACGATGCCGACCGAGCCTTCCTTGTGAATGCGGCCCGGCATGATGCCGATCTTGGCCTTGCCGGGCGAGATCACGCCGGGGCAGTTGGGGCCGATGAGGCGCGACTTCGAGTTCTTGAGCTTGGCCCAGACCTTGACCATGTCGAGCGTGGGAATGCCTTCGGTGATGCAGACGATCAGCGGAATGCCCGCGTCTTCGGCTTCGAGAATCGCGTCGGCGGCAAACGGCGGCGGCACAAAGATCATCGTCGCGTTGGCGCCGGTTGCGGCCACGGCGTCGGCCACGGTATTGAAGACCGGCCAGCCCTCATGCGTCGTTCCGCCCTTGCCGGGAGTGACGCCGCCGACAACCTTGGTGCCGTATTCGGCGCAGCCCATGGCGTGGAAGGTGCCTTCTTTGCCGGTAATGCCTTGAACGATAAGCCGCGTGTTTTTATCGACTAGAACTGCCATGTTATGCCCCCACGCTTGCAGCCGCGGCTACAACTAATTCCGCTGCTTCTTTCATCGTTTCGCCCACCTGGAAGTTCAGGCCCGACTCCTTCAGGATCTTGCGGCCTTCTTCTACGTTGGTGCCTTCGAGGCGCAGCACGATCGGCACTTTGACATTCAGGTTGCGCGCCGCGGCGACGACGCCGGTGGCCAGCCGGTCGACGCGCAGAATGCCGCCGAAGATGTTGATGAAGATGGCCTTCACGTTGGCGTCGGAGAGCAGGATTTCGAAGGCGTGCTCGATCTGCTCCTGCGTCGCGCCGCCGCCTACGTCGAGAAAGTTGGCAGGGCTGCCGCCGGCGTACTGAATGATGTCCATCGTCGCCATGGCCAGGCCCGCGCCGTTGACCATGCAGGCGATGGAGCCGTCGAGCTTGATGTAGTTGAGCGCGTATTTGCTGGCTTCCACTTCGAGCGGGTCTTCTTCGGCGGTGTCGCGCAGCGCCTTGATGTCGGCATGGCGGAAGAGGGCGTTGTCGTCGAAGGTGATCTTGGCGTCGAGGGCGAAGAGCTTGTCGTCTTTGGTGGTGATGAAGGGATTGATCTCGACCAGCGAGGCGTCGGTCTCGATGAAGGCCTTGTACAGGCTCTGCAGGAAGGCGACGGCTGCGTTGATCTGCGTGGGCTTGAGTCCGAGAGCAAAGGCCAGCTTGCGCGCCTGCCATGCGCCAAAGCCGACGGCCGGGTCGATGGTCTCCTTGAAGATGGCCTCGGGAGTCTTGGCGGCCACTTCTTCAATCTCCATGCCGCCGGCCTGCGAGGCCATGAAGACCAGCTTGCCCGTCGCGCGGTCGAGCACGATGCCGAGATAAAGCTCGCGGTCGATGGCGGCGGTCTCTTCGATGAGCAGGCGCTGCACCTTTTGGCCCTGCGGGCCGGTCTGGTGCGTCACCAGCGTCATGCCGAGGATGTTCTTGGCGTGGAGCTCGGCATCTTCGCGGGTGCGGGCCACTTTGACGCCGCCGCCTTTGCCGCGGCCTCCGGCGTGAATCTGCGCCTTGACGACGACGCCGCGATGCGCCCTCGGCAAACAGCTTGCGGGCCACCGTCGAGGCTTCTTCGAGGTTGTTGGCCACTTCGCCCCTGGGCACGGCAACGCCGTATCTCGCCAGGATTTCCTTCGCCTGATACTCGTGAATTTTCATTTTGTCAGGGACCGCCCAGTCCGCTGCATTGGGGATTCGGGATCGGCTCTGGAGGCTTCCAGAGAGTCGAGACCGTGCCAGCGGTAATGAAATAGTATCTTGCGCGCGCCAAAGAGGGGCAAACGGCGGCGCGATCTGCGATCTTGAAGGCCCGGTTCTCTGGGCCATTACCATGAAGAGATATGGCCTCGTTGAAGGAGCTTTTGAAGCCGCTGGCCGAGGATGGCGCGGCGCTGACTCGCGAGCAGGCGGCAGCGCGCGCTCGAAGTGATTCTGACCGGCGAGGTGCCGGAGGTGGAGACGGCGGCGCTGCTGACCGTGCTGGCCACGCGCGGCGAGCAGGCGCCGGAGCTGGCCGGCTTTGTGGAGGTGATGCGCGAGCGCGTGACGCCGCTGCCGCTGACGGACGCGGAGCGCGGACGAGCTGGTCGATGTGGTCGGCACCGGCGGCGGGGGGCCGCTGACCTTCAACATCTCCTCGGGCGCGGCGCTGGTGGCTGCGGCGGCTGGAGCCAAAGTGGCCAAGCACGGCAATCGCGCGGTCACTTCGCTCTGCGGCGCGGCGGATGTGCTGGAGGCGCTGGGCGTGCCGATCGCGCTGGGGCCGGAGCTGGCGGTCGAGTGCCTGCGCGAGACAGGATTCATGTTTCTCTTCGCGCCGCTCTATCACCCGGCGATGAAGGCGGTAGGGCCGCTGCGGCGCGCGCTGGGCTTCAGGACGATCTTTAATCTCTGCGGCCCGCTGACCAATCCGGCCGGAGCGCGGACGCAGGTGATCGGCGTGCTTGCGCCGAGCCGCGTGCTGCTGGTGGGGCGCACGCTGGTGGAGCTGGGAGCAAAGCGCGCCTTCGTCGTGCATGGGTCGGACGGGATCGACGAGCTGACCACGACAGGCGAGTCGGTTGTGGCGCGTATTGAAGAGACGGAGACAGGCGGCAAGCCGACGATGAAGGCCGCGCGCATCACGCCGGAGATGGCCGGGTTGCCACGCGCGACGCTGGATCAGTTTATCGGCGGCGACGTGAAGACCAACGCCGCTCTGCTCTACGACGTGCTCACCGGCATTCCCGGCGCGCGGCGCGACATCGTGCTGCTGAATGCCGCTGCGGGATTGGTGGCCGCGGGACTGGCTGGCGATCTGAAGGAAGGCGTCAAGCTGGGCGCAGAGGCGATTGACTCAGGCGAGGCGGCGGCGACGCTGGCCAAGCTGCGGCAGTTCAGGATGAAACACCCGCAAGCCTAGCGCAAGATCTCCAGCGTCTGCGGGTCTGGCTCGCCGTCGAAGTACTTCTGCAGCGCATCGTTGAAGTCGGTCGGAGTCCATCTCTGCATGGATGGCGGCGTGCGCGAAGAGCGTCATCGACGAGCGGAATTTCAGGTCGTCAGGGAAGCCGAGAATCTCGCGGATTGTGCGTCCCTCGACGAACGTGACAAGCCGGGTGCATCGGCCCAGACGCAGGCCGAGAAGCGGATGCCTCAGGTAAGCTACGGCCTCTTCCGAGCGAGCCTATGCCGAAGTAGTTGGCCTGCGTGCTGCGGCCCAGCCCCTTCATCTGCGGAAAGATGAACCAGATCCAGTGAGTGCGCTTCTCTCCCGCGCGCAACTCGGCGAGAACCTGCTCAAAGACCTCGGCCTGGGCGCTGACAAAGCGTTCGAGATTGAATGGATCTTCCATAGAGGTGATCCAACCGTGGTTTCGCTGTCGCCGTCCCTTCACGTGCAAAGAGGCCCACGGCGATACGTGGGCCTCTTCGGTTGGCGCGTGCTTCAGCGCAATCAGTGTCTGTGCTCATCCTTTGACTCGGGGCGCGATTGAGGAGCTGGATGCGACTCGGGCGCGGGACGGGACGAAGGTCGAGCTTCATTTCTCGGTGCAGGCCTGGCGTCATTTCTGGGTGCTGGCCTGACGTCGTTCCTTGGCATAGGTCTAGCATCATTCCTTGGCATAGGCCGGGCGTCGTTTCCCGGTGCTTGCCTGACGTCGTTCCTCGGCATGGGCCTAGCATCATTTCTTGGCATAGGCATAGGCCTTGCGTCGTTTCCCGGTGCTCGCCTGACGTCGTTCCTCGGCATGGGCCTAGCATCATTTCTTGGCATAGGCATAGGTCTTGCATCGTTTCTCGGTGCAGGCCTGTCGTCGTTTCTTGGCATAGGCCGGGCATCATTCCTTGGCATAGGCCTTGCGTCGTTTCCCGGCGCTTGCCTGACATCGTTCCTTGGCATGGGCCGAGCATCGTTCCGTTGCATAGGCCTGGAATCGTTTCTTGCGCCAGGAAACTGATCGTGCCTTCCCTCGCCCATTGGCCTTTCAGCTGCCATGTGAGGCGGGCGACCGCCGTTGCTCTTGAAGTAAGAGCCTCGGTCGTTTCTGGCGGCATCGATGTGGTGCTCCTGAAAGGGAGTTCGATCCATGTGCCGCTCGTGTTCGGCCCTCCGTTCTTCGGGGCCGGGTTGATAATGAATGCCGCCGGGGCCTCCGCTAAAGGCGACGCGGCTGCCTCGGTCAACGAAGCCATGATCCACACGCCCGCGGTCAAAGAAGGTAACACCGCCGTGGAAGCCAACATGCATCACGGCGGTGTTGTAGGCGAAGTGTTCACCGCGCCATTCGCCGCCGACAAAGCCAATGCCGCCGTAGCCGAAGCCGTAGTTCACGCCACCGTAGTAGCCGACGTGGGGTCCCCAGTAGCCTCTATGGAAGACGTAGAGGCCGTTGTCCCATCCCCAATACGGGGGAGTCCACAAGTAGCCGGGCTCGGGTGCGGGCACCCAGGTGCCTGGAACCCAGTAGTAGCCGTCGTCGCCATAGGCCCAGAAGCCGGGCGTCCACATCAGGCCGGGCTCGGGGCAGGGGGGCTGTTCATAGACCGGCAGCGGTGGCGGGGCAAACCCAACGCTGATGAGAACACCGGCATACGCGGACGTAGAGACGACAGAGAGAAGAAGCGCCAACAAAAGCCAGCGCATTGAGCGAAGCAAAGTCATAGGAAAACCCTCCCGATCTTTCGTGCCTGCCCGGTAAGGTCTGTTGAGTTGCCTCGTGCTGGGTCAGGGCTTGTTGCGGTTAAGGCTCTTAACGGTCATCTCATGAATTGGGCCAAATCGCGGGGGGCTTCTCGATGAGAGCAGTCCCTGCGAGTGAGCGCCAATCCAGTAGACGACCGAAGTTCCACATTCGCAGCAAAGACGCGAATCTGCGCGCCGTTACCGATTCTAAACCCGCTTTGCCAGCCGAAGTTGCGCTCAAGCGGAGAGGCTTGACCGTTTTTGACAACTGAAAATTCCGCCCGACGCGGCGAACTGCTCAATAGCGGTAGCTGAGACCCATGCCGATGACGTGGCGCGCCTCGAGATTCACCGGGAGAGTGCCGACGACTGTGCCACCGACAACGACTGGAACCGCTCCAATGTTGTTGGCGATCTCCA
>CAWJLK010000007.1:0-148260 GCA_963843625.1 uncultured Acidobacteriaceae bacterium
TGATTTCGCCTTTGAATGGCAGCGAGTTCTCGGCTACCCAGACGGTGAGCAGGGACAAGAGCCAGTCGGTGGTCTTCGTCTTCATACACTCGACCCAGGAGCAGCACCTCTTCCCGCTGCTGAAGCTGCAGGGACTCGACCCGGCAGCCAATTACACGCTCAGTTCCATTGAGGGCAAGACCGGGCCTGGAAACCCGCAGACGGCCAGCGGTGCCTGGTGGATGAACCGCGGAATAGAGATGGGCATGGAATTCCGAGGAGACTTTCAAGCGGCAGCTTTTCGTCTGGACCGGCAGTAGATCGCATTCAGGTGGAGTTCAAAACGCAAAACGCGAGGAGAGCGCCCTCTCCTCGCGTTTGTTTTTGGTGCGCCCAGCATGGTCGCGCTCTTGCGGGTGTAAGTCCCGCCGTAAGCTGGTCACAGCGAACGAAGTGAAGCGCAATTGCATGAGGGTGACCGAGCGTGGGGAGGAAGCGTGGAGCGAAGCTGCGGTCCGATGAACAAGAACCAGATAGAAGGCGCAGCCGAGCAGGGCGAGCGAACCAGCGATCGCGAAGCTCTTGCGTGACCAAGGCGTGGCGGCGTAAATCCGGCAATCGTGCAGCGGTTGTGCCCGCAAAGGCTATATCGGGGATGATGAATCGCTGGGAGGTACCTGCGCCTGTCGAGGCGGATCAGGTTGAGTATTGGGTAAACGGGGAACGAGTACCCCAGTAGATTGCCGCTTGATTGTCGAACCGCTTAGTTCGATGATGGGTACGGGACGGTTGGGTTCACTGATTTCAAATCCGAGCAGATCGTCGACCAATGGCCTTCGCAGTTGTCGGTTGGCCTCCGATTCAAAGTGCCCGAAACACCAGGAAGGTTCCCCCTGCCTTTTCTACTCAATTCAACAGTCTCGTTGACTCTCATTGCCGCCCTTTGTCTGATTGCTCCCGCAACGGAGGCATTCCCTCAGACGCCCACGCCCCCTCCTCCCCTAACAGGTTCAGCGCAACCGCCGCGCCCCACGCCGCCCACCCGCGATCCCAACACGCCCGGCTATGTCTCTGCGAAAGAATTGCCCGACGGCATCAACCCTCCCGCAGATGCCGACGGAAACTTCATCATTGGCCCCACACATAATCCCGCTCCGGAGATGTCCGTGCAGCACGGCGTGCCGCAAGGAACGGTCTACGAGTTCACCATGAGTTCGGCCGATAGCAAGATCTATCCCGGCATCGCCCGCGAGTCCGGAACCTTCGGCACTCCTGATCCGGCCAATCCCGCCAAACTCATCGTCACCACCAGCCATCCCGCTCCCTACACGCGCCACGTGGCCGTCTACGTTCCTGCGCAATATGTTCCCGGCACCGCAGCGCCTTTCATTGTCGGTGCGGACGGGCCCGACCGCGCGTTGTTTACAGCTCTGGACAATCTCATCGCCGAGCACCGAGTTCCCGTCCATGTCGCTATCTCCATCGGCAATGGCTGAGGCGACGCGCAGGGTAGCGAACGCGGCCTCGAATACGATACGATGTCAGGCCGCTATGCCGAGTTCGTCGAAACGGAAGTCCTGCCTCTGGTCGAAGCGCAGGCCCATGTAAAACTGACTCACGATCCCGATGCCCGAGCCACCATGGGCGGCAGCTCCGGTGGCTCCTGCGCGCTGATCATGGCCTGGTATCATCCTGAGCTGGTATCACCGGGTTCTCACTTACTCGGGAACCTATGTCAACCAGCAGTGGCCCTACAATCCGCAGACTCCGCACGGTGCCTGGGAGTTTCATGAGCATCTGATTCCCGAATACCTCCGTTAAGCCGATTCGCATCTGGATGGAAGTGGGCGACCGGGATCTCCTCAATCCCAATCCCATGGACGACAATATGCACGACTGGGTTGTCGCCAACGAGAAGATGGCCAGGGTGCTGGCCGCCAAAGGCTATCACTATCAGTTTGTCTTCGCACGCAACGCCGGTCACGTCGACCGCGCCGTGAAACAACAGACGCTGCCTGAGGCTCTGGAGTACGTTTGGCAGGGCTATCCCGTCAAGCGGACTGCTCGATGAGGAAGAAGTCCATCGTAGATCGGTCGTTAATTTCGCAGGACATCATGGAAATCAATCCATGATGATGAGACCGTTTCACCTTCTTAGCTACAGACCCTCTGCTTGGAAAGCGATCCCTCCAATTCTGAAGTGGGCGCTCGCCAGAGGATCCGCAAAGGCCCAATACCTGGTTGGGGAAGAATTGCCGATCATACGTCCAAAATGGTCAAAAGACGATTTGGATAGTAGCTCAACCCCCTGACATATCTTCGGCTTAATGCAAAATCATTCGTGCGTTCGCTGGTTGAGTGCGTCTGTATTCCATCAACCGAAGAACTTCTGAAATACCGCGCATCGAACGACACCATCAAGAGGATCGTGTCTTGCCTTTCCCGTTTTTAACATTCGCCAAGTGAAGGCGCACAGCGCCTGTGCTGCCTAAACGGACCCTGGCCTCCGTGATTTAAGATCATTGTCGCATCGAGCCACAAGAACTGTGAGTTCCCTCGCCATGAGAATCCATTGATGCAACCTGTTTGTACATTGCGCTCCGCCCTGGTTTCGCTCTCACTTCTGGCCTCGATTGCCGCTTCCGCTCAATCCACCTCTCTGGCTTACGACACGGTTGATCCGTTGATCGGAACCGCCGCCGGCGGAAACACATTTCCCGGCGCGACTTTGCCCTTTGGCATGATGCAATGGAGCCCCGATACCAACCACGACGCCTGGTATTCATACAACGACAAGCAGATCAAGGGCTTCAGCCTGACCCACATCAGCGGAGCGGGATGCCCGCTCTATGGCGACTTTGCCGTGCTGCCCACGTTGGGCGCGCTCACTGTCGTTCCTGGGCAGGAGGTTGCTGCGCATTCCACTGCTTTTGAGCACTCCAAGGAAGAGGCGCACCCTGGCTTCTATGCCGTCACACTGACGAATGGCATTCGCGTCGAGATTGCGGTCGCCGAGCGCGCAGGAATCGCCCATTTTGTCTTTCCCGAGGGCGTGGCCTCTCGATTACTGATCAACGCCGGATCGAGCGCCAACCTGTATGCACCTCCGGTGGCCGGAGACCCCACCAGCCGGGCGGCATATGGCAATCAGATCGAGTTGAATTCAGATACTTCATTTACCGGCGCCTCGGCAGCGGGCGGTTTTTGCGGACCGGAATCCCACTACAAGATTTATGTTGCGGGCCGCTTCAACAAACCTTACAAATCCTCGGCGCTCTGGCAAGACGAAACCACCTCCAGCGACAAGAAAGCAGCAAAGGGCAAGCACACTGGGGCATGGCTGGACTTCGGCAACGAACGCGAGATCGAGTACAAGGTCGGGATCTCTTTCGTCAGCGAAGAGGCTGCGCGCAACAACCTCGACAAGGAGATTCCTGGCTGGGATTTCGAAACCGTACACGCCCGCGCGCGGAAGCTTTGGACCACGCTGCTCGACCGATTGGCCATCGAGGGCGGCAATGCCGATCAGCGCAAGATCTTTTATACCGCCCTGCTACAACATTGAAAACGAGCCGGATTTCGTCGTTCCTTATGCTTACACTTTCGCCGGCCAGCCCTGGAAGAGCCAGGAAGTGATCACGCGTATCAACGAGGAGGACTTTAAGGCCGCTCCAGAGGGGATTCCCGGCAACGACGATCTGGGAGCGACATCAGGGGTCTATGTATGGAATGCGCTGGGCTTCTACCCGGCGGTTCCCGGCGTTGGCGGAGTCGTGCTCGGAACGCCTCTGTTCGACAAAGCAACCTTACGACTCTCCGGAGGCCGGACTCTGATCATCATCCGCAAGGGAGATGGATTCTACGTGCAGAAGGTCTCTCTCAACGGTACGACTTTCAGCAATACCTGGCTGCCGATCGAGAAGATTCACCCCGGAACCACCCGACTGGAGTTCACCACCAGCGGTCTTCCCAACAAGGACCGCGGCAGAGCGTTAGAAAACCGCCCGCCATCGTTCCGATAACGCAACTCTGATGTTTTCACACTGAATGCGATGTCTTCGTGCTGTTGGAGTTTCCTCAACAACGACGTGTTGTCGGGCATATGAATCGAACCCCGGCCGGAATGCCGCAGTTGGAGGAGGAAGTGGTGAATGGGGAGGCGGAGCACAAGTACAGCTATCGGACTTCGGAGTGCGTAACGACGTTCCCAACCTATTCAGGGCGGCTGCGTATGTTAAAAAATATTTGCGAGAGGTATCACGCAAGATGATTACAAAGTCTCGGTTGACATGGCTAACGAATTCAGTTGCGGTGTTCGCTACTGGCCGGTCGTTCGCTCAGGATGCCATCACCGTGAGTGCCCGATGGGAAGATCCATCCGAAACATCAGTCACTGTTCCCACGACACAACATCTCGCGAATTCGTTCACTCTTCGCAGCCACCCGTTCAACAAGCCCTTGCTCAAGGCTTTGCAGAATTTTCACACTGACGACAGGCGAGTGCAACGCTGGTTCTCAAACGCGCGTCAGGTTCTGCCGAAACTCAAGGAGCCGACTGCGGCGGAGACATTTTGGGACCTCACCTATGTCAGGGAGAACCTTTCGGCGTCTCCCTTCGGCACGCAATAGTCGTCTTCAAGTCACAACGAAACCACAAACTTCTGGCGCTTCTATTTTAAGAAAGGAAACAAGACAAAGCGATGAGTAGAGAGTTGAACCGAAGAGAGGGGCGATCATGAACACACGGAGAGTACTTCGGCGCGATATTTTGAAGGCGGGAATCGCACTCGCCATAACGCCCGCGATCGGCCTTGCAGAGGCGCCTGTCGGTGGCATGATGGACAAGGTCTCTCGAAAGGGACGAATCCATCAGGCAGTTTGCCGCTGGTGCTATCAAGGAATTGCTCTTGACGATCTTTGCGCCTATTCCGCAAGCATTGGCTTGAAAGGCATCGATCTTTTGCAGCCTGAAGAATGGAGTATTCCTCGGAAGTACGGAATGATCTGCACCATGGGCTACGCCGGTGGAGGAGAGATACCCAATGGCTTGAATCGCGTAGAGAACCATGCCGCAATCGAAACGGCCTTTCAAAAAAATATTCCACTGGCAGCGAAGATGGGCGTTCCCAACGTGATCGCATTCTCTGGCAATCGCAATGGAATGCCAGATGAAGGGGGCGCAAGAAACACTGTGACCGGCTTGATGCGACTAAAGAGAATCGCCGAAGATCATGGAGTCACGATCAATCTTGAACTGCTGAACAGCCGCAAGGATCATCATGACTATATGGCCGACCACACCGCGTGGGGTGTGTCGGTAGTCAAAGAAGTCGACTCGCCCAATGTGAAGCTGCTCTACGACATTTATCACATGCAGATCATGGAGGGCGATTTGATTCAGACCATCCGCGACAACATCCGTTGGTTGGGACACTTTCATACCGGAGGCGTTCCCGGCAGGCACGAGTTGAATGACCAGCAGGAAATCCATTGGACCGGTGTGATGAAGGCGATTGCGGCCTTGGATTTCAAAGGGTATGTGGCGCACGAGTTTATGTCAGTCGGAGATCCGCTCGCGAGTCTGCGTCAGGCTGTCGACCTCTGCGACGTATAGCGGAGTTGCAGTGGTATGGTCATATCTGTGGGAAGGTGAAAATGAAAGGCGTGGATGCAATGAGCGGTGACGAAAAGCAACTTACATGGACGCGGCGCGAGGCATTGCAGGGATTGACCGGAGTGGCGGCGGCCGCGGTATTGCCCGTGGACGCAATGGCCGAGAAGGCGAAGAAAAGTGCAGCGTCCGCCTGGCCTGAAGATGCCATGAGGAAATTTGGCGCCATTGCGTTTACCGACGACTGGCGCTTCCATCGAGGCGACCTGGATGGCGCAGAGGCGGCAGCATTCGATGACACATCGTGGCGCGTGCTGGATGTGCCGCATGATTGGAGCATAGAGGACCTTCCAGGCGTCGAACCGGAGAGCACGGGTTCGATCTGGACCGAGGGAACCATTCCCTTGAAGACTGGACCCTTTGATGCCTATGCGAGTGAAGGCCAGATCGCGACCGGCTGGACCGTGGGAGGCGTGGGCTTGTATCGCAAGGCCTTCGACAAGCCTAAGGTCACTGATGGCGGCCAGGTTGAGCTCCGCTTCGAAGGCGTCTACATGAATTGTGATGTGTGGATCAATGGCGTGAAGTTGGGGAACCATCCCTATGGCTACACGCCGTTTGCATTCGACGTAACACCGCACCTGAAGGACGGCAGAAACGTAGTCGCCGTAAAGGTGAACAACACGGGACGCAACAGCCGGTGGTATTCGGGTTCGGGCATCTTCCGCAAGGTCTGGTTGAACGTGGCGGGAGATTTGCGGATTCCTGAGTTCGGCGTCAGCGTGACGACGCCGCAGGTTGCGAAGGACGCGGCGACGGTGAAGTTGGATGTGACGGTGGAGAACGGCGCACCTGCGGTTCGCAGGGCAACGGTGCGAGTGCGGCTACTGGATGAGGTGGGTGTTTCGGTAGGCGAAGCCTCTGTTCCGGTCACCGTGGGCGCGCGCGGAAAGGCGATTGCTACTTCCTCGATTAAGGTTTCGAATCCGAAGTTGTGGTCGCCTGCGGAGCCGAATCTTTATCGAGCAGAGGTTGTTGTTGAGAGTGCCGGAGAGGTCGGCGATGCGAGGGCGCTAAACCTGGGAATACGCAAGATCGAAATCGATTCGGCCGGCGGGCTGCGCATCAATGGCGCGACCCAGAAGCTACAGGGCGGTTGTGTGCACCACGACAACGGCTTGTTGGGCTCAGCCTGTATTCCACGCGCCGAGGAGCGCCGCGTTCAGACGCTAAAGGCGAGCGGATATAACGCGATCCGCACCAGCCACAATCCGCCCTCGCGCGACTTTCTGGATGCGTGCGACCGCGTTGGCATGGTGGTGATCGATGAGGCTTTCGACTGCTGGGAAGCTGGCAACAAGAATCCGCAGGATTACCACCTGTATTTCAAAGATTGGTGGCAACGCGATCTGGAGGCGATGATCCTGCGCGACCGCAATCATCCAAGCGTGGTTTTCTGGAGCATCGGAAACGAAATCCATGAGCGGGCGGACCTGCGTGGAGTGGAAATCGGCAAAGCGCTGCAAGCGGCTGCGCACAAGCTGGACCCGACCCGGCCGGTCACGGCGGCGATCTGCTCCGCGTGGGATCATCCGGGTCAGAAGTGGCAGGATATGCAGCCGGCGTTCACCTATCTGGACGTGGGCGGATACAACTATGAGTGGTCTGATTACGAGAACGACCACGCGAAGTATCCTGAGCGCGTGATGATGGGGACGGAGTCGTTCCCCAATGAGGCTTTCCAAAACTGGCAAGCGGTGGAGAAGAACAAGTATGTTCTGGGCGACTTTGTGTGGACGGCAATCGACTACCTGGGTGAGTCTGGGATCGGACACGCAACCATCAGCTCAGGCGATGCGCATGATGAATTCTCGCAGCCTTATCCATGGTTCAATTCCTATTGCGGCGACATTGACTTGATCGGCAACAAGAAGCCACAGTCCTACTTTCGCGATGTGGTCTGGCGCCGGAGCAAGGTGGAGATGGCGGTGCAGAGACCGGTGCCGGAACATTGGAAGGAGCACATCAGCAGGTGGGGCTGGAGCGACGAACTGCGAAGCTGGACGTGGCCCGGTATGGAGGGAACGCCGCTCACAGTGCGCGTATATACCCGAGGCGACAAGGTGACGCTGCTGCTGAACGGGAAGGAATTGGAATCGAAGACGCTGACGGAGAAGGATTCCTTGAAAGCGGAGTTTACCGTGCCCTATGCGCCCGGCGAGCTTCAGGCCGTGGCATACCAGGGTGGAGACCAGATAGGGAGCATAGCGTTCACCACGGCGGGCAAGGCGAACAAACTGCTGCTGCGCCCCGATCGCACCAAATTGAAAAACACGCGCGACGATCTGAGCTATGTCATGGTTCAGGTCGTGGACGAAGCTGGCCGGTTGTTGCCGGATGCGGTGATTCCGGTGAGCTTTACCGTCACCGGTGCAGGCGAGTTGGCTGCTCTGGGCAACGCGAATCCGAAGGATGCAGCCAGCTTCCGCCAGCCGCGGCGAAACACATTTCACGGTGAGTGTGTTCTCGTGGTGAGGCCAACCGGCAAGCAAGGATTAGTCGAGGTGAAGGCCGAAGCGTTGGGACTAGAGGGTGCATCTCTGATGTTGGAGGTAGCTGGCTAGAGTCAGATCCTCGACGAAATCGCGTTGATATTGAACAGTGGCGGAAGTTGGCAATCCGTCCCATGTGCCAAAGGCAGTCGTCTCCCCGGCGCTCATGGATATACGATTCAACCGCACGGCCCCACGGAGAAAGAATCAGCCCGCCACGATGAAGGCTCTTGTGCGACAGGAATCGCTGCGGTATCTGATAGGAGTTTTCTACCGTTGCTTGGCCTTCCTCGTCCAGGGATTCTCTGGCTTGCAGTCGCTGAGGTTCCCTCACAGATGTGGAAGAGGCCGCAGAAGATGATTTATGCCGTATTCCGCGTCACTGCCAATGCCTCCGGGTAGTAATGAAGTCAACTGGAATAGGACAGAGGCACTATGAAAAAACATTCCTCTTTATCTTTGGTGCTCAGCGCGCTTTTTGTTTTGATTCTCAACCCACCGGCTGGAGCCCAGGGTCAGTCCTCCTCCGGCACGAAGCCGCTGCCTTCCATCCGCGTTCATGCGGATGGGCATCTTCTTGAAACCTCGGATGGACGGCCGTTCTTCTGGTTGGGTGATACTGCATAGGACCTGATTCACCACACTACGCGCGAAGAGGCCAGCTATTATCTGCACACCCGAAGCCAGCAGGGCTATACCATCATTCAGACCGTAGTCTTGTCGGAGTTTGATGGCATTACAAAGCCCAGCGCACTGGGGCTCTTACCGCTGATCGACAACGATCCCCGCAAGCCTAATCCGGCGTATTTCGACCGCATCGTCGAGATTGTGGAGGAGGCGGCAGCCGACGGACTTTAAGTGGCACTGGTTCCTATCTGGGGCGACAAGCTGACCGCGCCCTGGGGTACTGGCCCGCGCTTGTTTCGTAACGACAATCTGCCTGATGCACATTTCTTTGCGCACTACTTGGCCGACCGTCTCAAAGATCGAAGCAATGTGGTCTGGATTCTGGGTGGCGACCGGCCCGCGAAGCTGAAAGGAATCCTCTAGACGGCGATCATTGTCACCGAGGGTGCGATTGTCACAAACTCGCTCTTGCCCAAGTACATCCAGGAAGCGGTGGGAAAGACAGCCGATGCGCGCATCCAGTGGGTGCAGGCAACGCATTATCCCGGCAACGGTTGCGATAGCCACCCCACCAAAGCGCAACACCTGCGCATGGCGGACAATATCGAACCGGTGTTGCGCAAGGCGTTGTCTTGGTAGTTTCAGCAAAAGAGATTGCGGAAAGAGTGACCGGACCCATGACCGCCAATCGCAGAATTGCATTCAACATCCCGCTGCTACTGGCTTTCTGCTGGGCCATGACGCCGGACGCGGCCGAGAAGAAGGATTCGATAGCTGAGCTATCCGAAGCGGCTCTCCGTGATCCTCAAGAAATCAAGATGAACTCTCTGACCTATCTGGCAATGAACTGGAAAATCGGCTATTTCATAACAAACCCAAGCGAGAAGATGGGATTTGCATCAAAGCTGAAGGATCCCAGCAACGCGCGCCTCCTGATCGATGAAGTAGAGCTCATGGACGGCGACACGGGATTGATGGACTTCATCTCTCCGATGTCCCGCATGAGAGGGCGCGAGAGCTTTGTCAAGACGTCCAGAAAACATGACACTTGGTGACTTGCACTAAGACTTGCCAGGACTAATCGAGAACGCTAACCGTGGCGACAAATTCGGAGAACGGGGAAGCTCTCAGGTTAAAATTTCTGAGCCTCGCCGAATCCATAATCCACAAAAATGAACGGAAGTGTGGCAGCGCAATAGTTGCGAAGTGCGTCCGAAGGCTCATTTCTTGGCCTGCGGATAAATCGTCTCTCGGCGCTTGAGCATTTCGACGAAGCTCTCGATCTTCTTCTTCCGTCCGGCTTCCGTCTTCATATTGTGGACGCGAAAGGCGAGCGCAAAGCGGTTTTGCTCGCTGAGTTTCTCCAGCATTGCCTTTGCCCTCGGCTCAGCTTCGATGGCAACCTGAAGATCGCCGGGGATCTTCATCATCTTGCCGCTCCTGTAGGCGCGATCCCAGCGCCCGTCGGCCTTGGCCGCTTGGACATGCTTCAGTCCGTGCTCGGTCATCCGGCCTTCCTTAATCAGGCGTGCGACGTTGTCGACGTTGATTTGGCTCCAGGTGCTGCTCCTGCCGCGCGGTGTGTAGCGTTGCAGGTAGCTCTTGTCGTCGAACCCCTTGCGCACCGCGTCGATCCAGCCCCAGCAGAGCGCAACGTCGATAGCTTCCTTGGGCGTAATCGACCTGAGCCCCGAATCCACTTTGTGGATCTTGATCCAGAGCTCAGATTCATTGTCGTGGTGCTTTCCTAGCCACTTGTAAAAACGCTCGACGTCTTTGAATTCGCGGACTTTGCGGGGGTCGATTTTGATGGGCGCCATCAGTCCGATCCTACCACTGGCATAATTCGGTCAGCGGATCCTGGAGCGGAAACGCGAGCAAAATGGAGTTAGAGAAGGATTGCCGGTCGTTCGCTCGGAACCCAGAGATAGCGGAAAACAGTCGAGAAGGCGACTTTCGGGTATTAATCGGCAAGCGGAGTACACTAGTCCAGGCTTAGGCGGAGGTGAAGTTTGGTTTGTAAGAAGACTCGCACGTGTGCTTTCGCAACCCCTGCGTTTATCCTGCTGATCGCATTGGTTCCTTCGCGGCTTCCCGCAATGAACATGCCCGCCTATGATCTCAATTCAAAGACTTATTTGAGCACGGACATTGTCATAGCTCAGATATCCACCGACGAAGCGAAACACAAGATTGCCACGGTCCAGGAAACGCTGTTGGGAACTCTGCCTATCGGTTCGCGCCTGGATCAGATCGATGGCTACCTTTCCTATTTTGCCAAAATCAAGCCCGGCGACCGGCTAGTTCTATTCCTCGACAACCGTCCGAGAAAGCTCAGCTTCCTTTACAAGGAATTTGAGAAAGCGCCCTATGCTATCGTTCCTTCCGGCGTTGAGCTTGTCGATCCATTCGGCCACGTACATTCATACTGGCAGCCGATGAATCCTGGACGATACTCCCCGGAAGGCTACCCTTGGTTCCCGACCGACAAGCCTCTCACCAAGGATGATGCGCGCAAGTTTCCCACTCTCAGCGAGGAAAAGCAGAAGATCACCGAGGCCATCTGCTCGGTGGAACCCGCCCGGACGCTTCTCGACCACGAATCAACCGCGGAGGATGTGCCACGTTTGCTGCACTTTGTGGATGCTACCTCCAGTGATACGAGCGATTGCGCAATCCGAACTGCCTCGGCCATCCGGGAAGATGCCATTAGGCACATCAAAAGCCGAAACGATCCTGACTTACTGCTGCGTGCCGAGGCGCTTGCCAGCGAGATGATATCGCAGAGCTCCGCAGAAGGTTTTTTTCAACCAACGCAGGATGTCATCCGTTCAAAAGAAGCAACCGAGACTTTCAGGGCACAACGGGCTGGATTTCTTCTGAATGTCTTAGCTGATAAAAACAGGCAGATGGAAATTAGGCGCACGGCGCTTTATTTTCTGTTATTCAACAGCGCATGGGGTCATCCGTATTCTGGGGTCGCAAAGGTTTTGCCTATCGATGCTCCTGCGCTTGCTTCGATGGCTTCCCGAATCGTGGAGGTCTCGCGCTCGATCTTTTCCGATCCCCACGACGACGCTGCACTGCGCGGAATGTGCCTGCGTTTTCTGGACCTCGGCGAGCCGACAAACGTAGCCTTGGCCAAGACGGTTTACAAAGCCGCAAAATCCGATGCACTGCGTTTCGAAATCGAAGATGTGCTCCTAAGCAAGAGCTATAAGTTGTTTTTGGATTTGGCGCCGCCGTCCAGCGAGGCCGCCAGCATCATCAGCATCGAACCCAGGCCGGGATGCGCGCCTCCAGAGTGGCTCGAACCGATGTTCTTCGGCCAATATCGCCAACATGGCTACCAGACCGAAGTGTTCCGGCTAAGAACTGATGTATCGCAGTCCACAGTTCTTATCGACCGGAAAACAGGCAAGATGTTCGAGGTGAAGGATGCTGGGTACGGTAGCAGCAGCGACGGCACCGGATGGGGACAGTTTGCGGTTGAAAAGCTGGAGGGAATCCCAGCCGGTGAATACTCGATAGAGATTCAATTTCGCCGTAACGGAATAGCGATTGGACACGGCTATGGCTTGAAACTGAGGGTGATCGAAGAGTCTGGCCGAAAGAGGATTGTTCTAGATCCTGAGGCATCGCGAGAACTCCCCCAACTGATGTTCTTCTAAAAGGACTCTCCGTACCGCTCGTAGGGGGGGCCCGATACACACGATTCCCCGGATTACTCCCGGTAAACGCCGATGTGGCATCTTTAACGGGAGTGGCCACTGATTCCGGCCCCCGACCAGCCTTCACATAATGATTGCGGTTGTCGTCAAGAGTTCGAACAAGGAAGGTTGCGTCGACAAACCAGATCCTGGCTGGCATTGTGTCTGAGTGCCAGTTCACTCCAATATTGGGTCAAATTCGTTCCCCCATTCCGAAAGCTCGAATATTCCCGCCGCGGAAAAGGGCAGAAGGCAAGCGGCGCAGGCTGGAAGGGAGCTTCGAGGATTTGCTCAGACGGGCGAAGATCACGAACTTCCGTTTTCACGATCTGCGGCACACCTTCGCGTCCTGGTACATGATGAACGGCGGCGATCTTTACGAACTTGCGAAGATCCTCGGCCAAGCGAATATCAAAATGACGGAGCGCTATGCGAAGCTGGGACGCGGCCACATTGCCAGGACCGGCAACACGGCGCGCGAACTTTGGAAATTGCTGGATCAGGGAACAGGGGAACAAAAGAGGGAACAAAAAAACAGGAGGGAGGAACACAGCGCGTGAAATGTTCCCGTATTGTTCCCGCGGCTAAAAAAGCCTGTTTTTGGTTTTCACTAAGTCGTTTAGAATGTGGTGGCCAGAGACGGGATTGAACCGCCGACGCCGGCCTTTTCAGGGCCGCGCTCTACCACTGAGCTATCTGGCCTCAGTGCAAACTTCGCGTTGCAATTTCCCGCGCGGATTCCGGTTGGCCGGAGAAGAGTGGGTGTCCACGAACAGTCGTCTGCAACAACTGAACCAGTATATCAATTCCCCACTTCGAGCGCCAAACTTGAGCTGCGGCAAGGTCATACCGCTCCTCCTTGCTCTACACTGGTAGGCATCATGCGCCTCCCCGTTTGCCTTGCCGCCTCTCTCGCCGTCGTCGCTCTGATTGCCGTTGTCCAGCCTCCGGCCCATGCTCAGGCGGGTCCACCGGAGGCTCGCGCCTCCCACGCCTATGATGCTGCGCTCAAGGACGGACCGGAGGCCCTGCGCGGCTTTCTGGGCCAGTTCCCGAAGGGGGCGGACCTGCACGTCCACCTCTCCGGCGCGGTCTATGCCGAGACGTTTATCCGCGATGCCGGCGAGGACGGGCTTTGCGTGGACCCGGCGGCCCTCAGCTTTGCCAAGCCTCCTTGCACAGCGCCTCTGGTGGCGGCCACGCAGCTCCCCTCGAACCAGACGCTCTACGACCGGCTGGTCGACGCCTTCTCGATGCGCAGCTTCGTGCCGACCAGTGGATTCAGCGGCCACGATCAGTTCTTTGCCACCTTCGGGCGCTTCGGAGGGCTGAGCAAAAAGCACATCGGCGAGTGGGTGGACGAGGTGGCCAGCCGGGCCGCCGCGCAAAATCAGCAGTACATCGAACTGATGGAAACGCCGATCTTTTCGCACGCCGCCGAGATGGCCAGCCAGAACCCTCTGAACGTGGACTTTGCCCAATACCGCCAGACGCTGCTCGCCCTGAACGTGCGCGAAGAGATCTTCGTGGACCGCGAGGATGTGCGGGCGGCCGAGGCGTTGCGGCGCGATATCGAGCACTGCGGCACTCCGCAGGCCGCGCCGGCATGCAGCGTGACGGTCCGCTATATCTACCAGGTGCTGCGCGGGGCGCCGCCGGAGCAGGTCTTTGCGCAGGCGCTGCTCGGCTTTGAGACCGTCCAGGCGAGCATGGACGCCCACGAACCGACCTGGGTCGGGATCAACTTTGTCCAGCCCGAGGACGGCTTCATCTCGATGCGCGACTACACCCTGCAGATGAAGATGCTGGATTATCTGCACTCGGTCTACCCCAAGGTCCACATCAGCCTGCATGCGGGCGAGCTTGCGCCTGGGCTTGTGCCGCCCGAAGGACTGCGCTTCCACGTCCGGCAGGCGGTTGAGCTGGGTCACGCCGAACGCATCGGCCACGGCGTCGATGTGATGTCTGAGGACGATGCCCGCGGCCTTCTGAAGGAGATGGCGCAGAGGCACTTGATGGTGGAGATCAATCTCAGCTCCAACAAAGGAATTCTGGGAGTGCAGGGCGCCGATCATCCCTTCCAGATGTACCGCGCGGCTCATGTCCCGGTGGCGCTCTCAACCGACGATGAGGGCGTGAGCCGCATCGAGATCACCGACGAGTATATTCACGCGGCGCTGGGCTACCACCTCACTTATCAGGATCTGAAGCAGTTCGCTCGCACCGGTATGGAACACGCTTTTCTGTCCGGAGCCAGCCTGTGGGCAGCTCCCGACGCCTTCACCGCGCCGGCGGCTGCGTGCAAGGGGCAAACCCTGGGCGCCGACAAGCCTGTCGCCGCATGTAAGGGCTTACTCGACGGCAGCGAAAAGGCCGCCGCGCAGTGGGAGCTGGAGCGGCGCTTCCGTGCGTATGAGGCAAAGTTCTGAACTCCGAGTCGTTCGCGAATGATCTTCAGGGAGGGACCTGAGCGACGAATCCCTTAGAACATCTGCTGAATCGTCTTCATGGGCAGGAAGAGACGATGGTCCACATCAATGATTGCGAGAAAGCCGTACTTTCTGTAAAAAGTTGCCGCATGTTCATCTTTGGCATCCACAACCACGCCCGCTGAAGCAATGTTTGCGCTTTGGGCGAGGGAGCGGCGCAGAGCATCGAAGAGCAGCGTCTCGCCCAGTCTTTGGCCTTGCAGTAAGCCTGAAATGGCAAGACGGCCCAACAGGGTGGCGGAGACTACAGGGTAGCGAGCCAGCCTCTTCGCTACTGTCTCTGGAAGTCGCGCTAGTTCGATGCTGTATTGAGAGAGCGTGTAATAGCCGGCAATGACGGGAGGCTCGATGATGGCTACATACACCACAGCGGCGCGCTTCTCCACGTCCTGAGCCGCCTGGCGCTGGAGATAGGTGTTGAGGGCAGGCACGCCACAATCAAATCCCATTCGATCATGTCGATTTTTGTCGAGAACTTCAATCGCGATAGGTGGATCTTGGCGAGCCGCGGGCATTATTTGCTCACGATCTGTTTACCAAGTAAAGATTTGTATCTCTTGGCGGCCGCCATCGCCTTTTGGTTCGGCCGTGGAGGATTCAGAAGGAGTTCCGCGAAGGCTACGCTTGCCCGCTCGCTCATGGTCAGCGCCTTATTTTCACGAATGGCGCGCGTGGCTGCCTCCTGGGCACTTTGAACGACGAACTCCGTAAGCGTAGTCCCCCGCAGCGAAGCCGCGTATTCCAAGCGATGCTTCAAATCCTGCGAAATGCGAGCTTCGAGGCGTGCAACTCGAGATGTCTGAAGTTGGGGCACTGCTTCTCCTATCATGACCACACCTTTCATTGTACGGCAAATTGCCGTACCGAGTCCAAAGAATCTCTGCCCATTTCGTCCTCCTGCCCTGTATTTTTTGAGGTGCGGTTGAGAGCCGAGCTACCTTGACTTGCGCCGATTATTCTGGAAGAGGAGGGACCGGCGAGCGCGATTCGAGTCGTCCTTCCCCAGGCGCGGCTTTCGCCTTACACTTTTGCCATGGACAACGAGCGCATACGAGCAATTTGTTTTGAGTTGCCTCACGTGACCGAGACCCTCAACTGGGGCGAGGTTCTTGTCTACTGGGTAGGCGACCGCGAGATCGGCGGCAAGATGTTCGCCTTGACCAACGTCGACGGCATGGGAGACGTCGTACTCGCCTTCCATTGCGGCGCCGAACGATTCCACGAGTTGCTTGAGAACGACGGCATCCGGCCCGCGCCGCATCTGGCCAGGGCATGGTGGGTCGCGCTGGAGCGGTGGGATGCGCTCCGCCCGCGCGAGATCGAAGAGGAGCTGGCGCGCGCCCATGCTCTGATCTACGAAAAGCTTCCCAAACGCACCAAGGCCGTGCTGGCTATGCCGGAGAAGGAACGCGCGAAAATCGTCCGTGAGCGGAAGAAGCTACTCGCAGCGCAAGCCGAGGCTAAGACGGCAAAGAAGTGATGGTGCGCGCCGTGCGTCTTCCGCCTTACACTCAGAAAATGGACAGTGAGCGCATCCGATCCATCTGTCTCAGCCTTCCCCACGTAGTCGAGCTCATCAAGTGGAAGCACTATCTGGCTTACTGGGTCGGAGACCGCGAGGCCGGCGGCAAGATGTTTGCCATGACCGACATTGACGGCGCCCGAACCGGCGTCTTCTCCTTCCACTGCGGAGCCGAACGGTACCACGAACTGCTCGAAAATGAAGGCATCTGTCCCGCGCCCTACATGTTCAACCACAGCTGGGTGGCTCTGGAGCGGTGGGACGCGCTACGCCCCCGGGAGATCGAGGAAGAGGTAACCCGCGCCCACGCGCTCGTCTACCAAAAGCTTCCCAGGCGCACCAAAGCCATTCTTGACCTGCCGGAGAACGAGCGCGGCAAACTGATCCGCCAACGCAAAAAACAACTTGCGGCTCAAGCCAAAAAACATTAGAAATCTCCAGATTGAGGTTGTTGCGCCGATAGCTTTCTCAGGTGCAACGCGTGATCCGACCTCTCGCCCTCTCTTTTGCCGCTGGACTTGTGCTCTTGACCGCTGCCGCAAGCGGTGTGAGCGAGAGCTTTCCGGCGGTTCACAATGAGCCCATCACTGTCCGCATCCTTGGCGGAAAGGACGGGCAACCGCTGGGCCGCCTCCATCTTGTCCTGATCGGCGGCTATGACGCTCACGACATGCGCGAACAGATCTACCGCCAGGAGGTACTGACCGACGCGCAGGGGCAAGTGCGGCTCTCAAATCAGTTGGCAAACCTGCCCTGGCTGCAAGTCTGGGTGGGCAGGAAGTCGCTCTGCCAGCTCCACCCTGGAAACTCCAGCTTCAGCGTGGAGTTGATCCGCCGCGACGGGCTCAGCGCACCCAATCGCTGCGGCAAAGTGGCGGTCGCAGCCAGGCCAGGGGTGTTCACGGTCTTTGTGAAAGGCAAGGGAGCGGCCCCAAGTTCTGGCGCGGTTGCGTCTGAGCCTGATCCCGCTCCGACTCCGGAAGCGGTCCCAGATTCCTTCGCGCCGTCTTCTCGCATCTGCTCGAAAAAGGTGCGGAGGGCAGGATTTGATTGCGGTAAGCTGGTATTTCTATTGCCCGGACTGGCGCTTTATCTGCATTAGAATCCCGGCCAGTTTTCCACAACCCGTAACCCGCGGCAGTCGTGGAGAGCAAGAAAGGGAACCGCCTATCGCGCGCCAGCGTATCCTTCAATAGAGCGCTTCGGGAAGGCCCGAACGCCGGGAGATGAAGCCATGGTGAAATTTCTCCTGTTTTGCATTCTCTTTGTGCTGTGCTGGCCGCTGGCGCTGATGGCCTTGGTGCTCTATCCGCTGGTGTGGCTGCTTCTGCTGCCATTCCGCGTGGTTGGGATCGCCGTGGGCGGCGTGCTGGAACTGGTAGGCGCCATCATCACTCTCCCCGCGCGAGTCGTCCGCGCGATCTGACGCTCGGCGCTCTTCCGGTCTCCCACCGACCCTGCCGAGGCTCAAACCTCCGCGACGGGTTTGCCTTCCGCTCCCCTCGACGTCCATTCTAAAGATGAACTTAGGCGATGCATTGGCTGCCCGTGCACGTCCAACTGTTTAGGGAGAAGACCGATGCGCAGAGTTTTGCCGGTGGCGCTGGCCATTGCAATGATTGCCGTGCCGCTCGACCTGCGTGCACAGACCGCGACCACAGCCGCGGAAGATGTGGGTCAAAAGAACGCGAAGCAGGCGCGAGCGGCGCTGGACGCCATGGTGCAGGCCCTGGGCGGGCAGGCCTGGCTCAACATGAAAAACCAGATGCGCCATGGGCACATCGCCGCCTTCTACCAGGGCAAGCCCGAACCCGGCACCACCGAGTACTGGGAGTACCACGCCTGGCCCGATAGCGATCGCATGGAGTTGACCAAGCACCGCGACGTGGTGGAATTCTTCATCGGGCGCACGGGCACTGAGGTGACCTACAAAGGCAAGGCTCCGCTGCCCAAGGATATTGTCGACGATTATCTGCGCCGCCGCGACCACTCGATCGAGACCGCTGTCAAGGTGTGGCTCAACGACCCCAAAACGATTTTGATCTACGAGGGCCAGCGGATGGCCGAGCGCCACATGGCCGACCAGGTGACGCTTATCTCCGCCCAGAACGAGGCGGTCACGATCCTGATGGATACGCAAACCCACCTGCCGATGCGACGCACCTTCGAATGGCGCGACCCGGTTTACAAGGACAAGAACCTCGACGCCGAGGAGTACGACGACTACCACACCTTCGACGGCCTGCCCACGCCCTTTACCCTCACCCGCTACAAGAACGAGGATATGACGCGGCAATATTTCATCGACCACGTTAGTTACAACCAGGATCTGCCGGCCGACTTCTGGAGCGTGGAAGCGGCCGAGCGGCGCATCAAGAAGTAGTTATAGAATTCCACGGGCAACCACTCACGTTTTTTGGCTCGGCGATGCTTTTCTCTCCCGACGTTCCGGACCAGGATGCACCCGCCTCGATTTCATGCATCTGCATGTAGACTCTCGTGCTATCTCCATTTGACTTTCAGGCTATGGGTTCCTCATATTTTTGCTCTTGACATTTTGGAGTGACGCGGTCCACTATGTGCGAATGTTTCTCTTGCAAGCACATCCGATGTAAGAGTTTTTCTATTTTGGCAAGGCAACACGGAGCTGAACATTCCAAGTGCGGAGAATGCCCCCGAGCCTAATCTCGGGAGAGCGGAGCGCGCGGGCGGGGATGACAGGTCTAGAATTCCGTGAAACGAAAACGACGACATCGGAACGACAATGTGCTTTTTGATCTTCCTGCGAAAGAAATGATTCCACGCCTCGGTTCTGAGTACTGCCGGGATTGTGCGTCCTCCTGTTGGATGGCCTCCTCGCTGGTGGTAGAGGGATGGGTGTGTCCGCAAAGGACGTTTTGGCCCGGCCTGAATTGGCCTTTCGAAGTCGGAGAGGTGTGCGGCGCTTTCTCTCCCGAGGCCTGCATATACGACCCAATCAGGAGGATCAAAGTGATACGCATACGGATATTGTTGGCGTTCGCGATCCTGGTAGCCAGTGCGGTCTGGCCACCGTTGGCACGTGGTCAAGATGGTGGTAGTTCTCTCACTCTTTCACCAACCTCGTTTTCGTTCACCGCAACGGCGGGAAGTACGAGATCCATTCGCGGATCGTTGTCGGTCACCGCGACGAGAACGGTCAATATTGGAGTGAGCGCTTCTGGAACGAGTGGGGGGCGAACCTGGCTCTCCGTCTCACCTTCGGGCAGCCTCACAACTCCCCAGACGTTGACAGTCACGGCGAATCCATCAGGGTTGGCAGCGGGGACTTTCAACGGCACCGTCACAATCCGGGTTGGAGAAAATAACCACAGGGTGCCTGTGACACTTACGATTTCGGCGGCAACAAAAACGCTGAACGTGAGCCCAGGTTCTCTGTCATTCTCTGCTACGGCGGGCGGCACATCGCCAGTTGCGCAGAGCTTGTCGATCAGCGCGGCTCCTAACACGACTTATGTTGCCGCTGTAAGCGGTGCGCCGTGGCTGACTGTCTCACCGGCAACGGGCACGACACCAGCTACGTTGACGGTTTCATCAAGCGTTGCGGGACTATCGGCAGGAACACTCAGCGGAACAATCACGATCACTGGCAACGGACTCACCTCCACGGTTCCAGTGACCTTCACTGTGAACCCAGCTACAACATTCACAGTGAGTCCGACATCGTTATCGTTCTCTGGCATATCGGGCAGTACTTCCCCGGCGGCGCAGAACCTGACCTTGAGCGCGACTCCCAACGCCACTTTTACCGCCACCGTAAGCGGCGCGCCGTGGCTTACCGTATCACCTGCCACAGGCACAACTCCAGCAACCTTGAGTGTCTCCTCAAGTATTGCGGGGCAGGCTGCGGGAATACTCAACGGGACGATTACCATCACCGGAAACGGCATCACGCGCTCGGTGTCTGTAAGCTTCGTCGTGAGTTCTCCAGTAACTGGCGGCCCCTTCAAACTGGTTGGCTGGAACGACCTCGGGATGCACTGCGACGATGGTCAGGACTTCAGCATTGCTGCATTCCTGCCGCCGTTCAACGACATTCACGCTCATCTGATCGATACCTCCGGGGCGCTGGTAACGACGCCGGGCGGCTATACGATCACCTATGAGGCAATTCCCGATCCGCTGACCAACACACTCAACACGACGTCGTCCGGCAAGACAAATTTCTGGGATTACGTTTCGCTGCTGAACTTTTTCACGCTTCCGGTGGTCCATCCTGCACCCGATGAGGGTCTGGCGGGCTCGTTCATGCCGGGCACATCCAATACTCCCCAGCCGATGACCTTCAGTACGGCGGACAAGACCTGGGAGGCGATTGGCGTTCCGATGACCAACTACGCGGACAACGGGACGGTGAACTACTACCCGATGATGCGTCTGAAGGCCAAGAACTCCGCGGGTACGGTTCTGGCCAGCACGGACATCGTGCTCCCAATCTCGGACGAGGTCGGCTGCGCCACCTGCCATGCCTCGGGATCGAACGCGGCAGCCATGCCGGCAGCAGGCTGGGTGAACAATGCCGATCCGGCGAAGGATATGAAGCTGAATATCCTGCGTCTGCACGACGATCGATTCAAGAGCACCGCGCTCTTCCAGTCGGCAGCCACGCAGGTAGGCTATAACCCTGCCGGTCTCGAAGCCACCACGGCAACCCGGCCGGTTCTCTGTTATCAATGCCACGCCAACGCGTTTACCGGCATGGCTGGAGTTGCCGGGATCAAGCCGTTTACCACGGCCATCCATGGATTTCATGCTCACGTGGTCGATCCTGCGCTGGGCGTCATCATGGATGCGGTGCAGACACGCGACGGATGCTACAGTTGCCATCCCGGACCCAAGACGCAGTGCCTGCGCGGCGCCATGGGCACGCTTGTGACTGCCTCAGGCACGCACGCCATTGAGTGCCAGAGCTGCCACGGCAACCTGACGGCGCTTGCCAGTCCTACGCGCACCGGCTGGTTCGACGAGCCAAACTGCCAGTCATGTCATACCGGGCTGGCCAGCACAACCAACACGACACTGGCGTATACCTCAGCCTTCTCCAGCGGAACCACGTTGAGGACTCCAGCCGACAATACCTTTGCCACAAACCCGAATTCGCCTGACACCGGTCATTCGCTCTTCCGTACTGTCGAGCGGCCATGGCGGGCTGCAATGCGAGAGCTTGCCATGGATCGACGCACGCAGAGTTCCCAACACCGATCGTGAATGACAACGTGCAAAGCATCGCCATGCAGGGTCACTCCGGCGTACTCGTGGAGTGCTCGGCGTGCCACTCGACCGTTCCAACAGCCACAACCGGCGGGCCTCACGGGTTGCATCCTGTCGGCACGTCGTGGGTGAGCCGTCATCAGAACGTGGCCGATGAGAACGGGGCAACCACATGCCAGGGTTGTCACGGCACCGACTATCGCGGCACGGTTCTGTCACGCGTCCAGACCACACGGACACTCGCCGGACATACGTTCGCGGCGGGTACGGAGATCGGTTGCTATAGCTGCCACAATGGGCCGGGAGGAGGTTAACCCCGACTTCCTTGCGGGTCCACGCGATCCTCAGGCTATCTCATAAAAACGAGCCGGTCCGAACCCAGGACCGGCTCGTTTTATGGCTGCGGCGACCTGATAATGCAGTCGCGGCGCAGCATACAAAGCACATGGACGGAGCACCGATTTATAATCCTTTGGAGCGCTTGAGCAGCTATATTTATGCGTTCCGGAGAGATGAATGACATTCGACATCCAGGAGATCCTGGGTTTACTCCCCCATCGCTACCCATTTCTGTTGATTGACAGAGTCGTCGAGTTCGAGCGCGGCAAGCGTCTGGTCGCCATCAAGAACGTGACCATGAACGAGCCCCAATTTCAGGGGCATTTCCCCGACTATCCGATTATGCCCGGCGTGCTGGTGATCGAGGCGATGGCCCAGGCCGGAGCCATCATCATGTTGAGCGAGATTCCCGACCGCGACAAGAAGCTGGCGGTCTTCACGGGCATCGAGAAGGCCAAGTTCCGCAATCAGGTGACGCCGGGCGATCAACTGCGCATCGAGGTGAACGTGCTGGCCTTCAAGAGCCGCATGGGACGCATGGAAGCCAGGGCAACGGTGGACGGCAAGCTAGCTTGCCAGGCCACGCTGAGCTGCGCGATTGTGCCGCGCGTGCGCGAGGCTGAGCCCGCAGCGGAAGCGGTGAAGGCAGAGTGAGCATCCATCCAAGCGCGGTCGTTGCCCGCGGAGCCGTCGTGCCGGAATCCTGCACCGTTGGGCCGTTTTCGACGATTGGCCCCGACGTAGTGCTGGGAGAGGGCTGCACGCTGATCTCCCATGTGGTGCTCGACGGGCACACCCGCATCGGCGCGCGCAACACCTTTCATCCCTTCTGCTCGATCGGTGTTTCGCCGCAGGATTTGAAGTACAAGGGCGAGCCGACGGCGCTCGAAATCGGCGACGGCAACACGATTCGCGAGGGCGTCACCATCAGCCGCGGCACAGTCGGCGGCGGCGGCGTGACGCGTCTTGGCAGCGGCTGTTTACTGATGACCGGCGTGCACATTGGCCACGACAGCCAGGTAGGCAGCCACTGCATTCTGGCCAACTGCGCCACGCTGGCCGGGCATGTGATCATCGAGGACTTCGTCACTTTGGGCGCATTTTGCCCGGTGCATCAGCATTGCATCGTCGGCAAGTACGCCTTCATCGGCGGCGGGACGATCGTCACTCAAGATGTGCTGCCGTTTTCGCTGACATCGTCGCGGCGGGAGAACAAGGCCTTCGGGATTAATAAAGTTGGCCTGGCGCGGCGGGGCTTTTCGCCCGAGCGGCTGCAGACGCTGCAGAAGGCCTTCCGGCTGCTGCTGGCGGCCAAGCTGAACACCACGCAGGCCGTCGAGAAGATCAAAGAGCTTGAGGGCGAGGACGCGGCGCTGCTGGCGGCATTCATCGAACGCAGCGAGCGCGGGGTGATCAAGTAGCCATGAAGCTCGGCCTCATCGCCGGCAACGGGCGGTTCCCGTTTCTGCTGCTGGATGCGGCGCGGGCGCAGGGACTGGCTGTCGTGGTTGCCGCCATCCGCGAAGAGACGGACCCGGAGATCGACCGGCGCGCGGCCGAGGACGAGCGCATCACCGTCCATTGGCTCTCGCTGGGCGAGCTGTCGCTGCTGATCGAGACCTTCCACAAGGAAGGCGTGAAGCAGGCCGTGATGGCCGGCCAGGTGAAGCACAAGCAGATTTTTTCAAGCATTCGCCCCGACTGGCGGCTGGCCAAGCTGGTCTGAATCTGCGCACGCGGAATACAGACATGCTACTGGGCGCGGTGGCCAAGGTGCTGGGTGACGAGGGCATCGAGCTGATCAGCTCGACCGCATTTCTTGAGCCGATGCTGGCCGAGGAGGGCGTGCTGACCGAACGCGCTCCCGACGAGGAAGAGCGCAAGAACATCGAGTACGGGCTGAGCGTGGCCCGCGCCGTGGCCGGATTCGACATCGGCCAGACGGTGGTGGTGGCCGCGCAGGCCTGCGTCGCCGTCGAGGCGATGGAAGGCACGGATGCGGCCATCGAGCGCGCCGGACGGCTGATGAGTTCGCTGGAAGACGATGCGGCTGACTCCGCGACGACGCTCGAACGCCGCCTGACCGTGGTCAAGGTGGCCAAGCCGAATCAGGATATGCGCTTCGATGTGCCGGTGATCGGCATCGCTACCGTTGAGACGATGATTCGCGCCGGCGCCAGTTGCCTTTCGGTCGAGGCGGGCCGCACGCTGCTCTTTGACCGGGCGCAAGTGATTGAGCGGGCAAGCCACAAGGGTATTGCCATTGTGGCCACTTCGCGTACATACTGATTGCCAGCAGGATTTCCCCAGTCAAGCCTGCTATTCCCTGTTCCCCAGTGCCTTGTTCGACAATCAGGAGGTTTCACGTGAGAAAGAGGATTCTCTTCATCTCTGCCGCGGCCGTTGTGCTCGCGGCTTCGATCTTTCACCGTTCATGCGGCTAACGAAGACGATCAGACGCTGCCCGCCGTTGGGCAGGCCGCGCCCACCTTCACGCTGCCTTCGCAGGATGGCACTCCGATTTCGCTGGATAGCTATCGCGGCAAGTGGGTCGTGCTTTACTTCTATCCCAAGGACATGACGCCGGGCTGCACCATCGAGGCCCATAACTTCCAGCGCGATCTGGCGAAGTTCGACGCGGCCAACGCCGTGATTCTGGGCGTGAGCGTGGACACGCCCGACAGCCACAAGCAGTTCTGCACCAAGGAAGGGCTGACCTTCCACCTGCTTGCCGATCCGGAGCACAAGGTCGTCGACGCCTATGGCTCGCTGGGCCACTTCGGCCCCATGACGATCGCCAACCGCAACACATTCCTCATCGATCCCACAGGCAAGATCGCGAAGGTGTGGACCAAGGTGAACCCATCGGTCCACTCCACTGAAGTACTGGCCGCCCTGTCAGCCGCCCCGGACGCAAGCAAATCTTCAACCCAGCAACCGTAAAGGAGCAATCATGGCCCTCTCCGTCAAGCCGCCCAACACACAGAAGCAATCCGTGACCGCGCCCATCACCAGCTCTCTCCGTCAATCAGCCGAACGCGCAGGTTCAGTCTGCCGAGATGCCCAGCCTAACGAATCGGTCCGTCAAGCCGCCCAACACCTAAGATCGCTCCTCGACAATGAGGGCCAAGGGACTGCAACAAAAGCCTCGCTCTGCGAGGCTTTTGTTGCATGGGTCGCAGATATTCAGCGCACAGCCGAGACGCGGCGCATTGTAGGATGGAGGCAAGAATTCCTGGAACCGAGGAGAGGATCATGCCGACCCAAATTGCCCTGAACTTTCGCGACGAATTGGATTCGGTTCAAGCGGCCCTGCTTCGCTCTTTCGCCGGAGCTTGCGGAGATACCCTGGCGCGACGGGGGATGGACGCGCAAGCAGATCGTTGGACACATGCTCGATTCAGCGGCCAACAACCGCCAGCGCTTTGTGCGCGCCGCGATCCACGGCAGCTTCGTCGGGCCGGACTACGCGCAGGCCGAATGGGTTACCGCGCACGGATACTCCGGCCAATCGTGGACGACTCTGCTCGACTGGTGGAAGGTGGAGCACGAGATTCTTGCGGCCGTGGTGGATCGCATTCCCGAAGAACGATTCGATGTCAATCTGCAAAGTCGGCGAGAATGCGCCAGTCACGCTGCGCTTTGTGGTCGAGGACTACTTCCGCCATCAGCGCTGGCATCTGGCGCAGCTCACGGCTCCGGTTGCCGCGTCGTAGGAAAATCGCCTGAGTACAGACGCAAAAAAGCCCGGCGTGAGCCGGGCTCTTTTGCTTGCCTTTCAGTTCAGGTTACCGCTGCTACTTGGTTGCCTTTTTCGCAGGGGCCTTCTTTTTTGCTGCCTTTTCGCAGGAGCCTTCTTGGCAACTGCCTTCTTCGCCGGGGCCTTCTTGGCAACTGCCTTCTTTGCTGCCTTCTTGGCTGGCGCCTTCTTTGCTGCTTTCTTAACGGCCAACTTTTTACCTCGTTTGGTGGTTTTGCTGGCGCTCTTCTTGGCCGCGGCCTTCTTGGCCTTGACCTTTCCGCCCTTCGCGCCAGAACTGCTCTTCTTTGCGGCGGACTTCTTTGCGGCCTTTTTGGCCACAACCTTTTTCCCGGCTGCTTTCTTGGCTGCAGCTTTCTTGCGAGCTTTCTTTGCTGGAGCCTTCTTCGCCGCGGCCTTCTTTGCCGGGGCTTTCTTCGCAGCCTTCTTTGCGGGAGACTTTCTTCTTCGCGGCCTTTTTCACGGCCGGCTTCGATGCGGGTTGTTCGCACGACCACGATCACCGCCTCTTCAACTATGCCTTCATCGTCATCCGAGGAGGTGAGCACGCTGGAGGTTTCAACTTCTTCGTCCTCTTCAAAGTCGTCGTGAACCGAATCCAGCTCCACCGGCTCGGCATTCGCTTCGCCGTCGCTCATCGCGTACATCCTGAACACTTCTTCCATCCGATTGCCTCCAGCGGCTTGCCGCTGCACTTGTTTGCGTTTCCCTGTTCGCGCGGCGGAGCATCGCAGCTCCGCTCACGCAAGCCATTGTAGCAATAGCTTGCACGCAAATGACCAGCAAAACACAAGTATGTAATGCGGTCTCTGCATTTTTTTGTTTAGCCGCGGAGGATCTTGAGCGCGTCGCTGCGCGCTCTTCGCGCGTGAGATTTTCTTTGCGCTCGACGCGCCGCTCTTTCTTCGCGCCAGCGCGGCTTCGCGGAATTGTGCGCGGCGCGTTTTCTTCGCTGCTGGCGCGGCTTCCCGCGTCTTCGCCTGCCGGCTTGAGAGCCGCCGCGCGCGATGACCGCGACGCGGCTGCGCGGCGCGGTCGATGGCTCGGCCACATGCAGCCGGCGGCCCGGCTCCACCTTGATGCCGGTAATCTTGTTCCAGCGCCGCAACTGGCTCAGCGAGACGCCGAAGCGGTCGGCGATGGTGACCAGCGTATCGCCCCTGCGCACGGTGTAGAGCAGCGTGCGCGCCGAGGGCGCGGCGGCCGGCGGCACCGGCACCACCAGCGCTTCGACTCCTGCGAGAGCTGTCGGCGCTGTCGCTGCGCAGTTGATTGGCCGCGGCCAGCTCCGCCGCCGTCACGCGATACTCGCGCGCCACCGAGGCCAGCGTATCTCCGGCGGCCACGCGATGGTAGCGCCACGAGTTGCGCTTGGCCTCGGGAATCGCCGCGATGCGCTGCGTCAAACAAGGCGCGCCGTGCCGGCGGGCAGATGCAGATCGAACGAAGCATCGGGCGGCGTGACCATGCGCAGCAGGCTGGGATTCAGCGCCATCAACTCGTCCACCGGCGCGCCCACCAGGTCCGAAACCAGCCGCAGATCGACCGGATAGTTGATGGTCACCGTGTCGGTCAGCACCGGCGGATCGAGCGTGACATCGTCGAAGCCATACTGCGTGGGATGATTGGCAATGATGATGGCGGCCAGAATCTCAGGCACATAGTTCTTGGTCTCGCCGGGCAGGTTGTTGCGCTTGTAGAGCTCCCAGAAGTCGGCGTAGCCGGTCTTCTGCACGGCGCGCTGCACGTTGCCCGCGCCCCAGTCGTAGGCCGGCCATCGCCAGGTACCAGTCGCCCAGCTGGTTATAGATGAACTTCATGTAGCGGGCGTAGGCGCGCGTGGATTTTTCCGGATCGAAGCGCTCGTCCACATAGGCGTTGCGCGCCAGGCCGTAGTTGCCGTGCGGCATGAACTGCCACATGCCGCCGGCGCCGCGAGCGTGCGATTGACGGCCGCGCGGATTGAAAGCCCGACTCGGCCACCGCCAGGTAGATCAGATCCTGCGGCACGCCCTCTTCGGCCAGCACGCGCTGAATCATCGCCTTGTAGCGGCCGGCGCGCTCGAACGAGTGCAGCAGCGTGTTGTGGCCCTTCTGCGTGTTGGCGAAGAAGTTGATGTAGGTGGCCACGTAGTCGTTCACCACCAGCGGCAGATCGGACTTGGTCGTCGCCAGATCGGCCGTGGCCTTGGCCACAATGTTCGGATCGACTGCGAAGGTCACGTCGCTCGGCGGCATCGGCCGGCGTGGGCTCTTCCTTGGGCACAAAGCCGTTGCCCTGCTTCAGCGCCTCCATCTCCAGCGCGTTCACCTGGTCCACGATGCGGTCGAACTCGTCCTGCAACTGCGGCGTCGCTCTTGATGTCGATGCCGCTCGCCAGCATCAGGTCCACGGCGCGATCGAACTCCTGTCTTGGCCTCGGCCAGCTTTCCCTTGCGATAGTCGGCCTCGCCCGCGCGTAGGCCGCCTCCACCTGCTCGATGAGCGCGCGCACGCGCTGCTGCTCGAGCGGTGGGCGGCGGAGGCGGCGCTGGAGCGGCCTGCGCGCGGCGTGACGCGGCGCGGCGCAATGGCCGGCGCGGTGGCCTGCGGCTGCGCGCCGCTGAAGCGCTCTTGGAGTTGGTCGGAGCGCAGCCCAGCCAGCGAAAGCGCCAGCACGGCGCAGCCGACAGATCGATACGCGAATCCTGCAACGATTATGCATGAGAGATGACGTTGCCGGCCGCGCAGACCCGCGTGGCCAGCGAAAGACACTATGCCGATGATAAGCTATGCCATGGAGGGCATGCGCGCTCGACGGCGCGAATTGCTCTCGTTTATTGCTCGAAGCCCTCTCATGGACGCTCGTTTCCTCCGCAATTTCGCCATCATCGCCCACATCGACCACGGCAAGTCGACGCTGAGCGACCGTCTGCTGGAGCTCACCGGCTCGGTGACCGGCCGCGAGATGCAGGCCCAGATCCTGGACGACATGGATCTGGAGCGCGAGCGCGGCATCACCATCAAGGCCCACGCCGTGCGCATGATGTACAAGGCGCACGACGGCAAGACCTACCAGCTCAACCTGATCGACACGCCCGGCCACGTGGACTTCAGCTACGAGGTCTCGCGCTCGCTGGCCTCGTGCGAGGGCGCGCTGCTGGTGGTGGACGCCAGCCAGGGCGTGGAGGCGCAGACGCTGGCCAACGCCTATCTCGCCATCAATCACGGCCTCGAAATCATTCCCGTCATCAACAAGATCGATCTGCCCTCGGCCGACATCGTGCGCACGCAGGAGGCGATCGAGAAGGCCGTCGGCCTCGACGCCACCGACGCCATCCCGGTGAGCGCCAAGACCGGCCAGGGCGTGGCCGAAGTGCTGGAAGCCATCGTCCACCGCCTGCCGCCGCCCACCGGCGATCCCGACGCGCCGCTGCAGGCGCTGATCTTCGACTCCTGGTTCGATGCCTATCGCGGCGTCATCGTGCTGGTGCGCGTGATGCAGGGAACCATGCGCAAGGGCCAGCGCATCCGGCTCATGTCGAACGGCAAAGTCGTTCGAAGTCGAGTCGATGGGCGTGCTGATGCCCAAGCCGGTCGAGATCGGCGAGCTCATCGCCGGCGAGGTCGGCTTCTTCGCCGCCACCATCAAGAACGTCGGCGACACCAAGATCGGCGACACCGTCACCGACGACGCCCGCCCCGCCGCGCGCGCAGCTGCCCGGCTTTGAAGACATCAAGCCGATGGTCTTCGCCGGCCTCTACACCGTGGACTCGCACGAGCACACGCTGCTGCGCGACGCTCTCGAAAAGCTGCGCCTCAACGACTCGTCGTTCTTCTTCGAGCCGGAAAGCTCGGTCGCGCTGGGCTTCGGCTTCCGCTGCGGCTTTCTCGGCCTGCTGCACATGGAGATCATCCAGGAGCGGCTGGAGCGCGAGTACGAGCTCGACCTGATCACCACCGCGCCCGGCGTGCGCTACCACATCACGCTGACCGACGGCAGCGAGCTCGAGGTCGACAATCCCTCGCGCTGGCCCGAGCCGCACCAACATCGAGAGCATCCGCGAGCCGGTCATCACCGCCAAGATCCTCACCAACGAGGAGTACGTCGGCGGCATCTTCAAGCTGGTCGAGGAAAAGCGCGGCAAGCAGATGAACTTCGAGTACGTCACGCCGACGCGCGTGATGCTCACCTACGAGCTGCCGCTGAACGAGATCGTGCTCGACTTCTACGACCGGCTCAAGTCCATCTCGCGCGGCTACGCGTCGCTCGACTACCAGCTCGCCGGCGAGTGGGAGTCGCCCATGGTCAAGCTCGACATCCTGGTCTCCGGCGAGCCGGTCGATGCGCTCTCGATCATCGTCCACCGCGACTACGCCTACGAGCGCGGCCGGGCGCTGGTCTCGAAGATGCGCGAGCTGATTCCGCGCCAGCAGTTCGAAGTGGCCATCCAGGCGGCCATCGGCGCCAAGGTCATCGCCCGCGAGACGGTCAGCCCGCTGCGCAAGAACGTCCTCGCCAAGTGCTACGGCGGCGACATCAGCCGCAAGCGCAAGCTGCTGGAAAAGCAAAAAGAAGGCAAGAAGCGCATGAAGCGGATCGGCAAAGTGGACATTCCGCAGGAGGCCTTCCTGGCGGTGCTGCGCGTTGGCGAAGATTAGCAGAAGTAACCACGGTTTTCCGTGTGACCTGATTCACAATTTTGTTGACCTGAATTTGTGGATAACCACATGGCTCCAGAAGGCCGCCTTGCAAGATCGACCCGGCGGTGTTTTGCCTCGCTCGAAGGAGGCTCTCTCTGATAGTGATTGATAAATAAGGAGTTGCATCGTATACCAGAAAAGAATCACCCTTGGCAAGAGGAAAATTCTGAATTTCTTCAACCGCTATTCGCGGAAGAAATCCACAAATTTTTCCACAAAGAACCGCTCAGAAAATGGAGGAGGACTGCATGACCCGAGCGTGCGACCTTGGCGCCGATCATGCAAAGGCCCCGCAATACGGAGCCTTTGCGCGCTTTCAAGCCTTGCGAGCATTAGTGTGCGGTGTGCGCTGTTTGGCGGCTGGCGGCTTGGCCGGCGCCTGATCCGCTGGCTGCGCCGGCTGGGCCGGAGGAGCGGGCACGCCCGACTTCACATTGTAGGCGTCGATAACTGCCTTGGTGATGTTGGTCGAGTCGCTGGCGTACAGCACGGGATTCTGCTCTGGGAGACATCCAGCACCAGCGTGTATCCCTGCTGCTTGCGCGTAGCTTGCAAGAACGTCGTAAACCTTGGGCCCCAGGGTGT
Organism: uncultured Acidobacteriaceae bacterium; assembly: GCA_963843625.1. Lineage (GTDB taxonomy): Bacteria > Acidobacteriota > Terriglobia > Terriglobales > Acidobacteriaceae > Telmatobacter. The sequence continues at coordinate 31,110 of CAWJLK010000007.1, forward strand.
CTGTACATGTCCCTGCATCTCGGCTGCAAAGTCGTTCTGGGCGTCCTCGGCGTCGCGGTCAAAGGGCTTCTTCTTGTCTCCAATATCTTTGCTGCGGCTGGCGCGCTCGGCCTCGCTCAGTGTGGCTGCTCTGGCGCCTGCAACTGCTTGGTCAAGGCATCGAGCTCCTCGCTGCGCGCCTTGAGCTGCTGGCGCTTTGGGTCGAACTTCTTCTGCAAGTCGGCGATACTGCGCTGGCCCTCATTGGTTTGCGGCCACGGCCACTTGGAAGGCGATGACCGCAATTTGGCCGGTACCGCGGACGCAGCGGTCCCGGCGTGGAGCAGGCGATGTTTGTGCGGCGGCGCTCAGGACAAGCCTGAGGCCAGCGAAACTGCAAGTGCGACGAAACGCTTCATCTGAATGAATACCCCTTCCAGTGCTTTGACGGAGCCCTCTGCGCCAGTGCTCCATGGCGTCATTGCAAAGGCCCCGTCGAACGGGGCCTTTGTCAGCTATCGCTGCCACCAGGTTCTAGTGGGCCGCTGGAGCCTTGGCGGCCGGCTTGGCCGGCGCCGGTGCTGCGCGGCTGGGCCGGAGGAGCGGGCACGCCCGACTTCACATTGTAGGCATCGATGACGGCCTTGGTGATGTTGGTGGAATCGCTGGCGTAAAGCACCGGATTCTGCTGCTGCGCCACGTCGAGCACCAGCGTATATCCCTGCTGCTGCGCATAGCTGGCCAGAACGTCGTAGACCTTCGATGCCAGGCCGTTGTACATCTCCTGCATCTCCGTGTTCATATCGGTCTGGGCGTCTTCCAGATCGCGCTGCGCCTTCTTCTTCTTGTCGTCGATGACCTTGGCGCGGTTGGCGCGTTCCTCTTCGCTCAACTTGTCGCCCTGGGCCTGCAACTGCTTGGTCAGGTTATCGATCTCGTCGCTGAGGGCCTTGAGCTGGGCTTCCTTGGGCGCGTACTTCTTCTGCAGGTCGGCGAAGTTGCGCTGGCCCTCGTTGGTTTGGGCCACGGCTACCTGGAAGGCGACGACGGCGATCTTGGCCGGGCCGGCAGGCGCCGCGGCGGCTGGAGCAGCGGCGATGTTTGGGCGGCGGCGCTCAGGGCAAAGCCCGAGGCCAGCGTGAAAAGAGTGCAAGCGAACGCTTCATGTGAATGTAAAACTCCTTCGGAATTCCTGGTGGTCTGCTCGCGAACCGGGGCGGGACCAAGGCTGTGCCTCCTGAGAAACCTTGCGGCCTGTCCTCGAGGTCTCTGCGCCGGAAGGCGCAAAGATAAGACGAGACGCGAACGGAGACGTCAGCAGGAACTAGATGGATTATAGGGGCCCGGGTCTGGGAGCGTCAAACCGGCAGAAGCAGTGAATTCCATGGCCGGCGCAGTATCTTTTGACGCAATCTCTGTTCTGACCAGGAGCGATGCCTTCCACTCGTCTCTCAGCTGACAAAAGGGCCGCTCATTGCGAGCGGCCCCGGTTGGAATTGCTGGTTCGTAGCCGATTTAGAACGTGGTCGAGACCGTCAGCCGGAAGGTCTTGCGTGGCTCGCGGAAGATATCCCGCGCTCCGTAAGCCTGGATCGCCTGGCAGTAGGTGTAGGTGCCCGCATTGGTGGGGTTGGAGCAGTCCGAGCTGGCATTGGGGAACATGGCTGGCGTAATCAGCTCCGCCGAGCAGCTCTGCTTGTTCCGTCCAAGTCCGAGGTTGCAAAGGGGGTCTCATACAGCCGAAGCGGGTTGTAGGCAAAGAAGAACCGGAAGGGCGCGTTGATCACCGGCATGATCACCGACAGCTCGGCGCCGGTGGACATGCGGGGCACAAAGTTGGTGCCGGAGACGGGCCGAATGTTCCGCTGGAAGCCGACCTGCGAGCCGGGAATACCGCCCTCGCAGGCTCCGTTGTTGAAGACCGGGCAGCCGTAGAGCGGCGCGGTCAGCGTGGCAAAACCCTCCGGGCTCTGCTTCAACTGGCCCTTGTTGAAGGCGGTCGTAATGCCGAAGTCGTCGAAGAACGAGAAGGTCACCGGCCCGGCGATCGGAATCCGGTACTCCGCGTTGGTGGTGAGACTGGTATCGCCGCCAATCGAGGAGATGCCGTAAACCGGCAGCGGCACCTGAATGCACTGGTTCAACTGCGGATTGGCTGGGTCGCGCGGAACGCAAGTGCCGTCCGGATTGGTGAACTGCACTTGATGCGGTTGGGAACATAGCCGTACGGCGTCGCTCCGCGAATGTCAAAGCCTCTCAACTCGGCTTCGCCGCCGGCGTAGAAGCGGTTGTTGGGCGGAGCCACGGCGCCGCCATAACCCTGAATGTAGCCCAACTGCGCGCGCAGGCCCAGCACGTTGCGTCCGGTTGCCGACGGGATCAGATAGTGCATCGGCATGAACTGCTTATAGGCCACGAATGGCGCGAAGTAGCGCACGTTGCCCCAGATGCCGGAGGCCTGCAGGACCGCCGAGTATTCCTTGCCGCTGCGCGGACGCATGGGATTGTTGATGGTGTTGTAGGAATAGCTGAACGATGCGTAGCTGTTGATGATGCCCGCCAGGGCGTTGGAGCCCTGAATTCCCGAGCGGAAGCCGATGGTCTGGAAAAAAGTCTGCGAGGCGGTCGAGAACGCGCTGATGGTCGACTTGCTCCACGAATAAGTGAAGCCCACGCGCTGGAAGGCGTGCCGCTTGAGCGGATAGCTGAGCGAGAAGCTCATGCCGGTGGAGGCCTGATTGTAGTTCTGCGTCAGCGACGACTCCGCCGCGGAGAGGTTGGCTGCCTGCCCGGTAACCGAGGCGATTCCCTTGGCCGAGTTGAAGTCCTGCTTGTTGTTGAAGATCTGGAAGCCTACGTTGAGCGGACGGTTGTGGACGTAGGGCTGCGAAAAGCCGAAGGTGAACTGGCGGCTCACGCTGCCCAGGTTCGCCTGCAGACTGAGCGTCTCGCCCAGGCCGAGGAAGTTGTTGGTCTGATAGTTGAGGCCCAAAAACGCCCCCGACATGCCGCTGAGCCCGCCATTCATGCCAATCGAGTTCTTGCCCTTCTCCTTGACCTTCAACAGCAGTTCCACTGTGCCTGCGTCGGGATCCTGATGGGCCTCCGAATCCTGATCGACCTTGAGCGGCTCAAAGTACTGGAGCTGGTTCAGCCTGAGCAGGCTGTACTCCCAAAGCTGCGAGTTGTAGACCTGGCCTTCTTCCAGCATCAGTTCGCGCCGGATCACCTTATCGCGGGTAGTGGTATTTCCCTGGAACTCGATGCGCGAGACGTAGAACGGCTTGCCCTCGTCGATATCGATCGGCCAGCGAGACGGTCTTCTTGTCTTCATCGAAGATGGGCTTGGGAATGGCGCCGAAGTTGATGTAACCCAACTGTCCGTAGGCCTTCTTGAGATTCTCCAGGCCCTTGCCGATGAGCGTGGCGTCGAACCAGTCGCCGTCCTTGACGGCAAAGGTGGCGCGCAGCGCCCTCTCGTTCTTGACTGCCTTGTTGCCGGTGAAGGTAATGGTTCCCAGCCGGTAGCGCGCTCCTTCTTCAACGGGTATCAGAATATCGATTCGCTTGCCTTTCTTCGGCCGGAAGGTGAACCAGTTCAAGCCGCCCTGGTCGCGAATCTGCGTCTTGGGCTCCTCGATTGCGGCGTTATAGTAGCCACGGTCGCGATAGGCGAAGCGCACCCGCTCCGTATCCTCCTCCAGTTTAGAGGCATCAAAGCTCTGCGAAAAGATGTTCTCGAAGATGATCGAATAGGGAATGCCAATGGGCTTCAGGTTCTTCATCGAACGGCGCAGCAGCAGGCCGCTCAGGTGCTCGTTCCCGGTGAACTTGATCTTGCCCACCTTCACCACAGGGCCCTCTTTGATGTTGAAGTTCACCTGCACCGAGGCCGGCGGAATGGTCTTGACCTCGGTTTTAATGGTGGCAAACTGGTGACCGTGCTCCGAGAGCAGGTCCTTGATCACGGTCTCGGCTCGCTTGATCTTGGCCGGGTCGTACTGGCTCTCGACCGACAGGCCCACCTTTTCCTTCTTGAAACGGTCCAGCACGTCCGACTGAGAGACGGTGTTCAACCCCTTGTAATTGATCTCCCGGATCGTGGGCCTCTCCTTGACGAAGATGTTCAGGATGATGCCCTTCTCGGTGTCCTCGCGCTCGATGCGCAGGTTGTCGAAGTACGAGGTATTCCACAGCGAATTGAAGTCGCGCTCGATCGAGACCGGATCGTAGGTGTCGCCGGGGTGCGTAAAAAGCCGCGCCAGCACGGTCTCTTTGGGAATGCGCCTGTTGCCGATGACTCGAATCGATTCGATGGTATCGGGCTGTTGGGCCAGTGCTGCGCCGGCGGCGAGCGTCAGCGCGACCAGTATCATCGTTCGCGCCAAATGGCTCGTGATCCGCAGGACGCGGGTAACGGAATCGTGCTTGATCTTCACCGGGCTGGAGCCCTGCCAAGAGCACACGTGCTTGTGCGGTCCAAAGTTCGCCATCAGGTTCGGCTTCACGGGAAGAATATCGCCACCCTCATTGCTGAAAAATCTGATCCTAAATCAAGGAAAGATTGATTATATTTGACGCGGCCACCCTGCCCAAACCCTCGGACAGCCAACCGCCTCGGAAATCGCATCTTTCCCAAAAGTTTCCCTGCCGCGCTTGCCGCCTTCGGACTCGGGGGAGGCCCAGCACCCCCAGGCTCGAAAACCCGGAGCGCACTGAGACCCAATCCACAGTCTACCGGACGCAACCGGGTTGGGAGGCTGGTCGATCCGATTGAAATGAGGGCGGCACATTTTATAGACGCAGGCCGAGCGCGCATGACATCCTCTCTGTGCGGAGATTGTCGAGCGATGAGCGAAACCCGAGAGACGATTTTTCAGTATTCGGCTCCCCTGCTCGAAGCCGCCGCCGAGGCAAGACCGGTCTGCCTGGAGCAGTACCGAGGCCAGGTGCTGCTGATCGTCAACACCGCCAGCAAGTGCGGCTACACACCGCAATACGCCGGCCTTGAGCAGCTTTACCGCGCTTACAAAGAACGCGGCTTCACGGTGCTCGGCTTCCCCTCAAATCAGTTTGGCAGCCAGGAACCGGGCGCAGCGGCTGAGATCGGCTCATTTTGCGAGCGAAATTACGGCGTCAGCTTCCCGCTCTTCGCAAAGATCGAGGTCAACGGCCCCAATGCCCATCCCCTCTATCGATATTTGAAGAAGGCCAAGCCGGGAATCTTCGGCACCAGGCGCATCAAGTGGAACTTCACAAAATTCCTGATCGATCGGCAAGGAGACGTGGTTCGCCGCTTCGCTCCTGCAACACAACCCAAGGCTCTGGCCAGAGCCATCGAAGCGCTGCTCGAATGCAAAGAGGAACTTTCGCGGCAGCAGCTTCCCTGAAATGAACAGTCCCCCCGAAAATATCTGGCGAATGCTCCTCTTTTCTCCTTTATATTTGGTCCCTGCGTTATTCTTTTTCTTGTAGGCTCTGTGATTTGGCCTCCCCGGCGATCCGGTCTGGTCTTGCTCGCGGAACCGGCTAATGGAGGCAGCGTGCGCCGAAGTCTTCCCATGATCCTGGTTCGAACGATTGTGGGCCTGGTGTTCCTGCTTGAAGGCGTCCTCAAATTTACCCGGCCTGAGTCTTTAGGCGCGGGACGCTTTGCCGCGATCGGCCTGCCCTATCCCCATCTGCTGGCGCCGCTGGCGGGCGGTATCGAGATCGGCTGCGGCGCCGCAATCTTGCTGAACTTCTTCGCCGGCGATGCCGCCATCTTTCTGCTGGTGGTCATCTTCACTGCCTTGATCACCACCAAGATCCCCATCATGCTCGGCCGACCGCTGGGCCCCTTCATGCCCGCAAAGCTCAACCTCTACGGCTGGCTGAGCTTCTTCCACGAGGCGCGCCTGGATCTGAGCATGATCTTCGGCCTGCTGGCCATCGCCATCGACTCCGGGGTGACGATGGGCCGCAAACGGCGCTGGTACCAGGGCAGAAGCTAGACTCTCCGGCAACCCATCCGAATTTGGCAGCGGAGCAGGGTTGGAATTCTCTTGCATGCATCTGCCATCCAGCAGAATTGCCCAGCCCGGTTTGAGACTCAGAACTTATCCGTGAACCGAGAGGTAGTAGCGCCGGTCTTTAGACCGGCTGTACTGGCGGCGTCCACGCCGCCAGACGTCGCCAGTTTACGGATGGGCTCTCAACCTTTCGGTCCATCCTCGTACTTTCCCGCCAGCACGTAGACGTAGACCAGCATCGCCACACCGACAAAAGCGGGAACGAGACCGACCAGATAGGGAGTGCCTGGATCAGAGCTCATCATTGTCCGCAAAAAGATCACCGTCGCCGCGCCTACCGCAACGCAGATGAGGCCACCGAGTTTTAACCCTTCAAACTTCTTGATGCGCTCAAACCGGTTCTCTTCGCGCAGCAATTCAATGGCAGCCTTGGCGCCCTCGCCGGAGGCCTCGGTGATGCGCCGGATGGTCTCGGCCTTGTAGAAAGCCTCCCGCTCTTTATGCTGTTTGTCGATCCAGGTCACGGTCGGAATGAAAATCACAAAGAGCGCCACCGCGCCGATCGAAAGAAACATCCACATGCCATTCACGGGGTTATCGAAGATATTCAATACCAGATGCGCCATAAAATCCTCCTGTGACCCTTGAAGAGATCTCTTCCCTTCACATCCGGTGGGACAGAGACTTGCCGGATGCGGTTGCATTTTCTGCGAAATATCCTTCTTGCAACAAAATGCAACCGGGCTACTGGCTTTCCTGTCTTACCGGGCGGAGAATGCTTGTATTGACCGGAGCCCTCATGAACGCGGCGCAAAATCACGCGGCTGACGATCTGGCCGACGTAACCCGCGTGCTGGCCGGCGACGTGCAAGCCTTCGCGGGGATCGTTCGCCGCTGGCAGGGGCCGCTGGTGAATATGGCCTGGCGCTATTGCCGCGACCGCGGGCGTGCCGAAGAGATGGCCCAGGAGGCATTCATCCGCGCCTGGCGCGGCCTGGCCCATTGGCGGCGCGAAGGGAGCTTCTCGACATGGCTGTTCGCGCTAGCCGCCAACGTCTATCGCACCGAACTGAAACGCTTCCCGACCGAGACACTGCCGCTCGACGACGCTCCCGAACCCTCCCGCCCGGCCTCGCAGCAGCGGGAACTTGAAGAGCGGGGACAGTGCGAAGCGCTGAGACGAGCTGTGCTGGCTCTGCCCACGCGCTATCGCGAGCCGGTGATTCTCTATTATTTTCATGAGCAGGACGTAGCGGCGGCCGCCTGCAACCTGGGCCTGCCCGAAGGAACCGTGAAAGCGCGTCTCTCCAGAGCGCGGGCTTTGTTGCGACAACGTTTCCCGAAGCTCGAACGCGAGCGCGGCGCAATGGAAGCTTCTTCACTCAACGCTGGAAAGGAGGTCATCAATTGAAGCCACTCAAGACAGTTCGAACCGGACAAAAGAGCGCCGCAAGCACTCTGGTCGAGAGCGAGATCGACCACATTCTGGCGACGGAAGAAGAACTGATTCCCTCTTCGGGCTTCATGGCCTCGGTGATGGAGCGCGTTCAGGAAGAGGCTCAAATGCCCGCGCCAATTCCCTTTCCGTGGAAGCGGTTTATCCCCGGCATTGTGCTCGCTTCGGGTGTCTTCGGCTGGGGTACGTTTGAGTTGATTCGCGCCGGCCTGCCTGCATTGGGTTCGCTCCCTTTGTCTGCTCCGCATCTTTCCACTGCCGATCTGCGTTCGATCGAGTCGGCCGGTTGGGTGGCGCTGGCTCTGGGCGTATCGCTTATCTCGTGGCTGCTCTCGCGCCGACTAGCCGGCCGGGGCGGGCTTCTGTAAGCCGAACCGGCGGCCATCCGGCCGCGATATACTTCAGTTCAGTTCCCGTTTGAGGCGATTTGTTCCCGGTTTCCGGTGAACCCTCGCCTGCATGGGAGAGCGCCTTGAGCCGCCGCGCCGAAATCAGACCGCGAGTGCGGCGTTCCTATGAGGAAACAGAGGTTGACGATTCCGCACAAGCGATGGCTAACAGCCCTTTGGCTTCTCTTCATCGTCTTCTTCGCTGTTCTCCACGCCATGCATCTCAGCGCCGACTTTCCCAACCACTCACCCTGGTTCATGGACTGGGCCAAGTACACCGACGAGGGCTGGTACGGCAATGCCGCCATCCGCGCCCATCTCTTCGGCAACTGGTATCTGGCGGGGGACTTCAATCCCGCTCCGGCTTTGCCCCTATGGCCCTTCCTCGAGTGGGTTCTCTTCTGCTTCACCGGGGTTTCGATCGAGGCAGCGCGCGGACTGGCGGTTGCCTTCTTCTTCTGCAATCTGCTGTTGAGCTACACGCTGCTGCGGGCGAGAGGCCCGCGTTGGGTGGCAATGCTGGCCGTGACGCTGATCGTCACCAGCCCCTTTCTCTACTGCTTCGGCCGGCTGGCCATTCTGGAACCACTGCTGACCACCCTCACGCTGGCTGCCCTGAACCTCGCGGTGCGGCTGCCTCGGCAGCGCAGGCCGGTGGCCGCTTCGGTCGCCATCGGACTGCTCTTCACGCTGATGATGCTCACCAAGACCACCGCCGTCTTTCTATTGCCCGCGCTTGGCTGGGCGATGCTGTTGCCGCTCTGGCGCAATTGGAAGCTGGGCGCGCGCCTGACCCTGGCCGCCGCGGGAGTCTTCGCCGCCACCTATGGGATGTGGATGGCGCTGGTCATCCACTTTGGCCTCTATCCCGACTACAAGTACCTCTTCTTCATCAACGAATACGTCAAGCCGAGCGAGTATTATGGGCCTCTTCTCAGCCTTTGGTGGTCCTTCCATGGCGGATTGTGGGTGGGCCGCATCCTGATTCCGCTGGCCGGCGTGCTGGCCGCCGGCGCGATTCTCGCAGGCACCTTGATGGCCCGGCGGAACCCATGGGCGCGCAAGCTGCTGCTTGATCCTGTCTTCGGCGCCTCGATTCTGGCCATCGCCGGATATATCCTCTTCATGGCCTACCAGAACCATCCACAGCCCCGCTATTTCACCGTGGTGGCCATCTTCTGCTTCCTTGTGGTGGCGCAGGGGGCTGGGGCGCTGTTCGCTCAACCGACTGAGGCTGGCGAACTCCGGACGCGAAGCTCCTGGCAAAAACCTCTGAGTTGGGCAGCCCTCGGGCTAGTGGCTCTGACCGCGGCCTTCAACGGCATTCAAACTCTGAGTTATGCAACCCATCCCGAGTACACCTTTGTGAACGCGGCCCGGCGGCTTACCCAATATATTGATGCCCACCCCAACGGCAACCGGCAACTGGTCTCGATCAGCGGCGACCAAATTACCCTGGTCACGCAACTGCCTTCCCTGTGCGACGACTTCGGCACCCCTAGCCGTGCCTATCCCGATCTGGTGACCAAGTTGGCACGCTACCAGCCCGGCTGGTGGGCCACCTGGAACGACATCGACCCCGGCACCCTAGAAGACATTCACACCCACTTCTCGCTGGAGCAGGCAGCCAGCTTTCGCGCCTTCGACGATCCGGAACGTAACGTCCTTGTACTCTTCAAGCTGCATCCGCTCCCCGGCGGCAAAACGCGCTCGCCAGACAACCGGAGTCTGCAGGTTGTTCTCCCCGATGACAAAATCGAGATTCCCATCGAGTAGCGGGAGATTTCACTTCGGGAATCCCTCGAAATCGGTGTGATTGCAATCACTCGACAGTGGTACGACCGGATGATAGCCTTCGGATGACTATTTTTGCGGAAAACTCTCGTCGCGTTTTCCGGTTCCGTTCGCGGTAAGCCATTAGCAATTCAGCTAGAAACCAGCTTGGGAGGATTTGTGACTGCACAGTATTGGGTGTATTTCTTAATGGCCGTGAGCGCACTTTCGCTCGTTGCGGCCTTCTCTTTTGAACGCACTAAGACACTTCTAAGGCGTCAGTACAAGACCGTGGCGGCTCTTCTGGCTCCTGCTGCTCCCGCATTCGCCGGCGCGCAGGAAGCTGCGGGAGGCGAAGCCAGCCTGAAGCTGCCGGATCTGTCGACCGTGCACTTATTTCGGCATGACCGGGCATAACCTTTTGACGATCGGATTGCTCTTCTGCGTCGTCGGCCTGATCTTCGGCCTGGCGATTCTTGTGCAATTGAAGAACTTGCCGGTTCATAAATCGATGCGCGAAATGTCCGAGCTGATCTATGAGACCTGCAAAACGTATCTGATCACGCAGGGCAAGTTCATCATGCTGCTCTGGGTCTTCATCGCGGTCATTATCTCGCTCTACTTCGGCTGGCTGTCGCCGGTTGGAAATGTCGCGGTTACCCTGCCCATCATTCTGTTGTTCTCGCTGATCGGCATCGCGGGCAGCTACGGCGTGGCGTGGTTCGGAATTCGCGTCAACACCTATGCCAACTCGCGCGTGGCATTCGCTGGCCTTAAGGGCAAGCCCTATCCGCTCTTTGCGATTCCGCTGAAGGCCGGCATGAGCGTCGGCATGATGCTGATCTCGGTCGAGCTGCTCATCATGCTCTTCATCCTTCTCTTCGTCCCGGCCACCTATGCCGGCCCCTGCTTCATCGGCTTCGCCATCGGCGAATCCCTCGGCGCGGCGGCTCTGCGTATCGCCGGCGGCATCTTCACCAAGATCGCCGACATCGGCTCCGATCTGATGAAGATCGTCTTCAAAATCAAGGAAGACGATGCCCGCAACCCCGGCGTCATCGCCGACTGCACGGGTGACAACGCGGGCGACTCGGTTGGACCCTCGGCCGACGGCTTTGAAACCTATGGCGTCACCGGCGTGGCCCTGATCACCTTCATTTTGCTGGCAGTCAAGAGCCCCACGACGCAGGCCGAACTGCTGGTCTGGATCTTCGTCATGCGCGTCGCCATGCTGCTCTCCAGCTCGGGCGCCTACTTCCTCAATGGCTTGATCGCCAAGGTGAAATACGGCACCTCCGACGAGATGGACTTTGAGGCGCCCTTGACCTCGCTGGTCTGGATCACCTCCATCGTTTCGATCGCCCTGACCTACATCGTCTCTTACCTGATGATCCCGAATCTCGCCGGCGACCCAACGCTCTGGTGGAAGCTGGCTTCCATCATCTCTTGCGGAACCCTGGCAGGCGCGCTGATCCCCGAACTGGTCAAGGTCTTCACTTCAACCAACTCGGCCCACGTGCAGGAAGTTGTCACCTCCGCCAAGGAAGGCGGAGCTTCTCTCGGAATCCTCTCCGGCTTGGTGGCCGGCAATATGTCCGCCTACTGGCTGGGATTGAGCATGGTCGCTCTCATGGGACTGGGCTACTACTTCAGCATGATTGGCGGGTCGATGGATCTCATCATGCTCGCTCCCGCCGTCTTCGCCTTTGGCTTGGTCGCCTTCGGCTTCCTGGGTATGGGACCGGTCACGATCGCCGTGGACTCTTACGGCCCGGTGACCGACAATGCCCAGTCCGTCTATGAGCTGTCGCTGATCGAAACCATTCCTGGAATCGAAGCCGAGTTGAAGAAGGACTTCGGCATTGATGCCAAGTTCGAGCGCGCCAAGTATCTGCTGGAAGCCAACGATGGAGCCGGCAACACCTTCAAGGCTACGGCCAAGCCGGTGCTGATCGGAACCGCCGTCGTCGGCGCAACCACCATGACCTTCTCGATCATCATGGCCCTGACCAACGGACTGACCGTGAACGTGAATAAGCTCTCGCTGCTGCACGCGCCCTTCATGCTCGGGCTGATCTGCGGCGGCGCGGTGATCTTCTGGTTCGCGGGCGCTTCCATGCAGGCGGTCACCACCGGCGCTTACCGCGCGGTCGAGTTCATCAAGGAGAACATCAAGCTCGAAAACGTCGAGAAGGCTTCGGTGGAAGACAGCAAGAAGGTCGTCGAGATCTGCACGAAGTACGCGCAGAAGGGTATGTTCAATATCTTCCTGGCCGTCTTCTTCGCCACGCTCTCGTTCGCGTTCATGGAGCCGTTCCTGTTTGTCGGCTACCTGTTCTCGATTGCGATCTTCGGCCTCTACCAGGCGATCTTCATGGCCAATGCCGGCGGCGCATGGGACAACGCCAAGAAGGTTGTCGAGGTTGACCTGAAGATGAAGGGTACGCCTCTGCATGATGCGACCGTGATCGGCGACACCGTTGGCGATCCGTTCAAAGACACTTCGTCCGTGGCCATGAACCCGATCATCAAGTTCACGACCCTGTTCGGATTGCTGGCTGTCGAGCTGGCCGTCAAAATGACTGCCACCAACGCGATGCTAGTCCACGTGCTGACCGTCGTGTTCTTCCTGGTGTCGATGTTCTTCGTGCACAGATCGTTCTACGGCATGAGGATCGAAACCAAGGAAGGCAACTGATAAACCACACCGCTCCTGACTGGCGGATAACTGAAGCACCCAGGCGGCCCCACGCGATCTTACGTGGGGCCGCTTGGCGCTTTGGTAAAGTCTGTTTGGTGTTATGATGGCTGCGCCATCAAATTGATGAGTTTTTGTCGTTCATTCTTAACCGGAATGCCGGGCGGAATGCCGCGCATTCAAAGGACGGAAGATGCGTATTCTTGCTTGTAGCGCAGCGGTTCTGACAGTTGCGGCACTCTCGTTGCCGCTGGCGGGCATGGCTCAGAAGTTTCAGGAGCCGACAAAGGAAGAGCTGCAAATGACCTCGGACCCCAAGGCTCCGGGCGCGGCGGCGGTTTATCTCTATCTTCAGTCGGAATCCGACAACCGCAATCATTCCATCGGCAAGTACGCGCGCATCAAAGTTCTTACCGAAAAGGGTAAGGAGTGGGCTACTGTCGAGGTTCCCTATGTTCCTGGCTTTTCAAATCCGCCCATCATCGAGGGCCGCACCATCCATGCGGATGGGACGGTCATTCCACTGGTCGGCAAGGCCAGCGATCTGCTGGTCTTCAAAAACAACAGCAACCACGTGAAGGTCTCGGTCTTCAATCTGCCCAGCGTCGAGGTGGGCAGCATCCTGGAGTACAAGTGGAGCATTCCCTTGACCGGCGGAAAGGTCGCTGGCGTCGAAGGTCCCGGGAATGAGACTTACTATTCGGCAGCATTGGCTGGCTCGGTTCCCGAGTGGGACGTGCAACAGCCGATCTACATCCACAAGGCTCATTTCTATTGGAATCCTTTCAACGACCTGGAGTCGGGGCCTCTGGGAAGCGGGGTCGATCATTTCGTCGATGGAGAGCATGCCAACTACATACTTTTCACGCAACGTCTGCCCGCCGGATTCACGACGACCAGGAGTCCCAAGGGCGACTATACGCTCGATATCCGGGATGTGCCGGCCTTCGTTCACGAGGCGAATACGCCTCCAGAAGACGCCTTGCATTACCAAGTGCGTTTCTTTTATTCACCCTACAACTCCGCGGAGGTGTACTGGGAAGAAGAGACCCAGCGCTGGTCGAAGCAGTTGAATGATTTTTCCAGCCAGAGTGCAACGATCAAGAGTGCGGCCAGTCAGATAACCGCCGGAGCGGAAACTGCTGAGGCCAAGGCGCGCAAGATCTACGACGCCGTGCAAGCTCTGGATAACACCGACTTTTCGCGCGCCAAGACAGAACAAGAGCGCAAACAGCTACATCTCAAGAAGGAGCTGAAGAAGGCTCAGGATGTATGGAATGAAAAGGGCGGCTCGGGCAACGATATCGCCGCGCTCTATCTGGCTCTGGCCCGTGCGGCGGGACTCAATGCGGATGGATTGCAGATGGCCGATCGCGACCAGCAAATCTTCGATCCCAGCTATCTATCTCTTCATCAGTTTGGCTCCTTGCTGGTAGTTCTGCACATCGATGGCAAGAATATCTATCTCGATCCCGGAGAAAAGCTCTGTCCCTTCGGCCAGTTGCATTGGACGCATATTATGGCGGGAGGCATTCAGCAGAACGTCAAGGGACCCGTCTATACGCCGCCCAACGCCACCAACGAGTCCATTACCGCGCACGTCGCCGACCTGACCGTGGATGTGCATGGCGGAATCACCGGAACGGTGAAGATTCTGATGAATGGCCCTGCGGCGTTGCGCTGGCGTCAACTGAACCTCACCTCCGATCCGGAAGAGGCCAAGAAGCAGCTCAACGAGTCCTTGCGAGAGGTGTTGCCCGAAGGGATCTCAGCAGAGTTGGACAAGATTCAAGGGCTGGAGAGCGCGGCCGGATTTCTTTCCATTACTGAGAAGGTCTCAGGGCAGTTGGGCTCCTTTACCGGCAAGCGCCTGCTGCTGCCAGGTTTCTTCTTCTCCTCCGGCGCGCACGTGCAGTTCGCCGCGGAGGAGAAGCGCGAGTCAGCGGTCGATCTGCACTACGCCGAGCAGGTGATCGACGACGCGGTTTACCACCTGCCCGCCGGTTTCGCGGTGGAGGGCTCCCCGCAGCCGGTTCAGCTCCCCTGGCCGGAACACGCCGCCCTCGTGGTCAAGACCGTTCCCGGTGCGGGAACCATCGACATCAAACACATCTTCGCTCGCGCTTTCGTATTGCTCGATCCCAAGGAGTACCCGGCCCTCCGCGAGTACTACCAGAAGGTTGCCACCAACGACCAGCAGCAACTGGTGCTGGCGCAAACAGCGGGCACGGCTGGCAACTGAAGAACGTTTGGGCTAGGATTCCCAACTCCCTAACGTCGGTCGACGCCTGCGAAGAGCGGGTGATCGACCGCGCGGGTGGATGTTTGGCGAAGTTGGCCAAAAAAGCCTAAACTCAAGCTGAGGTGCCCCATGCCGACCCGCAATGTCAATCTGCCCGAAAAACTGGACAAGTTTATTACCGCAAAGGTCGAGGCCGGAGACTACGCCAATGCCAGCGAAGTGATGCGAACCGCATTGCGTCTGCTGGAAAAGGAAGAGCGGGAGTACGAGGAGAAGATGGCCGTGCTGAGAGCGGCGATTGCCGAGGGGATGGCCAGCGGGATGCCGAGGAGGGTGTCTTTGAGCGGCTGTATGCCTATATTGACGAACTGGCTGCGGGGAAGGACGAGTGACGTTGCCAAAGTTCAGTGTCTCTAGGCGGGCCGCAATCTGACATGAGGGCTATCGTCCGCTTACACACTTGAGACCTGGGGCGTGCTCGCAGACAATTCAGTACCCCAAAGCTTGAAAGATACTTTCCAACTCTTGGTGAGAATCCTGGCGTAGGCCGAGCATGCGATGCGATTCAGTTCAGGCCTCACGGCATTCGAACAAGGTAAGCACGTCGTGTTTTACCGATTGAATCCGAGAGGTATTCGCATCGTGCGCGTCTTGCATCAGCAAATGATTCCGGCCAAGACGCATTTCGACCGCTAGCGAACTGGGCGATTCCATCCACACGGTTGCGACTCTACCGGATGGCAATGCCAAAGTACTTCCTGGCAGCATCCAGGAATCTCCGAATCCGTCATTACACGCCGTATCTCAACATGCGGCTTCTTGCCGGGGGCGATGAAGATAATATCCGACACCGATCTTGCTCTGTCCGGTATATCTGGACTCTTCTTTCCGATGCGAATCTTGAACGTAATGGGCATCTGCATCGGGAAAATCAATTCCCGCCTTCCGAAGAGGGCGTGCTTGCTTGACGTATATAAAGCTGAAAGTCGTTCGAGCACCTCGTTGGTGTCTGGGTTGCTGTTCAGCTCGAATTTCGTCGCGGTGCGAAAAAAACGCCACGATGGTGGGACCGTGGATCACAAAGACCGGCACAGGCTTGGCGGCAGTTTGCGCATTCCCCGTGTCCGATCACAAATAGCAGACGAACAAGAGAGTCCAGACAATCCGCTTCATGCTGGCAAGTCTACGACAGAGCCTTGCGGCTGATGAATTGACAAATTTGCTCGGAGCCTTGTGCCGCCTGAATATCGGACCCCGAATCTCCACATCTGCACAGGCTGGCCGGCATTCTGCACCGCTTTTGCCCCTTGTACCCGAACCAGGCAAGGGCTAGGCTGAAAGCTGGAACCGGAACGTCCGGCAGAGCCCGATTTGCATCTAATTTAGTGCAGGGTTTGAGGGCGCGAATCCGCTCCGGACAAGGCCATTGTGAGCTTTCCACAGCCAATTGCCTTTGTTTTGAAAGTAGATACGGGGAATACGAAGAAAATACTAGATGTTGTGGTTTTTTGTTGACAGCCACCACAGACAGCGGTATTTTTTCATCTGCGGCTGTAAACAGACTGTAACGAATCTCCAGTGGGAACGATTCACTCGACAGCCGCTGAAAGAAGAGAACTCGCGGTACTTTCCGATCCCCGTTTTCCCGTTCTTTGCCAGAGATTTACCCCGACCTGTCCCCAGGCTGACCTACGCCGGGGAGGGCGGAGATTTTCCGAATTTAGATTGAGAGGATTCCATGAACGAGGTCCAACAGCAGAGTTCCACCGCTACCCCCCAGGCTTCCCAAACTCAGCGGGGACTGATCTTTACCCGCCGCTTCACCACCGAGGGCGTTTCGCCTTACGACGAGGTCCAGTGGGAGAGCCGCACGGCGTCGATCACCGACCAGAAGGGCAACACCATCTTCGAGCAGAAGAATGTCGAGGTGCCCGTTGACTGGTCGATGACCGCGACCAACATCGTGGCCTCGAAATATCTGCACGGGAAGCTGGGCTCCCCGGAGCGCGAAACCGGCGTCCGCCAATTGGTGAGCCGGGTGGCCGAGACGATCCGCGACTGGGGCATGGCCGGCGGCTACTTTGCCACGCCCGAGGATGCCGTCATCTTCCACGACGAGCTGGCGCACATGCTGCTGACCCAGAAAGCGGCCTTCAACTCGCCGGTCTGGTTCAACGTAGGCTGCGACCGCCTCGAGCCCGATGCGGAGGGGCAGAACTGGCACTGGGACCCGGCGACCGGCGGCGTGCGCTACTCCGCCACGGGCTACCACAATCCGCAGTGCTCGGCCTGCTTCATCAACTCCGTCGAGGACTCGATGAGCGGCATCATGGACCTGGCCCGCACCGAAGCCATGCTCTTCAAATTCGGCTCGGGCACGGGCACGAACTTCAGTTCCCTGCGTTCCAGCCATGAATCCGTCTCGGGCGGCGGCACGGCCAGCGGCCCGCTTGAGCTTCATGCGCGGCCTGGACGCCTTTGCCGGGGTCATCAAGTCCGGCGGCAAGACCCGTCGCGCGGCCAAGATGGCGATCCTGAACGCAGAGCACCCTGACATCATCGACTTCATCGAGTGCAAATCCAAGGAAGAGAAGAAGGCTCACGATCTGATCAAGGCCGGCTATGACGGCTCGGGGCCGGATTCGGAGGCCTTCTCGTCGATCTTCTTCCAGAACGCCAACAACTCCGTCCGCGTGAGCGACGAGTTCATGCGCGCCTACGAGAGCGACGGCGAATTCACCACATACACCGTTAAAGGCCATGAGCCGGTGAAGACGATGAAGGCGCGCGAGATCATGCGCAAGATCGCCGATGCGACCTGGCATTGCGGCGACCCCGGCATGCAGTTCGACACGACCATCAACAAGTGGCATACGTGCAAGAACTCGGCGCGCATCAATGCGTCGAATCCCTGTTCGGAGTACATGTTCCTCGACAACTCGGCCTGCAATCTGGCCAGCTTCAACCTGATGAAGTACGTCACTCCGTCGGGCGGCTTCGACATTCCCGCTTACCGGCATTCGATCTCAGTGGTCATCACCGCAATGGAGATTTTGGTGGACAATTCGGGTTATCCCACCGAAGCGATCGCCAAGAACTCCCACGACTACCGTCCGCTGGGACTCGGCTACGCCAATCTGGGCGCGCTTCTGATGGCCTTCGGCCTGCCCTACGACTCGGCCGCCGGACGCAATCTGGCCGCAGCGTTTACCGCGATCCTCACCGGCCAGGCCTATCTGCAATCGGCGATCATCGCGGCCAACTGCGCGCCCATCGCCTCGGCCACGCCGCTGACCGCCAGTGTCGAACACCAGGGCGGAGCCTGCCCCGGCTTCTATGTCAACCGCGAACCCTTCCTCGATGTGATCCGCATGCACCGCGCCGAGGTCAACAATATCGGTACGTCGCGCCAGAACAGCGAGCCGTTCAATACGGCCCAGCTCGACTCCCTGATCGACGCCAGCCGCGAGTGCTGGGATATGGCTCTGGTCTATGGCGAGAAGTTCGGCTATCGCAACTCGCAGACCACGGTTCTGGCTCCCACCGGCACCATCGGCTTCATGATGGACTGCGATACCACCGGTATTGAGCCCGATCTGGCGCTGGTCAAGTACAAGAAGCTGGTGGGCGGCGGCAATATCAAGATCGTCAACAACACGGTGCCGGCCGCGCTCTTCAAGCTGGGCTACACAGACAACGAGGTCAACGCCATCGTCAGCTACATCGATGCAACCGGAACGATTGAAGGCGCTCCGGGCATCAAGCCCGAGCATCTGGCTGTCTTCGATTGCAGTTTCAAGCCGCTCAAGGGCACGCGCACCATCCATTACATGGGCCACATCAAGATGATGGCCGCCACGCAGCCCTTCCTCTCCGGCGCAATCTCGAAGACCGTCAACCTGCCCGAAGAGGCCACCATCGAGGATATCGCCGAGGCCTACGCCGAAAGCTGGCGTCAGGGCATCAAGGCCGTAGCCATCTACCGCGACGGCTCCAAAGGCACCCAGCCGCTGAACACCAGCATGGACTCGAAGAGCGAGCCCTCGCCGCTCGATGCCGCTGCCGGCCGCGTGCTGACTCAAATGGCTGCGGGGCAACCTGGCGCCGCTGCCGATCTCAAGGTTCTGGAAGCCAACGCCGGCGAAAAGGTAGCGACCTCCGCCAAGTCGGTCTTCCTGGCCGCGGCCGCCTTCCAGCGCGCGCTGGACGAGGTTGCGAGAGCTTCCGAGCTGTCCATGCCGCTGCTCCAGGGCGCGGTTCCGCTCGACTCCGTCCACGAGACCGTGAGCCCTGCCCCGCAGGATCTCAACGGACCGCCGCGCGCCGTCCGCCACCGCCTGCAGGAGGAGCGCGCCTCCATCACTCACAAGTTCGGCATCGCCGGCCACGAGGGGTACATCACCGTCGGACTCTACCCCAACGGACAGCCGGGCGAGATCTTCATCAAGATGGCCAAGGAGGGCTCGACGGTCTCCGGCATGATGGATTCCTTCGCAACCTCCATCTCGATCGCTCTGCAGCACGGCGTGCCTCTCAAGGTGCTCTGCGAGAAGTTTGCTCACACCCGCTTCGAGCCCTCGGGCTGGACCGGCAACGAGCAGATCGGTTACGCCAAGAGCCTCATGGACTACATCTTCCGCTGGCTCAATCTGCGCTTCCTCTCCGGCACGCAGTTGTCGCTCTTTGCTGGCCTGGCTCCGCAGGCCTCGCAACTGCCTGCCCCGCCTACGATGATTCCCGAGGCCGAGCCAGAGGAAGACGCATTCGCGCATAGCCACTTGGCCCGGCTGGCCGCTGAGGTTGCCGACCGCTTGCATCAGGTCAGCGACCAGAACGCCGGCCACGGCTTCGGCAATCCAGGGGTTGCGGGAGGCGGCATCGCTCCGGAGACGCAGGCCAACCTGCCTGACGTTACCGCCGGCGCTTCTCAAGAGCCCAGCATGGCCGATCGCGGCATCTATCACTCTGCCGACGCGATGCGCACGATGTACGAGATGGGCGATGCCCCCAGTTGCTCGGTCTGCGGCGCAATCATGGTTCGCAACGGCAGTTGCTACCGTTGCATGAGCTGCGGCTCGACCAGCGGTTGCTCATAGAACCGGTTGCATTAGTGGGCTTTGAAAGGGCACGACTTGAGTCGTGCCGCAAAGATCAATAAAACTGCGGGCTTTAGCCGCGGCGGGGAAAAAGGAGCAGAGACCTCTCTGCTCCTTTTTCTTTTTGAAGCAATTCCTATCAACTTTTATTGATCCTTCCTACCGGCAATTAGCGGCGCAAGGAAGTTGAAGACAAACGATCGCCAGTCCATGCCGGTCTTGGACAGGGGCGCCATCTCTCCCAGCTCAGTGGAAATGGCGATCAGTTCTCCCGCGCGGCGGCTTCCAGCGCGGGCAGGTCCATCTTGATCATTCCCATCATGGCTTCCATGGCCTTGGGGTGAGCGATCAACTCGCCGATATTGCGTGGCACAATCTGCCAGCATAGGCCGAACCGGTCTGTGAGCCAGCCACAGGCCATCGGTTTGCCGCCTTCGATCAACTTGTCCCAGTAGTTGTCGATCTCTTCCTGCGAGTCGCAGCGAACGAAAAACGAGAAGGCGGGGTTGAGCTGATACGCGGGACCGCCGTTGAGAAAGACCATCTCCTGACCTTCAAGCTCGATCGTGACAGTGGCTATCTTGCCCACGGGCCAGGGACCGACACCTTTGGAACGCACCTCATCGAGTTTGCGAGCGTGCGGGAAGACGCCGAGGTAAAACTCGGCCGCTTCTTCGGCGTTGTCATTGAACCAGAGGAATGGCGCAAGTTTGTCCATGGCTGACATAGTACCGCTGGAGGTCATTTCCGGCAAAGGCCTCCTTCCGTAGATCGTTGATTTTGCACATGTCAAAAGGTCTACCCGCATGCATTCCGCACCTGAAAACGATGCGCGGGACTGACGCGCTGGCCGCGAAATGCCGATAGGTTACTCGACTAGGCTCTTTTGGTATTGAACACAGGAGAAGCAACATGCCCTATCTATCCCGGCGCACATTTCTGGAGTTGGCTGGCGCCAGTCTTATCTGCGGGTGCGGCGGTTCAACGAAACTCACAGGCAGCACCGACTTTCCAGTTCTTGCTTTCTCCGATCTGCATTTCAATCCACTGTATGACACCGACCCTGTGCTGATTAACAAACTAGTAGCCGCCGACCCCAGCCAGTGGGCATCCATCTTCGAGACATCCAAGATCACAACGGTCTCGCCGGCCGGACAAGATACCAACTACCCGCTATTCGTTCTTGCTCTTGAAAGCATTAAGAAGAACGTGGGTGCAAGCCCGTTTATCTTGTACACGGGCGATCTTCTTGGACACGGCATCTTCTATTGGCTCAATCAATACACCGGAATTACCGATCCAACAGTCATTCAGGATTTTTCCACCAAGACAGTTACATTTGTTACGCAGCAGATACGAGCTGCGGCAGGCAAGGTTCCGGTCTTCTTCGCTGTCGGCAATTGCGATTCTTACACCGGCTATGGGCCTGACAGCACTTTCCTTGCCAACACAGCGGATTCCTACTATACGACCCTGATGAATGGTTTGGCCGATCGTCAGGCCTTTCTTGCTTCCTTCTCTGCTGGAGGTTACTACTCCGCGGAACCGGCTGAAACACGAGTGATGGTGATAGGGCTCAATACAATTCAATTCTCCCCTTCCGTGCAGAATAGCGATGGCAGCGAGAACAATGCAGCTGCGGTTGGCGCGCAGCTCACGTGGTTTGATTCGCAACTCGCGGCGGCCAAGTCCGCCGGCAAGAAAGTGTGGCTCTTGATGCATGTGCCACCCGGAGCGGATGAAGGCACAACAGCAAAGTCGGTCAACGCCGCCGGCCACCTCGCAAGCTCCACGATGATGTGGGAGCCGAACTATCAGGCGACATTTCTGCAGATCGTAGATAAGTATCCGGGAGTTATCGCGCTAACTCTTGCCGGACACACACATATGGATGAATACCGCATCATGTCATCCGGCAATGTGGTTGAAATCATCCCTGGAGTAAGTCCATGCTTCGGCAACGATCCTGCATATAAGTTATTTTCGATGGATAGCACATCCCTTGCGCCCGCCGACTATAACTCCTTTAACTATGACCTCACAAAAATGCCAACCCAGTTCAACAGCTATTACAAATATTCTGAAGCTTACCCCTTGAAGGGCTCTCTGGGAAGTTCACTGGAATTACTGCGTCCGCAACTTGTCACGAGCAGCTCGCTGCAGACGCTTTACCGGGGATATTATTACTCCGGAAACAACCTCTTGAACCCGATAACAAACACCAACTGGCCAGTCTACTGTGCCGGAATTGATAACATGTGGGCCCAGGATCTGACCAATGCGGTTAACTCCTATTCCTGAGTCTGCCTCTCTAGACTAGCTTGGCCCGCGCGTGAGACGCTAGAACTGGTCGCATTAATCGCGCTTTGAAAGGGCATGGCTTTGGCCATGCCACAAAGAGAGCATAAACAGAGGGGTTTTAACCCCTGAGGGACGTTTTTCAATCGGCTCCGATGATTTGTGCAACAAGCTCTAGTTTTCTGACCGCATGATTCTGTATCTGTAGCGCCGGTCTCCTGACCGGCTGTCGTGCGGGTCTCCAGACCCGCATTTGGTACGAATTCACACGGCCAGAGACACTAGCCTCTAACTCGCGAATCTACTTCCATGCGCCCAGGATGCGGCGAAGTAGAATCAATTCGCCTAAGTGGTAAGAAGCATGATCGGCGGCGACCAATGCCTCCCTCAGAATGGTCTGTCCATCGCCGTGCGGAATTTTGGCGAGGAGATCAGTCGACTCGTCGCCGACCAGATCGCACAGTGCCTGAAGATCCTTGCGAAAGGCTTCAGCGCTCTTGTCCCAGGCCTCGGCATCCGGAGGCTCCTGGGTGGAGGGCCAATAGCCTGCTGGAAACTCGGGCGATTGATGCCGTGGATTTCGCGAAAATTCAAGGATGTCCCATTGGGCGATGCGCAGATGTTCCAACACCTCCCATGCGGAATGTTCCGCGTGTTCGGGCCTTTTGCCGCGCAGGCTCGCCGGGAAATTCTCGATCGCTGCGTCAAAGCCGGTGTGCGCATCGCCTCCCTTGAGAAGTTTGATCAAATGTTGCCGTAGTTGCCGGTCGGTTTGCATGGCGTCTCCTTTCTTTCGAGTGACCACAATTTTTTGAACCCTCTCTCTTATCTTCGATGCTCGTGGATTCAACAAGAATCAAGACTTAAATAATCGAAGCTCCGGATCGATTCATGATTCCCGCTTGCCACCTACCCGCAATTTGCAAAGAGGCGTACTATGTCTGCATGAAGCGTCTCGCGGCAGTCGCGCTGATGGCTTGTGTGTTCGCGCTTCCGGCCTCCGCCCAGAGGTCCACGGGGCACAGTGGCTTTGCGGGCAACTCTTCACAGGCATCACACGGCGGCTTTGCGGGCCACTCATCACAGGCCCCTCACGGCGGCTTCCACGCCAACGCTCCAAGAAGCTTCAGCCCTCGCGCTTCGGGTAATTTCATTCGACCCGGACTCAGACCCGGACTCAAACGACAGACGTTCTCACCCCACTCCGCTCCAGGCCGGTCGGTGACGATGCCCCGCGGCGAGCACAGAGGCGGCGGCAATTCCGGCGATCGCCGAGGCGAGCGCGAGCACAGGCATCATCGCAGGCCATACGTCTCCCCCTTCAACTCCGGCCTGTTCGTGGGTTATCCGGGCTATGGCGTCTCAGGTTGGGTCGATTTGAATTCCCCAGGCTACCCGGACACCATCGGAACAGACGATTCCGAAGCCGCGCCGGACCAGACCAATGCCGAGCCTGCCGGGGAATACGATTCGCAACCCGAGGAACCGTGGCAGCCGCCATCTCGCGCGCCCTATCCTGCAGCCTCCGCTCTCCCAAGTCCTTCACAAGCCCCACAGAGTGAGGAGGCAGTCACGCTCGTCTTCAAAGATGGCCGCCCTCCCGAGCAGATTCATAACTACATTTTGACCCGCAACACGGTCTTTGTCGGGGACGGCAATCGCCGCGAGATCCCCACCGATCAACTCGACCTGGCCGCAACAGCGAAGGCAAATCAGGACGCGGGAGTCGACTTTTCCCTTCCCGGCGCATCCGAGTAAAGACGCTTACGAAGTGAGCCAGGCTCGATCTCCACTGGTTTTTCTCTTAGACCTCGACCACGTTCCTTGACGCGATTCCTCTCGACTCCGCGGCTTTCTTCGCCGCCCTGGCACGTTGCTCTGTTGCGTGGTTAGGCTGGTCGTTGCCGGTATCCGGCACGCCGCTCTTCTCCCTGGTTCTATAGTTGCCGCCAAACAGATCCCAGATCAGATTGACCTGAGCGTCTAAGTAAAGCGTTTGGACCAAATCCAACGCCTTGGTCTCCGGCCAGCCCAGCAGCGATGCGAAGTTGGTAAGACTGGCAGATCCCACCAGCTTGTGCTTGGCGTCTCCATTCAGGTTGGCGCCGATCGTAGCAACTTCGATGCAGCCCCGGTAGCCTCCGCTGCGGATCTTTGCCACATCCGGGCCGATATAGTTGAACAACAAGGCCTGATCGATCAGATCGATGACCACAACCCACGCCAGGTTGGTTCTCATCATGACGTTGACCGGATCGCAGTAGGCCAGTTGCACCGTGTTCTGTATGTCGATATCGTTCAGGGCATCGATAACGCCGGGAGTCGCGCCTTGCAGGAAGATGAGCCTGGTTGTGGTATCTCCTTCGGTGGTCTTCGCGCGGAAGAATTTGCTCGCCTGGTCGGTCACGATATCGAACAGAGCGGGAATTGAAATGAGTCCGATGCCAAAGCCAAGTAGCGGATGCATCGAGGCCACAACTCCGCCGGAAAGTACGGCGGCAACCGCGGCGGCGACCCAGAATTTCAACCACATCCTGGCGTACGCTTCAGGAGGCAGATTCAGGTTTGCCGTTCGATGAATCAGGTCATAGCAATTCCAAAGATAGCTTCCCATCAATGCCCACAGCACAACGTTGCCCCAGGCCGCGTTCTGGACAAACCGAATGACATCGGCGCCAAGAAATGACGCCGGAAAACCAATTCGAACCAGAACGAAGATGAGCCCGGCCGATACAGTAAAGAAACTCAGGGCCAAAGCGGAACAATATTCAAACCGGCCGTAATAAGTCTTGAAATAATCGTTCGCAATCTTCTCGGCATCGTTGAGGCCTTTCTTGGCCGGAAACTGGTCCATGTACTGATTCAGGATGTAGGGGTCCGAGAGGAGATTGGCAAGGGCCCGGCGCTTGACCACACCTAAGCTGAGAATCGCAAGCAGATACGGGAGTCCAGCCAGAAGGCAAGCACACAAGAGGAGAAGATTCTCCAGCACAAATCGAATCATGGGGAAATTCCTTCTTACCGAGAATGGGCCGAATTCTAAGCTCCGAATGCAGCCTTTGCAACGGCAAAGTAGGGCTATCTCCCGTGAAATTGGATGGGACGAAGCTGGACCCGCCCTCGCATCTAATATCAGTAGCGGAGGTAGTTATGCCGATCTTCATTCCCCAGCCGATTGGATTCGTCGCCAGCCCGTTCACAGACACAGCCGCGATTCCCAAGGGCCTCGGCGCCAAACATGAGGCGGAGGGCTTGCTCAAGATCCTCCCTGCCTTTGAAGCTGGACTGACGGACATCGAAGGCTACTCACATCTCATCGTTCTCTGGACCTTCGACCGCTCCGAGCAGCTTCGATCTGCTGGTCACGCCGCCCTCCGACGATCGCCCCCACGGCGTCTTCTCCACCCGGTCGCCGCGCCGGCCCAACCCGATCGGCCTCACCGTGGTCGAGTTGCTGCGACGCGAAGGCGGTTCGCTGCACGTCCGCGGAGTCGACATGCTCGACGGAACCCCCATCCTCGACATCAAGCCCTACCTTTCAAGCATTCCAGAGGAGAAGCTGCGCCGAGGATGGCTGGCCGAGGCAGAGGCTCGAAGAGGCTGAGGGTCCGATCCTGGCCCAAAAAAGAGGTTAAATACTCCCTCGCACGCAATCTGGAAGGTGGTCTTCGTGTGAATTGAGGCCATCTCGGTCCAGAATCCCCAGGCTCAACGACATAATCTTCCCGTAACAACATCATTCCAAAATAGATAGACAAGATTGTCTCAAAATCTGCCGGGCATCAGGCAACGATGTTTTGCACTTGGAGAGGTCGATTTTGCGACCTTTGACGATGCGGAGCAGTCAAATTCTCCGAGATTCTTCCCGCTAGATTACAAAAGAATCCCACAAAACTCCCCGGCAGGTTAGCTCACCAGATCGTTCCGCTTGTAGGCCGGGATGGAAGTCGTCGGCCACGCGAAGAAACTTTTGAAACCGAAGTAATCTAGATAAATTATTACTTTGAGCGATAATAGTAAGCAGAAGAAAGGTTACCTAAGGTACTTTTCAGAGGTAACTAGATAGGCAAAACCCATGAGATTCGCATCACTCGCAATCGCGTTGGGCTTTATGGCGTCGGGTCTGGCTTCAGACTCCGCCTTTGCAGCAACTTCTACCGCTTCGTTCTCCGTTACCGCCACAGTGCTCTCCAGTTGCCAGGCCACTGCTCCCGTTGCAGCCTTTGGAAGCTACGCCACGGCGGGCAGATCCGCTCTCTCGGTCACCTGTACCCACCCCACGCCTTACAACGTCAGCCTCAATGCGGGGACGGCGACCGACGACACACCGGAAATCTCAAATCCCGTTAATATCTTGCTGAACAACACGTTATTGTCAAACTCGGCTCATACTCTTGCCCGGGCGCGGAGAGCTGGCACAGCGAGCCTGGCCGGATTAGGAAACCTGTCCTCCCATGCGCAGCTTTTCAACGGTCAAACCGCGCAGACGTTGCCTGTCTCTTCCGGCGCCTTTGCCGATGCGATTACCGTCACGATCTCCTATTAAGCGGTAGCCCAACTGCTCCGCATAAACGAAATCCGCAACAGCTTTTTGCGACACTAAAACTCCCCCTTACTAAAAATGTTACTGGTCGCATCATCGAGCTCGTCTCGGCAGAATCTCTTCTGTCGAGTGGGCGAACTTCTGGGTAACCATCTGAAATGGTGACAGTAATCTTTCGTGAGACTAAAGAATGGACATTGCAACGAGTCAAAACGCGAAAACGCTATTGCAAAAGAACATTGAGACGGCATAATGGCCTTACATTTCCAGAAATTGTTCTTCCAGGAGTTTTCTCAATGAAGTTCTCGAAGATTGCTTTGACTACTCTGTCCGCCGCCACTCTTGGATTCCTGGCGCTGGGCATCGCTTCAACACCAGCTGCTGCAACGCAACCACCTACTGCCACCTTTACAGTCACCGCGCAAGTTGTGGACGCCTGCAGTATCACGCCGGCAACACTCTGGATTTCGGACCCTATACGGGCACGGAGATTGACAAATCGACCACGATTCGGTGACATGCACCAACGGTGGAACCTACAACATTGGTCTTAATGGCGGCTCGAACGAACGGGCGGGACTGACCAGTTGAGACTATTGGCGGTCCTGGCGCAGCCACGCTGCAGTACAACCTTTCACACTGCCGGCGACCTCGCTACAATCTGGGGCAACACCGCTGCGCACAATTTGGTGCCTGGCACAGGTAATGGGTCTGCACAATCCCTCACTGTCTATGGCAGCTCCCGGGGTCACAGGCGCTCACCGGTAGGCAGCTACTCCGACACGATTACCGCCACGGTCAATTACTGAGGTTTGCAATCTTCATTTGGTGCACTATGATCTGGCGGAACTCATTCCGGCTTACGGCGGCAGGCAAACTGCTCGCCGCCGTTTTCCTCGTCCTTCTGGCCAGTCTGGCAGCAGGAGCGCAGGCGTTGTCGGTACTTGCCCGTCAACATCTTCTTTTCGCCGGGGCAGAAAGCTACGAGCCTGACGGTGACCAACCAGGGAACCAGCGAGACCGCCATTCAGATTCGCGCGTACGCCTGGAGCCAGAAGGGTAACGACGATCAGCTCACAGCCACCAATGCGGTGGTGGTGAGTCCTCCGCTTGCCACGATTGATCCAGGCGCCAAACAAGTGGTACGCCTCATTCTTCGTGAGCCGCCGCAAGGCGTTGAAGCTACTTACCGCATTTTATCGATCAGATTCCACCTCCGCCTGAGCCGGGTGTCGTGCACATGGTGCTGCGTCTCTCCATTCCGATCTTTGCCCAGCCGGCCGGCCGCGCGTTTCCCGACGTGCAGTTCCATCTGGAAAGCGATGCCGGAAAGATCTATCTGGTGGGACTCAACGCCGGCAACCTGCCACGAAAAGATCCGCGATATTGAGCTAACAACGAGCGATGGCCGCAAACTGAAAGCCGAGTCCGGCGCATCGCCCTATCTTCTCTCCGGCGCAACCAGGCGCTGGCAGATTGCCGCGCAGGATCCCCTGCCGTCGACAAGCGAAACCATGCAGTTGACGGCCCATGCGGATGCCGGCGCCATCGATCAGCAGGTCCGCTTTGTCGCAGGCAAGTGATCGTGGGTGCATGCCGGCCAGATGGCTCCGCTTTGCGGGGTTCTGTCTCCTATTGCTGTCTACTCTGCCGCGATTAGCCGCGGCCTCCAGCATCGCTGCCAGCACAACCGGCGATGGATCGACCGAAGCAACCACCGAGACAACCGAAGAGAGTGGCTCCGGCGCAAGCGGCGACGAGAAGCTGCTTCTCGACGTTTGGATCAATGGCCGTTCCATCGGCAAAATCGGCGAATTCACGCTGCGCCGCGGCAAGTTGATGGCGCGTCCGGACGAACTGCACGATCTCGGCTTCCGCGTTCCCGACTCTTTGGTATCGAGGCCTGGCACTCTTGTCGCATTGACCGATCTGCACGGACTCACCTTCACAATCGATCAGAAAAACCAGATACTGCGCGTCACAGCCGCCGACAGCGCCCTGCTTCCGACTCTGCTGCAGCCCGGAGGCAGTGAAAGGTCCCCAGGCCGCCGGACGATCGAGAGCGGCACTGGCATGACGCTCAATTACGATGTCGCCGGCACATTCGCCAGCGGCCAGAACGGCGCTACCGGATCGATGGGGCTGCGGAGCTTTGCACCCTGGGGGATCGTCAGCTCGGATTGGCTCGGCTTTACCGGCGCGACTTCGGGCAGCACTGGAGCGACCAAGGCAACCCGCCTCGACTCTGCCTACACCTTTGCCGATGTGAACTCGCTTCGCCGCTATACCCTCGGCGACATGATCACGAGCGGCCTGGGGTGGAGCCGTCCATTTCACATGGAGGGCGCGCAGATTCGCTCGGACTTCAGCATGCGCCCCGATCTGATTACGTTCCCGCTTCCGACGCTGACCGGCTCGGCCTCAGTACCCTCCACCGTGCAAGTGCTGGTCAACGGAAACGTGGTGGCCTCGAACCAGGTCGATCCCGGCCCCTTCGAGATTCCGCAGCTTCCGGTGATCTCGGGAGCGGGCACGATCACCATGACCATGACCAACGCCATGGGCCAGCAGGTCAGCGTGACGCAGCCTTTTTATGGCGGATCGGCTCTTCTTGCTCCTGGACTGCAAACCTACTCGGTGCAAACCGGACTGGTGCGGCGTAACTGGGGCTCGGTCAGCAACGACTATGGAAAGATGGCGGGGACCGCCTTTTATCGCCGAGGTCTGACCCAGAAGTTCACAGTCGAAGCTGCCGCGGAGGGCACGTCAGGCGCCTGGATGGCCGGCGCAGGCGGAGCGGCGGTGGTGGGAAGACTGGGCATGGTCAATTTCGATCTGGCCGGCAGCAGCGCATCGGGCGAATTCGGCGAACTGTACTCCATCGGCGCGCAGCACATCGGAACTCAATTCAGCCTGGGCGGCTCGGCCATCTTCGCCAGCCGCAACTACCGGGACGTAGCGGCGATGAATGGTGACGGAATTCCGCGCAAGCAACTCAATGCCTTCACCGGCTACTCTCTCAGGCGCATCGGCACAGTCGGCGTCGCCTACGCGGAACTTGACGAGGATGCTTCTCCCATCGTGCTTCAGACGGCCGGCACACAATCGCAGCATTCACACATCGTCACGGCAAATTACTCGGTACAGATCCGCCGCGTCTCGTTCTATGCCAACGAATTCAAGAGTCTTGATTCCGGCGGCAGCAGCGGCTTCCAGGCTGGTTTTACCATTCCGCTAGGCAGACGGCGTTCGGCCTCTCTCAGCGGCTCGTCGAGCGGCAGCGGACAGGTTCAGGTGCAGCAGTCGGCGGTGCGGATTGGCGATTGGGGTTATCAGGCCTATGTCTCCGCGGGCAACGGAAGTCATGAATTCGGCCAGGCGCAATATAAGTCGGCTGTGGGCCTGCTGTCCGCCGGAGTCGACCAGACGGGCGGGCAAACATCGGTACGCTTGGAATCCCAGGCAGCAGTTTCACTCGTCGACAAAGGCTTGTTCCCGTCGAACACCATCTACGACAGCTTCGCGGTTGTGGATACCGCCCCCATAGGCCATGTCCATGTCTACCAGGAAAACCGCGACGTGGGCGTCACCAACAAGTCGGGGCGGCTGCTGGTGCCGGATATGCGCGCGTTCGATGTGAACCAGCTCGGCATTGAGCCCAACGATGTTCCGCCCGACGCGACGCTAAGCAATGACAAGAGAGTGTTGCGGCCCCAGGATCGCTCGGGAGTGGTGGTCAGATTTCCGATTCAATTCAGCCATGCGGCATTGGTGAAGCTGGTGGATGCGGCCGGGCTTGCAATTCCGCTGGGCAGCACCGCCACCTTGCGCGCCACCGGAGCCGTCGTCCCGATCGGGTACGATGGCGACGCATACGTCGAGGGCCTCAGTCCCCGCAATGAGCTTGCCGTCGAGCTGCCGAACGGACACCACTGCACTGCCGCCTTCGGGTACAAACCCGTTCACGGCGATATTCCGTCGATCGGGCCACTGCGCTGCCTGGAGAAGAAGCCATGATGCGAAGACTCGCCCTTTGGGGTTTTCTCCTGCTTGCCTTCGGCGCTCAGAGTATGGCGGCACAGACACTGCTCGCTCACGATCTACGAATATGAGCTTCGGGACTTACACAGGCACCGCAGCTCTGAACGGCACCGCTGCCGGGACGGTCAAATGCAGCGGCGCGTTGGAACATTACCCTCGAATGCGGGAACCGGGGCAGGCGCAACCAAACGAATCGGAAGATGACCGGTCCTGGCGGCGCCACGTTGAGCTACAAGATATTTACAGATGCTGCGACGACCACCAATTGGGGCGATACTACCGCCACTGAGGTGAGCGGAACCGGCAGCACGACTATTACCGTCTATGCCCGGATAGTGCGGGTCAGAACCTCCGTCCCGGGCACATACACCGATACGATGACCACCGCCACAACCTCATTCACCGTCACCGCCGTTGGTTCAGGCCACATGCTCGATTTCGGCGAACACCCTGGCCTTCGGCAACTTACACGGGTGCATTGATCGACTCCACATCGACCCTGTCACTCACCTGCACGAACAAGACGTTCGTTCAATGTCGGTCTCGACGCCGGTCAATCGACCGGGGCGACCGTGAACACGAGAAAGATGAAGGGGACTGGCACCGCGACCTTGGGTTATTCGCTGTTCAGAGACGGCAATCGCACTCTGAACTGGGGCAACACCGTCGGCACAGATACGCTGCATGCGACAGGCACTGGCAGCAGCGGTGCAGTACACCGTTTACGGCCGAATCCCCGCTGGAACGGTGCCTGTAGCCGGGCACATACACCGACACGATCGTCGCGACGGTGACATACTGATGAACAGCTCACTGCACTGCCGGGAGAAAAGGCCATGAAGCGAAGACTCGCAATCGTTCTTCTTTTCCTGACAATCTGCAGCCTTCGGCTCGGAGCGCAGCAGATTAACTGTCAACTGTTCAATGCCGATCAAGTCCTCTTTGGAACCTATAGCTCCTCTTTGATTCGGGTCACCACCTCGATCAATATCAATTGCGACGCTGGCGCAAAATATACCATCGGCCTTGGTCAAGGGAGTCATGGGACAAGCGTAACCAACAGATTAATGGCGAACGGTACGCAGACGCTGAGCTATCAATTATTCAGCGATGCCTCTTACACTCTCAACTGGGGAGACGCCTCTTCAACCTACCCAGGGGTGAGCGGGACCGGGGCAGGATCGCAGTCGATTAGGGTATATGCCCAGGTCCCTGCGAATCAGTTTTTTTTTAAAAAGGCTGACGGCGGCAACTATTCCGATAACGTCTCGATAACTCTCACTTGCTCCAATTGCAAGGTCATCTCGGGTTCTCCTGGAAACCTTGGAGTCAATCTGAACGGGGTAGCCGAAGGCTGCGGAATCTCCGCCAGTAACCTGAACTTCGGCAACTACACGGGTGCGCTACTGAGCGCCTCAACCACGCTCCAGGTTGGTTGCACCGGCGGCACAACATACAACGTAGGCCTTAATGTCGGAGCGGGTGCCGGAGCGACGTTTACCTCCCGAAAAATGACCGGTCCCGCGAACGCGCTCCTCAACTACAATCTCTGCCGAGACTCCGGATGCTCCCTGATCTGGGGCAACACCGTCGGCACAAATACCCAGCCCGGAACCGGCACCAACGCAATTCAAAATCTCACCGTCTATGGCCAGATTCCGGCGGGGCAGTCTGCCGTAATCGGTAGCTACACCGATACGATTGTCGCCACCCTCACCTACTGACCGCCAAACTCCGGCGTATCAGTGCGCCAATTCGCGGTCGACAAGGGCAGGAGCGATCCTCCCGTCTCGGCCTGCTCACGGCTGGTTGAGGATCAACACGACGCGCCCGGTAATCAGTTCATTGGGCGACTCGCCAGGCGCCACTTCGATCAGCTCCACCGGAAACGCGATGCTGTGCGGCCTGAGCACCAGCAGATTCGATTGATAGTCGGCATAGCGTAGCGTCAGGTGCGCCCCATGCCGCACGGCGTAGAGGTTGGGCCTGCTGCGCCTGTAGGGCATCAGCGAGGTGTAGTGGCGGTCCAGCACGGCGATGCCTTCCGGCAGGACCAGCGGCTCCATCGCCAGTGCATCCGCGCCAGCGATGCGGACCGCTACAAATCGCTCCCAGGTGCAGCGGGGCTTCGTCACCCTGGCCCTGACCGACTGCAGCAGCCCCGCGGGCAACTCGAGCATGAATTGCACTGCCGAGGGCCGAATAAACGGCTCAAAGAGCGCTGCCGCATGCGAAACAACAGGAACCGCGCTTCCTTCCCCGTCCGACGGCGATCCTTCCGCAACGTGGTTCGCGGGCAGAAGATCGAGAGCCGCCATGTGCTGGGCCGCCAGGATGCGGTCCAGCGCATCGAGCGAAAGCTGGCGCCGGTTGTGCAGAAAATTCGACAGATGCGATTGCCCAAAGCCGGTCTGCCGAGCCAGCAGAGAGACGCTGAGAGTACCCCGCTGTATCCTGCGCAATAGTTCCAGGCGGAGCCGCTCGTGCATCTGGGTAAAGTTCATTTGTGGATAATCCGCCACCAGCAATGGGGACGAAAGGTCTCCATATTCTCTCTGCAAACCTGGAAAGGGTGATTGGCCTTCATTGTCGGCGTTCAGAGACAGATTGAAAAGCAGTGATGCGGAAAGCCGCAGGGAGAGATTGACGGATGAGAACCAACTTTCTAGATTAGCTTTACTTAATCTCGTACTGGCCTGTGGGAATTTTTTTGAGAAACGCTTCTATGCCGCGAGGCTGAAACGGGGGGAATTTTACCCCCTTCAATGGGCGCCGAACAACAGCCGGAGGATAGCTATCCTTCGGCTTTCTCATCCCCGCTCCAAAACGCCCTTATCAGGCGTTCTGGGGCGGCCAGCCGCGAAAATTCCGGGATCTGCGCGCTTGGATCATGACAAAAAACGAGAGAATTCGGGTGGCTATCTCTGATCAGGACACGAGAATCCTGAACAGCCGTTCCCGGTACTCCCCTGCCCCGCGGAAAGAAGATGTTAGAGCAAACCGACGGGAAGTGACCAGTACACGGAGAATTCGTCATGGAATTGCGCGTGCAATTGAAAGTTTGCGAAGGGTGCGGTTGTCTTTGGTACCGCGCCCAGACTCAAGGGAGTGTGTACTGCACAGGCTGTGAAGAAAAACTGAAAGACTTTCCGACGCCGGAGAGCCGCAAACGCCGTGGGCGTCCAAATCGCAAATCGCTCGTCAGGGTCTGGGCGGTAGCCGAAGCATTCGGGGGTGCTGAATGAGCGCAGCGCTTCAGTTGCCCATGGTTTGGGGAGCAGGCAGTCCAGAGCGGCCATGGCAGCAAGATCGGGGGACGTGGGGAAAAGGGCCGGTAGCCGCGGGGGCGGCAACTCCGGCAGCAAAAGCGCCGGCCTCTGAGCCGGTGGTTAGTCTGGCCTTTTACCGGAAACATACCGAAAGCCTGTTGCGGCGCTACCTCTATGCGTCGATGCAGGTCGGCAGGGCGCCAAACATTCTGGGTGATCCGATCGCCCGTGGATGGTGCTCCAGCCGTCCAATCCGCACCTTCGAGGACGCGGTGATCTTCGTTCTCGACGTCGAGAGATGCCTCGACCGGCTTGGGGCGCTCGATCGCATGCTGCTGAGCCGGATCGTTCTCCAGGAGTATACCCAGGTGGAAACGGCCAGCATCCTGGGAATGGCCGTTCGCACCGTCTCGTACAAATTTCCCAAGGCCCTCGACAGCCTCACGGAAAAGTTGCTCGAGTCCGGCTTGCTCGTTCTACCGCAATAACGGATGAAGCCCTGCAACCCAAACTCTGGGTGCCCCACCCTCGCCGCGTCTTTGTTTTTGCGGCTAGGGTGGGAGACCAGAGGATGGGTCTGAACAGGGCAATCGCATGAAGGCGTCTTGCTGATTAGGCGGGTTCGCTTTGGTGCCTCAACCCGCTTGCGTCCCGGAGGGACGGCGGGAAAATAGCCCAGGGCAAGCGAAGCGCAGCCCTGGGAAAGCATCCCAATCATCTATCGCGCGTCCTGTAGGGACGCGTCGAATCCCCTCTTCGGCACTGAACCGCCATCATGCGACTGCGCGGGGTTACGGAACCTGCTCCCGCCGACCAGCCCGCAGACGCGCTAAAATCGATTTTTCCTTGGAGGGATCGTTTCCATGCGCTCTATGCTCTCGCTCCGCCGCTCTTCTGGCCCTTCTGGCCTCCGCCGCACTGGCCGCACAGCCTGCTCCCAAGCCCACCACCGCCGCCGATGCGCCCACCCGCGACACCAGCTACATCGACGCCCAGGGCACGGCGCACATCACGCGGGTCATTCCCATTCCGGCCAGCCTCAGCGACGAGGCAAAACACTCTCTTGCCCGCGCCGAGCCCGACCAAGCCCCTCCCCAGCCGCTGGCCCAGCGCCGCAGCGGCACCGACGCATGGGCGCTCACTGCCGCCGCGGCATGGAGCAAGCTCTGCCCCAACCATCTCGTCGAAGACAAAATCGCCGGCGTTCCGGTCCGTATCGTCACTCCTGACGACATGCCCGAGGCCAATCGCGACAAGGTCCTGCTCAATCTCCACGGCGGCGGCTTCAACTCCGACTCAGGCTCTTACACCGAGACCATCCCCATCGCCGGCTACGCCAAAATCAAGGTCGTTGCCGTGCTCTACCGCCTCGCCCCCGAGCATCCCTATCCCCGCGGCAGTGGACGATTCCGTCGCCGTCTACAAAGAACTGCTCAAGACCTACAAGCCCGAGCACATCGTCATCTACGGCACGTCAGCCGGTGCGATTTTGACCGCCGAAGTGGCCGCCCGCCTCAAGCAGCTTGGCCTGCCGCAGCCCGCGGCTCTTGGCATCTTCAGCGGCATGGGCGACTTTGCCCGCGAAGGCGACTCGATGGCTCTCTACGCGCTGCGCGGCTTAGCCGGCCACCTCGACCCGCCCGCCGCAGGCCCGCACGATCCGGACTACGTCGCCACCACCGACCCCAAAGATCCGGTCCTCTCGCCCATCTACTCTGACCTGCACGGCCTGCCGCCGACGCTCTTTGTCACCAGCGGCCGCGACCTGCTGCTGAGCGGCACGGCCAACCTGCACCGCGCCTATCTCAACGCCGGCGTCGATGCGCGGCTGGTGCTCTACGACGCCCTGCCCCACGCCTTCTGGTATAACTCGGCTCTGCCCGAATCCATCGAAGCCAACAAGCTGATGGCGGAGTTTTTTGTGAAGCAATTGGGCAAGTAAGCAGCATCTCAGCTTCACTGCTCTCAAACGCGAGGCGGGGGCCCGCTTATAAGGCGGTGAGAAAGGAGGTGTGGTCTGGGCTGAAGTATTTTCGCAATCGCAGATGTTGTTATTAGTTGCTCTACCTAATGCGCGGCGCAATGCAGCGATAAGGCAAGCGGCAAAAATCGCGATATGTGGCGGATATTAAAGCCGTCCAGTGGGCTGGGACCTCTGCCGGATAGGGACCCATTCGCCGTAAAAGGGTGCGTCATGTCTCAAGTAACGAGAGAAGGAGATTCCCGATTATTCGGTATCAACGCGAGAAGCTGTGGTCCTTATTGGATCGAGCACGTGCACTGTCTGACAAGAAGGGGGCTATCGGATAGACTTCGGCATAATGGTACAAGAGACTATTCGGAAAAGCTCAACTGACTTCGATGTATGCGCCATCTCACGGACCAGTCCGTGGAGCGTCCCTGATCATTTCGACGCGGGTGTTGCATAATATTAAGTTGGATACCCCATTTGGATGCCCTCGGTGAACCCGACCCGCGTGAGCACAAGACGATACTATAGTTTCCGAGTAGACGACAGTGAAGGCATTTAACGAAATTGGATGGTCAGAGATGAAGAGTCCTGTCTCGAACTGGGTAGCGATGTCGTCGAACTTCAGGTGGTACATTCAAAAATACGGCTACGACGACCTAAAAATACTAACTCCCTTCGGTGGCATAAGGCGGCAGATGGAAGGCGACATTCAGCGAAGCTCGTGCGAGGAAATTAAAGCCTTGCCGTCGCGTCGTAGCAAGAGCCTACTGGAGACAGAACCCTATGACGGACCGGAAGAGCATTGTGGCTCGGAGATATTCGAGGATTATCACTTCCCGCGAAATGGCGAGCCCATCGGTATTCTGTAGGAGAGGATGTGCGGGGATAATGCTACCTTCTATGAGTGGCATTGGAAGTCTAAAGTCTGGAGCCGGAGCAGGGACATAGTCTCAACGGAGTAAATGGCTCGACTTCGGCGAATATCTGATGTAAATACGTGGCCCGTCATGGAAGATCTTGGGGGATATAACGGCAAGGAGATTCACATGTTTCTCATGGATTTCCGTGGATGCTCGATCAAATGCTCAGGCGCACTTGAACAGAAAGTGATGGGCTAGCAGAACCGCCCCCCAGCACGCGTAAGACCCTAGCGCACCCACTGAATATCCCGCTGTCAGGCTTAAGAGGAAAGCTAACTCGATGAGTTCGCCGGGGGCCCCATCCTTTCGCGCACTTGGCGAAAGGGTGGGAAACCACGAACCTCCTGCGAGCGAAAAGCGAGCGTCTGGCCCCACCGCAGATGGTTGCAGATGATTTCCCTCCCGGCGCGCACAATGGAGGAATGAAGAACGAAATCCCACTCCCGCCGGTCCAATCTGTCAGGAATCCGCCCGGTCAATACCACCACCGGCACCCTCCCCCACCCCCCTACCCCTCTGAAAGCCGCCTTCCCGGCATCGAAATCAATATAAACACCTATAAATGAACAACTTGCAACATTTACTCATCACTTGCCGGTAAGCAGAAACCACGATTTTTGGCTCTTTTTCCGGCGTTTTTGGGCCATTTTTGAGCCATAATCGCAAGATTCGACCACCTTTTTGTCTCCGGCGTCGCCACTCGAATTGCGCACAACGAGTCGTCACCTGAAGCCGTATGCGTCCGCACGCTCCCGAATCCGAACCTGCCAAAAAATCGGGAAATCCGAATCCACAATCCGCATACTCCACGCGTCTTTCCTGTTGAGCCTCCGCTGCAACCAGCCTAGCGTCCACTTGAGGGCGATTCCCAAACCGGGTTGAAGATGCAGACAAGCGAAGCAAGGCTGCCAACCAATCTGACCGGACATTTGACCGAAGTTGCGCTCGGCGACTGGCGCTGGATGGAAGAAGTCGAGACGACCCCCTGGTACCCCACGGCCCGCTTGCTGCGCCAACGTGAGCCGGGCGATTGGGCTGGGGTGGTCGATCGGGTTGTTGGCGAATTAATTCAACTGAGCACTTATCATGGGATGCAAACTGTTGGTGCAGCGAAGCAGGCCACCCAGCCCACCCGGCTTATCCCAGCCTAGATTTCAGACCAACAAAAATGTTCTTGACTTTATATACTCTAAATAATAGAGTACTCCGTATCGAAGAATAATCGGAAGTACAAGGGCTGATTGCGAGGAGAACAACGATGACACCCAACGCCGAAGAGATGGATTTGAAGGACAGGCTGAGCCTGATCGAGAGCATGATCGCCGAGGGGCGGCGCACTACAAGCAGTTGGGGATGGACCTTCGTCTTCTGGGGTCTGGCCTATTATGTCGCCATCGCCTGGAGCGCGGTGTACCACTGGCCGTGGGCCTGGCTTGTCACCATGGCTGGCGCCTGGGTGGTGTGCGGGGCCATGATCTGGAGCAAGAAGAAGAACCAGGCGGAGCACAGGCCGGGCACCACAATCGGTCGAGCGATCTCATCCATCTGGTTCGCCATGGGAGTGTCGATGTTATTGATTTTCCCGGCACTTGCCTTCAGCGGCCACTTCAACTGGCACACTTTTGTGGCGATCGTTGCAGCAATGCTCGGCGTTGCCAATGGAGCTTCCGGGATGCTCCTTCGCTGGAAGGCGCAGATTGCCACGGCAGTCGTCTGGTGGGCGGCAACTGTCGCAGCCTGCTTTGGCTCCGATGAGCAATGCATGGTTGTCCTTGTGGTGGCGATCTTCTTCTGCCAGATTGTATTCGGCGTCTACGGAATGATTTTGGAGTCCCGCGAGCGCAGGCTGGAGGCCAACCATGCCTGAACTGCCAGAGCTGAATCCTGTGATTCACGGGAAGCTGCGCCTGGCCTTGCTCTCGTTGCTGGTCGGAGTGGAAGAAGCGGAGTTCACCTGGCTGCGCGCCAGGACCGGCTCGACCGACGGCAACCTGGGCGCGCAGTTGCTCAAGCTCGAAGAGGCTGGATATGTGTCGGTCGAAAAGAAGTTCGTCCAGCGCAAGCCGCAGACGCTCTATCGCATGACCGAGGCCGGCAGAGAGGCGCTGACCGAGTATGTGCAGGCGCTCAAGCAACTGCTCGGCGGTGCGATCGGGGACTGACGATTTATTTGAACCAAGCCAGTGAAGGTTCGTGGAATCCCACCCTAGCCGCAAAAACAAAGACGCGGCGAGGGTGGGGCACCCGAGGCTGACTCGCTAACTTGCTGACTAGCTCTCACCGGCGAGGCTTTGCCGCACGCGCTGCATGATTCCCAGGTAGTAGGCGAGGTTGTGAATCGAGTTCAGCGTGCCTGAGAGCGCCTCGCCGGATTGCATCAGATGGCGCAGATAAGCGCGTGAGTAGCGCTGGCAGACCATGCAGCCACAAGCCGGGTCGGGCGGGCCCTGATCTTCGGCGTAGCGCGCGCCTTTGATGTTGAGCCGGCCCTCGCTGGTGAAGAGCAGGCCGTGGCGCGCGGCGCGGGTCGGCAGCACGCAGTCCATCATATCGACGCCGAGGCGGGCATATTCCTCGATCTCGTCTGGGTAGCCGACGCCCATCAGATAGCGAGGCTTGTCAGCAGGCAGCAAAGGCAGCACCTCGGCGATCATCTCCATCGTCAATTCGCGGGGCTCGCCGACACTGAGGCCGCCGATGGCGTATCCGTCGAAATCCATGTCGACGAGCCGTTCGGCGCTCTCGCGGCGCAGATCGCGATAGGTTCCGCCTTGGACGATGCCGAAGAGGCTCTGCGTGCGGTCGCCGAGTTC
This sequence comes from uncultured Acidobacteriaceae bacterium, assembly GCA_963843625.1. Taxonomy (GTDB): domain Bacteria; phylum Acidobacteriota; class Terriglobia; order Terriglobales; family Acidobacteriaceae; genus Telmatobacter. The sequence goes on from CAWJLK010000007.1 coordinate 70,610, forward strand.
TTCATGCCATGGAACCTGAGAGCAATTTGCTGCGGAAGTGATCGAGCGAGCGGCGCGCCCAGGCCATGGTCAGGCGGAGACTCTCTTCGGCGCGGCTGCGGTCTGGCTGGATATTCGGTGCACTCGTCGAAGGCCATGCAGATGTCCGCGCCGAGGGCGATCTGAACATCGATGGAATGTTCGGGAGTAAAAGAGTGGCTACTGCCGTCGAGATGCGAGCGGAAGCTGACGCCTTCATCCGTCACCTTGCGCAGCGCGCTCAGGCTGAAGACCTGAAAGCCGCCCGAGTCGGTGAGCATGGCCCGTGGCCAACTGATGAATTTGTGCAGCCCGCCCATGCGCCGGATGGCCTCGTGGCCGGGTCGCAGGTAGAGATGATAGGTGTTGCCGAGGATAATCTCCGCGCCGAGGCTTTCGAGAATGTCTTGCGGAACGGCTTTGACCGTGCCGGCCGTTCCAACCGGCATAAAGACCGGTGTTTCGACTGTGCGATGAGGCAAAAATATCTGTCCCCGCCGCCCGCCAGCCGCGGTTGTTGCCAATATTTTGAAGTCGAGGCTCACCAAACGATTCTACTGGGAGGGCCAGCCTTTGGATTGCACCCGCACGACCGCGCCGGCGTCGCTTCCAGCTTCGCCGAGCAATCTGGAGAGCAGTTGCGCCACAGTTGCGCCGCGGCCGGGGACAATCAGCGTTGCCGCAATCTCGTTGAGAGGAACCAGGACGAAGGCGCGTTCGGCGAGGCGCGGATGAGGAATCTCAAGATCCGGCTCGCTGATTTCGAGCTCCCCAAAGAGCAGGATGTCGAGGTCGAGCGTGCGCGGGCCGTTTGCGATTCCTGCCGACCGGTCACGGCCAAACTCCCGCTCGACGGCCATTAACCCATCGAGCAACTCGCGCGGTCCCAGCGCCGTCTCCAGCGCGATGGCGGAGTTGATGAATCGCGGCTGGTCGTCAAAGCCCACCGGGGCGGTCGAATAGAGCGAAGACCAGCGGGTGAGGCGGCCCAGCGATTCGAGGCGCAAGGCGGCCGCCACCAGAGTTGCCTCTGGCGAGCCTAGCCAACTGGATAGATTGCCTCCCATTCCGATGTGGGCCGTCCGCATACATTCAAGGTTACCGCGATCGGCAGAGTAGCCGCTTGGGGAGTGCCTGAGACGGCCGCAGACTCACGAACCGCGTGCGCTCAGGATGCGTAGGGACTTATACTAAGGCTGCATCAACCCGCAAAGCGAGGGGTTTCATGGCGAAAAGTTCCGACCTCAAGATACGAAAAGCTCGACTCGAGGCGGGTTCGCTGATGGTGCGCCGGCAATATCGCCAGGCTATTCCGTTTTTCGAAGAAGCGATTCAGCTTCTCTCGAAGCAGAACAAGCCAACATCGTTGTCGGATATGCTGTGGCGGGTGGGCCAATGCTACGCCAGGATTGGTCTTAGCGACTACGCAACAGTCCGCTTGCGAGCTGCCCTGCAAATCCTGCGAGAACACCCAGGCGACGATTACATGCCGGCAGTTCTTTTGGATCTCGGCAACGCCCTTCGAAAGAGCGATCCCAGCGAAGCCGAACGTTGCTACAAGGAAGCCGCGGAGATCCATGTTGCCAGGCAGCAGCCTGAACTTGCCGCTGCAGCGTGGGTGAATCTCGGAATTATCTATTCGGAACAGGAGCGATTTGAGGAGTCGCTGGCGCACTACGAGATGGCCCGCGATGTGCTGGAGCGTTCCCCATCTGTCAAACCGGCGCGCATCGGCGTGCTGCTGAACAATATGGCGAATTGCCAACTGCGAATGGGCAATCATGAAGAAGCCTACAAGTTGGTGGACCGCGCGGTCGAATTCCTCTCGCAGAACGGAGATCCCGGCCCCGCTGCGGCCTACGGAACACGTGGATTAATCTACCTCGATAGCGGCAACGATGCCGAAGGCGTGGCATGGCTGCAGGAGTCCTACGCTGAACGCAAGAAGGCTTCCAGCCCGAACTTCGAGACCATTGTCGAGAATCTGGAGCAGGAGATCGCCGCGCTGAAGAGGCTGGGCAGGATGGAAGAAGCAGCCCTCGCTGAGGATCGGCTTGCTCTGGCGCGCGCCGCCTTGAATGAGTTTCCTCAGCCCTCGATGTAGTAGCATCCTCTTTGGAGAAGGATCAACATGGATGCCCTTAACAATGCGAGCCTCGGCGCTCGCCGCAATGAAGATATTGCACTCGATCTGCTCAAGTTTGTAGCCGGGACAGCCGGCGTGGGCCGCCCTGCCGCGCCTTCGACCGGCTTCAGCGGCTCGGGCGCGCCCAAGCCCGAGGAACACGTCGCCCAGTTGCTCGACCTCTATGGCCGCTGCCTCAAGGCCGTGAAAGGCAAGCGCACGGAGCCAGCCGACTCAGGGACCGGAAAAAGGGGCAACGAAATAGCTAGTCAGTCCATTCTGCGCGTTGCCGTTGCCGGTGCCGGAGCCTTTGGGAAAAACCATCTGCGCGTCTACCGCGAGTTGGAGACGGCCGGGCCTGATGCCGCGGGCGTGGGCGTCGCTCTTGTTGCGGCTGTCGAACCGGACTCTGCGCGCGCCGCAGCGACAGCGGCCAAATACGCGATTCCTGTCTTCGATTCCGTCGACAAACTGCTGGCCGCCGATCTCAAGCTGAACGCGGCCACTGTCGCCGTTCCCACCGTGCATCATCACGCCGTGGCCTCGGCGCTGCTCGATGCGGGCCTCGACCTGCTGGTCGAGAAGCCGCTGGCCGCGACGCTGGATGAAGCCGACGATCTGATTGCGAGAGCAGACAAGGGTAAACGCGTTCTGCAACCCGGTCATCTGGAGCGCTTCAATCCAGCGATTCTGGCGGTTCAGCCTCAACTTCGCCGGCCCATGTTCTTCGAGTCGCACCGGCTCTCGGTCTTCACGCCGCGCTCGCTCGATGTTGACGTGGTGCTGGACTTGATGATTCACGATTTGGATATCGTGCTGGCTTTTGCCGCGTCGCCGGTGCGCGAGGTGCGCGCCGTGGGTTTGCCGATTCTCTCGCCGAAGGTTGATATCGCCAACGTTCGCGTCGAGTTCGAGTCGGGCTGCGTAGCGAACTTCACTGCCTCGCGCGTATCGACGGAACGCGTTCGCAAGTTGCGTTTCTTTGAGCCGCGGCAGTATGTCTCGATCGACTACGCGCGACAGGATCTGCTGGTGATTCGTGTCGAGGCAGACGCGGGCAAGGCTTCGCCGGCCGAGATAATTGCGTCGCTGCCGCCGCAGGTTGCCGCAATGCTGCCGCCGGGGACCGCGGAGGCAATTGCGTCGGGAAAGATCGACTTGTCTAAGATTGACCCGGCAATGATCGCGCAGTTCGCCGCCATGGCCAAGATAGATCCGTCGGTGATCGCGCAGATCACAAATCCCTCTGGATCGAGCGCGGGCTTGAGCTTCTCCAAGCCGACTGTGACTCCGGGCGAGCCGCTGCGGCTTGAGATTACGTCGTTTCTCGAATCCGTACGCACGCGGCGCGAGCCGAGAGTCACTGCGCGTCAGGGCCGCGAGGCGTTGGCTTTGGCATTGGAGATTCAGACCACGATGGCTGCGCACGCCAAGCGCGCCGGGCTCGAAGACTTCTTCAATCCCGGCGCGTAGAGCATGGGTTCCTCGTTTTGATCCTGTGTGTTCCCGTTTTCGATCTGAGCGCTGAATTGGATCGTAGGCCATGCCAATAGGCTCAAGACCCTTCCTATTTTGAAGAGCGCTGGAATCAACGCCAACAAGAGGCCAGCAACGCCTACGGAATAGATCGCAGCTTTCCCACCGGAGACGTATCCTTCCCTGAGAGCCGCCGCAACCAGCAGCGACAGGACCGGCAGATTCAAAGCCACGCCCGTAGCAAGGCCCGGCATGTAGCTTCGTTGCGCCGCTGAGGCTGCGACATGCGGAATCAGGACGTTGGCGAGCGTGACGGCCATGCATCCAAAGACAAGGTATGTCCAAACGGTCTGTTTTCCTGATTCCGCGCTCATCCAGGTGATAGCGAGGGCTAGTACGGTCAAGACTGCCACGGCAAATCGGAAGACACCCGGCGAGATGTGGGGCTTCCAGAAGCCCACGCGCTTCGCCCAAGCCGGAAGCCAGATCGCCTCTTCCGCGTTGTGAAGAGTCACGACAATCGGGAAAAGCCATTCGAGATTCTTGAAAATCATCGATTCTCCTCCCGCTTTTAGCTAAAAGCTAGGAGCTAGCAGCCAGAAACCGGCACTCTTACGCAATCCCCAGAATGCGGTTGAATGAGCCTACGACGTATTTCCAAACAAGGTAGTAGCCGGCCAGCGCGGCGAGGAAGCACGGCACGATCAGCGCGTATGGCACATGAATCGTCTGGAACCATGTGACTTCTGAAATGCCCCACGAGAGAATTCCGAGGCAATGCGCCATCAGTGCGCCCGCCGGCAGCAGAAGGAAGGGAAGGACCGCACCATGCAGGCCAATCGGCTGATGAATGCGCGGGTAGAGGCAAAGCCACAGCATATTCCAAATGCCCCACAGAGCAGGCACCAGCGCCATGGGAAAGACCAGGCCACGCTCGATGGGAAATGGGATCTGAAGCCCAAGCCGCAGCACGATGAACGCCGTAAGAAACAGCGGCAGGATCAGCGTGGGCAGAAAGATGCCGGCCAGATATGCGCGGAGATAGGGATGGATGGTCATAACTTCCTCCAGTTCTGCGGGCGTGTTTGCTCGCGGGTTCACAAGTAGTAAAGCAGCAAGGGAATCGAAGCCGGAAAGGATGCGACGAGCATTCCCAGGCAGGTTGCGAGAGCCGCGTCAAACCAGGCCCAGTTGAATCGGCTCCGGCCGGTTGAAAGCGCCGCCGCGGAGTCTTCGTCGAGCCGCCGCAGCATTGCTGGCCAGAGATCGCGGGCTGGCTCGGTGTCTGCATCGACTGGCGGAAGAGCCTGTTGCAAGAACTCCTTCATTCGGTTCTTATCGTCTAAATTCATGGCGTGATTCCTTGTTGTTCCAAGTCTTTTCTGAGGATGCGAAGCGCGCGAAAGACGCGCAGTTTGACGGCGGCAACCGAGATTCCCAGCGCCTCCGCTACATCTTTTTGCGGCTGTTCCTCGATCACCGCGAGGGTTGCCGCGATGCGCAGCTTAGGCGGCAACCGTCCAAAGGCCTGCGCGGTCTTCGCGCGAATCTCGGCAGTTACAGCCGCGTCGGATGCAACCGGTGCGGCTAACTCGCCGATGGTTTCGGCATCAACTTCGTTCTTGTTCCGCCGTGCCCGAAGCCAGTCAAGAGCCGCGTGAGTTGCGATGCGCCGCGCCCAGCCCTCGAATCCCTGCGCCGGCTCGAATCGCGCGTGAGCTTGATGGATGCGCCAGAAGCTCTCGATCGTCAAGTCCTCGGCAACCCCAGGGTCGCGCACAATGCGCAGAATCCATCTGTAGACCGCGCGCTGATGCTGGCGAAACAAACTCTCGAACGCGGAGAGATCGCCCTGGCGAAACTGGTTCAGGACGTTGCTCGCTTCGTTCGGCATCCGTCCTTCCCCTTTCTACTTAGTATTACGATTCAATCTCTGGAATGGTTACATGTTATCCGCGATAGCTTGTGTTTATTTCTTTATAACTCCGGGAACACTTTATATTTCTTCGGTGTCTACCTAAGTACAGTGGTTCCGATTGGGATATGCGGAGTGCCTGAAGCCCCGCTCCCCGCGCCGAGTTAGCGCGCGAGAGCGGCAAGCCCGCTCGCGTCTACACACCTCCCAGCCGGCGCGGCTGAATTAGTTCTTGGGAGGCAGGCCATGTTTGAAGACTCCACATTTGAATCCGCAGGCAGAATCCACACCCGCAGCCGCCGCTGGATGATCGCGGCCTTCATCTTCAACGCCTCCATTCTGTTGAGCTTCATCCTTGTTCCGCTGATCTATCTTGAGGCTTTGCCGCCTCAGGTTTCTTTCCACCCTTGTTCCTGTGCCGCCGGTGCCCGCGCAGCAACCGGAGACAGAAGCCTGTTGCGCAGACTCCGAGGCCCGTGACCCATGTGGCGTTCGACCCGTATGCTAGCGCCGACGAATCATTCCGAGCGGAACCCACTACATTCCCAAGGAGCCCGAACAGGTGGCGTTCTTCAACCCAGATGAGGGCCCCGGCGTTCCGGGCGGCATCGGGTCCCTTTTCTTCCAGGACAATCCACGCCACACGTTGTCAAGCCGTCGTATCCGGTCCGGTGCGCATCTCCACCATGGTCTCTGAGGGACTGATCCTTCAGAAGACGAAGCCGGTCTATCCGCCGATCGCGATTGCCGCGCATGCGCAAGGTACGGTGGTGCTGGCGGCCACGATCTCCAAGGGCGGGACCATCGAGAATCTGCGCGTGGTGAGCGGACCTGCGATGTTGCAGCAGGCCGCAGTGGACGCCGTACGCACCTGGCGCTACCGGCCCTATCTGCTTGACGGCCAGCCCGTCGAGGTGGAGACCACGGTGAATGTGGTTTTCACTCTAGGACGGTGAGTGGCGATGCCTGGCGTGAAGGCGCGGACTGTTTCAAGTTCGCGCCTCCCGGTCAGTGGCCGTCGGGTCTGGCTGCGTTGAGACCGGCGAAGACGGCGTCATATCGGCCGCTCTTGGCCGCGAAGCGCAGGGCCTTCACATTTTCCACGCAGATCTCAGCCGGAGTGGGCTGAGTCTTGAGGATCTGCATGACCTCGGCGATGAATTTGTCGAGAGGCATGGCGCGCGGGTCGTCGGCGCCGTCCATCAGATAGGTGGCCACATAGGGCGGGATCAGTTCCAGAACCTCGATCTTGGTTGCTCTGAGCTGATAGCGGAGCGACTCGGTGTAGGAGTGAATCGCGGCCTTGGTGGCGCAATAGGTCGGGGTGAGCGCCAGGGGAAGAAAAGCCAGTCCTGAAGACACGTTGACGATGGCGGCTTGTGGCTGCTTTTGCAAGTGGGGCAGCAGCGCCGCCGTCAGACGAATGGGGCCGAGCAGATTGGTTTTGACGATGGCTTCGGCGTCGGCCAGATCGGTCTGCTGGGCGAGCAGGTTCTCAGGGCGCATGATGCCGGCGTTGTTGACGAGCACGTTGAGCGCGGGGAACTCGGCGGTCGTCTGCCCGGCGAATGTGCGGATGTCGACGGGGTCTTCGATGTCAAGAACGAGCGACCTCATTCCGGGATTGGCTGCGGTGGTTTCGTCAAGGGCCTTCTTTCGGCGGCCGGCGAGGATGATCTGGTTGCCCAGTTTGTGGAGTTCTTCGGCCAGGCCGCGGCCAATGCCGGTTCCGCCGCCTGTAATCAGGATGGTGTTTCCTGTGAGATTCATGGGGATCAAGACCTCCAGAAAGCATCATAGCCAAAGCCGTTCAGGATGAAAACCTTGCCGGTCGCGCGTCAATGATCCTTGACGGCAGAAGCGAGCGGCTCTGAGCCTCATGATTCGCAGAGAAATCGAAGAAACAGCACATCTGCTCCTGCAGAAGTCACCCGCAAATGATGGGATGATGACGCTGCAGGTCTCAGGTTCCAGGCCTCCGGGACGGAGTGACGCAGATCACATTTTTTCTAGAATGAGTGGCCGCAGAATGGATCATCCGACGGCAAGAATTTCCATATTCGGCCCCAAGGTGATTCGGTTCGATGTTCGCGAAGTCACGCTTTCCGGGGGGAGGAGTCCACGTGGCAACCCAGGCTCTGACGAAGATCGAAGTTGAATCGACCAATGTCTTCAGGCTCGGAGACATACTTCCCAGAACGCTATGGGCGCCTTACAGGACCGCAGCCCCCGCCTACGTGAAAGGATCCGAGCGTGCGGCCGACGCAAACGCAGGGGATGGAAGTTGCGTCACCGGCGCGTTCGCGGCCTTTGTCTTCGAAGCCGCGGCGGCGCTCGCCGTCTACGGCATCTGGCAGGTATTGCATTTCCTTCGCTAGCCTCAGCGCAGAGAGATCCAGCGGCAATCAACCCATTCAGCATCAAAGCTCTGATCCACGCGTGAGACTATTTTGCCACCGACTCAGAGACCGCGAGGTATTCCATCTTCGAATGGGAAAACTTCGCGCGGATAATTACGGTGATGTCATACTTTCCGAATTTATCCTGGAAATCCTTGTCGCTGAGTCCCGCATTGTCACTTCGAAGTTGGGCGAGTTTTTCCGGCGGTGTAGGCTTCTTGGAGTCCAGCAAGTATAAAAGCTCATTTGAGTGTCGGATCGTCGGTTCGCCAAGAATCCGGATGACGTCTTCCTGAGTCTGGCCAAGTTGCAGCCCAGAGTCAGTCGCGGCGCTCTTGGAGAGATTCTCCGCGCGGGCGCACATCTTCACTCCGTTCCAGGGGGTGGTTTCTGAAAACAAGTAGAATGCGGAATTGGATTCTCCCTCTTCAAAAACCAGAAAGACTTTATCTTTTGAGGTGTAGCACTTTTGCGCTCTTGCATTGGGTCCGTTGCCGCGGCTGACCATTGAAGCATCTCCCAACAGATTGTCGGATTGCGAAAGCGGCCCCTTCGCAAGATCCACTCCTAGAATGATGAAGTTGGAATCGGCGACTGCCCGATCTTGGAATTTCTCTTTTGCATTCTGTAGATCGTTTGACCTGGTAATCGACCACCAATCGGAATCGTCATCCAGTTGCACGATCGAAGATCCCTGAACGGCAAAGCCAGCCGTCGAAATCGCGACAAAAAGGCACGACAACACCGCAATTCGATTACGACTCTTCCATTCCTGAGGTCGTCATCCGTTCCCCCCACGACAAGTCTACCGCTTCGCTCACTTCTTCAGCGGCTTGCGGGCAAAGTAATAGAGCGAAAAGGCCAGCGCGGCGAAGGCAAGAACGCTGACAACAGTTGTTATCGAGAAAGGTGTGCGGGAAGTTGAGCAGGTCGCGGCTGTCTTTGAAGGTGGTTTCGTAGCCTTTGAGAGCTACGCCGATGAGGCCGACGATGCCGCCTGCGGCGATCAGTCCCGAGGCGAAGAGGGAGCCGGGCGAGATCTCGCTGTCAGTGGATTCGCCGCCGGTCTTCTTGACCGCCGCGTCGACGAACCAGCGGACCATGCCGCCGACAAAGATGGCTAAGGTCGTTCCGATGGAGAGATAGGCTCCGACGGCGAAGCTGAGCGAGCGAACGCCGAGCAACTCGACGGCGATGACGAGGAAGACGCCGAGCAGGACCAGTCCCCAGGGCAGCTTGCGGCTGAGAATGCCGTTGATGACGGTGGCCATGAGGCGGGCCTGGGGCGCGGCGGCCTGCTCGCTGCCGATGCCCTGAATCCACTGGACCTCGATCTTGCCGGTTGCGGGCGAGTAGAGATATTTGCCGTCGGCCAGATCGGGCGAGCCGATGGCGTTGAGGATGACGTACTCGGCTCTTGTGGTGGATGGTTGGGGAGTTGTTTGCCGCCGAGAACGGGAATCTCGTCTGGCAGGCGCTTGGCGTCGGTCTGCACGGCGACGCCGGGATGAGGGGCGTTGATGTTCCATGGCTGCGAGGCGGCGCGGAACTCTTGCAGGCCGGTGTTCATCAGGTTGAGCGTGAGGCCGATGGCGATGGTGGAGACGACGACGCCGATCATGAACGCGATCTGCTGCAGCCGCGGCGTGGAGCCGACCAGGTAGCCGGTCTTGAGGTCCTGCGAGGTGTCGCCGGCGTTGGCGGCGGCGATGCCGACGATGCCGCCGATGGTGATGGCGAGTGCGCCGAAGGCCGGGGCGGTCCAGCCCTCGACGAGGAAGACGGCGCAGGTGGCCATGAGAGTGGCGATGGCCATGCCGGACATGGGGTTGGCCGAGGTGCCGATGAGGCCGACGATGCGCGAGCTGACGGTGACAAAGAGGAATCCGAAGACGACGACGAGAAGCGCGGCGGCGATATTGGGCAGAATGCCGACCTGCGCGCCGGGAACCGGCTTGAAGGTGAGGAAGACGAAGGTCAGGACAACGATCGCAAGCGAGCCGAAGACGACCGTGCGCATGGAGAGATCGTCCTCAGTGCGCAGGGGCTTGGCGCTGCCCGCCTTGTCGGTGCGCAGGTTCTTGAAGCCGGCGGTGAGCGCGCTGACGATGGTGGGCAGCGTGCGCAGCAGGGTGATGAGTCCGGAGGCGGCGACGGCTCCGGCGCCCATGGGGCGGATGTAGGTGGACCACAGATCGCTGGGGCCCATGGCGGCGATGGGGATGGTGCCGGGATAGATGGGGCTGGGCAGCGCCTTGCCGAAGAAGTAGATCAGCGGCATGAGGACGAGCCAGGAGAAGACGCCTCCGGCAAAGATGACGCCGGCGATGCGCGGGCCGATGATGTAGCCGACGCCGAGATACTCCGGCGTGGCGTCGGCTTTGATGGAGGAGCCTTTGAGGACGTGCTGCGGGCCGAAGTCGGGCTGAAACTCGGGGGTGCCGGGCCAGGCCTTGAAGAGGTTTTCATTCTGGAAGAAGGTGTAGACGCCGCCGATGCCGAGGCCGAAGAAGACGCGGCTGGCGAAGGAGCCGCCTTTTTCGCCGGCGATGAGCACGTCGGCGCAGGCCGTGCCTTCAGGGTAGGTGAGGTTGCCGTGCTCCTGGACGATGAGCTGGCGGCGCAGCGGAATCATGAAGAGGACGCCGAGCCAGCCGCCGATGAGGGCCAGCATGAAGATGCGGGAGTATTCGAGATCGAAGCCGAGGAAGACGAGGGCCGGAAGGGTGAAGATGACTCCCGAGGCGATGGACTGGCCGGCGTTGCCGGTGGTCTGGACGATGTTGTTTTCAAGAATCGACGCCGCGGCCGAAGGCGCGCAGGATGCTGATGGAGAGGACCGCGATGGGGATGGAGGCGGCCACCGTGAGGCCGGCGCGCAGGCCGACATAGACCGTGACCGCGCCGAAGATGATGCCGAAGATGGAGCCGAGCAGGATGGCGCGGAAGGTGAACTCGGGGGGCTTCTCGTTGGGCGAGACGAAAGGTTGAAAAACGGGTTGTCGGTTCTCCGGCACGAATAGCCTCCAAGGGTACACGCAGTTCTAGAACAGGTTCCCTGATGGGGAAGTTTAGCAGTGAAGGGGGTGGATGCGACAACACGAACAATGTGACAAGGCCACTGCACGATCTGATCGGATAGCCTATACAAGAGCGGAAGGAAGCGAAAATGGAAATGATCTGGTGGATGCAGGGACTTGGATTGATCTCATTGGCTGGCTTGACGCCGGTCCCCAACTTTATGCATGCGCAGAATGTCCCGGCAGCGAAAGAGGTCAATGGTCCCGAGCAGGAGATCTGGCGATTCGACAGGACGAGCGATCTGGGCGGGCATGAGGCAACCGTGCTTGGTCATCCGCGAGTGATCGATTCGCCTTATGGCAAGGCGGTGGAGTTCAACGGCGTGGATGGCGCGAATGACCCGGCGCGCGCTGCCGACCGAGGAGTTTTTGAAGATGCCGCAACTGGCGGATGGAACGGGTAAATAGGGAGAGAAAACGGCCGATTATTCGATTGCCGCAACTGCTTTCACCGGGCGGAAGAGCCATAGATTGAGCAGCACGAAGAGCAGGCCGCCGACGGTGAACTTGAGCCAGATGGGGGCGTGCGAGGGGGAGAAGAAGCCCTCAAGCATGCCGGCGATGACCAGCAGGGGAATGATGCCGGAGACCAGTCGCGTGGCTTCGATGCCGCCGCGGGCGACCGACTCCTTCCAGCGCAGCGCGCCGGGAAAGAGCATGGCGTGGCCGAGGCGGAAGCCGGCGGCTCCGGCGATGATGATCGAAGGCAGCTCGAGCGAGCCGTGCGGCGCGACGAAGCTCCACAGCGCGAGCGACATCTCGTAGTGGTGGCAGGCCGCGCCGATGACGCCCAGCATGATGCCGTTCTGGAAGAGCAGGAGAAAGGTCCCGATACCGAAGACGATTCCGCCGGCGAAGGTCATGAAGCTGACGGAGAGATTGTTGGTCATGATGGCGCTGGAGGCCAGGGGCGCGACGCTGACCACGGACTCGGTCCACATCGTGTGCCGCTCCATGGTGGCGATCATCTCCGGGCCCGACGAAGTGGCGCATGAACTCAGGCCGTGCGGTGGTGAGGGCTGCGCCGAGCAGGCCAAAGGCCGTGGAGACCAGGACCGATGCCGCCACATAGCCGATCTGGCGCTGGAAGATGGCCGGGTATTCGTCGCGCAGGAAGCGAACGAGCGTGAGCAGAGTGGTCTTTCGACCGGAATAGATGATATGGTGGGCGCGAGCCAACAATTGATTCACATGCTGCGCGTAGGTGCGGGAGGTCGAGTCCTGGCGCAGAACCGAGAGATCGGCGGCCACCTGGCGGTAGAGCAGGGCCATCTCCTGCAACTCGGCGCGGGAGAGCTGGTCGAGACCGCTCGCATCGGATTGGGCCAGCAGAGACGAGAGCCGGTCCCAGTGAGGCCGGCGCTTGAGGATCCACTGGTTGGAGAGGATTTGCGCCATGGAGATGAGTTCGACCAGCTTAACCCAGATCAGCTTAACATTGATACGCCGGAGCTGGTCGATATCGAAATGCCGCTGGCCGGCATCGGCAGCCGTTTTATTGCATTGCTGATCGACTATCTGATCTGGGGCGCCGCATTTTTTGTGCTGGGGCTGCTGGCTGCGATCATTCTGCCGGGGATCAAGGCGTTTTCAAAGATCTCAGCGCAATGGGCAGGCGCGATCTTCATCTTCATCTTCTTTCTCTTTCACTGGGGCTACTTCACGCTCTTTGAGGCGTTCTGGAATGGACGGACGCCGGGCAAGCGGGTGGCGCGGATTCGCGTGATTCAACGCTCGGGCCGCGCGATCAGCCTCTTCGAGTCGATGGCGCGGAACCTGGTCCGCTTCGTCGACCAGATTCCTCTCTTTTATGCCGTCGGCGTGATCGCGATGTTCGTCTCCCGGCAACATCAGCGGCTGGGCGATCTGGCGGCAGGGACGCTGGTGGTGCGGGATCGCGAGCAGGAGGCGCCGCTCTGGGGCGATTCGGGAGCGCGAACCTTCACCGCGCAGGTTTTTGCGCCGAGCACACCGGCCCCTGAGCCGCATATGGCCTTTTCAATGCCGGCCACCGGGATCGCGAAGCTGACTTCGACGGATCTGGAGGTTCTGGAAGGATTCTTCGCGCGCAGGCTCGATATGCCCCTGGGCACGCGGCAGGCGCTGGCCGAGCGGATCGCCGCCGCCATTCAGGCCAAATCTGGACTGGAGCGGCCGGCAGGGGCCAGCGTCGAGACGTTTCTCGAGGCTGCTGCGCGACAACTGCGGGATCTGGCGCGGATGCAGTAAAGGTGGAAAGGCCGAATCAGGAAAAAGTCGCTTGGCGGGTTCGTGATTCGGCGGAGTTTTCCAGTTCCTGCAACTCCGCGAGAGCCCTCTCGGGACAGATGTGCCGAGCCTCAAGCCGGACCAACTCTTTGTCTGTTTCGACAGACGAGGCGATGGTCATGAAGCAGAAGAGGCATCGGGTGTTGTAGGTCCCGTTCTCGTTTTGGGTGCGGCTGTACATCGTTCCTCGTGATTCCGCGAGAGATTCAACGATGTTAAACGGCAGCTAGCTGGCAGAACGTGACCTGTGTCACCGGCTCATGTTTAGAGGAAGCCCGGCAGAGCTTCTCTCCTGAGGAAAATGTTTACAGGCTTGTCCCCTGATTGGGATGACGGCGCAGTTGCCAGCAGGGGCTTTGGCCCGACTGAGGAAATAAAGAGCGCGAACAAGGCACGTCGCTCGTGCCCAGATAGTCGAACTCCTGCTTGTTGCCTTTGAGCGGAATGGTGACGTAGCGGTTGACGGTCACCTTGGATTGTGGCGATCCGCGCAGCTTGTAGACGGTCCAATCGCCCCCGTAAACAAGCACAAACAGCACCGCCAACACCACCACGGCCCGTCGCAGCCAGCGCAGCAACAATCTCATCACGGGGATTCAGCCTTTCTGCTCAGACGCAGACGGAGACGCCAGCGCGGTCAGACGCCGCTGGCGGAAGCGAGGGTCAACGAACAAGTTCCGTTCGGCTCGAATGCTGAGCCGAGGAGTACGCGCAATAGCAATTTCGGCCCTTCGCCTTGGCCTGATAAAGAGCGTTGTCGGCACATCTCAGCAATGCCTCTTCATCGAGTCCGCCCGCGGCTGACGTGCAAACCCCGACACTGACGGAGATCCGGATTTCACGGCCCGCGAAAGGAATGGGTTCCGCCAGCGATTTTACAATCTTCGCGGCTATTCCCTCCACCAGGTGCTGATCGCTCAGGTCGGGTAATAGCACGACGAACTCATCTCCGCCCATTCTGGCGACCGTATCGGTCTTGCGCACGGCCTGGGTGAGCCGGCTTGCGGTAACGCGCAAGACTTCATCGCCGCCGTGGTGGCCAAAAGTATCATTGATGTTTTTGAATTTGTCGAGGTCCACCATGAGAAGAGCCAAGCCCGTTTCATGACGGATTGCGCTTTGCACGGCGATGTCGAGGTGATCGTCGAGAAGCAGGCGAGTCGCCAGTCCGGTCAAAGCATCATGCAGCGCCATGTGACGGAAGCGCTCTTCACTCTCGCGGAGGCGCTTTCTGAGCAATGTGACCCAGCCAAGCACCACAAGCGTCCCTGCCAGCGCGACCGCAAGCACGATCAGCGCATGAGATGGCGTCCACCAGGAGGGACGTTTGAGAACCACCACGTCTGCCGGTGAACGCAGCAGAACCCGAAAGGTTGTTGGCGCGGCCGTTACAAATCTTAATCCGCTTCTCTGCTCCTCGACCTGAACGGAAGAGATGCCGGTAATGCGCAAAACACTGCCATTCTCCCATGCCTTGCTTTCCTGTCCGCTCATCGATTGAGGAAGGATCGCCTTGAAGATGAACTTTCCAGTGTTGACTAGCAGCGTGGTATCGGATGAAGAGAGATCGCGCGAGATAAGCTGACCATCGATTGAGATGAGTTGTGAATCGTGCCCACCGGCCATGATTTCATCCGCGGTAGCCGGTACGGCCGGAACCGGCATGTCTGCTGAGGAGTCCGAGCTTCTGAAGACCGCATCGTTGAGCGTCGGCGAACCTCCCTCTGCCCGGACAAAGCCTGCAATGTCTATCAGTTCACCGTTTCGCAAGTGTGTGTTCTGGGCAGTCTGGGCGCAGATTCCCTGCTTCGCATCCTGAATGCAAACTGACGTGCCGGGCCATTGAAGAGTCACGCGCCCTTGCAGACGAACCCGGTGCACCAGCGAGGGCGCAAGGTCCCAGCGCAACAACCTGTCGATGGGAACGGATTGCAGCTTGAAGGGATCACTTGGCGGCGCTTCTAGAACTTTCACCGCCGAGAGGTTGGGGCAAGTAAGGCGGACCCCGATCATGTGGTCATGTTTGGCATCGAACACTGCACCCGCGTTGCCGCGAATGCGGATCTTGGAGTCGATCAGGCCGGAGTATGCGGCTCCAGGCTCTGATCCCATGTTAACCGTGATAGGTCTGTCGTCCATGATCATCTGCAGGATGATGTGGCCATTTTCATTGACGATGGAATGAACCACGCCCTCCAACTCGACCCATTGTGAGTCTTCAATGCCGGACCAAAGCTGTGCGAAGTTGGGCCGTTGAGGGTTTTCCGGCAGACCTGCGTATCCAATCACCTTGATTTGGGGATGAGCAACGACGGGTGCAAACCAGCCAGGAGCGCTGACCCCGCGCAGATCAATCAGCGTTCCTGACGGAATGGGGGCGACGCTCCCTGACTTAACAAAGACAAAGATGCATCCGGTTGGATCGTGAACGAACATTGCGACCCAGCCATCGTTGGCAATCGTCGGTTCGAAGAAGGTGATCACAGCCCGCAGATGGATCGGATAGCCGCGTGCCGCTTCTTTGGATGTCAGGCTGTGCGCCTGGATCGCCGTTGTGAGGGTGGGCAATTGGCCCGCCGGCGCACTTGCCGCTTCCCCGCTTGCCGCCACGGCGAAGCCGAAAAGGATTGTCAGCAGATGAACACCAGGAAGCCGAAGACAGCTAGGGAAACTCCGCAGCATACCCCAGTCAAGCCGGGGCGCGGGCGCTGCTTGCTTGCGCTTCTCTGCATTTTCTGCACAAGAAGATGAGGTCCCGGCTTTCAAGGTTCGGGCCTTTCTTGCTCAGGGGAGTCTTCCCTCGAAGCTACATCCAAAAGAGCCTTATCGGCAACCCTGAAGGCGGGCTTTACGGTCTTTGCCGGTATTGCTCTTCACGATCCGGGACAACAGCAAGGCATCCTCGCCGGATCGAAGGATGATTGGCCCGCAAGACCATCATTCCAGGCTTGATCAGGGCTTTGGCAAAGAGGTTACACGGCTGGGCAGGAGCGGCGATAGAAATGATCGGCTTTTGCCGCGGTGATTAGTCCGCTGGTTGAGGTCCCGGCGCTGATCTTACTGGTGCAGGTTTCGCTGTGGCTGAAGAGGAACTGGTTCGGCGAGAGTACGCCGGCTTGATCCGCCGATTCGCCAGCACGCGGAGCACTTCATGAGCGACCGGATTGCAATCGAGGCAAAGACGCGGGAAAGCGGGCTAAAACGCTCGATTTCCCGCGTTTTTTGGCCTCATTTTGAAGGAAAAACGGGGGAAAATTCCCATATTGCGGGAAAGTCGGCCGGTTGACAATTTGTAAGTTGTTGATTTTAGTAATAAACAATTATCTGCAAGGGTTTGAAAATAAATATAGGGGGGTGGGGGGATTATTTAGCGAGCGACCGGCTGTTTTCAGCCGGTCGCCGTCGGTCGGGACCTGTCATCCAGCTACTTCTATTGTGCTCCGGAATGCGGTAATTCGCTGCAAACCAACTGGGCCGGGCAGGAGTTTGGGGAGCGATGGCCCTAGCCGGGGGCTTTCATGATTTGGCGCATGGGCTCGTTGTCGGCGTAGATGCGCCACTCGGATACAAGACCGTCTTCGATAAACGCGCGAATGGCAATGGGAGTCTCCCAGCGGTTCTCGGGCTTGAGTTCGCCTTTTGGCGCGCTTTTCGGGGTCCCCGGCGACAGGTCTTCGTCGCTGGGGTGAAGATAGGTTCCACGCGCCATGCCGAGCAGCACGACGACGGGGCCTTCGGAGTAGGTTTCGTCGACGGCAACCGAGTAGTCGGGAACCATGACGAAGTAGCCGGTCCAGGCGGCCCCCATCTTCTCGCGACCTTCGGTGAGGTTGCTCAGCGCGTCGACAAAACGGTGGTCTGGAGACATCAACGCCGTCAGACCGTCCACGTCCTGCCGGTTGATCGCCCGGATGAATGCTCGCGCTACGGATTCTGGTGAGTTGCTCATGCGGGTATTGTAAGGCTGTTGAGGTTCTAAACCTAAGAATCAGTGTCTACATTCAGGCATGCCCCAACCGATGTTGCGGAACAACTCGCAGGGGCTGTTGTCGATCATGGCGGGGCGATAAAAACGGAAACGCCGATCGATATCAAGAGCTACCCTCGCTTTAGAAGGATCGTCGGTGTCGAATAACTCCACCTCGCGTATTGT
This sequence comes from uncultured Acidobacteriaceae bacterium, assembly GCA_963843625.1. GTDB lineage: Bacteria > Acidobacteriota > Terriglobia > Terriglobales > Acidobacteriaceae > Telmatobacter. The sequence continues at coordinate 88,044 of CAWJLK010000007.1, forward strand.
TCCCTCACGGGTAATGACTTCACCTGACGTCAGATAGCTGGGCGAATATCCAATGCCAAACCCTTGGTCATCTGACAATGGCCGTCTTGCTTCTCCTCGATGGATCGGGCGTAGTGTCATACCTGGCTCTGCTGGGTTCACCGACAGATCGAATAGGTCTGCGGACTGAACCTCGGGTGGATCGATGGAGACCTCTGCCGTGAGCAGTTCGCGACCTCCAGCCTGCACAGTGACATGACGGGCCACGATTTTATCTCCGTACCGCATCTGATCCTGCCACCCGTAGGCCAGGCCCTGATCGTTTCGCTGCACTAACATGCCATCGGGAAGAAAGAGATAAGAGAAAAAATAGCCACACCTATCCGCGGCCTCGGACCTCGAAACCTGTACGAAGTCAATCGCGTGCGTCTGGTCAGCAGACGGAACGGAGCTTCGCTTCATCTTCCAGTTCAGCGTAGGATCTTTCCTCAACGGCCACGCCACATCTCTTGGCACGGGGAAAAGAAGTGCCTCCAACAGCATCAGGACGCGCACGGGTTCATAATCGGAACTGGCCTGCATCTTGCGTGCCCGGCCAGAGTCGGTTTCCGCCGCATGATAAGCACCGAAGGTGACCTCACGACGCCACCGGTGTGGTCCCATCCATGTTTCCTCGTATGTTCCGTCGCCCGTGATGATCTGGCGCTTGTCTTCCGGCAGCAACTCCATGCCAGGAGAAGCATGAAACTTCACCCGCAGGTGGAATGGCTTCGAGCCCTGAAACCGCAGGTTCATCTGCTGTTCGGCGCGTTGAAGCCACTTCTGCGCCTCGGCATGTTCGTCAACACCTTTGTCCTTGGCATACAGTGCCGAGGTGGATAGAGTGATCGATATTGCAAGAAAACAAATCAGCCTCTTCATGAATATCCCCAATGTCCTGGCACAGGACATTCGAATTTCCCGTGCCAGGCGCGGAGCATACGAATGACCGGTCATTCGTACCAGCAATATTCCTGGGTACATATGCTAAATGCTGGGGAATAATTATTAACACAGGTTTGTACGCAACCTGGGTTTTCTGTTGGAACTGAGGCGCAATAGGAGCCGTCTGTGCAAATCACATTACCAGACCCGTCGCTCGTTTTCACGCAGGTTGTCCACGGATGGCAATAACTATAGGTTGGTCCGGGACCACCCGTGAATATGCATCGGCCCAGGCATTGGCCAATTTCTTGCTGGGCCGCTGCCGTACATTCGTTAATCTGTGGTGACTCGCAGCGCATCCCGTATGCATGGGCCTTTTTCGGAAAATACAGCGTTGCACAGATCATCAGCGCCGCAAAGACGAGCTTTACAGTGGGTTTCATGGCTTTCCTTTCATTCTTGCTTGTTAGGGTTGTGGTTGACCTGCCGGGAGGAAGGCAGAAGACATCCTAACCCTGTGGCAGAACAGTGGAGAGAAGTTGCTTTTGTCCCGCTTCATCGAGACGTCCGATCCAGACATTCTTGACCCTCCCCTTGTCGTCAACGAGCAGTACCGTAGGTGTTCCGTGGACGCCAATGGAGTCTGGGGTAGCCTTTACAACGCGCTCAGGTTGCACGCCGGAATCTGCGAGGAATTTCTTCGCGTCAGTCTCCGGTTCTGGGAGTACAGCGATGAGATCGAGTTTGCCGTGTACTTTCTCGGTCAACTGTTTATAGAAAGGAAGGCTGTCCCGGCAGAAGTGACAGTTGGTGGAGACAATTAATACCAGCGAATCATGCCCGTTTGCAAAAGAGATACCAGGAAGCGAGATCGTCTTCCCGGCAAGATCTTTTTCGGGATTGGGCTGGGGTTGGGGTCTCGGCGCAAAGAACTCATTTCTCGCGACGACGACAAGAAAAACTGCAACGGCGACGATGACAGCAATACTTGCGATGCGGTCAAGCCATTTCATATTGTGGGTACCTAAGTGCGAACCATAGTAAGCCGACTATTTATCGAAAGTCAATACAGTTCTTATTAATAACGCTTTTCAGTTAAAAATCGCGACTGGTCAAACTTTGCAACTTGGGTAGCGGGACTCCGCGGGTGCTGAGACCCCCGCTTCCCTCCGGAAGGATCACCTCAGGGGCTAAAGCCCGCATCTTTATTTGCTGCGTTTCGGCATGGCTGAAGCCATGCCCTGATACAAAGCCCAATGCGAATCCTTCGACTGCGCTCAGGGCGGACGTTGGAGCCAGGGACTTTCAAGGCATGGCCGGTGAGGTTCGTGGTTTCCCACCCTAGCCGCAAAAACAAAGACGCGGCGAGGATGGGGCACCCGAGAATTTTTGGCAGTCGCGCAAGGAACAAACGCAGGTCCACTTCGACTTCGCTCAGTGCAGGCTTTCGGCTGCGCTATGCTTCGCTCTGGATGACAGAATGGATGGGGCACGGAGCGTTTGTTCTGCGGTCAGGCAAAGGACAAAAGCAGGTCCTTCGACTCCGCTCAGTGCAGGCTGTAGACTCCATTCCCCTTCGCCAGCTCAGGGTTCGGTCGCTCAGGATGACAGATTTCACTTAGAACTTACCCGTAAATTGAGGAAGCGATGTAGCGCCAGTCCCCAGACCGACTGTACTGGCCGCGTCTACCGCGCCAGCCGACGCTTGTGGGTCTGGAGACCCACAAGACAGCCGATCTGGAGATCGGCGCTACTCACTTACGGACAGGCTCTCAGTGAATTAGCGTTTGAGACTGCCTTTTATTGCGATATAATTATGGCTGGAAGACCGCGCAGGGCTTGGGTCAGGCCGGATTCGTAGGCTTGGATTCGCTTGTCCCAGGTGAGGTTGGCGGCTTCGTCAATCTGCTTGCGGGCGGGGTTGGCTGCGACTGGCCATCGACGACACAGCACCTGGAAATCCTTGACTGGAGCTTTGGTTGCTAATTTGGGACGTAGCCGTACCAGTTGCGATATGCCTGCTGGGCCGTCTTCCGCAAATGGAGATTTTGCACCCCAAGCTGAACGTGCAACTCAGTAAGAGCGCAACCCGCGAGGATCAAAGCAAGCCGGGTTCTCTTGCCGGCTTTCGGCCCCATTTTCTTTTCGATGAAAACAGGCACAACTCCATTGGCCTCACTGTAGAGAAGTTCCAAAAAAGCTCCGGAACCTAAGATGCCGCCCTTGCTGCGATTCCCAAAGAGAGTCAACAGAGGATCACTCTCCGCTACCTTATACCCTTCGCCGTTCACTCGTGGGACGTTTAAGAAGGCATAGGTGGTGGCGCCGTCGAAAAGCGATGTCGCTCGTTCGGCCACGAGTACGATTTTATGAACTTTTGCTATTTTTCCCTGCTCGTTCAGGTCTACCAAGCCATAGCCTGGCTCCGCAAAAGCGGAAAGGGCCTTGTGCGCAAAAGTCGGCGTAGGCGGGCGATATGGCGGGTACTGATTGCGAGCAGTGGAAGTGGCTGGTGAGAGCGTATATGGCAGGGCGTCGAGAGCGGCTATGGCGACATCCTCTTTTGGAACAACTGTTAAAGATTGTGATTCTGAAGATTGAGCGACAAAGACAAGAACTAAACACAGGTAGATAAAGCGTAATGTAAAGGCCATTTCGTGCTGATTCCACCGGAGTCTGGTCCCGGTCAACCGCTAAAGATTCAAGAGTCTCTTGTGTGCTGAAACAAAAACACGTGAAGCCCCTCCGCCATTTCCGCGGATAGAACTTATATCGTCGTCTTCGCTCCACTCGTGCACATTCTTGGAATTTGCGGGATTTAGCGATGCGACTTCAGTGCTTCAAGCTCTTCCGTCGATTCCGTAAATGGAACAAGACAGTACTTAAGTGCAGGGTGACAGAGTTTATGAAATGGAAAGTCGCCCAGGACGGCAGTGCCTTTTGTAAGTAGAGATATGAGGCGGGATCTATGGATGGAAGACGCGCAGGGCTTGGGTCAAGCCGGATTCGTAGGCTTGGATCAGCTGGTCCCAAGCGGCGTTGGCGGCTTCGTCGATCTGCTTGCGGGCGGGGTCGGCGTCGAACCAATCGATGGTCCTTTGAATTCCCTGAGCGAAGGGAAGCGTGGCGCAGTAGCCGGGGACGAAGCGCTTGATCTTGGTGTTATCGAAGACTACGCTGACGGATTTGTCGCCGGTGAGGCCGCCGAGTTCATCGGGGAGGCAGGCGGCGATGAAGTCCGAAGGGATGTGAACGATGTTGGCCTCGACGCCGGCGGCCTGGGCTGTGATGCGATAGAACTGGTCCCAGGTCATGACTTCGTCTGTCGTGATGTGGAAGGCGTGGCCGATGGCCTGGCGATGGCCGAGGAGGCCGACGAATCCTTTGGCGAAGTCGGTGTTGTGGGTGATCGTCCAGAGAGAGGAACCGTCGCCGGGGACGATGACTTTTTTGCCGCGGCGCATGCGGTCGACGGCCGTCCACGAGCGTTGCCAACTGTTGAAGGCGAGGGGAATCTGGGTGTCTCCGTAGGTGAGCGAGGGACGGACGATGGTGACGGGGAAAGCCTCGTCGCGATAGGCGTGCATCAGGCGCTCTTCGCAGGCGATCTTGTCGCGGGAGTACTGCCAGAAGGGGTTGGCGAGCGGGGTCGATTCAGTAATGAGATAGTGGCCGACGGGCTTCTGATAGGCGCTGGCGGAGCTGATGAAGATGAATTGGCCGGTGCGGCCGCGAAAGAGGCGGATGTCGCGTTCCAATTGGTCCGGAGTAAAGATGGTCCAGTCGACAACGGCGTCGAAAGATTGGCCGGCGAGGGCTTGGGCAGCGGCGGGCTCGTCGTTGATGTCGGCGGTGATGGTGGCGACGTTGGGCGGCAGTTCGACGGCGTGCTGGCCGCGGCGGAGTAGAGTGAGTTCGATGCCGCGTTCTGCGGCTAGCCGGGTTGAAGCTGTGCTGATGATGCCTGTGCCGCCGATGAACAGAACCTTCATGATGCCCTCTGTAGCTGATGATATTTCAAGAGGGATTGGGGGGCGGGAGCGGGAAGCGAGTAGAAGAATTTGGCGGAAGTGCCGATGAACGGATTACACCAACAATGGGATCGCGTGAGACGCGCGGCCGTGCGGTGCGGTGTACCTGCCATGCGGAGGCAAGAATGAACGGGCAATTTCAGGTAGATCGCGGCTGCGGGGCAGCTACGCCTGAGGGTTTCGAGGCTGTAACGGCTGCCGAGCGGAAACGGCGGGGCTGGCAGTTTGTGGACGAGTTTCAGCGGCTTGTGGGTGAGGAAGCCGAGCCGGACGTACGATTTTTTGTGGAGAGCTGGACTTCGGGTACGGCGGCGGCGGTGGGGAGCTTTCAGCAAAGACGGCTGGCCGAGAGCATGAAGGACGTGTATCGCCGATCTGACGGCGTCGAGAGTTTGGCTTACTTCCCGGATAAGGCTTATCGCGCGGAGATTTCTGATGCGGCCATTGCGGCGATGTATGCGGGAATCTCGGAAAAGGACCGGCTGGCGCAGGAATCAGAAGAGCAGGCCGAGCGGACGCTGGATGAGGCCTGGCAGGATTGGGAGAGAGCGGCCGGGGAGAGCGGCGGGGGCTATGGGACGATTCGCCCGATGACGCAACAGCTCGCGTGCCGGCTGCTGGGAGTGACCGAGGTGAGTTCGCGGCGGCAGCTCAAGGCGGCGTATCGGAAGCTGGTGAGCCGGTGGCATCCTGATCGGCTGGAGCTTGAAAGCGAAAAGATGCGCAAGCTGGCCAATGAACGGATGGCTGCGATCAACGAAGCCTATCATTTGCTGCTCGACGGACTGCGGTAGGAAGCTGGCTGCTCTCGGACTGGGCTCGATGCGAATCTCGCGTGAATTCAGACGATTGCCGCGGGCGGTGGTCGAGTGATTGAGTTGATCGGAACCTGGGTCTCGCCGTAGTCTTGTGCGAGAGGCTCGGAGCTTGCCGGATTCAAAGACCGTCAGCAACATTAACTCAACATGCCGATGGAAGTGCGCCGTCGCTGCTGCTGCGCGGGTTGCGGAAGGCCTTCGGCGACTTGGTCGCCGTGGATGGCCTCGACCTGGAGGTTGCGCGAGGCGAATGCTTCGGCCTGCTGGGACCGAACGGCGCGGGCAAAACAACGACAATCGAAATCTGCGAGGGGCTGACGGCTGCCGACGGCGGGACTGTGGAGTTGCTGGGTCTCAACTGGACGACGAATGCCGAGGAGCTGCGCCAGCGGATCGGCATTCAATTGCAGGAGACGCAGTTTCCCGACAAGCTGACGGTGGAGGAGACGCTGCGGCTGTTTCGCAGCTTTTATCGCAAGGGAATTGCGGTGGATGAGTCGATCCGGACGGCGCAGCTTGAAGAGAAGCGCGACGCGCGCGTGGGTACACTCTCGGGAGGGCAGAAACAGCGGCTGGCGATGGCCTGCGCGCTGGTCGGCGATCCGGAGCTGCTGTTTCTGGATGAGCCGACGACGGGGCTCGATCCGCAGGCGCGGCGGCACTTGTGGGATCTGGTGGACGCGCTGAAGCAGGCGGGGCGAACGATCATTTTGACGACGCATTACATGGAAGAGGCGGAGCGGCTGTGCGACCGCGTGGCCATCATGGACCATGGGCGGAGGATCGCGCTGGGAACGACGCGAGAACTGATTGCGCTGGTGGGTGCGGAGCATATTGTCGAGTTTGCGGTGGCGGAACGCGAAACACGCAACGTGAATGTCGCGCTGCTGCTGGCGATTCCCGGCGTGCAGTCGCACCGCGTGGATGCCGGGCTGCATCAGCTCTCGGTGAGCGAACTGCACACCGCGGTGCCGCTCATCTTTGCCGCGCTCGACGAGCAGAGGCTCGATCTGAGCGAGTTTCGAACGCACTCGGCAACGCTTGAGGATGTGTTCGTAAGCCTGACAGGGAGGACGCTGCGCGATGAGTAGATTTGAAACCAGCTCTCTCTATCAACTCACCTCAATGCGCTTCCGGCTGTTTCTGCGCGAGCCGGAGGCGATCTTCTGGACGTTTATCTTTCCGATTCTGCTGGCCGTGGGACTGGGCATCGCCTTTCGCAACCGGCCGGCGGATGTGTTGCCGGTGGGCGCGACGACAACGCAACTGACGCAGGCCCTGGCCGCCGACAAGGGACTGACGGCGACGACGATGGACGAGGCTGCTGGCACGCATGCGCTGGCGACCGGAGAGATTCTGCTGCTGGCGATTCAGAGGCCGGACGGGGTGGATTACAAGTTCGACGACACCAACCCCGATGCGCGGACGGCGCGGCTGCTGGCGAACAGGGCGATTCAGACGGCCGCGGGGCGGCAGGAAATGGTGGGCGTCGAAAACCAGTTGGTGCATGAGGCGGGTGCGCGCTACATCGACTTTGTGGTGCCGGGCCTGCTGGGCATGAACCTGATGGGGTCGGCGATGTGGAGCCTGGGCTTTGCGATTGTCGACGCGCGCCAGAAGAAGCTGCTCAAGCGGATGGTGGCTTCGCCGATGCCGCGGTGGCAGTATCTGGCCTCGTTTCTGATTTCGCGGCTGGCAATGCTGGTGGTCGAGGTTGCTGTCTTTCTGGGCTTTGCCGGGCTGGTTTTTGGCGTGCCGTTTCGCGGATCGCTGTGGCAGTTGGGATTGCTGTGCGTGCTCGCTTCGCTGGCCTTTTCAGCGATGGGTTTGCTGGTGAGTTCGCGGGCTAAAACGATGGAGGCCGCCTCTGGCCTTTTGAACCTGGTCATGCTGCCGATGTGGATTCTCTCCGGCATCTTCTTTTCGGCTTCGCGCTTTCCTGGGGTGATTCAGCCGCTGGTGCGGGCGCTGCCGCTCACCGCGGCCATCGACGCGCTGCGCGGCAACATGCTGCAAGGGATGAGCCTGGGCCAACTGGCCGCGCCGATCGGGATTCTGGCCGTGTGGCTGGTTGTGCCGTTTGCAGTCTCGCTGCGGATCTTTCGCTGGCGATAAGGCCTAAGATATATAATTTGGCATGCAAACAAAATAGAGGCCCAGGTTTGCGATGCCTCAAATCCAAATTGCGTTGGGACCAGCTAGAGCCCATACCGGCGCAATGACCTGGGGAAGAAAGAATCGAATGAATCGATCGTTTTATCTTGATCTGGCAGCGGCTGGGCTGCGATTCCCTATTGGCGCCGATCTGGTGCTGCATGAAGAGAGCGATCCACACGCAGTCCGCAACAATGGCGCGGCGCTGGCCAGCGTGATTGAGCGGGCGGCGCGGCGGTGGGGCAGTTCACTGGCGATTCCATTGATGGATCTGCGGCTGGAGAAGACCGACCTGCTGGCGATGGTTGGGATTCCCGAAGATCAAGCGGAGACCTTTCACTTCAGCGCGCCTCTTGATGAAGTTACGCTTGCGAAGTTGTGCGGCGAACAGGTCGAGTCAGTTTGCGACGGAAGCCGGGCGCGCGATGAAGCTCTCACGATCATCTCCCAAACTAAGGATCTCGTTCCTGTCGGCATGGCGATTGGGCCGTTTTCGCTGACGACGCGGCTGCTGGCCGATCCGATTACGGCTGGTGCGATGGCGGGATCGGGCGTCACGGCCGAAGAGTCGAACGAGGTGCGGCTGCTTTGGCAGTGCCTGCGCGTTGCCGAGGCTGCGGTGTTGCGCTCGGTGCGGAGCCAGATCGCGCATGGCGCAAAGGCCATCATGGTCTGCGAGCCGGCGGCGTGCACGGCTTATATTTCGCCGCGCCAGGTCAAGGCTGGATCTCTTCTATTCGAGCACCTGGTGATGGAGCCGAATCTGCGCCTGAAGGCCGCGATGGAGGAAGGCGGCTGCGATCTGATCTTCCACGATTGCGGCGAACTGTCGGACGCGATGGTCGAGGCCTTTGCGCATCGGCTTCATCCGGTGATTCTCAGCCTGGGCAGTTCGCGGACGCTGTGGAAGGATGCGCGGCTTGTTCCTAAAGACGTCGTGATGTACGGCAACCTGCCGTCAAAGCATTTTTATTCCGATGAGACGATGCCGGTCGAAGAGGTCGTCGCGACGGAGCGCGGAGATGGCCGCGAAGATGAAGGCCTGCGGCCATCCGCATATTCTTGGCACCGAGTGCGATGTTTTGTTTGTGGCCGGCGCGGACGGGACGATCCGAAAGAAAGTGGATGCGATGCTGGCGTGAGGGCTGGGGACTCGCCGTCCGGGCGGGCGCGCTTCGCGCTCGGGGTTCGTGGTTTCCCAGGTCCAAACGTGGGACCTGGGAAACCCGGTAGATAGAATATTTTGTTGCTGATATGCATTATTTTGTATAATAGCGACATGATCAGAAGCGCCAAGCCGATTGAGTTCCGCGGTGGGGCGATGGACGATCTTCTCGGCTTTCCTGCCACGGCGCGGCGAGAGGCGGGCTACCAGCTTTTTCAGGTGCAGGAAGGGCTGGACCCGGACGATTGGAAGCCGATGAATAGCATCGGCCAGGGCGTTCGAGAGATTCGGATTCGAGATGCAGATGGAGCTTTCCGCGTGGTCTACATCGCCAAGTTAGCGGACGCGGTCTATGTCTTGCATTGCTTTCAGAAGAAGTCTCAGAAGACCAGTTCAGAAGATATTGCGCTTGCCACGCGGCGTTACAAAGAGTTGATCCGGGAGTTGAAGCCATGACCAAGAATCGTTTTGCTAGTGTGTGGGACGCCATCGAAGAGACTCCGGCGCAGGCTGAGAACCTGAAGCTGCGCTCCAGGCTGATGCTGGCTCTGAAGCGTCACATCGAGCGCGAGGGATTGAGCCAGACCGAGGCGGCCAAGGTCTTCGGCGTGACTCAGCCGCGCATCTCCAACCTGATGCGTGGGAAGATTGAAGTCTTTGGGCTCGATATGCTGGTGAACATGCTCTCCGCCGCCGGACTGCGTGTGACCGTGCAGGTGAAGAAGGCTGCGTGACCGCCTGCGGTGGGGCGGGCGCGCTTCGCGCTAGGGGTTCGTGGTTTCCCAGGTCCCCAAAACGGGATCTGGGGAACCCGGCCTTATGAAGGTTCGTCTCACACCTTAGAATCGAGATATTACGCGTTCAGCGAAAAGAGGCATTCGCGGCATGGAAGAGTACAGGATGAAAATTGCCATCTTCCAAACTGGCAGCGAGGTAGACCCACGACCGATCCTCGCGGTAGGTAAAGAGTTGGCGGGTGATAAGCAGAGCGAAGGTATTGATTTCCAAAGAACCTTCAATCGATCATTTGCGTCTTACTGTCGAGAATGCCCCTGAGTATCTAAAGGGCTTTGTCGGTTTACTCGACGTTGCAGCTGATGAGAGTGACCGTGGAACGGTTCTCGTTTACGCTACGATGTTGGATGAACAGTTGAAGAAGGCCATCGATGCATTTTTGGTGGATCACTCTGCGATCGCCAGACTCACCGAAGGATTCAACGCTCCTATTGGGACGTTCTCAACGAATGAACTGCTTTCTCGCTTTTTCGGCTTAGGCCTCATCTCCGAAAGGCAAGAATATCAACTGTAACTTGAAATGATTCGCAAGATTAGAAAACGAGTTCGCTCACTCAATCACGATGAGCTTTGAGCGTTCAACCGTTTCGTCGCGCTGCAAATTGCTCTCATGGGCAATCCCCGAATATCCGGACACCGAAGGATCAATTCACTGCAGCAGCCGCAAGTCTGGTGCTCAATCTATTGAACCGCGCTCATTATGCGGCACAGAAACGGCTCTATCGAGATGGACAATTTAGAGCTGATTGGGATACCGAACGGCTACGATCTCAAGCATGGGTGCCGCAGATCTCGCTTCTAGCACTTCAATGCGACAAACTCCTCAGCGAAGTGATCGGTTCCTGCAGTGTGACATCCCTAGTACACTGAATAGTTCCCTATTTTTTGTGCTCGCCCGCAGGAGGCCCTTATGGCATCGATCATCATTCCTTCAGTTCCATCCGAGTCGCGGGCGGGGCGGTTTGGCGTTTATGGCGGGCGGTATGTGCCGGAGACGCTGATGGCGGCGCTGGTGGAGCTGGAGCGCGAATACGAAGTGGCCAAGGCGGATGCGGCTTTTCAGGCGGAGCTGGCTGATCTGCTGAAGAATTATGCCGGGCGGCCGACGCCGCTCTACTTTTGCAAGCGGCTGACGGAGCAGCTGGGCGGGGCGAAGATTTATTTGAAGCGCGAAGACCTGCTGCATACCGGCGCGCACAAGATCAACAACGCGCTGGGCCAGGGGCTGCTGGCGAAGCGCATGGGCAAGAAGCGCATGATTGCCGAGACCGGCGCGGGGCAGCATGGCGTGGCTACGGCGACGGTGTGCGCGCTGCTGGGCCTGGAATGCGTGGTCTACATGGGCGATGTGGACATGGAGCGGCAGGAGCTGAACGTGCTGCGCATGCGGCTGCTGGGCGCGGAGGTGCGCGGGGTTTCGTCGGGGTCGAAGACGCTGAAGGACGCGATCAGCGAGGCGATGCGCGACTGGGTTACGAACGTCAGGACGACTTATTATCTGCTGGGGTCGGCGCTGGGGGCGCATCCTTATCCGACGATGGTGCGGGATTTTCATCGCTGCATCAGCCTGGAGATGAAGGAGCAGATTCTGGAGCGCGAGGGCCGGCTGCCGACGGCGGTGATTGCCTGCGTGGGCGGCGGATCGAATGCGATTGGCGCGTTCTACTGAGTTTATTCCCGACCGCGAGGTGCGGCTGATCGGCGTTGAGGCCGGCGGGCGCGGGACGGCGCTGGGGGAGCATGCGGCGCGTTTTCGCGGCGGAGCGCCGGGCGTGCTGCAGGGGACGTATTCTTATGTGCTGCAGGATGAGGATGGGCAGATTGCGCTGACGCATTCGGTTTCGGCGGGGCTGGATTATGCGTCGATTGGGCCGGAGCACGCGGCGCTGCACGACTCGGGGCGCGCGGAGTATGTTGCGCGAGATGATGCGGCGGCTCTGGATGCGGTGGTGCGGCTGGCGCGGACCGAGGGGATTTTGCCGGCGCTCGAAAGCGCGCATGCGGTGGCCGAGGCGATGCGGATTGCTCCGGCGATGGCGGCCCGTGACATACTGGTGGTGAACCTCTCTGGACGCGGCGATAAGGATATGGGGATTTTGGCGCGGGAGCTGAAGCTGTAGTAGGTTCATGCAAGGGCCCGAAGCAGGTCCTTCGACTTCGCTACGCTTCGCTCAGGATGACAGGTTCGTGTTGTGTAGTCGTTGAAGGTACTTTGGTGCATGTAATTTTGGTAGCGTTCGTGGCAGCCCACCCTAGCCGCAAAAACAACGACGCGGCGAGGATGGGGCACCCAGAGGCTGTGCATTCCCAGGTCTCAAAATCGAGACCTGGGCCACCCGATAAGTTAGCGGAATTTCGATGGCGATACGATTCGATCACAAGCCGGGGCTGGTGATTTATCTGACGGCTGGCGATCCTAGCCTCGATGCGACGCGCGAGATTGCCGTTGCGGCGATTGATGCCGGGGCCGATGTGATCGAGCTGGGCGTTCCGTTCAGCGATCCGCTGGCGGATGGGCCGGTGATCCAGCGGGCGATGGAGCGGGCCGTTGCGCGCGGAGTGAGCCTCAAGGACGTGATCAAGCTGGCCGGCGAGATTCGCGCGGAGCGGCCTGCGGCTGGCCTGGTGATCTTCACCTATCTGAATCCGATTTTGCGCTTTGGCATGCAGCGTTTGCCGATGCCGCGAAGGCGGCCGGCGCGGATGGCGTGCTGGTGACCGACATGATTGTCGAGGAGGCGGGCGAGTATCTGGCGGAGATGGCGCGCGTGGGACTTGCGCCGATTTTTCTGGCCGCGCCGACGAGTCCCGACGAGCGGCTGGAGGCGATCGCGAAGAACTGCAAGGGATTTATTTACGCCATCTCGCGCGTGGGCATTACGGGCACGCAGCAGAGCCTGACCTCGGACGCGGCCTCATTGGTCGCGCGCATCCGGCGATGGAGCACGCTGCCGGTGGCCGTGGGGTTCGGCATCTCGAACAGCGAACACGTCGCCCAGGTGGGGCAGTTCGCGGATGCCGCGGTGATCGGCAGCGCGATTGTGGGGTTGATCGAGAAGTCGACTCCTGAGGCTGCGCCCGGCGCGGTGGCTCGATTTATCATGGGCCTTCGCTTGCCTCATGCGGCGCTGGCCCGGTAAAAGAACCCCCGCTGGCGGCGCAGCCTTTTTATGCGGCTGGCCGTTTGGATGGATTCAATTTTGTTCCGATGCAGATGGGGTGGGCGCCTAGAGCGAGGCCTGCCACGGACGCAAGACGAGGATGAGATGACGCTGGAAGAATTGCGAAAACAAATCGATGTCCTGGACCAGAAGCTTGTGGAGCTGCTGAGCGAGCGGGCCCGCGCGGCGAAGATGATCGGCCACCTGAAGGCGGCCACTTCGCTGCCGGTCTACGAGCCGGCGCGGGAAAAGGTGATCTACGCCAATGTGCGCGCGGCCAACAAGGGGCCACTGCCGGACATCGAACTGACGCATATCTACGAGCGCATCATCGACGTGATGCGGGCGCTGCAGAGGGACGAGTTGGCTTCGGAGAGGAACGCCCAGGCGCAAGCGCCGGGCCAAGGCACTGGCGGACAGACGCCTGAGACTGGGAAGAAGCAATGATCGTTGCGATGCAGGAGAAAGCCACCGAAGAGCAGATCGATGCAGTGATCGACGCCATGGTGGAAGTCGGAGTTGACGTTCATCGAACGACAGGAGCGAGCCAGACGATTCTGGCCGGCGTGGGACCGACCGCCAACGTGGATCTAAGCAAATTTGAAGTGATGCCGGGCGTGCTGAACGTGCACCGCATCAGCTCGCCATACAAGCTGGCCGGGCGGGCGTTTCGTCCGGAGGGAACGGTTGTCGAGTTCGCCAACGGCGTGAAGATCGGCGGCGAGAAGGTCGCCGTGATGGCGGGGCCGTGCGCGATTGAGAATCAGGACCAGATCACAACCATTGCGAAGTGCGTGAAGGCCGCGGGCGGAGCGTTTTTGCGCGGAGGAGCGTTCAAGCCGCGCAGTTCGCCGTATGCGTTTCAGGGGCTGGGGATTCCGGGGCTGAAGATGATGCACGAGGCCGCGCAGTCGCACGGGCTGCTGACGGTGAGCGAGGTGATGGAGATCTCGCAGATCGAGCCGATGCTGCCTTACACGGATTGCTTTCAGGTGGGCGCGCGCAACATGCAGAACTTCAACCTGCTGCGCGAGCTGGGGCAGATACGCAAGCCGATTCTGCTGAAGCGCGGCATTTCGGCGACGATTGAGGAGCTGCTGCTGTCGAGCGAGTACATTATGTCGGGCGGAAATTACGATGTGATTTTGTGCGAGCGCGGAATTCGCACGTATGAGACGTCGACGCGCAACACGATGGACATCTCGGCGATTCCGGTGATTCAGAAGCTGTCGCATCTGCCGATTGTGGGCGATCCTTCGCATGGCACGGGGCGGCGCGACATGGTTCCGGCGATGGCCAAGGCCGCGGTGGCCGCGGGCGCGGATGCGCTGATCATGGAGATTCACCCGAATGCGGACAAGGCTGTCTCCGACGCGGTGCAGACTCTGTATCTGGAGCAGTTCAGCGAGTTGATGGGGCAGTTGCGGGTGATTGCGCAGGCGGTGGGGAGAACGCTGTAGATTTGAAGCGCTGAATGGCTGGCTAGAGCAGATTCGGAAATGGTGTTGACCAAGAGGGATTTCCCTCAGGGGCTAAAGCCCATCGGCTTGAATGATGTTGAGCGGCACGGCTAAAGCCGTGCCCTTTCAAAACCGGTCTACACCAAAAGCAAAAATGCTCTAGTTCCTGACGCAAGAGAGCCGCAGATTGGGTGGATGGAGGGGATGTGAGTTTCAATCGCAGAGAGTTTTTAGGTGGAGGCATCTCCCTTCTTGCGCTGGCGAAGATGTGTGCGGCTCAATCCGGGCCTAGCTATTTTAGAGGCTCCATCCCCGACGGACCGTTTTGGCCGGACTGGGAGTCGTTGAAGGCATACCAATGTCCGGAATGGTTTCGGGATGCGAAGTTTGGCATCTGGGCGCATTGGGACCCGCAGTGCGTGCCGGGGCAGGGTGACTGGTATGCGCGAGGGATGTATTGCCAGGGACAGCCCCAATACGAGTACCACGTCAAGCACTATGGCCATCCGTCGGTCTTCGGCTACAAGGATATCTGCCATCTGTGGAAGGCGGAGAGGTGGGACCCGGATGCGCTCATTCAGCTCTACAAAAAAGCTGGAGCCAAGTATATGGTCGCGCTGGCCAACCATCATGACAACTTCGATTGCTGGGATTCAAAATACCAGCCGTGGAATGCCGTCAACGTCGGCCCCAAGCGGGACATTGTGGGCGGATGGGCAAAGGCGGCGCGCGCGCACGGATTGCGCTTTGGCGTGAGTTATCATGGGACGCCGCACAGAACGTGGGATGAGTTCCTGCCGGTCCGGTATCAGAGCGACAAGACAGGACCGTTGGCGGGCGTTCCCTACGATGGCGTGATGACCAAAGCCGACGGCAAAGGCAAATGGTGGGAGGGCATGGACCCGCAACTGCTGAACGGCACGCCCCACTTGAAGAACACGCCCTGCCCGGAGTTCGTGAAGCAATTCATGCTGCGGGTGCAGGATGTGATCGACAAGTACGATCCCGACACTTTCACCTTCGACGACAACCCGGTCTTCGATTTCGATGACGGCGGGCCTATTCTGGACCTGAAGGTATGGCTGGGCATACCGGACCTTGCGCCGGTCATCATGGCGTATTACTACAACGCCAATATGCGCTCGCATGGTGGCAAGCTGGAGGGAGTCCTCGATCTGAAGACCGTTCCGGAGCCGATTTGGGGAACGATGACGCGGGACTTCGAGGGAGATTCGGCGAGGGGCCTGCAAGAGAAGCCCTGGCAGACGGAGGCCTGCATCGGCAACTGGCATTACCTGCGGTCGGTCTTCGAGAGTCACACCTACAAGACAGCGGCGCAGATGGTGTCCGGTGCTGGTGGACATCGTTAGCAAGAACGGCAATCTGCTGTTGAGCATTCCGCTGCCCGGAGACGGCCAGCCGGACGACGATGAATTGAAGTTTCTGGACGAGTTAGGCAAGTGGAATGCGATCAACGGCGAGGCCATTCACGGCACGCGCCCCTGGCGGATCTTCGGCGAGGGCCCCACCCAGACTGGCGCAGGCGGGGCGTATACGCTGGAGAGGCATACTTACGTGACGGGCGACATTCGCTTTACGCAAAAGGGCGACGCGCTTTACGCAATTGCTCTGGCATGGCCCGGCGATGGAAAGCTGACAGTGAAGTCGCTGGGATCGAACTCGCCGCATTACCCTAAACAGATAGGGAAAGATCGAGCTTCTCGGGTACAAGGGCGAGCTGAAATGGAATCGCGATGCGGACGGAGTGAGCATAGCTCTTCCCGCGCAAAAGCCGTGCGACTACGCGTATGCGTTCAAGGTCAGCCCGGCATAAAGTCCGAATGGACGAGTTGAGCCTTTGTGATCGGCAGTTTGGCGGAGTTGTTGGCGGTTTACGCTGCTAATTGGAGCAAGCAAATATGATCGAGCGCATCGCCATTCTCGGAACGGGGTTGCTGGGCACGTCGATTGGACTGGCGCTGCGCGGGGCTGGCTTTCGCGGCTCGATTGTGGGCTGGAACCGGGGCGCGGAGGGTGCGCAGACTGCGCTCAAGGCTGGGGCTATCGACTCCATTGCGATGGACCCATTGCAGGCGGCGCGGGAGAGCCAGGTGGTGGTGCTCACTGTGCCGATCTACGCGACTCTGGATTTCATGGAGAAGCTCTCCGGCGTTCTCGGCCCCGAACATCTGGTCACCGACGTGGGCAGCACCAAAGGCGAGATCACGGCGGCCGCCGACCGGCTCTTCAATACGCCGGAGCGCGCGGCGTTCTTGCCTGGTCATCCGATGGCGGGCAAGGAGCGGGGCGGCGCGGCGCTGGGCGATGCGCAGTTATTTCGCGGCGCGGTGTGGCTCTTTACCGACGATGCTTCGTGGAATCGCTCGGCGCAGTCGACGGAGTTGGTGAAGGAGTGGCGGGAGTTAGTGAGTGCCATGGGATCGAAGACTCTCGATCTCGAACCCGCGCGTCACGATGAGTTAGTCGCATGGGTCAGCCACTTACCGCAATTTGTCGCGACGGCTCTGAGTGCGCTCTTGCAGGATGAAGTCGGCGACGCGCCTGAGCTACGAGACATTGGCGGACGCGCGCTGCGCGAGATGACACGGCTGGGGGCTAGCCCTTACTCGATGTGGCGCGACATTGCGCTGACGAATACAGAAGCCGTACAGGCTGCGCTCTTTTCCTTGGAACAGCGGTTGGCCAATCTGCGAGAAAATCTGCGTACGCCGGGGCTGCGCGATGAGTTCGAGCAGGCGAACCGGTTTCGGCGGGAGTAATGCGGTAACTTGGAGCATTTTCACAATTTCTGTAATGGAGGGACCATGGTATCCCACCCTAGGTCACCCCAACGACGAAGACCTATCGTTGGGGACCCCGAAGCCGCAAAAACAAAGACGCGGCGAGGGTGGGGCACCCAGCCAAATGAATACGATTGAATTGTCCAAACAGGCTCGCGCGGATGCGATCAAATCGATTCAACGTTATTTTGAAGAGAACATGACGGAGCCGATCGGCGAGATGCCGGCTGGCCTGTTGCTCAACTTTTTTATGGAAGAGATTGGACCCGTTCTTTATAACCGTGCGATTCGGGACGCGCAAGCGCAGATGCAGCAACGCGTGGTCGATCTCGACGGCGAGCTTTATGCCGATGAGTTTCAATACTGGCCGAAGATCGATGCGAAGCGGAAGGGTCGGCGTTAGGGCTGGATTTCCATAAGCTTGGTTCCGCAGGGGCTAAAGCCCGGGTGCATTTTGCGGTTTGCGGCACGACTGAAGTCGTGCCCTGACGCTCTTATGCGCTCCCAGGTCTTTGACCGACTGACTTCACACATTAGGGTTCGTGGTAGCCCACCCTAGCGACAAAAACAAAGGCGTCGCGAGGGTGGGGCACCCGGGCATGGCTTTCTCGACCGATTTGTTAAACTTGCTTATTCGATATTTTCGGCGAGGAGATGCCGGGGACAGCCTCGGGCTGTCTGGGAGGCGAGAGCATGGCGATCAAGTTTGCGCACAGAATGGATGCGGTGCGGGTATCGACCATTCGCGAGATTCTCAAGGTGACCGAGCAGCCGGAGATTATTTCGTTTGCCGGAGGGCTTCCCGCGCCTGAGCTTTTTCCTGTCGACGACGTGCTGCGCGCCACCGAACGCGTGCTTGGCGAGAGCGGCGCCGCTTCGCTGCAATATAGCCCCAGCGAGGGCTTTGCTCCGTTGCGCGAGGTCTTTGCGGCTGAGTCGCGTAGGCGTGGAATCGATTGTTGCAGTGATGACATTTTGATCATGACTGGGTCGCAGCAACCGCTCGATCTGACAGGGAAGATATTTTTGGATGCGGGCGACTGCGTGCTGACCGAGAGCCCGACTTACATGGCCGCCATTCAGGCCTTTCAGTCTTATGGAGCGCGATTTGCGTCGGTGCCCACCGATGAACAAGGACTGATTCCGGAGCTGCTGCCAGCGCTGATCGAGCGAGAGAAGCCGAAGTTTCTCTATACGATTCCGAACTTTCAGAATCCGACTGGAGTGACGCTCACGGCGGAGCGGCGTAAGACACTCTATGAGATTGCGGCGCGTTATGGATTGATTGTGCTGGAGGACGACCCTTATGGCGCACTGCGCTACGCGGGGAAGACGATTCCTCCGATCAAGGCGCTGGATACGGAAGGAATTGTGATCTATCAGAGCACGATTTCGAAGACCATTGCGCCGGGGCTGAGAGTGGGCTGGGTGGTTGCGTCCAAGGAGATTCGCGGCAAGCTGACGATCGCCAAACAGGCGGCGGATCTGCATACATCGAGCCTCGACCAGCGCATCGTTCACCGCTACCTGACGGACTGCGACAGCGATGCGCACGTCGAAAAGATCAGGCAGTCGTATGGAGAGCGCTTCGCGATCATGGACGCGCGCCTGCGGGAGACGATGCCGCCGGGATTTACATGGACGCATCCCGAGGGTGGGATGTTCCTGTGGGTCACGTGCCCCGACGGAGTGAACACAAACGAGCTGATGCGCGAGGCGTTGGCGCGCAAGGTGTTGTTTGTGCCGGGGCAGGATTTCTTCTCGGATGCGCCGGGGCTCAGGTATATGCGGCTGAACTTCTCGAATGCATCGGCTGAGAAGATTCGGGTCGGCATTGGGCGGCTGGCGGAGGTTTGTGCGACGGCGGTCGAGCAGGCGATTGGCTGAAGAGTTTTCAGTGCTCCTGAAATGCAGGGAAGTTGTATCCGATCCAGCGGCGGGCGCTGAAGACCCGCTCATCGCGATGAGGCTGCGATGAACGGGGCATAGTCTCAAAATCCAACGACTGTATTCCCTCGTCGATGAGTGGGCTACCTGCTCAACGCCTTCGTTCGGAGTTTTTCCGCAGCCTGTAAGTCGTGCCCTTTCAAAACGTCGACGGATGGGTTCGTGGTATCCCACCCTAGCCGCAAAAACAAAGACGATCACCCCACGGACGAAGACCTGTCCGTGGGGACCCCGATGCGGCGAGGGTGGGGCACCCATGACATTAAGCTTGTCTTTGAAAATGCTGCGAAGCCGAATCGATCGTCTTCTATAGGCTCACGTCGGCCTGGTCCGTTGCCTCTGCCGGCTCTACAGATGCCTCCACCGGTTCAGCAGATACCTCCGCCGGCTCTATGGCTTCTTCCTTCACCGGTTCGGAAACTTCCTTTACCGGCTCGGCGGCTTCCCTGGCCGGGTCGAGGGTGTGAAAGCCTTCGGCTTTGGCTGCTTCGAGCAACTGCTGCGAGGCGGAGACGAAGATGATCTCCGTGCCCTGGAACATGTCGCGGGCGACCAGCGCCGCGCCGAGTTGCAGAGCGCCGGGCCAGCGGAGGGCAGTGCGGTCGATGAGCTGTCGCGCGGATTCAAGCACGGCGGGATTCAGGGGTTCCTGGACCATGCGCGCGGCCTCGAGGCGCAGACTGTCGAGCGCAGCCGTTGCGTCTTCCGGCGAGATGCCGCCGGTGCGCTCGCGCCGCCTGATCGCCGCATAGACCTCGAGAGGCGTCGAGGCGGAGATCAGCTTGCGGTTGTCCTCGACGGCCTCCATGAGGCGGATGAGGGCGTCGGTTCCCTGCTCCTGGACGAAGAGCTTGGCGAAGGCCGTGGCCTCAAGGAAGTAGCAGCTCACATGTTCCCCCGTTCCTCTTCGATGGCCTCTTCAATCGAGTCGCCATGGATCGCGACCGGATGGAAGCGCTGGGCCTCTTCGGGAATGCCGGCCTCGGCGCGGTTGAGGCGAATGGTGGTGGTGGGATAGGCGGGGGTCTTGGGGTTGGCGATCTTGCTGGTGAGCACGACGCCGCGCTGAATGGCCTCGGCCAGAACGGTCTGGCGCGAATCGGGATGCTGATTCCAGCGGAAGGCCTTGCGCGGCAGGAAGGAGTCGCGGAACCACTTGAGGGCGATGAAGGCGTGACCGCCGCGTTCGGCCTCGGCCAGCGCGGCGCAGAGCTCTTTGACGCGCGCGTCCATATCGGCGGGAATGATAGCCTCCTGCCCGTCGTCATCGTCTTCGTCAAAGGGCAGCTCGGCAGCGGCACGCGGCGCACGCATGGGGCGAGGAGCCTCATTTCCATCGATGCGCTCGAAGTAGATGCGCACCTCGTCTTCTTCCGGCGACCAGGTATCGGCCGAGGCGTTGCGGCGCTTGCTGCGGCCGTTTTCAGTGCATAACTCCACAATGGCCTGGTAGCCCGGAGGCGCCAGGAAATGCAAGGCGCGCGCCAGGCTGGGATCGGTGGAATCCCCCAGATCGTTCAGGGCCTCTTCAATGATTTCTTCCGCGTCGGGAATACTCAGGCTGGCAATGTCTATGCTACTTTGAACTGCTCTTGTCGATTTCATACTTTCTTCTCCGTATACCGCTCCTTGCGCCAGCGCTTGAAGGTTTCCGGCAGGCATTGCGGCCTCGATCCGGAACCCGGCTGCGCGGACATGAGAGAGCAGCCTTAGTTTTATGCTTCACTCGTCGCTTGAGCGGATTGGCTTGACCTTCACCCTAAAGTGCGGGCGGTCATCCGTGCCGTTTCACAATGCTCCGAGGTTCCTATTGATTCCGTTTGAAGGGCGTCTACCTTTATTGGACTATTGGATGCCGCCCCAGCATTTTTCCGATGAAGTTAAGGGTTCATGGCTCTCGAAGATACTCTTCGCCTAATTCAAGGCCATCTTTCTGTTGTCGCTTTGTTCACAGACGAATCTGCAAGTTACTTTAGCCAGTTCCTCTGCCTGAAGCTATACATCCCAAGTGTACCCGATAAAAACGGCTTGGCGTTGGAGACAACCATGTGCCGCCAAAACCAATGCTTGCCCCCAGATACCGTCGCCTGAGGGAAGGCTGCGCTTCCGCGACAATTTTAACTTGCCGGGTTGCTCCTTACAATAGAAGATATGCGCCGTTGTTTTTTTCTGCTCTTATTTTGGTGCCTGGTTTCGACTGGAATTCATGCCGACCCGGCCTTTGACCTTACCGGACCGAAGGTGGATGTGAGGGTGAAGAGGGGCAATGTAACGCTCCCGATCGGCGAGACGCCCAACCTGCTGCCCGGAGACCGGCTCTGGATTCACCCCGACCTGCCGGAGAGCCAGTCGGAACCCTATGTGCTGATTGTGGCCTTCTTGCGGGGAGCCACGAACCCGCCGCCGACGGAGTGGTTTACCCGCGTGGCGACCTGGACCCGCGAGGCGCGCGAAGAGGGCGTCTTCGTGACCGTGCCGGAAGAGGCGCAGCAGGCGCTGATCTTTCTGGCTCCGGAGACCGGTGGCGGCTTCAGCACGCTGCGCACAGCCGTGCGCGGACGGCCAGGCGTTTTTGTTCGCGCCGTTCAGGACTTGCAGGCTGCCAGTTGGGACCGCATGCGCCTCGATGCCTATCTCGCCGAGGTGAGGGTCACCTCGCTGACCGACCCGGCTTTACTGAAAGAACGGGCCGAGCGGACGGCGCGCAGCCTGGGCATCAAGCTCGATCAGCAGTGCTTCGACAAGCCCAGCGAACAGCAGGCTCCCTGCCTGGTGCAGCATAGCGAAGGCCTGGTGCTGGACGACGCCAACGTGCAGTCGCGGGTGGAACAACTGGCCAATGGCTCGACCGTGAATTTGATGAACCAGCTCAGTTACTCGCCGATGGGAGGCGCGGGGGCCTATAGCGCGTACGTCGGCGCCATCGTGGACACGGCCAAGATCCTCGCTTCGTTGCGCACGGCGCATTTTCAGTACATTCCGGCGCTGGCGCTTCCGGCCAAAGATACGCTCAATTTGCGGCTGAATCTGCCGCCCTCGTTTCGCGATCCCAAGTCGGTGGTGGTGGTGGCGCTGCCGCCGGTGGGCGCGGCCAAGCCGCCGCCGCTGCATCCGGTGAACCCGGAAGAGAGCTTTTGCGCCCAGCAGCCCGGCCTGGTGCTGCCGGCTGAGGGCGCGCCGCTGGTCTTTGCCGCTGAGATGGCTCACGATCTCGCACTGCACATCAGCCAGAGTCATGGCGGCAAGAAGAACGAAGGCGGTCCGATCGATCTGCCGTTGAAGGCCGATGCGTCCAGGGGCGGGCTGGTGTTGACGGAGCCAGTCCCCGTGCTGCCGGCGGGCGAGCTGACCGGCGTGGTGGCTGGCAAATGGGGTTTTGACGACTGGGAGGGCCCACGCTTCCGCCTGCGTGCGGCTCGGCCGGCGCCTGGACCGTGGCTACGGTTGACCAGTCGGCGTTGGTAGTGGGCCGCGAAGACACGTTGCACATTGAAGGCGAAAGTTCGCTCTGCGTTGAACGAATCGAGGCGCAGGCGGCGAAGGGAATCCCGCTCAAACTGACCTGGAAATCGCCCAAGCCGGAGCGGCTGGAGGTGGCCGTACCGCTGAAGGACGCGGTTCCGGGGCCGGTGAATCTTGAGATCTTTCAGTATGGATTGAAAAAGCCGGACGTGCTGGCTCTGACGGCTTATGCGGAGGCCGCGGCGCTGGACCGGCTCTCGTTGAACGCGGGCGACGCGGAGGCGCTGTTGAAAGGCAACCGCCTCGACGAGGTTGCCAAGGTCAGCCTGGGTGAGATCACCTGGACGCCGGTCTCACTGAAACGCGTGCAGGATTACGATCAGTTGGTTCTGACCGCCAAGAGTTCGACCTCTGGCCTCGAATCCGGAAAGCTCTACGTGGCGAATGTGCAGTTGGCTGACGGACGTGTGCTGCGGGTTCCGGTCAGCGTGGAGCCGCGTCGGCCGCAGGTGACACTGCTGAGCAAAGGTACGCAGGACGAGGCCTCCGCGACACCCTCGCCTGTGCATTTGGGCAGCCCCGACGATTTGCCGTTGGAACGGCGGCTGGTCTTCTTTCTTCGTACCAGTGTGCCGGAGAACTTTCCTCGCGACGAAAAAGTCGAGGTCGCGGCGGCCGACGGCAGCTTTCACACGTTGCTCGGGCTGGCCGACGGAAGCCTGATGCTCGAAGATGCAAAGACCGCTGCTGGGGACGGTGGAACCGCTGGTCCGATTCGGCTCATCGGCCTTCGGTCCGCTGCGAGTGCGCGCGCTGTCGGCGGACGGGGTCGCCGGCGACTGGCTGCCGCTGGGAACGCTGGTGCGGCTGCCCGGCTTCAAGGAACTGCACTGTCCGCGATTGGCTGGCCAAGACCCTGCACGCTGACGGCGACGAATCTCTTTCTGGCTACGTCGATCGCTGCGACGCCGGATTTCGACAACGCGACGGATGTGCCGCCGGAGTTTACCGGAACGCAATTGAGCGTGCCTCATCCGGTGAATGGGATGCTCTACCTGAAGCTGCGCGACGACCCAGGGACGGTGCAGACGCTCTCGCTGCCGGTGATGCCGATGAGCCTCGCGGCAGCATCGGCGGTACAGGCGCGTTCCGCTGCGTCTGCGGCGCAGGCACCCGCGAAGACGGAGCCGTGAGAGCCGGTGGGGGGCGCACTTTTCATCGAAATCGCCTGAGTTCCCAAGTTTTCCGTAGACGCTGAAGTCACGCCCTGACACGGGCGGGCGGGTTCTGGCGTCACGGCTGCGAGAACCAGAAATAAGCCTTGGATAAGCGCGGGCGAGGACGCCCGCGCTACAGCCGGTCTGGAGACCGGCGCTCCATTCATACAACTCACGTGGTTACGGTGCTAGTTGAAGTAGGCCTTGTTCTTGTCGGCAAAATGGGCCTTGTCGGCCGGCAGATCGTCGAGCGAGAAGATCGCGTTGGAGGGGCAGACGGATGCGCAGTTGCCGCAGTCGATGCACTCATCCGGATTGATGAACAACTGGGTGACGCCGGCGGCATCGGCGGCTGCGGCGGGGGCAATGGCGGCGGTTGCGCACTCTGAGGCGCAGACGAAGTCCTTGGTGCAGGCATCGGTAATTACATAAGCCATGATGAAACTCCTGAGTCGCCTGGGCGCTCCAGGCGCCTCAAGCCAACCCATTCAGGCTATCGAGTTTCGGCCTGCCGGCTCCGTGACTCGGATCACACTTCGGCTGCGCATTTCCGATTGTGGGACGCGGCCGGGAAGCTTTCTGGGCCTCCTGAGCCGCGTACCTCGGCTGACCGCATCACAGTTTCACAGGAGATAGGGGGGAGGGGGTCAAAAGCCGGCCTGCATGGCGTTCAGCTCCACCTGCGCCACCTGGAGCCGCGCCAGCCCGACCGGTTCGCCGTAGTGGCCGGCAACTATCGCGACAGCCTTGTCTTCATCGCGATAGGGACGCACGGCGGCCAGCTTGACGGTCGATTGAGCGGCCATTCGCGCCACGGCATCCTTGCTGGAGACGGAACTGACCAGCGCGAGCATGGCGATCACGACCGTTCCGACGGCGTTGATCGCGTTCAGCACATGCAGCTGGCTGTTGGGATTGGTGATCTTTGCAGCGGACAACAGAGAGGCATTCACCTGCTGCTCAAAGAGGGCAACCGCGGTCTGCAACTGCGCCAGGACGCTGGCCGTCGGGTTGGCAAGATAAGCCTTGGCCTGGGCTACCAGCATATCGGAGGCCGCATCGAAGCCGGCCGTTGCCGCGGCAAAGATCGGCGCATCGGCGGGAGCCAGCAAGGCTGCGGTCGTGTCCACTGTCGCGACGGCACTTTGCAGGGCGGGCGTCCAGTTCACGATCTCCTGCGCCACATTTGTTGCCGAGCATCCACCGATGAACGGCAAGGGCAGCAACAAGGAGATCAAGGCCCAGACGCCGAGCTTGACTGTGGAGTTGGCGGAGTTAGTGTTGTTGGCGGAGTTCGCCGGATCGCGGGCGAGCAGGCCGAGCAAGGCCGTGGCCAGGCCGCTGACAAGTGTGATGACTGTGCCGTTGCCGGCCGAGCCGAGCGTGATGCCTTGCTGCGAAAGTGCGCTGCCAATGGTGACGACGGCGATCAACAGGCCGGTGACCGATGTCTTCGGGTGCTTCCAGATATTTGAGATGGATTTCATGCGGATTAACTCCTTGCAAAGAAAAAGGCGGCTTGCGCCGTCTTGGTGTTATGGGATTTGAAGCATCTTCAGGTCTAGGATGTGCAAGGTTCGTGGTATCCCACCCTAGCCGCAAGAACAAAGACGCGGCGAGGGTGGGGCACCCGGCAGACGCGAGACAGGCTTAGCTTCTTATCGCGCAAAAAAATCGAGACCGGCAGCGGGCACCCTTCCGGGCCGGCTGCTAGTCTCGATTCGTCGCATCTCCCCGAGTTCGAGCGATGCCGTGGTTGCGGCTCAAGCTCGCGGCGGAGAGCCGCTCTTCTACAGACTGGAGACGGCCCCTTGCCCCGGAACCCATCCGCTGAGGAGGGTGAAAACCTTCGCCGGGCTCGGCACTTCCGTCTCTTGTCTGGCTACATCTAAGCCTACGTACTGTTGCAGATATTATCGGCAAAAGTCGGAAAGAGTTTAATTGGCTAGATTCAAAAGACTTACGGGACGAGATAGACTGCGAGCGCCTTGACAGCGGATTTTACGCTCGGGAATTCCGCTCAGTGTGCGTTGGATGGGTTCCGCTTCACGAACTGGCGGCCGCGAATCTCGTATTCTCCGCTGGCTACGCGGGCAATCGCTTCGGTGTAGGCGATGTGCTCTTCGGCGAGGATGCGGTCGGCGAGCGAGTGCGCGTCGTCGGAGTCGAGCACTGGAACTGCACGCTGCAGAATGATCGCGCCATGATCGAGATGTTCGTCGACAAAATGCACGGTGCAGCCGGCGACCTTGACGCCGTAGTCGAAGGCCTGCTGCTGTGCGTCGAGGCCCGGAAAGGCAGGCAAGCAGGGAAGGATGAATGTTGAGAATGCGATTGGGAAAGGCGGCGATGAACTCCGGCGAGAGAAGGCGCATGTAGCCGGCCAGGCAGACCAGATCGACGTTGTGCGATTTGAGGCAGGCGATGACGTCGGCGTCGTGTTCGTGGCGCTTGCGGCCTTTGGAGACGAAGACCGCGTGCGGCAGACCTTTTCTTGAGCGGCCTGCAGGCCGCCGGCATCGGCTACGTTTGAGATGACGACGGCGATTTCGACGCCATTGAGGCGGCCGGCGCGGATCGATTCGGCGATGGCGAGAAAGTTGGAGCCGCGGCCGGAGAGGAGGATGCCGAGGCGGAGAGGCCGGTCTTTTGCAGCGAGTTCCAACTTTTTCCTCAGGGGCTAAAGCCCAAGGCAATAATGGCACAATTGCGGCACGACTAAAGTCGTGCCCTGACGCTTCTTGCGGCTCCGACGGAGTCATTCCGCAACCTGCAAAGCTCGTACGCTCCGGTCGCTCAGGATGACAGGATCAACGCAACTCAGGATGGCAGGATCAAGGCAACCATGAGAAGGGTAAAGCGGGCACAAAAACTTACGTGTACTGCACCCGGTGTTCGCCCTTGACGACGCGGCCGATGACGTAGAACTTCTCTTCGGCGCGGTCGAGTAGGTTCTTGGCGCGCGTGAACTTGGCCGCTGGAATCGCCGCGATCAGGCCGATGCCCATGTTGAAGGTGCGCATCATCTCATCCTGCGAAACCTGGCCGAGTTCGCGCAGATGCTCGAAGATGGGCAGCACGGGCCACGAGCCGATCTCGATCTGCGCGCCGATGTCCTTGGGCAGGATGCGAGGCAGATTTTCCGTGATGCCGCCGCCGGTGATGTGCGCCATGCCGGTGGTCACGCCCGCGGTCACCAGCTTTTGAATCACATGCAGATAGCTGCGATGGGTGCGCATCAGCGCCGCGCCGGCCTTTTCGTGGATGGCGGTGACATATTGCGTGTGCTTGTAGCCGGCCACCTCGAAAAAGAGCTTGCGGGCCAGCGAATAGCCGTTGGTGTGCAGGCCGGTCGAGGGCAGGCCGATGAGCACGTCGCCGGCCTTGATGCCCGCGCCGGTGACCATCTTGTCGCGATCGACAGCGCCGACGATGAAGCCGGCCAGATCGTATTCGCCATCGGCTGTAGAAGCCGGGCATCTGCGCCGTTTCGCCGCCGATGAGCGCGCAGCCGTTGGCCTTGCATGCCTCGGCAAGGCCGGTGACGACGTGTTCGGTGACCTCGGGATCGAGCTTGCCGCTGGCCAGGTAGTCCAGGAAAAACAGGGGCGTCGCGCCCTGCACGGCAATGTCGTTGACGCAGTGGTTCACCAGATCCGCGCCCACCGTCTGGTGCAGGCCGAGCTCGAAGGCCACCTTGAGCTTGGTGCCCACGCCGTCGGCCGAGCTGACCAGGATGGGGTTCTTCCAGCGCTGCATGTCGAGCCGGAAGAGCGCGCCGAAGCCGCCGATGCCGCCCAGAACATTGCGGTTAAAGGTCTTCTGCGCCAGGTACTTGATGCGTTCCTTGGCGCGGTCGCCACTGCTGATATCGACGCCTGCGTCGGCGTAGGTCACGGATTTGGATTTGGGTTCGTCGGGCACGATGCGGTCTTTCTGCGGATGGGATGGTTGAGTGGCGCTGCTGGCCGAAAGGTCGATTTTAGCAGGATTTCGATTGAAGTGGCTGTGCATTGTGGGAGTGCACGGGTCTCAGGGCAGGAAAGCCGGCCAAAATAAATGGAAAGCTGGCTTGACATAGAATTGCTTCGCGTTACTCTGACATGGAAAGCTGACTTTACATGACAGGCAATATCGTAAACCGGGTGAAAGAACTGCGGACCGCCCATGAGTGGACGCAGGAGCAACTGGCGCAGGCGGCCGGCGTCTCGCGCCAGAGCATCAACTCGATCGAGCGCAACCGCTACGTGCCGAGCCTGGAACTGGCGCTGGTTTTTGCGCGGCTCTTTGCGTGCTCCACAGACGAGATTTTTCAATTGGAGAAGGAACCATGACCGATCACATTCTCAGCAAGGTGAGACGAGGCGAGTTCGGGCACTATAGGAAGCGCGCGCGTTCTTCGGCGGTAGGGATTGGGCAACGCTCCAGCTGTCCCCAGATGCGAGTGCGCCAGCGGGCGATGAGCCGATAGCCGAGATCGCGCAGCGGACGCGGAATGAGACGCAGAGCAGCGGCGACGGCGGGCCAGGGCTGGGGCAACTCGCGCAGCATTGCGAGCGCCGCATTCGAGCGAAGATGGATCTCTTCGGCTGGAGCATTGAAATCGCGGACAACCAGAATCGTGTCAGGACCGGCCTGGGCATTTTCAGCGGCGATGTGGTTGCGAGCAAGTATGGCGGCAAGATTGATCGATTCAGAGGCTGCAAAACGCAGCCGGTCTCGACGGTCGCGGCGCAGGAACCAGCGCACCGTGCGGTTGCAGAGCACGCAGTGGCCATCGAAGAGGACCAGCAGCCGGTTGCCGAGTTTTTCAAAGTCGCTCACCATCAACGGGATGCGGGCTGAGAGCAGCACGATTCAATTCGGATGATCTGCGACGACTTTGCCCTCTATACTGAAGCCACGATGAGTTCCCGACAGCCCGCACTCGTTCGCACACGGTCTCAAGAATTGCAGCAGCGCGCCGAGCGCTTCTTTCCTGGCGGGGTGAACTCGCCTGTACGGGCCTTTCGCGCGGTGGGTGGCGCTCCGCCGTTTGTCGAGAGCGCGCAGGGGGCATGGCTCACCGATGCCGACGGCAACCGCTATGTCGATTATTTTGGCTCGTGGGGGCCGATGATCCTGGGGCACGCTTTTCCGCCGGTGGTGGAGGCGATTGAGCGGGCTGCGCGGAAGTCGGCGAGCTTTGGCGCGTCGACCGCTGCCGAGGGCGATCTGGCCGAGCGCGTTGTCGCCTGCTTCCCTGCTATCGAGAAGATGCGCTTCGTTAGCTCGGGTACCGAGGCGACGATGAGCGCCATCCGTCTGGCACGCGCTGTGACGGGCCGCAAGATCATCGTGAAATTTGAGGGCTGCTACCACGGCCATGCTGACGGGTTGCTGGTGAAGGCTGGCTCGGGCGTAGCGACCTTTGGGATTCCCGGCTCGGCGGGCGTGCCGGAAGAGATTGCGAGCCTGACCCTGGCACTGCCTTACAACGACCTGGCCGCCGTCGAAGCTGCATTCGCCGCGCATTCAGGCCAGATCGCAGCGGTGATCCTGGAGCCGGTGGTGGGCAATGCGGGTTGCATTCCGCCTGCGCCGGGCTATCTCGCCGGCCTGCGTGAGCTGACTCGACGTGAGGGCGCGCTGCTGATCGTCGACGAAGTGATGACCGGCTTTCGCGTGGCTCTGGGTGGGGCACTTGAGCTTTATGACATGGACGCCGACCTGGTCACTCTGGGCAAGATCGTTGGCGGCGGGATGCCTGTTGGCGTCTTCGGCGGCAAGCGGGCGTTCATGGACATGCTCGCGCCTCTCGGGCCGGTTTATCAGGCCGGGACGTTGAGCGGAAATCCGCTGGCGATGGCGGCGGGCATCGCGACGGTCGGCTACTTGCAGGAACATGCGCGCAGAGGTGTATCCGCAGCTTGAGGCTACTGCCAAAGCTGTCGCCGAGGGCGTGGCAGCCGAGGCCGCGCGCGCTGGCGTTCCGCTTACGCTCAATCGCGTTGGCTCGATGTGGACATGGTTCTTCACGGCGAATGAGGTGACCAACTATGAGCAGGCCGCGCGGTCAGACACGGCTGCTTTTGGGCGGTTTCACAATGCAATGCTGGAGCAGGGTGTCTGGCTGCCGCCTTCGCAGTTTGAGGCGGCGTTTCTGAGTACGGCGCACGGGGAAGCGGAGGTTGCTGCGACCATTGCTGCGGCGCGAGTGGCATTCAGCGCGGCGGAGTAATGCGAGATTCAGGACGAATCGGCATATCCTTAGGGCGATATTGCGTTTTCACGGTTCATGAAATGAAGGGTTCAATGTATCCCACCCTAGCCGCAAAAACAAAGACGCGGCGAGGGTGGGGCACCCGGGAATTTCTGGTCAAGCGGCATTCCCTCAGGGGCTAAAGCCCAGCTTGTGTTGCGGGACTTTTCGGCACGACTGAAGTCGTGCCCTGACGCTTCACGTAGCTCCGAGAGGATTGTTTAGCAGACTGCGGCACAAATGCAAGATGCCGCCATGGGAGGCGGCATCTTGAAATCTGAATGAAGACGGGTGTTGCTAGATGCCGACGCCGAATTCGCTATCGCCGGCGTGGTCGTAGAAGTCGTAGGGAGTGCGGCGCTTGAACTTGTAGCGGCTGCGCAGTTCGCGGCCCACAAAGATGCTGATCGCGGCCAGGGTGATCCCCAACGAGAGCCAGCCGACCACACGGAGGACGTGCGACTCCTCGGCTTCTTCAGCAGCCTCTTCCGCGACGGAGATTGCTTCGGGTTCGGTGGACATGGGCTCGCCTCCTGCTACGCGACTATGATAGCTCAGTTTTGTCTGGGAATATGATAGCGCAGTTTTGGCCTGAATGGGCAGCCTGCCTTCCGCATTGGTCCGGCCACCATCTGGAAGAGCAGGCGCCAAGCCCACCCTTGGAAGGCTCCGATCAGATCCGAAGATCCGCGACGCATTCCCTCAGGGGCTAAAGCCCACTTAAATTATGTGCCATTTGCGGCACGGCTGAAGCCGTGCCCTTTCAAAACGGCAACTCATGCAGAGGTTCCTCAAGCGGAAGAACCAAGAACGCGGCGAGGGTTGGGCACACAGATTGCTTTGGTTACGATTGTCTACTTCGTCGAGTCGATGCGGAAGAGCAGGTCGACCTTGGCCGGAGTGGGAAGAAAGCTGGCATGGATGGAGTTGGCGGCCAGCTGGCGGAGATCGTCGCGGGTGAAGCCCTGCTCGGTGTGGGCCAGCAGATATTCGTTGGCGAGATCGGAGCCGAAGAAGGCCGGGTCGTCGGAGTTGAGCGTGACCAGCAAGCCTGCTTTGAAGTATTTCTTCAGCGGATGATCGGCAAGCGAGGTGCAGACGCCGGTGCGGACATTCGAGGTTGGGTTCAGCTCGAGCGGGATGCGCCGCTCCTTCAGCTCTTCCATCAGGTAGAAGTCCCTGACGGCGGAGAGAGCGTGGCCGATGCGCTCGGAGCCGATGGAGAGGGCCTCGCGGATGGCCTCGGGGCCGGTGGTTTCGCCGGCATGATTGGTGAGATGCAGGCCGGCCTCGGCTGCCTGAGCAAAGAGGGCGCGGAAGGGCGCGGAGCCGGTGCGGCGCTCGTCGCCGCCGAGGCCGATGCCGATGATGGAGGGGTGCGTGGCCTTGAGTTCGGCGGCCTTGAGGAAGACGCGCTCGGCCTCTTCGACGGTGAAGTGGCGCACGGCGTCGAAGATCCAGTAGACCGAGAGGCCCAGGTCGCGCTCGGCGCGTTCGCGGGCTCGTTCAAGGCCGGCGAAGATGGGCTCGAAGGCGGCGGGGTCGTGGTTGCGCCACATGTAGATGACGCCGACCGAGACGAAGACCTCGGCATGGACCACTCCCTGAGCGGCCAGGTGCTGCATCATGCGCCAGGCGGCCAGTTCGTAGTCGTCGGGATCGAGGAGCAGGCGGGTGACGGCCTTGAAGGCGTCGAGGAAGCCGGTGAAGTCGGTGAAGTGGTAGAGCGCCCGCGCCTCGGGCAGTGTGAGCGGGCGGGCGTCGTGGCGCGCGCTCAGCTCGACCAGCGTCGAAGGCAGGATGGTGCCTTCGAGGTGAAGGTGCAGCTCGGCTTTGGGGAGACGGCGGATGAAGCTGGAGATGTCCGGCACACTTCTAGTTTAATGCGGTGCGGCGAGAGGCGGATTGGGTTTCGTGGTATCCCACCCATCGCAAAAGGCGCGATGGATGGGGCACCCGGCGTGTCTTACGGCAGCCCGGCAAACTCTGACCGGTGGCGGCTGTAGAGGAAGTAGATGATCAGGCCGATGAGGAGCCAGGCGAAGAAGGCCATCCAGGTCATGACTTCGAGGCCCATCATCAGCACGATGCAGAAGATGATGCTCAGCACCGGGAAGATGGGACCGAGCGGGGCGCGGAAGCCGCGATGGCGCTCCGGTTCGCGATAGCGCAGGATGATGACGGCAATCGAGACCAGCACGAAGGCGAAGAGGGTGCCGATGTTGGAGAGGTTCGAGACGGTGCCGATGTCGAGCAGGCCGGCGGGAATGCCCACGACGAAGCCGGCGACCCAGGTGGCGACCGACGGGGTGCGGAATGTGGGATGGATGCGGCTGAAGACTGTGGGCAGCAGGCCGTCGCGCGACATGGCAAACCAGACGCGCGCCTGGCCAAGCTGGAAGACGAGAATCGACGAGACCATGCCCAGCATGGCGCCGATGAGGACGAAGAGCCGCACCCAGTGAAGATTTTCGCCGCCGGGCTGCGAGGGAGAGCTTCTTGAGCGCGTTGACCACGGGCGCCGCATCGCCCATCACCGACTGCCAGGGCACGATGCCGCTGAGTACGATGGCCACAGCGCCGTAGAGCAGGGTGCAGGCAAGCAGCGTGGCGAGAATGCCGATGGGCAGGTCGCGCTGCGGGTTTCTGCACTCTTCGGCGGCCGTAGAGACTGAGTCGAAGCCGATGTAGGTGAAGAAGATGATGGAGCCGCCGGTCAGCACGCCGGTCCAGCCGTTGGGCATGAAGGGATGCCAGTAATGCGGCTTGACGAAGCTGGCCGCGGTGCAGACAAAGACCAGGATGGCCGCCATCTTGATCAGCACCATGATGTTGTTGGCGCGGGCCGACTCGCGAATTCCGCGCACCAGCAGCACGGTGAGAACCATGACGACCAGGAAGGCAGGGATGTTGAAGCCGAAGTGCCAGCCGGACTGGTAGATACTGTTGCCTGAGAAGTCCTGGAGGCCGGTGGGCAGATAGGCCGGCGAGATCCACTGAGCGGGGAAGTGAACGCCGAACCAGTCAAAGAGATCGACAAGATGGGCGGAGAGACCCACGCTGACGCTCATATTGCTGAAGGCGTATTCGAGAATCAGATCCCAGCCGATGATCCAGGCGACCAGCTCGCCGAGGGTGGCGTAGGTATAGGTGTAAGCCGAGCCGGCGATGGGAATCATCGAGGCCAGTTCGGCGTAACAGAGGCCGGTGAAGACGCAGACGATGGCGACCAGTACGAGCGAAAGCGCGAGAGCCGGACCCGCGCCGGGCCGTCCCGCCAAGGCAGTGTGGTGGATGAGGTAATGGATCAGCGGGGTATCGCGGACGCTGGGCATGTCGAACTTTTGCCCAGCCATGGCCGTGCCGATGACGGTGAAGATGCCCGAGCCGATGACGGCGCCGATGCCGAGAGCGGTGAGCGACCACGGCCCCAGAGTCTTCTTGAGCGCATTCTCGGGCTCTTCCGAGTCGCGGATCAGCTTATCGATCGACTTGCGTGCGCCAAGTTGTCTGAGCAGGGCCGTTCTCCTCGTCCCGCCATCGGCCGGGATCTCTCGATGCACGATAGCGTTTTTTTTGAGGGCTATCCCGCGGTCCAGGATGTCTTGGCCGAGTGCGCGAGTGCGGAGGTCAGGATCTCCCTTTGCAGGCTCCCGCACTTGAACTCCTGCTGGACTCGATCTGGCCGGGGCAGGCCAAGAGGCAAGAATATCGCGGGAGCAAGGGCGGAACCCTCAAGTATCGAGCATTTTCGGGAATTGTGTAGACCGGGATTTTGTAGGTTTCCCACCCATTCCGCTGAAAAATGCGGAATGGATGGGGCACGGAAGTCTACAGTAAATCCGAAAATGCTCTAAATGGGCGGGCGATTACCGCTTCGACTGCCCGCGCACCATCTTTTTGACCTTTTTCTTCTTCGAGCCGCGCGGCTCGGTCCGCTTTGCCTTGGGAGCGGCCTTTTTGCGGGCGGCGCGCTTGACCGCCTTCCGTTCCTTTTTGTCTTCAATCTTGGTGGTATCTGCCACTTGACTCCTCTTTCACTACGATCTGTTCTTGGATTCCCGCGGATGGGGTGATTCAACGTTCATGTTAACAGGGATTTCACAGCGGGGAAAGCGGGGAAGGCACGATCGAAACGGCGCAGGAGCGGTTCCCGGCGTACAATGAAGATAGCGCTGAATCACAAGGCCCTCCCCAAAGAAGCGAGAACTCCTGCTCGGCTCTTGCCGTCCGACCGCTACTGACGAGCTCCGCACCGCACGCAACAATCACCTGTTGACCGGAGTAAAGTCATGCGTTCCGAAAAGGTACACCGTGCACTTGCGCACGGAATGAACCGCTTTGAAGTCTGCCAGTTGGTCTCTAAAGGGGTCAAAGCCACCCACAAGACCGGCGGCCGCTTTGAAGATTCAATCAACGACGTGCTGCAATATCTAGGCACCCACGAAACACCCAAAGAGAGCCTTCACCCGGCGATTCCGCAAGTCAGCATGAAGAGTCTCAAGCCCGCCGCATAGCCGGAACCGGCTCTAGACCCGGTCGGCGCGATGACCGCCAAATGCATGGATGGTTCTGGTGCCGGCGAGCACCTCGCCGCTGTGCTGGACTCCGCGGGGAATAAGGAATTCCTCCCCGGCCTTCACCGGAATCCGCTCCCCGCCGATGATCAAGGTGTAGCAGCCCTCGACGACGATCATGTATTCGTCGTAAGCGTGGACGTGAGGCGCCGATTCCGCGGTCTTCCGGCAGGTCCAAAACGCCATCTGGCCTCCGTCCTTGCCGTCGAAGACATACCCCTCAACACCTGGAGTGGCTTGATTGGAGCTTGCAATCCTGTTTGCAGGATGCTTCATGAATTCCGGGAAATCGTTCATAATGCAAGCTATTATCGCACTCGGCAGGACGAAAAAACTGGGCTAAACGCAAGAGAGGGACGGCAGATTCGCCGTCCCTCTCTTTGAACTTGAACCGATTGACCGGGGGTAACCCTTAGACAACCTGAACGTTCTCAGCCTGCCAGCCCTTGGGGCCCTTGGTTACGTTGAACTGGACGCGCTGGCCCTCTTGCAGCGAGCGGAATCCGCTCGACTGGATGGCGGTGTGATGGACGAAGACGTCCTCGCCGTTCTCACGGCTCAAAAATCCAAATCCCTTGGCGTCATTAAACCACTTGACTGTACCTGTTTCCATTGTGTGTTGCTCCTTTGATACTGATTACCGCGAACGCAATGTGGAAGTTTGCGAGTAGGCGGTAACCGAAACAGGCAAAAACTTCAGATCGAATTCTACGATTGCACAAAGTATAGCACGGAAATGGAAAGCAGACTGCAATATTTCTTTCTTCTCATTGGCTTGCGGTCATCGGACGGTTTTCGCATTTTGGGACTGGGGAAGGGATAAACTCGTTGTGGCACGGGAGGAATGACTCTTGAGCGAAGAAATCAGCCGGGTGCTGGTGCTGAACCCCGGAGGCACGTCGACGAAGTTTGGCGTCTTTACCAAGGACGGCCCCGAGTGGGTTCACACCATCTTGCACGGAGATGAAGAGATTGAGCGCTTTTGCGGGCAATCGATCCTGGCGCGGTTGGACTATCGCGCGGAGTTGATCGAGAAGGCTCTCGCGGATGCGGGATACGCGGTGTCGATGTTTGCCGCAGTGGCTGGCCGCGGCGGTTTGCTGCCGCCGCTCTGTTGCGGCACCTATCTGGTGGATGACGCCATGGTGGAAGAGTTGCGGCATGGACGGCGCGGCCAGCATGCATCGAATCTGGGAGCGTTGCTGGCGCTTCGCTTCGCCCATGCAGCCGGCGTGAATGCCTACATTGTCGACCCGGTGACGGTGGACGAGTGGCAGAGATGCGCGCGGCCTACGGGATCTCCGCTGATCGAGCGCGTCTCGATGGGGCATGCACTGAACACCAAAGCCGTGGCCCGGCGATACGCGCGCGATCAGGGCCGCCGCTACCAGGAGTTGCGGCTGATTGTGGCGCACATGGGAAGCGGAATCACCGTCTCGGCCCACGAGAACGGCCGGATGATTGACAGCAATTCGCTCGGCGAAGGCCCCTTTGCCGTGGACCGCACTGGAGGATTGCCGGCGCGGGCGCTGATTGAGCTTTGCTTCAGCGGCAAGTACACCGCGGCGCAGCTTGATCGCCACGTCTTCGGCGACGGCGGGCTCTTCGCATATCTCGGCACCCGCGACCTGAGAGAGGTGGAACGCCGGATCGACGCCGGGGACCAGCAGGCTGCTCTGATCTTCGATGCGATGATCTACCAGATCGGGAAAGAAGCCGGAGCCATGGCCGCGGTGCTCAAGGGCAAGGTGGACGCCGTGCTGCTGACCGGCGGAATGGCTCATTCCGAGCGAGTGGTGAAACTGCTGCGCGAATCCACCGGGTGGATTGCACCGGTAACCGTCTATCCCGGCGAGGATGAGCTGCAAGCCTTGTCCGAGGGAGTCTTCCGCGTGCTGAATGGGGAGGAAGAGGCAAAGAGGCTCGCGGTGTGAGCGGCGTTGAACGAGATTTGGCGAGACTGCGGAACCACTCTTAGCTATTCCAGATTCCACCGAGGGACTTAAGCCATTCAACCGTCTCCTTGACGCCATCTTCCAACGAGTATCTTCCGTCTCCGAAAAGCATGACCGTCGGCGTCATGTCGACGAGATAACTCTGCGTCATGCTGCGGTAACGGCTTGTAAACAATGGAAACGGCCGTCCGGTCAACTTCACCGCATCTCCTATCAACGCAATCCCGCGCAGGACCGGTCTTGGGACAACCCGAGGCTCGCGGCCGGTAAGAGCCCTCGTAAACGCTGAAGCCCATCGCTTGATGTCCGCTGGCGGATCGCCAAGATAAAACGTCTTTCCGGCAACTTCGGCGGCGGGCGCGGCGAGAATCTTCACAGTGTATTCGGCAACGTTTCCAACATACCCGTATGCGCGCACGACAGCCGCGCCTCCGGGATGCACATATCTCCCCTTTTTGACCACCAGCCAGAACTCCCGCGCATAGCGTGGATGCCATGGACCCCAAATATTTGTCGGACGCACAATGGTCCAGATGCCGGGGAGAGTCGCATCCTGGCGAATCATCTCCTCCATCCTGCGCTTGCTTTCGCCATAGAGATTCACCGGACGGCATTCGCAATCGCTGCGCGGTAAAGGACCGGCGCGCACGACGTACTGAGTGGAATAAAAGATGGTGCGCTCCACGCTTCCCGCCGCTT
Organism: uncultured Acidobacteriaceae bacterium; assembly: GCA_963843625.1. Classification (GTDB taxonomy): domain Bacteria; phylum Acidobacteriota; class Terriglobia; order Terriglobales; family Acidobacteriaceae; genus Telmatobacter. Next base: position 125,430 of record CAWJLK010000007.1, read on the forward strand.
TGATCGCTGCGATAAAGTTTGCGCTTCCTTCGATGTTAATGCGGTAGTAATCAAGATTATCCCCGTCGCAATCTGTGCGCGCCGCCATATGAATTGCATGCGTCGGGCGAAACTCCCTGACTGCATCCATGAACGTGGACGGTTGCAGAAGATTACCCTCGTGCCAATACGGCAGATGCTTCGCGAGGTGTGGCTTCTCACGATCGACGTTGAGCACGCGGGCATCTGGGAACACGCCCAGTAACTCCTCAATGACGCGCGTTCCGATAAACCCGCTTCCTCCTGTGATGAATACTCGCACGCTTTCTTCACTTATCCTTTCAATTGAGATAAAGCATTCTCCATGGCTTCGCGGTGCCTCTCGATCGTGAAATGGCGCAAGAATCTTTCCCTTGCCTTCCGGCCCATTCTGTCGCGCATGCCAGGATCATTGACTAACTGAGCAAGAGCATCTCTGCAACCCGCCACATCTCGCGGCTCGCACAGGAATGCGCAGCTTCCCTCTTCCACAACCTCGGGTATCCCGCGCCATCTGGTGGCAACCATGGGAAGGCTGAAACACATCGCCTCAAGAAGGACAATGCCAAATGTTTCCGAATGAAAGTAACTTGGGAAAAGAAAGATATCGGCGCTTCTGTAATATTCCCATTTCTTGGGCGCTATCTGAACTCCCGGAAACTTGAACCGCGTTCTGAATCTCGGCTCGATCATGGCCTGTGCGCGCTCCTCAATATCTGGCGAATCCCATTCACCGACACACGTCAGCTCCACATCTATTCCTAGTCTCATCAATTGCTGCACTGCCTCAATTGCAATCAGCACGCCCTTGTCTTCCCGAAGCAGCGCAACGAGTAGAATCCTGACTGGCTCTCCCTCGACAACGGTTCTTTGGATACTCTCCTGTGCGGCGTCGGGAATGCCATTCGCCACTATGACTTCCTTTTTGCAACGCAATCTTATGCCGTCCTGGATTCCACGGCTCGCGGTGTGAATGGCTAGATCTGGTTTTCCCAAAGATAGCCGGAATAGATATCGCAGCGGAAGACTTAGACCACTGGCATACTCTGAAATGCCTCCAGCATGAAAGTGGAATACCGTTGCGCGAAAAAGCCACCGTGTCATGCCGAGGATGACGATATCTCTCAGAACCGGGGCAAAACCAGGCCCGGACGGCGGATAGTAAAGAATTTGCGGCTTTAATCTAAGTTTGGCCCAGTAGATTGCGACTAAAACTCTGAACAATTCCAGAAGCTTCACAAACTTGAATCTGCCGGTGGTCTTCAACTCTTTGGAGAAACTCATTCGGACATGAAATAACTCAATCTCACGATAAGCTCCATCGAGGAGATATTGAATCATCACAGTCTGTCCGCCATAGGGCGGCGGCGTTTGACCAACCACAAGGATACGAAGCAACTTCATCCGTACTAACAGCCTTTCGTTTACCGCTCCCTGCAGCTCTAATTCCCAAATAAGTTAACGATCAGCTAAAAATTCTCTTCGGGAAACGAGGTACAAGCTCGCTGACGCGCCGAGAATAATCGCGACGATCAGATTCTGAAGGTAGAAACTGGATCGTAACGGAACGACGAATTCCGCGGAATCCATTCCGTTCGCAAAGTAAAAGACAAGCAGCAAAAGCGAGCATTCAATCGCTTGGCGAGACTCTCTTTCTGACGCCAAGGCCAGCGCAATGCGTTTCCGCGAATTGCGTAGTCCCAAGGCAACGATTCTGATCATCATGATCAGATAGACCGCCAAAGCCAGCCAGCCGGCATCGGCAAGAACTTGCATGAAAGAGTTGTGGGCGTTTCCGAGATGATTGAGAGAGGTCAGTCTGGTGAGAGAAAAATAACCTCTGAAGATGTCTCGAAAGCCTGCGACATAGCCCATTCCCTGGGGATGGATCATGCAGTATTGAATGACGAACTTCCACAGATCCGTTCTCCCGCTTGCAGTTGCGATGCCTTGCGCGTCTTGACCGCGGTTGAATAAATACCAAAGGCGGCTTCCGCCGACCGCTGCCACAGTCGCGCTGGAAAACAGGATAAGAGCCGTGCAAGCAGAGATAAAGGTATACGCTAACCGTCTGTTTGTTCTTGCCCATGCAACTCCGAGGATCGCGAGAGATAAAAGCAGGGCGAGAACTGCTCCTCGTGATAGAGTTATGAGCGTGCTTGCCAAGCCTATCAGGAAAAGAAGCAAGGATCGCACTCTCGATTCGAGGCCGTGCAGAAAACTGTATGCGGAGATGAGTGCGATCATTGGGCAAATCACGGTGGTCGGAGCGACCGAGCCTCCGACAAGGCGTATTCCTGTCTCTTCAGCGGAACGTAGAACAAGAATCGGAGCGAAGGGAATGACAACAAGAACCAGGGCAAGTAGTATGAGAGCTATAGATCTTAGATGGAATAAACATTGCAGCCAGTTCGGCGGATCTCTATAAGCATCGGCAACAAACTCGATGACACAGATTAAATTGAAAAAGTAAAAGATGGAGTATCCTGCCGTGACGAGGCGGCTGGGAGAGTATGCTGCCGATGCAAGAAATAGCAAGCCGAGTACAAAGGCCAATTTCAAGATGGGCCGGATTTGCTTTGGGATGAAAATTGTCTCCGCTGAGGCCAAACGATACATCGCCCGGATCGCAATCAGAAGGAGCAGCCCAACCTGGCAAAAGCTCCAAAAATCGATCACCCCTTTGGTGGCGTCCACCCCCGCAGACCTAAAAAGAGGCGGACCAAAGGCAAGAAGGAAGACAGGATAGCGCATAAGGAACTTCAGGAGTGGGAGACGGCTGGAGGACAGAGCCCCGGAAAGCCCGCGTCGGTGATCGTCAATCCATTGCGCGGTCTGCTTCATAGAGTGGCTTGCTTCTCTTCCAATCCCAGCAACACCGCAACGCTTGACGATTGCGGTCTGGCTTTAGGTTAGCGTCCGGCGATGCGTTCCGTCATGCTGAACCAGGACAACTCCTTTGCCCTGGCGATGGCCCCCATCGAAAGGCGATGCGAATCCTCTGCGGGCATGGTCGCTAGAGCAATCATGGCACCTGCGATACAACTCACGATCTGAGCCTCGTCGGCACCCGAGGTTGGAACAACGATTCCACAGGAGGCGTTGACGATGACGCCTGGACCGCCAAGATCGAGACAAACCACCGGAACGCCCTCGCGGAGAGCCTCCAGCACCGCCAATCCACCGGAGTCATGAAGACTGGGAAAGATGAAAGCAGTATATCCTGCGAGCGAGTCGATGAGTTCCTGCCGGGGGATCTGGCCTGTGAATTCAACAGCATCTGCCGCGCCGGATCTCTTGGCAATATCGCGCAGCCACCGCTCCTCTGACCCGCTCCCGATGAGCGTGAGGGTCGCTGTTGGAGCTGCCATCCTGGCCTCAGCCAGCGCCCGGATAGCGAAATGCACACCCTTGAGGGATATGAGGTGCCCGGCGAAGACAAATCGCGGCAGCGGTGGAGGCTGACGCACGGATATGGGGGCCCCCCTGCTGCCGATGGCGACGCCAAGCTGCACCTGCGTCTTGGAACGCCACTTAGGCCGAATCAGCCGCAGACTCTCCGGCGTCGTAACATAGATGCGCTCCGCGGCCGCAAACACCGGGCTTGCAAGCGGACTGTAGCGCTGAAATCCCATAGTCAGGTCGCGAAGTAACTCTCTCGTCTTGCAGAGGAACGGCATGCTGCGGCGCAGGCGCAAGGGCGCGCGTTCTCCGCCGGCAATCGGGCCAACGACAAAAGGAATGCCCAGCCGGCCCATGAAAGAGCCGGCGAGCATACTGACGATGGTGATGTGATAGACGCAATCGAATGGCTTCTCGCTGTGCCACCTGGCAGCCAGACGGTATGCGCCCCACTGCCAGAGCACGAGGTAGACAGGAAAGAACCACGCTCGCTTCTTCAGCTTCAAGGCCCATCGCGGAAGATCGTAGTAGATGAAGTGCAGTCCGGGATGACGGCTTGAAGGGTCCGCTTCGATGACCGCTCTGTTGTTCGCACGTGTAAGCACCCATACCTCATCGGCATGGTTCAGCATATGCAGAGCCCTTTGCCAACCGACCTCTTGCTCTGACCCTTTGTTTGGCTCGCAAGCGTAAGCCGAAAGTAGAACCCTCACGGTTTCTCCAGGTATTTCGGATACCGCCAACTATAGCATCCACTCAGCAGTTTCCATAAGAAACGCAGGAGTTGCGCTACCTTTCGGCGAATATTGTATGTTGACGGCATTACATTATGTTTCCAGTAACGCGCTCGGATTATCATATCTTCGCGATCACTTTGCTCGCGAAAGCGCCGATTCTTCTGTTCTGGATAGTAGCGCATCCGCGACCATTGCTGTGCAACGTGCTTGATCTTTCCGTGATCGCTGAATCGCGCCCATAAATCGGCATCGAAGGCTAACTGGAATTCCGGATTCACTCCACCTGCCCGGTCGTATATGCCGCGGCGCCAAAACATTGACATCCCAGGAATATAGTTATAAGTATAAAGCCATATAAATCGGTTGAAAGGGATCTCCTTTTTCTGCATAAAAACGTTTCCATCTGCGTCAATCCACATTGCGTCTCCGTAAACGGCATCAACGTTTGGATGCTGAGAAAAATACTGTCCGACCCGGTGCAGAGCGTTGGGTTCAAAGAGGTCGTCACTGTTGAGGAAGCACAATATTTCGCCTGTAGCATGGGAGAATCCTTTGATAATCCCTTGCGGCTGGCCCCCATCAGGTTCGCTGCACCAGAATTTTATGTATTGCTGGTACCTACGGATAATGTCCGGACTTGAATCCATCGAGCCTCCGTCAATGACGATCAGCTCGAGCTCGGGGTAATTCTGATCGATAATGGAGCGAAGGGTCAGCTCCAGATACTTTGCCTGATTAAAGGATGGTACCACTACACTGATTCTGGGCAACGTTATCATTGCGTTCAACACCCCCTAGCTAACCTGAGTTGTGAAGAGATTTTGCGAATTGATAAAAGCCATTCCGGCGTCCAGTCAAGCGATGAATGTTGCACGGAGAACATCTGAAGATCTCCGTCTTTTCTTCTGTGATCCTCAAATCTCGACCTCGCGCACAACACCTTCCGCGCCGCGCTCGCGCAACTGATATTGCTCATAAATCCAGGCATAGGTTTTCTCAAGACCTTTCCGCAGCGGAATACTCGGCTCCCAGCCGAGATGCTTTTGAATCAGCGCGTTGTCGCTATTCCGCCCATTCACACCTTTGGGAGCATCCAGGTTATACCTGCGCTTCAACTTGAGGCCCGCAATATCTTCGACGATATCCACCAATTGGTTGACACTGACGGCCTCGCTTGAACCAAGATTGATGGGCTCGATAATGTTCGAGTTAACGATCAAATCGATACCTTTCAGACAGTCATCTATATACATGAATGAGCGCGTCTGGTGACCGTTGCCCCATATCTCAATCTCGTGCTTGCCTGCGAATTCTGCCTCGATCACTTTGCGGCAGATAGCTGCAGGAGCTTTCTCGCGGCCACCGAACCAGGTTCCCCATGGGCCATATACGTTGTGGAAGCGAGCCACGCGCGTACGGAGACCGAAGTCTTCCATAAAGTGACGGCACATCCGCTCGGAGAAGAGCTTCTCCCATCCGTAACCATCTTCTGCCAGAGCCGGATACGCATCGGCTTCTTTCAATGCTGGCGGAGAAAACCGGTCTCCATCATCGGAGGTATGCTGCAGATCGCCGTTATAAACGCAGGCTGAGGATGAATAGAAGTAACGCTTGACGCCGTACTTCCTCGCAGCCATGAGCATGTGAGTATTAATCAATACAGAGAGCATGCATAGGCCCTTGTTCTTCTCAATGAAACCCATGCCGCCCATATTGCAGGCCAGGTTGTAGATTTCCTCAGCGCTATTCGCCGCGATTTCACAGTTCTCTTTTTCGTTCAGGTCGAGGCAGAGGTTTTCGACATCGTCGAATTTCTGGTACCAATGCTCCACCGGCTTTACATCGACAGCGCGAATTCGACTGTAACCCTTCTGCCTTAGTGAAGCAACGAGACTTCCGCCGATAAAACCACCCGCTCCCGCAACCACAATCAGTTTGTTGATCACCCTACTCTCCTTCTTCCCACACAGCACTTAGTTGACAAATCTCTTTACTTCACAATCCGATGGTTCTGCGAGCCAGTCCTCGCCGTCGATCTGCCTCAACCTGTAGCCGAGACTGTGAACATACTGCAAAAGGTCGAAGACGCGATAGCCGAACGGCTTGCAATTCTCCTCGTTGGCCTCGAAGGTCCAGCAGGGTATGTAACTTGATGGCCGCCTTGGTGGATCGAAACGGCGCCCAGTCAAACAAACTCAGGCATAAGTCGATGGTGGTGGAGTCCAGTGCGTAGACGCTTGCGTCGAGGTCCAGCACCGAGGGATCCTGTGCGTACAGCACTCTGGCATGAGCTATCAGCCGCAGTGCGAGAGCATGATAAATGCGCCAGTCGTGCAGGTTCAACGCATCGGCCAAGGTAGAACGTGCCGGCGGCGCGGCGATGCCCATATGAAACAGCTTGGCCTGATTGGCTTCCAAACACACCTCGATGTCACGCAGCGACTCGCACCAGGTGAGCTGAGAAAAGGCCATGACGCGAAACAGATCCGCGCAGCCGAGCGTGCGTACTCCTGCATCGCCCTTGTGCCGTTCGATGATGCGTCCGAAGGTCTTCCACGGCACAAACTCCATCACCTGCGCAAACAGCGTCTTGCCCACATTCATGCGGCACTCCCGGTCGTTGAATCCCGAAAGCATCGCAAATGAGCCACACGCAATTCAAATCGTGGACACCCATAAATCGCTGTAAACTACACGTGCCAATAAGCTTGACGGCTACAAATCTAAATTAAACCGGACAGCAGTGAACCGAGGATATGCTCAAGATACCTGACTCGATTGGATAAAGGCACCATGTCGCCGACCTTAAAGAGCATTTTCTGAGTGCATCAACACGTTTTCAATGAAGTCACTGGCATTAAGAAACTCCGGAGCATGCTTCATAAGCTTTTCTTGCGGCCAATTCCACCAGCACGATCTTAGCAAGCATTCGATCTGAAGGTCGGTAAACCTCTTCTTCTTTGGAGTTGCAGGAACCCCGGCCACAATCGTGTATGGAGCCACGTCTTTTGTTACCACGGCACCCGCTGCGACGACTGCCCCTGTGGCAATTGTTACACCGTCCAGAACCACTGCGTTCGCTCCCACCCACACGTCATTTCCGATTGAGATATTTTTATTCATTTCAAGCAGATCCTTGGTTGCGAAGGAGATTCCGACTTCCTTTTTCGTTGAATAGAAGACCGGACTCGTTGATATGAGGGTTGTCGGATGGATGCCCACTCCGATTCGACAGCCGAATCCAATGGAGCAGAAGTTTCCTATACTGGTGAGGAATATCTCGGCGTGGTGACTCACGTAGCTATATGCGCCTATTTGGCAGTCCTCGATCAAGCAGTCATGCCCGACCCGAACGTTTGGCCCGCAAGATGTCCTCTTGACCAGAGCCAAATATCCCTGATCGAAATTTGTAAACTTTCGCCTGTTGTTAAGCTTGTTGACTAGATAGCGCAGATAAACGGAGAGCGGATTGCGAACCCAGTCATTCATGCGAAGTTTACCTCCGGGTATTGGCATAGATGGTCGATAATCCGGGCATAGCTATCGAGAACAGGAGCAGAATCATAGGTTCCGTGGACGGTCCACAGATAGAGAGTGGAGAGATTAACGAAGTATGCAAGCGACTGAACTTCAGCCTGGTAGCACATCTTTTCCCCAAGCATCTGCGGCATCGTTGCAGTGTGCGGTTCATCGTTCGGATTATTCTGGGCGGCGGCTCGCGTCTCAATGCCATCTGCATCAGGGCAAAGTGAAGCGGGTCAAACAATGGGAGTTGCTCATCGGCCGCATATTCCCAGTCGAAGACGGATGCGAAGTTGCGCTGGAGCCGAACGTTCCAGGGAGTGAAGTCGTTGTGCGCAGTCACTAACCGCACAGGCGAACGCGAAAGTGATTTTTTGATTCTTCGCATAGCTTTGTCGAGGCGAATGGACCATGGATCGGAGAGCAGACCGCATAAATCTTTCAAGCGCAAGTCGAGAGTTCGGCAGAGAATGGAATCTTCATACTGCATTGATTGACGAGAATACTCTTGAAGCTTGAGCAAAAACTCAAAATGCGATCGCCCTAGCTTAAAATCGAGGTGGCCGGGGACTATGCTTTGCGCAACAAAAGATAACTCCGAGCCGGCACGGCAAGCAATAAGTTCGGGAATGTGACCGGCGAGTTGTGCCTGAAGCCGCAAACGTTTCAGCCAGCCGGTCTCGTTGCGCAGGAGCGAGTCGACAGCCTCGCCCGTTCCTGCCTTTACCAGATAGAGCGGATTAGTAGTTTTCTTATCCAGGAAGAGAATGGTGTCTTTGGACCACACCCCTGGGGCGCCAGAGCGGCAACAAGAAAGTCCGGCGTCGTTTCCCAGCGCCTCTCTGATCGATGTCAGAGTTTCGGCCTCGAGGCAATTCGTGGCGCCCAGCAGGCGCGGCAGAAGCGCCTGCGCTCTCAATGGGATACCAAGCCTTCCAGGACGGAAGATCTCCCAGCAAGCTCTCTGCCCGGCAGTTTCGCGAGGGACTGTATAGCGTACCCGTCCATTCCAGCGCAGTGCAAGATGCGTTCCAATTCCATCGTCGCGTCTTATATAAAACCGGTCCGCGTTATCCACGATGACATTCACTTTCGATCAGCGCTTGAAAGATGACATGCTCCAGATCCGCTATGACTCCGTCGAGCGATTGCGAAGCATCGACGATCGCATGATCGTTTCTATTTCTGACGAATGCCAGATACGCATCGCGTTGTCGCGATGACTCTTCCAGAGGGACCTCCTGCTTGCGCGCCTGCAACACTTCAGCCGGAGCATCCAACAGGATCCACAACCCTGGCCGAGGCATCAACATACCGACTAACTCGGCGGCCCAAAGCGGCCCGCCATATCGATAGCGCTTCGGATCGACGAGAAGGTCGTGATAGTAGCGGTCGCAGATCAGCAGCGAATTCCTTTTGTCGAGAAAAAGATTTGCGCACCACTCCTCGACAAGCCAGACCAGTATTTTGGCAAGAGAGGTGAAGATACGGCGAGGAGGCTTGCCGTGAGGATTGGGATTGATCGTCACCCCTTTTCGTGGCGGAATCACGATCTGCGGCTTCAGGTAGCGCATCCTCGCATCGCGGCCGCTTGAATGCAGATTGCCCATCAGTCCGCGAATCGCGGAGGTTTTGCCTGCTCCATCGGGACCAAGAATAACTATTTTCAGGGTACTATTGTCCTTTATTCGGAGTTACAAAAAACCATGCGATTGTGCTTAACCCGGCATTTATGGACGCTCAAGTACAAATGGCAAATGAGAGGGAGTCAAAAGCGGCGTTCCAGAATGCTGTTTGTCCGCCGGACGAGTGTGTCGATGATTGCGGCATATGCCTCTTCCGCGACGCAAGGGGCTGGACTGTCTGCGTTCAGAATGACGTAACTCTTTCTTGTCTTCACAAAGGTTCGGTAAGCCTCTCGTTGCCTGAGTGATTCTGCCTGACATGGTTGAGAATCGGTGGATTGCGCAACTTCGCCGTTCGCTTCCAGCAATATCCAGAGATCGGAAGAGGGAAGGAGATTTCCGGCGCATCTCGCGATCCAGCCGGATATTCCATGCGGGCGTTCTTGAGTGTCGATAAACGAATCGAAGCAGAGGCAGTCGCAGATACGAAGCGTAGGATTCTTTTTCCCGATGAATTGATTTAGCCACTCTTCCACCACATACCGCACCATTCGATCGATGGAAATCGTTGAACTTCGCCGACGATCGGCGCTGGGAACTGCGAAGTGGCTCGTTTCCGATGGCTCGCGCTTCGGCAGCAACTGTGGCCCAAAGTTGCGCCTTTCCACAACCTTTGCCGAAGATTGAAGCATCGACACGAGGGTCTCGATGAGCATTGTTTTGCCGCATCCCTCGGGCCCCACGACGCAAACAGTCTTCAGATTCCTCGGCGAAAAGCGAATCATAAACTCCAGCACATAGTGTCCGGCGATGGCCAGGGCGCTGCGCAATGGCCTTTGCAGCAGGCCGCGTCTGGCCAATGAAATGCGGAGTGGGCTGACGCAACTCAAAATCTTCTGCCGGTCGCCGCCAATCACTGAATCCACCAAACGCGTTGCCGTTACGCGTCCAAATCGCGGCATGAGGGCGGCGATGACTTCGAGCCTGTTGCCGGCGAACGTCAGTTGCACTCTGGGGAAGTACTTCTCCTTCAGGCAGCCGCCATGGAGCAGGCTCGATAACAGCGAGCCAATTGCCTCGTGAACCGGCGACGGTATGAGAAAGGTCAGGTCGCCGGCCTGCCGAATGGTCGCTGCCTGCAGCACGTCATCCGTTATCAGGTATGGCAATCCCTTCCAATTCAGGCCCCAAATAAAATCCAGTTGCAGCGCGCGGATTCCTGGAGCAGGCGAAACGCCTTCCACATACAGGTGCGCGGCACAGTGACGCTTGGCATAGGTCACGATTCGAATGCCATGAAGGGATCTGACTGCGCGGATGGCGCGCGGCAGCTCGGACGGACGAATCAGAAAATCCACGTCGCTGCCAACGTTGCTGGAAGGAAATCCCTCATAGTTTCGCAAGACGCAGGGCCGCAATCCTTCTCTGTCGAACGACTGAAACAGCGCCGTGAGGAACTCGCTCAACGATAGAGCCTGCGGCCGAGGCGGCTGCGACAAAGCTTCCTGCATGTTTCTCCTGCCAAATTTTGTGGGACTCGCACAAGGCCATCGATCGGGGAGCGGGCTTCGTGGCGGCTGTGCATTGGCGTTCATGTGCGGGTGAAGTAGCGTCTTAAGCGTCCGGCAATCTCAGCGGGATTGAGCAGCGCAACTGCAAGCAGGTGGCCGGCGCCGGCGACATAGCGACCATCCAGGTACCGTTGGCCCGCTGTCCGCATGTGCAGCTTTGACGAATCCTTGCAGTACCGTCTCCAGCGCGACCTGAGGTCGTTTGCCTGGGAACGCCTGAATTCGTCAAAGGTTAGTTCCGGGATGGATTGCAGACGCCGCCGGTAAGAGTCTCTTTGTCCAGCGCGACTTTTCCCGCATGGAAGCGAACATCCGGTATGTATTCGCGCTTGTTTGAAAACGGTAGGCGATCAACGGCTCGCGCAAGACGAGAACCTTGCCGGCTTGCGCCAATCGGCATTCCATGTCCCAATCGTCCGATGGATAATATTCCTGCCTGAAGCCGCCGATGGATTTGAGTGCTTCAGTTCGCACAAACATGGTCGAGCAGAGCAGGCAGCCGTCTTTCATCGGCTCATATTCTTTCAACTCGCCTGGCGACATCACCATCTTGTCCGCGTTCGACCAGCGATGTTTGCTTCCGAACTTGGTGCTGTAAGCGAAGAGGCCGGCCGCTTCCGGGTGATCGGTCATCACCTGCAATTGGCGTTTCAACCGCTCGGGAAAGCTGATGTCATCCTGGTCCGAGCGAGCGATGTAAGGCGCTCGGGCCTGCGCGATTCCCCGATTCAACGCTGTGCAAAGCCCGCCATTCTCTTTCTCGATCAAGCGCACCCGCTCGTCCTTGAACGATCGTACGATGTCGCTCGATGTGTCTGTGCTTCCATCGTCGATGGCGAGCAACTCGAAGTCCCCGAATGTCTGAGACAGCAGGGACTCGATCGTCTCGGAGAGATAAGCCGACCCGTTGTAGATCGGCACGACGATGGTGACCTGTGGATCATTCATGAGCGTGGGTGCGGTCTCTTCCGATTTGGTCCGAACCAGCTATTTTCGTTGAAGGGTCTGAATCTTGCGCTTCAGTTGTGAGTGAGTAAATGTCCCACAGGACGTCTGACTCGCGAGCCACAGCGACCCTCTTGTATCTTGGACTCAAACTGTTTTGATAGGGGTCGCCAACATCGAGCAACATGACAGTCGGAATCTCTCCCCTTTGCAGCATGCCCTCGACGCATCCATTTTCGCAGCGAGCCTGCGTTGCATCGTGAAAGACCTTATCGATGACCAAAGCATTGGCGCGATTGTCGTTCGAGATCCAAGGGAGTGAGAACATAGTGTCGGTGGTAAAGATCGGTTTCTTCATGACCGCGAGGCGGTTGCGCAGCAGTACGGCATCTGTGAATTCTTCCGGAGTGGCGATACCCACGGTTCCGAAGCGGTGCAAGTGGGGTCCGCTGTCCACTGTGGCGAGCTGTATCGAGGGAATGATGCAACCGTACAGAACAAGAGCGCTTGCTAACCGCCCAGGCGCGGAAAAGACGGCGATCTGCAGCAGAGTAGATCCTGCGACGAACGATTCGAGAAGGTAGTTGTCCCAGGCGCCAACTTTTGTCATACCGGCCAATCCACCGGCCAACGCCACGACAAGAACCATGATGAGCAGACGGACGGTATCGTCGATCCGGCGCGCTCCCGCGGTGACGAGCAGCGCGATAGGAGCAAGGATCCAGTAAGCGTTTGAGATCACGGATTTCGGAGCCATCTGTGAAGCCCACTTGAGGCTAAACTCCTTGACCATTCCCGGAGCGACGAGGATATTGAACCGGTACAAGGAAGTTCCGAGCAGAAGCGTTGCCGCGACCAACGTAGCGAATACCGCCACTAACACCGACAGATCGCGCCACCGCTTGTTCAACACCAGGAACAGGCAGACACCGGCCACAGCGAGAACTACGGTCTGCTTAAAGGACCATGCCAGGTAGAACAGAACACCCGCATAGAAAAAGCCGAGCTTTGGCCGACGCACCACTATATAGAGCGCGACCATGACCAGGGCGATGGCTCCCATGTCAGGCCGTATGCTCAGTGCCCAATGGCGGACGATTGAAGTGCAGGACCAGAGACCCAAAGCGAAGATGAACGAAAGAAGACTTTGCGCGCCGCGTAGTTTGAGGTGATGCTGCACGAGCTTCCACTGCGCGGTTGCGCCTGCGATTGCAAAGACCGGGGTGATAAATCGTCCCCAGGTCATGATGCCGTCGCCCGTCGCTCCGACCAACCGAAGAATGAAAGCATAAGTGTCATAGAAGAGGTAGTTATACAGCGCAAGAGAAAATGGAAACGCCAACGGCCACTCGTAGACTGGGAGGTGGTGAACTGCCTTCCACACACCGTAGATCGACTGAGCGCTGTCGAAGGGAAAAAGTGCTCCATAACGCCAAACGCTGATGGCGCGGAGGAGAAAGATTGCGAGATTCAGGATCGTGAAGACCAAGACCGCAGCGACCCGCAGGTCCGAGATGCCCAGGTCGGCGTCTCGTAATGGAGACTTCATGTTTGTTGCCTCATAACTTCATAGCGGAAGATGGTGGTTCGAGTTCTGCCAGCATGATGCCTGGATTTGAATTCAAGCTATCGCGCGAGGATCTTTGTGCGCCGAAGACCGGCAGCCGCAAGAACGCATACGATGGGCATGATTGGCAAGCGATAGCGCATATTTCCGCCCGGTTCCTCTCCTGCCGCCGTGACTGAGATGAAGTAAAGCATCATCCCCAGCAACATCCATAAATGCGCCTTCCCTACGCCTCCGCGAAAGGCTCCCCAAACGGCTAACAGGTAGACTCCCAACAGCGCGATCGCAAAGACAGCCCTCTCGATCGCTACCCGATGACCGAGCGTGCTGGGTATGAGTGTCCAGCGTCTCTGATCCTCACCGGTCAAGGCAGTCTTAACAGTGGAGCCGTCCGGAAATAGCAATTGGTCTAAACTTCGTTCGCCGGGAATGAAGACCGTCCTCAGCACGGAAATGAGGCACGTGTGCAGATAAACCCCGTAATGCTCGCGAATGATCCGGATCGCCTGAGAGCGTAGAAAAGCCAGGCGCTGACCCTGGTTCCATCCGGCTTGCTCCGGATGCACCGCGAGGTACTGCGGAAAGATATAGATCTGTCCGCTGTTATTGGCGAAATCGACATAGCCCGTCTCTTTGCGCACGTCGAGAAAGGGCCGCTGCTCGACGCGGGCCGTTACGCCCAAGGCATTTTGAAAGTAGAGATTGATCTCCTCGGCACTGGAAAATCCGCGATAACCGGTCTCAACCCAATTGCGTATCTGCCAGGCGGCCAGCCAGGGCAATACTCCTATGAGCAGCACCGCGGGCGCCTTCCAAAGCAAACCGGGCGCCACGGCGACGGGTCTTTGCCGCTTGTCGGGAATGCGCGCCAGCACCAGAAACAATCCCAGAGCCAGTGCAAACGGCAGGTAGTAGGAGACCGGGCGCACAAAGGTTGCCGCCGCAAGCCACAATCCCGACACTGCCAGCACTCGCAGATCATGCCCGCGCAAGAAGACCGCAAGCCGCTCCATGCTGAGCAGAAGGAGCACGAGAAAGAGTTGGTCCGACAAAAGGATTGCCGAATAAGTGAGAGATACAGGCTCAAAGGCAAAGATCCACGCCGCACCAAGTGCAACGCGGTAATCGTCGGAGATCACTCGCCCAAGCCTCCAAACAAGCATCACCGAGAAGACCGAAAGAATCACGTTCGCAACGGCCGCGGCAGGCAAGCCGGCAAGGCTTGTAATGGCTAAAAAGAGAGCGTAACCCGGAGTGCGCACTATATCTGGCACGCCGTCGGCGAAAAAACGGCCATGCAGCAGCAGGTTTCGTCCTGGCTCGAGATAACTCGGAGTATCGGAGTAAATGAGGGAGTTCGCTCCGAAGCGGACGAGCGAGATGGCCAGCAGAGTAAAGCGAAGCACCGCGGCTGCGATGACCGGTCCGGCGAGCCGAGGCGTCCACCACCCCGCCGCAAAGTTGGACTCTGCGGGCGAGTGAATTGACTCGATGTTCTCGACGAATGCGGCCTGCGCTTGCATCGAGCCTTTCCTCCAAAAAGTTGTTCAGGCTTACCTGGTTTGTCGTCTGCGAAGTTCAGTGAAGAATTGAGTGGCGAAGAAAGGGGTCCTGCGACTCTCGTTGCGATCTCACTCGAATATGGCGGGAGGATGCTGCACGAAGACCGATTGCCTGGCGACGCGGCCCGATCTCACGAGCAACGCGGCGCCGACGATGCCTTGAAACAGAATCTGCGATCCGATCAGTCCAAACAGCGAGCCGCTCAATCCCAGCCACTTTGCCATGGGAACCGCGAAGGAGAAGGCAAAAGCGGTCATCGCCAGGTAGGACCAGAAGATCGGCACGGTAAACTCCAGGGCCTGCAAGGCTGCGCGCAGCGGGCCGCCCATGAAGACGACGACGTAAAGCAAAGCATAGAGCCGCAGGATGTAACCGTATTGAGCCATCTCAGGTCCATACATCAACCGCAGCCAGAAGGCAGGCGAGATGGCCATGACGATTGCGAAGAGCAAAGTCAGCCCGCCCCACTTGAGCAGAATCGATCGCGTGTAGGCGAGCATAGACCGCACCCCGCCCTCGCGAAGCCGCCGCGCCGACTCGACTGGAACGACATTGTCCAGCCCCTGAAACCAGACATGGGTCACGCCCATCAGGTTCTGCGAGGCTTTCAAAACTCCGGCGGCGGCGGCTCCGTAGTAGACCGGGGCCGCGATCACAAAAAGATTGCTTGAGGTCCACTGCAGCAGAGCCGAGGCCGAGAGCCAGCGTGAGAGCTTCCAGTGCCTGTGCGCGATGGCCCTGATCCGCGCCGTATTGAACTGAAGCGGTTCCATCCAGAGCAATCCCGGCACGAGCCCGATGATCGAGGTTCCCGCCATGGCCCAGAGCGCCGTTGCGCTTGTCAGGTGTCCGGCGCGATGAAGCAGAAACAAGATGGGAAGTTGGCTGAGATAGCTGAGAGCGTCGTCGGCAAGCGCGCGGCGGCTCTGGCGAGTGGCGAAGAAGTAGCGCCGGATGAAGTCCTGCAATTGATAGGCAAATGCGGAGACGGCCAGGGGGAGCGCAAGTTGCCTGATCTCAGAAAACCGAATGAAGCTGCCGGAGATCTTCAGCGTACCGTAAGACGAGAACAAAACAGAATGAAACAAGAACGAGTTCCTGAAAGACAACCGCGCCGAAGTAGGAAGGCCGGTCTTTTTCTTCCTGTTTGGGGCCGATGCTCATCATCGGCGCAATGATGAGCGCACCCTGAAGACTGTTGACAAACAGCACAGACATCCATGCAAGCGCGAAGACGCCAAACTCGCGCAGTCCCATGAAACGGGCAAGCATCACATTGGTCAGAAAGTTTGTCGCGCTGACAACACTTTGGTCGGTGAGCGCCCAGATCTCTCGGCCCAGGAGTCGCTGAAGCAAGAGCTTCCGAACTGGCTGCCACGATGCTGCCTTCACGCTCATCCTGTCCCCGAAGCACGCCGAAATCCATGGCCGCCACTCTTAGGCGGGATTCGCGGCAGGAGAATTCGCGCCGCGCCGCATGGCATCAGGTTTCACCCGCTGTGCTTACGCTAGCGAACCGAGATGATCGCGGTTTGCGCGGCTTGCGAGATGATCCCCATGGTCGAATTAAGCGCGGACTTGACCTTGCTCATCGGCACATACACGATATCCCGCGCCTGGAGTTGAAGCGGCGCCTGGCTGCCCTTTGCGATGCCGTCGTAAGAGAGCGGAAAATCCAACACGGTCCCGTCGGGATTGCGCCGGATCACGCGCAGGCCGCCGGTATTGGCCTGCAAGACTGTTCCTCCGCTGAGCGCCAGGGCTTCGGCGACATTCAGCTTGCCGTCTTCCTGCATCACGTAGCCGCCAGGACGGTTAACCGCGCCCAGGACATAGACGATGCCCGCCCGCGGAACGACGACCGTGTCGCCCGGACGCACCAGAATCGAGGCTGTCTCGTGATTGCTCTGGCTGCGGGAATAGGGAACCTCTTCTTCTGGAGCAGCGTCATCGGCAGCGTGGCGGATCTTGATGCGCGCGCCGGCCAGCTGAGTTACGCCGCCGGCTTCGGCGAGGACTTCACCGAGCCTGGTAGGCGCGATCAGCGGTACACGTCCCGGAGTGCCCACTTCGCCGGTCACAGTCACATATTGACCGGCATATTGCACCACGTCGACATTCACCTGCGGCTGGACAAGGATCTGGCTGTCTTTGAGAGCAGCCTCAAGACGCCTTGCCGCTTGCGTCAGCGTCAGGCCTCGGAGACTCACCTTGCCGCACAGAGGAATCGTCAACTCCCCCGCCTGGTCCACGCGGTAGGAGTTGGTGAACTCGGGGGCGTCGTAGACGTTGACGCTCAGCAAATCTCCAGGCTCGATGAGCAACTCGGAGAAGTCCTTGGGAATGATGGATGGTCCCTGGCTTTGAGCGGCCCCGGCCTTGCCGGACGAGGAAGCCAGACCCGCTCCGGAGATCGGCGCAGTCTGGCTTCCGGACGAAGCCTGGGCCTCCGCCGGCACAGTCATCCATCCTGACTGCAGTAGAACGCCGAGCAGCAGCGGGAGAGCGCGGCCGAAAACCATCTTAATTCTCTCCGTAATAACTCTGCACGTTATAGCCATATACGCTCCGGTATTCAGTTGCAGACATGTCGACCGCCTCAATCACGATGCCCAGAATGTGAACGTGGTTCCGTGCAAGAGTCAGGCTAAAGCGGCGCAATGCCTTTCGAGAGGTTCGCCCCGCGCGCAGCACACCGATGGTTCCATCGCAGTGAGAGCCGATGATAATCGCGTCTGCAACCGGCAAGACGGGCGCATTGTCAATGAGCACCAGGTCAAAACTCGCCCGGGCGGCTTCAAAGGTCTTTTCGATCTCGCCCGATCCTAGAAGCTCCGAGGCAAGCGGAGATGGACGGCCCGCGGTCAACAGGGTCAGATTCGGTTGTACGGGATGCGACACCAGGACATCGCCGAAGGATTTCAAGCCGGCGAGAACATCCGTCAACCCCTCATTCTGAGCCACGCGGAAGAGGGCGTGCTGCCGGGGACGGCGAAGATCGGCGTCAATGATGAGCACTCTGAGGCCGGCCGCGGCAAATGCAAGGGCGAGGTTGTAAACAGTATAGGATTTGCCTTCTCCCGGCAGAGCGCTGGTGATGGAGATGACCTTCAACTTGCGCCCGATGCCCGAGAGAGTCAGTCCCGAGCGTAGACTGCGGAAGGATTCAGCCGATGCGCTTTCCGGTGCGACAAGGAAGGGACTCGACTCGGTAGCGAGGGCGCCTTCCCGCGGTTTGCCTTCCGCGCGATGAAAGGGAATCAAGCCTAGCACTGGAAGGTTCGACACCGATTCCACCTGGAACGAGTCCGCAACCGTGTCATCCTGGCTTTCCAGAAGATAGGCCAGGCCGATGCCCAGCGCCAGGCCGCTAAAAAGGCCGAGAGTGATAAACAGAGATTTCTGCGGCGTATAAGGACTGCCCGGAGGCCGCGCCGGATCGGCGACGGTCACATTCGTCGCGTTGTTCCCCGCGTCGATGTTCGCTACCTGCAACCTGGCATATAAGATGTCGTATAGTTCGCGACTGGAGTGAGCCTGGCTCATCAGAACCCCTAGCTGCACAACGTCGTCGTTCATCTTGCTGGTTACGAGCTTTTGCGCTTCGAATGCGGAGCGTGTGGTCTGCAATATCTGATTCCGCGGCTCAGGGTTCCCACATTGCGGTAATAGGGACGTTGACAGCGTGATTAGCGTCACGGAGTAACGAGTTGTTAACTAGATAAATAGATTTTTTATACCCCAAGTACTTGACAGGAAAGAGTATGGGTTATAAGTTGGACTCGTCCCCTGTGGAAAACTAGTAGTAAATAATGTTGAAAACGGGTGATAAGTCTCGCTCGGGAAACGACCCTCTGGATTTCCGAACTAGATTTTAAGCATTTTTTTGTTTCATTTTTGTTGCCTGTCTGTTTTACCCCCGGAAGGCGCCGGCCCATGCAGTTTAGCCGGTGTTGGGTAGATCTCGTTCTTTTTTGGGGGGAGAACTGTGGCTACGATTTTGAAGGACGTTGTCCTTTTAACGAGGTTTTATCGAAACCTTCCAGGCGGCTCCCAGCCCATATTGGTTCGCGCCAGTGATGGGCTCTTGTATGTAGTTAAATTTGGTAACAATCCCCAGGGTACGAATCTGCTCTTCAACGAGAGCATGGGTACTGAACTTTACAGAACCAGCGGGTTGTTCGTGTCTTTTTGGAAGCCCCTTCTCGTCACCAATTCCTTTCTTGACGAGAACCCGGGCTGCTGGACGAGCACACCGGATGGTCATGTTCGGCCGAACTCGGGGTTGTGTTTCGGCTCCCGTTTTTTGGGTGGGAACGGCTCCGCATTATTGGAGATCCTCCCGGGAAACAGGTTCAAGCGCGTAAGTAACCGTTGGAGTTTCTGGCTGGCGTGGATGATTGACATTTGCGCTGAACACGCGGACAACCGGCAAGCAATCTTCCTAGAGAACAGAACGGGTCGGCTAAGGGCGTTTTTCATCGATCATGGCAACCTATTCGGGGGTGCCGGAGGAGAAAAGCAGCCGCATTTTATGGAGTCTCGCTACCTTGATCCGCATATGTATCAGGATCTATCCTCGGAGGATGTTCGGGAACTGCTGAAGATCGCGCGGTCCCTGGATGTGGACGGCCTTCGGCTGCGGATGGAAGACCTTCCGGAAGCGTGGAAGACCAAATCAGCGGTTGACCGTTTTGAGAGGTGTCTCGGAAGGTTATCAAATATAGAACTTTTGCGAAATCTTGCCGATACAATGGTAGAAGTCAGCAATAAGAATACCGGAAGAAGTGGAAGGATGCAACTCATTGAGCCAGAACCCCCAATTCTGCGCCCTACATTACAGGCCGCGCGGCAGGACCGTCGGCCCCATCGATACCTCGCTCACCCTGTTGCTTGTCCTTAAGAAAGAAGATGGTCGGCTTAGGTTTCTTGTCCACCCGGAATGGCGCAGGGTGGTTCGTAGCGAGGATATAGATTATTTCGAGTCCCTGTTCCGCGACTTTCTTGATCGCGCCGAACTGCATCCGGAACTTCTCTTCGAGCAGGTCTCCCGTCTCGCGGTCGGACCGTTGGTGACTGGGATTGTTGGCCAAAACTTCAGCGACGAGCCATCAATCTTAGCGCTTTCATCGAGGTTTATAGACCTCTAATTCCAAGGATTGCTCAGTGACGTCAGCGTGCTTTCCAAAGCCACGGACGGTTCCGCGCCACTGCAACCTCATCCCCTCTTTCGGGGCTTCACCATGAGGGCGTAACGGGAGGGCAACCTCCTAAAGCCGAGCGCCGCTGCCAAGTTCTTGGTCAATGGTCGCCTACCTGCCAACACATCGCTGAGGTACTGCGCCCGGAAGCCAGTCTCCTTAGCTACCTGTTTCTGTGTCAGTGCTATCGTCCGATTCAAGAGGAATTCGTGAATCTCCTCTAAAGTGTATTCCCTCATGTACCTAGACTAACGGATTTTCGGAGGGGCTTCTAGGTCGCATCCCAACTTTTAGTTCGGCCTGTGTTGCAGAACATAGGCTGCATTTTCCACATGATCGGCGCGGAAGCCGGGACCCATGACTCGCCGGTTAGGCCTGCTCCCCGCTCTTCCTTTACACTTAGCCCCAGCATGCCGCACGCTCTGGCCCAATCCGTAGGGACTCTGACCACGGTGCTGGCCGTGGCCGGGATTGGCTACTTCCTGGCGGCCTGGATTGCGGCGCGATCTTTCTGGCGGAGCGGCGACATCCGCTGGCAGCCTTCGCGCCCGGCGTCAGCGTGCTCAAGTCCCTCAAAGGGATCGACCCCGGCATGCTGGATGCCTTCCGCAGCCATTGCCGCCAGAACTACGCGGGAGAGTATGAACTGCTCTTCGGGGTCGCTTCGCTGGCCGACCCGGCCGCGGCGGCGGTGGAGCAGTTGAAGGCCGAGTTTCCCGAGCGTGCTATCCGCCTCATCGAGTGCCCTCGGAGGCTCGGAACCAACGGCAAGGTCAGCACGCTGGTTCAGCTTGCCCCCCACGCACGCCACGATTTTCTGCTCATCAACGACTCGGACATCACCGTCTCGCCGCGTTATCTGGAACGGGTGATGGCCTGCTTCGCTCCGGCGCCGGATGCGCAAGGCAAGGCCGAGCGGGAGGTCGGCCTGGTGACCGCGCTCTATCGCGGCCGCGCTCACGGTACGCTGCGCTTCGAGGCTCGAGGCGCTGGGCATCGCGACCGACTTCCAGCCCGCCGTGCTGCTGGCGAAGATACTCGAAAGGCGGTCTGCACTATGGCCTGGGCTCCACGCTGGCCGTCAGCCGCAAGGCGCTGAACAGCATCGGCGGACTCCTGCCGCTGGTGGATCAGTTGGCCGACGACTACGAACTGGGCGTGCGCGTCGACCGGGCCGGCTACCGGGTTGCGCTGACTCCTGAAGTCGTCGAGACCAGCATTCCGGCCTACAGTTGGCGCGGCTTCATCGACCATCAATTGCGCTGGGCCCGGACCGTTCGCGATGCGCGGCCCGGGGGCTATGTGGGCCTGGTTTTCACCTACGGCCTCGGCTGGGCACTGCTCAATGTGCTGGCCAGCGGAGCGAGCCCGCTGAGCCTGTGGCTGCTGGGGTTGAGCTTCTTTCTGCGCCTTGCGCTGGCGATGACGGTGGGCGCTGAGGTGCTGGCCGATCATCAGGTGCTGCCGAGCCTGTGGCTGCTGCCGCTGCGCGACTTGTGGCCATGGGCATCTGGGTCGCTGGTTTTGCCGGCAACACGATCGTCTGGCGCGGCGAGCGGTTTGTGATCAAGGACGGAAGGCTAGAAAAGGCTGAGAGCTAACGAGGTCAACGCCCTACTGAAAGAGTAGAATCTCTGAAAAGTAAGGAAGCAAGTATGGCACGCGAGATTCGACGATTGCTGTTGGTCTGTGTGGTGTTCAGTCTCTGCCTGACGATAGGATGCGAATCGAAGGGGCCGACGAAGTTGTGCGATGGTTTTCAGAGCTATGAGAATGCACAGAGCGTTCGAAATAAGCTCAGGCAGGCGGGCCTTATAGAACGGTGGCATGAAGAAGTGCAGGCCGTTAAGCCACCGGACCGTCGTCCTCCCTACGAAATGTTGACTTTGTCGGGCCCTTTAGCCTCTCTGGGATCGATGGGAGCCTCTCACTGACCCTCTACAATGATCGATTGATGGAAGCTCAGTTTTCCACTCAAAATGGCAGTCAATACCTCGGAAAGCTTAAGAAGGAAAATCCCAAAATTCCAGATGTTGCGTGCAAGGAAATCACAATTGATCGCCGAACCAAATTTGTGTTTTTTGTTGACCGCAATGGCACGGTCCGTTTTCTTTGGGAGGACCCTAAATTGGACGCCGAATGGAATGAGTGGGTCTCGCAATTCGCCTGATTTGATTGAGGCGGTTGGCTAACAACTGAAGTCTCACGACTCGGCACAAGTCAAGCCATTTCCGAGCCAAATGTCTTTCAAGGTTCTGCTCTAATCCCCCGTAGTCACCGCAGCCGGATCTTGCGCGCCGATGGCGGCGCAGTCGATCGAGAGGCAGGTTCCCAGATCGCTGAAGCTCTTGTCCCAGCGCGGGCGATCCTCCGCGGCCAGCGCGGTGAGGGCGTAGCTGGCGGTGCGCAAGATCTCGTACCAGATATTTTGCGCCTGCCATAAGTTCAGTTCGAAGGGAAGCTCGGCCAGCGTACGGGCCAGCGTCAGCGCACGATCCAGCATCTCCAGCGACCCCGAAGACATCTGCAGATCGACCATCACCCGCTTCATGCGCAGATCGGCGATGTAAGAGAGAGTCGCCGTCTCCAGCGGCACCTGGTCGGCCTTCGCCAGCGAGAGGAAGGAGCGCAGTTGGGGATCGTCGATCGGATCGCTCTCGAGCGCACGGCGCAGGCCAGC
>CAWJLK010000008.1:0-177206 GCA_963843625.1 uncultured Acidobacteriaceae bacterium
GCTTGGCCGCATCGTTGCCCTTCAGCGCGGTAAGGTTTTCGCGGTCGCGAGCCTCGTCGGCTGCGGCGGTTTCTTCGGTCTTCTTGGATTCGTCTATCGGCGATTCGAGATCGGCCAGCGCGTCTCGGCGTCGATCACCGGCTTCAACTTTCGGCGCTCGGGAACGCGCTTGACCAGTTCGAGCAGATAACCGACTGATTGTTGTAGCATTCAGGTAGACTGTCGTCGTACTCCGGCCCGTGCTCGCGGACCTCGAGTTTGGAGGTCGTGTGCGGCGACAAGAACTTGAAGCGGTAGAGGTTCGGCGCAGTCTCCGCGGCATTCGATCGCCGTCCGAGCGACCAGCCGTTGGCGCGGCGCGGCTGTTCCATCAGCACCACGCGATCAGCGTCGCCCGAGTTAACCGCCGAGTAACTCTTGGCATCGACATCCATGTGCGTTTCGACGATGAGCCCTTGTGAATCTGCACGTGGTGCAGCGTGCGCTTGCGTCGCGGGCCGTAACCTTCACGCGCACGGCCTGATCGGCGGCATAGGAGAGCAGGCGCTTTTCGCCGGGATGGATCGGGTCGAGCAGGCCCTCGCCGGCAAACTCGCCGCTCTCAAAAATCGAAAAGCTGCCCGAGTCGAGCGTGAGCTTGGACTTGTTTTCGAGCCAGACGGCGCGCAGCGGCGTCGGCTCCTTCTCGCTCCAAAGAGTGACGTGCTCTGCGGGCAGTTCCTGCTGAAGGATCGGCACCATCGCCGACTCGTTCTTGTGGATGGTGACCGGCTGGGTCAGCGCGTACTCGAAGAAGTCGTCGAAGGCGTTGGTGGAAACATCGCCTTCTGAATGGCGTCGGAGGCGCGGTAGACGCCGCCGTACCACACCGTTGCCAGCCGGAGCCAACATGCCAGCAGCACTTGACCGCGATCTGACCGATCCCGATCTCCGGCGCGTGCATTCGCTGTCTTGCATCTGGCCTCAGCTGACTGCTTGAGGCTCTGAGCGTGCGTACGACCTTGCTTTGCGATGCCGCGCGTACCGTCCCCGGCACCTGCGAACTGCTGGGCTCGGCAGACAGCTGATTATTCATCATCTCCGACTGCACGTGCACCACATGCTGTGGCTCATTTCTCCGCCGCCTCATGCGTCTGCGGCGTCAGTCTGCGCCTCGGTGGCGATCGGAATCTCCGGCCGCCGCGTATAGAGCGGCTGCGAGAGCGGCTGGATAAAGCTCTGCGGCGCTCCGGCGACCAGCGAGAGCTGCACATTGTCCCAGTCCGCGCCCACGGTGTTATCCACAACCGCCCAGCCCTGCACCGTGGCGTTCCCGTTGGGCGTGCGCGGGAAGACCAGCCGATAAGTCGACTTCCAGACCGGCACTTCGCTGATGTAGCTCACGCGCAGTTCGCGCTGGCCCTGCCCAAGCGCGTCCAG
This sequence comes from uncultured Acidobacteriaceae bacterium, assembly GCA_963843625.1. Lineage (GTDB taxonomy): Bacteria > Acidobacteriota > Terriglobia > Terriglobales > Acidobacteriaceae > Telmatobacter. The sequence continues at coordinate 1,420 of CAWJLK010000008.1, forward strand.
AGTCAGGTGCCGCAGCCCGGTCGAGTGGGTCGTCGAGAGCAGTTCAAGATAGCGGTCGAGCTGGCCTTGCAGATTCGCATCCAGCGGACGCACGCTCAGGGCCGGGGTCAGCTCGATCACCCGCACCGCGCCGGAACCGGCCATCAGCGTCAGGTAGTACTTGTCGACCGTTGTCGCGTTGTCGCCGCCGCCGGCCTTCTCCGTCCGCGACTCGATCGACATCAGCCGCCCGGTGATAACTCCGCCCGGCCCGCCGGTCACCTCAACCCGCTGCCCGCGCAGCGCCTGAAATAGCTCTGTCGAAGTGGGATCGTCCGTCATGCCCAGCGAAAGCGACTTGAGCTGCTCGGCCAGCGGCGTGGTCGAGTTGTAGTTGACCCCGGCAATCCGCCCGCCGCCCTCGTCGAGCACGGTGAGCGATTGCAGCACGTCGTTCAACTGCGGCGAGGTAAAGTCGATGGCCACGCGCTGGTTGCCGTTGACCGAGCCGGCATGTTCAAAGTAGCCCACGCCGTTTTTGTAGAGCACAACCTTGCGGACCGGCAGGTCCTTGACCGTCTGCGGCACCTGCGGTGCGGCCAACTGCGCCTTCGGCGCCACCTGCGGTGCGGCCGGCGGCGGCTTCGGCGCGGTTTGAGCGGTAAGCGAAACTGTGACGGTGAGGGCAAACAGACACAAGACGGCGGAAATTCGGCGCACAAAGCCTCCTCGTAGCAACCAACAAGAAACTCTACTCCCTTGGACCCCGGCAAAGGAAAAATGGTTCCCGCGAAAGAGAATGATCTCTGTTGCCGCTACCTTTGAACGAAGCAAGAGCGCGATCTTGCGCATCTCCTAAGACTTTTTCGGGAGAAGATACATCGGCGACCGCCAACGCCGGTGTGGCCAACGGAATGAGCAGCGTTCGCACTCTGAAAGGCGTCTTCTACGGCATCAGCTTCGGTACCGCGCACGGGACGCGCTGAATGGCGCCGCCCGGCGTGCCTAGCTCAAACATGAAACTGCACTGCAGGTACGAGTTCCCCGTCGTCGCGCCTTGATAGACATAGACGGTCTTGGTTCCCGGCTGGTAGACCAGCAGCGAACTGTGCTCGCTCACGCTGCCGAGCTGAAACTGCACATGCTGCTACTTGCAGCGAAACTGGAGGCTTTCACCGAGCCGACTGCTCCGAGCCAATAGCCCAAGGCCAGTACGCCGATAAACGCCAAGCCATTCGGACCACAAAGAAAGCTTTTCCATCGCTCCTCCAACTGACAGAATGCATTGCTACTGGACGCAGCAGATTTTGCATGTATACCGGAACATTCGTGCGCAAGTATCCGGTTTATAACACAGTAGTATTCGGTCAAGACCACAAATCAGCCCAGTTTCGCCAGGAATTCCTTCATGCGGCGGGTGCCCTCGTCTATGTTCTGCTTGGTCACCGGGTAAGAGATGCGGATGTGTTCCGCGGTTCCGAAAGCTTCGCCCGGCACGGAGACGACATGGGCCTCGTGGAGTAGCCGCGTCGCCAGTTCGGTCGCCGTCTTGATGCCGTCTTTGCCGATATAGGCCGACATATTCGGGTAGACGTAGAAGGCGCCCTCGGGCTTGGTGCATGTGATGCCGGGAATCTCCCGCAGCTTGGCCAGCATGTGATCCCGCAGGTCGATGAACTCGGCGCGGAACTGGCTGACGCACTCCTGCGAGCCGGTCAGCGCGGCGATGGCGGCCTTCTGCACAAAGCTGGTGGCGTTCGAGGTGGACTGCGACTGGAGCTTGCTCAGATTCGCGACGACAGATTTGGACGCCAGCGCAAAGCCTGCGCGCCAGCCGGTCATGGCATAAGTTTTTGACAGCGAGCCGAGGATGACGATGTGCTCTTTGGCCCAAGTAAAGGAGCCGCCGGAGACGGGCTTGCCGGCATAGTTCAGATAGACGTAGCACTCATCCAAGAGCAGGAAGATGCCGCGCTCGTGAGCGACGCGCACGATCCGCTCCAGGTCTTCGGCCGAAAGCACAGAGCCGGAGGGGTTCGACGGCGAATTGAGGATGATCGCCTTGGTCCTGGGCGTGATGGCCTTTTCAATCGCATCCGCCGTGATACGGAAATTCTCGGCCTCCTGCGTTTCGAGGAAGACGACCTTGCCGCCTGCGTACTGGATGATGTCTTTGAAGCTGACCCAGTAGGGAACTGGCAGGATGACTTCGTCGCCGTGGTCGACGAGGATTTGGATGGCGTTGAAGAGAGCCTGCTTGCCGCCGGTGGTAAAGATGGCCTCGGTGATGTCGTAGTCAGAGCCGAAGTCGCAACTGTGGCGGTCGACGATAGCCTTGCGCACGTCGGGGATGCCAGGCACGACGGTGTAGCGCGAGAAGTTGGCCTCGATGGCGGCGATGGCGGCGTCCTTGATGTGGCGCGGAGTGGGGAAATGCGGCTCGCCGGCGCCGAAATCGACCAGGTTGGCTGCCCTGCGCGCGCAGCTTGGCGGCTTCCGCAGCCACGGCCATGGTTGCGGAGACCTCGATCCGACCGATGCGGTCGGCAAAGACTTGGGAAGGGGTAGAGACTGTCATAACTACATCTATCTTGACAGATTTTGTGGCTGGGGCAAAATGGGCCGGTTGAACTTCCCAGAAAGGCCTGCTTGGTCACAACCGCCGCGATAGCAGCGCACTCGGAGATAATCGCATCGTGGGGAGTTCGTGGTCGACGATCCGTTCAAGCAGCGTCGTCGAGGCTGACGGTGACCCTGCGGCCGAGCGCTGAGGCGATATTCACCAACGCATCGAGCGAGAATCGGGAGATGCGACCGCGAAGCAGGTCGTTGATGCGCGGCTGAGTGACTCCGCAACGCTTCGCGGCCTCGGCTTGGGTCCAGCCGTTTTCTTTGATCAACTCTTCGATCTGATCCATCAACTCGGAACGCAGAGTGAGGTTGGCGGCCTCCTCCGGCGTGTCGGCAAGTGCATCCCAAACATTCGCGAATTCTTCATACTCCAGCTTCTTCATCTTCGGCCTCGCATCAATTGGCGGAACCGCTCACGCGCAATTTCAATATCACGCGGGGAAGTGGCCATGGTCTTCTTTTGGAAGGCATGCAGAACAAATACCGCATTGGCAAGTCGAGCCGTGTAGATGATGCGGTATGTGCCGATGCTTCCCATACTCGAATCTCCTCGACACCCTTGCCAATCGCGGGCATCGGTTTGAAGTCGTCTGCCTGTTTCCCTTTTTGCACTCGAGCCAACTGGCGGCCAGCGTCACGGCGAGCATCCTCTGGAAACTCCGTCATCACTTTTCGAGAGTCGCCGAGGAATCGTACCGGCTTCATGACGACGTTATATCCGGTTGGATATAAATTGCAATAACGATTTTGAGAGCGAGCTCTAGCTGGAGCCCATGCGGGCGCGGAGGCGCTTCAGGACGTTGGGCGGGACGAGGCCGCTTACGTCGCCGCCAAAGGCGAAGACTTCCTTCAACATGCGCGAGCTGACGAACGAATAGCGACCGGCGGGCTGCAGGAAGACGGTCTCGATCTCGGGGGCGAGGCGGCGGTTCATCAGAGCCATCTGGAACTCGTACTCGTAGTCGCTGATGGCTCGGATGCCGCGCAGAACTGCCATGGCGCCCTGCTTGCGGGCGAACTCGACCATGAGGCCGTCAAATGTCGCTACCGAGACGTTGCCCAGAGCGGCGGTCGATTCCTTGAGCATCTCGACGCGCTCTTCGACGGTGAAGAGGGGGTCTTTGACCGGATTGTTGAGGATTGCCACGGTGAGGTGTTCAAAGAGCTTGGCCCCGCGCTGGATCAGGTCGATGTGACCGTTGGTCGGCGGATCGAAGGTGCCGGGATAGAGTGCGCTTACGCTCATTGGGGGCTCCGAGGTGATTCTAGCGCGTGTGGCGTGGTTACCGCTGGAGCAGGTCGATGGGCTTGGTGAAGTCGGTCACGCGAATGTGGTCTGGCGAGCGCGGGTGCTGGCGCTCCAAGGCTTTGTACATCTCCCAGGCGACGCGGCGATAGCTGAAGTGGCCGGCGGGGCCGGAGCGCAGTTCGGTGATGTATTGGGCTTCGGCGAAGTCCATCTTGAAGAGGCAGCGGATGCGCGTGGCCAGGGGCAGCAGGTAGAGCGCGGATTGCGCGGCTTCGGGAGCCGGGCCGGCGGCGATTTGGGCGCTGGCGGCGTGGGCGGCTCGATGGCGGATTGGTAGTCGGCCAGAACGCCGGCTTCGGCGAGGATGTTCGACGTCGGGTCCAAGGTCGCCGCAGCCGGGCGTTTCGTAGCCGTGCAGGGCGGTGAAGGCCTGGATGATCTGCGTGCAGCGGCGATGGCGGTGCATGTCGCGGAAGCCGCCGATGTCCATGAGAATGTCGAAGCGGAGGGCCGCTCCGGCGTGGAAGGCGCGCAGGGCTTCGTCGTGCCTGCCGCGATGGCGCAGGCCAAGCTCGATGATTTCGTCGACGCGGGCTTCGGGCAGCGCGGCGACCAGGTCGCGGATCTGGCGGTAGGGGTGGTGGCTGGCGGAGTAGAGCAGCGTGGCGGCGAGTTCGACTTCGAGGGATTCGGTGCGCTCGACCAGATCGACGACCGGGGCGGCGGCGATGGGCTGGCTGGCCGAGCAGTTCGGCGGCGGCCTGGGCGAGTTCGGCGCGGGTCTGCGAGTTCGTAGTCGTTGGGCTGGGCGTATTTGACCAGCGTGGGCGCGGTGCGGACCTCGCGGGTGAGGAGGTGCGGCGGCTTCGGCGGCGAGGCTAGCGACGCGGACTTCGTCGTCAGCTGCAGCCGAGCTTTTCGACGAAGCGGCGCCGGCCTGGGCGTTGACGTTCCAGGCGGGGCCGGTGGCGGCTTCGCGGAGCTTGACGCCCAGGTCGCGGACCTCGGCGGCGGGGTGCGAGAGCAGGCGGGAGACCTGGGTTTCCAGGGTGCGGGCGCTGACGATCTGGCCGAGCGAGGTGTTGGTGGCGAGCGGAAGCAGGTAGCGGGCGACGTCGAAGGCGCGGGCCTTGAGGGTGCGCTCGTAGGCCTCGGGCTTCATGGCCTCCGGGCAGGCGACGCGGCGGCGCAGAGCTTCGAGAACGGCGGCGGTGGTGCGCTGGTAGGCGTCGAAGAGGTTCGTGATCGGTCTCGGAGTAGAGCTGCGCCGAGGCGGAATCTTCGCCAAAATCGGGGAAGAACCAGCCGGATTTGAGGAAGTTCTGGTAGCGGGTGGAGCGCTCCTGGCCGTCCCAGCGCTGTTCGTCGACCAGGACGATGGCGGCCAGCAGGCTAAGCCGCTCGACGGCGAAGGCGATGTGGGCCAGGTCGGCGATGGAGCGGTGGCCGTATTGAAAATAGAAGGTGTTGAGGAACTGCTCGGCGCGCTGGGCGCTGATTTCGGCCAGCGACTCGCGCATGGAGAGCGAGGAGCGGGAGTACTTGGCCATGGCGTAGGCGAGGACTTCGGGGTCGGCGCCGTGGACGGCGAAGACTTCGGTTTGGTTGCGGGCGCCGGGGGGCAGGAAAGATTCACTGGACATGAGCATGGGCTCGCGAACAGAATACGGCATAGGGGCGTGACTGCGGGTGTGCGTCACCTGGAACCCGTCGGTGCGTCCATCGTGCTGTTAGCGCGAAGCGTCAACAGCGGCAATCGAGGAGCAACCGGAGCCATGCAGGAGTATCTGGTGCGCACATCGCACAAGCCGCGGCCATTACCGCCGGGCCGCTGGGCGATGACCCAGCGCTGGAACGATCTGCTGTTTGCGCACTGGCCGATTCCGGCCTCGCGCATTGCGCCGCTGCTGCCCGAGTGGCTTGCAGGTCGACACATTTCAGGGGTCGGCATGGCTGGGAGTGGTGCCCTTCTGGCTGGACCGCATCAAGATTCGCGGGGTGCCGCCGATTCCCGGGGCGCGCAGCTTTCCCGACCTGAATCTTGCGGACCTATGTGCGCGACCAGCGACACGGGGACGCCGGGCGTCTATTGCTTCTCGCTGGATTCGAGCAATCTGCTGGCGGTGGCGGCGGCGCGCGCCGTTCTACCACCTGCCCTACTACTGGGCGGAGATGCGGCTGGAGCAGCGCTCGGAGCGGGAGTTCGCGTTCTACAGCCGGCAGGCGGTTTGCCGGCCAGCCGGTGATCTTCAAGGCGCGCTACCGCGGGCTGGGGCCGACGCGCAAGACTGGCGGAGATCCGCGCGGGACGCTCGAATATTTCCTGACCGAGCGGTACTGCCTGTTCATCACGAACCGCGCGGGAGAGCCGATCCGGGCCAACCTGCACCATGTTCCCTGGCCGCTCGAAGAGGCCGAGGCGGAGATCGAGCGCAACGATCTGGCGGCGGCCATCGGGATTCGAGCTGCCCGACCAGGAGCCGGTGCTGCACTACTCGCGGCGGCTGGCGGTGTATGTGTGGCCCGCGGAGCTGGTGCGGCCGGCGCTGGCCCCGCGGCCGGTGACTGCGGCGGTCACGCCGTCGGGGTGAATAAAGACAGGGACTAGGGAATAGGATTTGGCGGTGCGAGCTTGGTGTGGCTGCTCGTTCTTCAGGACGGGCCTGTTGCTGTCTCCGAGTTGCCGACCACACGCACGGAGCGTCAGATTGCGGACCCGGCTGTAGTGTTCTGACTTTTCAGGGTTTCGAGATGCTCCTCAATGCGTCGGATGCTCAAAGTCCAAGGTATCTGCCAAAAGCGAAGTCTATAAAGGGCGATCCACCCGTTTGAATTGACGATCTTCTCTTCTGGGGCCTCGTTGCTAAACGGATTCGTATCTGTCCGAACCGCGATGAACGTGCTGTAACGACCGTTGCGTCCGCCCATGCTAAGGGTGCTATCAAGGATGAGAATCTTGAGTCCGTTCTTCTCCCCTTCAATCAGGTTCCACGTCCTGTTCAATGTGTCCACGGGATAGCCGTGGAGTCGAAACGAAGCTGGTTTTGGACTGTGGTTCTTGGGGAGGTACAACATTCTCGGCTCACCCTTGGAATATTGAAAGCCCCACTTAGGGCGAAAGTGCGCATGGCGGAAGCGCGGAACCCATACAAAAGCCTGATCCCGCGAGACCACGGTCAGTAACAGCAAGGCGGGAACAAAGCGCATGAAGATCATTTCATCGCATTATACAAACGGGCAGGTGGCCCGAGCATCGACCTTCGCCTCCATTATTCTTGGCAAGAATTGAAGGCTGTTCCCCATGTATGACAGCGGTAGACGCTGTCATACATGGGGCACGGAGAGACCAGCAGATGGAGCACAGGACACGAAAGGCTGGGGTACCGAGCGACCTTCGCGAGAACCACTAGACGCTGGCTGCTGTTCCCTGTTCCCTGTTCTCTATTTCCTGCAAGTTCCCGTTCATCGCATAGAGAATCGCCCGTGCAGTGAAGTCCTCGTCGGGACGCGAGCTGATCATCAAGTCGTAGAGGTGGGGATTGCACCAGCTTTTGCCGTAGTACTGCTGCAGGTATTTGGCGCGCTCCTCGTCCACGATGCGGATGCGCTGCTCGGCGTGGACTCCCTTGTCGAGGCGGCCGCGCAGGCGTTCGAGACGGTCCAGATACGGAGCGTAGATAAAGGCGTGGTAGACATCGGGCTTGTGTTGCAGGATGCACTGCGCGCCGCGTCCCACGATGACGCAATTGCCCTCTGAGTACGCCTGTTCGACGATCTTGCGGGAGATCTTCACCATCTCATCGCAGTCGAAGACGGAGTTTTCGCCAAGTTCCAGGCCGGCGGCCAGCGCCGCGGAGCGCATGGCCTGCTGGTTGATGCGCCGCAGCCAGGAATCGACATGCTCGTCGTAGTGCTGCACGACGCTTGAATCCACGTGCGCGGCATAGGCGATGGCGTCGATGATGTCGCGGTCCAGCAACTTCCAGCCGAGCCACTCGGCAATGGTCTGTGCGATGCGGCCCCCGCCGCTGCCGAACTCCCGATTCACTGTCAAAACGCGGTATTCCACGTTCCCCTCCACAAAAACTTTCCCACTCAAGGTTACTCTTCTCGATGCGTACTTTCCAGTTCCGGCGGCGTTTTGAACAGGCGCGACGGCCCACAGCACTCGCTCTCCGCGCCGCTGCCAGAGATATCTTCCACGGTTATACGGGTTTCTCATCTACTTGCGTGCCGTACACTGGATGCGTGCCGATTCGCGACGGCGCGCAAGGTGCGCGGAGCGTGGCTTCAGGAGGATGGGACGTGAAGAGGATCGGCATCCTGTTCGGCGTGGAGAACAGCTTTCCCAGCGCACTGGTCGAGCAGATCAACTCGCGCAACGTCGACGGCATCAAGGCCGAGTTTGTCCTCACCGGCGCCGTTCAGATCGACAAGGCGCCGCGCTACGCGGTGATCGTGGACCGCATCTCCCATGCCGTTCCTTTTTACCGCGCATTTTTGAAGCATGCGGTTGTGCATGGAACGGTGGTCATCAACAATCCCTTCCGGGCATCGGCCGACGATAAGTTCTTCAACTACACGCTGGCCAAGAAACTCGGCGTGGCCGTGCCGCCGACCGCGATGCTGCCCCACAAGCAGTTGCCCGAGGGCGCGACCGACCGGTCGATGCGCAATCTGGAGTTTCCGCTGGATTGGGAGACGGTCTTTGCCTACGCGGGCGAGCATGGATTTCTCAAGCCCATCGACGGCCGCGGCTGGCGCGACGTGCAAGCCGTTCACAATCGCGAGGAGTTCTTCCGCGCCTACGATCAGTCGCGCGACCTGTGCATGGTCTACCAGAAGGCTGTTGATTTCACTGAGTATTTCCGCTGCTATGTGGTGGGCCAGAAGAAGGTTCGCATCATGGCCTACGATCCGCGCAGGCCGCATGCGGAGCGCTATGTCGAGAACCCGCCGGCCTCATCGAGATTCCTGCTCAAGCGCATGAGGCTGGATGCGCTCAAGCTCTGCTGCGCGCTGGGATACGACTTCAACACCGTCGAGTTTGCAGTCAAGGAAGGCATCCCCTACGCCATCGACTTCATGAACCCCGTGCCCGACGCCGATGTGCACTCGGTGGGCCAGGCCAACTTCGACTGGATCGTCAGGGAGGTTGCCGAGCTGGCGATCAGTAAGGCCAGGGCTGCAACGCGTACCTCCGATGTGCGTTGGCCGGTGTTGACGGGCAGCGAGACTGCGCTGGCCAAAGGTGTGAAGAAGAGAACGGCTGCAAGGAATAAAGCGAAGGCCGCTACAGTCAAGGCGAAGCCGGTTGTTGGAGCGTAAGTAGAGACGCAGGCGCTGACGGTTTCGATGAGAGTTCTCGATGCTGGAAGAGGAAGAGTTTGCAGGTTGCGCGTCCCTCTGAAACGAAAATCCAAAGTTCGCCACTATAGTGCATGTCGTCCAAGCAGCACGTCTGAAGCCTTCGAGGACAACGTGGAGTGCAAGTCGTATTGCTTGAGCGGTTTGTGAACTCGATGTGCGATTCGCGTCCAGGAGTTCTTCTCAAGGCCAGTCGGTTTGCACTGGCACATTACCTTCTTGGAAACTTTGGTGCCATGGGGTGAGGGGAAATCTCCGATAGACTAACGATGGCCCACTTTGGGTTCGGGGTGCCGTTTATGGATGCTTCGAAATCCGCATTACCGCCAGCCCCTGCACGCTCTCGACCGGCATTTGAGCGGCAGGAAGTACGTTGCGCTGTGCGTTTCCCCATTGCACTTCCCGTGCTCTTGTCTTCCGGCAAAGGGGAGATTTCAGCTTTAACAACGAATGTCTCCGCCAGCGGTGTTGTTTTTGAGTTGGAGAGCCCGGTTCAGGCGGGACTGGAGATTCACTTTTCGATGCGAATGCCAGGAGAAGTTTTGGGTACTCCTCATGACGTTCTGGTCAACTGCCAAGGACGTGTGGTACGCTGCTCGAAGAACAAAAGTAACTACCAGGCTGCTGCTACCATTGACGAATATCAGTTTGCGGAGCAGTAACCGCGGGAGATAGCCTTGGGCAGAAAGCCCGTGGCTTCACAAGAACACCTATGGATTCTGTGGACGATTCTGCTGAGGTTGAGATCATTGATGCTCCGGTAAAGCCGGGGACGATTCGCGTGATACTCGCGGATTCTCAGGCGATCTATCGCGTCGGCATTCGCAAGGTATTCGCGCTTGAAGACGATCTTCGCGTGGTTGCCCAGGCTGACTCACTCGAAAATCTGCGCGCGGCCATCGAGCGTTATCCCACCGACATTGTGCTGTTGGAAGGCGGCATGCTGGCCGGCACGGCCAATGTCATTCCCGAACTGTTGCGCCTGGCTCCCGACGTCAAGCTGATTGTGCAGGCCGTCGCAGCCGACGAAAACCACACTGTCGAGCTTTACCGGCGCGGCGTTCGCGGCATCGTCTCCCGCTCCATCTCTCCCGACTTGCTGGTGCGCTGCGTGCGCCGGATTGCCGCCGGCGAAACCTGGATCGACAATCAATCGGTCAATTGGGTGATCGATGCCTATCGCGCCCAGGCGGCTGCGCTGGTCAGCCCGCGCAACCAGCCCCGGCTTTCGCCCAAGGAAATGTCGATCATCACCTGCATCACGCAGGGCAAGCGCAACAAGGAGATTGCCTTCCAGTTGGGAACCACCGAGCAGGTGATCAAGAATTATCTGCGCAAGATCTATGACAAGCTCGGCGTCACCGACCGGCTTGAACTTGCTCTTTATTGCCTGCACAACAAGATCATTCAGAACGACGAGGACGAGGAGATGGTGGCTCAGAAGCTGATGGGCCAGTAGCCGCACATCTCTTTCTAATTCCGCTAAACTCCTACGTACTTCCTTCAGCTATAGCTGCTGCTGCGTCCTGCCCGCGTTGCGCATCTTGGCGCGCCAGTTCCAGCAGGCGAATCAATTCCGCCAGCTCCGCTCCGCTCAGGTGGCCCAGCAATTCACCTGGCAGGCGACGGATCACCGGATCCATCTGCTCTGAGCAACTCCAGGCCGGCCTCGGAGATCTGCGTCCACACCACGCGCCGATCGTGGCGTCGCGCTGCTGGCGAATCAGCTTGAGCGTTTGAGCCGCGCCAGCAGTCGCGTGATGTCGGGCTCGGTGGTGATCATGCGCTCGCCGATGGCCGCGCAGGTCAGCCCGTCAGGTTGTGCTCCGCGCAGGATCCGGAGCACGTTGTATTGCGTCGAGGTCAGGCCCCACTCGCGGATCTTAGCTGGAAGGCGCGGTTGAGGCAGTCGGAGGTGCGCAACAGGTTGAGCAGTGCCTCTTCCTCCGGGCTCGCGAAGGGCGTTCCTGCGCGATTTCCGGTTTCAGTCCTGCCATGGGCGGTCTTTCCAAGTCGCATCAGTGCCTTTCGTTGCACCGACATCTAGCGTCGAACGGGTACGGCTGAAGATCCCTCCCGTCCAATCCGCACGACCAACGAGCGTCCGTCTACTGCTTGATGACGTCGAGCTCGATGGTGAGCTTGACGTCGTCGCCCAGCATGGCTGCACCGAAACTTGGCTCCGATACCGAAGTCAGTTCGGTTGAAGGTGGTGGTGGCTGAGAACCCGGATGTGGCTTGTGTCCATCGTGCCGTCACCGGTCCGGTGGGCCCTCCACTGTAAGCACCACCGGCTTGGTCACGCCATGCAAAGTCAGGTTGCCGTTCACGGTAAGGTCGTTGCCGTTCTTGCTCACACTGGTGCTGGTGAATGTGGCCGTGGGAAACTTGGCCACATCGAAGAATGATCCGGCTCTTGAGGTCGGTTGTCGCGTGGCGCACGCCGGTATCAATGTGCCAACGTCGATGGTGGCCGTGACCGTCGGACTTCGTGATGTCCGCGTCATTTAGACGAGGGTTGCCGCGACATTGCCAAACCGGCCATGAACATTGGAAATGCTCAGATGGTTGATGCTGAAATCGACTTCGCTGTGTGCCGGGTCGGAGATCCAGTGTCGTGGTTTGCGCCAAGGCAAGAGGAGCCGCCAGCGCCAGAATGCCAGTAAGAAGAGCCAAACGCTTCATCGAGATAGTCCTTTCGGTGCGGGGGCCGTTGGGCCGGTGGTTGGAGTTGAGGAGGAGGCGACATGAAATTCGCCGAATCTTGCGTGGCCTGAGACTCTTTATGTCCCCGGCGCGAAATCTTGCTTTCCCTAAGTGATGGCGCGAGCCAGTTATTCGTTGCAACAAATATTTTCGGATTCCCGGTTCCTTTTACGCTGCCGGGTCTGCCGGTCCTGCTATTCTCCCGTTTATGTCTGTGCTGATCGACCTTTCGCAGCCTGACCCGTCCGCAGCGGCCACTTTTTCTGGCCGCGTTTCTGGGCTGGACGATGGATTCGCTGGACTTCTTTCTGCTGGTCTTTTGCGTCAGGCCATTGCGGCGGAGTTCCACGCACAGCCCTCGGCGGTGATGGGCGCGATGTTTTTGACCCAGGCCTTCAGGCCGGTTGGGGCGATTGTCTTTGGGATGCTGGCGGACCGCTATGGCCGGCGGCCGGTACTGATGGTGAATATTCTGAGCTTTTCAGTGATCGAGCTGGCCTGCGCCTTTGCTCCTTCGCTTGGCGCACTGCTGTGTGCTGCGCGCGCTGTTCGGGCTCGCCATGGGCGGCGAATGGGGCGTGGGCGCGGCGCTGGCCTTTGAGACGCTGCCCAAAGAAGGCCGCGGGGCATTCTCCGGAATCCTACAGGAGGGCTACGCGCTGGGATCGATTCTGGCCTCGGGCGCCTTTGGGCTCTTTTTCCACGCGATTGGCTGGCGGGGGCTGTTCATGCTCGGCGCGCTGCCGGCGCTGCTGGTGCTTTATGTGCAGGGCGCGGGTCGGAGTCGCCGGTCTGGCTGGAGGGGAAACGGAAGCGCCTGGCGCGAACTGCAGGTGACGCACGAAGCGCCAAGGCTGGAGATCTGGCTCGCCTGCTGCATTTCTGCCGACGTTTCTCTTTCTGATGCTGTTGATGACCGCCTTCATGAGCTTCTCGCACGGCACGCAGGATGTGTATCCGACCTTTCTGGCGACCCAGGCTCGGCTCTCGCCTCAGACAGTCGGGCTGATCGGCGTGCTCTACGGTTTCGGCTCTATTGGCGGCGGTTTTGTCTTTGGCGCGCTGTCTGAAAGGTGGGGCCGCAAGCGGGCGATTGTCACCGCGGCGCTGCTGGCGATTCCAGTGATTCCGCTCTACGCCTATGGGCACTCGGCTGTGTCGCTGGGCATTGGCGCGGTGCTGATGCAGTTCATGGTGCAGGGAGCCTGGGGAGTGGTGCCGGCTTATCTCACCGAACTGTCGCCGGCTCCGGTGCGGGCGACGGCTCCGGGACTGGCCTACCAGTTGGGCGGGCTGATCACGTCATGGAACGGCAAGGCCAGGCCCTCATGGCCGAACGCAGAGGAAACTATCCGGCGGTGTTGGCGGTTACTGTGATCGTGGTGGCGCTGGCGCTGGCTGGGCTGGCGCTTGCAGGACGCGAGGCGAAGGGGCAGGAGATGACGGCGGGGTGATCCCGATTCTGCTAAGGGCAAAAGGCATAAACGAAGGGCTGTAAGAAACCATAGATAGGTGAAGCTATCCCACCTTAGGCACAAAAACAAAGACGTGCCGAAGGTGGGGCACCCGCTTTCGATGGGGCGCCCGGCTGTTCCCTAGCCCCTGATCTCTGATCCCTGTTCTCTGCTTCTCTCACTTTGGGCGGATGAGCTCGATGAGGTCGCTGGTGCGGGCCCAGGTGTTGCCGGCCATGCGGCCTACGGCGTCGAGGCCGGCGGGATCGACACGGAAGTTATCGAAGAGATCCTCGCGCAGGTGAAAACGGACGACCTCGCCCAAGACGATGACACCGCTGCGGGCCGCTCGGCCGGTGTAGATGACTTGGAGGAGCTTGCACTCCATCTGGGCGGGCGACTGGGCGACGCGAGGCGGGCGGACGGCTTCGCTGGGGATCGGCGTGAGGCCGGAGAGGGCGAACTCATCGACGCCGAAGGCCACCTCGGCTGAGGTTGCGTTGGCTGCCGCCGAGATAGCCTCGCTGACGACGTTGATGACGAATTCGCCGGTCTCTTCGACGTTGCGCAGGGTGTCTTTGCGCTCGGCGGCCTCGGCTTCTCCTGGCTCTGCCGGAGCGACGGGGCGCAGGGCTGGACAGAAGAGGACCGTTGGAGGCACGGCTCCGACGCCGGAGAAGAAGCTGAAGGGCGCGAGATTTGCCACGCCCTCACGGCTCATCGTCGAGACCAGCGCCACGGGCCGAGGCACGATGATGCCGGTCATCAGCTTGTAGATCTCAATTGGCTGGCGGTCGGCGGGGTTGAAGGTGAGCATCGAAGATTGAGGGGTGCGGGCTGCGTCCATAGTGATAGCCTAGAACATTGTTTTGCCCCGTGCCTGCGGTGCGGGGTTCGTGGTATCCCAGGTTCCAACGTCGGGACCTGGGGCACCCGGGGTCCGTGGTATCCCACCCTAGCCGCAAAAACAAAGACGCGGCGAGGGTGGGGCACCCGATACCCGGTTGGAGTTCAGTGGCTGGCGGATGTGACCGTTGTGGTGCAAACCGGGGAAATTCTTACGCCAGTAACATTCAATGATGCACAATCATGGATGGAGAAGACTGTTATGCCGCGGATTCATTTTCAACTTCAACTCGCCGAGCTCAAGGACAAGCTGCTGGCCATGGCGGCTCTGTCGCAGCAGGCGGTCGAGTCCGCGGTAGACGCCTATTTGCAGCGCGACAAGGGGCTGTGCAAGTACATCAAGCAGAACGAGACGGCGATCGACACAGCGCAGCGGGAGCTGGACGAGATGGCCTATGACCTGTTGGCCAAAGAGCAGCCGATGGCCATCGATCTGCGCTTCATTTTGGCGGTGATCAAGATCAACGGCGATCTGGAGCGGGTCGGCGACCAGGCGATGGGGATCGCGCGCCGCACCAAAGAGGCAATGAAGCACGAGGAGGTCGATCTGCCGGTGGATTTTGCGGCGATGGGCGAGTTTGCCGGGCGCATGATCCGCTCGGCGCTGCATGCCTTGCTGGAGGGCGACGCGCAACTGGCCGACTCGGTGCGCGAGATGGACGACGAGATCGACCGAATGAATCGCCGCGCTCATACCGACCTGCTCCAACTCATCGTGGACAAGCCGCAGTTTACTCAGCAGGCGATCAGCGGACTCCTGGTTGCGAAGCATCTGGAACGGATCGCCGATCACGCCTCGAATATCGCGACCGACGTCATCTTCTGGATTCGCGGCGCCGATGTGCGCCACCAGTTAAGCATGTCGATGGATTGAGAAGAGCAGGGAATAGGGATAGGGAATAGGGAATAGAACCCCCGCGTGCTTGATTTCGCGACGTGGTGGAGCATTCGGCCAAGCCTTAAAGCCAAGCCTTAAATGAGAGCCTGAAACTCCTCGATCGGGATCGGGCGGCTGAACAGGTATCCCTGGAAGCAGTGGCAGCCCAGGCCTGCGAGGAAGCCGCGCTGTTCTTCGTTTTCCACGCCTTCGGCGACCACTGACAAATCCATCGCCCGGCCCAGCGCGATGATGGTCTGCGCAATCGCGCCGCTGGTCAGGTCCACCAGCATGTCGCGCACGAAGGCCCGATCGATCTTGAGTTGATCGAGGGGCAGGCGCTTGAGATAGGCCAGCGATGAGTAACCGGTGCCGAAGTCGTCCAGGGAGAAGCTCAAGCCGTGGGCCTTCAGTTCAGTCATCTTGGCGATGACGTCTTCGAAATTTTCCACCAGCATGCTCTCGGTGAGTTCCAGCTTGAGATTCTTCGGGTTGGCTCCGGTGCGATCGAGTGCGGCCAGGACGTGTTCGACAAACTCCGGCTGGCGGAACTGCAGGGCGCTGATGTTGACCGAGATCGTCAGATGGGCGGTTTGATCGCGGCCTGCCCAAGCGGCAATCTGCTGGCATGCGGCTGTGAGCACCCAGTCTCCCAGCGGCAGAATAAGCCTGGATTCCTCAGCGAGGGGAATGAACTCGTCGGGCGGGACGATGCCACGGCTTGGATGCTTCCAGCGGATCAGGGCCTCGGCGCCCGTCATTTTGCCCCGCTCGACTTGCGGCTGATAGTAAAGCAGGAACTGCCTTTCCTTGATCGCCCGGCGCAGATCCTTCTCAAGGGTTGCGCGAGCGTTGACGACAGCCTGCAAGGCGGGTGAGAAGAAGCGCAGGGTATTGCGGCCATCTGTCTTGGCCAGATGGAGGGCGATATCGGCCTGCTGCAGGATCTCGTCCGCAGTCTTTACCCGGCCGTCGTAGACAGTGATGCCCAGGCTGGCGGCGGGGTGGCACTCGCGGCTCTCGATCTGGCAGGGCTGTCCGATCGAAGCCAGGACATCTTCGCCGGCGGCCTTGGCCTGCGTGGCGGCTTCCTCGGGCACTTCGCTGAGGCCGTCGAGGATCACGACAAACTCATCTCCGCCCAGCCGGCCCACGGTGTCTGCATCGTGGGCGCATGCGGCGATGCGCCGGGCGACCTCCTGGAGGAAGAGATCGCCGGTGTGATGGCCGAGGGTTTCGTTCAATATTTTGAGGTTATCGATATCGACCAAGAGCAGCGCTTTCAAGCTTCCCTTCCGGTCGCCGTCATCGAGTGTCTGGCCCAGTCTTTCAAAGAGCATCCTGCGGTTGGGCAAACCGGTCAACGGGTCGTACAAGGCGAGAGTGTGGATTGTGCTCTCCGCGGCCTTGACGCCGGTGATATCCCGGACAACTGAAACGAGGCAGGGGAGGCCCCCAATCTCGATCACGGTGGCCGAGATCAGCACCCAGAATCTTTCCCCGCTTTTTTTGACGAACTCGGTCTGATAATCCCGGAACGTTGGATTGCGGCGAAGCATCTCCACGATTTCGGCCCGCGTCCCGGGATGCGCCCAGATGCCAAGCTCCGTCGAGGTTTTTCCGACGATCTCATGGGGTTCGACACCGATCAGATCCAGAAATGCCTTGTTGACGTCGATGTATCTTCCATCACTCAGATGACTGACTGTGATGCAATCGAGACTGGTGTGGAAGACGGTGCGGTAGCGCTCTTCGCTGGCCAGCAGCGCATCGGTCGCCGATGCCAACCGCTCTTCTGCTGCCTTGACTTCGGTGACCTCCGTTGCGAAGGTAAGCTGGCATGGCTCGCCTTCGATCTCTATCCTGCATGCGGATAACCGAATCCAGAAAAACTCTCCGTTCTTTCTTCTGGACCGAACCTCCACACTCCGAACCGATTCGCCGCGCGCCAGGGCATCGATCATCTTCGTCCGGTCAGCGTCATCCAACCAAAGACCGAGTTGTTGCGATGAGCGCCCAAGAGCCTCGTTGCGCTGATATCCCGTTGTATCGATAAACGCTTGATTTGCATCGAGGATTGCTCCATCGCGCACCCTGGAAATCTGAACGGAATCGGGACAGGACTGAAATACGGTGCGGTAGCGTTCTTCGCTCAGGCGCACAGCGTTTGCGGCGGCGGCGAGGTGCTCTTCGGCTGCTTTAGCGTCTGATATGTCCTGCGCGAAGGCAACAATACATTTGTCCCCGGAGATCTCAATGAGAGATGCTGAGATCCGCATCCAAAACGGTTCCCCGGTCCTTCTGACGGCCTGGAAGTCCATATCCCGGCATTCGTTGTTCTTGAGCAGACAATCGATCAGCCTCTGCCGGCTGGCTGCATCTGGCCAAATCCCGAGGTCGATCGTGTTGCGCCCGATGACCTGATCGCGCGAGTAGTCCGCCGCATCGAGGTAGGCTTGATTGGCCTCGATGACGACCCCATCGCTCAGCCGGCTTACGATGATCGCGTTTGGGCAGGTATCGAAGACGGTGCGATAACGCTCCTCGCCCAACCGCAGAGCCTCAGTTGTTGCGGCGAGGCGCTCGGCCGCGGCTTTGGCTTCGGTGATATCCCGAGTGACAGAAAGGACGCAGGGAACGCCATCAAGCTCGATCACCGAGGCCGACATCAACCCCCAGATCAGGGTGCCGTTCTTCTTCCGGAATTGAGCCTCGAGGTTCCTGACAACCGAGTTCAAGCGCAGCCCGTCCGTCAGTCTCTGGCGATCGCGAGGGTCCGCCCAGATATCGAGCTCGAGCGAAGAGCGTCCAAGAATCTCCTGGCGTTCGTATCCGATGAGTTCGACGAATGCGCGATTGACATCGACATACACTCCATCGTCCAGGCGATTGATATTGACGCAATCGAGACTGGTCTGGAATGCGACCCGGTAGCGCTCCTCGCTCGCTCGCAACGCCTCATCAGACGCGGTCAGCTTTTCTTCCGAAGCCTTGCGGGCGTTGATGTCTTCGGCGAATGTGATGAAGTGCAAGGGACGCCCGTTGGCCGTCGCGCTGGATCGAAATGGTCAGCTTTGTCCAGGCCAGGCTGCCATCCTTGCGGATAAATCGCTTCTCGAAGCTGGAGGTTTGGGCGGCGTCATTCGAGGGTGGCTGAAGATGCTCGATGCTTCGGCTCAGATCCTCGGGCGCGGTGAGCTGCTGGACAGTCTTGCCGGGGATTTCTTCGGGGGAGTAGCCAAGAATTTCAGCGAAGCGGGCGTTGCATCGGAGGATGCGACCCTCGAATGAGGTGTGGACGACCCCCACGGGGGCCTGTTCGAAGGTGTTGCGATAGCGTTCTTCACTGTCGCGGAGCTGCATCTCCGCCTGTTTGCGCCCGGTGATGTCTTTGATCACGCCGCGCATTTTCGAGGGCTTTCCCTGGGCGTCGAACTCGAGCCTGCCCATGCCGTGCACCCAGTGCTCTTCGCCGTCGGTGTGGCGCACGATGCGGTATTCCTTGTCGAAGGCCTTTGCGTTGCCCAGGACCTCCTCGGCGAAGTATGCGGTCATCATTGCGCGGTCGTCGGGATGAATCAGGGCTGCCCATCCGGCCAGAGTTGCGCTCATATTCCTTGCCGATTCCGAAGAATTTCATCCAGCGCATCCGAACTTGTCCACATGCCGGCTGGAATGTCGAGGACATAGCTGCCGAGAGCCCCAATGAGCTGCGTTTCTCTCAGAATGTCCAGGCCCTCGCGCTGCGCCTCTTCCGCCCGCTTGCGTTCGGTGATGTCGACGAGGAAGCCCTCGTAATTGAGCAACTGGCCGTCGCTCCCGCAGACTCTGCGGGCATTGAGCGCAACGCCCAGATGAGCGTTCCGTCTTTGCGCTTGAGACGGCACTCGCAGCCCAGGGAGGGCTCTGCTCTCATCGAGATGTCGCAGGAAGCAGGCACGATCCTCCGGGCTCTCCCAGATGTCGTGGACCACGTCTCCGGCCATGGAGAGCATTTCTCGACCGAATCGTAGCCCAGCATCTTTGCCAGCGCGGGATTGGCGGTGAGAAGCTTGCCCTCGCGGCGAGGTCTGAAAGATCCCTCCAGCGCCCCGTCAAAGATCTCGCGGTACTTCTCTTTGGCCTCCCGAAGGGCGCCTACGGCCGCTTTCTTTCCGGTGATGTCCTTGCCAAAGACCGAAACGCCGGTTACCTTGCCATCGACGAGGATGGGGCTCAGAGCCAGATCGAGAGTCCGGCCATCGGGAAGGGGGAACTCGACCCGAACCGGACCTTCGGTTCGCGCACGCTCATAGAGCGAAGGCATCAGGTTGGCTCTCTCTGGCGGAACCAGATCGCTGGGGCGCATTCCGACCGCAGGCCGAATGCCAAACGTGGCTTCCATGTGGTGGCGCTGAAGCGCACAATTGAAGGTGACCAGACGATCATCGAGGTCCACCGACCAGATCAGGTCTTCGGTGCTTTCTATCAAGGCCGAGAGATTCGCTTCCGCTTGAATTTGCATTTCGACCATTTCCGACTTCAGGCGAATATTTCGATACATCTTGTCCGATTAAGCACGGCTTACGGGTGTGCGGTAAGGAACAATATCGGCAAATATTCTCAGAATAGCTAGATGTGAGATCTTCTCTTTTCAAACCTATACACCAAAAATCGACGATTGTAGAGGCTCAATTTTTCTTCACAATAAAAGTTGTGGCGGAGATGGTGCACGAATCGAAGATCATGTGATCTGGAATCAATGACTTCAAAAGAGGAGTAGTTGTACGCATTTGGGCGCGCACAACTCCTCTGCCCCGATCGAGCTTTGAGTGCGGTGGCGAATTGCCCGGCAGAGGAGCTGACGGCGGGATCGAGACGGATTACTGCGTTGCCTCGAAGAGGAACCAGGCGCGCCGCTCGGCCTCGTCGATCCAGACTTCAATCAGGCTGGTGGTGGCATAGTCCCCGGCCTTGCTGGCTGACCTCGTGCGCTGAGCGCAGGCTTTCGACCAGTGATTTGTTGTCGTTGTGGAGTTCCTTCAGCATCTCGATGGGGCCGACAAATTCGCTCGTCGTTATCGTGAATCCGCTGCAGGCGGGCAATGTGGCCGATGGAGCGGATGGTGGTGCCGCCCACCTTGCGCACCCGTTCGGCGATGGCGTCTGTGATGTCGAAGATCTGCGTGGCCTGCTCGTCGAGCAGCAGATGAAAGTCGCGGAAGTGCGGCCCGCTCATGTGCCAGTGGAAGTTCTTGGTTTTGATGTAAAGAGCGAAAGTGTCGGCCAGCAGAGCGTTCAGGACGCTGGAAATGTTCTTGACCTCCTCCGGCGAGAAGCCGTCCGGGGTTTGCAGCCGGGTGGCTTTGGATTCCTTTTCGCGGGTATGGTTGGGCATGGAACCTCCTCTGCCGGGGGTTGCGTCAGGGAAGAGCGAAGGAAGGCCCTGACTGCGCGCCCCGTGCTAGAGATAGGACGTTCGTGAGAGCTTAAGGATTCTTGGGCGGAAAACAAATCGGGCGCCAGTCTCGATGAGAAGTGGCGCCCGGAGTCAGTCCTGAATCCGACTCGAAACTGGATCGATCACAGCGGGTGGGTGGCGTAGTGCAGCAGCACGGCCACGGCGCAACTGGTGAGCCGGGTCTCGGCCGAATCCGCGCGGCTGGTGAGGATGGTGGGAACGCGCGCGCCGAGCACGATGCCGGCCAACTGCGCGCCGCCCAGGTATTCGAGCTGCTTGGCGAGCATGTTGCCGCTTTCGAGATCGGGCACGACGAGAATGTCGGCCTGGCCGGTGACCGGCGAGACCAGCTTCTTGATCTTGGCCGCCTTGACGCTGACCGCGGTATCGAAGGCCAGCGGTCCGTCGAGGATGCCGCCGGTGATCTGGCCGCGATCGGCCATCTTGCACAGAGCCGCCGCGTCGAGCGTGGACTTGATCTTGGGGTTGACCGTCTCGACGGCCGAGAGCAGCGCAACCTTGGGCTCGGGAATTCCCAGCGCGTGAGCCAGATCGATGGCGTTCTGCACGATGTGGATCTTGTCCTCAAGCTCGGGCTCGATGTTGATGGCCGCGTCGGTGATCAGCAGCGTGCGCGCATAGGCCGGCGTATCCATGACAAAGACATGGCTGATGCGGCGATTGGTGCGCAGGCCGGTGTCGGCCTTCATGGCCACCTTCATCAGCTCGTCGGTGTGCAGGCTGCCCTTCATCATGGCCTGGGCGTTGCCGTTGCGGCACATGGCCACGCCGAGCTCGGCGGCCTTGCGCTCGGTGTCGGCCTGGAGGATGGGATAGGGAGCGATATCGACGCCGATCTTCGCGGCCAGTTTCTTCATCGCGTCTTCATCGCCGATCAGCGTGGGCTGGATGAGCTTGGCCTCGGCAGCTTCCACGGTGCCGCGGAGAGCCACGTCGGAGAGCGGCCAAACCACTGCCGTTGTGATGGCCGGCAGCTCTTTGCAGCGCTCCAGGAACTGGTGAAAGACGTGGTAGTCGGCGGGATGGCCCACCAACGGGTCAACGCTGACGGATTCGGCCAACTGTGCAAGATCGCTCATTGAGATTCTCCTCGGCCCGCGCCATGGTTGGCTGGCAGGCTTTCCAAGTTGATTCTCGCCCAGATCGCTCTTTGCGCAAGTGTCATGGGTCACAAGCCGGGCCGGCGTACCGTATGTTGAAATCGTCGAAGCTCGATCCCACTCACACTTCTGGCGGACTTACTCACCTTGTTCGTGAGAGGCGGAGGGGCGTTCCCAAGCTCTTCTTACAAGGCAACTTGTGACGAAAGTCACAGATCGGGGTGAATGGTGTCACTGCCGTTGCCATATTCGGGAGAGCAGACTCTGATTCCTATAGACAGGAAACCATGGGGGCGCCACGCGGCGCCGGGAGGCACCATGAGCTTTGCAACTGGTTTGAAGACGATCGTCGTGGCCACGGAGTTGAAGGGACGGTCGGAGGCGGCGCTGGAGTACGCGCGAAAGATTGCCACGGCCTATGGCGCGCGTCTCGTGCTGGCTCACGGCGCCGATCCGGTGGAGTATGCCGCTGTCGACACGATTCCGGGCCGGGTCTTGACGGAATTGCCCGAAGAGACGCGGACGGTGCTGGAGAGCCTGTCAGCCGAACTGCTGCGGGAGGGGATCCACACCACTCGGAGATCCGCCAGGGCGAGGTCGCCCAGATGCTTTTGGATGTGGCGCGGCAGTATGAGGCTGGGCTGATCGTAATCGGCACCAAAGGCATGGAGGGCGCCGGTCCGGTGATAGTGGGCGCCATCGCCGAGCAACTGGTGCGGCTTGCGCCGTGTCCCGTGCTGGCAGTGGCTGCCGATTGGAATGCGGGCGCGTTTCGTCCGACTCCGGGCGGGCCGGTGCTGCTGGCCATGGAGAGCAATGAGGCCTCAGCAACGGCCGCTGCTACAGCCTATTCGCTGGCGCAGGTCTTCGATCGCCCGCTGCTGGTGCTTCATGCGCGCACGGCGGCAGAGGCGGCGGCTTCGCTGAATCCATGCGCGACCACCGATCTGACTGAGTTTGGCATCTATTCGACCGAGCGGCATCCGGTGCATTGCATGGTCAAGGACGGCGACCCGGTGGAAGCAATCACGCAAGGAATTGCGGAAAATCATCCGTGCATTCTGGTAGCCGGGGTCAAGCGCGCGAGCGGCACTCCAGGACCTCATGGCACGGCATTTGCCATGCTGGCCCGATCCAGGGTGCCGGTTCTGTGCGTGCCCCCTGAGCCGGCACCGGGTGGATTGAAGGCCGAGGCTTGCACTTGCGCGTGCAGTTGCGCAGGGACCCGATAGCGCGTGACGGCGCGGATTGGATCTTCACATGAAATGGGCTGGCGCGAATGAGATCGAGCCGCCCGGCATCAAGCCTCCGGATCTCCGGAGTTGTTCCATTTGGAGAGATGTGGCGCATATGGAATTTGGTCCGCAGCGAACTCGCATGAATCGACGCATTCACGCGGATGCGGCTGGGCGGGATTCCGTAGTCTTGACCCGCTGCGAGATCGATTTTGGAATTGGATCGGAAGCGAAGGCAAAGGGAGATGGAAGCATGCAACGTGAGGCAAGATCGAGGCGATTGGAAGCTGTTCGAGCGCATCCCGTGGCCGAGTTGCTAGAGTGTCCTCCGGCGGTCGGGCTTCTGCTGAACAGTTCATCCCAGTGCATCAATTTCGATGCAGGGGATCTTGTCTTTCGCCAGGGCGAAGTCTGCCGGGGACTCTATCTTGTTGTTTCAGGCCAGTTCGTGCGCCGCACCGAACGAATGGAAACGCGGCTGATGCTGTCGACGGCTCGCCCCGGCGATCTGGTGGAACTGGCTGCGGCGCTGGGCGATGGCCATCATACCTATACGCTTTCGGTACAGACGGCCGGATCGCTTCTGATGCTGCCCATCGAAAGCTTGAATCAGGCGTTTCAGAGCTATCCACCCCTGCGGATGCAGTTGCTGGAGGAACTGGCCCGCGAGGTCTCCCGCGCCTATTGCACGTGCTGCCTGAGCCGGGTGGTGAGCCATCGGCGGGCAAGCTCCGCCGCGTAGCTCGGCGGGTCGATCTTCGTTGTTTTGACCGGTCTTCGTTTGCTGCCTTGCCGAGGCGGCTGCGGGGTCCGAGAGAAAATCCCTGCCTTGCATTCGCCCAAAGT
Organism: uncultured Acidobacteriaceae bacterium; assembly: GCA_963843625.1. Taxonomy (GTDB): domain Bacteria; phylum Acidobacteriota; class Terriglobia; order Terriglobales; family Acidobacteriaceae; genus Telmatobacter. The sequence continues at coordinate 25,231 of CAWJLK010000008.1, forward strand.
GCGCTATACTTCAACTTGCACAGCGGCGAACCCATGTCGGCATTCCATCCCCATCACCCTCCGGAAGATTGTATTAACTGTGAGCATCGCCATCTGCGAATGTTCTGCAATCTCACACCCGAGGCGCTCTCAGATTATGACCAGATCGGGATCATGATGAGCCACGCCCGGGGCGCCAAGCTGTTTTCAGAGGGCGATCCGGCGCGCAATGTCTTTGTGATCTGCTTCGGACAGGTAAAGATCTCTTCGACCTCGCGCGACGGCAAGACCATGATTCTGAAGATCGCGGGTCCCGGCGACGTGATGGGTCTGAGCGCGGTGCTGGCCAATGTTCCCCATGAAGTCACCGCCGAGGCGATCGAGCCCTGCCAGGTGAAGACCGTTCGCAAGCAGGAGTTTGTGGACTTCCTCGGCCGCCACGGAATCGCCTCGATGCATGCGGCGCAATCGCTCTCCGGCGAATATTTGACGGTCTTTCACGACGCCAAGCGGCTGGCGCTCTCCGGCTCGGCTGCGGGGCGGCTGGCCCGGTTGCTTCTGGACTGGGGCCGAGCCTCGGCCAACGGCAAGCCGGAGATCCGCTTTACGATGGCTTTGACGCATGAAGAGATCGCCAACATGGCGGGTACCTCGCGCGAGACGGTGACACGGTTGCTCAACCAGTTCCGTCGCGACCAGTGGATCAGCATCAAGGGCTCAAGCCTGACGATCGTCAAGCCCGACCAACTCGAACGGCTCACCGCGTAGCACTCCCCTTCTCAATAAAATTATTCCGATTCATCGGCAACCGTGTCGGGACACGACGCAGACAGCCTCGGCAAGGCGGCCTTTTGGCGGATGGGCAGTCCCATCGCCTTTAGATGGCATCTTTTCCACTGGTTCTCCGCAAATCTTCATGGAATCCTTATGCCGAGATTCTATAATCCAAACGAATGCCCTAAACCCTTATCTGCTTCCACAAAGGAGAACCATGTCCACTGACTACCGCAATTTTCTAGCTCTGTCGTATGCGGAGCTGGAAGAACTCAACCTGCAAGCCAAGGCTGACCGCGCCAATCGCGTTGCGGCCAACGAGATCCGCGAGAAGCGGCTGAAGTACCTGACCGACGAGAAGCGGATCAAGGCAGTGACCGTGCTGTTCTCGGATCTCGAGGGCCGGCTTCACCTGCTCGATTACGACAAGAAATTCCTGATCGGCTCGTATGAGAACCTGACCTTCGACGGCTCCTCGATTCGCGGATTTACGGCGCAGAAGGAGAGCGATCTTCGGTTGGGCATCGACTGGAGCGCCTTCTACTGGGTCCCCGCCGACGTCTTCGGCACCGGCAAGGTGCTGGTCTTCGGCAACGTCATCGACAAGGACGGAACCGTCTACTCCGGCGACATGCGCGGCGTGCTCAAGGCCTACGCGGACGAGCAGCACAAAAAGAACGGCTACACCCTGAACGCAGCCACCGAGATTGAGGGTTTCCTCTTTGCGGGCAAGGGCGCCGAGCAAAACTACCACCTGACCGGCAAATTCGATTTCATCAGCGATGGCGGCTACTATCATTCTCTTCCGCTCGACCCGCTGCGTCAGTTCATCGACACGTCGGCTGAAGTGCAGCGGGCAATGGGCTTCCAAAACGAGAAGGATCACCCGGAAGTTGCGCCCAGCCAGTATGAGATCAACTACAGCTACGCAGAGGCAGTGGGCGCGGCAGATCAGATTCAGCTCTACAAGCTGCTGACCCGCCAGATCGCCAACAATATGGGCTACACGGCCTGCTATCTGCCCAAGCCGGTGGTTGGCGTCAACGGCAGCGGCATGCACACCAACGTTTCGGTCTCAAAGGGCAAGACCAACCTGTTCTGGGATGAGAAGGGCGAGGAGCAGCTGGCCGCCTTTGGCTGGAACTTCATGGATCGCATTCTGACCCATGCGTTGGACCTTTGCCTGGTCTTCAATTCGAGCGTGAACGCTTATCGCCGGCTGGACCCGCACTTTGAGGCGCCAAACCAGATTCGCGCCTCGGCCACCGATCGCGGCGCAATGGTTCGCGTGCCGATCGGCAACTCGCCGGTCGATGAGAACTGAAGTGCGCGCCGTGGCTCCGGACGCCAATCCCTACCTGACGCTCTATGGCATCTTCAAGACCGGCCTGGACGGGGAAATCTCGAAGGCGAAGGACCTGCGCGCAGGCGGCCGCTACCTGCCAGACAACATCCAGAAGGCGATTGCGGACTTCGAGTCGTCGGCATGGATCGCGAAGATTCTGGGCAAGGATGTGCAGGGCCGCTATGCCGAACTGAAGCAGGCTGCCGCCAATCGCTCCCCGCGCGAGTTGGGATCGATCGTGAAGGCCTCTGAAGTGCAGTTCCACCACGCAGTCTACAACCAGTCGCTCTGGAACATGTTCTAGAGCGAACAGCAAGAACAGGCTCCGGTCATCGGTTCAGACCGGCCCGGATAGGAACAACGAGCGGCGCGGCCTTCCCGGCTGCGCCGCTTTTTGCTGTGCGGATGGATTAAGAGTCTATCCGTGAATTGGTAGCGCCGACCTCCAGGTCGGCTGTTCTGTGGGTCTCCAGACCCACAGGCGACGTCTGGCGGCGTGGACGCCGCCAGTACAGCCGGTCTGGAGACTGATTACATGACAGCGTCGGCTCCTCCGACCTGAGTAGACTGGTGGTTGCGAAACGACCAGGAGCTCGGGAGGAAAGGAGCCGAGCATGATGATTATAGGATGTGATTTTCACCCGCGGTTTCAACAGATCGCCTTTGTCGACCAAGAGACGGGCGAGTATGGCGAGCGCCGCTTGAACCATCCGGAAGAGGCGGAGCGATTCTACCGAGAACTGGCCGGCAGGCCGGTGCGGATTGGCGCCGAAGCAACGGGGAACTTTCGTTGGTTTCGGCATCTGATGGAGGAGCTGGGTCACGAGTTTCTGCTGGGGGACGCGACGGCGATTCGTGCCGCCTGCCCACGTCGGCAGAAGACCGACAAGCGAGACGCCAGACACATTTTGAACATGTTAGTGGAAGATCGTTTCCCGGTTGTCTGGCAACCTTCGGCGGAGAACGACCATGTGCGGCAGTTGCTGCTTCATCGCTGCCGCATGGTGCGGATGCGCACCCGGATCAAGAACCAGTTGGACTCGATGGCCAAGAACGAAGGCATATTGAGTTCCCGGGTGTGGTCTGCCAAGCGCCGCGGCGAGATCGAGGCGCTGCCGTTGCCAGGCTGGTATGCGCATCGGCGAGCGGATTTGCTGGGATTGCTGGATGAGTTGGACGAGCGCATCCGTCCTTTGGACGAGGCGGTGCACGAGGCCGCCGAAGATAACCAGGAGGCTCGTCTGTTGATGACTCATCCGGGAGTGGGGCCGATTGTTTCTCTGGCCTATGTATTGACCATCGGCGACTGGAGACGGTTTCCGCGGGGCAAGCAGGTGGGAAGCTACCTGGGCCTGATCCCAGCCGAGGAGTCGAGCGGAAACATGCGGCGCCTGGGCCAGGTCAGCAAGCAGGGCAGCGTGCTGGTACGCTGGCTGCTGGTGGAGGCCGCGGTTCATGCGCAACGGCATGATCCGAGCTGGCATCGGCAGTATGTGCGCCTGTCGATGAACAAGCATCACGGGGTGGCCAAGGTGGCCATCGCGCACAAGTTGGCGGTTCGGTTGTATTGGATGTTGCGCTCCGGCGACGATTACAGCAAGGTGATGGAGCGCGGTTCACATGCGGGCCAGTCCGTGTAGCGCCGTGGCCTCAGGGCCGAGAGATTGATTGGACGCCCCGCCTCTCTTGATGCTGGAGAGAGTTTGAACAAGTAATCATGGTGTGGTACCGGACCGAATACATGGCTGATGGAACCAATTGGGCTGCCATCGAAAAATGATTCAACGCAAAGTGTGAGCTTGGGTGGTTTCGCAAAAGCAGGACGCTTTTTCAATGATGGGTTGAATCTCAGAAAAAACCTGAGATTCAACCCAAGGCCAATTGTGGATGTGGGGAGGACGGTGTCAAGGGTCGAGATGAACGCAAAGAACGCGCCCTTGACACCGTCCTCCCCACGCCGACGCTTCTCTACGCATTTTTTCCGGCCAAGGGCCGCAAAAAATGCCTTGACAAGACCGACGCTGTCATACACGGCGCTACATTCCTTTCTTGATTTACGGATAAGTTCTAAGAGCTTTGCTTTTGCAGCAAAGGGTGGCCTATATTACTGAGGGAAACCCGAGCAGGGATCGACTCTGGAAGAGAGACTCATGGACTCCGAAGGAAGATACCGGCGATTCGATGAGGCTGCGCAGAATGGAGTCCTGATTCTCGACCGGGAGTCGGGCGCGATACTGGATATGAATCCCTTGCTTGCGAGGATGCTCGATTACTCCCCCGTGGAATTGCTTGGCATGACCCTTTGGGAGATCGGTCTTCCCAGGGATGAGGATGCGTGCAAGCGCGCGTTTCATGAGCTTGTCGAGAAGGGGCATGTGCGCTATGACAATCTGCCCCTGATGACTAAGGGCGGTGAATCCGTTGCCGCGGAGGTCACGGGCAATGTTTATCGCCGCAACGGAGGCACGCTGGTCCAATGCAATATCCGCAACCTGGGCCAGGGAGAAGACGCCGTTCGGCATGAGCTGCACACTCAACACTCACAGGAGATGGAGGCGGTTGGCCAAATCGCCGGAGGCCTGGCTCACGACCTCAATAACCTGCTGGCGGTCATTCTGAGACACTGCGAGATTTTGGGAGACGAGACGGCTCTGCCCGAGGCGAGCCTCAAGATGATCCGTGAGATTCACGACGCGGGGGTATCCGCCAGGAATCTGACGCAACGCCTGCTCGCCTTCAGCCGCGGCCAAGCGGTCGAGCGGGTGGCCGTGGATTTGAACGAGACCGTGAGCCGATTGGAGAAGTTGCTTGGCCGGCTGATCGGGGATGGCGTTGAGCTGGCCACTTTGCCCGGACGCGAACTGGGAAGCATCGACGCCGATCCGAGCGAGCTTGAACAGGTGCTGATGAACCTGGCGATCAACGCGCGGGACGCCATGCCCGAAGGCGGCAAGATTGTGATTGAGACCGCCAACGTTGAGATCGATGAGGGGAATGCCGCGCAACATCCTTCCATGCGGCTGGGCAGCTATGTGATGTTGAGCGTGAGCGATACGGGAGCCGGGATGGACCTGGAAACTCAATCCCGCATCTTCGAACCCTTCTTCACCACCAAGCCATTCGGGCAAGGAACGGGTCTCGGCCTGTCCACTGTTTTCAGCATCGTGGAGCAGAGCGGGGGCGCAATCTCGGTTCACAGCCAGCCCGGCGCAGGAGCGACATTCAAGATCTATTTTCCCCGCTCCAGCCGGAAACCGGAGGCTGCACGGCCGGAGAAGCCGGTGCCGGTGCGCGGAGAGGCAGAGACCATCCTGCTGGTGGACGATGCCGGGTCGCTGCGCGGACTGATACGGCGGCTTCTCGAAGACGGCGGGTACACGGTGCTCGATTCAGGCGACCCAGCCGTAGCTCTTCGCATCGCAGAGGATCATCCCGGAGCTATTTCGCTGCTGATCACGGACGTGGTTTTGCCTGGTTTCAGCGGGGTCGATCTGGCGGCCAGAGTGATCAAGTCAAGGCCGGAGACCAAGGTGCTTTATGTCTCGGGATTCGACGACGAGTCGGTTGCCCCGTCGCGCATACCTGGACGCAGCGATGCGTTCCTCAAGAAGCCTTTCACCCAGAATGACTTGTTGAGGAAGGTCCGCCAACTGCTGGATTCATCGATGAAAATTCCTTCGCGCCTCGCGATTTAGGACACCCCATTACAGCTTCGATCGGCCGGGTTGCGGCGGAACTGCCCGGTTGCTGGTGGCAAATAGCCTGGTTACGGAAGATTTCCCTGATATATCTATCGCTTACGAATCGCACCGGCCGACCTGCCCGGTTCACGGACCTCTCAAATCCCCTGCCGCACCCGTTGAAATAGATGTTTTGACATGCCGATGGAGAGAGAGCGGGTGTGCTGTTCACGCAGCCGGCTCAGCGGATTTGCGGTCTCATTCAGACCGGGTGGAAAGCGCTAGCAGACGGGATGGGATAGAGAATGTTTCAGATAGTTGGAATCCTGGTTGTCTTTGGCTGCGTCGTCACTGGTTACCTGATGGAAAAGGGCCAGATCGCAGTCCTGCTCCAGCCTTCCGAGCTGATCATTATCGGTGGCGCGGCGATCGGCACGCTATTGACCGCCAACCCGATGCATATTCTAAAGAAAATCCTGACTGAAGTGGGAAGCGTGATCAAGGGATCGCCGTTTTCAAAGCAACGCTATCTGGATACGCTCAAGATGATGTTCGACCTCCTCGCCAAGTCCCGCAAAGAGGGGGCAATCGCCATTGAAGGGGATATCGAAGAGCCGAATAGCAGCCCGCTCTTTTCCCGGTACCCCGTCTTTCTCAAGGACCATCATGCTCGCGATTTTGTTTGCGATACGATGCGCATGGCGATCACCGGCGGAGTCAGTGCGTTTGACGTAGACCAGATGATGGAACTGGATATGGAGGTCCATCACATGACGTCAAACCAGCCGAGCCAATCGCTGAACACCATGGCCGATGCGCTGCCGGGGTTGGGAATCGTGGCCGCGGTTCTGGGCGTTGTGGTGACAATGCAGTCGCTCGGAGGGCCTCCCGAAGAGATCGGACGCAAGGTCGCCGCGGCTCTGGTTGGGACCTTCCTGGGAATTCTTCTGTGTTATGGATTGGTGGGTCCGCTGGCCTCGAACTTGTCGAAGACGGTGGAAGAGGAACACAGCTACTACCACGTGCTTCGCGTCATGATGCTCGCCTTCATCAAAGGTACCTCGCCGATTCTGGCGGTTGAAATGGGCCGCAGGGCAATTCCGGAGCACTCGCGCCCCAACTTCTTCGAGGTGGAAAAGGCATGCAGGGAGAAAGTTGGAGAGCCCGCAGTGGAGGAGTTTGAAGCCGCGTAGGGTGGCGCAATCATGGTAGCCGATGAACAGGTCATTATCGTCAAGAAGAAGTCCGGTCACGGCGGCCACCACGGCGGCGCGTGGAAGGTGGCTTACGCCGACTTTGTGACGGCGCTGATGTCGTTGTTTATCGTGATGTGGCTGATGAACAGCAGCAAGCCTGTTCAGGAGGCGGTGGGGGGATATTTTCGCGATCCGAACGGCACGGGCCAGAAAAAGGGAACGCTGTTGGGCGGGGTCGGCGATGCCGCAGCCGTGAAACAGGAAGACATGACCAAGTTGAAAGAAGAACTGATGAAGGCCATGTCGAAGATGGCGAACTTTGACAAGATCAAGAAGCTAATCGAGATCACCGTCACTCCAGAAGGGTTGCAGATCGAGCTGATGGAGGATCCTCACGGAACCTTCTTCGAGTTGGGAAGCGCGGAGCCGACTCCTGTCCTGCAAAGCCTTCTGAAGGTACTTGCTCCAGAGATCGGCAAGCTGCCCAATTCGCTCTCGATCGAAGGGCATACGGATTCCAAGCCCTATTCCACCATCGGGGCATACGGGAATTGGGAGCTCTCGACAGATCGAGCGAACACGGCCAGACGCCTGATGGAAGGCAGCGGGATACATCCAAATCAAGTGTCGCAGGTGCGCGGTTTCGCCGATCGCAGACTCCGCAAGCCTAAGCAACCTTTCGATGCATCGAACCGCAGGATCACATTGATCATCCAATATATGTCGATTTCAGATCAGCCGCCTTCTGCCGTCGTCAGCACGGGCAAACTGCCGCCAGTCAATAACTGAGGGGGTCTGGATAAGTCGATTTGCGGACCAGCGTTCTTACGAAGGCTAAAGCCGATTGTGGTTTAGTGGCGTTGCGGCACGATTGAAGCCATGCTCTGATACAACGTGCATCCAAGGATGTCTGCGCAAGATGCGCGTCATCGCTATGGGAATTGAATGACCATGGCAGCGGCTGCGTGGTTGGCGACGACGCTCATATACTCGAGTGCGTTGATGCGTTCCCGATTCGTCTCAAAAACGAAAACAAGCCCGACGTGATATTGGTCAATATAGGCTACGTTGGCTTCCACTTTGAGCACGCCCAATGGATGGCGAAGGGTAAGCAGCCCGGAGTCGCCGACCACGACAGAGCCCTCCAGCTTGACGCGAATGCCCGTATCGCTGACATCGCGGCATAGACCATAGAGCGTCTCGCCTTCTACCTCGAAATCCACGTTGAAGCCTGTTGCGACACGGCAAGGCCGATATTCAAACTTGCGGATGCTCTTCGGGTCACTCATTGCCGCGGGGTCCTCCCGGTTCTGGACGGAGGACAGGTCTGCCCTCCTATGGCTCATCGCGTCTATCGGCACAATGCCGCCAGAGTTTCAGTATAGTTTCGGGCTGCCGTTTCTCGATGCATTCAACAATTCTTTAGGGCGCTACCGGCAAGGCTTGGAATTGCCGTGTGAGGGACTCCTGGGTTCACGGTAGACGCCGTGAGACTCACCCGTCGAGATCTCATGTTGCATTAAATTGCACATGCGTAGGAGAGAAATGGGGGCAGTTTAACCTGCGTGATCGAGAAAATTACCATATCTCCTTTAGAATCAATAAAAATAATCTCTTGTAAACCTATCTTTGTCTAAATTAGAATTGGATGATAACATTGCAAATCAAAGCTATGTGTTCTCAATCACATTCATCGAAGTCGCTGGACAGCGGTGTGCATTCCGGTGACGCAACATCACTGCCAGTTGCAGATGGAGCCCTCGAAGGGGAGCCCACCTCGACCGGGCAGAAGATCCTTGTGGTTGACGATGATGTTCCTCTGGGAAAGTTCCTCAGCCGCGAACTCAAGCGCCGGCACTTTTCCGTGGAGATCCGTCACGATGGCGAGGCGGCTCGCGACGACATCAGGGGATCGACATACGATCTCGTCATTCTCGATCTGAACCTGCCCAAGATGGACGGAATGGCGGTCTTGAAACAGGTTCGACAGAGTCATCCGCGGCTTCCCATCCTGGTATTGACGGCGAGGAATCATACGCACGATCTGGTCTCGGCATTGGAACAGGGCGCCGACGATTGCCTGATCAAGCCATTCTCGTTCCTGGAGTTGCTGGCGCGCGTTCGAGGCCTGCTGCGGCGCAACTATTCTCCCGCGACGAACGCATCGAAGGTGGGCAATTTGACCATCAACCGGGATGAGCACTGGGTGCAGCGCGGCGAGCGGCGGGTCGATCTGACGGCGCGCGAATTTTCCCTGCTCGAATATCTGATGAACAACGCGGGCAAGGCTGTGTCGCGCGCGACCATCATGCAGGAAGTATGGAACACGACATTCGATTCCACGACCAATATCGTCGATGTGTACATGAAGTATCTGCGAGACAAGATTGACATCGAGGGGGAAGTCAAATTGATCCGCACGGTCCGGGGCGTAGGGTACGTCTTGAGCAACGAACAGCAGGAGTAAGTCCTGGGGGGATCACCGGTGTCGAAGTCCTCGTCAGAAGCGCTTTGCTTTAACTTATCGCAGTGTATCCATGCCAGTGCGCAGCCGTTGGCTGTTCTTCGCGCCAGCCTGGGCAACAGCTATATAGCCCGGATGAGTGTTGAAGAACTCAGGGAACTTGCGGCCAGCTCAGCCCATGAAGTCGAACGGCTGTGCACGTTCTTCAGTTGCCTGCAGCAGCTTGTGAGCACGGAGAGCACCAAGCCTCAGCTATGCGAGACGCCGATCGTGCCGTTGCTTGCGCATGTGGCAGACGGAGTCAACCTCTTATTCAAGGAAGACAAGATCTTCCTCCGCTCGATCGTCTCAGAGGATTGCCAGCCGGTTCTCATCGACAAGGCGCGGACTCTTCAGGCGCTGTCGACCGTGCTGCTGATCGCCCACGCCGTATCGCGTCCCGAAGACACGGTCGAGCTGATTGCCTCATCCTTGTCTTCCAATGCGGCGTCTTCCAATGCGGTTCGAGTGGTGGTGCAAAACCTGACGTCATCGGTTGATGCAATGAATGCCGAAACGAGGCTCAGCATGGCCTTTGCCGAGGCGAATATACGAAGCCAGCAGGCCGAGTTCTCGTGGAGTCTGAAGCCCTTCAGCGTGCGGATCGAGCTGCAGGGAGCACCGGTCGCGCATTATTGCTGATTGCGGATCGATGATTCGAGTCAACTGTGCGCGGCTGATACCATGACCGTAGCAGAAGGACCATTGATGGGCACGTCGACTTTTCCGAAGTTTCGCGCGGACGAAAGCACAGTCATCAGCGTGTTGCTGGTGAGCCCGAACAGCAGGCTTCGCGTGGCGCTCAGAGAAAAGCTGCGTCAGCCCCGCTGGAATCTGACTGAAGCCGCGAGCGGCGCCGAAGCGCTTGAGTGCCTGAACGAAAACGTCAGCGAGATTCTGCTGCTCGATCCTCTGCTCCCCGATCTGGAGTCTGGCGAATTCAGCGCAATGGTTCGCGAGCAGTTCCCCAATATCCAGATCCTCTCGGTGAATTCGCATACCGGGCAGCTTGTTCTGGGCACCTCATCGCCCACATTGCTGTCGGCCCAACTGACGGAGCTTCTTTATAGCGGCGGCAATGCGCCGTCCAATTCCATCTCCCCCGAGCAATTGCACCGGATGCGGACTCATGCAGAGGGCCGGATGGGCATTCGCGGCATGATCGGAGACTCGGAGCCGATGCAGCAGGTTTATCAGCTCACCCATATGGTCGCCCGCCGGGATACGACGGTGCTGGTGACTGGGGAGAGCGGCACAGGCAAGGACCTCGTGGCCCAGGCGATCCATCTGATCAGCCTGCGCCAAAAGCAGCCCCTGGTGGTCATCAATTGCGCCGCGATCCCGGAGTCGCTGCTGGAGGCCGAACTCTTCGGCTATGTGAAGGGCTCGTTCACCGGCGCCGTGCAGTCGCGCATCGGCCGTATTCATGCGGCGCATGGCGGAACGCTCTTCCTCGATGAGATTGGCGATATGCCGCTCTCTCTACAAAGCAAGATTCTTCGCTTCCTCGAGCAGGGAGAGGTGCAGAGGATCGGCGGCAACGACAATTTGAAGGTGGATGTCAGGGTGGTCGCCGCGACCAACGCCGATCTGTTGAGCCGGGTCAAGCAGGGTTTGTTTCGCGAAGACCTGTACTATCGCCTTGCGATCTTCCCAATCAAGCTGCCGCCCTTGCGGGATCGGGGCAGAGATGTCGTTCAGCTTGCCGAGGCCTTTCTGGAGAAGTACTCTCCCGGCGTGACCCTGAGCGCGGATGCGAACCAGGCCCTGCAGCAGCACAATTGGCCGGGGAATGTTCGTGAGTTGAAGAATGTAATCGAGCGGTCCAGTATCGTGGTCGGCGGTGAGCGGGAGATCCTGGCCCGGCACATTCTCTTCTAAGACAACGCCCGGCAAAGTTTGCCCGACGGCTGCGGCGAGGGCATCGGGTTTGATTGCAAGAAGATGGATTCCAAGGTCTGCCGCGAGCAAAGGCTATTGTCTCTATGGCTTTCGGAACATATATATAGACGCGGTTTCGCCTTCCGATCTCCTCCCTTTGAAAACTCAAATCAAGTTGGCCCTCATCGTGCATAGTCGATAGGCAGATGCTGCCTACTTCTCATCTTGCGCAAATAAATCTCCCGCTCACGGATGAATCGAGCGGCGGCCTGAGTGGCGGGCAAACCAGCCCTCCTCAGGCCGAGGGCAGCGTCTGCCAGTTAATCAATTCGAGGGACGAAGCCGAGATGGAAGCCGAGATGCAGACCCGGAGCGCCATGCTATTGGCTGGCGAGTTCTCCGAATTCATCGCGGCGGCCTCGAAGCTGGAGAGCTCCTACCGTGCTTTGCAGGAGGAAGTTGCTCAACTGGGCCAGGAGCTTGCGGAACGGAATGCTGCACTGAACACGAGCCTTGCCGAAAACGAGGGGATGCGGCTGGCGCTGCAGCAGATTGTGGACTCGATGCCTTGCGGCGTGCTGGTTCTGGATTGCGACGGGCAGATCTCGATCATCAACCCGGAGAGCCGGCGGTTGCTGGGACTTGATGAGACGCAGTTCAACTCAGAATCGACGACGACCCTGCGGCAGATCTCGGCATGGAGCTGTGTCAATCTTGACGCATGGTACGAAGACGCCTCTACGAGCGATACGGAGCAGGAGTTCTGCGTTCGCGGCGCCGAGGGCAAACGCTGGATCGTTGTTCACAACCGCCAGCTCTTTCGCGAATCGGGCGAGCAGAGCGCGCTGGACAAGACGATTTTGATTCTGCGCGACGTGACGGCGCAGAAACGTGCCGAGCAGGAGCGTGAAACTGGACGCAAGGCCATGGCGCTGGCAGAGATCACGACCACGCTCGCTCATGAAATTAGAAACCCATTAGCCAGCCTGGAACTCTTCGCTGAATTAATTGAGACGGACGATGAGCGGCGCGGCGAATGGATCTCTCATCTGCGCGCCGGCATCCGTTCGCTGTCGGGGACGGTGAACAATGTTCTGAGCTTCCATGGCTCCGGTTCGCCGGCTCTTGCGCCGGTGGCGCTCTCTGGGGTGATTGGCAATGCGATCCAGTTTGTGCAGCCGCTTGCGGATCAGGCGGCGGTATCACTGGAGTGGCTCGGCGGCGCAGCCGAGATTCATGTGATGGGCAATGCAAGCGCCCTTCAGCAGGTTGTACTCAATTTGGTTTCAAATGCCATTCGCCATACTCCGGCGGGCGGCAATGTTTCGGTTTCGCTCCGGCTTGGAAGCGGCGCGAAGAACAAGAACGGAGAGAACGCCGAGCAACTCATCGCCGAGTTCTCCGACACGGGTTGCGGTATCCGGGATGACCAGATTGACCGCATTTTTGAACCAGGCTTCAGCGGGAGCGGCGACAGCTCCGGACTGGGCCTGGCAGTTTGCGAGCGCATCATGAAGCAGCACGGCGGGCGGATCTCCGCAGAGAACTGTGCGCATTCAGGGGCTCGATTCACGCTCCATTTTCCTGTGCACCAGATGGAATTGGCCTTGGCATGAACAGCACGATTGAAGAGAAAAGTGAATCTTCGGTATTAGTAGTCGACGACGAACCAGGAATGAGGACCGCATTGCGGGCCAACTTCCTGCGCCACGGTTGGCGGGTGGAAACGGCCACCGGCGTTCGCGACGCGGCTCGAGCCTTCGAGCTGACGAGCTTCGATCTGGTGGTCAGCGACATCCGCATGAGGGATGGCGACGGCTTCGAGGTGATGTGCTCGGTGCAGAAGAATTCGCCGACGACGGCGGTGATTTTGCTGACGGCGTTTGGCAGCGTTCCCGAGGCCGTGGAGTCGATGCGCAGCGGGGCATTCGATTATCTGACGAAGCCAGTTTCGTTTGAACAGCTCCAGGCCGCCGCAGTTCGCGTGATGCAGCGGATCAACGAGAAGACAGTCTCCGCTAACATTCCAAACAAAATTGTGAATGAAGAGGTCGTGAGCCCAGGAATCATCGGGCGTTCTCCCGCTTTGCTGCAGGCGTTGCAGCGCGCGCGCGCCGCGGCAAGCACGGATGCCGATGTGCTGATCGAAGCCGAGAGCGGCACCGGCAAAGAACTGATGGCGAAGTTCATCCATCAATCCAGCGACCGCAGCCGCAAGCCATTTGTTGCAGTGAACTGCGCGGCGGTGCCGGAAAACCTGCTGGAGAGTGAACTCTTCGGACATGCCAAAGGGGCCTTCACAGGCGCAAACGGCGCTAAGGCTGGCAAGTTCGAACTGGCAGACGGCGGCACGCTGCTGCTCGACGAGATCGGCGAGATGCCGCTCAATCTGCAGCCCAAGCTGCTGCGCATCCTTCAGGAGCGCGAGTTCGAAAGGCTCGGCGAGACGCGTTCGATCCACGTCGACATTCGCGTGATTGCGACTACCAACGCATCGCTGGCTTCGATGGTGGAGCAGGGCCGCTTCCGTTCCGATTTGTATTATCGGCTGAATGTCATTCCACTTTCGATTCCGGGTCTTCGCGAGCGTCTGGAAGACATTCCCGCCCTTGCCCAGCACTTTGCCGAGAAGTTCGCCGCCGAGACCAATTGCTCGATGCCGAAGCTGGATGCGAGCTTCATTGAGAAGCTTCAGGAATACAGTTGGCCAGGCAACGTGAGAGAGCTGGCGAATTTCATGTGCCGCGTTCTCTCGCTGAATCAGGGCAGGACGATCGATGATGAGTGCTTCTACAGGGAGTTTCATCCCATGGGAGGCACGCAAACCGCACCGCGTGGACTGCCTGCCGCCGGCACGCCGATCTCGGTGATCGAAAAGATGCATCTGGAAAACACCCTCGCGCTGGCGAATGGCAACCGTACGCACGCCGCCGAGATGCTGGGGATCAGCCTGCGCACAATGCGCAACAAAATCAGGGAGTATGGACTCCCTCCAAGGAGATATGCCTGATGTCATCCATGCCCTTAATTTCAACGCTTGAAAGTTATCTGAAGCTGAATTCAACCCGTGTACAGGTGATCTCAGCCAACATGGCCAACGTGGACACTCCCGGGTATCACACACGGGATATCGATTTTCACGGCGAGTTGACGAAGGCTATCAACGGGGCCTTGAGCGTATCCGGAGATAGCAATGGAACCGCGCAGTTGACTCCTGTCGTGCAGGAGGTCCCCGGCTTGATGGAGCGGGCGGACGGCAACAACGTGAACCTCGATCGCGAGGGACTGCTGATGTCTGAGACGCAACTGCAATATCAAATCGGCATTCAGTTGATCAAGCAACAGTTCCACGAGATGCTCAGCGCCATCAATGGGGGAGGACAGTAATGAATCTCTTCGACTCTTTAACTATCAGCGGATCGGCCTTGGCGGCAGAGCGGCAGCGCTCAGAGATTGTCGCCGCGAACATGGCGAACGCCGAGACCACACACACGCAAGCCGGCGGACCCTACCGGCGCAAGGAAGTCGTTTTCCAGGCGTCCAATCCTTCGGGTTTCCACCTGGCTCTAGCCGGCAACATGAACAGATCAACGCCCGGCACCGTGCAGATCTCTGAAGTGATCGAGGATCCGACGCCACCTGTGATGCGCTACGAGCCAAACCATCCAGACGCGAACAAGGACGGCTATGTTGCGTATCCGGCTATCAATCCGGTGATGGAGATGGTGGACCTGATGAGCTCGGTTCGCTCTTATCAGTTGAATGCGTCGGCAGTGGCCGCGGCCAAGCAGATGATCCAGCAATCGATCGACATCCTCAAGAGTTAAGCAGGAGACAAGAAGATGAGCAGCCCAATCGCAGGTCTCGGTTCCATCGGCTCGATCGGCAGCCTTCCTAAGTTGTTTCCGCAAGAAACCGGCGGAGCGGAAGGCGGCTTCGGCAGCGTACTCAGCAATGTGCTTCAACAGGTGAACCAGCTCAACGGCGGCGCCGAGCAACAGATCGGCAACCTGCTGAAGGGCGGCAATGCCGACATGAGTTCGGTGATGATCGCTGTGGAGAAGGCGGACGTGGCCTTTCAGTTGATGATGCAGGTTCGCAACAAGATTGTGAACGCGTATCAGGACATCGAGAAGATGCAGTTTTAAATGATGCGCCCTGCAGGGTGCGCACACAGGAACATCGCATTGGGGATGCAGTTTCTGGCACGGGCCTCAAAGAGAGCGGCGGGATCGGGGACTTATGGCGGCCAAGACTCAGTTAGCGACCACAAAACAAGGGCCAGGATTCAACCAGGCCATGGAACGGGCAAAGATATTCTGGACGGGACTTCGTCCGCAACAGCAAGCCTTCTTCGGCGTCGGCCTGGCGATTACGCTGGCGGCGGCTATCTTCTTTGCGAAGATGATCTCGACACCCGACATGAAGCCGCTGATGAGCGGGCTGGAACCGGCCGATGCCCAGGCGATCTCAGCGCAGTTGGCGGCCAAGAAAATTCCCTACGTGATCAGTCCGGACGGGACGTCGATCAGTGTTCCGGCCGACAAGGTAGACGCTGCGCGGCTGGAAGTGGCATCGCACGAATCGCCGCACAGCGGGCGCATCGGCTTCGAGATCTTCGACAAGGTTTCATGGGGGCAGACAGAGTTCGATGAGAAGGTGAATTATCAGCGCGCGCTTGAAGGCGAGTTGGAGCGGACGATCCAAACGATCAGCAACGTGAAGAGCGCCCGGGTACATCTGGTGATGGCGAGCGACTCGGTCTTTCTTGATAGAACGCGCGGCGCAAAGGCTTCGGTGACGCTGCGCCTTCGCCGCGGAAGCCTCTCGCGCGAGGACGCGCAGGCCATTTCGCGTCTGGTTGCGGGAGCGGTAGATGAATTGAAGCCGGCGGATGTGGTGATCGTCGATGCCGATTCCGGTCAAGCGCTTGGGCCGGGAGGCGGCAGCGGTCCAGGAGGCGAAGGGCTCGAGCAGGAACTGACGCGGCGGTTGATCGCGACGCTGGCGCCGGTTGTCGGAGCCGACCGCATTCGCGCCAGTGTGAATGTCGAGTATGAGAACGGCAGCAGCGAAGAGAGCCAGGAGAAGTACGATCCGGCGGTGAGCGCCGTGCTCACGATGCAGCACTCTGAAGAGATGACGGGTCCGGGCGCAGGTATCGCGGGCGTTCCTGGAACCGCGAGCAATGTGCCAACCGGCAAGACTGGTACGCCTGTTGCCAAGGATCCGGGCCAGTCTTCAAAGACCGACAGCAACACCTACGGCGTGAATCGAACGACCCGCCACACGATCGAGCCGGCGGGAGGCATCCGCCGCCTGACCGCCGCGGTGGTGCTCGACGATGCAATCGAGCGCAAGCAGCAAAATGGCAAATGGGTTGAGACGCACCGCAAAAGAACGCCCGAAGAGATGAAGCTGATCGGCGATCTCGCGCAGGCGGCCATCGGGTTCAACAGCGTTCGCGGCGATGTTGTCAGCATCGAGAATCTTTCGTTTGACCGGCCCGCGGCCGCCGATCTTGGCCCTGCCACCTTCGTCGATCAAGCGCGGAAGGGCCTGAACGACTACTCGTTCGTCCTTCGTTATGCTGTGTTGCTGGGCTTGTTTGTGCTTGTCTATCTACTCACGATCCGGCCCATCCAGAAGCGCATTCTTTCCATTCCGAATTCGCTGCTCGTCTCATCCCACGCACCGGCGCAGCTTCCGCACGAGGAGGAGGAGCCAACGTTGGAACCCGCCTCAAGTCTTGCCCGGCGTTCGGTGATGTTGAAGAAGCAACTCGCGGAGTTTGTGCAGGCGGAGCCTGAGAGCAGCACCATCGCCGTGCGTGCATGGCTGCGGGAAGAGGCTCAATAACCATGGCGACGGAGAGAGCCAACCTGAGCGGCGCTCGCAAGGCCGCAATTCTGCTGACGGTCCTCGGCGAGGACGTTGCCGCGACCGTTTTTCGCGATTTGAATAAAGCGGACTTGCAGCTTGTTGCCGACGAAGTGGCAAGCCTTGGAACCATTCCAGTGGAACTGACGGTTCAGGTCATTGAAGAGTATCAGCGGATGACCCAGGCTCAGGACTACCTCGTTCAAGGCGGTTATGAACTCGCGCAGCGCCTGCTGGTGAAGGCCTTTGGAGAAACTGAGGCGGAGAGCATTCTGCACCGGCTGACCAAGGCCAGGGAATTGAAACCCCTGGAGTCGTTGCAGAGGGCCGATCCGCAGAAGCTGGCGAGATTTCTGGAGAGCGAACATCCGCAGACGATCGCACTGATTCTCGGCCAACTCGGCGATCGCCAGGCGTCGGCGCTGCTGATGAGTCTTCCGAATGATATCCGCTCCGAAGCGGTGAAGAGATTGGCCAACCTGCGCCGCTTCTCGCCGGAGATGGCGGAGAAGGTATCGATCATGCTGAGCCAGCGGCTGAAGGCGGTTGGAGAGCAAGGCAAGCGGACTTACTCGGGTTTCCAGAGCGTGGCGGACATCATGAACTGCATCGACACGACCGTGGCGCAGGAGATTCTGGAAAATATCGAGAACGAAGAGCCGACCCTGGCCATCAGCATTCGCGATCTCATGTTCACCTTTGAAGATCTTCTGCATGTCGGCGAGGCGCACATTCGCGAGCTTGCGGGAGCTATTGACAAGAGAACGCTGGCGACGGCCCTCAAGGGGACCGCCGAAGAGTTGAAGAATCATTTCTTCAGGATCATGTCGACCAGGGCCGTCGAAATGCTCAAAGAAGATATCGAGCTGCTGGGCCCGGTTCGCAGCAAAGAAGTCATCAAGGCGCAGACCGAGATTGTGACGATTGCCCGGCAGCTTGAGGCCGAAGGCAGAATTGTATTGAAGGGGGATGGAAATGATGAGTATCTCGTTTGATGAAGCAGCAAGCCATGCATTCCCCGCTCCTGTCACTTCGTACTTGTACCGGGATATGAGCGCGCCCCCCGCGCCGGTTTCAAGAGAACCGAAGCACCCCGCCGTCGCGGCGGGACAAGAGCGAGAGCAGCAAGCGACACCGGCTCCGACAACGCAGGAGATGAACGACCTGTTGAATCGTGCGCGCGCTGAGGCGGCGGATGAGACCGAAAGACGCCTTCGCGCGGAGTATGAAACGAGATCGGCGAAAGAGGCCGCAAAGATCGCTCACGCGTTGGAACTCTTCGTTGCTGAGCGGAAGAGCTATTTCTCCAGGGTTGAGTCCGACGTGGTTCATCTGGCTCTGGCCATCGCCTCAAAGATCCTGCATCGCGAGGCCCAGGTCGACCCGATGCTGGTTGCGGCATTGGTTCGCGTCGCCGTGGATAAGCTGCACGACGGATCGAGCGTTTCAGTCCGCACTTCGCCGGCCAACGCGGAAAAGTGGCGCGAATATCTGGCGAGTTCCATGAATGGCTCGACCATCACGATCATTGAAGATGCGCAGTTGAGTCCGGACGATTGCATTCTCGAAACGGATCTTGGCTCTGCAAATTTCAGCATCGACGCGCAGTTGAAAGAGGTTGAGCAAGGATTCTTTGATCTGCTTGCACAGAGGCCCGCGATCAAATGAATACCGCGAGGCCGCTTGCTCCTTACTTCGACCGTCTAGACCGTGGGTCGACGCTGCGTTGGCGCGGGCGCGTCTTGCAGGTGGTCGGCAACCTGATCGAGTCCGAAGGACCCTTCTGTTCTGTCGGAGAGTCTTGCGAGATTACCAATGCGACGGGGAAAAAGTACTCGGGCGAAGTGGTTGGCTTTCGCGGTTCAACGCTTCTATCCATGGCCGTCGAGAATCCGCAGGGCATTCGCTTCGGCGACCGGATCGTCGCCTGGGGGACGCGTGCTTCGATCAGGGTTGGCAGCGATCTGCTGGGCCGGGTGATCGATGCGACCGGCACGCCGCTCGATTCAAAAGGCGAATACCGGGGTGAGCGAGCGGTGTGGGTGGATGGGTCTGCCCCGCTTCCGCTCGATCGCGTTCCCATTCGCGAGCCGCTTGGTTGCGGCATCCGCGCCCTGGACGCATTTGTCACTTGCGGACGCGGACAGCGCCTGGGCATCTTTGGCGGCAGCGGAGTGGGAAAAAGTACGCTGCTGGGCATGATGGCCCGCGGGACAAGTGCCGATATGACGGTGCTGGCGTTGGTGGGCGAACGCGGGCGTGAAGTTGGGGAGTTTCTCGAAGTGATTGGCGACGAAGGACGAAAGCGGTGCGTCGTGGTTGTCTCGACCTCTGATCAGTCCCCGCTCTTGCGATTGCGCGCTGCCTTGGCGGCAACCGCCATCGCGGAGTTTTTTGCCAGCACGGGGAAGAATGTGCTTCTGGTCGTTGATTCGCTCACGCGATTTGCCATGGCGCAGCGCGAGATCGGACTGTCGGCCGGCGAGCCGCCAACAGCCAAGGGCTACACGCCCTCGGTGCTCAACATGCTTGCTCGTCTGGTCGAGCGCGCCGGCTGCTTCAAGGGCGGCAGCATCACAGCTTTTTATACGGTGTTGATGGAAGGCGACGATCAGCAGGACCCGGTGGCAGATACGGTGCGGTCGCTGCTCGATGGACACGTGATCCTGGACAGAAACCTGGCCATGAGAAACCACTATCCGCCGATCTCGATACTTGAAAGCCTGAGCCGCCTGATGCCAAATATTACTTCGGAAGAGCACATACAGAGGGCCAAAGCTCTTCGCCTGCTGATGGCTTCTTACGAGCGGTCTGAAGACTTGATTCGCATCGGCGCATACCAGAAGGGCGCCGATCCGACGCTCGACCGGGCTGTCGAGATCCTGCCGCAGTTGAATGCATTCCTCCATCAGCGTCCCGAACAGATTGTCAGCTTTCCAAATGTGGTCAAATCCCTTCTCGAGATAGCGTGCTGATATGTCTTTCCAGTTTTCACTTGCGGCAGTGCTCAGGGTCCGTGGAATTGTTGAAGAAAAAGAGGAGCGGATTCTGCAACAGATTCTCTCTGAACTGGCGCGGACGCGCGAAGCCCTTGCGCTCACAGAAGCCAGAATTGCGGAAGCCGATGAAGCACACAGGGCCAATGTCTTCAAGGCATATCTTGGACGAAACATCCATGCCTTCTATGGAGAGATCAACGGCCTGAAGCAAAGCAGAAAAGAGCTGGAAGAGAAGATCGGGAAGCTGGAACAGTTGCGCGCCAGGCAGGTGGTTGTCTACGAGGCTGCGCGGCGGAATCGCGAGATGCTCACCGGCATGCACGAGGAGCAGCGGAGCGCATACGAATCGGATGTTGCGCGCATGGAACAGAAGACCATCGACGATAACTTCATTGCCAGACGAGGCCGCGTATGAGCCTTGCCTTCTGTATCATTTTGCTGGCTGCGGCGATGAGCAGAGCCGGGCTTGAAACGCGCTTTGCGCCCGCGCTGGCTTCGTAGAAAACACCCGCGAAGAAAATCCTTCGGCAACCGATCGTATTACCCTCCATTCCCATTCCATCACTTTCAAAGAATCGACCAATCCATCTCAGACTAAGCTTTGCTGCAAAGGCGTATTGGCCTTTGCGACTCGCTGTCGCCAGTCTTGGCGATCGTGGTGGCGATGCTGTCTGAAAGTCCGATCCAGAGTGCCTTGTGGCTGGCAACCCGGCATCCTTTGCCTATTTGCGATGCGGCAAATGTTGCCGACTTTAGACCGAACCTTGTGCGGGGCGGAACCGAGATTGTCGAGCCTGTTGATTCTAAAGAACAGAGCAGCCTCGATTCGCAGCCAGGACGCAGAGACTATTTGGTCCCTCACATGCCAATAAGAAGGCGTGATCGCAAAAGCCATCGTCGATATCCTCTCTCCCTCGCCTGCGGCCCCCCGCTCCGCGGCGCAGGGCACAGGGCAACCCTTGCAGGGATTTTGCGAGTCACTGCTCGCGGCATCGAAGTCGTTTTCTGAGAACAACGTCACAGGCGATAACGGCAGCAAGGCCGGACGCCGTCAGAGATCGGATTCCGGTGATGCGAATACGCCGGGTGTGGATTCTGCGGATGCTGCTCCAGATCGCGCTGCTGCACTGTCGCCGGCTGCCTCTCAGCAGACTCAGGAAACAAATGCCAGCGTCCTATTACAGGGGACCTCCCTGGTTGGGTTGACTTCCGGGGACGGAGGATCGACCAACACAGCCGGCCTCTTTGCACAGAGCTTAACGGCGGCTGGGTCGGTAGGAACTGGATCGAGCGCCGTCCTGACAGACACTGGCTCGACAAGCATCGTCCTGCCAACCGGAATTCAATCGAGTTTCACCGCAGCGTCGATGCTCTCCGGCAAGATGGCGACTGCCAGGAATACTGCGAGAGATTCAGACGTCCCGACGACTCGCAATCTTCGATCCGCAGGATTGGCGAAGAAGCAAACGAGCGTCGCCCAATCAAGCAATGCTCAGGCAGACATTTTTCAGCCTGTTGCCGTCCAGTCGAACATTATCCCCGTGCAGGTGCCCATCTCCGAGCCCGCGGCACCTCAAAAAACTGGGAGCGATGTGGCCAGTCAGCCTACGGAAACTGTTCTGGCGATGGGGTTGGCTAAGGCGGAATTGAACGTCGCCTCACAAAGCAATGCTCCGGCAAACATCTCCCAGTCCGCCACTGTCCAATCGAGTTTTATCCCGGTGCCGGTGGCCGCCGACGAATCGGGAGCGACGCAGAGCACTTCAAACTCATTGACTGGGAAGACTACTGAAAGCGCTCGGATGACAGGGTTGTCGGAGACCCAATCGAGCGTCGCGCAGGCAAGCAACATTGCGGCAAACAGTTCTCAGCCTGACGTTGTTCAATCGAACATCACGCCGGCGCAGATGGCTCTCGCCGGACAGACCACGGCGCAGACAGCTTCAAAGGCAGTTACCAGTCAGTCAATATGGAATGTGGCATCGGCAGAGCTTCCTGAGATCCAGACAAGCATCGCCGCTGCAATCAACGCTCCAGCAACAATCTCCCAGCACGCTGTCGTTCAGTCGAACTCAATTCCAGTGCAGAGTGCACTCGCCGGCAGCGCAAGAACGCAGAACAATTCACACACGGTTGCCAGTCAGCCAACGTGGAATGTTACTGCGGCAGCGATTCCTGAGACCCAGACAGATGCGGCTCCGGCAATCAACGCTCCGGCAAAGTTCTCTCAGTCGGCCGTTGTTGAGTCGAACTCTATCTCGGCGCAGATGCCTCTCACCGGGCCCGCAACAACTCTAAACACAACGGCTGCCGATGCCAACCAGTCTGCGCAGAATGCGAGATCGACCACGCCGGTTGAAACACAATCGAAGATCTCCAACGCAAAGACATCTCAAACAAGCATCTCCCAAATTGCGGATTTGCCAAAGAGCGGCAATGCCGATTTGAGCACAACCCTCCCCGCGACCTCGGATGCGGCTCCGGCTACTGACAACTCGGGAGTGCAGGACTCGCGTTCGCCGGTGGCTGTGAATGCAAGCTCGAATGCAGTTCAGAACACAGTTGCGAACGAACCCACGGCACAAAGCCCAGCTTTTGTCGCGCGGGCTGCCTCGATCGCATCTATGAAGGACGCGGTTGCTCCAGCATTGAAGAGCGATTCGCCTGTCCAGCCCAATCCGCAGCCGGCAACACACGATCAGTCACCCGCGACAGCGACGATGAGTGTCCCCGCCGGAATCGCCGAACAACTGGCATCCTTGCCGCTATTTGACAGATCGATTGGAACGATTCAGACGATTGTTTCGAACCTAAAGCCGGTCTCAGCGTCGAAAGCGCAAGCAAATACTCTCACGGTTGACAAGGGTTCCAGCAGCGCCCAGACAGGCACTAAGAAGAGTGCCGAGCCCGCAACCGTAGCGGAAGAGAAGACTGATTCTCAAGATGCGGCGTCTTCGGGGAATCAAGGCCAGGGTGGCGATGCGACTCAGACGCAGGCCATGGCTCCCGCTCCGGTTGCCGTTCACGCAGCGGCAGTGGCCGCAGTAGCGCAAAATACGTCCACGGTTTCGCCGAATCACACTTCGTCGGCTCCGGCGGGCACCACAGGGGTTGCGGCGAAGACATCCGGCAATGCCGCTCACATCTCGACCGCTCTGCCGCAGGCTTTGCCGGTTATCAATACAGCCAAGCTGATTCAGAGCATGGGTCAATCGGTGATGCGCGTCGGGATGCGGTCGAACGAGTTCGGCAACATTTCGATCAGCACCTCTGCCGGCAAAGACATGGTGTCGGCTCAGATCTCGCTGGAACATGGGGAACTCGCCAAGACACTCGCCGCACACCTACCGGAGATGCAGGCAAGGTTGGGCGGCAATCAGCCAATGGATGTGCACATTGACATGAATGGGGCAGCAACAGGGCAGGGAACAGGGACTTTCGGCGGCACGAGCCACGGCTCCCAAGACCAATCGCGCAGCGACAGGCAGCCAGCGGGCAACATGGTTGCAAGCTATTCAGACAAGAGTGTTGCCGAACGGCAGTTTTCACCGGTCGCGGCGGCAATGCCCACAGGCTATGCCCGCCTCGACATCAGAGTTTAGGTAGCGATCAGGAAGATCGAAGCAACTGAAGGAGCGATTATGCAGGGCATGTTAACGAACTATATGTCACCGACAACCTTGAGCGCGCTAATGCCGGCGGCAACCAGCGGACAGCCAAAAGCTGCCAGCGCGAAAACGTACGCCACGCCTTCGACCGAATCGAGCAGTTCCTCGTCGAGCAGCTCGGCTAGCGGGTTGGGCACAACCTTCCTGAGCCTGCTGGCGCAGGAGCTGCAAAATCAGGACCCGACGGCTCCTGTCGATCCGACGCAGATGGTCGGCCAGATGATCTCGCTGAATCAGCTCGAACAGCTCATCGGCATCAATCAGGCCATTACCGGTACCACGGGAAGCTCCACAAAAGCCGCGACGCACGCAACCGAGACCGCAGCCACCAAGGCTGCACAGGCCTCCGCCGGCGCTGCCAGCATGCTTTCGCCTTCGGCCGCGGGCGCGGCCACCAGCCAACTTCCATTTGACCCCAACACGATGATGCCTCTGGGCTTCGCCAACAGCGGCGCAGCGGCAGCCTCGATCAACTCGTCCCTGAATCCCGTAACCATGGGCACTTCCGGTTCGACAAATTACGCCACAGGAGGCAAGTAATGGGATCCTTTTCGACACCACTCTCTGGACTGACGTCAGCTCAGCAGCAACTGCAAAACGTCTCGAATAACCTGGCCAACATCGACACCAATGGCTACAAGACTCAGACTCTGACCTTTGGCGACATCTATCTGCAGACCGGCATGATGAACGGCAGCGGCGACCCAGTGCAAATTGGATCGGGTGTCAAGGTCTCCTCCACTGCTTCCAATTTCAACGAAGGAAACTTGAACGCCACAAGCATTTCGTCCAACATGGCCATCTCTGGAAATGGATTCTTTGTCACCCAGGGTTCCGATGGGCTGCAGGACTTTACACGGGCTGGCGATTTCACCACAAACAATGCCGGACAACTGGTTACCCCTGGTGGCGAGCTTGTGCTGGGATACCCGGCAGTCAACGGCGTTCCCAACGCTTCGGCGGCTCTACAGCCGTTGCAGGTTATCGGGGTGACGAGTCCTGCGGTGGCGAGCACCACGGTTGGGGTTACAGTTAATCTCGATTCCACCACGGCTGCCATCAATGGAGGCGTCGTGGCGCCAACCACGAGCGTGAGCGGGGCCAACACCACGCTCAGCTATAACTTCAACGCAAACGGTACGGTGAACGCCGGGACTAACCTGGTGATTACCTCCGGAGCTGGGACACCCGCATTCGTCGCCCCCACGGTTACGGCCGGCGAATCGTTGAGCACGTATGCCACCGCGGTGACCGCTGCATTGGCTGCGGCAGTTGCAGGAGGTAATGCTGGTCTCGCCGGCATAACGGCTACCGCCAATGGCAATCAGCTGAACATTACCGGGCCTACTGGATTCTCCATGGGCGCCACGAATGTGCTGCAGGACTCCGTTGGCACGGCGCCGAGCAGCCCGCTCACTGTGTACGACTCACTTGGAGCCCAACATCTTCTGACAGTTTCCTATACCAAGACAGACACAAATACCTGGAACTACACTGTGACCATGCCGACGGCAGATTTGACAGCCGGTGGAACGGGCACCACACAAATTGGCTCGGGCACGCTGAACTTCGACGGCAATGGCCAGTTGGCATCGACGTCGAATGTGGTTCCCATCAGCATTCCCGCTCCTCTCGATGGCGCCAATGCGATGACGCTTTCGGGCCCGTTTGGAACAGCCACGAATCCCACGGTTACTCAGACTGCATTGGCCAGCGCATCGAGCGGCACCACCACCGATGGTTTCCCCAGCGGTACGGTGACCGGGTTCAGCGTGCAGCCTGATGGCACCATCAGCGGCACCTTCTCCGGCGGAAACACGTTGGCGCTGGGGCAGGTTGCGGTGGCTGCCTTCGCAAACAACCAAGGGCTTGTCAGTGTAGGCGGCAATAACTACCGGGCAACCGCCGCCTCCGGACCTGCTGTGATCGGACAGGCTCAAACAGGCGGAAGGGGCGCGGTCATCGGCGGCAATGTCGAACAGTCCAACGTTGACATCGCCACTGAATTTGCCAAGCTGATCGTGGCGCAGCAGGCCTACTCGGCAAATGCCAAGTCGATCACCACGTTCAATACTCTTTCTCAGGCAACCCTCGCAATGATCCAGTAAGCATTGCGCAGGAAGTTTCTTAGTGTTCGATTAACGGTCCGCCACTCAGCGTTACTTCTGAGTGGCGAGGCCGGTTTCCTGCTCATCGTTCTCATGCCTGCCTCACGAATCCGCCTCGACCCCGCATCAACGATCGCTTGAATGGGGTTTTTGATCGCGGCCCCTGATCTCCTCTTCTCCTTATAGAACAGCCACTTGGCGCTGGCATGCAGGCTTCTCGCGCGGGCCTTTCGCTCCTCTTCCCGTAACGGCCTCTCGATTGCATTCACCTCTTGTCGGGGGGCCGGTGTGGGCGGCCCGCAGAGGGTAATCCATCGGGAAATCCGGCAGAGATTAAAACTTCTGCCCGGCAGTGCGCGATGGGAATCGGGAAGCCGGGGAAGAAAACAATGAACACAGCAATGACCTCCGCGAAGCCGGCGATCGAAACGAAATTGGTGCAGGGTCCCCAATTGGTTGAAAGGCATCCGGAGCGGGACCCGGCCGAGGTTTTGCCCTGGCTTCCGTGCACGCTTGCGCTTGATATTCCGGTGGTGAAGTTTACGGTTGGCGATCTGCTGAGCCTTACGCGCGGCTCCATCGTCGAGACCGCATATCACCAGAGCAGCGACCTGCCCTTGCGGGTGAATGGGCAACTGGTGGGTTGGACAGAATTCGAAGTCGTCGGCGACCGTCTGGCCGTGCGGCTCACGGACCTCTCATGAAGACTCCGGGCGCACGGGCGCAGGTGGTTGTCGAGAGTCCGATTCGGGTTTCAAAGCGGATCCCTGTGCCGCCACTTCTGGTCTTCCCCGGCGGGGAACAGTTAAAGACTCTGCAAAATGCCTCAGGTCTGCTCTCCCGCGTATGGAATTGGTTCCGTGAGCGGCAGGCCGTCCGCTCCAACGTCAAGCGTTTGCGTGTGGTCTCGTCCGTCTCCCTGGGAGAAAAGCGATTTGTCGCCGTTGTCCAGGTGGATGGAGCGAGTTTCTCATCGGCGGTGGCCCAACCAGCGTGGCGCTGTTGGCGCAGTTGAAAGGCAATGACTCCTTCGGCAATCTTCTCGACGAGACGATGACCGCCACGCGGAAGCAGCCGGCGAAGCGGGTAAGGCAGCCGATCGCCAAGCCAGCCGCGGAACGAAGAGGGAAACAGGCATGAGGAGTCCCGCGTACGTTCGGGCGATGACTTGTCTGGTGCTGCTTTTAGCCGCGGCCTCGGCTCATGCCGCGTATCGGCCCATCGGCGCCGATGCAATCCATTTGATGGGATTCTGGCAATTCGGGCCGCCGGCCGCGGCTTTGCCGGCCAGTCCGCCAAGCATTCCGGTTCCCGCGCCGCCAATGCGATTCGGTCCGGCTCCGCTTGTTCAGTTGAACCCCGCGCCTTCCGATCCGAACGAGCTTCGGATCAGCGGGCTGGGCGGCGGTTCGGCGCAATGGACGATCGTTGTCCTGCTGACCTTTCTCACAATCATTCCGTCGATTCTCATTTGCATGACCCCATTCGCGCGGCTGCTGATTGTCTTTCACTTTCTCAGGCAGGCGCTCGGGCTTCAGACCACGCCATCCAACCAAACGCTCATCGGCCTCTCGGTGATCATGACCTTCTTCCTGATGCAGCCGATCGGCGCGATCATCTATAGCAACTCGGTTGTGCCGCTTCAGGAGGGCAAGATCACTCCCGTCGTTGCAGTTACTCGAGCTGGGGTGCCGATGCGGCAGTTCATGTCGCACTACGTTCGCGAGAAGGATGCTGCTCTCTTTCTGGAGATCGCCAAGGAGCCTCGTCCCGCGAATATCAACGATCTTTCGTTTCGCGTTTTGCTGCCGGCATACATCCTCTCTGAGCTGAAGGCCGGATTTCAGATCGGCGCCGTTCTCTTTCTGCCGTTTCTGGTCGTCGACATGGTGGTTGCATCCATCACCACCTCCGTCGGCATGATGCAATTGCCTCCAGTGGTTATCTCCACTCCGCTCAAGCTGCTGCTGTTTTTGATGGTCGATGGCTGGCACCTTCTTATTGGCGCCCTGATGAGGAGCTTCAGCTAATGAACGTGGATTTCGTCGTTCTATTAGGCCGTCTGATGCTGGAGGAGGTTGCGATCCTGATCGCGCCGATCCTGCTCTCCGTCGTCATTGTCAGTCTGGCGATCAACATCGTCCAGGTGCTCACGTCGCTGCAGGACCAGACGCTTTCGACCGTGCCCCGCCTGATGGCGACCGGCGCAGCTCTTTTCTTCATGATGCCCTGGATGTGGCGCCACCTCGCCCACTACACCATCAACCTCTTAACCGATTTTCACGCGGTCCTGCAATGAGCATATCGCTGGTCCAGGTCTTCGGAGCGTTTCTCACCATCGGCGTCCGCCTGACGGGCATTATGCTCTTTGCGCCCTTCTTCGGCAGCGTGGTGATTCCTGCCCGCGTGAAGGCGGTGCTGGTGGTGGCTCTCACCGCGCTGCTTTACCCGATGCTTTCACCCAGCATGCCGCACGTGACGATCAGCCAGTGGCCAATGATCGCTTTTGGCGAGCTGATGATCGGAGTCGCAGTCGGGGTCACAACAAACGTTGTCTTCGACGGCGTGCAGATGGCCGGAAGCGTCTTGAGCGTACAGATGGGCTACTCTTTGGTGAATATTCTCGATCCGCAGACCCAGGTTGAATCGACGGTGATGGCCACGTTTCATCAGACTATCGCCATGCTGATCTTTCTGCGGCTCAACGTCCACTTCTGGATCTTGCGCGCGCTGGCGCGGAGTTTCGATTATCTGCCTCCTTCTTCCGGACATCTTGGCGCGGGCTTCACGGCGGCGCTTTTGCAGGCTGGCTCCAGCGTTTTTTCCATCGGCATACAGATAGCCGCTCCGGTGCTTTCCGCCACCATTGTTGCCGACCTTGCTCTCGGACTGCTGGGCAAAGCATCGCCACAATTGCCGCTGATGCTGCTTGGTCCGGCGGTCAAGAGCGTTCTAGGAATCCTGATTTTGGTCTCGGCGCTCAAGTATTGGCCGGGCATCTTTGAACATTTGTTTCTCAATTCGATGGTCCAGACCGATCTCATTCTCCACTTGGCTCACTAACAAACCGCACGGCAGGAAGATATGGCTGACAGCAGCAAAACAGAAGAAGCAACGCCGAAACGCCGAGAAAAGGCGCGGGAAAAGGGCCAGGTCGCTCGTTCGCGCGATTTGCCGGGCGTCTTCGCTCTTGCTGCCGTGGCGGGAGTAATGGCTTTGATGGCGCCGTCGGCTGTCACGCATTGGATGGTGCTTTACCGCAACACCATTAATGCTGCCGCGACGGGCGATATCGAAGCCAATGGCCCGGTGCTCTTCTGGAGCGCGGTCGAGGTGATGCGGTGGATCGCTCCGATCCTGATGGCGGGAATGGCGGTTTCGGTGCTGTCTGGGCTTGCTCAGGGCGGCTTCAACTTCGCGCCAGAGGCGCTGGCGTTCAAGTTCGACAGATTTAATCCGGCCTCAAAACTGGGGCAAATCTTCTCGCCTGTAGGCCTGAGCAATCTGTTGAAGTCGTTGCTGCCGTTTGCCGCGATCCTCTGGATCACAGTGATTGCGATGCGCTCGCATTGGGAGGCGATGGTGCTTGCCTCCAGTCTCGGATTGAGGCCGTTCACGAACTTGATCGGTTCAATGCTGATTGAGTTGACCTGGAAGTCCGTCCTGGTGCTGGCTGCCTGGTCGGCCGTCGATTATTTTCTAACGCTGAAGAAGATGGATAGCGACATGAAGATGACCAAGCAGGAAGTTCGCGAGGAGTACAAGGAAACAGACGGCAATCCTCAGATCAAATCGCGCATACGCCAGTTGCAGCGGGCGATGCGCAGGAAGCAGTCTCTACAGGCCGCCGCGACCGCCACCGTGATTGTGACCAATCCAACTCACTATGCCGTCGCCCTGCGCTATGAGATGGAGATGCCCGCGCCGGTGGTTGTTGCCAAAGGCCGCAATCTGCTGGCGGAGAGAATCAAGCAACTCGCTCGCGAGAACGGGATCATGCTGGTTGAGAACAGGCCGCTGGCGCAGGCTCTCTACAAGAGCGTGGAGGTAGGAGATTCGATCCCGTCCAAACTCTACCAGGCGGTAGCCGAGATTCTCGCTCTCGTCTTCCGCGCCCAGGCAGAGGTGCGGCGAAGCGAGAACGAGCGGCGCTCAAGAAATGCCTCGGGCGAGAAGATCGATAACAAATCTGCTGGACCTGCTTCAAGGCCGGGGGTGACGCAATGATGGAGCGCCTTTCCAATATTCTTCGCAGGTCCGGTGACTGGATCGCGCCAATTGCAGCGGTTTCGATGGTGTTTGTGATGCTGGTGCCGTTGCCCAGCTTCATGCTCGACCTGCTGTTAACCCTCAGCATTACCGCATCGATCCTGGTGTTGCTGACGGCCATCCAGATTCTTCGGCCGGTGCAATTCTCGGTCTTTCCGAGCCTTTTGCTGCTGCTCACATTGCTTCGGTTGTCTCTTGATCTGGCCGGTACGCGCCGCATTCTGCTCCATGGCAATGAAGGCACGGCGGCCGCGGGTAAAGTGATCGAATCCTTTGGCCAGTTCGTGGTCGGCGGCAACTACATTGTCGGCTTCGTGCTCTTCCTGGCGTTGATCGCCATTCAGTTTCTTGTCATCAGTCACGGCGCTGTGCGCACGGCGGAGGTTTCCGCTCGATTCACGCTGGATGCGATGCCAGGCAAGCAGATGGCCATCGACGCGGATCTTAATGCAGGTCTCATCAATGAGCAGCAGGCCCGGGCTCGCCGTGAACGCGTCGCCCGTGAGGCGGAGTTCTGCGGCGCCATGGACGGCGCGGCACGCTTCAGTCAACGCGACTCTCTGGCCACGATTCTGATCATGGCCATCAACATCATTGCCGGCTTCTTGATCGGCGTCTTTCAGCAAGGCGTTCCCTTCCAGGAGGCGCTGAAGACCTACACGATCCTGACGGTGGGCGACGGGCTGGTCACCATCCTGCCTTCATTGCTTGTCTCGGTGGCCGGCGGCATCGTCGTCACCCGCGCGGCGTCGAAGGAATCCCTGGGCGTGAATGTGGGCAAGCAGCTCTTCAACAGCCCGCGTATTCTGTGGATTGCCGGCGGCGCTCTGACGGCGCTGGGACTGATTCCGGGCTTGCCGAAGATCGCTTTCTTCTCTCTGGCTGGCATATTGTTCTTCGCGGCCTGGAAGATCAAGCCGCAGGTTTTGCAGGACGAAGTGGATGAGCTGGAGATGAAAGCCAAGGCTGTCGTGGCTGGCGGACCGGCCGCTCCCGCGATCGATCCCATGGATGCAGCCCTCAAGCTGGATGAGTTGATGCTGGAAGTGGGCCTGGGTCTGGTGCCTTTGGTGGACGCGCAAAAGGGCGGCCAGTTGCTTGCCCGCGTAAAGTCAATGCGCAAGAATCTGGCCCAGCAGCTTGGGTTTCTGGTTCCATCCATTCACATCACAGACAACCTCTCGCTACGCGAGAGAGAGTATGCGATCTATCTGCGCGGAGTGGAGATTGCACGCTGGGAGTTGCGCCGCGACTCTTTGCTTGCCATCAGTTCCAATCCCAACGCGCCTCAATTGCCCGGCCAGGATACCCGCGAGCCAGCCTTCGATGTGCCGGCAAAGTGGATCACTCCGCAGATGCAGGGCCAGGCGATTGCGTCCGGATATGCGGTGGTGGACGCAACCTCAGTGCTTGCTGCCCATCTGGCTGAGGTCATCAAGCACAACGCCCATGAATTGCTCTCGCGCCATGAAACCAGGAGACTGATCGACCGGCTCAACGATTCGCACCCCAAGCTGGCTGACGAACTGATTCCAAAGCTGATGAGCCTGGGTGAGGTGCAGAAGGTTTTGCAGCAGCTTCTACGCGAACAGGTGTCGATTCGCGATCTGGGATCCATCCTGGAGACCCTGGTTGAAGTGGCGGCCTACAACAAGAATCCCATTGCGCTGGTCGAAGCGGTTCGTCACACCCTGGGCCGGTCGCTGATCCGGCCGCTGCTCAACGATCAAGGCGAGCTTAGAGTCGTCACTCTGGATACAACCATCGAGGATGAATGCACTCGCGGTTCAAATCTTCCCATCAATCAAGGCATTTCGTCGCCGCAACAGGTCACATTGGCACGCCGCGTGCTTGATGGATTACGTACCGAATTCGGCAAGGAGATTAGCGCAGCGCCACCCATTCTGCTGTGCTCCTCTCCTGGCCGCTACTACCTTCGCCGCCTTCTGGAGCCGTTCATACCCAGAATCGTGGTGATCTCTCCCGGCGAGGTTCCGCCATTGACGCCGGTGCAGTCCGTGGGGGTGCTCCATTGAGAAGCAGACCGGCGGCAGGAAGAAAGATTTTGAGCAGCAAGACAGATTTTCTCATGAGTAGAAGAAGAGAGTTTCGCGCAAAGGGAGGGATCGAATGACAACTGCAGAATTGGCCTACCGTGCGAGTAGTGATTCGCTGGATGAACGCAACGACCTGGTGATGCGGGAGTTGCCGCAGGTCTATTACGTAGCGGCCAGAATCCACGAGCGCCTGCCCAAGAATGTAGAGATTGAAGACCTGGTCCAGGCCGGCGTACTGGGGCTGCTCGACGCCTGCCGCAACTACGATTCCTCCAAGGACGCGCAGTTCTCGACGTTTGCGAAGTTCCGCATCCGCGGCGCAATCCTCGACAGTCTTCGCAAGCTTGACTGGGGATCGCGCACGCTGCGTAGAAAGGGGCGCGAGATCGCCTCATCGATCTCCAAGCTCGAGTCGTCACTGGGAAGGCAGCCGCTCGAAGAAGAGATCGCGGCGGACCTGAATATGCCTCTGGACGGATTGCAAAACACCATGACGCAATTGGATGGACTGTTTCTGGTCGGTCAGCAGACAAGTTCCGTCCACGACCGCTCCGACTCATTCGATCTGATTGAATCGGCGCAATGCGTGGATGAAAACAACCCCTTCGATCTTTGCCTTGAGGGCGAAAGAAAGGAGCAGCTTGCCGAGGCCGTCTCAAAGATGTCGGAGCGCGAGCAGTTGATTCTCTCCTTGTATTACCAGGAAGAACTGACGATGAAGGAGATCTCGCAGGTCGTAGGTATCGTCGTGTCGCGGGTTTCGCAGATTCACGCCGCCGCAATGATCAAGCTGCGCGCTTCGCTGGCCCATCTTCGTGATAGGCCGACGGCGCCGGTGAGCAAGTCGCGGCCTGCATTTCAGAGTGCGAATGAGAATCGGTTCAGAGGGCAACTATGATTGCGACCTCCGGATCGGATCGAGCCGTCAAGACGGCCACAGGCACGGCGCAGGAGCCAAAGCAGCGGACGATTCATCCGTGCAACTTCCGCTATGCCGGCCGGTTGTCGAACGAAAACGCTCGCGCACTGACGGCACTGCATGAGAAATTTGCGCTGAACGTAACCACTTCGCTCGAACTGTATCTGGGCGCCACTCTGCATTTGAAGCTGCAGTCGCTGGAACAGATGGCGATCGTGGACTACGTCAGCGGCACGGCGCCAAACAGCTATCTGCTTCCCTGTGCGCTGAATGTGATGGAGAGCAATATTCTCATCGAGATCGACCTTGCTCTGATCTTTCCCATCATCGACTTGCTGCTCGGCGGGGCGGGCACGGCGGCGGGAACCGATCGCGAGATGACCGACATCGATGAAGAGATCATGCAGAGCGTTACTGTTCTGATCGTAAACCAGATCGAGCGAGCCTGGCAGACCCTGAATCTCTCACTGAGCGCTGGCCGCTGCATCAAGCAGAACATGATCCAGCAGGTTTTCATGGCCAACGACAGGCTGGTGCTGCTGATGTTCGAGATGACGGTTGGCGAGACGACGGCCCCTTTCAAGATTGTGCTGCCAACTTCATTCGTAGGCTTTCTGTTGCGCCATTTGAATGCGATGCAGTCGAAGAAAGCATCGAGCCTGCGTCAGCTTCGCAGCTCGAGCCTGCGCGAACGGATTCTCGACTGCGACATTAACGTGTCCGCGGACATCACGCAGATGCGGGTGCTGGTGAAAGACCTGGTCGGCCTGAAGCCGGGCACGATCCTCAAGATGAAAGCGCCTGTAAAGAGGCCTGGCCGGCTGACCGTAGATGAAGTGGAAGTCTTTGAGGCGATGCTGGTTCGCAATGGAACGCGGAAGGCCGCTCAACTCTCGTCCCGGTCGCTGGAACCGGCTGCAACCAAGGAGTAGTGGGATGACGAATCAGATAGCCGACACGATACATCAACCCTTCACGAGCGCGTTCTTCAACGCTCTCGTGAAGGCCGTGACCACGGAGAGCGGGTCTGCCTGGCTGGTCGCTGCATTGCCGGATGCCGAATCGGCTTCGGATCGACCCGAGCCCGTGCGGATCAAGGCCCAGCTCGACGGCGGCTTGCGAGGCGAGTTCGTGCTGGAGTTCGATCAGGCCGAAGCTGCGATGCTGGCATCGAAGTTTCTTCGTCAGCCGGTGAATGAATTCGAAGCGGAACACTCCGAAGCGCTACTGAAAGTGGTCAGCGCGGCAATGAAAGACTTCCCTTCAGCGCTTGAGGCTGAGTATGGCGTTTTCACGCTCACTGCCACTCTTGCTTCCGAGGCTCCTTCCGAGCGGTCCAACATTGTCCGCATGACCGCCGCCGACGGCGAAGCCAACCGCATTTCCATTCTGATGGTTTTGGACCCCGCGCTGGCTCAAGCTCTTTTTCTTCATTCCCAGCCAGCAATCGCGAACACAGGTGTCATGGAAGCGATCAAGGCTGCTGCTGAAAAAGCGAATCCGCAGCCGGCAAACCTAAATCTGGTGATGGATGTCGAATTGAACGTGACGCTGCGATTCGGGCAGCGCAAACTCACATTGCGTGAGGTTCTGGATCTGACGAGCGGGTCTGTCGTGGAACTCGATCGGCAGGTTGAGGAGCCGGTGGAACTGCTACTCGATGGCGTCGTCATTGCCAGGGGTGAGGCGGTGGTGATCGACGGCAACTACGGCCTTCGCGTGACCGAGGTATCGCAAGCTGTTAAGGCATCAGCATTCCAATGAGAGCTGCACTTGAGGATGGAACCGGCGGAATTGAAACTGGAAGACGGGGGAGACCATGAGTTTGATGCAATCGATCGCGTTGCCGGCCTGGACGGAGAAGTTCAAGGCCCCTACCGCCAAATGCAGCCACTGCAATCGTTCACTCGTTTTGTCTCACTATTCGGCGCGCAAGGCCGGGATCAAGATGCACGAGAACTGGTATTGCAGCTCGCGCTGTTTCGGCGCGGCGGCAGAGATGGAACTCGCATCCCTTGCGACTGCCAGGCCGCATAGAGCGAATCACTCCTCGCGCATGCCGCTTGGTCTGCTCATGATGCGTTATGGCCTGCTCAGCAGCGATCAATTCAAGGAAATCAAGGACGAGCAGAAAGAAGCTGGAGCGGAGATCGGCGAACTCGTGATGCGTCTGGGTTCGGTAAGCGAAAAGCAGGTTACCGCGGTTCGCGCAACGCAGTGGGGATGTCCGGTCTTTACGGTGCCGGAGTGGGGGATGCCGACCGAGATTCATCTTCCGTCGACCTTCGTCAGGCGCTACTCCATGATTCCTCTGCACTACGTCGCGACGACCAACATGCTGCTGGTGGGCTTCGTTCATGCCATCGAGTACGGGCTGCTCTACGCCATCGAAAAGATCACCGGTTGCAAGACGCAACCCTGCTTCGTAACACCCACCGACTTTCAGAACCAGGTGCAGTACATCGAACAGGCTCATGCGGAGAGCGGAGATGAAGCTCCGGTGGAAATCAAGTTCGAAACTGTCCAAAGTTCGTCTGAAATGTCCCGGATTCTCTGCAGCTATAGCGTCCAACTGGAGGCGGATGAGGCCATGATCGGACGGTGCAAAGAGTACTTGTGGGCGCGCCTGAAGTGCGGTCCCAAAGAGGTTGATCTCCTCTTCAAGGCTGTCTGAACACTGCCTCTGCTGCACACTGCGCGTGGCCGGACGGGATTTTTTCCGATTGTTCAAGAAAAAACGAAAAGTTGCGGCCTTTTGCTTGGAAAGATCTCCTGCTCGTGCCGATAGGGACACAGCAGGTGCAAAAGAGTGCTCAACCAAGCGTTCGACACGGCAAACGATCATAGCTGGATTCCATCCTCCGCCTGGCAGGGTCTTCATCTTCTGGAACAAGAACGGTACGCGCAGAAGAGGGCTGATTTCCTCGACGAGGTGCCGGTGATGTCGGCAACGGTTCTCGGCCTGGAGATGCTCCTGCAGGATTCCTATGTCGACCTGGGAATGGCTTCCGAGCTCGTACTGAGCGATGTGGGAGCAACCATCCAGATCCTGCGGCTGATTGGCAGAGAGTATGACTTTCCCGCCGAGCGTCCCACCCGGATGGGAGATTGCATCGCCAGTCTGGATGTGGACGCCTGGTTCGGCGCCATCTCCGCTCGAACCTTTCCCTGCGATCGGAAACACGCGGCAACCACCGCACTTTGGAGGCACTGCCGTCTGGTCGCGCAGTATGCGCAACTTGTCGCTGAGTCTCTCGATGACGTCTCCCCGGAAGATGCGTATCTTGTTGGGCTGCTTCATGGAATCGGGGATATTCCCGCGTCTCTCGGCTGGCCGGATTGCGGCCGGGGTGGCACTGCTCTGGGTGCATTATCCGCAATGGAGGGAACGCTGCCGCTCTTCGTTCTTGCCGCCATACGCAGCATGAACGACACCTCCGCCTCGCCTGGCTGGAGGTTCATCCTCGCCGCGGCGCACGAACTCGCAGGCTCCCGCATGGATCGGGCTCCATTCCCGCTCCACGGCTAGAGTTGCACGCTCGCCAGCGAAGAGGCGGGAGCAAAAAACTTGGTCGAAGGTGAATTTCAAATGAGAGGAACCGCGATGAATGCCGACCGAGCGCTTCATCTCATATGTTTCTCATCGGCTCCTCATTCGCTCGGAAGGCAGCCCGGCAAATCTTGACTGGCTGTGCGTACGGCTCGGCAATTCTTGCCTACTTCGCTATGAAATCAAGCAAATAACCCCATAAATCGGTGATCGATTCGAATGGCCCCCAGCGTGCAAACTATCTGGCCGAGGCCACACGATGAGCAGTGGATATTACGCAGCCTGCGCCGGAATGATGTCTCGCACCGCGGCGCTGGATACGATCGCCAACAATTTGGCCAATGTGAGCACGCCGGGCTTCAGGGCGGGCCACAATTCTTTCAGTTCCCTGCTGGCCAGCGCGGACAACGCTTCTATTTCCGTGCTGAATCAGGATGTGAATGAATATGGATTCCTGAGCGGGACGCAACTGGATACCGCGCAGGGTGCTTTGGTACCGACCGGCAACGATCTCGACCTCGCCATCGAAGGGAAGGGCTACTTTGAGGCCAAGACCTCCGGCGGGTACCCTCTACACGCGCGGAGGAAACTTCCGCGTATCTCCGAAGGGGCAATTAGTCACTTCAGCGGGCGATCAGGTTCTAGGCGATAACGGCCCCATCGCAATTGTCGGCCAACCGGTTTCAATCAGCACGGATGGAACGATCTCGGTTGGTGGCGCAATCGCAGGCCGGTTGAAGGTTGTCGAGTTTGCTCCCGGAACGGCGCTTGAGAGCGTCGGCGGAAGCTACTATTCGGCGCCCGCCGGAACAGCACTTCCCGCCAAGGATTCTCAGGTGCGGCAGAGAGAACTGGAGAGCTCAAACGTCAATCCGGTCACCAGCGTGATCGAACTGATTTCGGCTCAGCGTGAGGTGGAGACGATGCGCCGCACGCTCTCGATGTTCAGCGACGAGATGGATAAGACCGCGGCTCAGGACCTGCCGCGAGTGAGTTAGCGCGAGGCTTGAGGCCGGCTGCGCGAAGTTTGAAAGGAAGTTGATATGTTTCGTGCCCTGTATACGGCTGCCAGCGGAATGACCGCGCAGCAGATGAATTTGGATAACATCGCCAACAATCTGGCGAACTCGAGCACGACGGGCTTTCAGCAGCGTCAGGTGAATTTCACCGATCTTCTCTATCAGAGCCAGATCGTGCCCGGCGCCGCCGCAACCCAGCAGACCACGCAAGCCGCGGGTTTGCAGATCGGTTTGGGCACGCGGCCTGCGGAGACCGAAATCATTCAGACGCAGGGCGATTTTTCCTCGACCGGCAACCCTCTCGATGTGGCCATTCAGGGCGCAGGGTTCTTTCAGATCCTGATGCCCAACGGCCAGATCGGCTATACGCGGGACGGTTCCTTCCATCCCGATGCGCAGGGCGTGCTCGTCACCGCCGACGGCAACCCGCTGCAACCCGCGATTACGATTCCGGCCGATGCTCTCACTGTCACCATCGGCAGCGATGGAACCGTGAGCGTCACACAACCGGGCCAGCCGGCGGCCGCTCAGATTGGCGCAATCCAGACGGCGCTGTTCGTGAATCCAGGCGGACTGAACGCCGTCGGAAACAACATCTATCTTGAGACGACAGCATCCGGTCAGCCTGTGGATGGAACGCCGGGCGGCTCGGAGGGATTGGGAAGCCTGCAGCAGGGCATGCTCGAGCAGTCCAATGTCAGCGTGGTCAACCAGTTTGTAGCCATGATTCTGGCTCAGCGCTCCTATGAATCGAACTCCAGAGTCGTGAAGGCAGCCGATGAGATGCTGCAGCAGTTGAATCAGCTCGCCCAGTAGAACCCGGACGAAGAAGCGAAAGCGGCAAAGAGAAACTATGACGACCAGATGGATTCCGGCTTTGTTGATCGTGGCGATGGGCTTGCCCGGCATGGGCGCAGTCCCCATCCCAGGCGCAAAGCAGCTTTCCACTCACGCCGCACCAGATCGCGCAAACCCTTTCGAGCAACGGTATTCAAATCGCGGACGAGCAGATTACTTTGCTCGCAAAGGTGGTTGCTTCCGAGCCCTCTCCGCTGCTCGATATCTTATCGGTCGAACCGCTCGCCGACAGGAGATCTGGCCGGCGCCGCGAATCCCGCTCACTTGTCAAGCTGGGATGCCGCACGCCTGGCGTCTGTTTGCCTTTCTATTCCATCGTGAGCAAGCCAGAGACGGCGTTTGACCGCATGCCCGGTGTGCGTAGCGTCTCCTCTGGAGGCGGCATTGGCGCGTTGAGATCGCGGTCCAGGATCATTATGCGGCCGGGCACGCACGCAACCATGGTGATGAACGATTCACGCATGCAGGTTCAGGTCTCCGTCATCAGTCTTGAGAGCGGCATTGCCGGCCACAAGATCCGCGTGGAGAGCCCGGACCATAAGAAGATCTATGTTGCTGAAGTGGTCAGCGCAAACCTGCTGAAGAGGAGCTTCTGAGATGCGGCAGAGAAACCAACACCTTCAACGCT
This sequence comes from uncultured Acidobacteriaceae bacterium, assembly GCA_963843625.1. GTDB lineage: Bacteria > Acidobacteriota > Terriglobia > Terriglobales > Acidobacteriaceae > Telmatobacter. Next base: position 64,544 of record CAWJLK010000008.1, read on the forward strand.
TCGCAGTGCTCACTCTGGCGTGCGCTTGTTTCACTCCCATCCCCTGCCTGTCCGCGCGCAAGACGGATTCAAAGGCGGATCTAAAAGCCTCAGAGGCTTTGCGTGCGCAGTATGTCGCGCGATTGCAGCAGCAGTACGTTCCGGCAACGGACGAGCACACTGTGGGAAGCTTATGGTCGCCCGGCAGCGCGCTGGGAGACTTCTCTGTCGACTACAAGGCTCACCGTTTGAACGACACCATCACCATTCAGGTCGCCGTCCAGACAACTGCGGCGCAGTCTGGCACGATGGACAGCGAGCGAAGCTTCACAACCAATTCCGCTGTCACCGGAGTGATGGGCAGAACTCCCGCGGCCACCAACCCGCTGCTTTCGGCGAACTCGACATCGGCGGTCAAGGGGCAGGGTTCGACGGCATCGAATACTCTCTTCCAGACCAATCTGACCGGCCAGGTGATCGCCGTGCTTCCCAACGGAAACCTCGTCGTCGAAGCAGGACGCCAGATCTTCATGAACAATCAGCACGAGAATATCGTGGTGCGCGGCATGATCAGGCCGGGCGACATCGGTCCCGGCAACACGGTTCCATCGACAGCGTCTGAGCAATCTTGAGATCGAAATGAAGGGCAAGGGAATCATCTCCGACGGAGTGCGTCCGCCGAACTTTATCACGAGGGCGGTGCTATGGCTATTGAACTTCTAACCGGCAATCCGCTCGAACAGCAACTGCCGATGCGCTCACGTTGGCTGCGATGCCTCGTCGTGCTCGCCGCGATGTCTCTGATTTTTTCGATTCTCGCGTTTGCCTCCGATGCTGACCACAAGGTGATGATCCGCGACGTAACGCAGATTGAAGGCGTGCGCGACAATCAACTGGTCGGGTATGGCCTGGCCATTGGCCTGAACCGCACGGGCGACACGCAGCAGACCTTCTTTACCGTGCAGACGCTGGCCAATTCGCTGCAACGGATGGGTGTGCAGATCGCGCCTGGCGTCGTCGTGGTCAAGAACGTGGCTGCCGTCTTTGTGACGGCTACGCTTCCGCCCTTTGCACGTCCCGGCATGAAGCTCGACGTTACGGTTTCATCGGTGGGCGACGCCAAGAGCATTCAGGGAGGAGTGCTGCTGCTGACCGCGCTTCGCGCGACGAACGGAGAGGTCTATGCCGAGGCGCAAGGACCGCTGGTCATCGGCGGCTACTCCGAAGGCGCAGCCGGCAACTCCAAGACCGTGAATCACCCGACGGTGGGCAGGGTTGCTGCAGGCGCCACGGTCGAGCGCGACGCAGCCGTGGACCTGAGCCGCTTCAAGACCGTTTCGCTGCTCCTGATGAACTCCGACTTCACCGCGGCGCGCGACATTGCGGATGTGATCAACAAGGACTTTGGCAAGCCGGTCGCCAACGCGATCGACAGCCGCCGCATCGATGTGGATGTTGCCGCAAGCGGCGCTCCGTCGGTGCCGGTTCTGATCTCGCGCGTGCAGAATCTCTCCATCAAATTCCATTCGCCGGCTAAGGTGGTCGTCGACGAACGCACGGGCACGATTGTGATGGGTGGCGATGTCAGGCTCTCGCCGGTCTCTGTGATTCAAGGCAGTTTGACGATCGACGTGCAGACCACGCACGTCGTCGTGCAGCCGCCGCCGCTAACCAACGGCAAGACGGAGATCGTGGATCAAACCAAGACAACCGTGAACGATGCTCCAGCACAATCGATCCAACTGGAAGAAGGCGCGAACGTCGATGAGCTGATCAGAGGCTTGCATGCAATCGGCGCGACCTCTCACGACATCATTTCGATCTTGCAGGCCATCAAGGCAGCCGGCGGCCTTCAAGCCGATCTGGAGGTGATCTAATGTCAGATCTTTCAATGTTTGGCGCCATCTCCGCAGCCGCGACCCAGCCGCTCAATCTGAATGCGGATAAGCTCCTGCATCAGCCGCCCTCCTCATCCACGGAGAATTCCAAGATCGAAAAGTCGGCCAAGGATTTCGAGTCGATCCTCATGAGCAGTTGGCTGCAGCAGGCGGAACAGAGCTTTGGCTCTCTGCCGGGATCGGAGGAGGGTGATGATGCCGACTCCGGAAAAGACCAGTTTCAGGGCATTGCCATGCAGGCGTTGGGGGCTTCACTCACCGCCTCGGGGGGAATCGGTATTGCCAAAATGATTGCAAAGAGTCTTCACAGGGCGGAGGACGCGCGGGTCGAGCTTGAAGCCAAGACCCACCCACCCCCAGCCAAATAGCGGGGTTACCACGGTAATTTCATCTGTTTCTCAATAACTTTTCCCGCCGGACTGAAACGTTTTGCGGGAAAGGCCGATAGCATTACCGAAGAGACAGGAGAAATTGCCATGAAGGTTGATCTAAACAGCTTGGCAGCAAGCCAGATTGCAGTGGAACGAGGGGCAAAACAAGTCTCCAGTGGCAGCACAAACAGCACTCAGGCGGCAACGGAAGACCGGATCTCGATCCATTCAGAGAGTTTGTCGGTAAAATCGTTGACCAGCCAGGCGCTGAATTCGCCTTCGGTCCGTCAGGACAAGGTGGATGCGCTCCGGCAGTCTGTGACCAGTGGAACGTACAAGGCGGAAGCCAGCAAGACGGCTGATGCGATGATCGAGCAGGACGCGAAGTAAGGGGCAGGAACGGCAAGCGGAAGCGTTCATTAGCCCAGGATGAGAGTTACTGCGGAAGGGCTCGCAATGAACCAAGGAACGCTCCAGTCGCGCGATCAGATCGCCGCCACATACCTGCAACAGATGCAGGAGTTGGCGTCTGAGATCTCGGTTGGCATGGATGCGATTGCCGCCAATAAGCTACCAAATTTTCAAGATAGCGTGTCCAGGCAGGAGGTGCTTTGCTCCAGCCTGGCAACCATGGCAAATGCTGTGAGTGAAGGGTTTCGCTTACCCGACGCGCCTTCGCCCTCAAGCATTGACCCATCGATTGAACACAAGATCCAGGCGGCAGGCGACGCAATCAGGGAATTGAATTTGCAGTACGCCGCTCTCTTGAAGCACTCTGGCAAGTCAATTGCTCTCCTCTCTCTGTTGTGCAACAGTCATGCTGGACGATTCCAGGAGGACCGCGGCGCCAGGTTGAAACGTCAGACCTGGTCCTGCGAGATGTAATTTATGTCTCTGAATGCCTCACTTTCGATAGCCGTCCGAGCGCTCAACGCCTCCTCTGGCGCACTGCAGGCAACGAACAACAACATTGCCAATGCAAACACGCCCGGCTATACCCGCGAAGTACCCGTCCTGCAATCGATGCCTCCCATCATGCTCACCGACAATGTGATGGTGGGAGGCGGGGTTGAACTGCTTCGATTCCAAAGCGTTCGAGATGAACTGCTTCAGAGGCAGATCCAGCAAGAGACCTCATCGCAGAGCGGAGCCAACGCTCAACTGGCTTCGTTGCAGCAGATCGAGCCCGTCTTCACCACATCCGCGCAGGACATCGGTACCGAGATGTCGGCGCTGTTCTCGAGCCTTTCAACTCTCTCGACCGATCCCACCAGCGCCCCTTCACGCGAGGCAGTTCTCACGGCCGGTCAGAATCTTGCCAATGCCTTCAACACCGCTTCAAGCGCGCTGACCTCGCAGCAAACTGCGCTGAATTCGCAGGTCTCTCAGGATGTCAGCCAGTATCAACCAGTTGACCAAACAGATTGCCGCGCTGAATCCTCAGATCGCTGCGTTGAAGGCGGCCGGGCAGGATGGCGGCACGCTGCTGGATCAGCAGAATCAACTGGTGCTCAGCCTGTCGAAGCTGACAAGCGTCTCCGAGATTCAGACCAAAGAAGGCGTCACGCTGATGACGGAAAACGGCACGCCGTTAGTGATTGCTTCAAAGAGCTTCAATCTGCAAGCCGTGGCCGGCAACGACGGCAAGACACAGGTTCTCGACCCGAACGGCACAAACATCACCTCGATCGTCTCCGGTGGAGATCTCGGCGGAAGCATTCAGACACGCGACACGGCAATTCAAGGCCTGAAGACTCAGCTTGACGCCCTCGCCAATCAATTTGCTTCCGCGTTCAATGCGGTTCAAGCAACCGGCACAGATCAAAACGGCGTTGCGGGTACAGACTTCTTTGGGAGTACCGACGCTAACCCAACCATCTCCGCGGCGAACATCAGCATGGCGATCACCGACCCTGCCTTAATCGCTGCAGGTTCCGACGGCTCCTCCGGAAGCAACGGCAACCTGGCTAACTTTCAGCGCGTTGCAGACCACCCAGCTTGCCTCCGGCCAGACTCCCAGCGGCGCATATGCAAATCTGGTCTATCAGGTGGGCAGCCTTACCTCGAACGCCAAAGCGGAATCGAGCGCAACAACGGCTAGCCTGCTGCAACTTACAGACCAGCTTAACGCGGTCTCGGGAGTTTCGATCGACGAAGAAGCCGCCAACCTGATCCAGTATCAACAGGCCTATGAGGCTGCTGCTCGAGTCATCTCGACCGTTCAACAGTTGTTTAGCGTGACGATGAGCATGGGAACCGCCGCCGCGGCGTAATCCACAGGCGGCGCGGCCGATGGCCGCGCAGAGAAGGACTTAAGATGCGCGTCACAAACTTACTTCCCGACATTCAGTACCAGATGCAACAGAGCGAGCAGGCTCTGGCAGCGGCGACGCAGCAGTTGTCGACCGGCCTGCGGGTCAACCATCTCTCCGACGATCCCGGTGCCTCGGCCAATATGGTGCAGTCTCTGGCCGCATCCGCGAATATCGATCAATATACAAGCAACGCGAGTTCAGTTTTGCCCCGGATGCAATCGGCAGACTCCTCCATCAGCTCCATCGTGACGTCGTTGAATACCGCAATCACTCTGGGTACTCAGGGCGCCAACTCCACGATGCAGGCAAGCAATAAGCAGGCGATTGCGGCGCAGGTTCAGGGCGTCCTCAGCAGTGTGATCGCCCAGGGAAACACTTCATTCAACGGAGTCTATATCTTCGGCGGCTCAGAGACCACCACCCCACCCTTCGTGGCCGCTTCAACGACTTACTCCTCTTCGCAGGGCACGGTTGCCAGTCCTCTGGCGACCACAACGCCATTAGCAGCCGGCTCGGTTACCACCATCAGCGATGCCACTACCGGCCAGACAATGACTTTCAAGGCGGCCTCAGGCGATACGGTTGCGACATTGCAACAAGCGATCGCCAGCTCCGCCGTCGCCGGAACGCTCTCTGCGGGCACCACCGCAACCATCAATGCGGAGGGCCAGTTATCGATTGGAACAAATAACACTGGACAGGGAATCGTTGTCACTTCCAACGACATCGACCTGGGAAAAATGGCAGCCGATCCGAATACCGCTGTTGCCAATGCTTATGCGTACGTAGGCAACAGCACCGTCAATTCGGTGCAAGTGGGCGACTCCCTTCACCTTGCCACAAACATTCCTGGCAACCAGCTTCTTACCGGTGGACCCAACGTGATCGGTTCGCTCACCAGTATGATTGCAGCGCTGCAAAACGGGAACACCGACCAGATCGGCTCGGCAATCAATGCCGTCTCTTCCTCGCTAAATTATGTCGGCCAGCAGCGCATTCCGATGGACGGCACGATCAATCAACTGACCTCTCAAGAGGGTTATCTGAGTCAGGAGAAGATTACACTTACAACCCAGCAGACATCGCTGGTCGGAATCGATCTTGCGGTTGCGGCCTCGAATCTCTCTCAATCCCAGCTCAACAATAACGCGGTTCTGGCTGCTGCTGCGAAGGTCATGCCGCAGACGCTGCTCGACTATCTTAAGTAACAGCGTGACGTCTATGGCAGAGCGACAATTGATACAGCGAAGGGAAAGTCTCGGACGGTAATCCGGGCTTTCCTTTTTCTGTGTCCGAAACCAATGAGTCGAACGAATGCGCGATCTTCCTACTGGTCAATATTGACAGGGATTTGACGATTGGTGCAATGATTACGCTCATTTTGGTCTTGGTTTCAGTCGCGTCTGAATCTTCTGCTTTCGGCAAAGAGTCGATTCGTATCAATATATGTACCCGATCCCGATGACGACAATCCGATGAAAGAAAATTGAGTTGACATTTGGATTGAAATGATTTTCACAGGTGGTCGATAAGTGGTCTGTCCAAGACGACCTCCTTCTCGACGAATAGGAGCCTCAAAGCAGGCCCCACACACAAAGCCGAGTGCAGGCGCAAATTGGCAGAAAAAAGGAGAATCACCCAATGGCACTTACTATCCTGAATAACATCTCCTCCATGACAGCGCAGAATGCACTGTCCAACACTCAAGCCAGCCTGCAGAAGACTCTGACGCAACTGTCGACCGGCCTCAAAATCAACTCCGGTTCAGACGATGCGGCCGGTTTGTCGATTGCAATGGGAATGAACGCCAACATCTCTGCTCTGACCCAGTCGCAGCAGAACGCCAACAACGGCATCGGCATGTTGCAGACCGCTGACGGCGCTCTCTCGCAGGTCACCACGCTCCTCAACCGCGCTGTAACGCTGGCCACGGAAGGCTCGACCGCCGGCATCACGAGCCAGCCAGTCCGGTGCTCTCAATACGGAATTCCAGTCGATCCTGGCTGAAATCAACCAGATCGGCCAAGCGACCAACTTCAACGGATCGAACGTGTTCTCTTCGAACGCGCCTACAACCTTCGACTCGACACAGGGCTCGGTTGCCAATCCTCTGGCCACCACGACCACCCTGACAACCGGTTCGCAGACGGTCATTCATGACTCGACTACCGGCGGCACGATGGTTTACACGGCGCAAGCGTCCGACACATCGCTGATTTGGCAACAGCAGTGACCAACGCAGTTACTGCCGGAACGCTCTCTGCCGGCACGGCTGCAACCATCGTCGGTGGAAAGCTCGAAATCGGCGGCGGCGGCGCGATCAGCGCCACGTCCAATGATGCAGTGCTCGGACCGATGGTCGCTCCCAGCAGCGCCAACACCAGCACGGTTTACATCGGCGACGGAACGACCACAGGGGCCGCGAACACCACGATCACCACCACGATCAACGCGCTCTCTGCCGCGGCTTTGACCCTTGCCAGCAACGACCTGAACAGCTCAACCAATGCGATCGCTGCCCTGGCTAACGTAACTGCCGCAATCAACACCGTCTCCGCACAGCGCGGCGTCATCGGCGCCTCGGTCAACCGGCTCACGGCGGCCAACAGCGTTATGGCCAACCAGGTCAACAACCTGCAATCCGCAGCCAACGGCCTCTCGAACGCCGATATCGGCAAGACCGTTGCCAACATGACCCAGTACAACGTGTTGCAGTCCACCGGCATGGCCGCCCTGCAGCAGTCCAACCAGGCCCAGCAGGCTGTTCTGAAGCTGGTCCAGTAGTTCAACGCAACAAAAAGGCGTACGACCGGAAGTGGCGCCGCAAGGCGCCGCTTCCGCTTCACCTTAGATGAGCCTGAGTCGTTTCCTGATTTGTTTGCGGCCAATTCTCAGGTTCTCGGGTAAACGATCTTTATCCAGAGGCTGGCGCTCTCAAAGAAGCAGGTAAAAGCCATGAGCTCCGTTTCCAGTGTCAATACGCTGGTGTCAGATACGACCACCACAAACTCCGCAGTCAGCTTAAGCAATATTCTCGCGTCGATTGCAGGCACAAGCACGGCCGGCATCGATGTCACAGCCGCCGTGGCAGCAGGCATTTACGCGGCCCGCGCGCCGGAGCGCGCATGGCAGGCGGATCAGACAACGCTGACGAGCCAGACAACTGCGCTGACCACGATTGAGACGGCCACTGAAGCCCTCGCCACCGATATGCAAAACCTGAATACCCTGACCGGTCCGCTGGCGGCTAGAACTGTGTCTTCTTCCAGCAGCAGTTACGTTACAGCGACTGCGGCAAGTGGAACTGTCACCGGCACCCACACCGTCGTGGTGAATAGCCTGGCGACCACGGCCGGGTGGTACTCGAACGCCGAAGCGCTTCCGACAACCGTCCTCCCCACATCTTCCTTCACGCTCACCAATGCCGCCGGTCTTTCGAAGACCTTCCAGGTGGGCGTTGGCACGGGAATCGAGAATCTGAACGACCTTGCGGCCGCCGTGAAGAGCGCCACTGTCGACGTGACCGATCCAGTCACGAATGTCGTGAGTCAGGTCTCACTTGGCTTGAGTGGAACGGTCGTAAGTGACTCGTCTGGAAGCCGCCTCGCAATTACCTCAACGACCTCTGGCGCAGCTTCCGATTTCTCGATCACGTGAGCCCTTCACCTCGTGGACCGCCCCGCCGATGGCTGCGGGCGATACGCTTGGCGCCAACAGCATCTCCCTGACCATCGGCGGAGTCGCTACAACGGTCAAGACGACCTCCGGCGAAACGTATGCGGACCTGGCTACTGCCATTAACAATCTAGCGGCCAATACAACGACGACAGTTGGGCCGCCTCCGGTAACTACAACGGCCGCGTACGTCACGGCGACTGCCGGCACCGATGCGAATGGCAATTCGACTCTGACAATTGTCAGCACCGACGGCACGACTCCGTTCAGCATCGATGAGCCAAGTGCGAGCGGAACGAGTATTGGCTTTACGCAGGCCAGCGTAGGAGCCGATGCCTCAGTTACAGTGGATGGCGTTCCGGGCCACTATTCAAGCAACACCGTCGCAGGAGCGATTCCCGGAGTCACACTGAGCCTTTTGGGAGCCAATCCCGGGTACCAGATTGGTCTTACCGTTGCTTCCGATGCCTCGCAGGTGTCAACAGCGATTAACCAGTTTGTCACTGATTACAACACCGCCATTGGCCTGGTAACTTCGCAGTTCGGCATCGACAAGACCACGAATGCGCAAGGTGTTCTTGGTTCCGACGCAACAATCGTCTCGTTGCAGAGCACGCTCCAACAGGCGCTCAATTACTCGCTTATCCCGGCAACAGGTACCGCTCCTGCAGTTGCAACGCTCAGGGACCTAGGCGTCACGATGAACAATGACGGGACGCTCTCGGTCAATTCGGCAACATTGAATGCGGCACTTGTCAACAGCCCTACCGATGTCCAGACCTTCTTTCAGGGCGCTGCCCTGAACGGCTTTGCCAACTCTGTTTACAAGGCATTGAATGCCTACACGAGCCCTGCGAATGGAGCATTCAAGGTGGACTTAAGCAGCATCGCCGCAGCGAGCGCATCCATAACAGAGCATATCAACGATTTTGAATCAGGGTATATCGCGAGCCAGCAAACGCTTCTCACCGCCGAGTACAGTCAGGCTGAAGTTGCACTGCAGAGTCTGCCCGCAAAGATGGCACAACTCAATGCCCTGTTGGGCCTCACTTCAAGTGGAAATAAGTGATCATCATGACAACTGAACTTTCATATCGACAATCATCCATTGCTGGCGCCAGTGCGATCGGATTGATGATCGTCCTCTTCGACACTTTGGCAGGCGACTTTCGTCGTGCGGCTGGTGCGCTTCGAAAGAACGACATGGAAACGCGCTGCAAAGAGCTGAACCACGCCACGCTTGTGCTCAGCCAACTGGAAAGCTGGGTCGATCTGAAGAACGGCGGAGAGCCGGCTGAAACGCTATCCAGGTTCTATGCGTATTTGCGCGCAAAGATGTTGGAGACATCGATCAACAAGGACGCCGCGGAGCTCGAAAAACAGATCGAAATGATTCTTCATGTGAGGAGCGCCTGGCAACAGCTCGATACGTCTCCGCCGCCCGCGCCTGAAATGCAGCCCGGCATCCCCGGCAAAGAGATCCATTCGCTCTATACGCCGCCGACCGGGGAGATGGCCGAAAGAGTTTCGTTTTCGCAATCCGCCTGAGTCACTCTTTTAAGTTCGTAATTGAACCGGCGAATGGCTGACAAGATACGCGAAGTTGCGAGCTGGCGCGTGACACGGAGAAGCGAGGACTCGATGAAGGCGCTGGTGGTAGAGACTTCTGGCACGATGAGGGACGTCTTGCGCCGCATACTCTCCATGCGAGGCTTCGAAGTGTCAGAGGCAGAGAACGGTCAGCAGGCTCTGCAGGTTCTTCACGGAATGGGGCGAGCGGATCTTGTCCTGGTGGACTGGACTCTTCGCGGGATGAACAGCCTCGAGCTGATAACTCGCTTACGGCATGAGATGGCGCACGAAAGCATGGTTCTGATGTTGGCGCAGCGTGAGCCGGGAATACGCGAGTTGCACCGGGCTCTTATTGCCGGCGCGGACGACTACCTAACAAAACCATTTACATCCATGCAGATCGACGAGAAGATGGCGCGTGCCGGGCTCTCTTGGCAATGGGATGGAACCTGTGATAAACAAGGTCTTCCTTGCCGATAGTAAATGCATAACAATGCTGTGCATCGTTAGTTCGAAACGCTCCGGTTGACACTGCAAAGAGAGATTCGCCGGCTAGCGCAGAAAGAGTGTGCTGATGATCGCCCGCGAGCTTTGCCTGCATTCACGAGGTTGTGCCGGTCTCGCTAACCCTCGCGCTTGGCGATGGAATCCCTCGATCGAAAATCGCATCGGGACGGGCCGGTCTCCTCGCGCTGGATATGCCATGACAAGGATGCGCGTGAAGGGGTCCCACAGTGAATAAGAGCACACTGAGCGGAATCGCTATCGCGGTTGTTGGAATCGGAGCCGGCCTGTATCTCGATGGGGGCAAGGTCGGCCAGATGATTCAGCCCACCGCGGCTCTCATTGTCTTTGGCGGAACTCTAGGCGCAGTGATGGTGCAATTTCCGTTTTCGGTGATCAAGCAGGCGGCCATGCACTTAAAAGAGGTCCTCCTGCCGGCAGAGGATCCTGCCCCGCAGTTGATTGATGACCTATTGCGCTACGCGCTCAGAGCACGGCGAAATGGACTCGTCTCTCTTGATGCAGAGCTCGAGTTCATCGAGAACCCATTCCTGCGAAAAGCCATGACTCTTGCTGTTGACGGTGTTCGGTCGCCTGAATTGCGTGAGACGATGGAAGTGGAAATGGACATGGAAGCTAACAAGGAAGATTTGATCCCCAAGGTTTTTGAAGCCGCGGGAGGGTTTGCTCCCACGATCGGCATTCTTGGGGCAGTCATCGGCCTCATCCAGGTCATGCAGCGGTTGCAGAACATCAACGAGGTTGGCGAGGGAATCGCGGTTGCTTTTGTGGCTACAATCTACGGCGTCGGATCGGCAAATATTCTCTTTCTTCCATGCGCGGGCAGGGCAAAGATTGTGATGCAGAGAAAGCAGGTGCTTCGCGAGCTGGTGCTTGAAGGAGTCGCCGCCATCGTGGACAAAGTGAACCCGAGGGTTCTTGAAGCAAAACTTGCAGTCTATCTCAACCGCCCTGCTGAACCGGCGAAGATAAAAATGGCGGCGAAATGAGGAGGCGCACAGACAACGGCGATACTTCCCACGCAGATCGTTGGATGGTCTCGTATGCCGATTTCATGACGCTGTTGTTCGCTCTCTTTGTGGTGCTATTTGCCTCGGCCTATCATGACAGGAAGGCGGTTCAGAGGGTCTCTTCCGCGGTAAAAAACGGGTTTCAGGAGATGGGAACATTTGTAGGAAGCGACAGCATCCAGGATACTGCATCCTCTGACATGTCCAAACTCGGCAGTGTGATCAGCCCAAATGACAATGGTGGAGCAAGAGTGAGCGCGATTCCAGGAAATGCTGGGATCGATGTCGCCGAGTTACATAGAAAACTTGCCAAGGCGCTCGGCAAAGAGATTGAGCGGAAAGAGATCGAACTGCGAATGACTCCGGAGGGTTTCGTAATCAGCCTCCACGAGCTGGGATTCTTCAATAGCGGTCAAGCGATGCTGCTGCCAGGAGCGGCAGAGAAGATCAAACGGATTGCGGCCGTGCTGATGCAATATGGCCTGGATATGAGGGTGGAAGGGCATTCGGACAATGTGCCGATCCACAATGCCGCATTCAACTCGAACTGGGAGTTATCGACCGCGCGCGCCATGGCGGTAGCGATGATGCTTATCGACGATGCCGGCTTTGATCCGCGAAGAATGTCGATCGCAGGCTATGGGCAATATCATCCGGCGGCGAGCAACGACACGCCGGAAGGCCGAAGGCAAAACCGGCGAGTAGATATCGTTATTGTTGCCGTGTCGAGACCGTTGCAGGCGACCGCGCAGGCGCCGTCAATTAATCCACAAAAATAACATTCGAGAATGCCGCCAGCATGCCGTCGAGATTCTCCGGCTGGAAGGAGGATCTCCATTCTGAGCCCGCTTGCTCAAGAATCCAGCGCGCGCAGGGTTTTCCCTGCAGACAACAGGGCTTCAAAGTAGTTGGCGGCGCTGTCGCGAACCAACTGATCGTTGTGCGGCGGCCCTTTGCCGTCCCCTCCGCGCTCATTGTATTCACATATCTCCAGCGCTCTTCCGATTCCCCCTTTGAAGCCGAGCAACGCCTCCTCGACCCGCGAACTGAGATAGATCAGCTCGAGTAGCTTTGTCATCGGAACATTCAACATGCGGTCCATCATCGACAGCATGCCGAGCATGTAGAGTTCCGCGGGATTCTCATGCAGTGCTGTTGCCAGAGACTCGCAAAAGTGAGCACGCTCAAGAGCCTGCCTTACATCGCTATCGGCTGCGGACTGCGCCAGCTTGCCCGCGAGAATCACCGTGACGAGTTTGCGAAAAGCGTCTTCGCCGACCGCCACCAGCGCCCCTTGAATCGTGGATATGCGATATCGAAACCCATACAGAGCGGAGTTTGCCAGCCGAAGCAGCCTGTAACAGAGAGACGGCTCCAGCAGCAGAAGCCGTTCGATCTCGCGGTAATCAGGAAATGGATGCGCCAGCAATGCGAATATCTGAAGATAGGAGAATTTGTTTGCGGGTATTTGTGCCTCGGAGATGATCTCGGGACGGGAGTAGAAATAGCCTTGGAAAAATGTGTTTCCTTCCACTTGCGCTGTTTGAACTTCGGAGAGTGTCTCGACCTTCTCCGCAACAAACGATGTCTTCTTGTTGCGGCACATGCCGTAGATCTCTTTTCTTGTTGCACGGGTCGAAGACCTGAAATCGACTTTAATGAAGTCTGCCATCTGTGCCAGCTCGCGCATACTTTCATCCGGAGAAAAGTCATCCAGGGCCAGGCGAAAGCCGCACTGTTTGAGATGCTTGCAGGCTTTTATAACTTCCGCATCGGGAGTGACATCTTCCAGGATTTCGAGAATCACCGTGCGGCTCGGAAGAACTTTTACAGTGCCGTTGATTAAAGAATCGCGAGTGCAGTTGAGGAAAAGATTTGGCGAGGTGGAGCAGGCGATCATCGACAGGCAGCTATCGATGGCGTGATTGGTGGCATGTTCGCCATCGCCGCTAAAGTAGTTGTCCGTTCCAGAGCGAAACAGGATCTCGTGGCCGAAGACTTGCATCTTGTTGTCGAGGATGGCCTGTCTGCCGATAAACCGAAGCTGGTTGTCTGCCGTTGCGGCCATGAGACTTCCCCTCGTTCTTTTGAATGCAATATCGAGTTTCGATGTTCTTGCTAGATAATTCTCAGATTTCCAGAACAGTGTTTCGGACTATTCCAGCGAGCGCTCCGATTCTCCGTATTCGTGTTTCAATTCCAGATCTTCCTGTTGACGCGCTGCCAGGTCCAAGTCAGCTTGCGTCGTGTGAAGATTGTGTTGATCTTGAGTGAACTCGCTGCCAGTCAGGCCTAGAGAAGAATTCCCTGACTAGACTCCGGGATCAATCGGGTAAGTAATCACTCTTTTTCTCAATGAATGGCTTGCCGACAGCCGCCGTTCTGGTTTTACAAGCACTTTTCTGCATGAAGAGCAAGGCCCAATCTTCGAGTCTGCATCAGCGAACGAGTTCTTCGAAGAGATGAGCGGCGCAATAGATGGCGGTTCTTCGCTTCGGCCCCTGGACCCGTTGATGAACAGGAAGAGTTTTCGCATTTGCCGCCCAATACGCTTTCATCTGCATTATCGGCATGAGGGATCGAGAATGTTAGCGCTTTCTCACCTTTTCAGATTGCGTCTCAAGACTCATCCTTTGAGCCCGGTGCCGAGCGAAAGCAGCCAACGCGCGAGAAGCCAGTTCCTGCGTGTCTGCGGGTATAGTTTGGGAGAGAAGGCGGGTCGCCTTCGATGTGCTCAAAGGTTGGTTGGTACGAAATCCGAGAGTATCGTGAACCTGCCGCCCTGGTAGCCTTCGACTGACACGTTGAAATGGTTTCGGCGAAAGGGTTGCTTGAAGGCCTTTTCCGCCGGTCCATCGATGTAGGCTGGATCCATCACCATTCTCGAAAAGACCGCGCGGCCCTCGGTCGTAACCGTGGCCGCGGCAATGTTGAAGACCTCAAGAATCGCGTCGCGCATCAGTTCTTCGATGGGGTTGGTCTTGAGATGCTCCTTTACTGCAGGGTCGGGCAGTCCGACGAGAGCTCCGGCTATGGAGCCCATCAGAAGCAAATCGGCCTTGACGACGACAGCAACATCATGCGGCTTGACGAAGTAAATGCCGTAGATCTGCCTGACCTTTGAGTCCAGCGCGACGGGTGCCTGGACGAACGACACCTTGCGGCCGGTCAGTTGCGAAAAGGCCTTCGATAGAAGGAATGGACTAGGCTCCGCCATCGGCTAGCACCCACCCAGAATTGGGGACAAAGCTTTCTGTACGTCTTCCGGGGTAAACGGCTTGGAGATAATGAAGGCCGCTCCCGAATCCATGGCCATCTCTTTGATTCCTTTCGATGTCTCCGAGGTTATGAACCCGAAAGGGACATTATTCTGAGCTGCCCTCAGTTGCTTGAGGAAGTCAATTCCCGACATTTCAGGCATGTTCCAGTCGGAGAGAACGAGCTTCGGTTTTTCTCCGCGGAGCTTTTCCAATGCCTGCGCCCCATTCTCCGCCTCGCCCACAGCGAGACCGCGAAAGCCAGCCTGTCGGATCGCTCGCTGGACGATCATCCGCATCGTCCTGCTATCGTCCACCAGAAGTATATCCATGCCACCGCCTCATGAGTTAATTCTTCCCATTATTCGGGAAAGATGTGGAATATCTCAGATCGAACATTTCCCTATCGGCACATCTCACTGAATCGGACAGTGATGGACTCAATAAAAACAGTTTCCTGAGGATCGCGAGCCGGTTATCGGCCAGCTTGGTCATGGTCCCTGACCCATGCTTGCGTCAACGGAGAGGCTTGGCCAGCTGACTCTTCCTGTATTGATAACACCATTTGCCTCGGACCGGCAATGAATGCATCTTGCTCAGTTACCGCTATTCTGCCGGGCTCGATTGAGTGACAACGGCATCGTCGTGACTCATTTGAACGGTTGCTGAGGATATGCCGATAGAACTGAGTCGGGCGGGCACTGCTCTAGTCATTTCAACGACCACGGTGGAGAGATCCGCGCCAACGGGGAATCAAGAGGATCATGGACAACATAAGCGCTGAAGATCAGGAAACAATTCGAGAATTTCTGGTCGAAAGTGATGAAAACCTCTCGCGCCTGGATCTCGATCTCGTCGAACTCGAGAAACGTCCCGGCGACGCGGCTCTGCTTGGGAGCATCTTCCGCACCATTCATACCATCAAGGGCGCGTGCGGCTTTCTGGCATTTACAACCCTGGAAAAGATCACGCATCAGGCCGAGAGTCTTCTGAGCCAACTGCGCGACGGCAAGCGGGAACTGACTCCGGCTCTTGTCTCTTTGATTCTTGAGACAGTGGACGCGACGCGCAAAGTTTTGGCTTCGATCGAGGCCAGCGGGAAAGAAGGCCCGCTTCGCTTTGAAGATTTGACCGATCGCTTGCGCATCGCTGCGCAACTGCCCGCCGCCGGCGATAAGCCGGCTGCGCCAGTTCAGGCTGTTCAAGCAAAGGCCGTGTCAGTTCAACCTGTGCCGAGCACGCCGCCAGTCGTCAAGGCGGAGCCTGCTGCAGAAAAAGCTGCTCCTCCCCCGCTGACCAAAGAGAAGCTCGATAACGAGCAGAAAGTTGCGCAGCGACGCGTCGAAGAAGAGAAACCGGCCGCGGAAGAAAAAGTTCAGGAAGCTGGGCGCAAGGAGGAAGACTCCGAACGCCATACCGCCGCGGCGGACGCGAATATACGTGTTGGTGTCGGGCTCCTCGACAAGCTCATGGATCTGGTCGGAGAACTCGTGCTTACGCGCAACCAGATCCTCCAGTTCAACACCGAGCGGGAAGACCCAGCGCTCAACGTCACCTCGCAGCGCCTGAACCTGATCACGACCGAGTTGCAAGAGGGGGTCATGAAGACCCGCATGCAACCCATCGGAGTGGTGTGGAACAAGCTGCCGCGCGTAGTGCGCGACATGGCCATTGCCCTCGGCAAGCAGATCCAACTGGAGATGGATGGGGCTGAGACAGAGCTGGACCGGACCATCATCGAGGCCATCAAGGATCCGCTGATGCACCTCATTCGCAACTCCTGCGACCACGGGATCGAATTGCCGGATGCCCGCATCGCCGCCGGAAAGCCGCCGCAAGGAAAACTGACCCTTCGAGCCTTTCACGAGGGCGGACAGGTCAATATTGAAATCGGCGACGATGGGGCGGGAATCGACGTAGCGCGTGTCAAGCAGAAAGCCATTGAGAAAGGGCTTCTGCGACCCGAACAGGCAGACAAGTTGAGTGAGCGGGAAGCGCTGGGCCTGATCTTTTTGCCGGGATTCTCGACCGCGCAGGCGGTTACCAATATCTCCGGACGCGGCGTCGGCATGGATGTGGTGAAATCCCATATCGAGAAGATTGGCGGTGTCGTCGATCTCTTCAGCCGGCCCGGTCAAGGCGCGACGGTCAAGATCAGAATTCCTCTCACCCTGGCCATCATTCCCGGCCTGATCGTCGTCAGCGGCGGCGAGCGATTCGTCATCCCTCAGGTCAGCCTGCTCGAATTGATCCGCATCGATGGGGACTCCGCCGGCAAGCATATTGAGCACGTGCATGGAACCCCGGTCTATCGCCGGCGCGGGAGCCTTTTACCCATCGCCTATCTGAATCAGGTGCTGGATCTGAACTCTCCCGATCGATCCGAAGCGGTCAACATCGTAGTTCTGCAGGCTGAGGACCGCCAGTTTGGCCTCGTTGTCGACGCCATCAACGATACCCAGGAGATCGTCGTAAAGCCTCTTGGAAAGCAATTGAAAGGTCTAACCCTTTACGCCGGCGCAACGATCATGGGAGACGGTCACGTGGCCCTCATCCTCGATGTGCTTGGCATCGGCCAGCGTGCCGCGGTCTTCGGCGAATCTCATGAGTCTGCGCGCACAGCGGAGAAAGAGAAGTCGCAATCGAAGGTGGAACGCCAGAGGTTGCTGCTGCTGCGCGCCGGCTCTTTCGAGCGTCTGGCTATTCCGCTCTCGCTCGTCGCCAGGCTCGAGGAGTTCCCGCGGTCGGCTATCGAACATGCGGGCGGCGGCCAGGTCATTCAATATCGTGGCCGCATCCTTTCACTGATATCTCTCCGCACGGTCCTCGACCCCGGCGACATCGAGAGCGGTCCGTTGCCCAATCCCGTGCAGGTGATTGTCTTCAACGACGGAGAACATAGCGTCGGATTGATCGTCGACGAGATCGTCGATGTGGTCGAAGAGGCCGTCACAATTCGACGGAAGGTCGCTCGCAAGGGCCTGCTGGGCTCCGCGGTAGTCGGCAAACAAGTTACGGATTTCCTTGACCTCAACCAGGTGATTGAAGCGGCCAGGGAGAGCTGGATGAACGGCACGGAAGGCTGCGAGAACAGCCGGCGCATTCTTGTCGCCGACCCCTCGGCCTTCACCAGGGGCATGATCCGCAGCGGTCTCGACATCTCCGGCTACGTCGTTTTTGAAGCCGCAAATCTTGACGAGGCGCTGCACTGTTTGGAACATCAGCCGGTGAATGCCGTTCTGGCAGCGCTCAATCTTTCTCAGGGGGCAGGTTCGCCACTGCTCACTGCCATGCGACGCCGGCCGGAGTGGGAGAAGATTCCGGTTCTGGCGGTTGCCGATACTCCCGAAGAGATCGAGGCATCGCAATGGCGCGCGCAAGGCTACCAGGGCTGCCTGGCAAAATTCGACTCGAGCGCGATCCTCAAAGCTGTGGGAAGACTCGCCCCGGCAAAAGCCTCTGACGAACTCGAGTTCGCGGAAGAGGTGAGATAGCCATGGCGACCGAAAGAACAGCAAAGAAAATAGCAAAGCCGCAGGCGAGCGGTCAGTTCTCGACATTTTTTATCGGGGATCTGTTCTTTGGCGTGGATGTTCTTCATGTCCAGGAAGTGCTGCGCTTTCAGCCGATGACCCCGGTGCCTCAAGCGCCGGATGTGATCGAAGGCTTGATCAACCTGCGCGGCCAGATTGTCACCGCCATCGATATGCGCAGAAGGCTCCGGATGCCGAGGCTTGCCGGAGACCGGTCGCCAATGAACATCGTGATCAGCACTCAGGACGGAGCAGTGAGTCTGCTCGTCGACGAGATCGGCGATGTGCTTGACATGGACGCCGCCAACTACGAACGGCCGCCCGACAACCTCGATCCGACAGCCAGGGAACTCATCAGCGGCGTTTACAAGATGAAGAACGGACTGATGCTGGTTCTCGACACCGAGAAAGCGATCGACGCGAGCGGCAATCCAGCTTCGTTGAACGCGAAACTCGACTCTCACACTTCGGAAGCGGCAATCAATGGAAAGCGTCTTTCCTCGCCGGATCTTGACTCGATGGCTGAAGAACGGTTGCGATCCGAACAGCCGCAAAATTCGAATGGAAAAGGAACAAAGAGAGCGACCGCAAAAAAAGAACAACGGCGCGTTGCGTGAGATGAAAGCGGCGCCTGTGTAGCCGAAAGGCCGGCGCTGATTGAGCAAAAAGAGCTAATCGGCCGATAACGAATTGCGGCCGAAGATCGTGGAGGCTAGACGCCTCCTGGGAGCATCGCCGGATGGGTGCTTGAGTAAGCCTGGCAAGACCGGGCAGCAGTTGGGGCAGGAAGGCTTGCGAAGAAGCGCGACCACCCGAAGGGAGCAAAGACAATGAAGTGGATGAAGTGGTTCTATGACATGAAGATCGGCAACCGACTCCTCGCGGCTCTGATCTTCGGAGGTGGCATCACCGCCATCGTTGGTTTTGTGAGCGTCGACAAACTGGCCCTAGTTGCGGATTTGTCCAAGGCCTCCTATGAGCAGGAGACTCTTGGAATCTCCTATCTCAAGCAGGCGAATATCGATCTCGTCCAGGTCGATCGGGCCGCCAAGAACGTGATGCTCGCCGTTGCCCAGGATGATCGTGAGCAATACAAGGCGCAGGTGGACGCATACACCGGCCTTGTCACCGACGACCTGGCCAAAGCCAAACCCTTGATTCATACGGACAAGGGCAAGGCTCAGCTCGCGCAGGCCGAGCAGGCATGGAAAGAGACCCTGGAGTCCACGAGCCAGGTTGTCGCTCTCGCCATGAAGGATCCCTTGCAGAAGAAACGGGACTCGGTTGAGCTCTCCTTCGGCGCCGGGCGGGCGAAGGCCGACGCTGCCGAAGACTTGATGGCTCAGTTGGCCAGCAGCAAGGATGACGCCGCCAAGGAAGCAGAGCAACTGACCGAGAAGACCTTTCGCAAGACGCGCATGCTGTTGATCGCGCTGATTTCGTTGGGTGTTATTGGAAGTCTGGTAGTCGGAGTGTTTATCGCACGCAGCATCTCCAGGCCGCTGGGAATGATCTCGGAGATAGCCAAGAAGATCGCGCGCGGCGAGGTCGATCAGAAGATTGGGTATCAGTACGGCGATGAGGTCGGCGTTCTGGCCGAGGCATTCCGCGGCATGATCGGCGCCGTGAACGCATTGACACAGGACGCATTCATGCTCGCTGAAGCCGCTGTCGAAGGAAAATTGTCCAACCGCGCCGATGTCAGCAAGCACCAGGGCGACTATCGCAAGATCATTCAGGGCGTCAACGACACATTGGACGCGTTCACCGGTCCGATCAACATGGCCGCTGATTACGTAGAAAAAATCGGCAAAGGAGTCGTCCCGCCGAAGATTTCCGCGAATTACAACGGCGACTTCAATGCCATCAAGGAGAGCCTTAATGCGTGCATCGATGGCCTCGGCGGTTTGGTGGAAGCAGATTCCGTCCTGAAGAGGATGGCGGTCAACGACTATAGCCTTCAGGTCGAGGGCAACTACGAGGGAGTCTTCGCAACAGTCGCCCAGTCGGTCAATGGAGTGAAAGCTCGCATCAATCACTTTGCCGAAACAGTCAAATACGTATCGCAGGGAGACCTTCACGAACTACCCGACTATCAGAAGATTGGACGCAGATCGGAAGGCGACGAACTTGTGCCTGCGCTCATTGGGCTGATGGTGAATATCAAGGCGCTGGTGGAAGACGTGAATATGCTCACGGTAGCCGCAGCCGACGGCAAACTGTCGACACGCGCCGACGCTACCAAGCACCAGGGCGACTATCGCAAGATCGTAGAGGGTTTCAACGGAACGCTGGATGCTATCTGGCTGCCGATTGAACAGGATATTCATGTCCTCAGGCAGATCCGTGGATGCAACCTGCGGGAGCAGGTCGAAGTCGCTTGCAAGGGCGATCATGAGAAATTGAAGAATGCCGTCAACGGCGTGCGCGACTGGCTGACCGAGCTGATCGCATTTGTCACCAAGATCGCCAACGGCGACATGACGGCATCCATCGCCAAGGCTTCGGATGAGGACCAGATTCACGAGTGGCTGACGCTGATGAAGAGCAACATCAACGCACTCGCCGCGGATGCCACTATGCTGGCCTCTGCTTCAGCGAGAGGAAAGTTTGACATCCGCGCAGACGCCAGCAAGCACAACGGAGACTATCGCAAGGTCATCGAGGGCGTGAACCAAACCCTGGATGCCATCGTTGCCCCGCTCAGGTCCACCTCAGAGAACGCCAGTTCGCTGGCCTCTTCCTCAGAGGAACTCACGGCGGTGAGCCAGCAGATGGCTGGAAACGCCGAGGAGACAGCTACTCAGGCTAACGTGGTTTCGGCCGCCAGCGAGCAAGTGTCGAGGAACGTCGCTTCGGTTGCTACGGCTGCCGAAGAGATGCAAGCCTCAATCCGCGAGATATCGAAGAACGCCAACGACTCTGCGCGCGTGGCCAAGAATGCAGTCGGCGTGGCGCAATTGACCAACGAAACCATGAAGAAGCTCGGAGAATCCAGCCTGGAGATCGGCAACGTGATCAAGGTGATTACCTCGATCGCACAGCAGACCAACCTGTTGGCATTGAATGCAACCATCGAAGCCGCGCGCGCTGGAGAAGCGGGCAAAGGCTTTGCGGTTGTTGCCAACGAGGTGAAGGAGCTCGCCAAGCAAACCGCCAAGGCGACCGAGGAGATCAGCGAGAAGATCGAAGGGATGCAGGGAGTAACCAAGGGAGCTGTTACGGCAATCGAGGAGATCAGCGCGATCATCGACCAGATCAACGACATCTCCAACAGCATCGCTTCGGCGGTAGAAGAGCAGACGGTCACGACCAACGAAATCGGGCGAAGCGTGACCGAAGCGGCTCAGGGGGTCAACGATATCGCCAAGAACATTGGTGGAGTGGCCACTGCTGCGATGAATACCACGCACGGCGCCAACGACACTCGGACAGCCTCGCTGGAATTGAGTGAAATGGCGGCGCGGCTGCAAGCGTCGGTATCGAAGTTCAGTTTCTGACAGGATCAAGGGATCGAGGGGTTCCGCCGGCAGGCAGCTTGCCCACCGGCGGAATCTCCTCACAAAGCGAAGGTGGATGAACGATGAGCAAAGTGTTGGTTGTGGATGACTCCAGAACAATTCGCACGATCATCCGCAGGATCATGATCGAGCTCGGGTACGAGGTCTGCGAGGCCGGCAACGGCATCGAGGCTTTGAAGGTAATGGAAGCTGAAAGGGCTGCGGTAAAGCTCGTCCTGGCGGACTGGAACATGCCGGAGATGAACGGTCTCGATCTGCTCAAGACCATTGCGCCAGGATCCCGGCCTTGATTCGTTGAAGATCATCATGGTGACCACCGAGACCGAGATGGACCACATGGCATCGGCTCTTGAATCTGGCGCCGACGAGTACATCATGAAGCCGTTTACAAAAGATATTCTCGTGGAAAAACTCGAATTTGTTGGATTCTCTCCCATGGCAAAGGCATAAATATGAGCTCAGTCAACCAGCGTTTGCTTCAGCCCGGCGAGAAGATTCGCGTCCTGGTTGTGGATGATTCGGTTGTCATCCGCAGGCTGGTTGCGAATTCCCTCGAGCAGGACCCGATGCTTGAGCTGGTGGGCACTGCCTCCAACGGCATCGATCGGAATGCAGCGGATCGAGCAGTTGAATCCCGATGTCGTCACGCTGGATATCGAGATGCCGGAGATGGACGGCCTGGAGATGCTGCGCCGCATTCGGCGTGAATATCCCGCACTTGCGGGTCATCATGTGCAGCACGCTCACCGAGCGTGGCGCCGCAAAGACGCTCGAGGCCCTTACTCTCGGGGCCGACGACTATATGGCCAAGGTCTCCAACCAGGGATCTCTCGACCTCTCGATCGCACGTTTGCGGGAAGAGATGATCCCCAAGATCAAGCAGTTCTTCCGCACGACGGGACAACCGCAGGCCGCGGCGAAGGCGGAATCTGTGCACGTCCCTTCGGCTTTGCCGACGTGGAGCGATACGCCAGGGTCGCCGAAGTTGAACGTGCGGCCGAAGGTTGTGGTGATTGGCGTCTCCACGGGAGGACCGACCGCTCTGGGCACAGTACTTCCAGGACTCCCGGCTGACTTTCCATTGCCCGTCCTCGTTGTGCAGCACATGCCGCCGCTCTTCACGCGGTTGCTTGCGGAGCGTCTTAACGCCACCTGTAAACTGCCGGCTGAGGAAGCGACTCATGACGGTCCGGTCGAGACCAGGCAAAATTCTGATTGCGCCCGGCGACTTTCACATGAAGCTGGCCTCCAATGGGAACGGAATTCGCGTTGTTCTTGATCAGGGTCCAAGGCAGAACTCGTGCCGCCCCGCGGTCGACGCGCTGTTTACTCTCCGCCGCGGAGGTTTATGGCGGAGCGGTCCTCGCCGTCGTTCTTACCGGCATGGGCCAGGATGGCTTGCGTGGCGCTGGTTTGCTCAAATCGCTTGGGGCCACAGTCCTAGTGCAGGATGAGGCGTCCAGCGTTGTCTGGGGCATGCCTGGCGCCGTGGCAGAAGCAGGGTTTGCCGACCGTGTTTTGCCTCTCGATGGCGTTGTGCCCGAGATCCTTCGCATCACGGAAAGGAAATAAGGGAGGAACCTATGGGCACACAAGCACAAGTGAACGAGATCCTCCCGGAGAACTACCGGTTCCTTCAGGCGCATGTCTATTCCCAGGTGGGAATCGTCCTCGAAGATAACAAGCATTATCTCTTCGAAAGCCGCCTGGCGCCCATCGTCCAGCAGTTTAGCCTTGGCTCCATCAACGACCTGTGCACTCTTCTGCTTGCCAAGCGCAATCCGGAGATCGGCAAGCAAGTCGTTGAAGCCATGACAACCAACGAGACCTATTTCTTCCGCGATCCCACTCAATATGAAGCCATACGAACTACGCTGCTGCCGAAACTGATGGAAGAACGGAAGGCTACAAGAAAGCTGCGTTTCTGGTCGGCTGCTTCATCCACCGGGCAGGAAGCTTACAGCCTTGCCATGCTGCTGCTCAACGAAGGCTTGCAGGACTGGAACATTCAGATACTGGGCACCGACTTCTCTTCGAAGGTCGTCGAGCGAGCCCGCACCGGAAATTTCCAGCAGCTTGAGGTGAACCGGGGACTGCCCGCGGCCCTTCTGTTGAAGTACTTCCGCCGTTCCGGCCTCGAATGGCAGTTGACTGATCCGGTGAAAAAGATGGCTCGTTTTGAAACCATCGACCTGCGCAAAAGCATGCGCACGCTGGGCCCATTCGATCTGGTGTTTTGCCGCAACGTCATGATCTATTTTGACAACAAGACAAAGATGGACATCATGAAAGAACTCCATAGCACGATGTTTCGTGGCGGCTGGTTGCTGCTGGGAAGCACAGAGGCCGCGAGCGGTCTCGGAGAGTGGTTTGAACGGAAGACCGTGGGAAACGTCACTGTTTACGTTGCGCGATGAAAGGAAGCTCATGCTCACTGAAGTAAGTTTGGAAATGCTGGCGGAGATCGTGAAATCCGTATTCTCGACCATGATGGACCTCGATGTATCCAGCAGCGAGAAGACCTGGCACCCCGGCGGCGACAGGTTGACGTCCTTCGTGCAGCTGACGGGCGAGTGGAACGGAGCGGTGATGCTCGAGTGCAGCCGGCAGCAGGCTTGCCACTTCGCCGGCCGGATTCTGGCCATGGAGCCGCCCGAGAGCGTGGACGACGATGTGCGGGACGTGCTCGGCGAACTCGCCAACATGATCGGCGGAAACATGAAGTGCGGCATGACCCCAGGGGTTCGACTTTCCATGCCCACCGTCCTCGATGGCAGCGACTATGACCTGCGGGTTTGCGGATCGCAGATCCGCGAGAGGCTCGCCTTTCAATGCGCCGACAGCCACTTCTGGGTCACCGTTCTCTCCGAGGGTCCAAAGACTGCCGTATGCTAGAGCGTGCTTCAATCCCCTGCGGTCTGTCAGGTGATGAGTTAGTTGCGTCGAAAAGGTCCCAATATATGAGTGCGAACCGCTGGGGATCGAAAACCAGTGACGGTGGCTATTGAGAGATCAAGTTTCATTATCGATTGAACAGCCGAGCAGTTTTTGCCGATAAGCGATATGCAACAGACTTATTCCGGAATTGCACGGGGGAATTATGCGGATTAGCGCTATCTCTGAGACTTCCTCATCTTCAACCCAGTGGGCCTCGCCCCAGTCCAAGCCGGCGGCGGCATCGCTTTCCGCTGCTTCCAGACAAACTGCGCCCGAGCCTGCGGCCCAATCCTCTGTGTCTGCCGGGGCAGAGCCTGCATTTGCCCAGGTTCAAAGCTCGGTGAGCCACGCGGAGACCGCAGGGTTCGCCGCCTCGTATTCCACAACGGTTGGAGGTACGAGCTATTCGGCGAGCATCATGGAGTCGGGAGGAGTATATACAGCCTCCGTTCCCATGCCGCCAGGATTGAGCGCCAGCGGAACCAGCATCGAGTCCGCGGAACTCAATCTCAATATCGTTCTGGACGCTATCGCCTGAGAGCCTTCGGCACAACTCCGCATCCGCAGAGATGAGGCTTATAGGGCTGCTTTGTGGAATCGAATGATCGCAAAAGATCTTCGCGTCATTTCAGATGCGAAGCCAGCGCAACCCCTGCTCTAGAGCAGTCGAAACCGGATCAATAAACATAGAATGGGTTTTGGCTCAGGGTAGACTGCCGGACAGCGCCAGAAACAGAAGGAGCCTGGTGCAGATCTCCCCTCTTGGCGCTGGCGCGGTTGCCCACCTATTACATCGCGAAGTTGACCTCTACTATGACCTTTGACGTGCCGGAACCTGCCTCGAACTTCCATTTACGCACCGCATCTTCTGCCGCGGGCGCCAGCAGGCGGTTGCCGCTGGTTGCTTTTACGTCGCTCACGTTGCCGGCGGGATCCACTGTGGCCTCGACCTGGACAGCGCCGGAGATTCTCATGCGCTTGGCGATCTCAGGGTAAATAGGCGCCACTCTGCATTTTGGTGCACGGTCATCCGCCGCCATGGCTGGTATGGCAAGCATCATCGCGAGAAAGAGCGCCGCAACCTTCAGCGGCTTCACATCCACTCGCCTCAACTCGAAACGACCCTGGTTAAAGATATTGCAGTTCATCGGCCCTCCTCGGTCTTCGCAACTGTCCGGTTTATCTATCGGCTCCCGGAAGGCTGGCGTTCATAGCACAACGAAATCTTCCGGCCAAAGAAATGAGATTTATCGGAGAAAGGCCAGGCGACAGCCGAAAAGGCCAAATCTGCAACATCGTCATGGAAGACGACTGCCGCTTCATTTCGCCTGCCTGCCGTCGCAAAGCAGCGCTGCCAATCGCCGCTGGTTACTGTGTGCGCCGTCCCTCCGCTTTCTCCGGACGTTAACCTGATATTCTTGCTGGCAAATGGAAACAGCCGCGATTCAAACTCTTGGCCTCACCCGGCGCTTCGGCGCGCTGACTGCCGTCGAGGACGTGACATTGAGCGTTGCGCCGGGGCAGTTCTTCGGCTTTCTGGGGCCGAACGGGGCAGGGAAATCCACCACCATCAAGATGCTCACCGGCCTGTTGGAGCCGAGCGCGGGAACGATCGAAATTCTTGGTCAGCCCTTCAACTCAAGCGCACTCGATCTCAAGCGTCAGATCGGCGTTGTGCCCGAGGGGATGGCGCTGCTTGGCCGCCTCACCGCGCCTGAGTTCCTGCACTTTGTGGGCCGCATGTATGGCCTCGACCTCGAAACCACCCGTCAGCGAACCGAAGAGTTGCTCGATTTTATGCAACTGGCCGGCGAGAGCCGCAAGCTGGTCACCGACTTCTCTCACGGAATGCAAAAGAAGCTGGCCATGGCCGCGGCGGTCATTCACGGGCCCAAAGTGCTTTTTCTCGATGAGCCCTTCGAAGGCGTCGACGCAATCGCCGCGGGAATGCTCAAGGCGATGTTGCAGGGGATGCTCAATCGCGGTGCGACCATCTTTCTCACCACCCATGTGCTGGAGATTGTCGAGCGGCTGTGCAGCCATGTGGCGATCATCTCGCAGGGCCGTCTCGTGGCTAACGGATCGATCAGCGAGTTGCGCGCCGGCGTAGCCAGCACGTTGCCCGGCTCCGGCCAGGAGCAGCGGCTGACGCTCGAAGAGATCTTCCTCTCGATCGTCGGTGCGGGTGGGCAGTTGGAGTCTCCGCAGGAGCTCTCATGGCTCGCGTGAGGGGAGCCGGTCCGGACCGGCCGCAAAGTGCGGTGGCCGCAAGATATGGCGGCGTGCTTGGTTCTCAGGCACGCGCGCAGTACGCGGCCATGGCCGGATTGCGCTGGCAAATCTTCATCAACGGGCTGCGTTCCAAGCTGGGCGCCTTGGAGTTCGGCATGCGCACGGTGGCCTATTTGATCTATGCCGGCATAGGGCTGGGTGTGGGCGCGGTGCTCGGCGTCGGAGCATATTTTGTCGTTTCCGAGAATCGATGGCAGTTTTTGCCGGTTCTGTTTTGGGCTGTCTGTCATTCTCTGGCAGGTTGTTCCTGTGATGATGGCCTCGCTTCAGGAACAGTTCGATCTGGGCATCCTGCTACGTTTTCCGGTGAGCTTCAGGTCGTATCTGCTGCTCTATGTATTCTTCGGGTTGGGGGATATCTCTACGATTCTGGGCGTACTCTGTTGCCTGGGCATCTTTGCAGGAATCGCTGTTGCGCGGATGGACCTGCTGGCATGGACGGCGCTGGGCCTCATGGTCTTTGCGCTCTTCAACCTGCTGCTGGTGCGAGCCGTCTTTGCCTGGATCGATCGCTGGCTGACGCAGCGCAAGACGCGGGAGATTGTGGGCGCGCTTTTCATGGTCCTGATCTTAAGCTTGCAATTGTTGAATCCGGCCCTTCGTCATCGAGAGCGCCGTGGCCACTCCACTCCGCAGGAGCAGCATGAGAACTATCGCAAGATATCGACTGAGTATTCGCCCTGGCTGAAAACCGTCGATGTGGTGCAACAGTGGCTTCCGCCGGGACTTGCAGCGCGCGCTATCGAGCAAGCTGGAGACGCCCAGCCCGCGCCGGCCCTGGGATCGCTTAGCCTGCTCGGACTCTATGTGCTGGCTGCCGGGGCTGTGCTGGCAGGCCGTCTCCGGGCCGAGTATCGCGGCGAAGATCTGGGCCAGGCGCCGAAGCAGAGCAGAGCGGCTCCGCTCAAGCGCAAAGCCTCCACAGGCAGAGCCAACCTTGCGCGCCGCGAGAGCCTATCGGTGCTCCGCGGCTCCGGACCCATCGCCGCGGTGATCGACAAGGAGCTTCGCAGCCTGCTGCGCACCCTGCCGCTGCTCTGGGCCCTGGGAGTGCCGGTGTTGATGGTTCTCGTCTTTGCCAGCCTGTTTCGCAACATCGCGTCCAGCGCGGGAAATTCCTTCCCGTTTGCTCTGCCGCTCTGCATGGCCTACGCGCTCCTCGGCTTCACGCAGTTGTTTTACAACAATCTGGGGGCTGAGGGTGCAGGGATTCAACTGCTCTTTCTTTCTCCCACTCCCATCCGGACCGTCCTGCTGGCCAAGAATCTCTTTCATTCCATGCTCTTCGTTCTGGACGCGCTGCTGGCCGCCACCCTCTTCACGCTGCGGCTTGGCCTGCCTGACGGCGCAATTGTTGCGGCTACGGCGGCATGGCTGCTCTTCGCGCTGCCCTGCAACCTGGCGGCGGGTGACATCTTCTCGCTCACCATGCCCCACCGCATCAATCCTGGCCGGATCTCACGCCAGCGCGGTTCGCAGGCCAACGCCTTGCTTAGCATGCTGATTCAATTGGCGGTGATCGGCGTGGGTGCGGCGGTCTTCGCTCTTTGCTGGTTTCTCGATAGTCTGTGGCTGACCGTGCCGGTCTTTCTGATCCTGTCCGGAGCGGCGTTCTTCGCCTGGCTGCGTGTGCTCGGCAACATCGATGGCATCGCCAACAGGCGCAGGGACACGCTGATTGCAACCCTGATGAAAAGCAGTTGAGAGCGAACAGCAAAAGTTCAAGATCGCGGGCTCGCAGCCGCGAACTGCCTGGCAGGGTCGACTCTACTTACTCCAAACGCTCGAAGACATACATGGCATCTGCTTGATCTGAAGGGAGATCGCCATGTTTTCGGTGGTAAGCCTCGTAAGGCTGCGGCCCATCCCATTCAGAGATTTCTCGAATCCCTTTTCCTGCCGGCCTAGCAGAAACATTTACAAAAGATAGACTTGCAAATTGAATTCAGAATTTGCGACAATGTCTCACCAGTGGGCGTGAGTTCCCCCACGTCTCCTTTCATATCAGGGTAAGTTGCACCGTCATGCTCAAGAGGCAGACACCCTAATGCTTCCAATATCGGTCTCCGAGAACCTTGCCGACGGCTAACGGCACCCCCTTTCCGCTCCTTGGGAAATCGGTGTAAGCGCAGGCCAAGCCGCAGCTCGGACTCCAGGACCGCCTTATCGGATACGCATGCGGTAGTTCGGGTAACTTGCTCGTTCAGGAATTCTGGTCGGACTCCATCAGGTCGGAAGGGGTTTTCACTATGAGCTTTCCTGTTCGTTGTCTCGCCGTATTAGCGGCGGGCCTTCTTAGTCTCGGAACCAGCCGCGCTGCAATGAACGGCGAGCCGCCTCAGGCGGGTTCTCCTTCTCTCCCCTCGCAGGAAGAGACGGCAGCCGGCACTTTGCCGCCATCCTCAGCCGGGAATGAGGCTGTGATTCCTGGCCCACTATCAGCATTCCTGCGCATGGCCGCCATCAGCCAGGAAGCCTCTCCCGCCGAAGTGCTGCCGTTGCTGGCTCGCAATGTGGCTCTCCTCGGTTACGATCAAGGCAGACCAACCGAATTCCTCGTGCTGCTTGACCGGTACGTGCGGCTTGCGCGAGAACTCCGGCCCCTGGCTGGCGCTGACGGCATGATCCGCGTAGCGGATTGTGACCATGCAACACAGCTGATTCAGGTTCTCGGATACCGGTTTCAGAAGGGTTGTGGTCCGGATGGCGCTTTCCTGGTCACTGACGATGCGAGGCGCGCATTCGTAACGATCGACTCGGGCTTCCCGATCACGAAGCTTGAGGAGGACTCTCCAGAAGGGCACTCCGTTTACCTTGGCGTTTCCTGCGACCAAGGTTCCGGTCCTATTCACTCAAAAGGAGTGGATCGCGCTCTCGGAGGGAAAAACGGGATATCGGGCAGATATCCTCGACGTCCTGCTGCACGACCCGAGAGTTGATCACCTCTATTCCGCTCTCGACAAGAACGATAGGCAAACAAGGTATGCCCTGGCGCGGTCGCCCGGGCTGAGGAAACTGCTTCTCTTTTCCCCGCTGTTTGATTTCTATGGAAGCCGGATCTGCATTCGCTCCGGTCAAGTCACAGTGCCCGACGGAGAGAACGCCGAACGAGCCTGGAAGGAGCTAGTGGGAGTAAGTCCCAGTTCGTCTGGGGAGTTTGTGATCCATTTGCTTTCGAGGGATCACGGCTGGCTTCTGGCATATTTTGACGCCATGTCGCGGATCGGTCCAGCGCAACAAGCCCACTTCGCTGAAAAAGACCGGACCAGGCGCCTCTATTACTCGTATCGGACGGCCCCTCGCGAATCGAGCGTCGCCAATGCGGCGGCAAGTGTCTTTCCGAGGAATTCCGGACTCCTGATGCTCCTCACTCGTCTGCATTGGGAACCGGACGGCGAGCCTCAGATTCCGGGGAACATGCAAATATGGAAGGAAATCCTCAGCCGCAAGTCCAAATGGAACAGCATCCAGCAATGGGCAACCAGCAACCACTCTTGGGACAATCCGGACAAGTTGCTCGAAGCGTTGGCGGCTACTTCCGCTCTTGCCGATGCCGACCCATTGCGGGTCTATCTGATTCTTAGCGCAATCGACAGCGGAAGGCCTCAAGGAAGCCAATTGTCCGATGAAGCTGTGCGGACGATTGCAGCAAAGTTTTCTGAATTCAAAGACTGGTACCCTATCTTCGCGGAATTTCCGGCTTTGGATGATGCATCCATCGCTCATTTTTTCGAGGCAGCAGAACGCATCGACAGGATCTCGAACCCCACGCTGCGCTCCAATGCCTTGGGTGCATTTCAGGCCGACATCGGGATATGGCAGATTTTTGCCCGCCAGGCGCAGATTCCAACAGACGATCTGAATCGATCATGGCAGAGCGCGCTTCAACCCTTCTCGGCAATCTCTTCTTCGGTACAGCTTTTTGACGCGGCGCGTGCGTCGCTCCAATCGACGGTGCTGGCAGCCAGCGGCAACAGGCGCGGCTTGCAGAATCAGGTGGTCGATCTGCTCGCCGGTCCCCCTCAGAACAGCCAGGACGGCCGGCGTGTCCATCAGGAACTCGCCCGGAGAATTCGCGCCGTAATGGATGACCAGCGCTTGGTTTCGCTCGACACGCTCTTCGGGCTCTACGATGGCCTGGATCGGATGGCCCACGGAGCGGCCGTAGGCGACAGCTTGCTTTCACTTGCCGCTGACCTGCACGAATTCGAGATGCCCCGCCCCATCTTCACGGGAAACGAAAAGGCGAGCTGGGCTCCGATCGTGTACACCGCCCGGCACGCGGAATTGCAAGTGCGAACCGACCTCACCAAGATCATTCGCTCTCCAAGCTCGCCCGCTCAACTCGAAAACGCGCGCGGTCTGCTTGCTCCCTTTCTCAGGGACACGCTGGTTGGCTTGAATTACGCCTACTATGAACCCCCAGGCGCTCAGGTCTTGCATCATAATCCGCTCCTCGTCCGCTCCCATGACTTCTCTGCATCGTCGGTCCAGGGCGTCGAAAACGTCTGGAACTCTCCGCAACTGATTGGGATCGGCGTTACCGCGGGCGGCGGCGCTTATCTGCTGGGGTCGCTCGCCGATCTGCCCTACGAGCTAGCTTCCATGGAGCAGGACTTCATAGCTCCCGCGAACGTGCAGGCCTTGATCTGGAGAGAGGTGGTTCCCGAACTACTGGTCGTTGCCGTCATGCCGCGCTGGTGGGCCGTCGACCAGGACGAAATGCATGCCGCCGCCCTCTATCAGCGCTATGGTGAAGAGCTCTTGATCGCATCGGCGTCCAATCCGCAACTAAGAGAGAAGGTGTTGGGAATTCTCTCCGATCGCTTAACGTCGACGCAGTTGGAAGAGACGAAAGCGGCGCTGCAGCACCAGGAAAACGCAACTGCGCTCGTTGCTCAAACGCTACCTTCAGATACGTTCTTCTTAGCTACCGAATTTCGCAAGAAGTTTCCAGAAGAAGCGACTCAGTGGGGAGATGCGGGGCGGGATTTGGATGATCTCGTCCAAAAAGATCCCTCCCATATCACTCCGGAGCGTCTCTCGAAGGACTTTGGCACCCCGCACCCCGCAATGGCGCAAAGCAACACGAATACTCTGCTCGGCACGGGGATCTTCCCCTTCTCGGGAGCGTTTGATGGCCGGCTCTTTGGCGAATCCTGGGAGTGCAACAATCTCTACTGGGCGCGCCTCGCCGACGAGAAGGGCTACTCTCCGGTGATGCTCAACGTTCTGGTTCCCGACCTGACACGGCGTATGGTCGCGAACATCTTCGCCACAGACATCGACGACTGGCCTGCTTTGTTGCGCGCCATGCGAGAAACAGGCGATCAATTCCGGCAGGGGAGGATTCCTCTGCACCCTGCTGCGATGACTGGGAAGATCGACAGTTCCCCCGGCGCTGTGGCCGCAACTCTCGACCGCTGACGAGCTTCAGCCCACGGCCCCGCACGGATATTTCGCGAACGATCGAGCGATCAGCTATGGGCTGGAAACAGAACAGGCAACACACAGTGATTCGATGAAACGTTCTACGGTATTTCCCGGAAGGACCTTGCCCGTGGGAACCTCGATCGGTCAATCAGTGCAGTGAAGATGGAGCGGTGAGCTTGCAAGGAAACGAATCGTGCAAAGCGATCCGCGAACGGCTGCAAAACCTCAGTGGATGGGAGCATACACGAGATGATTCGCCTCAATAGAACGTATGCCTGCCTCGAGCTATGCTCGGGTCTCTTTCTCTTCATGGCCGCCGCGTCGCACCCAGAGGCACAAGACGAGCCATCGCGTTTACGAGTCAACGTCGATCTAGTGCAGCTCAACGTTGCGGTTACCGACAACAAAGGGCACTATGTCTCGGACCTTCGCCCGGAGGACTTCGTTATCAAGGAAGACAATATTCCAGAGAAGATTGCCAACTTTGAGGAAAGCGACGAATCTCCGCGCAAGCTGATTGCGGTAGCTCCGCCCGCCAAGCTCGACGAGGTGGCCGGCGACGTAAAAGTACCCGCACCCGACCACCCGGAGCGTGAGCATACGCTCGCCGGTGTTCCTATTCCGGGGTTAACTGGGGCCAATGTTTTTATTCTCTTCGACACCAGCAACTACATGTATCGGAGCTTTGTCTTCGCTCAGGATGCCATCACCGAATTTGTGCGATCGATGCCCGATGCCAACAGGATTGCGTTCTATTCTTACAGCCGCGATCTCTCCCGCGCCGCCTCGCTCACGCCGGACCGCTTCCGCGTAGTCAGCGGCGTGCGCAGCACTGTCGCCGGTGACGATGCAGCGCTCTATAACTCCCTTTTGCTGACCGTCAAGGATGCGGCGCCTCTCCGCGGACGAAAGGCGATCGTGGTCTTCTCCAACGGTCCTGACAATGCCAGTTCAATTCCTCCCGAGGATGTGGCAGAGCTGGCTGAGTCGACGGGAACGATCATCTACATCGTCAGCACTCGCGAGGCCAGGTCGGAGCCAGTCTCCTCCGCTGCTTTTGAACGCATGAGCAAAGCCACCGGCGGCAAGGCCTATTTCGCAAGCAATTGGCGACAGGAGAACGAGATGCTTTCTCCTCGATCAAGGACGATCTCACTCACCTCTACACTCTGAGTTACTACCCTCAGACCAACCGCAACCACGGCTGGCGCTCGATCAAAGTGCAGTTGGTAGGTAAGAATCTCGAGAAGTATCATGTGCGCACGCGAGACGGATACAGCCTTCAGCAGGAGTCGGCTGCAACATTCGAGACCGACACAGCGTCCGCATTGGACCTCGACCCGCAATAGCTTCTTCCTAAGAAACGCCCAAGTCTCGACGCGCCGGTCATGCAGACCTGTTAAAAGAAGTCTGTCTGGAGTTAGCATGGATAAGCACTAGTTTTCTGACCGCATGATTCTGTATCTGTAGCGCCGGTCTCCAGACCGGCTGTCGTGCGGGTCTCCAGACCCGCATTTGGTACGAATTCACGCGGCCAGAGACCTAGGTCCACGAAATGGAGCGTGGCCTGCGATGGACGATCGAGGCAAGCACACATTGGGCATGAACAAACTTTGGCCGGATGCGCGCTCCGCATTGGACGACATCGTGCGGGATGGAATGTTGTTGGCAATCGGCGGCTTTGGCTTGTGCGGCATTCCCGAGGCTCTGATCCTCGCACTGCGCGACACCGGCGTGCGCGATCTGACGATTGCAAGCAACAATGCAGGCGTGGATGGCTGGGGGCTTGGGCTCCTTCTGGAGGGGCGCCAGGTGAAGAAGATGATTTCGAGTTATGTCGGCGAAAACATCGAGTTTGAACGCCAATATCTCGCGGGCGAACTGGAGGTGGAATTCTGCCCTCAAGGCACGCTCGCCGAACGCATGAGAGCTGGAGGCGCAGGAATTCCAGGATTCTATACCCGAACCGGCGTCGGAACCATGGTAGCCGAAGGCAAAGAGCAGAAGGAGTTTGACGGAGCGGCTTATCTTTTGGAACGCGGCATTCAGGCAGATGTTTCCCTGGTGAAGGCCTGGAAGGCCGACCTCCATGGAAACCTCATTTACCGCCGCACTGCGCGAAACTTCAATCCCCATGCGGCCGCTTGCGGAAAAGTTACCGTTGCTGAAGCGGAGATTGTCGTTCAGCCGGGCGAACTCGATCCGGACGAAATTCATACACCGGGAATCTTCGTTCATCGGCTCGTCCATCATCCTCATCCCGAAAAGAGAATCGAGAAGAGAACCACTCGAATGGAGTAAGTCCGTGGCATGGAGTCGTCATCAGATGGCCGCACGCGCCGCCAAGGAATTGCGCGATGGCTTCTATGTCAATCTGGGTATCGGTATCCCCACGCTCGTGGCTAACTACATTCCTGCCGGGATGACCGTGACCCTGCAGTCGGAGAATGGCCTGCTGGGAATGGGCGCTTATCCGCGCGAAGCGGAGGTTGACCCCGATCTGATCAACGCTGGAAAGGAGACCGTGACCTTCATTCCGGGTGCTTCGACATTTTCCAGCGCCGACTCCTTCGCCATGATTCGCGGCGGACATATCGATCTGGCGATACTGGGAGCCATGCAAGTCTCCGAGCGCGGCGATCTGGCCAACTGGATGATTCCGGGCAAGCGGGTCAAGGGAATGGGCGGCGCGATGGATATTGTTTCCGGGGTTCGGCGCGTGCTTGTGTTGATGGAGCACACCGCGGCGAATGGCAGCGCCAAGTTGCTGCGTAGTTGTACTCTTCCGCTAACCGGGGCCGGCGTCGTGAATCGCGTGATCACAGATCTTTGCGTACTCGATGTCACGCCATCGGGCTTTGAAGTAATCGAGTTGGCGGCGGGTGTTACGCGCTGGGATGTCGAGCAGAGAACAGGGGCTCTCGTTCGTTTCAGGAACGACGCAGCCTGAGCTAATTCATCTTGACCATACCGGTTTCCGTTTTTCGAGAAACGCTGTAACTCCTTCACGAAAATCTTCTGTCTCACGGGCCTGCGCGCTGACCTTCAGAGCTTCTTCAATTGCGGCGTCAAGCCAAGTCTTGTTCTGCGCAGCCATCAATCGTTTGGTGGCTCCGAGGGCTTGCGGGCTGTTGGCGATGAGAACCTGCGCCAGTGCTTCAACATGGCGCGGCAAATCCTCGAGTGGCACCACAGAATGCACCAATCCCAGCCGCTGGGCCTCTGCGGCATCGAAGAAGCGACCCGTCAACAGCAGGTCGCGGCTCCTCTTGTCTCCGATTTCGAGCGCCAAAAAAGCCGACACTACCGCGGGCACAAAACCAATCCGCACCTCGGTGAATCCGAACTTTGCCGCTGGCGTGGCTAGAGTGAAGTCGCAGATCATCGCCAAGCCCGTGCCACCTGCGATTGCCGCGCCATGTACCGCCGCAATTGTCGGAATGGGCAACTCATACAGGTCCAGGAAGAGACGGGCAATCCTCTCCGCATCAGCCCGTGACTCGGCAGCGGATTGGCCTTGAGCGGCCTGCAGAGCCGACAAGTCCAGACCCGAGCAGAACGCCTCGCCCGTGCCGGTCAACACAAGCACGCGACTGGCGCTAGCCGCTGTCTCTTCCATTGCGGTGATCAACTCCATCTGCATCTCCGGAGTCATCGCGTTGCGGCGTTCGGGTCGATGCAACGTGATTGTCCGTACAGGGCCGTTGTCTGTAACCACAATCGTTTTCAAGTTCAACCTGCCCTCCAACCTTGCGATATGGCTCTAAGAGTCAATCATCAAAACGCTAAAGCATTTTCGGAATCACGGTAGACTTCCGTGCCCCATCCATTCCGCGTTTTTCTGCGGAATGGGTGGGAAACCTACAGAATTTCGGTCTACACAGTTCCCAAAAATGCTCTAGTCAATGCACAACAGTGCCAGCGCTCGCGATCATCTCCGCGCTGTCGCGGATCAGTTTCTCCAGAGGCTCCAGCTTGGGAAGTACTGCGTCGTACTCCGCCAACACTGCAACCAATATCTCCGTGGGAATATTCCCTACCAGTTCGTCTTGCGCAAATGGACAGCCGCCAAGCCCGCCGATGGCCGCATCGAATCGCCTGCAACCCGCATCAAACGCCGCGCGAATGCGCGCTGCCGCTTCGTCCCGCCGCGAATGAAGATGTACGCCAAATTCAGTCTTGCGATCCGCAGCAAGCACCGCTGCCACCGTCTCAGCAATCAGATCGGGTGATGCCCGCCCCACCGTGTCCGCAAGTGAAACCTGCCGCACGCCGCAGTCGACCAGATGATCGCACGCATCCAGCACGTCGCGTGTGCTCCACGCTTCGCCGTAAGGATTCCCGAAGGCCATGGAGACGATAAGCCGCAACCTCCAGCCTAGCTTCGCGAGCTATAATGACGATCTGTCGTAACTCGAGCAGCGCCTCTCCCGGTGTCTGATGTTGATTGCGACGCAGAAACTCGGGTGAAATCGAGTAAGGAAAACCAAGCGTTCGCACGGCCCCGGTGCGGACCGCCCGTTCCGCCCCCTTCCGATTTACTACGATCCCGATCACGTCGATTTGCTTCGGAGGCTTCAGAAATTCGAGCACGCTTTCTGAATCAGCCATCTGGGGAACCGCAACGGGAGAAACGAAACTGACAGCATCGATATACGTAAAGCCGGCATCGATCAGCTCACGCAGATAGGCGGCCTTGGCTGCCGGCGGAATCAGACCAGGAAGCCCTTGCCAGGCATCCCTGGGACACTCCACGATCTTGACCGCATCACTCATCCGTCACTCCGGTTTATTTGCATGCCAATGCCATCATCCACGCGATGGCGAAACCTTCAGAATCTCTCTGGCAATGATCATGCGCTGTATCTCGCTTGTGCCTTCGCCGATGGTGCAGAGCTTCACATCGCGGTAGAACTTTTCTGCAGGGTAGTCCTTGATAAATCCGTAGCCGCCAAACAACTGCACCGCCTCACCACAGATCCGCGCAGCCACTTCGCTTGCAAAGAGCTTCGCCATCGAAGACTCGCGCGTAACCTTGAGGCCCGCGTCCTTGAGCACCGCGGCGCGTTGGGTAAGCAGGCGTGCAGCTTCCAGCTCTGTAGCCATATCAGCCAGCTTCCATTGGATGCCCTGAAATTCGGCGATCGCTTTCCCGAACTGCCTTCGCTCCTTCACATACTTCAATGCCGCATCGAGCGCGCCACGCGCAATCCCCAATGACAGAGCCGCAATCGAGATCCTGCCGCCATCCAGCACCTGCATCGCGTCGATGAATCCCTCGCCCTCTTTTCCCAGCAGATTTTCTTCCGGAATTTCGCAATCCTCAAAAATCAGCTCGCTGGTATCGCTGGCTCGCAACCCTAGCTTATTTTCTTTCTTGCCTGGCCGAAACCCCTCGGTTCCTTTCTCCACCACAAAGGCCGACAGCCCGTGGGTTCCCTTGCTCTTGTCGGTCACAGCGATCACCACCGCAACATCGGCGTAGTGTCCATTCGTGATGAAGGTTTTGTTTCCGTTCAACACATAGCGATCGCCTTTCTTTACAGCAGTAGTGCGCGCGCTACTCGCATCCGATCCCGACCCTGGTTCGGTAAGCCCCCAGGCGGCCAGCCATTCGCCTCCTGCCAGTCTCGGCACATATTTTCTTTTTTGCGCCTCATTCCCGGCCAGAAAGATATGATTCGTTCCCAACGAGTTATGCGCCGCAACCGTGATTCCCAGCGAGCCTTCAGCCGCCGAGAGTTCCTCGATCGCCAGTACATAATCCACGTAACCCAGTCCGGCGCCGCCATACTCCTGAGGGAAGATGATACCCAGCAGGCCCATCGCGCCCAGTTTCTTCACCGTCGCCAGGGGGAATTCGCTTGCCTCATCCCAGGCCATCGCATTGGGAGCGATTTCCCGCGCCGCGAAGCTCCGGATTTCGCGCCGAAGCTGCTCCTGTTCTTCGGTAAGCACAAACGGGTACAACGCTTCCTCGGGCTTCACTTCGAGCTTCATCGTTGCGCTCCTTCCCTGGGATCAGTGCTCTACCACTCTTCTCCTCTTGCCTGGTACGATGCCGCCGTTTCCTGCGGACACAGTAAATCCAACTGAATCCTGAATCAGGTCTGCAGAACTCCCGGATTGAACTTCGGCGCATCGGGATTCAAAGCACAGGCTTCCAGCGCCGCGATTAACATCTCTCTCGTTTGGGCCGGATCGATAATTGCATCGATCCATAGACGCGCCGCGCCATAGCGCGGATCGGCCTGCGCTTCATAGTCCGCCCGGATCTCATCGTGGAGTGCTGTTCTTTCCGCCTCAGACAGCGTCCTTCCGTTTCGCTCCATCTGTCTTGCGCGAACCTCGGCGAGCGTATTTGCCGCCGCGGATCCGCTCATCACCGCATAACGCGCCGTCGGCCAGGCAAACAGAAATCGTGGATCGTAGGCCTTCCCGCACATCGCGTAGTGCCCGGCTCCAAAACTTCCGCCTACAATCACTGTGATCTTTGGCACCACGCTGGTGCTCACTGCCGACACCATCTTCGCTCCGGCGCGAATAATCCCCGACCACTCCGCATCCTTGCCCACCATGAACCCATTCACATCGTGCAAAAACACCAGCGGAATCAAGCTCTGATTGCAATCCATGATGAAGCGCGCCGCCTTTTGCGCGCTCTCCGTGTAAATCACCCCGCCTACTTCGATTCGCGTCGTTCCGGCAGCCTGGCCCATCGCCAGCGTCTGTCTCTGGTTGATTTTCTGATTGGCTACAATGCCGACCGCATGGCCGCCGATCCACGCGTACCCACAGAGAACTGTCCGGCCAAACTCCGCCTTGTACTCATCGAACTCGCTGCGGTCCACGATGCGCGCGATCACTTCCCGCATGTCATAGACATTGCTCGCGCCCGGTTCTGGATTGAGCAGTCCATACATTTCCTCCGCGTCGAATCTCGGCACATCGCGCGCAGCATCGAACTCCCGACGGCGGAAAATCTCCTTCGCAGCCTGCCGCTCGCCCCACGCCGCCACCAGCGATCGCAATCGCGCCAGGCACAGAGGATCGTTCGGCTCTTTGAAATCTACCGTTCCTGAGATCTCCGAATGCATTTGCGCTCCGCCCAGTTCCTCCGCTCCCGTCTTTTGCCCAATCGCAGCCTGCACCAGCGACGGCCCGGCAAGAAACAACCCTGACCCTTCGGTCATTAGAACTGTATCCGTCATGACGGGAAGATAGGCGCCGCCCGCAACGCACATGCCCATGATCGCCGTGATCTGCGGAATTCCCAGCGAACTCATCACCGCGTTGTTGCGAAAGACACGCCCAAAATCATCGGTATCCGGAAACACGTCCTCCTGCAAAGGAAGGAACACGCCGGCAGAGTCGACCAGATAGATCGTCGGGATACGATTCTTCAGCGCGATCGTCTGCGCGCGCAGCACCTTCTTTGCGGTCATCGGGAAAAAGGCGCCAGCCTTGACCGTCGCGTCGTTGGCGATGATCATGCACAGGCGTCCGCTCACTCTGCCCAGCCCTGTGACTACGCCGGCGCACGGCGCGCCTCCATATTCCGCGTACATCCCATGCGCAGCCCACAGCCCCAGTTCCATCAACTCTGTCCCATCGTCCAAAAGCAGCTTCAGGCGCTCCCTTGCGGTGAGCCGTCCTTTTGCGTGCTGCACCTCGGCTGCTTTTGCGCCGCCTCCCAGCCGAATCGCGTTCTCCTCCCTGCGAAGCGCCTCCATCAATGCCTGAAGCGCCTCGCGGTTCTCTTTTATCCGCGCGGATTCCGGGTTCAGCACCGACCCCAACCGGTTCGTAAATTCAAGATCCTGCGGCATCTTCTCTACCCTAAGAATCAGATGCTTATCGGAACTGAAAAGACAGCGGCTGGAATCTATTTATTTTGAGTTACTCGACTCTTTCCACTGCGATGGCGGTAGCTTCTCCGCCTCCAATGCAGAGCGAAGCTACGCCGCGCCGCATGGACGTTGACCTTATCTTGACGAAGGTGTAAATCGCGCATCGCCGCCGCCGCGCCGAGGGGTTGCCTTTGCTGACTGAAAAAGCTCAGGACCAACCTGCTCCGGCGCGCTTCGGGAGAGGGAACTTCTTCATCCTCTTCAGAGGATGTGATTGACAAAAAGAATGAAGGTACATCTCAGAACGGAATGTCGTCGTCTGAGATTTCTGCCTGCTGCGCAAATTCGTCCTGGCCGCCGGCGGCTGCCTGAGGACGCTGGTCGAAGCTGGCCGACGAACTCGATGAGCTTGCCGCCTTGCTGTAACCGCCGCCTGCGCCCTCTTCGCGGCCGGAGAGCAGGGAAAGGTCACTGACAATGATTTCGGTCCGGTAGACCTTCTTTTTTGTGTCCTTGTCCTCCCAGTTGCGTGTATTCAGCCGGCCCTCAATAAACAGCTTGCTGCCCTTCTTGACGTAGTCCCTAACAATCTCGGCCAACTTGGAGAAGGCGATGAGGTTGTGCCACTCGGTTTTGTCGGTCCAATTTCCAGACGCGTCCTTCTGCCGTTCGGTGGTTGCTAGACTGAAACTGGCCACCATCGTCCCGCCGGGAGTGGAACGAATCTCGGGGTCTTTGCCGACGTTGCCTAAAAGGAAGACTTTGTTTACGCTTCTTGCCATTGTGTCGCTCTCCAATCATCGAAAAGAATAACAGAGCCTCAGCCCTGGCGTGAAAGCGCCCTGTTGCGCAGCCACTTTGCCACGCCGAGCACGAGCAGTAGCCCGCCAAAGGGGAGGCACATCAGCGCGACAATCAGGGCAAACCAGCCGGTGTTGGTGCTGGCTCCGGTGGGTGAAAAGCCACCCAACACGGTCTCCAGCAGTATCGCAGCCAGCAGGCCTGCACCCACCATCGACGCGCCCCATTGCAGCAGTTGCCGCGTGCCATCGTTGGGTGGGGCCGGATTTGGACTGACTGGCGACATAATCGTTCCTGAAAGTGCTGGTTGAGGTTCGTGTTCCCTGACCGCTGATCCCTGACTTCTGATCCCTGCTCTATTGCGCCAACCGCAGCATCGCCCAGGTCACGACGCCTGTGATCGAGACGTAAAGCCAAAGCGGAAAGGTCCAGCGCGCCACCTTGCGGTGCTGCGGAATCCGCCCACTCAGCGAGAAAAAGAAAGTCACCAGAATCAAAGGCAGTGCCACGACGGCCAGGATGATGTGGCT
The DNA here is from genome assembly GCA_963843625.1 of uncultured Acidobacteriaceae bacterium. Taxonomy (GTDB): domain Bacteria; phylum Acidobacteriota; class Terriglobia; order Terriglobales; family Acidobacteriaceae; genus Telmatobacter. Next base: position 106,043 of record CAWJLK010000008.1, read on the forward strand.
CGCCAATAGTGGCAGATAAACCGAGCGCAGAGCCGCATGGGCCGGGTAGCGCACATCGCCGTGCAGCGCGTGATGCGCGATATAGCTGACCAGAAACAGCGTTGAGAATCCAAATGCCGTGATCATCGCCGCTCGGTGTGCCTTGATGCGATGTGCACGAATAAAGGTATAGCCGATCAGCAGCGCGACGGCGCTTAGGCCGTTGAACAGTGCATTCAGCGCCGGCAAAAAAGCGTATTGTGTGCTCGTCGCCGAGGCGGGATGAACGTAGATGAGCCAAAACAAAAAAAACGTAGCTGCCAGGCTGACCGCTAGAATCGCCACGATGGCTGGCCGGGTGCTCGTGGATGGGGTTGCGGTCGTCATGGCTTCCTCACGAAGGTAACTGACAGAGGTTAGTGTTTCCCGGATTCCAAAATCGGGAGCAAGGAAACCAGGCTCCTTCAAACCAGCAATCGGTGAAATCTCTATTTGTGCTCGGCCTCGAAATTCTGGTAAGCCCTGTCTAGTTGGTCAGCCACTGAACTTAACACCACGAGGTCAAATTGGACTTTGCCGATGCGATCGGTCTCCGTGTCAATCTGCGCCGGAGATGGAACCCAATCGCTGGGATGCGAGGCGAAAAGCGAAGTTGCAATGCCAAGATCATTGAAGCTATTCATTGATGTCTTGAAATACAAGTCCTGCAATATGTAGATGTCCGAGAAACTCCGTGCATCTTTGTAAGGCATAAAGGTAAGAGCGCCGGTGTTCTGAGCATTTTTCCACGCCATATCGTCAAAGCCTCCCATAGCAATCGTTAAATCGATTCGGCCCCTTTTGGCGTGGGGATGTGCCCGCAACTCCTCCAGGATCGTCAGGTCGGCTTCCAGCTTCTTTTGGCCGTCCTGGATCATCTGGCGTTTCCGGGCTACTTCATTCGCATTACTGGTAATCTCTGCGCGCAACCCGTCCTCGGCCTCGCGAGCCAGTTGACGATGATGCCGAGACTCCATCCAACTCTCCAGGCTCAGAGCGATAAGCAGTCCGATGGTAATCGTGAAGAGATGCAATAGAAAATCCTTGAAGCCATGCAGCTTTCCGTGCGGTAAGTGAACGTCGAGCACAGACTCCTCCAAACAGACAGATTACCCCCAGCAACCGGGTTGATATTCCACGAAGCTCTCGCCGGTTTCCCCTGCTATTTTGCCTTCGCGCAGAGCATCAGTGTGGTGAAGAGCAGCGGCAGATAGAGCACGCTCACCTTCAGCAGATCGCGCGCCAGCTTGCGGCTCTCAACCGCAGGCGCATGCAGGATCCGTGCGAACCGAATCGTGTAAGCCAGGTAACCTAGGCCCAGTGCAACAGCCAATGCGGCGTAGACCGGGCTGGCCAAGCCCAGCAGCCAAGGCGCCAGACTCACCGGAATCATCGCCACGGCAAAGAATAGCGCCTCGGCCACCGTAGACCAGCCATCCGGCTGGACGACGGGCAACATGCGAATTCCCGCCTTGGCGTAGTCCTCTCGATACAACCACGCGATAGACATGAAGTGAGGAAACTGCCAGACAAAAAGAATCGCAAAAAGCGCCACGCCCGGCCACTCGATGCGTCCGCGCGCGGCGGTCCAGCCCAGCAACGGGCCCATCGCGCCGGGAAATGCGCCAATGAATGTGGCCAGCGCGGTAACCCTCTTGAGCGGCGTGTAAATCGCAACATACGTGAAAGCCGTCAGCAGCGCCAGCGCCACGGTGAGCAGATTGGTGTGCATGAGCAACCACAGTGCCCCGAGAGCCAGCGCTCCCAGGCCGGCCAGCACCCCTTGGGCCAGCGAGAATCGCCCTGTAACCATCGGCCTGTCGGCGGTGCGCTTCATGCGCGCGTCGGTCCTGCGTTCCAGCACCTCGTTCAGCGCGCCGGCCCCGGCCGAGACCAGGCCAATGCCCAGCAGCGTATCCAGCAGCCCGCGCTGCACGCTGGTGATGCCCGACTCGATCGATCCCAGATAAAAGCCGCCCCAGCCTGTCACCAGCACCAGAGCGACGACCTTGACCTTGAAGAGTTCCCGCAGGTCGTTGATGAGCGTGGCTGTAGCGCCGGACTCGGATGCGTTCCTCTGCGCCGGACTCGGAATATCGAGTTCTGGCGGAACGCCGGCCTGGGTGGCGGAAGTCATTTGACTGAGGTTTAGCCTCTGTGCCTGCTCGCAGCGCGGATTGCCCTGAGGAAGCCCACCCCGCTGCTCTGACTCGCTGATCTCTGACCCCTGATCCCTGGTTCCTTACTGCTTGCCAAAACGGTAGACCAGGCCCGTGGTGAAGCCGCGGGTGTACTGGATCGTCGAGCCGAAGCCACTGAAAAAGTACTCGGGAGCGACGCGCAAGCCAACATTCGGGGTCAGGTTGTACTCGAATGGAACGCTGGCGCTGACTGCGAAGGTCGACCCGTCCGGCCAAACCCCGAACGAGGTGGAAATGGGAGCATAGGCGCCCAGGTCGCTCGAAAAGTTCCCATGCATAATCCCGCCCAGAACGCGGCCCGAGACGGAAAACTTGGGCTGCATGTAGAAGCGGTAGGTCGGCCCACCCATTACCGCGTACTCGTTGATGGCCGCGTTGGTGAGCGTATTGTTGGACGGGTTATACAGACTCCCCACATAGGCCGTGGCGTAGTAGCCGCGCCCCTCGGCTGTCACGCCCAGCCGCTCGTCAAAATAGCGGGTGAAGCCGGCGGCCCAGGCGTATTCGTGTGCGAGCTGGAGCCCGAGGCGTTTCCCCGTCACGGGGGACACCGGCCCTGGGCCTGGGTTGAACCTCAGGTAGCCAAAGCCAAGGTTCGCCTCATAGCGGTGGTCATAGGCTTCGTGAATGGCGGCTGCACGGCGCTGCGCGCGCCGGGCCCTGATGCGGGCCTGCACGCTCACCTGGCCTTGCGACTGGGCGGCTGCCTGCGCCTGGGCTTGATCTGCGGCGGGGGCTGAAGCTTCCGGGGTGCTGCTCGAACTCGAGCTTTGGGCCAGTGCGGCGGTCACGGCGGCGAGACCCAGCGCCAGCAGAAGGGCAAGACGGCGAGAAAATGACATCGGTATCGGGTTACCTCCACGGGAATGCGGAAGCACAGGGCCAGTCGATGCAGGCAGTGCTCCCCCCATAAGGTATTAAATCACCTCGGGGGGAGCCTTGGGCGTGAGCATCCCCGGATTGATGCGCTGCGGAGGGAATCAGCGAACGTTTGCGTTACCGGATTGCGTGCAGATCGATCTGCAACTGGGCCTGGTTGAAGCCGGCTGGTGAGCCTTTGGCTGTGAGCCAGTCCTGGCCAAGCAGGGTATGCGCCTCGTCGCAGTACTTCTTCCAGAAAGCGACGGTCATCGTTTTTGGCTGGCCCCATGTGATGCAGGTAAAGCTGTTGGCGTCGTACTTGGGCACGAAGACACAATGGCCGCCCCAACTGTCTTTCTTGGCGTTTGCGCCGCCTTTGGCCACCACATCCCAAACGTCCTGATCCTGCGCCGTCAGGGGGAGGGAGAGGCCGATATAGACGCCGCCGAAGAGGAAGATGGACTGGCGAATCTGCATCAGATTTGCCGGCTTGGGGTCGGTAAAGGCCAGCAGTTTGTGCCCGGCAAAGCCGTTCTTCTGGAAGTCATTCAAAACGTCGAGTTCGATGCCTCCGTTGTCGGTGGTAGGGTCGCCGGGTACATATCCGTCCCACTGCTGGTAGTAGCTCTGGATGGTCGGGTCGGGGACAGTGACGATCGTGCCCGTGTTGGCGGTCCACACCTGTACTGCGTGGCCCAGCCCGGCGATGGTGCAATCGCCGAGCGTATCGTTGAGCATCATGCCCCAATCGGTCTGGCCTTTGGTCCAGTCGGCCATGGGGGGCGGCGGCGGCAACGCCGGGGTAAGGTATTTCGCGAATGCGAGTGTACGCGAGTCGGTCTTGATCGCCTTCCGGCCCAGTTTCATCTTCGAGTGATCGGTCATGGGGAATTTCCTTTCAAATCTGTTGGGGATGGCCGCTCGCGGGGAAGCTGTTTTCCTCCCAGCGCACACAGTCCGTGCGCCAGGCGATTCCGGTGCGGCATGGCGAAACTGTGTCAAATCCGGGTACTTTTGTCCAGCAAATCTTTTGGATTCACTCAGAAGTTCCCGACTTTGCTCGGCACCGGGCCGCGAAAATGCTCTACCATGAAGGGCAGCGGAGGCTGAAAAGATGGGTCGTCTCTTGTTTGGAATTATTCTTGGGGTCTTGCTCGTTCCGATTGCATTTGCAGCGTGGGTCTGGCGTGGCCATATGCCTGTTGCGGTGGCCGACCCGCCCTTCCCCCAGGAGAAGCTGATTGCTGGAATACTGCTCAACCAGCGCATCAAGCGCGAAATGGTGAAGACCTCGCCCATCCCGGCCGATGAACCCAACCTGGTGGCTGGAGCGCACGTCTACAGCGAGAATTGCGCCGTCTGCCACGGCCTTCACGGCAAGCCTTCGGTCTTTGGCGCGCACATGTATCCCGATGCGCCGCCTCTCTGGGAGAAGCATCAGCACGGCGGCGAAACCATCATGGGAGTCACCGACGACGCGCCGGGCTCGACGTACTGGAAGGTGGCCAACGGCATCCGGCTCACGGGCATGCCCTCTTACAAGGACAAGCTGACCGATACCGAGATGTGGCAGGTAACCCTGCTGCTGGGCAGTGCCGACAAACCCCTGCCCCCAGCCGCTGTCGAGCTTCTGCGCGGCGAGACTCCGGCTCCGGCCGCACCGGAACCGAAGACTTCCGCGACGAAGAAGAATTAGGCCGGGGAGGGAATCGATCCATGAGTGTCTTCGACTCGCTGCGTAAGGGCTTCAGCTTCCTCCTGTTGAGTTTCGGCGTTTCCGCCCCGGCAAAGAAGCCGCGGCCCGCGCCCTCGCCGGCAGCAAAGCCGGAAGACCGCAAACCATAAGTTGGTAGAATCGACTCATGCCGCTGACGCGCCAACAGGCCCTCGACCACTTCCGCTCCCCCGACCTGATCGGCCTTGGCTTCGAGGCGGACGCCGTGCGCCGCCGCCTCCACCCCGAGGGCGTGGTCACCTACATCATCGACCGCAACATCAACTACACCAACTTCTGTACCGAATACTGCACCTTCTGCGCCTTCTATCGCCCGCTCCATGGTCCGCGCTCCGAAGAGGGCTATATCCTCGACTTCGAAGTGATCTACGACAAGATCGCCGAGACCCTTGAGATGGGCGGTACTGGCGTGCTGATGCAGGGCGGCATCCATCCCGACCTGAAAATCGACTGGTTCGAGCGGCTCTTCTCGCGGCATCAAGCAGCGCTTCCCCGAGATCTGGCTGCACTGCCTCACAGCCTCTGAAGTGCTGGCCATCGCCAAATACTCCGACCTGCCTCTGCGCGAAACCATCATTCGCCTCCGCGCCGCGGGTCTCGATTCCATCCCCGGCGGCGGCGCCGAGATTCTCGACGACGATGTGCGCCGGCGCATCGCCCGCATCAAATGCAACACCGAGGATTGGGTCAGCGTTCATCGCACCGCGCATCAGTTGGGCATGCGCACCACGGCGACGATGATGTTCGGCGTCGGCGAGACCTTCGAGCAGCGTATCAATCATTTTGAAGTGGTCCGTCGCCTTCAGGAAGAGACCGGCGGCTTCACCGCCTTCATCCCCTGGAGCTTCCAGCCAAAAAACACGGCTCTCGGCGGCCACGGCTGGGAAGAGGCCACCAGCGTCGAATACCTGAAAGTGCTGGCTATCTCAAGGCTCTATCTCGATAACATCGAAAATGTACAGGCAAGCTGGGTCACTCAGGGATTGAAGGTCCTGGAGTTAGGCCTCCACTTCGGCGGCAACGACGTAGGCTCGGTGATGCTCGAAGAAAATGTAGTTCGCGCCGCCGGCACCAGTAACTGCACAACGGAAGAAGAGTTGCGCAGAATCATCCGCGACGCCGGCTTCAAGCCCGTCCAGCGCGACACCCTCTACCGCACGATGTTCCTGAATTAACAGATCGCCGGTTAATTATCCTGGGCATCATCAAGAGCGATTGTAGCTTTTATGCTACAATCATCCCGTGATCGACCTTGTCCGTTACCAGCAAGAGGATGGACGCGAACCATATACCGAATGGTTTCGCGGCATTCGCGATAAAAATGCCAAGGTCCGGATCGCTGCCAGACTTCGTCAGATTGAGTCCGGCAACCTGGGCGACTCGAAGCCGGTGGGCGAGGGCGTGACTGGAATTGCGGATTCATGTTGGCGCAGGGTATCGGGTGTATTGCGGAGGCAGGGGCAGTTGTTGGTCATTCTTCTCTGCGGTGGAGAAAAGAGCAGTCAATCCAAGGACATCGTCACGAGCCAAGGCGCTTTGGGCTGAGTGGAAACGGAGGCAGCGATGAACGGACTTATTGGAGTTGTATCGCATCACGAACGGGAATTGGAAGAATTGCGCGCGGACAAGAACTTCGCCATTGGATACCTGCAAGCCGCCATGGAAGCCCTCGACAATCCCGAAGAACGCGCCGGAGGGCTGATTGCCTTGCGCGCCGTTGCCGAAGCCTATGGCGGTCTGGGCGCTGTTGCGGCCCAGGCAGGCATCAGCCGCGAGTCGCTCTATCGCGCCTTATCTCCCAAGGGAAACCCGACGCTCAAGACTCTCGTCGCTGTTCTCAAGACCGTAGGCCTGCGGCTCTCGGTTGTGCAGGCACAGCCTGCGCGCGCGAGAAGAACCAAGGTAAAAACCGATCGTGCCGCTGCCTGATTCGGCTATCTATTCTCGCCGCCTCTTCCTTCAGATAGTTCTCGCTCAGCGTCTTCTTCTCCTTCGCGATCGGCAGCAGTGTCGGATAGAACTGCACAAAGGTCGTATCCACGGCCGCATGCTGGGCGTGGCACGAGTAGCACGCCGCATCCTTGGGAAAGAGGCTGCCGGTAGCGGTCGGCGAGTCGAAGTCGAAGAAGGCCCACTTGCCCGGAAATCTCGCCTCATCCTTCACATGAACCTCGAAGCCCATTAACTCTGTGCCCTGGTAGTGGCCGTGTTGATTGATAGATCCTTTTTCCATCCCCATCCGCGATTCCAGCACCAGCACCGTCTTATCCGGCCATGTGCCTGTCTGAATGAACTTGACGTACGCCTCTGGGTTCACAAAGACGTTGTCAAACATGGTGTGCCCCATGGCCATTGCCTTTGGGTTGTAGCTCATATCGACTCCAGAGCTCAAAAACACCCATTCTCGGTAGTGCTCGGGGAAGAGCAACCGTCCGTCCTGTGTGTAGGCCGGCACATGCGGCATTTCAGCCTTTTTCGCTGCCGGTGGAGCCGTGGCCGGCGATTGCGCAGTTAGACCGGCAGCCACTAGCGCGGCCAGAAAAAGGCCGCCTAGAGACAAAATGATTTTCATAGATATTCGGACCTCCCGATGCGGTGAAGATACGCAAGCGGATATCAGGACGTTCCGTCCATCGTGCACAATGTTGCGACGGTCTTCTCTCGGGTCTGTGCCGGCAGTTGCCATCGCAGTCCTTAACTGCGTACCGTGGTAGCGTGGATTAGTCTTCGTGCTGCTTTGGAGCGTCTTCAAGAGTAAGCTGTTGTTGCAGGAGTGTTTATGGGGATCTTAAGCAGAATCGGCATTGCCCTCGACTCCGACCTTCTCAAGCGGTTTGACCGCTCCATTGCGCAACGCGGCTATACCAACCGCTCCGAGGCCTTTCGCGATTTGATTCGCGACCGCCTGGTTACTGAGCGGACCGCTGCGCCGGACGCAATCGTCGTGGGCACGGTCACGCTCATCTACGACCACCACGAACACGGCGTCACCGAAAAGCTGACCGAGTTGCAGCACGCGCACCACGAATTGGTGGTCTCGACGAGCCACGCCCATCTTGACCACGACTCCTGCCTCGAAGTCCTGATCGTACGTGGCAAGTCCGCCCCGGTAGAACTCTTCGCAGATCAACTGATCGGCCTCAAAGGCGTGCAGCACGGCCGCCTTGTCATGACCGTTCCAGCCCACGCCATCGAGCACCCTCACGAGAACGGCCACAAACACAGCCACAAACACTGAGCCCCGGCGCGTTACCCATCAAGGGTGCGATTGCCCGCCCCCAGCGATCTCGATGCCGTGCGCAAGCAGCGGCAGAATCGCCGCAAGGCTTTCTTCCGCGCCGCGCTTGCTGCCGGGTAGGTTGACGATCAGCGTCTTACCCCGCAGACCGGCAACGCCGCGCGAGAGCCAGGCCAATGGATTTTTCTGAGCGCCCAGCGAACGCATCGCTTCGGCCAATCCTGGGGCCTCGCGGTCAATCACTCGGCGGGTTGCTTCTGGCGTGCGATCGCGCGGACCAAGGCCCGTTCCACCCACGGTCAGAATCAGCGCCGCACCTTGCGTGCTGAATTCTTCCAGCTTTTCTGCGATCGCGTCCTCATCGTCGGACACGAGACCAGTCACGACTTCGGCCTCCGGCCATTTGCCTCCGAGAAGCGCAGCCACAGCCGGGCCAGCAGTGTCGGTCATCAGGCCCTGCGAGCAACGGTCGGAGACGGTGAGGACGGCGAGTAGCATCACTCAGATTGTAGTAGTTATTGCGCCGGCAGCATCTTGATCGTGTGCAACCATGTTTCTACGCTTGCAGGCCAAGCCGTCACCGGAAGCTCCGTTCGCCTCAACCCGAAGCCATGTCCGCCCTGAGCATAGAGATGCATCTCTGCCGGAACCTTGGCGTTCTTGAGCACCTGATAGTAGACGAGCGAATTCTCCACATGCACCGGATCGTCCTCAGCCTGCACAATGAACTGCGGCGGCGTGGCCGCTGTGGGATTGATCTCCGGATTGGCCGCGAAGTTCTTATCGGCGAGAGCCAGATAGCCGGGATAGACGATCACCGCGAAGTCCGGCCGGCAACTCAGTTTGTCGGCCTCGTCCACCGGCGAGTAGAGTCGCTGGTCAAAGTGCGTGCTCAACGCGGCGGCCAGATGAGCTCCGGCAGAGAAGCCAAGAACGCCGATGCGGTTGGGGTCGATCTTCCACTCAGCCGCGTGTGCGCGCACTACGCCTAGCGCGCGCTGCGCGTCCTGCAAGGCGGCCGGGGACTTGGGATAAGGGCCTGTGTTGGGAACCCTGTACTTGAGCAGCACGCAGCTGATGCCGGCGGAGTTGAGCCAGTCGCAGACCTCGGTGCCCTCAAGGTCGATGGCCAGGATATTGTAGCCGCCTCCAGGAAAGACCACCACTGCGGCGCCCGTATTCTTGCCCTTGGGCGAGTAGAGAGTCAACGTCGGGGTCGAGACGTTTCCCAGCCGAACGAGCGGACGGCCGGCAATCAGGTTGTCCTTGGCGGTCGTGGTATCGGCTTCGGGAGGCAGACTTGCGGCCGCTCCGGGGGCAGCGCCAGGCCAGAGATTCACTGTGAGATGGCCGGGCGCAGGCGGCCAGCCCGAGGGCTGCGCCACGAGAGTCATCGAGGTAGCCGCGATCACCGCAAATAGAAATAAACCGCATTTGCTCATGCCAATATTCCCCCTGAGGAAACATCGTACGAATAATCGCAGCCGAGGGGACTTTGAGGCAAATCGAGGCCTGGATCTGAGTTCGGTCAGCCTGCACCGGAACATTCGCAGAATCCGCTGGCGGCCTTGGCGCATCTCCTGCTCATGTCTCCGATTGACCATACTCCGACCTCGCCGTGTGAAAGACTCACTTCGTCGCAGTTATCTGAAACTGCAAGAGCGGAATTCGCACAACTTGCGAATACGCCAGGAGAAAAACATGCTTGGAACAATCTTGATCGTGGTACTGATTCTGATGCTGATTGGCGCTCTGCCAACCTGGCCGCACAGCAGAAGTTGGGGATATTATCCGTCCGGCGGTATCGGAACAATCGTACTCATTCTCGTGATCTTGCTTTTGCTGGGCCGGATTTGAGGCGAACGCCCCATTCGATGCTCAAGCGTTGGCATCTGAGGCTTGCCCGCGCGGCGGCGATTCTCATCGTCTTGCTTGTGCCGGGCGGAGCTTCGTTTGCTTACTCCGTCCTTACCCACGAAGAGATCGTAGACCTGGCATGGCTCTCAGAGATTCGGCCGCTCCTTGTCCAGCGCTTTCCGGGCATCACCGACGATCAGATCAAGGAGGCTCACGCCTACGCCTATGGCGGCTCGGTGATCCAGGATCTGGGCTACTACCCCTTTGGCAGCAAGGACTTCAGCGACCTGGCGCACTACGTTCGCACCGGGGACTTTGTCCGTGAGCTACTGATCGAAAGCCAGAATCCCGATGAGTACGCCTTTGCCCTGGGCGCGCTCTCACACTATATTTCGGACATCGACGGTCACCCGGCGGTCAACGAGGCAGTCGCGATCCGCTATCCAAAGCTTCGAGCGAAGTATGGCAACTCGGTTCGCTATGCCCAGGACAAGACTGCGCATTTGAAGACGGAGTTTGGATTCGATACGTTGCAAGTGGCGAAGAACCGTTATGCGCCGGAACAGTACCACGACTTCATAGGATTCGAGGTCTCGGAGTCTCTGCTGGAGCGGGTCTTTCCAGTTGTCTATGGGTTGGAACTGAAAGACGTGCTGCCACACGAAGACCTGGCGGTTGGTTCCTATCGTTTCTTCATCAGCCGGCTCATTCCTCAGATGACCCAGGTAGCGCTTCAAGTACAAGGCAAAGCCATCATTCGCGAGACGCCCAACTTCGCCCGGAGAAAATTCCTGTATCGCCTATCTCGCTCGGACTACGAACGTGAGTGGGGAAAGTCCTATACAAAACCGGGTTTGGGCACGCGAATCTTATCGACTCTTCTGCGCTTTGTGCCGAAGGTTGGTCCCTTCAAGGGGCTGGGATTCAATAACCCGACCCCGAAGACAGAAGACCTTTACATCAAGAGCATCAACACCACCACTGATCACTATCGCGAACTGCTGCAAGAGGTGCGCACAGGCAAGCTGGTGCTGCCTGACTGCGATCTCGATGACGGTAACGCAACCAAGGCTGGAGAATACTCGCTTGCGGATGAATCCTATGCAAGCCTTCTGGCCAAGTTATCCGCAGATAACTTCGACCGAACATCGTCCCAGTTGCGTGAAAATATTCTCGACTTCTATGCCGGTCCAGCTTTGCCGATCAATACCGGAGAAGACCCTGCTCGCCGGCAGGCTGTCCTGGCCAATCTGGACCAGTTGAAGTCGGCGGTGCTCTTGCCGGCTGCGCCGATCAACCCGATCATCCTAAAGCCGAGATGAATTGGCGGTAACAACCTTGGGATTGCAGACTGCGCGGTTGACGGCTGACATCTGTCTCACGGCCTCGCGTCAGGCGGAATCAGCAAGGTCACGGCATCCGGTACGATCTCGATGCGAACCGGTAGATTGCCCAGCAACTCGCCATCGGCCTCGGCGAAGACCCGCGTCGAAGAGCCGGCGCGCGGTCGGCATTCGACCGAAACGGCATCGAGCAGTTCTATCTCTTTAGAAAATTTTTGCCTGCCAAAGACGACTCCGATCAAAAAGCGGAAGTAGCGAAAACGGCTGCGGGTTTTGAAGGCCACCAGGCGCAGATTGTTTTTGTGAAGCGTAGCACCGGGGACCATGTGGTTCAGCACTCCGCCAAAGTCGCTGATGCGCACCGCCAGCAGCTCCGAGATCTCTTCCACGCGCGGCTGGCCTCCGTCGTGTTCCACAAAAGACGCTTCAAAGAGAGGGAAAGAATGCGTGGCCCAGACGCGAAAGGCCTCGATCACGTATAGAACATAACCCAGGCGTCGCTTGAGGCTCGGATCGAGCCGGGAGAGAAACAAAGCGTCGGCTCCCACGCCTGCCGCCACGGTAAAGTAGCGCGAATGCGTGGCCCCCGCGGAGTCCGCATACGAGATCTGGCCCACCGAGAAACGCACCGGCTTGGCGGTCAGCAGCTTGCGCACTGCCTTCGCGGGAGAGGATTGCAGCCCCAGATTCGCCGCCAGCGCATTGGCTGTTCCCAATGGCACAACGCCCAGAGCCACGTTGGTTCCGACCAGGCTCTGCAAAACCTCATGCACTGTGCCATCGCCGCCACAGGCCAGAATCGTCTCGCAGCCGCGGCGCATGGCTTCGCCGGCGAGCACTCCAGCGCTGCCGGGCGCAAAGGTCTCAAGCGCCTCGACTTCGACTCCAGCTTCACGCAGAACCGCCAGCGCTTTTTTCACTGCTGCGCGGCGTCCGCTCGAGTGCTGGCCCGAGGCCGGGTTATAGATCAGTGCGACGCGTCGCATCGCGAACTCCCCCTGAGGGTCCACGCCCAGAGTGGGAGCATAAGCGGAGGTCATGACTCAATCTTCGCATCCCGCGGCGGTCTGGGAGGCCGGCAACCAAAATTGCTGCCGGCGGCGCAGAGACCATTCCATTCTGCCACAGCTTTACTTGAAGGCCAAAGCCTCCATCGCGCCGCCATGGCTCCGCAAATTATTTTCGCCGCGCGGCAGCTTCAGCACCGATCCGCTGCCGAGATCGCGTTCATAGATCTCGCCATAGTTTCCCGTCGCTGCAATCACCCGCGCCACCCAATCCTCGTCCAGCCCCAGCGCGGGCCCAATCTGGTGCGACACGCCGAGCAGAAAACGAAGATCAGGATCACTATCGGCACGCGCGCGCATCTGCTTCACATTCGCCTGCGTCACGCCGCTCTCCTCGGCCTGGATGAGCGCCTCCATCACCCAGGTGACAATCGCCGCCCACTGCCGATCGTTCTCCGGCACAGCCGCCGCAAGCGGGTCTTTTGAAATCGTCTCCGGCAGCAATCGCACCAGCCTGCCGTGCCGCGCCAGAGCCGCGCGATTCTGCGCAAGCCGCGTCCGGTCGCCGGCCAGCGCGCCGCAGTTGCCGGTAGCAAAGGCCGCCTGCATCTCGCCTTCTTCCTGGAACGGAAACGGCACAAACTCCAGATGCTCACGTGCAAACCACGCGCGCACGCTCTCTTCCACGTTAGTCTCGGCGATGAAGCAGATCTTCTTCCCGCTCAACTGCCGCGCCCGCAGTCACCGTGCTTCCGGTTGAGCGCCAAAAATCCCACGCCATCCCATAGCACCGGCCGCGTCAGTGCAAGATGCGTTCCGACGGCATGACTGAAGTCGTCCGGCAGCGTGGCCACCATCTCCACCTCGTCGCCGTTGAGACCATGCATCGCGTCGGCGTCGTCCGGATAGCGTGTCACTCTCACCTGCGCGTTCTTTCCAAGCACCGCCACAGCCACCGCGTGGCAGAGATCGGCGTCAAAGGCCTCGCGATTTCCATGATCGTCCGAAGTCGTGTACTCAGCCTCTTCCACGTCGATGCCGCAGCGCAGCACTCCCGCCGCCCGCACGCGAGCCAAGGTAGTTTCGTTGGTTTGAGCTGTCTCAGCCGCACACGAAACGCCGCTCGCGGCAAACGCAGCCAGCGCCAGCGCTGAAATGCCTACCCAGCCCCGCACTATGGCGTCCACCCGCCCGCTGTAGGTATCCCCGGCGTCGTATCCGGCCGCGGATTGAAGTCCGCCGGCACAGGATTCGGCAATTCCGCTATCGGTCGGCTTGATCTCCAGTTGCTTGCAGCCCGCGCCGCCCGCATGAGGGAAGCTCGAAATCTCCGCCGCCGGAATCGTCGCATACTCCGCGCTCAACGGCTTGCTCTTGCCCTGCAGCCGCAGCGTGTCGAAGGCCGATGTCATATCGCCCACCCCCGGCACCCCATCATCCGCCGGGCCCAGATTCGGCTGGCCAAATTTATCCATGCCAATCTGCCGCGCGCGCATCTCATCCGGCAGATCCGCCAGCGGAATCAGGTTAAACAACTGGTCGACAAACTTGATGATCGAGCTATGCTCCGACGGCACATGCGAAACTCCGTGCGCCACCGCATACGGCGAAATCACAATCGCTGGAATGCGCGGCCCCTGCTCCAGCGGCAACCCGTTCGCGTCATGCGAGCGGATCCGCGGCTGTGCATGGTCGTAGAGCCCGTCCGACTCGTCGTAGGTGATGATGATCGCGCTCTGGCTCCAGTAAGGGCTGGCCGCGATGGCGTTGATCTCCTCGCGCCAGCAGCCCCTCGCTGATCTGCGTATCCGAGTAGCCCGGATGATCGTCGTTGCCCGCAGAAGACCTCGGCCAGCTTCGGGTTCGGATCCGACCGGCTTCCAGTTGCGAATATTCCCGTAGCCGCCGCGAACATAAAAAACTCCCGAGGCAGGCAATTGCTTTTTAGCCACCGCGTCGAAGAACTCCTCAGCCCATGCAGATGCGTGCTTGTCTGCGGATTGTTTGCCACATAGCCGAAATACTGCGGCGCGTTGTGATGCGCAATATATCCCTCATGCGAAGCCTTCCATGAGGGGTCGTTGATCTCATGGTCGTATCCCTGCTGATACCAGCCCCAATCACGGGCTTGACGCCATGGCCGGCAATCTTCTCAATGTCCTGCTGCACATCGGGCAGATCGAACTCCGGATCGTAATCGGCCGCCGTCGTCTCTTTGATCGCGTCGCCCATGAAAGACAATGGCAATGTGGCAAACGTCAGATTTTTTGAGATGCCGCCAAACGGTTTGGTCGCTTGCGGTTGCCTGAGCTTGTCCGCGGTGTCGAGCGGCGATCCCCAATACGGTTGGGGATCGGAGACCATCGGCACGACCGCGCCCTTGCCCTGGCCGCCCGTCGCCGCCTGATCCGGATGCAGCATCCACTGCGTCTCGCCGCCCTGGCCCGCGATCATCGCAATCGCATTCGGCGTCGATGGCCCGATGATCGTATCCATGAAGTGATCGAAGAGCGTGAAGCGATCCGCATACCGCCAGAGAAACGGCGCCGTGTCGCAATCCACGTGGCTCATCACCAGTTCGCCAAACTGCTTGCGCTCGAGCGTCGGTGCCTTCGATGGAACGCCGTTGATCAGCGTCACGCCCTCTTCGGTTAGCGCATACTCCGAGTTCTGCGCCACCCCATTTGCGTCCAGCGCAATCTTGCGCGCAATCCCTATGTGCGAGTGATTCACCGAGGCGATATCCGCCGGATAGAGCGGCACCGTCTTCCTCTTCGCGTCAATCACCGTCGCCGGAATCTTGAACGGCGTAATCGTTCCCAGGCTTCCATCGGTATTCACAATCAGTTGCGTGAATCCCGCGACCTGCCCGAGCGGATAAGGCCCATCCGCTCCCGCATAGATGCCATCCGCGCCTGGATAACTGCCAAAATAGAAATCAAAAGACCGGTTCTCCTGGAAGAGCACAAAGACGTACTTGATCTTGTTGCGGATCAGTTTCCACTTCTCATCCGGCGAGATCGCGGGCTCCTTGGCCTGCTCGATCACCTGCGCCATCACCGCCGCGCTCGACTTCGGCGCAATCGTCACATCAGGCAGCGCCGGCTTCTCCTGCGCCGCGCAAATACCAAAACCGGTTGCACCTAAAAAAATCAGCACAGCCCATGTCTTCATGGAGTTCATCGTTCGCATCTTCCTAAGCTAATCCGTAACCCATAGCATTGCCAACGAAAAGAAACCCCGCTGCCGGTAACATTTCATGAATTTTCAAAAAGCGAAGAGTTTCCAAGGTTGCTTACCGCATGCCTATAAGATGCCGGGTGCGTCATGACGCTGCTGTGAGCATCAACGCCACCAGGTAAGCCTCCATGTTAAAGTGAGAAACCACGGGGGAACCTGCGCGATGGCGGCTGGAATCCAGCTTCACGGCAATGGCGAGACGATCGACCTGCAGCAGCAGGTGGCGCGTCTGCAGGCGTTGCTTGAGGCTTCGCGCCAGGTCCACTCCACCATCCAGGAGGAAGAGGTTCTGGAGCAGGTCCTGCGCATCGTCGTGCGCGAGCTGGAGATGGCCGGGGCGGCATTTCCCTCCGCCGGCATGGTCTACGGCGAATCGCCTGAAGCCGGCGCGCAACGGCGCGGCGTTCCTGGCCTATCCTCTCGAAGATCGCGACGGGCCAGCGCATGGCCGAGCTGGTCGTTGCTCCTCCTGAAGGCCGTCCGCTCACCATCTACGAAGCCGACTTCCTCGAGGGACTAGCCTTGCAGGCCGCCGTGGCTCTTGAAAACGCCCGCAACCACAAGCGCAACGTCGAGTTCGCCCGCGTGCAGCAGGACCTGGACGCGGCCCGCGCCATTCAGCGCTCGCTGCTGCCCCAGAAGCTGCCCTCGATTGCCGGCTACTCGCTCGGCCTTCCGCTCAGACACCTGCTACGAGGTGGGCGGCGACTATCTCGATATCGTCTCGCAGCCCGACGGCAGCATCCTGATGGCGGTGGCCGACGTGGCCGGCAAGGGGCTGGCCTCGGCCATGATGTCCACCAGCTTTCGCTCGGCCTTCCGCGCCATGGCGGTCACCGAAGCTCCGCCGCTCGACGAACTGGCCACGCGCATGAACCAGCATCACTGGGCCGAAGGCGAAGAGGCCCGCCGCCGCTATGTCACCGCCATCTTCCTCCGGCTGCATCCCGGAGTCCGGCGAGATCGAGGTCGTCAACGCCGGCCACAATCCCGGCTTTCTTGCTCTGCCCGGACGCCGCGCCCCGCCTCTTCAAGGCTGCCGGCACGCCGCTGGGCCTGCTGCCCGGCATGCGCTACGACGAGCGAGCGCTGCAAGTTTTCGCCCGGCTCGCGGCTGCTCTTTTATACCGACGGGCTTACCGAGGTCTTCCGGGGGGATGAGGAATTTGGTCCCGAACGGCTTCTGGATGAATTTTCTGAAGTGCCCGGCGGCAAAGGCCGATGGTATTCTCGATGCATTGTGGGCGGCCATCGAGGAGTTCTCTGAAGGCGGCCCGCAGGGAGACGACATGACCGCACTGGCGCTGTGCCGCTGTTCGAGCGAGCCGGAGACGCCGGCATGAGCGAGTTCAAAGTCCACCACGAGTCGAGGTGCGGCTGCCCTCGCGGATGGGCTTTGAAAAGGTGGCCATGAGCACCGCCGCCGCCGTTGCCAAGCTGATGGGCTTCCGCGAAGACCGCGTCGAAGACCTGAAGACCGCCGTGGCCGAAGCCTGCATCAACGCCATCGAGCATGGCAACCGGCTCAATGAGAAACTAGTCGTGGGCGTGGTGCTCTCGGCCGGCGCGGACGCGCTCGAAGTCAAGGTCATCGACGACGGCAAGGGCATGCAGAAGCAGCCCGCCAAGCCCGATATCGACCGCAAGATGCACGGCGAAGAAGACCCCCGCGGCATGGGCATGTTCCTCATCCAGGCGCTGGTCGACGAGGCGGAGTGGGTCGCCGGCTCCGACGGCAAAAGCAGTTACGTCCGGCTGCGTCATCCGGCTGGACAAATGCGCGGAATAACCCAAGAGAATACGGAGAAAACGAATCGTGCAGAGCGAAACCAAGTCGCGCGTTGACCAGCTTACCTCCCCGGCCGGGCATCCGGTTACCGTCCTGCGCTTCGAGGGCGATATCGCCAGCACCTCGAAGGACGCTGTTCTGGGCACCTACCAGGCGCTGCCCAAAGAGACCACAAAGCTCATCCTGCTGGACTTCACCAAGGTGGATTACATCAATTCGAGCGGCATCGCGCTGGTCATCCAGATGCTGATCGAGGCCGCGAACTCCGGCCAGAAGATCTACGCCTTCGGCCTCTCGGCCCACTTCACCAAGGTCTTCACCATGGTGGGCATCACCAAGTACGCCGGCCTGTTCCCCACCCAGGCCGAGGCGCTGGCCGCGCTGTAGTCAGAATCCCGTTCTGAGCAGATTTCCGGCCAGTTTGTACGATCGTTCCGCATGGAACTCGCGCTCTTCTGTTTGCGTATCGGAGGGTATCCAGGAGACATTCCAATGCAAGCGATCGTGTATCACCGCTACGGCTCCACGGATGTTCTTGAGTGCCAGGAGATCGAGTCACCCGCACCCGGCCCCGGTGAGGTTCTGGTCCAAATTCACGATGCTGCGGTCAACCCCTACGACTGGCACTTTTTGCGCGGCACGCCGGCGTTCATCCGTCTGTTCACCGGACTGCGCGGGCCAAAGTTTCCGCGTTTGGGGGCGGACGCGGCGGGAGTCGTGGCAGAGGTAGGCCCCGGGGTCACTCGTCTAAGATCCGGTGACAGGGTCTTTGGCGTCTGCAAGGGTGCCTTTGCCGAGTATGCCTGCGGCAAGGGAACGGAATTAGCCCTCATTCCGCACAACGTCAGCACGGCTCAGGCCGCCTCAGTTCCGATGGCCGGGATTACTGCGCTGCAAGGCCTCAGGGATTGCGGCCAGGTGAAGGCCGGACAGACTGTTCTGATCCATGGTGCAGCCGGTGGCGTCGGTACCTTCGCAATCCAGATTGCCAAGTCGCTCGGCGCTGCCGTAACCGGGGTCTGCAGCACGAGGAACGCTGAGATGGTCCGATCCCTTGGTGCGGATCATGTGATTGACTACACGCGCGAGGACTTCACTCGGTCCGGCAATCAGTTCGATGTGATCTTCGACCTGGTGGGGAACCGACCGCTCAGCGCAATCCGGCGAGCGCTCAAGCTTCAAGGTATTTTTGTGGGATGTGGAGGCGGTGGCCCCGACAAGCCAGGAAGCGAGCTTTTGGCTTCGCTGCTGGGCCGGGCTATCGCCGCCCGGTTTTCGAGCCAAAAACTCACAGGAGGACTGGCCAGAATCAACACCTGCGACTTGACGACGCTGGCCGGGATGCTTGAGTCCGGAGCGGTCCGACCCGTACTCGATCGAAGTTATCCCCTGTGCAAGACTGCCGAGGCTGTTCGCTACGTTGAAGGCTGCCACGCACGAGGCAAGGTGACCATCGCCGTAAAGTGAAACACCGCCGATTCGGTGATCCACAGTCCTCCGAAATTCTCCTCGTTTCGGAAATCGCGCTGGCAGCCGTTCCGAGTATCATGTCCGGTATGAAGCTAGAAGCGATTCAGACGGCAATCCACGAGGCCGGCTTCGACGGCTGGCTTTTCTACGACCACCACCACCGCGACCCCATCGCCGCGCGCATTCTTGGCCTGGACGAAAAGGCCCACGTCACGCGCCGCTGGTACTACTTTGTGCCCGCCACCGGCGAGCCACGCAAGCTGGTGCACCGCGTCGAGCAGGGTCGCCTGGACACGCTGCCGGGCGCCAAGGGGCTCTATTCGAGTTGGCAGGAACTGGCTGCCGGCCTGGCGGCGATGCTCGCCGGCGCTCGCACCCTGGCCATGCAGTATTCGCCCAACAACGCCATCATGTACGTCTCGATGGTGGACGCCGGAACCGTCGAGTTTCTGCGCAGCCTGGGCAAGCGGATCGTCAGCTCCGCCGATCTTGTCAGCCAGTTTGAAGCGGTGCTCACAGCCGAGCAGATCGCCAGTCACGGCGTCGCACAAAAGGCCATCGACGCGATCCTGGAGGAAGGCTGGAAAAAAGTTGGTCGCCGCCTTCGTCCGGGAACCGGAACGCCTGGCGCCATCACCGAATTCGAGTTGGCGCAATGGCTGGCAACGGCCATGCGCAACGAGGGACTGGTCTGGGAGAATGGCCCCGATGTCAGCGTCAACGCCAATAGCTCCGACTCGCACTATGAGCCCTCCGCCGTGCATTCCTGGCCGATCTGCCAGGGCGATTTTCTGCTCATCGACATTTGGGCGCGGGTCGATAAACCCGCCAGCATCTTCTACGACATCACTTGGACCGGGGTCGTGGGACGCGAACCCACCGAGAGAGAGCAGCACGTCTTCGAGACCGTCCGGAATGCCCGCGACGCCGCCATCGCCGCCGTCCAGGAGGCCTTTGCGGCAAACCGGCCCATCCGCGGCTTCGAGGCCGACGATGCGGCAAGGTCGGTGATCCGCGAAGCCGGTTTCGGCGAGTTCTTCACTCACCGCACCGGCCACAACATCGCCCAGGAGCTACACGGCTCCGGCGCGCATCTTGACAACCTGGAAACCCACGACGAGCGCCGCCTGCTGCCCAATACCTGCTTCTCCGTCGAGCCCGGCATCTACCTGCCCGAATTCGGCGTCCGCAGCGAGGTGGACATGCTGACCGCTCCCGGCAAGGCCTGGGTGACCGGGCGAATTCAGCAAGAGCTGGTGAGAATTGAGTCTAAGCGGAAGGTATTGGCAGATCGGGCCGGCCATGCTCGCCAACCCGGCTGCGAATGACGAACTCGCCTGGAACCGGTGCATCCGCGATTCCGTACTACAAAATGGATCGAATTCCCCCAGGAGCGCACCCACCCGATGAACAGGCCCTCCCCTCTGCGCACAACTCTTCTGCTCGTGGCGATCCTCGCCGCCCCCGCCTTGGTGGTCCGGGCTCAGGCAAATCCCGGCACAGTAGCCAGCGACGAATTGGTGAAGACCATTGCAGGCCTCGATGCCGCGCTCTTCGATGCATATAACCGGTGCGATTTAGAGAAGTTTGGATCGTTTTTGGCGGACGATTTGGAGTTCTACCACGACCAAACCGGGTTGGCGGTCGGCAAACAGAAGACGATCGATGGCGTTAAGAACAACATCTGCGGCAAGGTGCGTCGCGAGCTTGTTCCGGGAACCCTGGAGGTGTATCCGATTCACAATTTCGGCGCTGTGGAGATCGGTATTCATCGCTTTTACCACCCCGGACAGCAGCCCGACGCGCCCGGAGAGGCGAAATTCATTCACATCTGGCAGTTGAAAGACGGAGCCTGGAAGGTGACGCGCATCATCAGCATCGATCACCACGGCACGAATCAATGAAAGGATTCACTGCTGGCCGGAGGCGGGCATTGCCCGTGCAATACGATACTTGCCCCGCGCCCGGTGCGTTATAGTCAAAAGGGAATGGCAACCGAAGAAAACAAGAGCGCGGCAGCACTGCCTGAATCGCCGTCGGGATCCAAATCCGGCGCGCAACCTGAATCGCAACAAGGATTTGTCTATCTGCCCCTGATCGCTGGCTGGCTGGTTCCCGGCGCGGGACATTTTGTGCTGGGCAAGTGGGTCCGCGGGTCGTTGCTGGCAGTGTCGATCCTGAGCATGTTCACGCTGGGCATCGCCATGCAAGGCCAGCTCTACTCCAATGCGTCCAACATCCTTGCCATTCTCGGGCTGGCCGGCGACCTTGGCAACGGCCTGCTTTACGTCGTCAGCCGGGTCTTGAGCCTGGGAGCGGATCAGGTGCAGGTCACCACCGCCGACTACGGCACGCGCTTCATCGTTGTGGCCGGCCTGCTCAACGTGATTGCCGCCGTGGACGCGCACAATCTCCGCACTGGGAGGAAGTCATGATCTTCCATCCCTCGCACTTTGCGGCGGTTCTGCTCTTCGCTCTCTTTGCCTCCACGGTCTTCGGAATCACGCAGCGCGAAACCCCGATGCGCATGTTCCGCTACGGAGCCTATTGCTTCGTCTTGTTTGTCGGATCGGTGATTGCGCTCAGTTGGCTGATGTTCTTGATCGCGCGGTAAGCGCGTGTTGCTTGGATTTACGCGATGAATAAAGAATGGCACGCCAAGAACCCAATGCAGCCGAAGCCTACGCTTGAGCAGAGAATCCAGTGGCATCGCGAACACCAAGTCCATTGCGCCTGCCGCGAAGTGCCGAAGAGCCTTCTGCCCCACATCGAAACCAAGAAAACCTGAAGATAACCGGAGCACTCCGATTCGCAGTTTCGCTTGACATCTCTCAGGCCGTGCGCTTGCGCTGCCACACCGCGGCGTCGAAGCTGTGGGCGCATTCGTAGCCTTCCGCCCGGTAGAGATCGATCGCATCGGAGTTGGCTTCGGTCACCGTGAGCGAGATTTCGCTCACCCCCTGGCGCAGGAAGCAGGAGGCGGCCAGGTTGAGCAGCATCCGGGCCAGGCCTCGGCGGCGAAACTCGGGATGGACGCAGATCTGCGTGATGTGGCCGCTCTCCGGGCTGACCCGCGAGCCCAGCACCAGCGCGACCAGCTCCCGGCTGTCGCGGTCGACCACCACGTGCGACACCTGCGACGAAAAAACGCCGCAGCCCGAGTAGCGGACGATGTTGTTGAGAAAGCGCTGCGACCCATGGGCCGAGCGGTACTGGTCGTTGACCACGCTGTCGGGATGGCCGCCGTAAGCCGCCGAGATCAGCCGCGCCGCGGGGTTCAGGTCCTCGTCGCGCCATGGGCGCAGCTCTAGTCCGGGGGGCAGATTCACCCTGGGCGCGGCAAAGAATCCTTGCAGCGGCCGCACCATGAAAAGCCTGCGATGAATCTCGAATCCGGCATCGAGGAAGGCGCGGACGTGGGAACCCGACGGATGCAGCAGCAGTTGCGATTCCACGCGGTCGACATGCGGCGAATTCACAAGCAGTTCGAGCAGGTGGCGAAGCAGTGTCTCCTCGACTTCGTGAGCGGTCGTCCCCTTTGGAGCCGGCGTCCCATTGCTGGGCGGGCCGGGCAGAGCAAAGACATCGCCGATGACAGCCTTGGTCTCCTCATAGACGCAGAAGACATAGCCGGTCACCTGGCCCGACTCAAGAGCCGCGTAGCCCGGCAGCATGTGGCTGTCGAGGTATTGCATCAGCAGCTTGGCCGAGACGCGGTAATCCCAGTGCAGGCGCTGCTTCCACACCTCGCCCTCGGCCTCCAGCACAGGGCGCAGCACCGGCGCGGCGAAGTGCCGCAGGTCGAGAATCTCGATGGAAGAGCCCGATGCCATACCTCTCCGTTCACTACGGTGGTCACTGTCCAGGCAACAGATCGCAGAGAGACGGGGAACTGAACGAAACTCTCGGATACGAGCATTCCGCTGTTCACTGGCCGCCGTTCACTGTCATCTAGGCAGTTTACCGGGTCCCGACCATGTAAACCACCAGACCCTGCTCCGGCCAACTGAAAAGCTGTTCATAATGCCGGCCCTCCAGGTACTCCGCGAGAGCGGCAGGGGTATGCAGGTCGACGCCGCCGCGGCCCGTGACGCGCATCACCAGCAGGTGCTGCTCATCGGGCACGCCGGTCTCCTCGTAGTTCACAACGGCGCGATTGCGATAGAACGAGAGTCCATACTCGACGTCGCGCCGGACGCGAAAGACCGCGACCGTCTCATCCCCCGGAGCCACCGCGGCCAGCCGTTCGGCCAGCGGGCGCGCGGAGTAGGAGCGGTCCAGCAGGTGAATCACCCGCTTGGTCCGTTCGATCGCCGGAATGCCGAAGAACGGGCCCACGCCATAAAGAAACAGAACCAGCACCACCAGCACTCCTGTGGTGACCAGGCGCAGCCGGGCCACGCCGAAGCCCTTCACCACAATCAAAATCAGCAGCGCCGCGCCGCTGGAGGCCAGCAGGGCGGCAATCAGCGCACTCGTGGGCGGCATCTGCGCGCCGTGAGCGACAAACCACGGCAGCAGCAGCGTCGACATGGTCATCACGCCGCAAAGCAGTGCATGGCCCAGCAGCACCCAGCGGTTCAGCCCAACCTGCGGCGCCTGAAAAGATAATCGCCGGTCAGAATGGTGATCGGCGGAATCGAGGGCAGGATGTAGCCGGGCAGCTTGGATTGCGAAAGAGAGAAAAAGACGATGGGAATCAGCGCCCACAAGACCAGGAACTCCGGAAATGCGTCGCCTGGCTGGCCGCCACAGGGCTTGCACTTGCTGGCGTGACGCGCCCGCCACTCGCACACCGAGGTCTGGATGCCGTCGATCAGCGCCCGCATAGCGATCACCGTCCACGGCATCACCGCCAGCACCACCACCACCAGGTAGTACCAGAACGGCTGCCGATGCTGGTAGCGATTGGTGGCGAACCGCTCCAGATTGTGCTCCAGGAAGAAACTCGCGGAAGAAGGTCGGGATTCTGGTGCTGCACGGCGATGAACCAGGGCAGCACGATGGCGAAGTAGAGCAGCACGCCCGGCCACCAGAACGACCGGCGCAGGATCGACCACTCACGGCGCAAAGCGGCGAACGCGGCCACGATCACGATGGCCAGAAACGGAGCCACCGGGCCTTTGGCCAGCGTCGCGACTCCGGTGAAAAAGTAGATGTCGAAGAGCCAGAACTTCGAGTCCGTCTCATACCAGGCGTACCAGCCCAGCAGGCCAATCGCCAGCGGCGCCGCCATCTGCATGTCGGTCGAGGCGCCGCGCGAAAAGCCGATGACGCCCGCGCAGGCCACCGTGATCAGCGCCGCGTCCAGGTGCCCGCCAGGGCGGAATCGCCGCATATGCAGGTAGATCAACCCCACCATCATGAAGGCGAAGCTGGCCGAGGGCAGCCGCGCGCTCCAGTCGTGCACGCCAAACTCCCTGAAGACGAACATCGCCCGCCAGTAGTAAAGTGCCGGCTTTTCCAGCCAGGGATGGCCGTAGAGGTAGGGGGTGACGCAGGCGCTCAGTTTGCCCTTCAGCGTGTGCGCCGAGTCGAACCGGTCCAGCATCTCGTGCGCGATCTGCGCATAGCGGGGCTCATCGGCGCCCACCAGGCCCAATCCGTCGCCGCCCACCAGCGGAGTCTGTCCGTAGAGCAGAAAGAAGAGAGTAAAAGCGAGGAATACCGCCGCCTCGCGAGAGGTTGCCCAGCGGGGCAGCCGAACGCGCCAGCCTTCGGGTGTCTCCGGAACGGAGGGTTCCTGAATGTGTTCCACTTCCAGCGTTTCTCCAAACGGGGCACTCGCTTGCCTTATACAGACAGGCGATGCCGGCTTCGGTCACGGCGACTGGGGGAGGCTGACGGACTTTGGCCAGGTTCCGCGCTCTTCTAGGGCGCGGAGCGTATGTTTCACTTCGACAGGGACAAGGCTAACAGATTTGGGTGGGGGCTCAGTGGCTTCGTCAGTCCGTTTCCTCGGGCAACGCGTCCACGCTGCGGCGCAATTCGGCCAGAACCTCATCGAGCGAGCACTCGAGCGGGCCTTTCACAGTGCATCCGGCGGCGCTTTCGTGTCCTCCTCCGCCCAACTGTTCGGCAATCCCCGCCACATTCACCCGGCCCTTGCTGCGCAGGCTCAGTTGGATGCGCTGATCCGGCATCTCGCGCAAAAAGACGGCGGCCTCCACTCCCGAGGCGCACAGCGCAAAGTTCACAATTCCCTCGCAATCTTCCTCGGTCGCGCCGGTCCGCGCCATGTCCTGCGCCGTCACCCAGAGCCACGCGATTCGCTGTTGATGCTTCAGATTGCCCAGCGCTGCGCCCAGCAGCAGCAGCTTCGACGTGGGAGTGGAAAAGTAGACGTTGTGCGCGATACGGATCGGGTCCGCTCCGGCCAGCACCAGCTCCCGCGCCAGTTCAAAGGTCGAAGCCTGCGTCGAGCCATAGCAGAAGCCGCCTGTGTCGGTCAGCACCGTGGTATACAGGCAGGTCGCCATCTCGGGCGTTACCTTCATTCCGGCGGCCTTTACCAGCCGGTAGACAAGCTCGCCCACGCTCGCCGCTCCCCGGTCGATCCAATTCAGATCGGCATACTCGCGGCCTGTGGCGTGATGATCGATGTTGATCAGGAAAAACTGCTCCAGCCCCAGCAGCCTGGTCCGCTCCAGCCCATCGCACTCCAGCAGAATGGCGGCATCGTAGGAGCCATCGACGCGCTCGGCGGTTCGTATCTCTTCGGCCTCCGGCAGCCCTCGATGGACCTTCGGAATCCGGTCCGCCGTCACCAGGTCGGCCTGTTTGCCCAGTTGTTTCAGCAGCAGGCGCATGGCCAGCATCGAGCCCACGGCATCGCCGTCGGGCCGCATGTGAGAGCAGACCAGGAATCGCTGGCCCCGGCGCAACGTGTCGAGGATCGCCTCGATCCGGTTCACAGGCCCGCCAGTCGGCGCGGTGCTTGATGCGTCGTACGTCGGCTCAAGAGAGATGTTGCGGCTGGCGTGATCCATGCTTGGGCTACTCCGCGGATAGCTTTCTGCTTGACGGGCGAACTCTCTCCGGCAAGGCTCTCTTCCACGGGAGCCTTCTGCCGCTTGCGCTGCCGTTCCATCAACTCCTCGATGCGCGCTTGGAAGCGCCCCGAGCGGTCGGCAAGAAAGCTGAGTTCGGGCACGTGGCGCACGCCCATCCGTTCCTTCAGCTCATAGCGGATATACCCCTTGGCGGCCTCCAGGCCGGCAACGGTGTCTTCTTCGGCTTTGGCGATATCCTTGACGGCGCTGTCGATGGCAACATACACCCGCGCCGACTTGCCGCCGGGATTCAATGCCACCTCCGTCACATAGCAGAGATCGATGCGCGGATCGACCAGTTCGCCCTCGATCAGGACGCCGATCTCCTCCCGCAATGTCTCCGCCACCCGGTCCTGGTGGTGCTTCCGTCCCCTGTGTTCCGGCATAAGCCCCTCCCGGTCCGCGTAAACCCTTAAGCATAGCAGAGAGGCAGGTGAGAAACCTCACTCACTCATGCCTGCCGGCCAGGGCAACCGTATCAATCGACTCCGTGAACGGAGATGGTTCCACACGGCATTCAGGCGGGGAAGCAGTTGTCCTCGTCCCGGAGGGACGCATCGATAATAGCCCCGGATGGAGCGAAGCGGAATCCGGGGAGAGCGTCCAATCCCTCTGTTCGCGTCCCGGAGGGCCGCGACGAAACGCTTCTCTCTCACTCCACCACATTCATGCAATTGCCCTGGCCTGCCGTCGCGGTCGTCCGCGACGCCCCCTCCGTTGCTCTCTATCTCACCTCAAGATGTTGAATCGTGGGACCCTTCCGAAACCAGCAAAACCTGTGGGCGCTCGCCATGATCGAACCCAAAAAGTAACCCTGCAATCCCGCCGTGCGGACCCGTGTGTGAAATACTCTATGGGTTGGCCGCGACGCAAGAACATGCGGTGTAAGCGAAGACCGGCAACCAGTTCCTCATCTTCTAGAGGGAGTCCGTTGCATCGGTCTGGCTCGTCTCCATGCCTGCCGTGGCGTAACAGGGGTTTGCCGTGATAGCTCTTCCGCGGAACCCTTGGATCGGGGGCAGGTTTGGGCGTTGCAATCGTCACTGGATCGGCTGGATTGGTAGGCTCGGAAGCGGTTTCCTTTTTTGTCCGCCTGGGTCTTGAGGTTGTTGGAATTGACAACGACATGCGCAGCCGCTTCTTTGGCGAAGAAGCCTCCACGCGCTGGAATCAGCAGCGCCTGATCAGGGACCTGGGCTCCTCCTACCGCTCCGAGAGCTTCGATATTCGCGATTGGGAGCAGGTCAACCGGCTCTTTGCCTCTCTGGGAAAAAACGTCTCGCTGGTGATTCACACCGCCGCCCAGCCCTCGCACGATTGGGCCGCGCGCGAGCCGCATACGGATTTCTCCGTCAACGCCCAGGGAACGCTGAACATTCTTGAGGCCGCTCGCCAGCACTGCCCCGGCGCGGCCTTCATCTTCACCTCCACCAACAAGGTCTACGGCGACACTCCCAACCGCTTGCCCCTGGTCGAGCGCGAGACCCGCTGGGAGATCGATCCGGCTCATGCATACTCCAAAGGCATCGACGAGAGCATGTCGATCGACCAGACCCTCCACAGTCTCTTCGGAGCCTCCAAAGTTGCCGCCGACGTGCTCGTGCAGGAGTACGGCCGCTACTTCGGAATGAAGACCGCGGTCTTCCGTGGCGGCTGCCTCACCGGCCCCAATCACAGCGGCACCAAGCTGCACGGCTTCCTCGCTTACCTGATGCGCTGCGCCGCCACCGGCGAGCAGTACACCGTCTACGGCTACGGCGGAAAGCAGGTCCGCGACAACATCCACTGCGCCGACCTCATCGATTGCTTTCATGAATTCTTCCTGAATCCGCGCAGCGGCGAGGTCTACAACATGGGCGGCGGACGCTTCAGCAACGCTTCCATGAGCGAGGCCATCCAACTCTGCGAGCAGATCACCGGACGCGAGATGAAGTGGAGCTACACCGATGAAAACCGCATCGGCGATCACATCTGGTGGATCAGCGACACCGGCAAATTCAAGAACCACTATCCCAACTGGAAGCAGAACTTCGATGTTCCCGGCATTCTCAACGACATCTACGAAAAGAACGTCGAGCGCTGGAAGACTGAAATCAAATGATCGATCGTGGAGCGAGGAACATTCTCGGCGTGCGCGTTCATGCCGTGGACTATGAGTTTGCCGCAAGCAGCATTATCGAGTGCGCCAAGGCCGGCCGGCGCTGCACCACCAGCGCGCTGGCCGTTCACGGCGTCATCACCGGCGCTCTCGACAGCGCGCACCGCTTCCGCCTCAACCATCTCGATCTTGTCGTTCCGGATGGCCGCCCGGTCTGCTGGGCGCTCAATCTCCTCCATGGCGCTGGGTTGCGCGATGTCGTCTTCGGCCCAAAACTCACAGCCCTGGTCTGCGACTGCGCCGCGCGGCAGGGCGTCCCGGTCTATTTTTACGGCAGCACCGAAGAGACCCTCGCAAAGCTGCGGACAAACCTTCTCGATAAATTTCCCGGCCTGATCATCGCAGGAATGGAGCCCTCCCGGTTTCGCAAGCTCAGCGAAGCAGAGCAAATCGACGCTGCCGCACGCATTCGCAGATCCAGAGCAGGCCTTCTCTTCGCCGGGCTCGGCTGTCCCCGCCAGGAGGTCTTCGCCTACGAGATGGGCAATCTGCTGTCGATGCCTATTCTCGCCGTCGGCGCGGCCTTCGATTATCACGCCGGTCTTCTCAAAGACTCGCCGCAATGTCTTGAGCGCCTGGGTCTGCGTTGGCTCCATCGCCTCATCCAGGAGCCGCGTCGCCTCTGGCGGCGTTACCTCGTCACCAACACCCAGTTTGTCGCGCTGTTCCTCGCCCAGTGGCTCCATCTCTGGAGGCCCAACGTCGAGCAAACGATCCCCGCCGAGAACCTCCGCTTCGGCTGAAACCCCCTTTGCCTGCCGTCCACTCTCCACGCCACTGTCCTGGGGTACCTTTCTGCTGGTATCGCCGTAACCCCCGTCTTTGATGCACAATAGAGAACGAGATGAGCATCCGATTCGCACTCCCCCCCGAACTGAGCGGCGCCGTTGATCTGGCCGTCGCCGAGTGGACCGCAAACAACAACGTTGCCCGCTTCTGGCAGCGCGATCCGAGCCTGTGGACTCGCGACGGCGAAGAGAAATGGCTGGGCTGGATCGACATCGTCGAACGCCAGCAGGCGGATCTGGCCACTTATGCCGCGCTCGGCGCCGAGGTCGAAACCTCCGACTTCCAGAGCGTGCTGCTGCTCGGCATGGGCGGCTCAAGCCTCTGCCCCGAAGTGCTCTCGGTCACCTTTGGCCAGCAGCCGAACTTCCCCGAGCTGCACATCGTCGACTCCACCGATCCCGAGCAGGTCTGGACGGCCCGCAACGATGTCAACCTCGCCAATACTCTGGTGGTGGTCGCCAGCAAATCCGGCTCGACGCTCGAGCCGAATATCCTGAAGCAATATTTCTTCAACGAGATGAAAGAAGCCGTCGGCGCTGACCAGGCAGGCAGCCATTTCATCGCCATCACCGACCCCGGCTCCAAGATGGAGCAGGTTGCCAAAGCCGACGGCTTCCGATCCATCTTCTACGGCGACCCCACCATCGGCGGACGCTTCTCTGCGCTCTCTCCCTTCGGCGTGGTTGCCGCAACGGTAGCCGGTTTGAACACTGAAAAGCTCCTCGCCGAGGCGGCCAAGGCCGTTGCATCGGCCAAGCTCCAGCCGGCGGAGAATCCCGCCGTCGAGCTCGGCCTGCTGCTCGGCTCCGCGGCCAACGCCGGACGCGACAAGCTCACCATCTTCACCTCGCCCGAAATCTACGACCTCGGCGCATGGATGGAGCAGCTTGTCGCCGAATCCACCGGCAAGCTCGGCAAGGGCATCACGCCAGTGGACCGCGAGTCCATCGCCGCGCCCGAGGTTTACGGCAACGACCGCATCTTCGCCTTCATCCGCTACACGGGAACAGCCGACAAGACCGCCGACGCCGCTCTAGCCGCCAAAGTTGCCGCCATCGAAGCCGCAGGCCACCCGGTCGTCCACATCGAGATTGCGGATCTCTACGAGATCTTCGGCCAGTTCTTCTCCTGGGAGATCGCCACCGCCGTCGCCGGCTCGGTAATGGGCATCAATCCCTTCAACCAGCCGGACGTGGAGTCGGCCAAGATCGAAACCCGCGCCCTCACCGCCGCCTACGAACAGACCGGCAAACTCGCCGTCCGTACCCCGATTCTCGATGACGCAGGCATCAAGGTCTACGCGACCGATGCCTACGCCGCCACGCTCAAAGCCGCCGCTCCCGGTCAGACTCTAGCCGGCCTGCTGCGCGCGCATCTCGAGCCAGATTCACCCCGGCGACTACTTTGCCACTCTGGCCTACCTGCCCATGTTCCCCGAGCATGAAGCTGCGATTCAGTCCTTCCGCCACAAGGTACGCGACAAAAAGAAAGTCGCCACCTGCCTCGGCTTCGGCCCGCGCTTCCTCCACTCCACCGGCCAGGACTACAAGGGCGGCCCCAACACCGGCGTCTTCCTCGAAATCACCGCCGATCACAAGACCGATCTGGCGATTCCAGGGCAAAAGCTCAGTTTCGGTGTGGTGATCGACGCCCAGGCCGCCGGCGACCTTGCAGTGCTTGAGTCGCGCGGACGCCGCGCTCTGCGCGTTCATCTGGGTGCCGACATCGCTGCCGGACTCAAGACACTCTCCGACGCCATCGACGCCGCGTTGAAGTAGAACGCACAGCGGGTGCCCCACCCTCGCGACGTTTTTGTTTTTGTCGCTAGGGTGGGATACCTCTGTCCCTTCATCACAAGAACAGTGAAAATGCTTTAAAGGCGCCGCACGGCCAGCCAAACCACCGCCGCTGCCACCACCAGCAGAAGGACCGTCCCGATCCAGCGCAGGCTTGTTCCCATTGCGCTATGCCGCCGCACGCGTTGCTTGCCGACATTCGAGGCGAAGTCGATCCAGTCGCGGTCGTCGTCGATCATCTGACCCGAGGCGATGTAGGCTTTGAGAAATCGCTCCGTCCAGTCGCTCTGGTCCAGACCCACCGCGCCCGCGTAACCGCGCACAATCCCTTTATTCAAGATCCCGCCGGGAAGCTGGCGGAACCTTCCCTGCTCAAGCGCCTCCAAGTGCCGGGCGCTGATCTTGGTGATCGCCGTGATCTGTTCAAGCGCAATGCCGCGTGACAACCGCTCCATGCGCAGGTCTTCCCCAAAGCTGCTCATCGCGTACCAGAAATCTCGTTGAGTGTGCGATAGTTTCCACACTCACAGTAAACCCGGTTTTCGCTCAGGTCAAAGGGTTTATTGTAATTCTTCATTCATTTCAGGAATCGCGACCTTTCGGATCAAATCGGTCCATTGTCTCTGCCCGCCGGCTGGGTTTCTCCTCAAGTTTCCCAGACTGAACACGACGGTCCAGGCTGTTAACCTGAAAGGGAAGGTCTTTTCAAGCGTTTTCGCGCCTCTTGGGAGCCATTGTTGGGAATGAACAAGCTCATCTTCGCCAATCTGTTGCACCGCCCATTACGTTCCATCATCAGCGTCTTTGCGGTGGCTATTGAAGTTGTCATGATCCTGTCGATCGTCGCCATCTTCATGGGCATGTTGAACGACCAGAAAGCGCGCACCAACGGCATCGGCGCCGACCTCGTCGTTCGCCCCTCCAATGCCAGCTTCATGAACGGCGTCGGCGGCGCGCCCATGCCAGCCAGAATTGCCGAGGTCTTCCGCCGCATGCCCCATGTTGCCGTGGCCTCGCCGGTCATTACCGACTTCTCGATGTCCGGCTCGGTCGAGATTCTCTACGGCATCGACTACCTCAGCTACGACGCCCTCAAGCCCTTCGTCTGGGTCGCGGGAGGGCCCTTCCAGGGTCCCAACGACGTGATCGTGGACGATGTCTACGCGCGCACCGGCAACGTCCATCACGTGGGCGACACCATCACCATCCTCAACCACCCCTTCCGCATCTGCGGCATCGTCGAGAGCGGCAAGGGCGGGCGCAGGCTGGTGCCCATCGAGACGCTGGGTGAACTGATGGGCTCCGACGGCAAGGCCTCCGTCATCTACATCAAAACCGACGATCCCGCCAACGCAGGCGCAATCCGCCGCGAGATTGCCGCCACCAAGGGCCTTGAAGGCTACAACGTGCAGAGCATGGAAGATCTGATCTCGCTCTACACGCCCTCGAAGTTTCCCGGCTTCGATCTGGCATTGAACGTGGTCATCACCATCGCCGTCGTTGTCGGCTTTCTGGTGATCTTCCAAACCATGTATACGGCGGTGCTCGAGCGGACGCGCGAGATCGGCATTCTCAAGTCGATGGGCGCCTCCAAGCCTGCCATCGTCAGCGTGGTGCTGCGTGAATGCGCCGTGCTGGCCGTCGTCGGGAGTGCTGGTGGGCATCGCGGCCACCTTCGGCGTCCGTGAGTTGCTGAGCCTCAAGTTCCCCTCCTTCAGCTTCGAGCTGACTGCTCTCTGGATGGTCAGGGGAGCTGCCATCGCCTTTGCCGGCGCCCTCTGCGGCGCCCTCTACCCGGCCTGGATGGCCGCTCGCAAAGACCCAATCGACGCCCTGGCCTACGAATAAGATCCTCTCAGCGAACCTTCACTGGGCGTCCCATAGCGGAGATCAGGGTGTCCCACCCTCGCCTGTCATTCTGAGCGGAGCGCAGCGCAGTCGAAGAACCTGCTTCTTGATCCGTTGTCGCTAGGGTGGGATACCACGAATCCCAACCGCTCCAGATCAAACCACCAACTCACCCCCGCGCCTTCTTTCTGGCGCGGACGAGCCGAAGGCGGCTGCCCCACCGCAGGTGGTGGTTGCAGATCATTTCCTTTTCCCGGCGCACAATAAACGAATGAAGCGTGCGTCAACCAACTGTCGGGGATGTGACCGGTCCAAAATGTCGGCCATCCGACCGGTCTATACCACCGCTGACCCCACCCCCCTCCCCCCTGTGGAAACTCATTTCCAACCTTTTTGAAGATGTTAAATATAACATAGTAAATAACTTATAGATTATTCCGTTGACGATCGGGCAAACAAAAACGGCATTTTTCGCCCGCATTTTGGCCGAAAATGTCGCACTTTCGAGCGTTTGCAGCCAATTTAGGCTGCGTATGAAGGCCTGTGGTTCTCTGTTGCTTCGCGCTTCGACGACACTTGGCGAGGCAGAGCTTCCGCTGTGACAACTCCTTCAGAACACTTCGGAGGGACCATCGGGCGGGGGAAGATGCTTGAGCAATCCGAGTTCGCCGGCCAGCCGTTCGAGCCGGACGCGCGTGCCAGCTGAGGGAGGCACCAGCGGCAGGCGGACCTGGTCCGTGCAGCGGCCCATCAGGGCGAGAATCGTCTTCACCGGAGAGGGATTGGACTCCCAGAAATTTGCCTCGAAGAGCCGGCCCCAGCGGCGTTCGAGCTCGCGGGCTTCGATCCAGTTGTTGTTCAGCGCCGCGTGGATCATGCGGCTGACCTCGGCCGGAGCCTCGTTGGAAGCGACACTGATCAACCCCTGCGCGCCCACTCCGATCGATGCCAGCGCGAGGTTGTCGTCGCCCGAGAAGACCTTGAAGTCATGGGGCAGGGAATGGACCAGTTGGGCGATCTGCGGCAGCTTGCCGCTGGCTTCCTTGATGGCCTGGATGTTGGGCGCGGCCTCGGCCAGGCGAACGACCGTCTCGGGCTCCAGGCTGACGGCAGTCCGTCCCGGCACGTTGTAAAGCACAACGGGCAGCGGGTCGACGGCCTTGGCGAGCGCCAGAAAGTGCTGGAACTGGCCCTCCTGCGTCGGCTTGTTGTAGTAGGGGTTGGCGGACAGCACCGCATCCACCCCGCGGATCTGCTTCAGCCGGCTCGCATTGCGCAGCAAGACGCGGGTGGAGTTGTGGGTACACCCGGCCCACACCGGCACGCGGCCTTGAGCCGCCTCAGCCACGGTGCAGACCGTCATGAGCCACTCTTCATCGTCCAGCGTGGCCGCTTCGCCGGTTGAACCGCATGCCACCAGAAGATCGATTCCAGATTCGATTTGCCAGTTCACAAGCGCCCTCAGCGCCTGCTCATCGACCGATCCATCTGCCTTGAAGGGCGTAACAATCGCAGTACCGCAACCTGTCGTTTCCATGATAAGAAAAGTGTATAACGTGCGGGGTTACAGTTGATCGAAGATGTCGCGGAAGTCGTGCGGGCCGGAGTTTTTGGCCAGCCACTCGGCTCCTCGAACGGCGCCCAGAGCCAGGCAGCGGCGGTCCTTGATCTCGTGGCGGAGTTCGAGAGTGTCGCTGTCGCTGACGGCCCTCACGATGTGCTCGCCCTTGGCGTCGCCTACACGATGGGAGTTGATGACGACTTCAGCGCTGGAGCCGGTCTTGGGGCGCGCGGCCTCGATGATCTCGCGAAGAGTAATCGCGGTGCCGGAGGGCGCATCGAGCTTGGAGACGTGATGCGTCTCGTCAATGGTGAAAGTGTAGCCGTCAAGCTGGGCAAGCTGCGCCGTGAGGCGGAAGAGCTTCTGCACGCCGATAGAAAAGTTGGTGCCATAAAGCAGCGCCCCGCTTTTTTGCGCCAGGGACTTCATCTCGCCCAGATGCTCGTACCAACCGGTGGTGCCGACGACGATGTGTCCGCCATGAGCGAGCACAGCGCGTATGTTTTCGACGGCCGCTGCGGGAGAGGTGAAGTCGATCACCGCGTCGACGCCCGCGAGATTTGCTTCGGTCAGCGCGCAGGCGTGCAGGTTCTCGTCGACGTCCAGTGCGCGCACGGAGTGGCCGCGCTCGCGGGACACATCGGCGGCCAGGCTTCCGGTCTTTCCTTTACCTAAAACTAGAAACTGCATCATGACCTCACAGGAATTTGGGCGGGACAAGATCATTCTATCCGGTGATGGGCGTCGGATCGTTTGCCCTTAAGGGCGTCTCGTTGTCGGCGGCGTTATCCTGTGGTAGACCCATGGCCGACACCAAAGCTCGCAATCATGCTCCCGCGTCTCTCGCCGCCCGTGTAGCTCGCCGCAAGCGCGGCTGGCCGCGGAGAATGCTTTGGTCGGCAGCGGTGCTGCTGGCTCTGTTGCTGCTGGCTGCATGCGCGGGCGTGGTGTGGCTGCGCTCGGCGGCTATCGCCGCTCTTCCGGTTCTCGATGGGGACGTGCATCTGGCCGGGCTTTCGGCTCCGGTCACTGTTCTGCGCGACAGCCACGGCGTGCCCCACATCGAGGCGGCGACCGAAGCCGATCTCTTCATGGCGCAGGGCTATGTGACCGCGCAGGACCGGCTCTGGCAGATGGACAGCTTCCGTCGCAACGCCAATGGCGAATTGGCAGAGGTGATGGGCCCCTCGTTAGTGGCGCACGACCGCGCGCAGCGCGTGCTGCAGTTTCGGACTACGGCGCGTCGGGTTTATGCGAGCTTGTCCGCCGAGGACCGCGCTCGCTTCGAAGACTATGCGCGCGGCGTGAACCTCTTCATCGAGCAGCACGGCGACTCTCTGCCGCCGGAGTTCAGGCTGCTGCACTACCGTCCGCAACCATGGACCGGCGTGGACTCGATCAGCATCGGCCTGATGATGGTCGACATGCTCGACAGCCACTGGTACACAAAGCTGGGGCGCGAGCGGGTTGCGGCCCGGCTGCACGACGAGAAGCTGGAGAACGAACTCTATCCGGTGGGCTCGTGGCGCGACCATCCGCCTACCGGCATCCGCATCGACCTGAGCCAGCCGCATCCCGAACTGACACAGCCCACCGACGAAGACGACGAGGATACGGACCGCAGCCAGATCGAACCTGCGCCTCACGAAGACCTGCGCGCCTTGCAAGCCCTGCTCGGCCTGCCCTCCTGCGACGGCTGCGCGGCAGGGTCGAACAACTGGGTGATCGCCGGCGGCCACACCGCCAGCGGAAAGCCCCTGCTCTCGAACGATATGCACCTGCCGCTGACCGAGCCGAATATCTGGTACATGGCCGACTTGAAGTCGCCGGGCTTTCACGCCGCGGGAGTTACCCTGCCCGGTATGCCCTTTGTGATCGCCGGCCACAACGAGCATGTCGCCTGGGGCTTCACCGCGCTCTACGGCGACGTGCAGGATTTGTATCTGGAGGATCTGGACGGCAAGGGTAATTATCAGGATTCAGATGGGCAGTGGAAGCCGCTCCAGGTTGACCATGAAGTGATCAAAGTGCGTGGCGGCAAAGACGTGACGGTGGATGTGCAACTGACCGCGCACGGGCCGCTGCTGAACCCGATTTTCAAAAAAGAGAAGCGGCCGATTGCACTCAAGTGGACGCTCTACGATCCAACGCTGAATGGGCTTCCACTCTATCAAATGAATGTTGCTTCAAACTGGACGGAGTTTTCCGCTGCGCTTGAGACATGGTGCTGGCCGACGCAGAATGTGGTCTACTCCGACGATCAGGGACACATCGCGTATCACGCAATCGGGCGGGTGCCTTTGCGGCCAGCGGGCTTTGCCGCAGTGACCATTCACGACAAAACGCATGAGTGGAAAGACTATATTCCCTTTGATGCAATGCCCAATGCTATTGACCCTACGTCCGGTTTTCTGGCTACGGCTAATGCGCGTGTAACTACTTCTGACTCTCCCTATCCGCTCTCGCTCGAGTGGGTCGATCCCGTATCGCATTGAGCGCATCTATAAATTGCTCGACGGCCGCGACCAGCTCAAGCCCGCCGACATGCTCGCGGTGCAGACCGATATCTATAGCGAAGTGGATCAGGAGCTAGGCCATCGTTTTGCATACGCCATCGACCACACACCAGATGCGGATGAGCAGCTCAAGAAGGCCGCTGACCTGATGCGCAGTTGGGATGGCAAGCTAACAACCGACTCCGCCGCCGCATCGATTGTGACTCAGGCGAGATATGCATTCTGGCCGCTGATCCTCAAGCCCAAGTTAGGCGAAGATGCCGATTACTATAGCTGGAGCGAAAAGAACTTTGCCGAGGAAGAGATTATCATGCACGGTTACTCTGAGTGGCTTCCGGCGAGTTACAAAAACTGGGATGACCTGCTAACTGACGCCGTTCGCCAAGGCATGAAAAAAGGAAATGCTCCAGCGGATGTAACTCGGTGGAGTTATGGAAGCTGGCATGTGGTTGATATCGAGCATCCACTCGCGCAGTTTCTTCCTTTGATAGGCCGAGTGGCCGGGACTGGCCCTCAGCCGCTGAGCGGAGATACTACGACTGTGAAGCAAGTGGGCCGCGCCTTTGGCCCTTCGCAGCGATTCACGATGGACTGGAGTAACATCGATGGCTCGACGGAAGACATCGTGCTGGGCGAGAGCGGCAACCCTTACTCGCCTTACTTCAGCGACCAATGGAATGACTATTACAACGGTACAACTTTTGCAATGCCTTTCACTTCGTCAGCGGTATCTGCCGCCACGCGCCACACGTTGCGTTTGCTGCCATGAAGCCTCTCAGAGAACTGCGTTGGCAAGCGCTCGCCGGACCGGCAGTTGTTTTGCTGGCCGCGGCCGTGGCCGTTGCGCCGCAACTGGTGCGGGGAAACTCCTGCGGGCATGACTTCGACTTCCATCTGGTCTCGTGGTTCGATTGCCTGAATAGTTGGCGGCATGGAGTTTTATATCCGCATTGGGCTTCGAGTGCGAACTTCGGCGCAGGCGAGCCGCGTTTTGTCTTTTATCCGCCGCTAACGTGGATGCTGGGCGCCGCGCTGAGTCTAGCGCTGCCGTGGCAGTTTGTCCCTGTCGCGCTGACCTTTCTCCTCCTTGCTGGAACAGGCCTCGCAACACGGATGCTGGCGCGACAGGCTCTGCCGGATGGCCTGGCTACTTTGGCTGGTTGCGCGGCGATTGTTTCCGGCTATGCACTTTTCACGGCTTACGAGCGCACAGCGTTCGGCGAACTGTCGGGCGGTTTCTGGCTTCCGTTGCTGCTCTACTACCTTCTTTGCGAGCGTAACCCGGCAGGCTCAACATGGAGACGAGCGTTGAATGGGGCATCCGCTCCGCTGTCGCTGGTAGTGGCCGGTTGCTGGCTCTCGAATATTCCGGTTGGAGTGATGGGCTGCTATCTGCTGGCCGCGATGGCGATAGCTGCCGCCGTGCTGGGGCGATCATGGGCGCCGTTGTTGCGCGCGGCCATTGGCGCAACGATTGGGACGGCAATGGCCGGCATTTACCTGCTTCCCGCCGCATGGGAGCAGCGTTGGGTCGATGTGAGCCAGGCCATCGGCGATCCTGGCTCGTTGATCGACAATAGCTGGCTCTTCGCGCGCCACGCCGATCCGGCTCTGGCGGGCCACGATATCGAACTGCGCAAGGTTTCGATCATTGCAGTTTCGATGATCGCGGCGGCGTTGGCCGGACTGCTGGTGTGATTGGTTTCGGGGAAGGCTTGCGGCGAAGGATCGTTTTGGCTCCCGCGCTGGTGGATTTCCCTCGCCCTGATTCCATTCGCAATCTTATTCCTCCAGCTTCCCGTCTCGCTGCCTGTGTGGAATCTGCTGCCGAAGCTGCGCTTCTTGCAGTTTCCGTGGCGCTGGCTCGTGGTGCTTGAGGCGCCGATGGCGATCTTCATCGCCGCAGCACTTTGGCCGCGCAAACCCTGGTTGCGTGCGATCGTCGTTACCATTTGTGCCGCATTTTTTCTCTATGCAACGGTCTACGCCGGGCGAACTTACTTTCAGGTCTGCGACGACCAGGACTCGGTCTCGGGAATGGTCAGTGCCTACCGCGCCGGCACGGGTTTTGAAGGCTACGGCGAGTACGCGCCTCCCGGCGCAGACAACAGCCTGATCGCCACAGGCTTGCCGGATGCCTGTCTGGTGAGCGATCCAGCCACAGTGTTGGGCAAGACTCCTGGCGGTGTTCAAGCTGACGATGCTTTCCCGGCGTGGAATGCCGGGCAGGGAAGTTGCGAAGCCACGCTGAGTTGGCGGGTCGATAGGCCCGAGCACAGAGTTCTCAGTGGCGCCGTGGGCCGCGCCGGTTTCCTGATTCTGCGGCTGCGCAGCTATCCGGCCTGGCGGGTCACGCTCAACGGAAGCCCTGTCGCCTCAATGCCCCGGCGGCTGGACGGCCTGATGGCGGTGCCCGTTTCCCAGGGTGATGTGAATCTGGCCGTGGACTGGGTTACCACTTCCGACGTCGTTGCCGGGCGGTGGCTCAGCGTACTCGGTGTGTTGTTGTTCACAGGGCTTTGGTCGATCGAGCGAAAGTTGAGCCGATCTCGGTTATGATGTGAGCGATGCAAGTTGACGTGAAATCGCTGATCGAAGAAGGCGCGGCTCTAACTGACCGTGCGCTTGAAGAGTTGCTGCCCACGGCGGAAACCGTGCCTGCTTCGATTCACGGCGCCATGCGCCACTCCACCTTTGCGGGGGGCAAGCGCCTCAGGCCGGTACTGGCGCAGCAGGCCGCGATCACCATTGCTGGGGCCATGCCTCAGGGAATTGCCCGGCTGGGTGCGGCTCTTGAGATGCTGCATACCTACTCGTTGATCCACGACGATCTGCCGGCGCTCGACAACGACGACCTGCGCCGCGGCAAGCCTACCTGCCATGTAGCCTTCGGCGAGGCGATCGCCATTCTGGCCGGCGATGCGCTGCAAACCCGTGCGTTTGAAGTGCTCTCCGGGCTCGATTCTCCGCCCGCGGCCACTGTGCAGATTATCAGCCACGTAGCCAAGGCTGTTGGTACGGTAGAAGGTATGATCGGCGGCCAGGTGCTGGATATCGAGAGTGAACACATGAAGCCGACGCCGGAGCTGGTGATGGCCATTCATCGCGCAAAGACGGGCGCGCTGATTCGCGTGAGCGTGGTGGCGGGCGGCGTTTATGCGGGAGCGAATCTGGAAGACGTGGCTCGACTCACGCTCTTCGGCTGCCGGGCCGGACTGGCCTTTCAGATTGTGGATGATGTACTGGATCTGACCGTGGACTCGGCCCATTTGGGCAAGACCGCGGGCAAGGATCAGGCCACGGAAAAAGCTACGTGGCCGGCTGTCTACGGCATCGAGCAGAGCAAGCGCGACGCCAGCCGCCTGATTCAGGAGGCCTTTGCCGCACTCGAGCCCTACGGCAATCGGGCCGACGGTTTGAAGGCCGTGGCGCGTTATCTGGTCGAGCGGAAAAACTGATGAGTCTCTTATTTGGCCAAGGCCCGGCGCAGGGCCTCGCGTTTGACCGCTACCGTATTGACCGTATCCTGCACCTGGCCTAGAAGCCCTTGTACCTGGTCAATGTAATCGGGCAGCGCATTCCACCACGAGCGCAGGGTTTCCTGCTGGTCGAGCACGGCCAGTGCGGTGCCCGTGGCCGCGGTCAGCATGCCGGCGCGGCGATTGCCCGAGAGCAGCAGCATACCGGCGACAGCAAGCGTTGTGCCCGCCGTGAATCCGACCCAGTTGAAAGCTTCGCAATCGCCGGCGCCCGGCCGAGATTCAGATTCGTACGCTGGTTCGGAAAGGGGGATGATGACCATTTCTTCTCCTTCTGCCCCCCGACAGCGGTCTGGGGACCGGTGCATCAAGTATCGCTCTAAATTGCTCACCCGCCCAAGAGAATAGCGGCGGAAATCTGGGGTTGGCGCCATGCGGTCGGCGGCGTGGCCTTCAGTCCAGGTCAAACTCGCGTAGAGGCTTGCCATCGGGCGCATCCTTGGCCTTGCGGAGCGCTTCGGCAAACTTCTTCTCAAAAAGGTCTTCCTTGTTCTTCTCCGCCTCGACCGACTGGCGGAAGATGGACTCCTTGCGGTCGTCCTGGTCGCGCATCGCCTGGGCGGCTGTCTCAAGATCTTCAAACATGCGCTTGCGCGGCGCCGGGGTGTGGCTCACCACCAGCCCGGTGGAGGCATCGATCTTGAGCATTGCCCCGCAATCCGGGCAGGCAACTTCGAAAACCTGTTCCTTCTTCTTGGCCATTTTTTCTCTTCGAGAATTGTAAGCGTTGCCGGGTCGGGTTGCACAGGAGCTCGAAAAACGATGATATGTACATGATGTACGCTTATATATGTACATCATGGTACACTGCTTTCATGGAAGTCCCCATCACCGAGTTTCGGCGGCAGATTTTCTCGCTTGTCAATCAGGCGCTCGATGGCGAGGATGTCTGGTTCACGCACAAGGGCCGGCGCATCAAGATCGTTCCCGAGGGCCAGCCGTTGAGCCGTCTCAGCCGGATCACTCCGGTCGAGATCATCAATCCTGAGACACGTGATTTGCTCGATGCATCGCGCAAGGCTGAGAGGACGATGGAGATAGAAAAGGCCTGGGAGAA
Organism: uncultured Acidobacteriaceae bacterium; assembly: GCA_963843625.1. Lineage (GTDB taxonomy): Bacteria > Acidobacteriota > Terriglobia > Terriglobales > Acidobacteriaceae > Telmatobacter. The sequence goes on from CAWJLK010000008.1 coordinate 147,118, forward strand.
AGACTGGGAGAGACTGTGACTGCTTATGCTCCAGCCTATCTCGATACGCTTGTTGCGGTTTGGCTGGCAACAGGCAAACTGAGCCGGTTCAGCTCTAACACGCGCGATTTGCTTGAAGGGACCGATCTGCTGCTTTCGCCGATGGCGGTGCTGGAGCTTGAGTATCTTTACGAGGCCAAGCGCATCAAGCTGCCCGCTCGCGACATTCAGCGAAAGCTGGAGCAAGAGCTTGGCGTGCGGCTCTGCGAGCTTCCTTTTGCGAGCATTGCAGGCGCGGCTCTCGACGAGAAGTGGAGCCGCGATCCCTTCGACCGGATGATCGTGGCCAACGCCAAGGCCAACGGATTCGCCTGGCTCATCTCCGCCGACGAGGAGATAAGAAAGCATTATCCGCGCGCGGTCTGGTAGCGCCCAGCGCGGATTTCTGCCTGGAAAATCGGCATTGAGCCCCTTATTCTCATTCCATGGCCCATTCGCTGATCCTCGACCATATGTTTCAGTTGCCGCTTCCGATTGTTGAGAAGCTGGTGCGCCCTGTCCTCGTCTACCTGGTGCTGGTGCTGCTGCTGCGCATATTTGGCAAGCGGGAACTGGCCCAGCTCAACCCCTTCGACCTGGTGGTGCTGCTGTCGCTCTCGAATACGGTGCAGAACGCCATCATCGGCGATGACAACTCGGTGACAGGCGGCGTGATCGGCGCCTTCAGCCTGCTCATGATCAACTGGCTGGTGGTGCGCGTGCTCTTCCGCTCGAAACGTCTGACCCGCGCGATCGAGGGCCGTGCGACGGTGCTGGTGCACAACGGGCAGGTTGACAAGAAGGCGCTGGCGCGCGAGTCGCTCAGCCGTGAGGAATTGCTGGCGGTGGTTCACCGGCAGGGTTTCGAAGGCTTTCATCAGGTGCGTCACTGCGAACTCGAACCCAACGGCACGTTCTACGTTGAGGCCTTCGATCCCTCGGCTTCCGACAAGCGCCACACCGAACTGCTGGCGCGGCTCGACGCTCTCAGTCACGAGGTGGCAGCGCTGCGCGTCAATCCGGCGGGAGAATAGATGCTCTCATAACAGCGGGACGCGCGTCAGATCAAGTGACGATCAGGAGCCTTCCCCGATGCACATGTCTGGACGTTTGATCCTTCGATCTCTGCCGATTGCATCGGGATTGATCTTCGCCTGCTCATTGAGCGCGCAGACACTCGAACACCGCCCCCCGGCAGGCGATCGAGGCCTGAAGCCGCCAAGCCCGCACCGAGTAGGGAAGCCGCAGCCCTCGCAAACCCGGTTCTGCCACCGGGAACGAATTTGCAGGTCGAAACACTCCGGCACTATCCGATCAAGGCAAACGAAACGATCGAGGCGCGGCTTTTGCATCCCATCTTTGCCGATGGCAAGTTGGCTGTGCCGCAAGACACCATGCTCCACGGAAAGATTGTGGCGCTGGAGCCGGACACGAAGGCTCGCTGGCACGCCAGACTGCGCGGCGACTTCACGCCCTTCCACATCGTCCAGGTTCAGTTCGACGAGTTGGAGCTTTCGACCGGGGAGGTTGCAATCTCGGCAGGGAAGGCCGCGAATGGCGCGCCTGTTCTGCGTCTCGCTGCGCCGGGCGCGAGTCCCCGCCAATCTTTCATCTCCCGCTACTGGGGGCAGGCAAAGAGCCAGATGCGCGACCGTGTGGAGTACTTTACCGCGCCTGGTTTTGGTGACCGCGCCTTGCAGGTGGTCTACCATCAACTGCCTTATCATCCGGAGCGGATCGAGGCGCACACCATGTGGTCCTTCGATTTGACCGGTCCGCTGGCCTTGCCCGATCCGCCCGCGGCCGCGCAGGCGACCGCACAGCCTGCGACGGCGAAGAAAACTAAAGCAGAGACGTGGTCGGTCAATGCGCTGCTTACGAACGGTTTGACCTCCGCGACGGCCAAGCCCGGCGACCCGGTCAAGGCGCTGGTGGTTGAGCCGGTCTTCGACAAACAAAAACAACTCGTGATACCGCAAGGCTCCGTGCTGGTGGGCAGAGTAAGCGAAGCCAAAGCTGCGCGCACACTGGGGCGCAACGGCAAGCTGCGTTTCAACTTTCAGCAGGTGCGTTTTCCTGCGGGCACAGGCCGGGCAGCGTCTAATCGCCCTGTTGAGGGATCGGTGACCGGAGCCACTGCCGGGAGCCAGCATGGCCTCTCGATGGACGCCGAGGGAACGATTACGCCGCGCAACCAGTCGAGCATGATTGCGCCGCTGTTGCTGACGGTGCTGGCGGGACGTGCCCTGGACGAAGACGGCAACATCACAGCCCAGACGGGAGTCGCGTCGAACGGTTTCGGCTTCATCGGAAGATTCGCCGGCATGGCCGTGGGAAATCGGAATATCGCGGCGGGGATTGGCTATTACGCCGCAGCGCTCTCAACTTACGAAAATTTCCTGCGACCGGGCCGCGATGTGGTCTTCCCGAAGGATACACGCGTTGAGATTGAGACAACACCGCTGCGGGCGCCTGTGTTGAAGCCGTAGAGTCCTTTACTGATTCCCCTTGCGACCGAGGCAAGCCGGTCTCACTCCCACTCGATGGTGCTGAGGGCTTGTTGGCGAAGTTGTAGAGCACGCGGTAGATGCCCCGCGCACCAGAGGCCGAAAAACGGCATGTAACGGCTGGTAACCCCTCCGCTTGCCGGCGGGCGCCTGCGCCGCTGATCAGGATGTTGTAAGTACCGGCAGGAGATTGACTTCGGTAGCGCCAGCGAAACAATTAACCTTACCAAAACGTCCACGTAGCAGGTGTAGCCTTGTGTGCATGTCGAGGACGATCTCTACTTGGATTCAAGCATCACTAATTGAATCCATGCAGAGATTGGCTGGGCCGCGTATGAATGCCTGCGCAATTTCAAGAGGAGTAAGCAATGAAACGGTTCGGATTGTTTCTCGTGCTACTGGTGGCAGTTGCGCCCGCGTGGGCAGCTAAGAAAGTCTCTGTAGAGCAGCTCAAGGACTTGCTGGTTTCGATGCAGCAATCCAATAAGACCGACGCAGAGGTAGCCGACCAGCTCAAAGAGATCGAACTGAATGAAGAGCTGACAGACAGCGCTGCGGGCAGCCTGAAAAGTTATCTGCCCGGCCCGCACTCCAGTGTGCAGGTTGTATTGCTGAAGGAACAAAGCGCATTTCTTGCGCCTCCGGCTGCAGACGTTCCTGCGGCTCCCGCGCCTGATGCAGCCGCGCAACAAACCATCCTGGCTAAGGCCGCCAATTTTGCGTCCAAGGCTTTTGCGCAGAATCCTCATCTATCGGTCACCAAAACCACGCTTCGGTTCGAGGACCATGTTGTAACCACTGACAGTATCGGACTTCACAATTCCAATTCCGTTCTCAGTCCGGTCCAACTGGTCGGCCAGCAAGTTGACCCGGTGGAAACCGACAATGGCGTCGAGAAGGCCGCTGATTCAAAGACAAAGACGACGTGGGGCCTGAACGGAGAGATTTCAGAGGGCGAACCGGGAACCAATCTGAGCGACCTCTTTCTTGAAGCCTCGTCCGCGGGCAAGATCGCCTGGCTGCGCTGGCAGGCGATCAACGGCAGGCGGATGGCGGTATTTTCATTTGCCGTGGAGAAGGAAAAGTCTCACTTCGATGTGAGTTACTGCTGCTTTCCTGATACCTCGACAGCAACTAAGGTCGGCAGTTCGTCGGTTATGCCGGCGGTCGGGTCCATCCTGTCGGTCAGCACTTGGGAACCTTTCAAAAGAAATGTAGGCTATCACGGCGAGTTCTTCATCAACCCGGAGACGGGCCTTGTGGTTCGCGTGATCACCCGTGCTGAGATGAAGCCCACGGACTTCGTTTCCAGGGAAGACAGGCGAATCGATTATGGTCCTGTAGCCGTCGCCGGCAAGACATATCTGCTTCCCCTTGCCAGCGTTACAATCATGGCTGCACTTCCCAATGGCGACAACGTCACCGCTACCTGCATTACCCGCCACGCTTTGCTTTACGCTTCATATCAGAATTACAAGCTGGCCGGGGCGCGCTGAGCACCTGGTGGCTTGCCAGGGCAATCGTATGAATGAAGGGCAATTCCATCACTCAGTTTCACGGTAAATGGGGGTGGGGTGGGGGTGGGGTCACATTTCGCGAAGGAAATCCGACCTAACCCATTTATTTTCTGCGAATGTGCAATTGAAGGGGTCGTGAAAAGCCTCTGAAATCGGTAGAAAAGTGGCCAGAAATGTCTCATTTTGAGCAAAAAATAGAGAAACTGCCACCGTTTAGAGCCAGCGGAGTGGCTCTTTCTTCCATGCCGGATTCCGCCCGAAACGCCTCGCTTGCAGCTCGACGAGGTTGAGAGATGCAAGATGAGTTCAGAGTAGCAGGATGCGGGAAATAATCTGCAAAATGCATTCATGCGATTGCCTTAGGCGGCTTGCACGGCCGCCCTATACGATTGATGCCAATCGGATATAATTGCCGGCAGTTTAATTCCCGGAGAAATGGGCGTATGAAACGGCTCGTTTGGATTATCCTCGTTCTGATGATAGGAACGCCTACGTGGGCTGCCAGCAACAAGATCACGGTTCAACAGCTTAAGGATTTGCTGGTTTCAATGCAGCAGACCAACCCGACCGATGGAGAGATAGCTGACAAGCTTAAGGGCATTCATCTGAGTGAAGAGTTAACCGGAAGCTATGCCGACAGCCTGAAGAATTTTCTTCCCGGCTCACTCTCTGCAGAGCAGATCGAGATTCTGAAGGGGCAGAGCGCATTTCTTGCGCCTCCGGCTACCGACATTCCGTCCTTTCCCGCGCCAGACGCGGCGGCGCAGAAAGCGATCCTGGACAAGGCTGCCGTCTTCGCGTCCAAGATTTATACGCAGAATCCCCACTTGTCCGTTTTCAAGGCCACACTGCGCTACGAGGACGAGGTTATAACCACAAACAGCATCGGACTTCAAAATACCAATTTGCTTCTCGGTCCGGTCCTGTTGGTCGGCCATCAAATTGACCCGGTAGAGACCGACAAAGGCGTTGAAAAATCCGCTGTTTCAAGGGCAAAGACGAAATGGGGCTTGAACGGAGAGATTTCAGAGGGCGAGCCTGGGACCAATCTGGGAGTCATCTTTCCTGAAGCCTTATCCTTGGGTAACGTTGAATGGCTGCGCTGGCAAAGGATCGATGGCAAGCGAGTTGCCGTCTTTTCCTTTGCCGTAGAGAAGAAGAAGTCCCATTTCAACGTGAGTTACTGCTGCTTTCCGAAGACATCTACCTTAACTACTGGCTCGCTGCTGCTGGCATCTGGGTCTACTATCCAATCGGTAAGCACCTGGGAGCCCTTCAAGAAGGTTGTGGGCTACCACGGCGAGTTCTTCATCGATCCGGAATCCGGTACAGTGGTTCGCATCATCACCCAAGCTGAGATGAAGCCCACGTACTTCGTTTTCGGGGAAGACAAGCGAATCGATTATGGTCCCGTAGTCGTCGCAGGCAAGGAATATCAGCTTCCCCGTGTCAGCGTAACAGTGATGGTGACGATCCCCAATGGCGACAGCAGCGTCGCCACCTGCACCATCCGCCACACCCTCTTTCACGTTTCGTATCAGAATTACAAGCTGGAGGAGACGCGCTGAGGGCGTGCCGCTCCGATGATGTTGCGCATGGCTTTCCTGAGGCCATGCTATCCCCGCCTCATGCCGCACTCACCGATCTTCGCCCGCCTGGACGGCCAGTCCTTACTCCCACTCGATGGTGCCGGGGGGCTTGCTGGTGATGTCGTAGACGACGCGGTTGATGCCGCGGACTTCGTTGACGATGCGGCTGGAGATGCGCTTGAGCACCTCGTAGGGCAGGGGCGTCCAGTCGGCGGTCATGCCATCTTCAGAGTGCACGGCGCGGACGGCGCACGTGTAGGCATAGGTGCGCTGGTCGCCCATCACGCCGACGCTCATCACCGGCAGCAGCACGGCAAAGCTTTGCCAGATCGAGTTGTAGAGTCCGGCGGCCTTGATCTCGGCGACGACGATCTCGTCGGCCTCCTGGAGCAGGGCGACGCGCTCCGGCGTGACCTCGCCGAGGATGCGAACGGCGAGGCCAGGCCCGGGAAACGGCTGGCGGCCCAGAATGTCATCGGGCATCTGAAGGTCGCGGCCGATGCGCCGGACTTCATCTTTGAAGAAGTCGCGCAGCGGCTCGATGAGCTTGAGCTTCATTCCCAGGGCAGGCCGCCGACGTTGTGGTGGCTCTTGATGGTCTGGCTGGGGCCTTTGACGCTGGAGGACTCGATGACATCGGGATAGAGCGTGCCCTGGACGAGCCAGTCGACACCGCCGGTCTCTTTGGCGATGCGCGTGGCTTCGTCGTCGAAGACGGCGATGAACTCGGCGCCGATGATCTTGCGCTTTTTCTCCGGCTCGGTGACTCCGGCGAGTTTTGCGAGGAAGCGCTCGCTGGCGTCGACGGCGACGATCTTGAGGCCGAGCTTGTCGCGCAGATTCTTCTGCACATTCTGGAATTCGTTTTTGCGCAGCACGCCGTTGTTGACGAAGATGCAGGTGAGCTGGTCGCCGATGGCTCGGTGCACAAGCACGGCCGCCACGGACGAATCGACGCCGCCGGAGAGGCCGCAGATGACGTGGTCCTTGCCGACCTTCTCGCGAATCGAGGCGACCGTGGACTCGATGAAGTGCGCCGGGGTCCAGTCGCCGCGCGCGCCGCAGATGGAGAAGACGAAGTTGTTGATGATCTGGGGACCGAGCGGCGTGTGGTGCACCTCGGGATGGAACTGCACGGCCCAGATGCGGCGCTCCTCATTGGCGATGCCGGCCAGGGCGTTGGCGGAGACGGCGGTGCGATGGAAGCCGGCGGGGAGTTCGAGGGCCTCGTCGCCGTGGCTCATCCAGACCTGGAGCGTGGGAGGCAGTTCGGCGAAGAGTTGCGATGCGCCGTTCTCGATCATCACTTCGGCGTGGCCGTACTCGCGGCGGGGCGCGGAGAGGACCTTTCCGCCCAGGTGATGGACGATGAAATGCAGGCCGTAACAGATGCCGAGGATCGGCAGGCCAAGTTCGAGGATCTTTGGATCGGCGGCCGGGGCGTCGGCGTCATAAACGGACGAAGGTCCGCCGGAGAGGATGAGCCCGAGGGGCTTGAGAGCCTGGATCTCGGCGATGGGCGCCGTGCAGGGCAGCACGACGGAGAAGACGTTCAGTTCGCGTATGCGCCGGGCGATGAGCTGCGTATACTGCGAGCCAAAATCCAGTATGACGATTGTTTGGGTGGGCACCCTTTAGTTTGGCAGGGCGCATCGCCGGTTTGCAAGCCTAATTCAGTTTTTGAGAGGGTGCGGTTTCGCCGGGGATTTCCACAATGCCGAAATTATCTGCAAGGTTTTGAAAATAAAAATAGGGGGGTGGGGGGATTATTTATCGGTGGTACGGACCGATCACATCCCTGACAGATTGGGGAGCAACCGCTGTTTTTATTGTGGCAGGTTGGGCGGAAATGATCTGCAAATCCAGTTCCCATCCATCAAATCTGCTCTGCTGCTTCCCGCAGCAGCTCCGGAGTCAATTTCTCGGCCAGCACTGGAAGATTGGAGAGACCCTTTTCAATTGCTTTTTGAAGACCGTTCATACTCGACTCTTTTCTCCTGCTTCTCCACCAGCGATTGTATTCGCCTTCCTGCAAAGACAAATCAGGGTTCTCGATTTTACCCTTTACTCGTAGTGATATCGCGCCTGGAGAAAGTCGATGCGTGTGTCGGTGACCCGGTAGACGAGGCGGTGCTCCTGAGTGATGCGGCGGCTCCAGCAGCCGGCGAGCACAAACCTGAGCGGCTCCGGCTTGCCGATGCCCGCGAAGGGATCAGCGAGAACGGCTTCCACTAACTCCAATGTGCGCAGCGCGGTCTTGCGGTCCGTCTTGACCCAGTAAACCAAGTCTTCGCGGAACTCGGATTGAAAGTCGGCAACACGGTCAGTCTTCTTGCTCATGGGTCGCTACTATCGCGCCGAATCCAGGCCAACGGAGCGCCGCAACTCATCCAGAGCCTGCTTGGAGGACTGTGCCGGGAGCGCTCTCTTGTCGCTTGCGGAGGATTGTGTCAGCGCTTTTAACAACCGCTCGGCATTTTTCGACGAACGCAACAGATGCGCTGTCTCCATGAGGCCTGCCAACTCATCGGCGGGGACGATGGCCACATCTCGCGCGCCGCGGCGGCGGACAAACAAGACTTCCCGATCATCGGTGACCTTGGTCAGAAACGATGCAAGGTTTTCGCGGAGCGCGGTGTAGGAGGTTTCGGTAGCCATCATGATTATCCTCTCAATAAACGTACAGCTTTTCTGTACATATTGTCAAGATCCGGAAGATTCAGAAAAGAGACGGGTGGGAGGTTCGTGGCCTGCCACCCATTCGCCAGAATGAAACTAGGTCTCTGGCCGCGTGAATTCGTCCCAAATGCGGGTCTGGAGACCCGCACGACAGCCGGTCTGGAGACCGGCGCTACAGATACAGAATCATGCGGTCAGAAAACTAGGAGGCAGGTCTTTCGACTTTGTAGCGTTCCGCTCAGGATCGCGGAGGATACGGTTGGAGCCATTTTGGCGGTGCAGGTCAAGTACATGGAAACGCGTCAGCCGACCCGTTCGCCGTGATAGCCTCCTAATCAATGCAGGCTAAACGGAAGCGGCTGCCAAACAACTCAGATTTTTAACTCGATCCCTGCCTCCATCCACGAGTGCTCCGAACTCTGATGGGGATGGCCGGTTGATCGTGTCACCAAGAGGAAATTCGATGAACTGTATACGACTTGTACCTGTACTGCTGTTGGCGGCGGCCTCTGCGTTGGCGCAGGCGCCAGCGTCTGCCGACGCTTCAAAGCCCACCGAGCCGGTGGCTCCCAAGAGCTTTGACCTGACGGCCATCGACAAGACGGCCGACCCCTGCACGGATTTCTACCAGTACGCCTGCGGCAACTGGGTGAAGAACAACCCGATTCCGGCCGACCAGGTGCGCTGGGCGCGCTCGTTCTCGATGGTGAAGGAGCGCAACCGCTACCTGCTGTGGAAGGAACTGAACGCGGCTGCAACGAACCCCAAGACTCCGCTTGAAAAGCAGTATGGCGACTACTATGCGGCCTGCATGAACACCACGCTGGTGGAAGAGAAGGGGCTGAAGCCGCTTGAGCCTGCCCTGAAGCAGATCGACGCGCTCAAGGACACGCACAAGCTGGGCGCGCTGATGGGCGAACTGGAGGCGCGAGGGCAGTCCGGCGCCGCTTTTCAACTTTGGCGTGAGCCAGGACGACAAGGATTCCACCAAGCAGATTGCAGGCATCTCACAAGCCGGCCTCTCGCTGCCCGACCGCGACTATTACCTTGTGGACAGCAAGCGCTTCCAGGAGATCCGCAAAGAGTATGTGGAGCACGTGACGAAGATGTTCACGCTGGCCGGCGATACGCCCGAGCAGGCGGCCAAGGAAGCCGCCGCGGTCATGGAGATCGAGACCGCGCTGGCCAAGGCCTCGATGAGCCGCGTGGACCTGCGCGATCCGGAGAAGACGCTACCACATCTACACGATGGCCGATTTCCAGAAGCTGACGCCGGATTTTGACTACGCGATCTATTTCAAGGACGTGAAGATACGGCACTTTGACACGCTGGATGTGGCGACGCCGGAATTCTTCAAGGCGCTGAACGATCTGATCGCGAAGGAACCGATCGATGCGTGGAAGTCGTACTTCCGCTGGCACACGCTGCACGGGCTGGCGAGCAATCTGCCCAAGGCTTTCTTCGACGAGAACTTCGCCTTCTTTGGCAAGACGCTTGCCGGACAGAAGGAACCGACGCCGCGCTGGAAGCAGTGCACGCAGCATGACCGACCGCGCACTGGGCGAGGCCGTGGGGCAGGACTGGGTGAAGGAGAACTTCCCGCCGGCCGCCAAGGCGAGCATGGATCAACTGGTGGCCGCTCTGGAGAAGAGCGCTGGGCGACGACATCAAGACCCTGCCCTGGATGAGCGACGCGACCAAGAAGGCTGCCGAAGAGAAGCTGAAGATGATCCGCAACAAGATCGGCTACCCGGAGAAGTGGCGCGACTACTCGGCGCTCAAGGTGAAGCGCGACGACCTGATCGGCAACCTGAACCGCAACGCCGTCTTCCAGCGCGAGTGGAACCTCAACCACCTGGGCAAGCCGGTGGACGAGAAGGAGTGGGGGATGACGCCGCCGACGGTGAACGCCTACTACAACCGCTCGATGAACGACATCAACTTCCCGGCCGGGATTCTGCAGCCGCCGTTCTTCGACTTTACCGTTGATCCGGCGGTGAACTTCGGCGGCATCGGCGTGGTGATCGGCCACGAGATGACGCACGGCTTCGACGACGAGGGTTCGAAGTACGACGGCAAGGGCAACCTGCGCGAGTGGCAGACGGCGGAGGACCGCAAGGCCTTTACCGAGCGGACCGATTGCGTGGCGGACGAGTACAGCGGCTTTGAGGCTGCCCCGGCGCACGGCGACATCCCCGCACAAAAGCTGAACGGCAGACTGACTCTGGGTGAGAATACGGCCGACAACGGCGGCCTGCGCATCGCCTACATGGCTCTGCTCGACACGCTGGCAGCCGAGGGCAAGAAGATCGACGACAAGGACTTTAAAATCGAAGGCTATACCGAGGCGCAGCGCTATTTCCTGGGCTTCGCGCAGGTGTGGTGCCAGAACCAGACCGAGCAGTCGGCCCGCCAGTCGGCGCTCACCGACCCGCACTCGCCGGGTCGCTGGCGCGTCAACGGTTCGGTGCAGAACTTCGACGAATTCGGCAAGGCATTCGGCTGCACCAAGGGCCAGCCAATGTTTCCGGCGAAGTCCTGCCGGGTCTGGTAGGAGCTTGCCATTCGTGGATTTCCATATCTGGCGCGATGAGGCCGCGCCAGATATGGGACACACGCGCCTCTTCTTTTCCGGCGGCCGCCCGATGACGTTTCCGGTGCCGCGGGCGTCCAAACGCCAGCCGCAACTCGAAAATGGATCGTGGAGCCGGAAAGAAGGTTGTCTCCGCCTCGCGAGGAGCGGAACAGCAGGGAAAAACGCGCTGATTTGGTCAGTCTCCATCCAAAACTAGGCACAACCCGGCCTCGGCTTTTACAATGCAACAGGGACCCGTCCCAACCCAGCTCTGCTGTGGAACTAGCAAACTTGGCGGCGCACGACCGACCAGGATGAAGGAATCGCATGAAGTTCAAGAAATTCGGCAAGGCCCTTCTGATCAGCGCCCTCTCAGTCGGCGTTATCCTCAGCGTTACGTCTTGCGTTCAGAGTTATACGGTTGGCTTTTTGTATGTGACGGGGACGGCGACGTCCGGGTCCAGCGGCAATGGCATCATCAGCGGATTCAAGATCGACCATAATACAGGCCAGTTGCGCCCCGTGAACGGACTGCCCGTCTCTTCCGGCGGCTCCAATCCGGTTCGCGCCGTGCTGATGAACGGCAGCCGCTTTCTTTACGTTCTCAATCGCGGAGTGAACGCCTCAGGCGGTTCGGAGTGCACCTCTCCAGGCACCCAGCCGGGGCCTTGTACGAAGGGCAACATCACCCAGTTCGCGGTGGGCGCCAATGGCATTCTCACGGCGCAGCAGACCTTCTTTACACAGGGAATCAACCCGATCAGAATGTTTGCCGACGCCTCGGGCAGTCACCTTTATGTGCTTGATCACGATGCCCCGTCGACCGATGGCGTGTTCTCGCGCACTCGGCAGCGGCGTCACATCCTGCGGCGACATTACCGCCTTCGAGGTGAATTCGAGCACAGGGCGGCTTCAAGTGATCGTGAATGCCCAGGTAACGTCGTCCAGCGGCTCGTCGCTGGCCTACTTTCCGGTTCCCGCCGATCCCATCGACTTTCTCCTGAGTGGAGCAACCATGCTCACGTTGAATGGCACGCCGACGACTGGCGATACGGTGTTCTCGTACCAGCAGAACCAAGCCAATGGGCAGTTGACTGTGGTGTTGAATGGCTCCAGTTCGATCGGCAACGTGAATGAAGCCACGGCGATCGTGGCTGCCGGCGGCTACGTTTATGTGCTCGACAATGAAGCTCCCAGCTCCAATCCCAATCGCGCGACGAGCCAGATCCTGCCGTTTGCCGTCGTCAACAACACGCTGCAAGCAGCGACGAGCGGACCGATCCCCGATAACCCAACCCTAACCAATCCCATCTATGTGGTTGTAGGGGCCGGGTCGAGCGGCAGCAAGTGGCTCTATGTAGCCAACGAGGGAAACAATCTGCCGAATAACCCTCAGAGCGGAATAGCGGGTTATAACATCAACTCTCCGTATCAGCCGGCCGAGATGTCCGGTTCACCCTTCGGGACGGGAAGCGGCCCGCAGTGCCTGGTCGAGGATCCTTCGAATCAGTTCTTCTATACGGCCAACTTCAACGATTCAACCGTAACGGGCCAGCAGATCGACAACCGCGCCGGCGTCCTCCGGCCCCTCTCCGACGCGACCAAGGCGCCGAACAGTTATAAGCTGACCGGCCAGCCAACGTGGTGCCTGGTGGATGGGCGCACCAACTAACCGTCGCTCCATGCAGTTGCGCCTGGAGTGGCGGCGGCCTGCCCCGCACCGGACGCAAGCGATTCGCAGTCTTGAAAAGAACGCAGCCGAATGCCGGGCACGATTCAATCCGTGCCCTGGGATTCGATTCCAAACCCGGAATTTTGCGCGCCAGAGGTTCTGGCCCGCCGACGAAAGATGCGCATGAAGGTGAACAAATCGAGCCAGTTGCTGCTGGTCTCCGCGGTCAGCCTCCTGGTGGCCGGACTGATGACCGCCTGTGGCACGCTCACCACCGATTTCGTTTACGTGGCCACTTCCAGGGCCGCGGGACCCGACAATTACGGGGAAATCGACGTTTTCGAGATCAATGCGGTTTCTGGCTCGATGCGCCAGATTCCGACCTCGCCCTTCCCCTCGGGCGGACGAAACCCCGTTGCCGAGGCTGTTTCAGCCGACTATCAGAACCTTTATGTCGTCAATCAGGATGACAACACGATTGTTCAATTCAAGATCGGCCCGGATGGAAAGCTCTATCCCCAGAGCACGGTGAATACGCCGGGTATCTACCCATTGGCGGAGGCCGTGAACGGGTCGAACCTGTTCGTACTCGACACCTACCAGCCGCTTCCGATCTGCTCGAATGCGGAGCCATGCTCGGGTTCGGTGGCAGTGTTTCCAATTCTGGCGGCCTCGGGCACCGGTTCCAACGCAACGGCAGGCGGCGGATTAGGAGCGGCCGCAAGCAATCCTGCGAATGGAGCGAACTATTGGCCTTTGAGCCTGCCTGGCAGCCCTTCGGATGTGATTGCGCCTACGGCTATCGGCGTTGTGAATTCGGGCGCCTTTGCGTATGTGACCGCATATGACTCGACCTCGGGCGCCGGGTATGTCTTTGGCTTCTCGGTGGAGAGTGGCAAGCTGACCCCTCTGAAGAGCGGCGCACCGCTGGCCAGCATGACCCACCCCTCGGCGGTAGCGAGCGACTCGACGAGCGCGTACCTTTACGTTACGGACGCGACTTCCGGCACGCTCTTGGCCTACGCAATACAGTCCGATGGAAGCCTAAGCGCGCTGGCTGGCGGATCGATTTCGACCGGCAATCAGCCCTCCTCGGTCGTTGTCGATCCCAAGTATCCCTATCTTTACGTCGCCAACGCGCTGGACGGGACGGTGAACGCGTATTCGATCGGCAGCGGAGGCGGGCTGACCAGCGTTGGAACCTACCCCGCTGGCATTCAGCCGGTGGCCATCGGCATCGACCCATCGACCTCTCACTTTCTTTTCACCGTCAACTTTCTTGGCGACGGGGCCTCAGGGAGCATCTCGAACTTTCAGATTGACACGACGAACGGCGTGCTTGTTCATGCGCAACGCTCCCCTTATAAGACCAATGCCCAGCCGACGGCTGTAGCCGCCGTGCCGCACAAGACCAGTTAGTACGAGGGGCGGCTGCCGTCTACTCTAGCAACACCCCGTAACGGGCTTTTACAATCTGTACGGGGCAACTTAACCGGAATTCTTTGGGCTTGCATCCGGCAAGCCCGCAACGAAGGAAGCTCATGAAGTTCAGTAAACTGAGGCAGCTCATCCCGGTCTGTTCCATCGGCCTTCTCCTGGCCACCCTCTTGACTGCCTGCGCGCTTATCTCCGTCGATTATGTTTACGTGGCCAGCTCCAGCGGAATTCAAACCTATGCCGTGGACTCGCAGTCCGGCGCGCTGCGCAGCATCGCAGCTGACGTTACCAGCGGCGTCAGCTCTCCGGTAGCCCTGGCCGTTACGCCCGACTATGCGAACCTCTACGTTGCCAATGTGGGCACCAGCTCCTCCGGCGGCTCGATTGTCCACTTCGCCATCGGATTGAAAGGAGTGTTGACCGCCAAGGAGACTTTGAGCCTCAGCGACAATCCCGTTTCGATCGCTGTGAACTCGGCCGGAACCTACCTTTATGTGACTTCGTGCAGCAGCTCTGCCGTATCTCCGGTCCTGACTTGCTCGAAGTCGGGGAACCTCACTGAATATGCTCTCTCGTCCGGGGTCATCGGCACGGCAGCTTCGCAGAGTGCGCTCAGTCTCTCCGGCGTTTCCAGCAGCTTTGCAACGGACATTCTGGTTCCTACCGGCATCACCGTGCTGGCCAACAACGGTAAAGATATCAAGGGCAATGCGGTGTACGTCTCGGGCTATGACCAATCGGCCTACAATCCCGGCTGCACGCCAGTCGCAACCTGCACGCCCAGCACCGCCAATCCTGGCTGGGTCTTCGGCTTCACCATCGGCTCGGGTGGGGCGTTGACTGCGACCACGAACAGCCCATACGAAGCTGGCGTCAAGCCTACCGCCATCGCTTCGGACCCCACCGACCGCTTCGTTTATGTCACCGACTTCGCCTCCAACGATCTGATCGGCTACACGATTCTGAACGGCAGCACACTGAGCTTTATGACCAGTGGTCCGTTCAAGACGGGGAACGAACCCTCGGCCATCGTCATTGACCCGCGCGGCCAATTCATCTATGTCAGCAACGCGCTGGATTCGACGGTCTCGGCCTACTCGATTACGCTGGCCACGGGCACTCCCACAGGATCGGTGAACGTGACCGGCAGTCCTTTCAACGCCACCGACACGCAGCCTGTGGCGATCGCTGTGGACCCAGCTCTCGGCCGGTTCGTTTACACCGCAAATGCGCTGGGCGACTCCGTCTCCGGCTTCCGGCTGAATTCGACCTCCGGCTCGCTCTCCACCACCCAGTCCACACCATACCCCACGGGCGCGAAACCCACCGCGCTGGCCATCATCCCCCACGGCAACCATGCAACCCAGTTGGTTACCCCGTAAGGGAAGCCTCTTGCGCAACAAAAAGCCCAGCCTTCACGGCTGGGCTTTTTGTTGCGCGCTGCGGGGACTTGGCAAGAAGGCTGACTCGCCGGCTCAATCGCTTGCAACGCCTCGCAGCCTTTACCAAAGAGCAGAGTTCCACTGTTGCTTGCGCGCAATGGCTCTTTGCCCAGCTATCTCCAGACGTGCATCCACTCGCGCAGTTTGCGCTGCGCCGGCTTCTCGATGAAGTGCAGGGCCAAGAGGGCCAGCGCAATCAGGGCACGTAGCTGATCCAGGGATCGAAGCGGCTCAGGCCGAGCCGGTCCAGCACATGCGAGTTGTGGATCAGGTTCCAGAGATTGAAGTGCAGCAGGTAAAGGCAATAGCTGGCCTCGCCCACAAAGACCAGCGGGCGGACGCCCAGAACCTGCGCCAGCCGGTTTTCTCCGGCCAGGCCCAGAACGATGCAGCCGAACAGCGGCATCAGCAGGCCGTCGTGGATGATGGCATAGGGCACCAGCGGCCCCATGCTCAGCAGGCCGTAGATGCCCGCCAAAGCCGCCGACTCCCAGCCAGAGCCGCAGACGGCCGCTTGCGCGGGATCAATCTCGTCCAGACTCGGCCAGCATCACGCCGAAGATGAAGCTGGCCACATGCGCGTAGGGCGTGTACTTCAGCGCCCACAGCCAGGGGCCGTAGCTCCAGCGGTCCGGATGCGCGATGCCGTCGGGATTGAAGACCATGTAGAGCGTGCCGGGAACCATCCCCAGCACCCAGACGCCGGCCATCTTCCAGAGATGCGGCCCTGATGCGCTCCGGCCGCTTCCAGCGTCGCCAGCCAGGGAAAGATCACGTAGTAGAAGGCCTCGGCCGACATGGTCCAGGCCGGCGTGTTCAGGAACGTGGCGATGGCCGGAATCCAGCCCTGCAACAGCAGCGGCGTGAGCACCATGCCGGTCCAGAACATGGCGTGCGTGTGGCTTGCGTACTCGACTGCCCAGCGGTGCCAAGGCTCAAGCAGCAGGCTGAGAAGGTAGATGGGATAGATGCGCGTGAAGCGCGCCTCCCAGAAAGCGCTTGCGGTCCAGTTCCCCGGCCCGCGCCCGCGCATTGTAGTTATAGCCGAGCACAAATCCCGAGAGCAGGATGAAGTAGCTGACCGAGATGAAGCCGGCGTTGACCACCGGCGCCAGAAAGCCGAACCACTGCGGATTGGAGAAATGGAAGAGGACGATGTTGATGGCCGCAAAGCAGCGCAAGCCCGTCAGTGCATTCAGCGGTGCTGGCTTGCTGAGTCTCCACGAACTGTTAGACGTCTCCGAAGTGACAGCGAGTAGGGCAGTTGGGAACAGTGAACAGGCTCAGAAATCGGCTACACGAGATCGAACGGAAACAATCTGGCTCATCGAGTCGAGCTGATCTACTGTTCCCTGATCCGCTGTTCCCTGTTCTTACGCCGTCACCAGCGATCCAACCTTTTCGCCCAGCACCACGCGCCGGATATTTCCCGGCTGGTTCATGTTGAAGATGATCATGGGCAGGTTGTTGTCTTTGCACAGGCTCACCGCGGTCAGGTCCATCACCTTCAGCCCCTGCTGCAGGATCTCCATGTAGGTGATCTCGTCGTACTTGACCGCATCTTTCACCAGCACCGGGTCGGCGTTGTAAACGCCTTCGACCTTGGTGCCCTTCAGCAGCACATCGGCCTTGATCTCCATGGCGCGCAGGCTGGCCGCGGTGTCCGTAGAGAAGAAAGGATTGCCGATGCCGGCAGCGAAGATGACCACGCGGCCCTTTTCAAGATGCCGCACCGCGCGCCGCCGGATGTAGGGCTCGGCAATCTGGTTCATGAAGACGGCGGTCATCACGCGGCATTGCACGCCGCGCTGTTCCAGCGCGTCCTGCAGGGCAATGGCGTTGATGACCGTGGAGAGCATGCCCATGTTGTCGGCGCTCACGCGGTCCATCTCCTTGGCCTGCTCGTCCACGCCGCGGAAGAAGTTGCCGCCGCCCACCACGATGCCGATCTCGACGCCCAGCGCGTGCACATCGGCGATTTCGCCGGTAATCTCGGCGACTTTGTCGGCATCCAGGCCGAAGCCGCGCTGGCCGGCCAGCGCCTCTCCCGAAAGCTTGAGAACAATCCGTTTGTACATGCCTTTTCGAGTATCGCATACCGGCGGCTGAGGCGGTCTCACTGCCGCTCGGCGCTTTGGGACGGGCGTGAAAAGGCCCAGGGTTTGCGCCCTGGGCCTTGGTTGATTCCGAATTAGGTTGCATTGGAATCGTGTGACGATTGTAGGTTTCCACCCTCGGCGCAATGGCGGGGCCGGTTCGTAATCCGAAGCTTACTCGGCTGCTTCGGGCTTGGTGGTGGCGACGGTCCAGTCGGGCGCGCCGACCTTGAAGCGCGCAAAGCGGCGCACGGTGATGTTCTCGCCCAGCTTGCCGACCTTCTGCGCGATCAGTTCCTTGATGCTGACGGCCTGGTCCTTGATGAAGGGCTGCTCGAGCAGGCAGACCTCCTCGTAGAACTTGGCCATCTTGCCCTCGACGATCTTCTCGATCACCGGGGCCGGCTTGCCGGTGGCGGCGGCCTGCGCGCGATAGATCTCCTTCTCGCGCTCCATGTCGGCCGCGGTCACGTCCTCGGGCTTCACGTAGCGCGGATCGCTGGCCGCGATGTGCATCGCGATGTCCTTGAGCAGACTCCTGGAAGTCGTCGGTGCGGGCCACAAAGTCGCTCTCGCAGTTCAGCTCGAGCAGCACGCCGATCTTGCCGCCGGCGTGGATGTAGGTGCCCACCGCGCCCTCGTTGGTGGTGCGCGCGGCCTTCTTCTGCGCCGAGGCCATGCCCCGCTTGCGCAGCACCACGAATGCCTCTTCGATGTTGCCCTTGGTCTCCTGCAGAGCCTTCAGGCAGTCGCCCATGGGCGCGCCGGACTTCTCGCGAAGCTCTTTCACCAACTTGGCATCAATCTTTTCGCTCACTGTCGTCATCTCTCTCTTTTCCTAGATTCTGCTTCGTCTCGTCAGGTCACGTGATCCTGACCTGGCACGCTGCCAAGTCTCGGCCTGAGGCCGGTCTGAGCATAAGAAAAGCGTGGCACTCAATGCTCGCGGCCACGCTTGTCTCAGTATGCGCACTGCTGTGCGCAGAGATGATTAAAGAGCCGCCCTCGGCCACTTCGGCCTCTTCCAGCGCCGCAACCGCCGCCGGCGCCTTGCGAATGCCGCCGCCCAGGGCCGCTTCCAGATCCACTTCCTCGGCTCGGCAGGCGCTGCTTCAGGCACGCCTCTTCGCGACCGGCTCCGGCCGGCTCTTCCTCGGCAAAGGCCTTGTCGCCCACCAGGTTCACGCCCTCGGCCGCCGAATCGGCGATCTTCGAGGTGAACAGGCGAATGGCGCGCAGCGCGTCGTCGTTGCCCGGAATCACGTAATCCACCACCGTCGGATCGCAGTTGGTATCCACCACCGCGACCACCGGGAATGCCCAGCTTGCGGGCTTCCTTCACCGCGATCGCCTCGTTGTTCGAGTCGACGATGAACAGCGCGTCGGGCAGCCGCTTCATGGTCTTGATGCCGGCCAGGTTGGCCTGCAGGTGCTTGCGCTCCCGCTCCAGCTTGATCACTTCCTTCTTGGTCAGCAGCTCGTAGCGGCCATCCGTGGCCATCTCATCCAGTTCCTGAAGGCGCTTCACCGACTTCTGCACCGTCACCCAGTTGGTCAGCAGCCCGCCCAGCCAGCGCTGGTTGATGTAGGGCATGCCGGCGCGGTTGGCCTCTTCGGCCACGGCGTCCTGCGCCTGGCGCTTGGTGCCGACGAACAGAATCGTCTTGCCGCTCGCGCACAGCTCGGTGACAAACTTCGACGCATCCTTGAACAGCTTGAGCGTCTTCTGCAGGTCGATGATGTAGATCCCGTTGCGCTCGCCGAAGATGTATTCCTTCATCTTGGGATTCCAGCGCTTGGTCTGATGCCCGAAGTGAACACCCGCTTCGAGCAGCTCCTTCATGGTGATCGTGGCCATTGGCCTCCTTCGTGGATTGCATCCGGGTGGTCGATGCCGGCGCCCGGATTGAACCCGCTTATGCGGGAGATTGTGAAACCAGTGGTCAGTGATCAGTGGTCAGTGATCAGCAGATGTCGCCGAATCAGCAACTGAGCACTGACCACTGATCACTGATCAACTGCAAGCGCTTAGCGCTTGCTGAACTGGAACCGCTTGCGGGCGCCCTTCTGACCGTACTTCTTGCGTTCCTTCTGGCGCGCGTCGCGGGTCAGCAGGCCTTCGGCCTTGAGCATCTTGCGCAGCTCCGGGTTGAACTCGACCAGGGCGCGGGCAATGCCCATCTTCACGGCATCGGCCTGCGCGGCCACGCCGCCGCTCTTACCGTGGTGACCACGTCGAAGCTCGCGGCCAGCTCGGCCACCACCAGCGTCCGCTTGGCGGCCACCCGCTGCTGCTCGGTGACAAAGTACTCTTCGAACGCCTTGCCGTTGACCTTCCACTCGCCCGTGCCGGGACGCAGAAAGACGCGCGCGATCGCCGACTTGCGCCGCCCCGTCCCGTAATACTGAACCAGATCTGCCATTCTTTCCTCTTAGCTTCTAGCTTCTAGCTTCTAGCTTCTAGCTAAAACGCCTGCAAACCTCTGATTCTCGAATCGCCGATGCTAGCAGCTAGAAGCTAGCAGCTAGCAGCTGCTTTTACGCAATTTCCAACGCCACCGGCAACTGCGCCTGGTGGGGATGCTTGTCGCCGCGATAGACCTTCAGCTTGGTGGCCATCTGGCGGCCCATCTTGCTCTTGGGCAGCATGCCCTTGATGGCCTCTTCCAGAATCTTCTCGGGCTTGCGGTTGATCAGGCGCGTAAACGACTCCTCGCGCAGGCCGCCGGGGAAGCCGGTGTAGCGGCGGTAGAGCTTGCTCTGGCCCTTGAGCCCGGTCAGCCGAACCTTCTCCGCGTTGATCACGATCACGTGATCGCCCATGTCGATGTACGGCACATACTGGGGATTCAGCTTGCCGCTCAGCACACTGGCGGCCTTGGTCGCCAGCCGGCCCAGCGTCTGGCCGCTGGCATCCACCACATACCATTTGCGGTCAATATCCTTGCCGCTCGGAACAAAGGTCGACATCTCTCTCCTGCCCTCTTAAAAACGCCTGTCTTCAAATAGACCGGCCCGGCCAGCCGCGCGGCCAAATCCACAAAAAACCACAGCGCAAAGCGCACTTGCCCGCGCCAAAACGCACGGGCCCAAATTCCACCCACTGCCAAACAAATCTGTTCGGGTGAGGACTGCGGGAGCTGGCCCCTCTGAAGGGCTCTGGCTACCGGATTCGCTGACACAGCGCCATATAAACTCGAATCCAGCAGCCGGTGGCCTGTTCCAGCCGATCCCTCAGAACATCAACTGAGGCATCGGCCAGCCGGGTCCAGGTGAACACACACAGACCCCAGGCGCAACACCGCGCAAGGACTTCAGAATACCCGAATTGGGGGCGGAGTCAACGAAATGCTGTGCGGGGTAGTGTCCTAATTTGCTTTCCATGCCGCTACGCTCCAATCGTGGCAAGTAGCGTGCTGCGAACCCATGCCGAGACGGTTTTATTGCTTGCCTTTGCAGCAGCTTCCACGCGCATACGCTCATCGGGACTGAAGCGCACTGGCACTATGCTGCCCTTGGCTTCGCCCTTCGCCATCTTAGGGCGTCCCGGTTTTCTAGGCTTCGGCTGCTTCGGCATCTCTCAACTCCTGCATGATGGCAACTCGGACGGCCGCTAACGGGGATACAGCGGGCGGAATCTTCAGGACCGTTACAGTCCGTTTGGGCTGGTTCGGATCGTCTGTTTCGTGAGTCCAAGCGTAGGCATGGGTAGCGTCGGGATGGTCGTGCAACTGGACCCGGTTGCGCATCCGAGAAGCAACATCCTGCATGAACGCTTTGGTGGTCGGCAGGCTGCGATTCGAGTCTACGCGGAAGGCTGGGACCAACTTAGTTTCGGCATCGATAGCGCAGAACGTCCAGACGTTTCCAAATGTCGGGTTATCTTCCGGCTTTAGGTGCGCTTCTTTCTTGCCGATGTAGCCCCAAATCTCGTCAATTTCTAGACGGTTGCAAGGCAAATCGCGCATCTTGCCATCGAGTAGCGTCGTGCATCCCTGCCCAACCTTCACACCAAGCCGCATGATCGTGTCGCGATGAACGCCAGTCATGTGCTCGATAGCGCGGATGCTTGAACCTTTAGCAAGCGCCGCGATGATTGCGATTTGTTTATCGGTATTGAGGACGTTCGCCATAAAGCCTCACTGAAATAACTGTATTACAAATATACAATGTATGTCAAGTGTTTTTGTGATACATTTTCTGTATTATGTTGAAGCGATTGGCGATGCTGTTCGGACTTGTCCTGATTGTCGCAATCATTCTGGTGGCCAGATTCGACAAGGATTACAACTCCCCCAGCAATGGCTATGATGTAAAGTGCGTACAACCCAGCGACCCATCCATGGCTGCGACTTCCCTCGCGTGCACAATAAAACCCATACAAAATACAGACCAGAGCGAGGCCAAACCGCCATGGTGGCACAAACTCATAGCATGGCCTGAGGGAATAACTGCTTGGCTGCTGATGCTTACGTTGGGCGCTATCGGCTGGCAGTCGTGGGAGACTCGCAAGGCTGCTGAAAATGCCGGGATGGCGCTTGTCTTTCAGCAAGAGGCGCTTCGTCCGAGGCTCAAAGTTAACGAATTCATTAACAACGTTCTGCATGAAGCAGTGGCGGGAGAATGGGTGATCGTGAATATGAAAATATCCAATAGCGGAGGATTGCCAGCATACGGCGTTATTGCTGATACCTGGATAGAGTTCGTTTGGGGCGAATCGCCGTACAAACTTTGCCCTATAGCGAAGTATGCTCGGGCAGATGTCCGATTGAACGTTCACGCTGGGCATCCATCCGGATTCTTTATCCCTCTTCATGCCAAGCTCACCGAAACGGAAAGATATGCTATGGGCCACGCCAAGGCAACGATATGCTTTCGCGTAAAACTGACCTACCACGCCTTGGGTCAGGAGGTGCACACCGACGAAGCTTGGTCGGTTGGCCTCGATGGAATGCAATCCATAGCCGAATACAGCAGCGAGACATAAGCAAATTAGGACACTACCCCGCGCGGGATATTGAGCTAGCTTTCGTGGGCCGCCTGATCAGGTAGGGACTCCCCCAGGTCTCTGACCGTGTGATTTCGTGCTGTGATTTCGTATCTTGGGGTTCGTCGCTTCCCACCCATTCGCCAGAAGAAAGGCGAATGGATGGGGCACGGGGCTGGTTCAAGAACAAACGGCAAGAGACCTAAAGCTCGTCATAGAGGGTCGAGTTGCGGTAGCCCATGAGCACGACCAGGGTCCAGATGCCGATGGCGGTTCCGAAGGGGAACTTCAGGATATTGAAGAAGGCCGCCACGATGGCCACGATCCGTCCCCATCGCGCGTGCTCCAGCAAGCCCCATCCGGCGGCCAGCGCAAGAGCGCCGCGCAGCAGAATGAAGATCCAAATCAGATGCAGAAGCTGGGGCGCAAACCACATGGGCGGCATCGGGTTGCCTCCGCCCCAGGGTCCGTGCATCCAGGGACCAAAATGGCCGGCGAAAAAGGCCTTGGCAAAGATCATTCCGACAAATCCGGTGATCAGCGAAAATGCGGCGTAGATGAACCAGACGACGCTAAGCGCCTTGATCTTGCCCGCATAGTTTTGCAGTTGGAATTCGAGACCCGGCACGGGGGGGATCGCCGGCGCGGCAGGGCGGCCGCATTGCGGGCAGACTGGCTGGCCCGGCGTTAGAAGTTGACCACATCCACTGCAATACATAGCTGCCTCCTCGAAGAGATCGTCCTGAGAATACTACGTACGCGGGGCTCCGGGCGTTCCGTGGCACCGGTATAACCCGGTCGGATGCCTGACAGATTGAACCGGGGAGTATTGGCGATCTCAATTGTGCAATGGGAGGGAGTAAATATCTACAAATCCCTGAGGGCCGGAGACGAATCCCGGTTTTCCTTATGAACGAAGCCGGTTGAGGTTCGTGGTATTCCAGGTCTCAGGAGCGAGACCCTGGGGCACCCGGCTTGCTTGCTGACCGGACCTGCGCCACCTGACGGTAGATAGATGGCGCTATCCCACCCTAGCCGCAAAAACAAAGACGCGGCGAGGGTGGGGCACCCGCACACTCAGTAAACTTGGTCAAGGATGGGAGTCAAAAGATAACCGCGGGTCCTTCGACTCCGCTGCGCTCCGCTCAGGATGACAACTTATTGAGGGATTGGACTTCTTATTGAGGGTATGGACTTCAACTATTCTCAAGAGAATTTAGAGACAATAAAAAGGCTGTAGATAGGTGGAGCTATCCCACCTTAGCGGCAAAAACAAAGACGCCGCGAAGGTGGGGCACCCGGTTGGTGAGAACTACTATGGTCGGGGCAGCTCTGATCTAAATGATTTTGCGAGCCGGCATTCCCTCTGGGGCTAAAGCCCGGAGTTATTTTGCAGGATTTGCGGCACGGCTAAAGCCGTGCCCTTTCAAAGCATCGACCCAATCTGTGTCTCTTCAGATCTCCAGGATCACCGGCATGATCATGGGCGGCGGCCGGTGGTTTTCTGGATGAGGCGCTTCAGTTCCGAGCGGACTTTTTCCTTGACCATGCCGTAGTCGGCCTTCTGCTCGGTGCTCAGGCCATCGAGGGTCTTCAGGACTAACTCGCGGGCTTGTTCGGTGATATCCGCGCCGCCGAAGCCGCGCATCACCACTTCGGGCTGCTGCTCGACCTTGCCGGTGCGTTTATTGATGGCCAGCACCGCCAGCACAACGCCGTCTTCGGAGAGGATGCGGCGGTCGCGGAGGACGAGGTCTTCGACTACGTCGTTGTTCGAGCCGGAGTCGATCAACACACGACCCGTCGTGACCTTGTCCTTCTTGCGGGCGTCCTTCTTGTCGAGTTCAAGCACGTCGCCGTCTTCGATGACGATGGCGTGCTCGACGGCTCCGGTATCCAAGGCGATCTGTGCATGCTTGCGCAGGTTGCCATAGTTGCCGTGAACGGGGATGAAGAACTTGGGGCGCAAGAGATTGATGAGCAGCCGCTGTTCTTCTTGAGAGCCGTGGCCGCTGACATGGATCAGGCCGTTCGAGCCGTTGTCGTAGATGACATTGGCTTCGCGGCGATAGAGATGGTCGATGACGCGGAAGATGCTCTTCTCGTTGCCGGGAATGACGCGCGAACTGAGCACAACGGTGTCGCCCGCTTCGATGTGGGCGTGCTTGTGGTTATCGACGGCGGCGCGGCTGAGGGCGCTCATCGGTTCGCCCTGGGTGCCGGAGATCAGCAGCATCAACTGCTCGGGAGCGAAGTCGCGCATCTGGCCGGGGTTGATGATGAGTCCCTGGGGAATATCGATGTAGCCGAGGTCCTGCGCGATCTCGGTCGACTCCATCATGGACCGGCCGATGACGGCCACCTTGCGGCCATGCTGGCGGGCCAGATCGAGTGCAATCCGGATGCGGTAGACGGATGAAGAGAAGCAACTGAAGAAGAGCTTCTTCTTGGTGCGCGAAAAAATCTCGTCGAGGCGCGGAATGACAGCCGTCTCGCTGGGCGTGTAGCCGGGGCGGTCCACATTCGTCGAGTCCTGCAGCAGGGCCAGCACGCCGCGCTTGCCGTACTCGGCGAAGGTGTGCAGGTCAAAGGACTTGCCGTCGAGCGGCGCCAGATCGATCTTGAAATCGCCGGTGTGGATGACGACGCCGACCGGGGTTTCGATGGCCAGCGAAACGGCATCGACCAGCGAATGCGTCACATGGATCGGCTCGATGGTGAAGGGGCCGATGGTGAATTTTTCCTTGGGCACGATCTCGATCAGTTCGGTCTCGTCGAGCAACTGGTGCTCTTCGAGATTGCCCTCGACATAGGCCAGGGTGAACTCGGTGGCATAGACCGGAACCTTGATCTCGGTGAGAATCCAGGGCAGGCCGCCGATGTGGTCCATGTGGCCGTGGGTGAGGATGATGGCGCGGACATGCGCCTTGTTTTCAATCAGGTAGGTGATATCGGGAACAACGATATCCACGCCCAGCAACTCCGACTCCGGGAACATCAGCCCGGCGTCGATCACGATAATGTCGTCTTCCCAACGCAGCGCGAGGCAGTTCATGCCGAACTCGCCCAGCCCGCCGAGGGGAATGATTTTCAGTTTTTTAGTTTGCATCTGTCATCTTCGATGCTATCACCACCTGCACCTGCGGTGCGGCAGCCGCCTTCGGCACGTCCGCGCCAGGAAAAAGGCGCGGGAGCCACCTGCGGTGGGGCCAACTGCCTTCGGCACGTCCGCGCCATGAAAAAGGCGCGGGAGCGGTGCAAGTTAGCGTTTTGGTGCTTGCTTCCGCACAACGGGAGAACAAGCCTCGCCCCAATGCCGATAGTGCAGTAGCCAATGCCGGACGAGGGGAGTACAAGAGCAAAGCCGGGGATACTCTATCCAGATTGACATGGCTGAGATTCGCCGCTCCCTCTTGTTTGCATCGACTTGTGTATTGCGGCTTCGGGAGGCATAGAGCGAGAACAAATCGCTGCGGCGTTCGCCGGGATGCCAACCGTACAAGAGCAGGACTGGGTTGATGAAGATGGGCCAGGATCCAAAGACGGTTGAAAAGCTGAAGATCATCGAAGCACGGGAGAGCCGCGAGGAACAGTGGAAGCCGGAGAAGACCAAAGGGCAGAAGGAACTTCGCCGCAGCCCACGCCTGGCATGTGAAGGTCTTGCCGGAGTCCAGACGCTGCCCGCGTGTGACAAGCCCTGCCCTGCAACGATCATGAATTTGAGCATAGGCGGATGCCTGATGGAACTCGACAGGCCGCTGTCGCTCGCCATCAACGAGATGGTGGAGTTGATCTTCTGCGTGAATCGCATGCCCTTCCGCGTGCGCGGAAGGGTAAGATTCATTCGATCGGCGACGCGGGTAGGCTTTCAGTTCCCTCAACCGAGCGAGCGGGTCCGAAGGCAGCTTGAGGAACTTGTTGGGGAACTGATCGGACACCTGGCCAAGCTTCATCAAAAGAGTATCTCGAATCGACTCGATCCGGATCGCACGAAGAAGCCTCATCTGCAGGCTGCTCTGCCGCCTTGTGGTGACAGGATCTTCGATTCGATCAAGCGCTCTGAAGGCGTGCCCGGCGATGGGTGTCATCGCCCGGAGCCGCGCAGGCGATGGTTTTGAGGTCGCAGCACAAGAGCTTGCGGGTGCCGGCTCCAGATTGCCTGCTCACCTGTTGCGTATCGAAATTGAAGTGGTGAGCCGCCTTTGAGTTTAGATGGCGTACAAAATGAGCATCCTGGTTCTTTCTTCCCCGCGCGGGGGGAACAAGACGCGTCCAGATGCCGATAGTACGACCGCCAATATCGAAATCACGGGAGCATCTGCGCCCGCCGCTTGCGACAAAGGTATGCGCGACCGAGCACGAACTTCTGTTGCTTTCACGGCGATCTAGATCCGAGGCGAGCGAGATTGGTTTGACATGATGGGCGAGGAAGCGAAGACGTGCGATGAACAGAGTACGGGCGAAGGAGTAATGACGCCCGAGGAACAAAAGACGCCGGCGAAACCGAAGGGGAACGAAGAGCTTCGCGCCGCCCCGCGTCTTCAATGTTCGGGGCTTGCTGGCATCCAAACGCTGCCCGTCTGTGAAAAGCCCTATCCCGGCAAGATTATCAATTTGAGCATTGGCGGGTGCCTGATTGAGTCCGAGAGGCCCATGCGCTCGCCATGGACCAGATTGTGGAATTGCTCTTCAGCGTCAACCAGATGCCCTTCCATGTGAGAGGAAAGGTCAGAGCAATCCGGTCGGAGACATTGATAGGCTTTCAATTCCCGCAACTCAGCAGAAGATCTCGAAGGCAGCTTGGGGACCTCATCGGAGAACTGATTGAGCGCCTTGTCAAGCTCCATTGGGAGAGCATGGCGAATCGTCCCGTTCCAGGCGATGAAGACCATCCTCAATTCCGTTCCGCTCGGGGGAAGCGATGGGAGGGCATGCTCTACCCGATCAGGCCGGATGAAGACTAGTACTACAGTTGCAACTAATGTACTGGGAGATCCCCCGGCTCTGCCGGGGAGGCAGTAGTAGTTTGACATTTGCTGGAGTCCATCCAGGAAACTCCGAGAGGTGAGCCGCCAAGCACACATCAAGGAGAATTCCGGATGGACGAGTATGAAAGCTTAAGCCACTCGAAATGGGAGTGCAAGTACCATGTTGTTTTCATCCCGAAATGCCGCAGGAAAGTGCTGTACGGAACCCTGCGGAAGCATTTGGGCGAGGTGTTCCGAAGACTGGCCGAGCAGAAGGAGTGCCGGATCGAGGAAGGGCATCTTCAGGCCGACCATGTGCACATGATGATCTCGATCCCGCCCAAGTATTGCATGTCGTCGGTGGTTGGGTTCATCAAGGGCAAGAGCGCGATTCACTTGGCGCGGGTGTATGAGGAACGAAAGCAGAATTATGCTGGGCACAGTTTCTGGGCACGCGGATATTTCGTGTCAACGGTGGGCCGCGATGAAGCGGTAATTCGGGACTACATTCGCGACCAGGAGCAGGAAATCGAGCCTGTACCATCACTTTCCCGGAGGAAAGGAACAGATGTCTGAGGCGGTTTTGGAAAAGGGCAAGGCTTTCATCCAAACCGCCGTTGCTGATGTGGCGAAGTCATCCGAGCCGCTAAGAGCCCGCATTCGCAAGATCATTGCGGCCCTCGATCAGCTCTACGCAAATGGTCGTAACCCTTGCGTGCTGGGTAGGCTTGCAGTCTCCGAAATCGGCCCTAAGGGCCGCCAGCTCGCACACGATATTTTCTCCATCTGGACAGACGGGGTCGCTATCCTCGCTCGCGAGACCGGAATGTCACAGGGGCGGGCGCGTCAGTTTGCCGAAGACTGGATTGCACGCGTTCAGGGTTCCCTGATCCTGTATGCAGCAAACAATGACTGCGCACCATTCGAACGAGCGATGAATCAGCTCTTGGAACTTGCGAAAGAAAAGCACTCACCGGGAAAGACGTCTTAGTCGTTGTTTGATCCGGCTCGCTCGCTGTCGCCATTATTTGGAACTGCCGGATGGACATCCGAAGAGCAATCGCGAGAATTACGATGGAATTCCCCTCTGACATCAAACTGCGCATCGTGGCCCTTCAGTCTATTGAAGAACTGAAGGGCCTCACACCCGAGGAATTCAGATGGATCGCAGATGCCGGGAGTGAGCGATCTGTGCAGGACGGGGATTTGGTCTTTTCCCAGGGGACGCCGCCACACCATCTCATCTTCATCCTCGCCGGCGAAGTAAGGATCAATCGACACACGTCAAGCCCGGTGTCGGTGCTCGCCGGGAGAGTAGGCCGGATCACCGGGAAGACACCCTTTTCTCGTATCCGAGAATGGAGTGCAGACGGTCGAGCCTCGGGCAACGTCTGGTTGCTCGAACTTCACGAAAACGCATTCCCCGCAATGCTCACCGCGATCCCGTCAATGACTGAACGAATAGTCAGGTTGTTGATTGATCGCAATCGAGAGTACACAAGGGCCGAAGAGCAGATCGGCAAGCTGTCGGCACTGAGCAAGCTCGCAGGCAATCTCGCCCATGAACTGAACAATCCAGCTTCAGCGGCGCGAAGTGCGGCTCTCGCGTTGAATCAGGAGTCAAAAGTTAAAGGAAGCGGCGTGCGGTATCAACTTGGGCTCAGATTGGAGAATCAAGTTGCGCTCGACGCTTACCTCCAGGCGCTGAAGACTCTCCAGTCAAAGATCAGATCTGTTGCTGAGCAAACGAATTCCCTCGACGCGAGTGAGCTCGAAGAGACTATGATTGATTGGCTGAAGAGCAAGGGCTTTGAAGACGCCTGGAAGCTAGCATCCATCCTCGCGGAGGCCGGCGTTTCTCTCTCTCAACTGCAAGAATTTCTGCCTCCGCTTGCTGCCGAGCTCTACTCTCTGGCTTTGTGCGGTCTCTTCGCTACAGTGATGGTCCCGTCCAGCTCGCACCGATGGAGCTACCTAGAGAATGATACGGAGATGAGTATTCCAAATGAGTAAGGAATATATGTTGACTCGGCGCGAAGCACTTCAAGGAATTATGGGAACGGCGGTTGCTGCGGCAGTACAGATGAAAGCTTATCCAGAGCAAACAGCCGGGGAAAAGACTGTCCATTGGCCTGCAAAAGCCTTGGAAGTAAATAACACCCAAGCATTCAGCGACAACTGGCGGTTTTATCGCGGTGAAGTCACCAATGCGGAAAAAGAAGACTTCGACGATTCGCATTGGCGTTCGCTTGATGTTCCACACGATTGGAGTATCGAAGATACCCTGCAGGGCACAGACGCCACGACTGAAGCGATTTGGACGGAAGGTGCTAGTCCTCTTCGTACCGGGCCGTTCGATTTTTATCAAAGCGAGGGGCAGATCGCAACTGGGTGGACCGTAGGTGGGGTGGGCTGGTATCGAAAAGCATTCATGCGGCCAAAGACATTGTCTCCAGGCGCGAAAGTCGAACTCCGCTTCGAAGGCGTCTACATGAATGGTGAGGTATGGCTGAACGGTGTTCATCTTGGCAAGCACCCTTACGGATATACAGAGTTTGCATTTGATCTGGCTCCTCACTTGAAGAATGGCCAGAACGCAATT
>CAWJLK010000009.1:0-170065 GCA_963843625.1 uncultured Acidobacteriaceae bacterium
ACCAATCGCCTCACTCCGGTGAAAAGTCCAATGGGGATCTCGGTCTTGCCGATGCGGATATTGGGTGGAACCTTCCAGCCGCGTTCGCCATGATACTTCCAGCGCAAGACCAGCATGGCAAGACTATTGAAGGTGAACGACCAGATCACGCCGAAGGCGTAGGCCTCACCCAGCATGATAACGTCGCCCCGGCTGGCGATGATCGTGATCATCTGGAGGATGAAGATCATGTTAACGATGCGGTGAGCTGGTGCCGAATTTGGAATGCGGCTTGCGGAACCAGTCTGTCAGCACTCCGTCCTCGGCTACGCGCATCAAGCACACCGGTCGAGCCGATCATCGAGGTGTTGATGGCGCCGGAGAGGATCAGGAAGCCGACTAGCACGACGAAGATGCGGAAGGCGACGCGCCAGAAAACGGGTCCGACCATGTACATGGCCAGGCCGGCGATCAGGTTGTCCTGGTAGATGTGAGTTCGCTGCCACGTGGGAATCAGCATCGAGGCCAGCAGCGTGGCGCCGCCGGTGAAGATAAGGCTATAGATGGCGATGACGATCGCCGCGCGCTTCAGGTTCTTCAGCTTGGGATGCTGGATCTCGCGGTTGACCTGGGCCAGGCTCTCCTCGCCGCTCATGGCCAGCACCGAGTGGCCGAAGGCCATGAGAATGCCGAAGAGGCCGAGCACCGGCACCAGCGAGGTTCCCTTAAGGAATCCCAGAGCATCTGTGGCTGAACTTAAGGTTGGATGACCGTGGGCGGTGGTGGCAGATGCACGCCTCGCACCATGACCGAGAAGACGCCCCAGAGCAGCATAATCACCACCATCACCGTGGTGATCTGCATGACGCGCAGAGCCTTGCCGCTGGACTCCTCGATGCCCTTGATGTTTTGCCACCAGTAAAAATCGTCACCGCGGCCGCAAAGACCGCCGCGGTGTGATTCATGTTGAACTGGAAGGGGTTGTTGTGTGGGTCGATCAGGGCCGGCGGCAGCCAGTGGCTGTTGTTGGCCACCGTCAACATCTCGTTCATCAAGCCCGTAATATATTGGCCGGCGGATACGCCCGAGATCGGGCCGGTCAAGATGTAATCGAACATCAGGGCGGAGACGCTCAACTTGGCGAAGGTGCCGCCCAGCGCCTCCTTCACCACGCGGTAGACGCCGCCGCGGGTAAACATCGAACAGCTCTCGACGTAAACCGCGCGCACCGCGAAGCTGAAGAGCATGATGCCGAGGATGAACCATGGAGCCGCCGCGCCGACTGCCTGCTCCGCAATGCCTCCGGCATAAAACGCGGAGGAGCCTAAATCACAAAGAACAATGGCCGCCGCTCGCCAAAAGGAGATGAACGTGAGCATCACCGAAGATGCCACGATCAGCCGTACGCGATCGGAAGGAGGGGCTACGGTCGTTCGGGTAGATGCCATTGTTCCTGTGCTGGCACTTCGGCCGGCTTCCTAGGATTGTGGGAGTGGAAAAACGTGGAACGCCCTGCGACGAGTCTATTTCCGAATCGTAGTGGAGTCAATGAGGATAACCGGGCAGAAAACCGGTTCATCCAGCACGTGATTCGGGCGGTTCGTCTTTGCCGAAGAGTTCTTTGCCGTCTTCCACGAAGCTTATGAGGACAACCACCGTAGAGCCCGCCAGCCCGACAAAGAACATCACTTCCAACACCCGCATCGCGAAGAGTGCCAATTGCTGCATAAACAGATTGTAACGTGATTCCGGTCCGCTCGTCGCGCACCGGCAAATGCGATAGACTCGGCGCAGTATGCAGCGAATTTCCTTGAAGCTGGGAGCCTGGAAGTTGTGGGCCGCGGCGGGTCTCTCAGCCGGCCTGCTGGAGTTGCCGTTTCCGCTGGCAGGGCCTATGCCTCCCTGGCGGTCGGTCTTCGCATGGTTTGGGCTGGTTCCGCTGCTCTGGGCGATACTGTCGCCCGAATGCATGGATGGCCCGCGCCCGCTGCGCCGCGGCTTTCTGCTGGCCTATCTCTGCGGCGTACTTTGGTACATGGGCAACTGCTACTGGGTGCGCGACACCATGCTCCACTACGGCGATATGCCGCTGGGCGCGCCGACGCTGCTGCTGATCGGCTACAGCATGGTGCTGGGGCTTTACTTTGGGCTCTTTGGGTTGGGCATCGTGCTGGTGCGCCGGGCAACGGGCAGCACGCGACTGGCATTGGCGTTAGCGCCGTTTTGTGGGCGGCGTTGGAGTTGGCTGCTGCGCGGATTACCTCCGTTCCCTGGGATCAGCTTGGCTATTCGCAGGTGGACAACGGCCTCGTGAACCAGCTTGCGCCTTGGACCGGCGTTTACGGGATCAGCTTTTTGCTGGTGGCGGCGAATGCGCTGATCGCCGGCGATTGCTTGCTCATGAGGCGGATCATGCTTCGGCAGCCGCAATGGTGGTTGAAGGCGCTGTTCGGTGGCGAGCCTGCGGTCTTGGCCTGTGCGTAGTCGCAATCGCTTGTTGTGGCACCGCAGTGTTGCCGCCCAAGCCCGCGCCCACTGCCACCGCTGTCCTGATCCAGCCGAATCTCGACGTAGGCCAGGATAATCGCTGGGACGGGCCGGGCGAATGGGATCGCCATATAGCCGAGTTCACCCGGATGGCCGGCGAGAACTGCAAGACCTACATCGCCGGAATCCCCCAGACCGGCGCGCCGCAGGGTGAGATCGTCTGCCCGCCGTATCCGACGCATCCCGATCTGGTGGCGTGGCCTGAGTCGCCTGCGCCCTTTGAAGAGGCTGACCCCAGGTTTCAGCAGGCGCTCATTGGCATCGCACGGTCTGTCGCAGGCACCGCTGGTTGTCGGCAACATCGGCTCGGATCTTTCCGAGGATGACGCAGTCGTCGCGCTACTACAACTCGGCGCTGGTAGTCGGTTCCGATGGCTCGCGCGTTGGCAGGTACGACAAGATTCACCTCGTCCCCTTCGGCGAGTACATTCCATTCCAGAACCTGCTCAGCTTTGCGCACAAGCTCACCGGACGCGTCTCTTCGTTCTCGCGCGGCGAGGATCACAAGGTCTTCCGGCTTGGCGGGCATCGATACGGCGTCTTCATCTGCTACGAAGCGGTCTTTGCCGATGAGGTGCGCGAGTTCTCACAACTTGGCGCAGAGGTGCTGGTCAACATCTCGGACGACGGCTGGTATGGCGACACCAGCGCTCCGTGGCAGCACCTGAACATGCTTCGCATGAGAGCCATCGAAAACCGCCGCTGGATCTTGCGCGACACGAACAACGGCGTGACCGCCTCGATCGATCCATATGGCCGCGTCCGGCAGAGCATTCCGCGCCATGTGGTGGACGCGCTGCCCGCCGAATACGGCTTCCGCAGCGATGTCACCTTCTACACCGCACACGGAGATCTGTTTGGCTGGCTTTGCGTCTTCTCGGCGCTCGTGATCGTTGCCTGGTCTGGAAG
Source organism: uncultured Acidobacteriaceae bacterium (assembly GCA_963843625.1). GTDB lineage: Bacteria > Acidobacteriota > Terriglobia > Terriglobales > Acidobacteriaceae > Telmatobacter. The sequence goes on from CAWJLK010000009.1 coordinate 3,436, forward strand.
GAAGCTGATCCGCGCTCTCTAGCGTTCCCAAACGACGGAAAACCGCTTTTTTCGCTCAAAATCGGCTTAAAAAGGCGGGATTTCCGGGGTTTCCCGCTTACTTTTTAGGCTGCATCTATGTCTTTAACTATCAATTGTATCTGATTTATTCAAAGCGAGTTAATGCTATTAACGAAGCGGAGAATGTTGCAGGAATGGGGCAGTTTTCCGGGTAAGGGGGGTGGGGGTACCACTGCAGGATTAGGGATCAGGGAATAGAGATCAGAAAAGGCCCGGATTTCTGGTCGCCGCTCATCACTTGATTATGCGCCAGCGGCAGGAAATGATCTGCAACCACCTTGCGGTGGGGCCAACTGCTCGCTCATCGCTCGCTAGAGCATTTTGGGAATTGTGCAGACCGAAAGTTCGCAGGTTTCCCACCCATTCCGTAGAAAAAAGCGGAATGGATGGGGCACGGAAGTCTACAGTAAATCCGAAAATGCTCTAGACCGGGGGCACCCGTGGTCAGTGATTGGATTCGGGTCCGCCTGGACCCGGGCCATCCGCCTCGCCAAGACAGGCAAGGGTAGCAGATCGGGATGAGGAGTGGGAATAGTTCGTTCTGCTGGCGGTGGCGCAGTTTCGGAATATCGACCCAACATCCAGAACCGCAAGAGGGACGGAATCGGAATTGGAAACGCGCTTCGGCCCGTGGCCGTCAATCCGGAATCACATCCAGATAGATCGGCGAACGCTGGCCGAGTTGAGAGGACCTTATTGTCCTCTGCCGAAAAGAGTCTCACGTTGTTAGAGCAAAACCAGGGATGCTGTAGCCTAACGGGCCTCGTAGAAGATCGCCGCTCTCTGTTGGTCGCGTCGATTTGAGTGTACCTGTTTCGGGATACGTCTCCCCTGGTTTTGCTATAGACCGCTTGCATAAAACACCCCGATTGTTGTATGTTGTCACTGACAACATACAAATGGGGAGTTTAGATGTCCGTCGTCGAACAAATACGCAGCTTCAATCGCTTTTACACCCGTGAGATTGGTCTTTTGGCAAAGCATCTGCCGGAAAGCAACCTTACCCTGGCTGAGGCAAGAGTTCTGTATGAGCTCGCGCAAGCTGGAGAGCAGACAGCGGCAACGATCATTCGGAGTCTGGGCATGGACAAAGCGCACGTCAGCCGCATTGTTGCCCGGTTTGCAAATGCCGACCTGCTCAAAAGCCGGGTCAGCCCAGAGCACGGCAAGCAAAAGCTCTTGTCTCTAACTGCCTCCGGAAAGAAGGCTTTTAAGAAACTGAATGACGGAACAGCGGCACAGATCGAGGCACTTGTTGCACCGCTCAACGCTGAAGACCGCCAGCGCCTGGCGAAAGATATGCAAGAGATCCAAAATGTTCTTCAGACAAAGCCGGCGTCGGCACAGGATGTGCAGTTCCGATCTCTGAAAGTCGGCGATCTTGGGTGGATCACTCACCGTCAGGCGGTTCTCTACCATCGCGAATACGGCTGGGATTGGACCTATGAAGGTCTTGTGTCGCAAATCCTGGGGAGCTTTGCCGCGCATTTCGACGAGAACCGCGAAGATGCGTGGATTGCGGAGATTGACGATCAGATCATCGGCTCGGTGTTTCTCATGAAAACGGACGATCTCGAAGTAGCAAAGCTGAGGCTGCTCTATGTAGAGCCCGCAGCTCGGGGTTTGGGGGTTGGCTCCCGTCTGGTGAGTCGTTGCATCGAGCGAGCGCGAGAACTTGGCTACGGCAAGCTCGTGCTTTGGACCAACGACGTGCTGCTCTCGGCCCGCAAGATCTACCAGGCAGCTGGTTTCACGCTTCTCGAAAAGAATCGACATCACTCGTTCGGAATGGATCTGGTCGGTCAAACCTGGGTGCTTGATCTGCAGGATAGGTAACCGTCCACGCCGATGTGCCGGGAGCCTGTCTCGCTTTACGACAAACCGCCTCGGAGGTGAAGAAAGTCGAAGCCTTGAAATTTGAAGCCCATGGTTGCACCTGCCGTTACTTGGGGCTTGCCAAGACAGGCAAGGGTAGCAGATGAGGATGAGGAGTGGGAATAGTACCGGCGCCGTTTCCGTCCTCACCGCGGTTCCTCAACTCCACCAACTCTCGTCGACCTTTGATACTTCGATCGGAATCCTTCTAATGTTCGTGTCGACCACCGTCGTTTCAATGGTGGAGAAGAGCTTGACCGAGAATACGAGGTGCGCCGGGGAAGCTAGTGACTCGCTTTTCTTTCGCCTGTCTATTACTACTTTTGCCACTTCCCTGGCGAACGTGGCAATGTCCGTCAGTTCCTGAGGTGTTGATAAGAGGATCGGAATGGCGACCTCCATCTTATCGGGCGATCCTGGTGGTGGATTCGGAATTAAGGACCCACAGTCCACCTCGATTTGGATGCGTGGCTTCAGAGCAGCCTGGGGCACCAATGCCGTCAGCAATCGCTCGATCGTGCCCGCAAGCGTCGCCGCCGGCACGAGGGACGCGATTTCTTCACGATCGATCAATGGCAAGAGCGGGCTGGGGAAGGTCACTTCCGGCGTTCGATGCACAACCGACGCGGTAAGCGTCGCGTTTTGCCGCTCTCGGAGGTCAAGTTGATTCCACTCCAACAGAAGAGAGGCAAATTGCGTGACGGTTGAGCCAGTGAATGTGTACACGAGCAGCCACCAGCCCGGCGCAGATCTCGATTCTCTTGCAAGGGAACGGTCTGGAATCCAGGTTTCGTGTTCTTGCGGAGTCACGCCCGGCCAATGGAGAGGATTCTGGCCATCGCCCGTTTTGGCTGATAGCTGGACAACGAAAACGCCGCAGACCGGATCGGGATCGATCGAGAGGCGGAAATGATCCTCGATCTGTTCGATCCGAGGGTCTGACTGACTAAGCGAAGAGCCGAAATTGAATCGGGCCGTAAAGCAAAGCTCGTCCCACTTGTGCCAGTCATAATCAACGCGGACTGTGTAATTCCAGCGCAGTGCGTCAGCGACTTCGGTCTCCAGATCCTTCGGGCTGGTGAGTGGCAGCGGAGTCGCAAGCGCGGCGTGCAAAACTAGCCGAGGCGGGGTTGGATTGGAAACTATGGGGAACACGTCGTGCATGATTGTGCTTATCCTCCTTCGGCCTCAAAAGCGCAACTAAGTCTCGTATCCTATCAAAATAGTTCGAGATGGCGTTTTGCTAACAAATAAATGAATGAGGGACCCAAACCGGCTTCTCGACTGTTTTTCTGTCTCCGGGTTCCGAGAGGTGACCGGGTACAAGCTGTTTCATAACCGGTTTGGGTGCGCTGCCGAACATTGCCTCAGTGGCTAAAGCCCGCGATTTTTCTACCCCGTTGCGGCACGGCTAAAGCCGTGCCCTTTCAAGGCCAGGTTATGAAACAGCTTCTAGCCAGAAACCGCACAACGGCCCTCGGCCTTACTCAAGAAACTCGCGCACAAATGGGTTCTCGCTTTTGACCAGCTCGTGCAGGGTGCCGTCGAAGATGAGGCGGCCTTCTTCGAGCATGAGGAAGGTCGTGCCGGGGTCGGTCTCGCCTTTGGGGAGCGGGACCATGCGGCCTTGTCCTGGATCGAAGCGGTGGTTGCAGAGGATGAAGGCGTCCTGGAGGCGGTGGGTGACCAGCAGCGACGGCGAGTGGTAGACGTCGCGCTCCTTCACGATGAGTTCGATGATGGTGGTCGAGGTAATGGGGTCGAGGCCGCCGGTGGGCGAGTCGTAGAGCAGCAGCTCTGGCTGGTGGATGAGCGCGCGGGCGATGGCCACGCGGCGCCGCATTCCGCCGGAGAGGCTGGCCGGGAAAAGGTCGAAGGTCTCCTCCAAGCTCGACAAAACGCAGGGCCTCGTGGACGCGGCTGTCGATTTCGTCGTCGGGACACCTGCTCCTGGATGAGCTGATAGGCGACGTTGTCGCGAACGGTGAGCGAATCGAAGAGCGCGCCCTCCTGAAAGACCATGCCGGTGCGGGCGCGCAGGGGGAAGAGCTGTTCCTCGGGCATGGAGGTGATCTCTTCGCCAAAAAGCAGGATGCTGCCCTGGTCGGGACGAAGCAGGCCGTTCACCAGCTTGAGCAGGACGCTTTTGCCTACGCCGGCGGGGCCGAGCAGAATGCGGGTCTCGCCGGGCGCGACGGAGAAGCTGATGTCGTCGAGCACCGGCGGGCCGTCGAAGGCGATGGAGACGTTGCGAAACTCGACGACCGGTCCGTCATCGGCGGGCAGGCTCGGGCCCGGGTTTGGGCCGGGTTGCGGCGAATGAGTTTGCGTGGCTCATATCGGAGGGAAGAAGGTGAGCAGCACCTGGGTGAGCAGGAAGTCGACAAAGATGATGAGCACCGAAGCCCAGACGACGGCCTGAATGGTGGAGCGGCCCACGCCTTGGGTGCCGCCGGTGGTCCTCATGCCATAGAAGCAGCCGATGGAGCTGAGGATGTAGCCGAAGAAGAGCGGCTTCACCAGTCCCTGAACGATGTCGGGAGAGCGAAGGTGCTCCCAGGCCATATTGAGAGTATTGGGTGCCGTTCTGGTGGTTCATGAAGACGGTGACCAGGCCGCCGCCGACGATGCCGCATGCGTCGGCGACGATGGTGAGAAAGAAGAGCATGGTGATGGATGCGGAGATGCGCGGGGTGACCAGCTTGCGCATCGGGTCGACGCCCAGGGCGCGCATGGCGTCGATCTGCTCGGTCACCACCATGGAGCCGAGTTCGCTGGCCATCGAGGAGGCGTTGCGGCCTGAGACCATGACGCCCGTGAGCACCGGGCCGAGTTCGCGGATCATGGTGAGCGAGACAAATTGGCCGGTGACGGCCGTGGCGCCAAAGGCCGAGAGCGTGGCTGCCGATTGCAGCGCCAGCACGCCGCCGGTCGAAAAGCCCGGAGAGCACCACGATCGACAGCGATCCGACGCCGATGATGTCGGCCTGGACCAGGAACTCGGGCCAGTAAATCGGCGGGCGATAGAGGTTTGAGAAAGCTCGCACGGCAAAGAGGGAGTAGTCCTGCACAGTGAGGACTAGATTCTTGGCCGACTTCTCGATTGCTAATATCGCCATCGTGTTTGCCGTCTCGCGATGCTGTGCTGCTCTCTTCGACAGGATAGCGCATGGGAGGGGGTGGAAGGCAGGGACTAGGGAATAGGGAATAGGGAATAGGGAACAGGGAACGGAATACGCACATGTTATGCGACTCAAGTTGGGTTGACGGGGGTTGGCTTGCTCGTTGCAGGAAGTAAACTGGCATAGAAAGCGAGCAGAGATTGACTTCAGAAGTTGCCGAGAGGCTCGATCGATTTTTTTGCGGGTTTGGGGAGCATGCGCACCCGGTCTTGCTGCTGGACTATGACGGGACACTGGCGCCGTTCCGGGTGGATCGCTTCAAGTCCCGGCCATGGGCGGGGGTACGGGAGCTTCTGGCGGAGATCCAACGGCAGGGTCGAACCAGGATGGCGGTGATCACCGGCCGTCCGGCAGCGGAGATCGCGCCCATGCTTGGCCTTGACCCGCCGCTGGAGGTGTGGGGGCTGCACGGGGCCGAGCGGCTTTTTCCCGACGGACGGCGGGAGTTGGAACAGGCTCCTCCGGCGACCCAGGCCAGGCTTGAAGAGCTGCGGGAGTTTTTGCAGCGCGACAGTCTCGGCGGACTCTTCGAGGACAAGGCCAATGGCGTGGTGATGCACTGGCGCGGAGTCTCGCGGCAGAAGGCCGAGGCGATTGAGCGGCAGACTCGCGAGCTCTTCGAGCCGTTGACGAAGATGAAGGGGCTTGCGCTGCTGGAGTTCGAGGCCGGCCTCGAGTTGCGCGTGGGCCGCAACAAAGGCGGAGCGGTCGAAGCGATTCTGGCGGAGTCTGGGCGGAATGGGCCAGTTGCCTTTCTCGGCGACGATCTGACCGACGAGGCGGCTTTTCGCGCGGTCAATGGGGTTGGTTCGCAGGGGCTCAGCGTGCTGGTGCGGCAGAAGCGGCGCGAGACTGCGGCGGAGCTTTGGCTGCGGCCTCCGAGCGAGTTGAAGACTTTTCTGGAGAGGTGGATCGAAGCAGGGAAGAGGTAAGGGGAAAAGGCTTCAGTATTGCGGAAATCCTGAAGAGAAACGCCCGTCCGCGGCTAAAGCCGCAGTTTATTTTATTGGTTTTGTGTGAGGGATAAATCCCTCGCTCCCTCCGTTTTGAGTTCTTCCGTGAGCTGTGAAGTCGCGCCTCGATGCAACGCCGGGTTTTTGAACCGCGCCTTACAATATTTCCAGGCGCCGTCCGTCTTCAGATGTGGATGGTAGAGACGATGAGCGCAGCCGCGATGGCAGAACAAGACCGCCAAATCTCGGAAGTGATCGCGGAAGAAGGCGCGCGGCTACGCAATTTCATCCGCAGGCGGGTGCCTAACGAATCCGACGTGGAAGATCTTGTGCAAGAGGTCTTCTACGAACTGGTTGAAGCCAATCGGCTGCTGATGCCGATCGACTACGTCACTGGCTGGCTCTTTCGTGTGGCGCGCAATCGCATTACGGATCTCTTTCGCAAAAAGAGACCGGTGAACTTCACCGACGCAGCGGCCATCGACAAGATGGCGAGCTGCTGCGCGTTCGAAGATCTGTTGCCGTCGCCCGATGCCGGCCCGGAGGCGCTCTACGCCCGCAAGGCGCTTCTTGCCGAGTTGGAGGTTGCGCTGAGCGAGCTGCCCCTGGAGCAGCGCGAAGTCTTTATCGCTCACGAAATCGAGGGGCGCAGTTTCAAAGAGATGTCGGCAGAGAGCGGCGTGAGCGTCAATACGCTGCTCTCGCGCAAACGCTACGCTGTGCTGGCACTGCGCCGCAGATTGCAGCGGATTCACGACGAGTTGAACAGGAAATGAGGAAGGCAAAATGAAAAGGAAATGGATCTTCTTTGTGGCCCCGCCGGCAGTGGTGCTCTTGGTAGCGATCTTCGGCGAAGTGGTGATGCACTTGTGGAATTGGCTTGTGCCGGCGATCTTTGGATTGCACATGATTACCTTCTGGCAGGCGCTCGGGCTGTTGGTTCTTTGCCGGATACTCTTCGGAGGATTTGGCCACCATGGGAATGGTCATTCACGAGGCAGGCATCGTTGCGCCGAGCGTTGGGAGCAGATGACGCCCGAGCAGCGTGAAGAGTTTCGCAAGAAGATGCGCGGCTGTTGCGGCGGATTCGGAGAGCACGGCAGCGAATCCAAGGAGCCAGCGTAAGAGCAGATTTACAGCGCTTCGGCCATCTCTCTCAGGATCGCATTGGCGGCTTCGGCGGGATCGGGAGCCTGAGTGATGGGGCGGCCTACGACCAGGTAGCTGGCACCCTGGCGCAATGCTTCTGCAGGAGTGGCGATTCGCTTCTGATCGCCGACCGCGCTGCCTGAGGGCCGAATGCCGGGGGTGACCAAAACTCCTTCAGGGCCGGCGAGCGCGCGAAGGGCCGCAACCTCCTGCGGGGAACAGACGAAGCCGCGGATTCCGGCATCGAGTCCCATCCGGGCCAGCAGTTCAACCTGCTGGGCGGGAGAGCGGCCGAGGCCGATTGCCTTCGCCTGAGCTAGGTCCATGCTGGTGAGCATGGTTACGGCCAGCAGTTCCGGCGGATCGGAGATGCCGTCGAGCGCGGCTTTTGCGGCTGCGAGCATCGCCGGGCCTCCGGCGGCGTGGACATTGATCATCCGCGCGCCCAGAGCGGCAGCCGAACGCACGGCGCCAGCCACGGTGTTGGGAATGTCGTGGAACTTGAGATCGAGAAAGACAGAGTGTCCGCGCGCCACTAGCGGTTCAATCACAGCCGGACCGGCGGCGGTGAAGAGCTCCAGCCCGACCTTGAACCAGCGGCAGGTCTTCTCCAACTGGCTCACCAGTTCGACCGCGGAGGCTGCATCGGGTACGTCCAGGGCCACGATCAGGCGCTTCCGGGCCTCCTCGACGAGATCCACGACAGGCGGTTGGGCGGGGCCGAAGCTCGGGTTCATTCGATCGGGGATGGGCATGCCTCTATTCTAGTGGATTGCGGGCTTCGAGGATGGGAACGCTCCGATGCATTCAGGCACGCAACTTGATAAAACTGGGAGCGTATCCTGAAGTGGGTGAGGAGAGTTGAGTTTGAAGGACGTTTCAAGCTGGATGCGCGTCTGGATTTGGGGTTTTCTGTTCTGGCGGGCAGCGTTGGCTGGGCCTCCGGGGTGCACACCAATCCGCTGAACCACGATCCGCTGGTGCGCGAGGCTTACGAGCACTTTTATAACCTGGACTACACGGGGGCCGTCGAACGGTTCGAGCACTTTCACGAGATGCATCCGGGCGATCCGCAGGCCACTGCGATACTGCTCGATGCGGAGCTGTTTCAGGAACTCTACCGGCTCGACCTGCTCGACACGACCTTTTACGCCAACGACGGATTTTTGACCGGCCGCCACGCAACCGAGGAGGACCCCAAAGCGCGCGACCGCATTTTGGGGCTCGCGGATGAGGCGATCCACGAGGCCGACTCGCGGCTCGACCGCAATCCCAACGATGTTGATGCGCTCTTTGCCCGCGGCTGGGCGCGCAGCCTCAAATGCACTTATATCGCCATGGTCGAGCGCGCATATGGCGCCGGCTTCCGGCTAGCGACGAAGGCCAAGGACGACGAGGTGCGCGTCCTCCAACTCGATCCTGATTACGTGGATGCCAAGCTGGTGGTCGGGGTCTACGAGTATGTGGTGGGCGCGCTGCCCTGGCCCTTCAAACTGCTGATCGGCTTTGCCGGCATCACCGGCTCGAAGACGCGCGGCCTGGAGATGCTGACCGACGACGGAAATCGCGGCGTGATTACCAGCGTGGAAGCCCGCACGGCGATTGCCTTGTTTCTTCGCCGCGAGGCTCGGTACAAAGAGGCGATCCAGGTGGTGCGATCGCTGAAGCATCAGTACCCGCATGACTTTCTCTTTTGCCTGGAAGAGGCCAATCTGCGGAGGGACGCGGGCGAAGGCATGGGCGCGGTTGAGGCCTACCGGGAGTTGCTCGCCAATGCCGCCAGGCCACACTACTTTGCCGAGGCGCGACTGGAGCTGGCCCACTTTGGCCTGGGCGATGCACTGCGCGGCCAGCGGCACTTCGGCGAGGCGGCGCAGGCCTATGAGCAAGCCGCATGGACCAAAAACGTCAGCCCGGAGCTCAAGATCCGGTCACTGCTGGCGGCAGGCGAGTGCCACGATATGAATGGCGAGCGCCAGCTTGCGGTCAGGGACTATCAAGAGGCCATCGACGCGGGGCCGAATACTTCGAGGGCTGATACCGCGCGAAAGCGGCTGCGGAACCCGTATAAGGGAGTTTGACGGCCTTGCAGGATTTTGTATCGATGCTGCGGATGGAACCGCTGCCCACTCGCCGTCGTATCTTTAATTTGAACTGAGGGAGGGATCGACGATGGCTGTCTTTTGTCAACGCTGCGGGACCGGGCTGCCGCCAAGTGCGCGCTTCTGTTCCAACTGCGGCGCGGTCGTTCCCGTCGCACCGTATGTTTCCGGCAAGCCGCTGGTCCGCCCGATTGTGGGCCGAGTGGTGGCCGGGGTATGTGCCGGCGTGGCGCAGACCTATGGATTCGATATTGCGCTCGTTCGCGTCTTCACGGTGATCGGCTTCTTCTTCTCCGGAGGGTTGGTGGCTGTGGCCTACCTGGCCGGGTGGATCGGCATCCCGGAGGAGCCGATACGGCTGCCTTGAAGTATTCTCTCTATGTATGAATGCGATTTATAGATCGGACGGCTCGACGCTCAGTTATCGGGACTCCGGAACAGGCTTGCCCGTAGTCTTCCTTCATCCCACTCCACTCGACGGGGAGTACTGGCGGCCGCTGACCAGCGATCTGGCCGGGGTGCGCGCGATCGTACCGGACTTGCGAGGGCACGGGAAATCCGAGTTGGGAACTTTGCCTGCGGGCGGCTTCGCGGCCGTTCCCGATGCGCCGGTGCTGACGATGGCGCAGTTGGCAAGTGACATTCTCTCTCTTCTGGATCATCTAAAACTGCGCACGGCAGTCTTTGCGGGCTGTTCGATCGGCGGCTATGTGCTGCTTGAGCTGTGGCGACGCGCGCCAGAGCGAATGCGTGGACTGGCCTTTGTCTGCTCCAAGGCGCAGCCGGACGCGGCGGCCAACATCGCCAAGCGTATTGCCAGTATCGAGAAGGCGAGAGCCTCGGCGAGCCGGGCGGACCTGCAAATCATGACCCAGGCTCAAATCAAGAGCTTGACTGGAACCACTGCTTTTGCGCGCCATCCCGAGATTTTGACCGAGTTGAGCGCCCAGATGACTCTGGCTGCGGAGGCTTTGGTTGCCGTGCAGGCCGGTCTTGCCACGCGGCCCGATTCGGTACCGACAGTCACCACGATCACCGTGCCGGTGCTGGCTATTGCCGGCGGCGAGGATACAGCGATCACGCCTGACGAGATGAAGGCCTTCAATGCCGCGCCGGGCGGCTGCGAGTTTCATCTGTTGCCGGATGCCGGCCACTTTGCCGCCTATGAACAACCGCATAAGGTGGCCGCGCTGATAGCCAGTTGGCTGAAGCGATTCAAAGCTTAAGCAGACGCATTCATCGAAGCTCTCCTCGCCGAAAGGTTCGCCAAATGCTGTAGGCTCAAGAGAGGATATCTCCTGACGGAAGCTCATCTTGACCCTCTCTTCGATCTCATCGCGTCCCTTTCATCACCCGCAGCCGGGCAAAGCTCTGCACTGCGGCAAAGTCTCGCTCGAAGCCCTCGCCAAGCGCCACGGGACGCCTCTTTATGTCTACTCCGCCGATCAGATTGTCGAACGGCTGGGGCTCTTTCAACAGGCGCTGGCTGGGCGCGAGCATCTGGTCTGCTATGCCGTGAAAGCCAACTCAGCGCTGGCGATTCTCAAGCTGCTGGCCGGCCAGGGCGCAGGCTTCGACATCGTCTCGGGCGGCGAATTGGAGCGGGTGATTGCCGCCGCGCCGGATGCCGTTGGGAAGGTTGTCTTCTCCGGCGCAGGTAAGACGGCAGCCGAGATCGATCGGGCGCTCGTTGCCGGGATTCTCGAATTCAACGTCGAGAGCAGTGCGGAATTGGAACTGCTCGCCGCGCGCGCGGCCAAATTGAGAAAGAAGGCGCGCTTTGCCCTGCGCGTCAATCCCGACGTCTTCGCCGAGACTCATCCTTACATATCGACCGGCCTGCGCGAACACAAGTTCGGCGTCGATATCCGGCAGGCACTCAAGATTTACAAGAGCGTGGCCGGAAATCGCTGGCTTGAGGCCCACGGCGTCAGCGTGCATATCGGCTCGCAGATTCGCTCGGCGGAGCCCTTTGGCGCGGCGATGGCGCGGGTGAACAAGCTGGTGCGCCAACTGCGCAACGAAGGGATTGCTTTGAAGTCAGTCGACGCCGGCGGAGGCCTGGGCATCGACTACCGCACTGGCAGCTTCGATGCAGCCGCCAAGGTGCGTGAGTATGTCGCCGCTCTGGATGAGGCATTGGAAGGCTTCGAAGGCCGCCTGATGATCGAGCCGGGCCGCTTCCTTGTGGCACAGGCCGGCGCACTGGTCGCGCGCGTTCTTCAGGTGAAGCGCAGCGGAAAGAAGACCTTTGTGATTACCGACGCCGCGATGAACGACCTGATCCGGCCCGCGCTTTATCAGGCTTATCACGAGATTGTGCCGGTGAGGCCGAGGGCAGGGAAGCCGCGCATCGTCGATGTGGTGGGACCGATCTGCGAGTCGGGCGACTTCTTTGCGCACGACCGCAAGCTGGCGGCGGTCAAGCCGGGGGATCTGGTCGCGGTTCTCGATACAGGCGCGTATGGAATGGCGCAGAGCTCGAATTACAACAGCCGGCTGCGTCCTGCCGAGGTGCTCGTAAGCGGTGCGAAGTCGCGGCTGATTCGCCGGCGCGAGACTATGGCTGATCTGCTGGGGCCGGAGATTCTTGCTTGAGATGAATGAACAGCATCCCGCGGCTCGGTTGAGCCATCAAACAATAGGCTCGGCGTACAAACGGGATTCATGAGCATCTCTAAGCTTTCGATGCACTGCAGATGAAAGCATGAAAGATGGAGGATTTGCATGGCGAAGGTAACGTTGGTCTTCGCGGTTCTTTTGATCGCTCTGGGGCTGGTTGGCTATCTCGGCACAGGCAGCGAGCATCCAACTGCGCTGATTCCAACCTGGTTCGGAGTTGCTCTCGGCGTCTTCGGCGTGCTGGCGATGAGCCCGAAAGAGCGCCGGCGGAAGCTCTTCATGCACGTCAACGTGACCATCGGCCTGCTGGGCTTTCTGGGAGCCTTTGTCGAGACCGTTCGCGGCCTGGCTTCATCAAAAGGAGTGGACGTGACAGCACTGGCCGCGAAGACTGCAATGGCCTGGCTGCTGCTTATTTACGTGCTGCTCTGTGTGCGTTCTTTCGTCATGGCGCGGCGTTCGGGGAAGGTCTAGCGGATGGGGACAATGCGCCCAGGCGGGATGGGGATGGCACAGCGGGCCGAGCGCTCGCCGCATGGGCGCGGAGCGACGCACGGGCCAGGCTGATCCCTCCAAGCGCAAGCCGAACCTGAAGAAGCTGTGGCCGCAGATAAAAGCCCTGGTCGCTCCGCGCACGGGGTTGCTTGTCGCCGGGATGGGGTTGATGGTCATCAATCGCGTTGCCGGTCTGGTGCTGCCGTACACCTCGAAGCCGCTGCTGGATACAGTGCTGTCTCGCCGTGCATCCGCGCCCCGATCTGCTGCCCCGATTCATCGCGCTGGTCTTTTCGGCGATGCTGGTGCAGGCCATCACTTCGTTTTCGCTCACGCAACTGCTTTCCAAGGCGGGCCAGCGGCTGATCGCGGAGATGCGCCGCCAGGTGCAAAGGCACGTGGGACTGCTTTCGGTCTCGTACTACGACGAGAACCGCACCGGCAATCTGGTGTCGCGCATCATGAGCGACGTCGAAGGCGTGCGCAATCTCGTGGGCACCGGTCTGGTGGAGTTTGTGGGCGGCCTGCTGACCGCCGTGCTGGCGTTTCTCTATCTGCTGCATCGCAGCGCTGAGGTTACACTGACCGTCTTCGCCGTCCTGGGCGCATTTGTTTTCGTTCTGCAATATGCCTTCAGGATCATTCGTCCCATCTTCCGCGAGCGGGCCAAGATCAACGCCGAGGTCACGGGACGGCTGACCGAATCGCTGGGCGGCGTGCGCGTGATCAAGGGGTATCACGCCGAAGAGCGTGAGGCAGGAGTTTTTTCGATCGGCGTGGAGCGGCTGCTGTCCAACGTGATGAAGTCGCTGACCATGACCAGCTCGATGTCTGCCGCTTCGACCACGGTGCTGGGACTGGTCTCGTGCGCTGGTGATGTGGCTGGGCGGCCATCGCGTGCTGGCCAGCACGTGGACGGTCGGCGACTACTTCAGCTACAACATGTTTCTTGCCTTCATGATCGCGCCGGTCTTCCAGATCGTGAACATCGGCACGCAACTGACGGAGGCATTCGCCGGCCTGGATCGCACGAGCGAGATCATGGCCGAGCTTGAGGAGAATAAGAGCCCCGGCCGCACGGTGAAGATGCCGCCGATTCGAGGCACGGTTCGCTTTGAAGATGTCGAGTTCGCCTACGACCCGGAGAAGCCGGTGCTGCACGGCATTACCTTCCTGGCCGAGCCGGGCACGGTGACCGCGCTCGTCGGCTCGTCGGGCTCGGGCAAGTCCACCATCATCAGCCTGCTGTGCGCATTCCACACGCCGTCGAAGGGCCGCGTGCTGGTGGACGATATCGACCTTGCACAAGTGGACCTGAACACCTTTCGCTCCCAGTTGGGCGTGGTGCTGCAGGAATCGTTTCTCTTCGACGGCACGATTCGCGAGAACATCCGATTTTCGCGCCCGGATGCGACCGAGGAGGAGTTTCTCTCTGCCTGCCGCACAGCGCGGGTCGACGAGTTTGCCGAACGCTTCCCCGAAGCCTATGACACGATCGTTGGCGAACGCGGCGTGAAGCTCTCGGGCGGGCAAAGACAGCGGCTTTCGATTGCACGGGCACTGCTGGCCGAGCCGCGGATTTTGATTCTCGATGAGGCGACCAGCTCGCTCGATTCCGAATCCGAGGCGATGATTCAGGCCGGACTGAATCAACTGATGCAGGGACGCACAACGTTTGTGATCGCTCATCGGTTGTCCACGATCCGCCGCGCCGATCAAATCCTTGTTGTCGAAGGAGGGCTGGTCGTCGAGCGGGGCAACCATGCGCAGTTGTTCGCGCTTGGCGGCCGCTACTACGACCTCTACATGCGCCAGCACGGGCTGGAAGCGAATCTGTTTCTAGCGCCGGGCGAGGGTGGCGACGCCGAGGCAGATAGTGCGGACGCAGTGATCGAGTAGTCGATCGGGTCGTTTCAGAGCATTTTTGGAAGATGAATATCAATCTTGCTCCGGCATTTCGCTGGGAGACGCGGAAAGACAGGTCGAAGGATTCAAAAGTATTCCGCATGGGCTAAAGCCCGCGTTCATTATGCGGCGCTTGTGGCACGACTTCACAGGCTGCGAAAAGAGCCGGAGATTTAAGCAATGTCGATGAACGGCGAACCTCCGCGGCTAAAGCCGCCGTCGATTCTATTGGCTTTACACGGGGGATAAATCCCCCGTCTCCCTCCGTTTTGAGTTTTTCCGCAGCCTGTGAAGTCGTGCCCTGACGCTTCTTAGCAATCTGAATGTAATTTTGCAGGCGGCTCTATTGTTTCGCGAAAAACCCTACCAGCCGCGCGACTCCGGCGCTGAACTCAGCCTCGGGCGCTAACAAACTGACAACCAGCCAGCCCGACTCCGGCATTCCGAAGAAGTAGCCGGGATGAACCCATACGCCTCGCTCCAGAAGAGCGAGCGCCGTTTGCTCGTCCGGCCCGAGAGCAGGAATGCGCAAGACCGCGTACCAGCCGCCTTCGACTGCCAGACGATCGACCTCGGGCAGCGTAGCGAGGCCGCGGTCCAGTTCGGTCAGGTTGGCCGCCACACGGGCGCGGATTTGCCTCTGAATGGCCTCGCGGCTTGCGAGCCAGGATGCCATGGCCCACTGCACCGGCGCATTCATCGAGAGGAAGGTGTCGGCGATGACTTCGAGACGATCAAGAGCAGAGCAGGCTTCCGGTCCGGCGGCCGCGATCCAGGCCGCTTTCATTTGGGGCAACCCGGCGATCTTGCTCAGCCCGCTGACCACAAACACCGGGACGCCCTCAAGCCCTGCGGCAAAACTGGCGGGCGACTTGTCGAAAGCGTAGTCGAGAAAGACCTCGTCGACAATCAGCGCGAGATCGAACTCCCGGCAGATGCGCGCAAGCTCTTCGGCTTCCCAGGGCTTGGTGAAGTGGCCGGTGGGATTGTTGGGATGAACCATGACGATGGCCCGCGTTTGAGCCGTGATGGCTCTGCGGAATCCTTCGGGATCGATCTGCCAGCCGTGATCGTAGACCAGCGGCGCGGCCTTGAGACGCACATCGTCGAGCACGGCAAGGAAGTCGAAGAGCGGATAACCGGGCTGGGCGACGAGAATTTCGCTTCCCGGATCGCAGAGCAGACGGAAGAGGAAGCTGTAGGCCTCGCTGGTGCTGGTCGTCAGCACAATCTGGTCGGGCTCAAGAACCGCGCCGTGGGCAGCGTAATAGTCACAGACAGCCTGGCGAGCACGGAGCAGGCCGCGCGGCTGCGGATCGTAGTCGAGGGCACGAGGATCGGCCAGCGCCGCCAACAGCTCCGGCGGATACTCAAACCCGCAGCGCGTAGGATTCGAGGCCGTCAGATCCGCAATCGGCAGACCGGCCGCGGCGCGCAGGCGGTGCGCACGCGCCAGTTCGCTCTCTTCAGTGTTCCAGTCCGTTCTCTTGGAAAAGCGCGTCATCATTCAGTTCAGCCTGCAACTCGATTTGCCAAATCACTCAAGGCGGGCTCTGGCACAATAGAGCAAGGCGTCCTCTTCAACATTACACGGGCGTTCCCAGGAGGAAGCTTGGCTCTGCGCGCGGTTGTCTTCGATTATGGAATGGTGTTGACCGGAGAGCCGGACGCCACAGCCTATGCCGCCCTCTTGCGGATTACCGGATTGACTGTGGCCCAATTCGAGCCCCGTTACTGGGCCGACCGGCATGCGTACGACGAGGGCAAGCTTACCGGCATCGAATTTTGGCAGAAGTTTATGCGGGACGCTGGAATGCCGCCGAATCAGGAGACTGCGGAAGAACTGAACCGCTGGGACGCGCGGCATTGGACCACCCAGAATCCCGCCATGCTGGCCTGGCAGCTCGCGCTGAAGCAGCGCGGTCTGCTGACGGCGATCCTCTCGAACATGGGAGACAATGTGCTGGCCAGCGTTGAGCGGGAGTTCGACTGGATTCACCGCTTCGACGTGCTGGTCTGGAGCTTTCAACTCGGCATCGCCAAGCCGGACCCAGCAATCTATCGACACACGATCGCCAAACTGGGCGTCCAGCCCGAAGAGACGCTTTTCATTGACGACAAACTGCTCAACATTGAGGCTGCGCGGGCGCTTGGGATGCCGGCCATTCAATTTTTTAGCGTCGATCGCCTCCGCGCCGACCTGATTGGGCTCGGGCTCGACGCTCAATTGCCCTTGCCCGCCTGAGAATTGCTTGCGTCTCAGCAGCCGGCTTAACCGTCAGACAAGGGGCAAGTGCCCCGCATAGGTGAATTCAGTGCAAACTAAAACAGCATTGCGCACGGCCTTTTGGGTTGTGCTGGGGTCCGCTTTGGCGCTGGGCGCGGGAATGGCGTTCGGGCAGAGCGTGCCAGTGGTCACAGGGGACGCACGGGTCGACAAGCTGCTGAGCCAGATGACGCTCGAAGAGAAACTGACGCTGATCCACGGTACTCAGGAGGATCCGGCGGTCTACCAGGGGCAGGCTGGCTATCTGGCCGGCATTCCGCGGCTGGGCATTCCAGGGCTGCGCTTCGCCGACGGGCCTCCGGGCGTGCTGACACGGCATCCCTCGCAGGGCGAGACGGCCACGATGGGCGTGGCCGCCACCTTCAGCCGCAAATTGGCCGAGGAGAACGGCCTGGTGATCGGCCGCGAGGACCGCGCACTCGGCATCGACGTTTCCCTGCAGCCTTTTGTGAATATCGACCGCGATCTCCAGTTTGGCCGCGGCTACAACACCTTTGGCGAAGACCCGCTTCTGACGAGCGAGATCGGCGTTGCCGAGATCAAGGGCATCCAGTCGCAGCACGTGATGGCGCAGATCAAGCACTACGTCGCCTACGACTCGGAACAGCGGCAACATATTCGTCGACGACCAGACGCTGCACGAGATCTATGTGGCGCCCTTCGAAGCGGCGATCGCAAGGCGGACGTCTCGTCGATCATGTGTTCTTATAACCGCGTCAATGGCACCTTTGCCTGCGGCAACGAAGCGACGCTGACCAAGATCCTGCGCGACGAGCTTGGGTTCAAAGGATTCGTGACCTCCGACTGGGGCGCGGTGCACGCGGTCAACTTCATCAATGCCGGGCTGGATATGGAGATGCCCGGCGAACCTGACCCAAAAGCCGGCGGATTTTCCATCCCCTCATTCTTCGACATGCTTCCTCCGCTTCCTCCTCCGCCGCCGCGTAAGGCCACTAATACAGGGGATATGGTGGAAAACATGTTTGGCGGCCATATTCCCGAAGAGCCAGCGCCTGAGCGCTTTGGCGGAGGCAACTTCGGTCTGAAGCTCGACCCAAAGAAGATGACAGAGGCACTCAAGGATGGCACCGTCACCGAGGCCGCCATCACTCGCGCGGCCGGACGTGTTCTCTATGAGATCGTTCACTTCGGCTATCTCGACGGCGAGTCGAAGCACGACGTGACCGAGCAGTCCATCGAAGCCAACGCCAAGATCATCGAGAAGACCGGCGAAGATGCGGCGGTGCTGCTGAAGAACGAGGACGGCGCGCTGCCTCTGAAGGCGGCCGATCTCGATTCTGTGGTTCTCATCGGTCCAACTGCCGGACAGGTGGATTCGATCGGCATCAACGGCGAACGCTCCGTCGGATTGCCGCAGCGCCAGGTGGGCCCGCTCGCGGCTCTGAAGAAGATCACGGGCAACGCAAACATCAAGTTTGCGGTGGACGACGACATGACCGGCACGACTGTTCCGGCCTCTGCCTTGAGCCACGACGGCAAAGCCGGGACTTGAACGCACGGGTTCCGGCGCAAAACAGGTTGACGCGCAAATGGACTTCACTGGCGCGCAACGCTCTTCCGCCGAACTCAATCGTCACCTGGAAGGGCTCGCTCACGCCTCCCCACGCGGGTACATACTGGCTCTATCTGCAGGCCATGGGTACCAACGCCAATATTTCTCTCGACGGCAAGCGGCTGGCGGCGACGGGCGTCTTCCAGGGCGGCGTTCATGGCGACATTCTGCAAGCCAACCAGGACAATGCGGTTCCCACCACCGATGGCCTGGACAACGTGCGCCGCGCGGTTGAGCTGACCGCCGGGCCGCACTTGATTGAGATCAAGACCAGCCCCGATACTTCAAACTCGCCGGTGCAGGTGCGGCTTAACTGGTATACCCCGGAGCAGCGCAAGGCCGACCACGAGGCCGCCATCGCCGCCGCCAAAAGCGCGAAGGTCGCGGTGGTGTTTCTGTGGACGCGCCTTCATCCGGTCTTTGGCCTTCCTGGCGAGCAGGACAAGCTCGTCGAAGAAGTTGCCGCGGTCAACCCCAATACCATCGTTGTGCTCAACACCAGCCAGCCCGTCGCCCTGCCGTGGCTCGACAAGGTCAAGGCTGTGCTTGAGATGTGGTGGCCCGGCGATGAGGGCGGCTGGTCGACGGCCAACCTGCTGGCTGGCAAGACCAGCCCAGCCGGTCGTCTGCCTGTGACCTGGGGCAAGCGGCTCGAAGACTACCCCGCCACCGATCCCAAATATCCCGAGCGTTCTTTCAAGGGCGTGGACGGCAAGACCACCTACAGCGAAGGCGTCAACGTGGGCTATCGCTGGTTCGACAAGGAGAACATCGCGCCGCTCTTCGCCTTCGGCCATGGCCTGAGCTACACAACGTTTGCTTACTCTGGACTGAAGGTCGAGAAGGCCTCGGACGGCGGGCTCGATGTCAGTCTGACGATCAAGAACACCGGCAGCGTGGACTCAGACGAGGTTCCGCAGGTCTATCTCGGCGCGCCCAGCGAGATTCCCGCCGGAGTGCAGTTCCCGGTGCGGGCTCTGGTTGGCTTCGATCGCATTCATCTGGCGGCAGGCGAGGCCAAAACGCGTGACGCTGCACGTTGCTCCGCGCCAGTTGCAATACTGGTCGACGAAGGAAGGGAAGTGGGTGACGGCAAGCGGCAAGCGGATGGTGAGTGTTGGCGCATCTTCGCGCGATCTGCGGCTTGAGCAGACCATCGACTGAGAAACTTTAGAGCATTTTTGGAAATTGTGTAGACCGAAATTTTGTAGGTTTCCCACCCATTCCGCAGAAAAACGCGGAATGGATGGGGCACGGAAGTCTACAGTAATTCCGAATTCCGAAAATGCTCTATTGCAGACAGAAATGCCTGAGCATTGCTCAGGCATTTCTGTTTGCGGCAACGATATTCACAGATCGACTGAAAATACGTAACTGCCTGAGTCGAGTTGAATGACTTGCGGCCCGGCCTTCAACGGCTTGCCGTCCAGCTTGTAGCGTGCGGCTTCTGCAGCAGTCAACGCCAAATTTCCCGTGGTGTTGGCAGGCAGGGTCAGATGCCAGATGGCGGTGCTTCCTGTGATCTTCCAGTCGCTGTGGATCGGGCCGTAGGGCGAGTCGTAGTCTAAGCTGACGCTGCCCAGGCGAGCATCGAAGAATGGATGAAGAACCACGGTGTGGAAGCCGGCATCGAGTGGGGTGGCGTCCACACCGGCGGCATAGCGATAGATCCAGTCGGCGACTGCGCCATAGGCATAGTGGTTGTAGGAGTTCATGCTGGGGTCGCCCTTCATCTGATCGCCGTTCCAGCGCTCCCACATTGTTGTTGCGCCATGCTCCACCAGGTAGCCCCACGAGGGGTATTCAGTATTCAGCAGCAGCTTGTAGGCCAGATCGGCGTGGCCCGTGCTGAGTGAGTTCTTCCAGCAGATAGGGCGTGCCCAGAAAGCCAGTGCCCAGCAGCCCGTGATTGGCCTCGATCTTGTCCGCCAGTTTTTGCGCAACCGTCGGGCGCAGTTTTTCGGGTACAAGATTCATGTGCAGCGCCAGCACGTAGCCTGTCTGCGTGTCGCCGCCGTGGCTCTTGGCGTCTGGATTGTTGATCTGGCCGAAGGGTGATGGGCTGTTGTCCGCTCCGGCCACGAAGCCGTCGTCATGCACAAACTGCTTCTGAAATGCCGCGCGAGATCTTTGCGAAGAGCTGCGCATACTTTGTCTCGCCGTCGGCTCGGCCTGTGGCGTGCGCCATCTCTTGCATCAGCGTCACGTCATAGGCCCAATAGGCGGTCGCGACGAGAACGTAGTCGGTGCGCCCCTCCGGCGAAAGCCAATCGGCGAAGGGGATTCCGGAGTCGTGCTTCCATAGTCCATCGGGGTTCGCCGCTTCGATCGCATCGAGATACTTTTCCATCGCCGCCCAGTTCTCGTCGATCACGCTGGTGTCTCCGCTTTGCAGCCACGAGGTCCAGGGAATGATGACGCCGGCGTCGCTCCAGCCCGCGCGCGTGACCAGCATTTGGCGAGACGGTTCCGGGCGAATAGATGCCGTAGTAGGGCGTGCCGATCTGCGTTCCGCGCATGTCGCCGGCAAACTTCCGCGAGAAGGCGGCGAGATCCATGTTGTAGGAGGCGGCGCGCCAGAAGACCTCGGCGTCGCCCATCCAGCCGAGGCGCTCGTCGCGCTGCGGGCAGTCGGTGGGAATGCCGACGAAGTTCGAGCGCTGCCCCCACTGGATGTTCTTCCACAACTGGTTGATCATCGGGCTGCCGGTTTCGAGCTTTGTCGTGAAGGGCGCATCAGTGTGAAAGACAAGCGCGGTCACCGACTCTTTCGGAGGCGCGGCGGGAAGCCCGGTGATTTCAAGATAGCGGAAGCCATGGAAGGTGAAGTGCGGCATGAGTTCCTCCGCGCCTTTGCCGCTCAGAATGAAGTGATCGGTTGCTTTGGCGGTGCGCAGATTGTCGGTGTAGAGGGTTCCGTCCGCGTTTACGATCTCGGCGAAGCGAAGCTGCAGATGCGTTCCCGCTGGCCCCGAGACGCGCAGCCGCTCCACGCCCGCGAAGTTCTGGCCGAAGTCGTAGACGTACACTCCCGGTTTTGGTTCCGTCATGGATTTGGCGGTCAGCGTCTGCTCGGCTCGAATCGGCTGGAACTCCTGCGCCTCGATGCGACCGGCTTGGGCTCGATCGCAATCACGTTCTTCAACTCACGTTCATTGAAGTTGCCTTTGTCCCAAAGCGGCCGCGCTGACCGCAGGTCCTGGCTCTCACCGTCATAGATCTCGGAGTGGAGGATGTAGGAGGGTTTCGCCTTCCAGGTTGTATCTGTCGCAACCCACTGCACGCTGCCGTCGGCGTATTCGATGCGCAGTTGCGCACGAAGCGCGGGCGGCGTGTCGCCGTAGTTGTTGGGCTGCTGAAACCACTCGAGCGGCGTCGCATACCAGCCCGGAGCAAGCAGCGCGACAATCGCATTCTTGCCTTTTGCAAGCTGAGAGGTTACGTCATAGGTCTGATACTTCACGTGCTCGCGATAGTCGGTCCAACCGGGAGCAAGCACATCGTCTCCGACACGCTTGCCGTTGAGGAAGAGTTCGTAAGCACCCAAGGCCGTGGCATAGATGCGCGCCGACTTAACTTGCTTATTCACGTCGAAGCCGTGACGGATCGCTTTCACCGAGTCGGGAATCCAGGGATGGCCGAGAGGTGCGCTCATCGGCCCAGACGGCTGCTTCCATGTCACTGCGGTCTTCCAGCTTGCATCGTCAAAGCCTTTCTTCTGCCAGCCATCAGGGAGATGAACCGCCGATTTCCACTCGCTTCCGCTCACAAACGAGGCGACGCTTCCATCGGTGTACTCGACAACCAGCGTGGCAATCATTGGAGGCGCATCGCCCGAGGCCATGCCGTTGGGATTGGTAATGTAGTGCACTGTCTCAATTGCGATGGTGTTGTCGCCCACTGTCAGTGCGCCGGTTGCATCCGCGCGCACGAATTTCTTCCATGGCATCTGCTTCCAGGGCGGCAACGGATCGGCCTTGAGCAGTTGCGCGCCGTTGACCCACGCGGAAACCGTGTCCTGTCCGGCGGCGAAGAGCGTGGCGTGGCGCACCGGTTTCGCTAGCGTGACTGTTTGACGGTAGGCGAAGCGCTCTTCTGTGCTCTTTCCGGCTTGTGAAGTCCCGGTTTCGGGGCTGGTGATCCACACCGCAGATGCATGACGGACGGCATTCTCCTCCGCCGTCTCGAAGCCGATCCACCGGCCGCGCCAGTTCTCCTGCTTGAGCAGGCCGGTCTCCCACCAACTGATTGCGCTGTCTGGATATGGATGACCCGTCGCATCCCACACCTTGACTCGCCAGAAGTAGCGCGTGCTAGGTTGAAGGGCCGGTCCGGCATACCGGATATTCAGCGATTCCGTGGACTCGATGCGACCGCTCTGCCAGATGTCAGCCTTGCCGGATTGGAGCAGTTCGGCCCGCGTCGCAACCTGAACTTCGTAGGCCGTCTGCCTCGCGCCGTGTGCCTGGTCCTGCAACTGCCAGGAGAAGCGAGGCGCCGGATCGTCGATGCCCAGCGGCGTCTTCAGCTCGTTCACGCGCAGTTCCAACGGTCCCACCGCGGCTGCCGCAGCGCTGGCGGCGCTCGTTGCCAAACCCAATGCCAAGCCGATTATTGTGCGTGCGCAAGACAATTCGAGTCATCGTTCTTGTCGTCCTTCCCACTGTCAACTGACAATATGCAGGACGAGAGATCTCTGTCAAAGGCCGCCGCGACGTGGAGGATCGCTTTAAGAATTACACTCGATTCATGGCCCTTCGTCTCTATGCCGCCACCACCAGCCAGGGCAAGCTGCGCGACTTCCGCACCGCCGCCGAGGCTCACTCGCTCTGCATCGAACCCCTGCCAGACCTGAAAGCGATCCAGGCTCCCGAGGAAGACGGCGCCACCTTCGCCGATAACGCCACACTCAAGGCTGTCTACTACTCCCGCTTTGCCCCCGGCGAGCTGGTTTTGGCCGACGACTCCGGGCTTGAGGTGGACGCTCTTGACGGCGCTCCTGGTGTGAGGTCGGCCCGCTTGGCTGCCGATTTTGGCCTCACCGACTCGCCCGACGCCAACGATAACACCGACGTGTGGAACAACCTGATTCTGCTGCAACGCCTCGCCGGAGTTCCTGCCGCCGAGCGCACGGCCCGCTACCGCTGCGTACTCGTTGCGGCCCGCGATGGCATGGCACTTTACACGGCCGATGGCGCGGTCGAAGGCATGATTCTCGACGCGCCGCGCGGCACGGGCGGATTCGGCTACGATCCGCTGTTTTATCTGCCCGCACTCGACCGCACCATGGCGGAGCTGGATCTTGAAACCAAGCACACACTCAGCCATCGAGGGCGGGCCATTGCGGCGTTGCTGCCAATGCTGGGCGTCTGAGCTTCCGTGGGCTCCGTTGACGAGAGATTGATGAGATCAAATGGAGGAGCGCCTTGACGGAGGTGATGTAGAACACCAATAATGAGTTAAATTCAGGCCGTGCTTCCCGTCCCCCAAACCGAAAGCGCCTTCTTCCACACCTCGGGCATCAAAGCCTTTAGGAGCTGACACCGTTATGGCAACCGCTCAAACCTCAGCAACGCCGACCGTTCAACGGGGCGTTCAGCCGTTGCGCGCCGGCGAGGGTTCGTCCTTTCTCTGGCACAAGCTGCATTCACTGCTGGGCATCATCCCCATCGGCGCATTCCTGCTCGAGCACCTGCTCTCAAACTTCGAGGCGCTCAAAGGCCCCATCGCTTACGGGGAACAGGTTCGCTTCCTCAACAGCCTGCCAATGGTGCGCGTGTTGGAGTGGGTCTTCATCTTTCTGCCGATTCTCTATCACGGCTGCTACGGCGTCTGGATCTGGCTGCGCGGCAAGTCGAACATCGTCTATTATCCCTGGGCAGGGAACTGGCTTTACGTCGCCCAGCGCTATACCGGCCTCATCGCCTTCGCGTATATCGTGCAGCACGTGATCCGGCAGCGCTTCATGGGCGTCAGCCTGCCGGAGCATCCCATGGCGGCGTTTGCAAAAGTGCAGCAGGAACTTGCGAACCCATGGATGCTGGCCGTTTACGTCATTGCCATGATCGCCATCTGCTGGCACTTCGCTTATGGCGTGTGGCTCTTCGCGGCCAAGTGGGGCATCACGCCCGGTGTGACGGCTCGCAAGCGCTTTGGGTATGTCTGCGTTGCTCTCGGAGTCGGGCTTGCCGTCATGGGGCTGATGAGCATTTGGGCATTTGTGGGAACGCCAGCCGTTAGCTTTTAGGTGAGAGTTGAGTCTTGCGAGAACGTACCGTCATGGGAATGGAAATTCGGTATTTCGGACGAAGTCAAGGAAGACATCCCGCAGGGGCTAAAGCCCTATTCGTTTTTCGGTTTTTGCGGCACGACTGAAGTCGTGCCCTTTCAAGACATCGAGTTTCTCTCCGGTATTCTTTGAGAACCAAAGAGCCAGGAACTTGAGGGCATTCGAAAGGAACGTCATTCATGGCAGGACCTAGAATCATCGTGGTTGGCGGAGGGCTGGCCGGTCTCGCGGCGGTGATCAAGATCGCCGAGGCTGGCGGCAACGTTGATCTCTTCTCGATCGTCCCGGTGAAGCGCTCTCACTCGGTCTGCGCGCAGGGCGGCATCAACGCGGCCAAGAATCTGAAGGGCGAGGGCGACACCACCTACAAGCACTTCGACGACACGATCTATGGCGGCGACTTCCTGGCCAACCAGACACCGGTGAAGGCCATGTGCGAGGCCGCGCCGGCGATTATCGACTTGCTGGATCGCATGGGCGTGCCCTTCAATCGTACGCCAGAAGGGTTGCTCGACTTTCGCCGCTTCGGCGGCACGCTTTACAACCGCACAGCATTTGCCGGAGCTACAACCGGGCAACAACTGCTCTATGCGCTCGACGAGCAGGTTCGCCGCCACGAGTCCGAGGGCAAGGTCAAGAAGTACGAGGGCTGGGAGTTTCTGTCCGCCGTGATCGATTCCAAGGGCGTGGCGCGCGGAATCACGGCGCTCGATCTGCGCACGATGGAGCTGCGCAGCTTTCCGGCGGACGCCATCATTCTTGCGACTGGCGGCATCGGGGCTATTTTTGGCAAGAGCACCAACTCTGTTGTCTGCACTGGCTCGGCACAATCGGCTGTCTATCAGCAGGGTGTCTACTACGCCAATGGCGAACTGATTCAGGTGCATCCCACATGCATCCCCGGCGAAGACAAGCTGCGGCTGATGTCGGAGTCGGCGCGCGGCGAGGGCGGCCGTATCTGGGTTCCGCGCACTCCCAGCGACAAGCGCCCCGTCAAGCAAATCCCCGAGGCTGAGCGTTATTACTTTCTTGAGGAGTGGTACCCGAAGTACGGCAATCTCGTGCCGCGCGACATTGCCACGCGCGCCATTCACAAGGTCGTCTACGAGGAAGGCCTGGGCATCGACGGCCAGCCGATGGTCTATCTCGACCTCTCGCACATCGACCGCGCCACGCTCGACCGCAAACTCGGCGGCATTCTCGACATTTACGAGAAGTTTGTCGGCGACGATCCGCACGATGTGCCCATGAAGATCTTTCCCGGCATGCACTATACGATGGGCGGCCTGTGGGTGGATTTCAACCAGATGACGAATATTCCGGGCATCTTTGCCGCCGGCGAATGCGAATATCAGTACCACGGAGCAAATCGCCTGGGCGCGAACTCGCTGGTCAGTTGCATCTACGGAGGATTTGTCGCCGGGCCGAATGCTCTGAGTTATGCCAAAAATCTGTCCGCACAGGATGGCGACGGCGGCCATGCGGCCGAGTTAGTTCGCCAGGCCGCGATCAACACACGCCTGCTCAACAACGATGGCAAAGAGAATCCATTCAAGTTATGGCGCGAGTTAGGTGATACCATGACCAAGCATGCTACGGTGATTCGATATAACAAGGGTCTCGAAGAGGCCGACAAGAAAATCGTCGAGCTGCTTGATCGCTACAAGAATGTGAATCTCGCCGACCGCAGCCAGTGGGCTAACACGAGCTTCGCTTTTGCGCGCCAGCTCTATAACATGCTTGAGCTATCGCGCGTCGTGGTTCAGGGAGCGATCTTGCGCGATGAGTCGCGCGGCGCGCACTACAAGCCGGACTTTCCCGAGCGCAACGACGAGCACTTTCTGAAGACGACCAAAGCCCACTTCACCGCCGCTGGACCGCGCTTTGAGTACGAGGCAGTCGACACGCAGTACATCAAGCCGCGCCCGCGCCGCTACGACGCAGCCAAATGAGGAGAGGGAGACTGACAATGGCAAACAAGACCGTGCAATTTGAAATCAAGCGCCAGGCCAGCCCCGATGCTCCTGCCATTTGGGAGAGCTTCGAGATCGAGTGGCGGCCGGGAATGAACGTCATCTCAGCGATGATGGAGATCGCCGCCAATCCGGTCACCGCCGACGGCCGCCCGACGACTCCCGTGACTTACGATTCCAATTGTCTTGAGGAGATCTGCGGGTCATGCGCGATGAGAATCAACGGCAAGGCCCGCATGGCCTGCTCGTCGCTGGTCGACAATCTTGAGCAGCCGATTCGCGTCGAGCCGCTGTCGAAGTTTCCGCTGGTTCGCGATTTGCAAGTGGACCGGTCGGTGTTGTTTGAAAACCTGAAGGCGGTGAAAGCCTGGGTTCCCATCGACGGGACCTATGATCTGGGCGCAGGCCCGCGTGTTCTGCCGCAGCAGCAGGAGATCAACTATCCGCTCTCCAATTGCATCTCGTGCACCTGTTGCATGGAGGTTTGTCCGCAGTTCAACGAGGATACGGGCTTTGTTGGTGCGGCCACGATCGCTCAGGTCAAGCTCTTCAACAATCACCCGACCGGAAAGGTCCTGGCGGCGGAACGCCTGCGCGCACTCGCCGGCGACGGTGGCATTCAGGAGTGCGGCTTCGCGCAGAACTGCGTCGAGGTCTGCCCCAAGAGCATTCCCCTCACCAACGCCATCTCCGATGTGAGCCGCGACGTTCTCGTTCAGAAGGCCAAGGACTTTTTAGGAAGATAGAGCATTTTCATTCTCCCGGTAATGAAGGGATTGAGGTATCCCACCCTAGCCGCAAAAACAAAGACGCGGCGAGGGTGGGGCACCCAGACTCGATAGAAGCTGTAAAAATGCTCTAAGCTCAAATCTTCAAGCAGCGAGAGAGTGCCGCAAAACTCTCGATGGAGAGTGCCTCGGCGCGTGCCGTGGGATCGATTGCGGCTGCGGCCAACGCGGCGGTGACGGATTCAGGCGGAATCCCGGCGGCTCGCAAATTGTTGGCCAATGTCTTGCGCTTCTGGGCAAAGCACAGGCGCACGAAACGCAGGAAGCTGGCCTCTTCTACACCCAGATCTGCAAAGCGTGGAGCAAAACGCCAGCGGAAGACAGTCGAGTGGACATCAGGTGGCGGGCTGAAGGACTCGGGCGGCAGCGTGAAGAGCGACTGCGCCGGTCCATGCATCTGGACAGTGACCGAGAGCAGGCCGTAGTCGCGCGAACCCGGCTGGGCAACGATGCGATCGGCCACTTCGCGCTGCACCATGAGTATGGCGCGGTCGATAGCCGCATGGCTGGCGGCCAGCTTGAGCAGGATCTGCGAAGTGATTCCGTAGGGAAGATTGCCGACTACCAGCAGAGGTTGCCCCGCAGCTTCAGAGGCTGCTGTGAAGTCGAAATGCAGCACATCCTGCTCGACGACGGTGACACGCTCTGGCGGGAAGTGAATGCGCAGTTGAAGGGCAAGGTCGTGGTCCAACTCGACGGCTATCAGATGAGCGGCACGGGCGGCAAGCTCTTCGGTGATGGCGCCGCGGCCGGGGCCGACTTCGACGACGGTGCGGCCAGTGAGATCGCCGATCGAGGCGGCAATGCGCTGGATGGCGGCGGAATCGACGAGGAAGTTTTGGCCGAGCTTGGGTTTGGCGGGCATGTGCTACTTCCCATGGTAGACGAAGGCCATGGGGAAGATATGTCCCGCATGCTTCTTCTCAGCAGAGCTACGCCTGATACTGCTCGTCGCTCACCTGCTCCATCCAATCGACGGTCTTGCCATCGAGCATCTCCTGAATGGCGATATGAGTCATCGCGGTCGCCGGTCCTGCTCCGTGCCAATGGCGTTCTCCCGGTGCAAACCAGATCACGTCGCCGGGCCGGATCTCTTCGATTGGGCCGTCCCAGCGCTGCGCGCGGCCACAGCCGGAGGTGACAATCAGGGTTTGGCCGAGCGGGTGAGTGTGCCAGGCGGTACGCGCGCCAGGCTCGAAGGTGACAGTAGCGCCCACGACGCGCGCAGGTTCGGGTGACTCAAAGAGCGGATCGACCCGAACCGTGCCTGTGAAATACTCCGCCGGTCCCTTTCGAGAAGGTTGAGAACCGTTTCGTGTGATCTCCATTTGAAGACTCCCTCCGTGGTGTTTCCCGTCGGCGAACTCAACTGGTTTCCCGCCAGTGCTGGTCTCTCTCAGAGCGTGATCAGTTCGTACTGATCGTTGCCCATCCGCAAGGTCTTCATGTATTCGATCTGGTGCGGCCCGCTGCGCGACTCAATGCGTTCCACGATATCGTGCCGCTGGCTCTCAGGCTGCGCATAGACCAGATCGACGGAAGCTTTGTCGATGGCCAGAATATCCTGCGAGCCGAGGATGCCGATGTCGTTGCAGGTCGGTTTCACGCCATGCGCATCGCAATCGCAGTCCACTGAGATGTTTTTCAGCACATTGATATAAGTGATGTGCGCGCCAAAATGCTCGGTGATCCCTTTTCCCGCCTCGACCATGCGCTCCAGAAAGAGCGGTCCCGTTGGCCAGCCCTCGCGATGAATCTGCAGCTTGCCCACCTTGCCGGAGGAGCAGCCGATCGCGATGTTCTTGAGCGATCCGCCAAAGCCGCCCATCGTGTGGCCCTTGAAGTGTGTATAGACAAAGAGGGAATCGTAGTTCAGCAGATTCTTTCCGACCGCAATCTCCGTGAGATGATCTCCGGGCGTGTAGCGAGGAGGCGCGGAGGCAAGAAGCTCGCGCATACCCGGAATAGGAAGCATTGCATCGCCGTCGGCGTCCATGATGTCGACCGGGCAAAAGGTGAATCCATTGGTCTTGATCGTTTCGCGATGCGTTGCCGTGTTTTGCCGCGGGCTCGGGTAAAGCACATTGCATTCAACGATGGCGCTGTTCGGAATGTGCGGCTGCAAGCCTTGAATGAGCCCAATCGGCAGCAGGTTCGGCCCATGCGGTTCGCCGGTGTGCAGCTTGATGCCGATCTTGCCGGTCATGCCTGCATTGATCTTGGAGTAGATCTTCAGTAATCCGCTGACGCTGATGTCTCGTGTAAAAAATACTTGAGACTTCGCTTGCGCGGGTGTGGCGCTGGCAATCCTGCTCAAGTCGCAGACTGCCACGCCACCCAGCGCGATCGCGCCCTCTTTCAGAAAGGTACGACGCAACATCTTCTTGCTCATGTTTGTCTCCTTACAGTTAAGGACGATTCAAAAGCCGCGGAAGTTCCTTAGCGGCCGGTCATCTTCTCAATTGCTTCGGGATACCGCGCGCCCTCCACCTTGATCTTTGCCGCGGCGCTCTCGATCTCCTTCAGATCGCCGGCGGTGAGTTCGATGGCGACGGCTCCAATGTTTTCCTCCAGGCGATGCAGCTTCGTCGTTCCCGGAATCGGCACGATCCACGGCTTCTGGGCCAGCAGCCATGCGAGCGCGATCTGTGCGGGCGTCGCCTTCTTCCCGGCCGCGATCTTGCCGAGCAGATCGACCAGCGCCTGATTCGCTTTCAGTGCCTCCGGCGTAAAGCGCGGCAGCGTGCTGCGGAAGTCGGTCTTGTCGAAGGTGGTGCTCTCGTCCATCTTTCCCGTCAGGAAGCCCCTGCCCAGCGGACTATAAGGGACGAAGCCGATGCCAAGCTCTTCGAGCGTCGGCAGCACCTCTTCCTCGGGGCCTCGGGTCCACAGAGAATACTCGCTCTGGACCGCCGTCACCGGTTGCACGGCGTGTGCGCGGCGGATCGTCTTCGCGGCGGCCTCCGACATGCCGAAGTGCTTCACCTTGCCCTCGGCGATCAGTTCCTTCACGGCTCCAGCTACGTCCTCGATCGGCACATCCAGGTCGACGCGGTGCTGATAGAAAAGATCGATCGCGTCGATCTTGAGCCGCTTGAGCGAAGCCTCCGCAACCTGCTTGATGTGTTCGGGGCGGCTGTTGAGTCCTTGCCAGCCGGGGCTTCCGTCAGGATTGAGATTGAAGCCGAACTTAGTGGCGATCACCACCTGGTCGCGCACCGGTGAGAGCGCCTCGCCAAGCAGTTCTTCGTTCGTGAACGGGCCGTAGACCTCGGCCGTGTCAAAGAAAGTAACGCCACGCTCGACGGCCGCGCGCAGAAGAGCGATCATCTCCTGCTTGTCTTTGGCCGGGCCATAGGCAAAAGCTCATTCCCATGCAGCCGAGGCCAAGTGCCGATACTTCAAGATTGCTATTTCCTAACTTGCGCTTTTGCATTGTCTCTCCTTCCATACGGAACTCTCAGCAGTCGTCGCTGAGCGTCAACGATGAAGAGCGCCGCTTAGTAGTGTTTCCATGTGGCGGACCAGTGTTCATCGGGCCGAGCCGACTTGATGATCAGATCCCCATTTTTCTTGAACTGATAAACGCGCTGCAGATCCTTGCCGACGAGAAGGTTGCGCGTGTTCGATCCCTGCACATGATGGGTCAGCGTGTGTGCCGCTTCATCGATGTCGTAGCTCCCGAAGGACGCCTCATACCCATCCAGAACGTATTCGTTGGATTGAGCATTTGCCTGCTTGGGATACATGAGCTGCACAGACATATGTCCATCGCGCGTGTAGATCAATATGCCTAATGGCTGCGACGTGTCGATGGGTTTTCCATCCGGTCCCGGCGCATCGATGCGCACCAGATGCCACGCCCCGATCAGCCGTTCCCTTGCCGAGTCATGGGCGGCAGCCTCCTTGTTTGCAGCCTGGGCCTTAATGGAACCGGGGATTGCTACCAGTGCTGCCAACGCGATCCAACACAGTGCTTTCATCTTCGGATTCTCCCGCAGGTTGCCGTTCACCGGCCAACCAGCTGTTCATGGAATTTCGAATAACGAGCCCCTTCAAGCTTGATCTTTGAAGATGCTTCTTCGATGGCGCGCACATCGCTTGGAGTTAGTTCAACCTCTGCCGCTCCAAGATTCTCTTCCAGCCGAGCCAGCTTGGTTGTGCCTGGAATCGGAACGATCCACGGCTTTTTCGCAAGCAGCCATGCGAGCGCGATCTGCGCTGGGGTCGCCTTCTTCTGATTTGCGAAAGCGGTCACCAAATCGACCAAGGCCTGGTTTGTCTTGCGATTTTCCGCGCTGAAGCGCGGCACTGTGCCGCGAAAATCCGTGCTGTCGAATTTTGTATTGGCATCGATCTTGCCGGTCAGGAATCCTTTGCCCAGCGGACTGAAGGGAACGAAGCCAATTCCAAGTTCCTCCAGCGTGGGCATCACCGTCTCTTCCGGCTCCCGCCAAAAGAGCGAGTACTCGCTCTGGAGCGCGGCGACAGGCTGAACTGCGTGAGCACGGCGGATGGTCTGTGCGCTGGCTTCCGACATTCCGAAGTGCTTGACCTTGCCTTCTTGAATCAGATCCTTGACTGCGCCTGCTACGTCTTCGATGGGAACGTTCAGATCGACACGATGCTGATAAAAAAGATCGATTACATCGACCTTCAGCCGTTTCAGCGATGCCTCTGCGACCTGCTTGATGTGCTCGGGCCGGCTGTTCAAGGCGTTCCATTTGCCGCCGTCGCTCGGGATTGGCTTCCCACCCGAACTTGGTCGCGATGACGACCTTTCCGCGAAAGGGTGCAAGAGCCTCGCCGACAAGTTCTTCGTTCTGCAGTGGTCCGTAGACCTCAGCGGTATCGAAGAATGTCACGCCGCGCTCGACTGCGGCGTGGAGAAGAGAAATCATCTCCTGCTTGTCTTTCGCTGGACCATAGGACCAACTCATTCCCATGCAGCCAAGGCCTAGGGCCGATACTTCGAGGTTACTGTTTCCCAATTTGCGTTTTTGCATTGCGTCTCCTTCATGTTGTTGTCATCCAAATTAGTCGGCGATTGAACTGGTACGCTCTGCCGTCTAAAGCCCGGTCATCTTCAATGCGGCTTCAGGCAGGCGTGCCCCTTCGAGTTTCAAGCTGGAAGAGGCTTCGTCGATCTGCTTGAGGTCGTCAGTGGTCAGTTCAACATTCACTGCGCCGAGGTTTTCCTCCAGACGATGCAGCTTGGTGGTTCCGGGGATCGGTACGATCCACGGCTTCTGGGCCAGAAGCCACGCGAGTGCGACTTGCGCCGGTGTTACTCCTTTGCGCTTCGCGACGGTTTTGACCAGTTCGACCAAAACCATGTTGGCCTTGCGCGCCTCGGGCGAAAAGCGCGGAACGACGTTTCGAAAATCGGTAGGATCGAACTTTGTGTTCTCGTCGATCTTGCCCGTGAGGAAACCGGCGCCGAGCGGGCTGAAGGGCACAAAGCCGATTCCAAGCTCCTCCAACGTCGGCAGAAGCTCGGCCTCCGGGCCGCGCCAGAAGAGCGAATATTCGCTCTGCACTGCGGTGAGCGGCTGCACGGCGTGCGCGCGGCGAATCGTCTGAACGCCAGCCTCGGACATACCGAAGTGTTTGACCTTGCCCTCGGCAATCAACTCCTTGATCGCCCCTGCGACGTCTTCAATCGGCACGTCAGGATCGACGCGGTGTTGATAGAAAAGATCGATGCAATCAGTCCGCAGGCGTTTCAGAGCGTCTTCTGCCACTCTCTTGATATGCGTGGGATTGCTGTTGGTCCCGCCAGTGCGAGCGCCCGTATCGGGATCGATGTCAAAGCCGAACTTGGTGGCAATCACAACTTTGTCGCGGATCGGCTCAAGCGCCTCGCCCACCAGCTCTTCATTCACGAATGGCCCATAGGCTTCAGCTGTATCGAAGTGTGTGACGCCAAGATCGAAGGCACTGCGAATCAACTTGATCATCTCGCCCTTGCCGGCTGCCGGGCCATAGCCCGAGCTCATTCCCATGCAGCCAAGGCCGAGCGCTGATACTTCCAGATCCTTACCTAATGTGCGCTTTTGCATCGCTTCTCCTTTGTGTGGTGTCAATTCTTTTCCCTAACGATTGACGAAGCGTGGCTAATTCTTATTGCCATTCATTTTGACCGGCCTAAGCAGATGCGAGAACGTGAGTTGGGCGAGCTTCCACTTGCCGTTTTCCTTGATATAAACCTCAGTCACCATAAAAGGATTGGTGACTTCATGCTCACCGACTGCCGCCTGCAAATCAATGTCCTCTAGCAGGATGGCTGTGTTACCAAATATGCGAGCGTCAACTGCGTAAACTTGAGCTTTTTTGTACCAGATGCCTCCGCTCTTGATGGTGGCGAGTTCCTGGGTTTTTCCCCAGGTCCCTCCCATGTGAGTGAACATGGCTTTGTCGTCAAACAGAGTCTCCAGGGAATCGACCTTCTTATCAGCCATCCAGTTCCACTTCATGTTTGAGAGGTTGATGACTTCCTGTTGTTCGGGTGTTTGCGTTGCGGCAGTTTTAATCGTTTCCGTTGGTGGCGCTGGCGGTTGCTGTGCGTAGGACGCCTGCGCAATCAGTGTCGATAGCAACAGACCTAACATTAAGGTTTTCATGGCTCTCCTCGGATTTGTGCGGTTGATTGGGTGAGGTGATGGAAGCAGCGTTGCCAATCGTTCAAGCGCGACCGACAC
The DNA here is from genome assembly GCA_963843625.1 of uncultured Acidobacteriaceae bacterium. Classification (GTDB taxonomy): domain Bacteria; phylum Acidobacteriota; class Terriglobia; order Terriglobales; family Acidobacteriaceae; genus Telmatobacter. Next base: position 37,390 of record CAWJLK010000009.1, read on the forward strand.
AGAAAGAATTCTGCGCTCAGGAATGGGGCTGATCCCGCCCTTGCAGGCCGCGGGGCCGTAGCCGAAGCTCAACCCCATGCAGCCGAGTCCAAGTGCAGAGACTTCCAGATTCTTGCCCAACTGTGCGCTTTTGCATTGCCTCTCCTTGCTTACGTACTCAGGGTTGCTTTCTCGCGTTACTCGGATTTGAGCGAAGCCATGTCGATCGAGAAGCGGTACTTCACATCGGAGCGGGCCAGCCGCTCGTAGGCTTCGTTGATCTTCTGGATCGGAATGACTTCAACGTCCGAGGTGATGTTGTGCTGGCCGCAGAAGTCGAGCATCTCCTGTGTCTCCGCGAGGCTCCCGATCAGCGAGCCGGAGAAGCTGCGGCGCGCGAAGATGAGGCCGAAGACGGAGACGGCCAGCGGCTTCTCCGGCGCGCCCACCATGGTGATGTTGCCGTCGCGGCGAAGCAGGTTGATGTAGGCGTTGATGTCGTGTTCGGCGGCGACGGCGTCAAGGATGAAGTCGAAGCTGCCGGCATGTTTGGCCATCTCGTCGGCATTGCGCGAGAGAACAACTTCATCGGCGCCAAGGCGCAGTGCATCGTCCTTCTTGCTCTGCGAAGTGGTGAAGACAACCGTGTGCGCTCCGAAGGCATGCGCGAACTTGACGCCCATGTGGCCGAGTCCGCCGAGTCCGACGACGCCGACCTTCTTGCCCTTGGTCACGCCCCAATGGCGCATCGGCGAATAGGTGGTGATTCCGGCGCAGAGCAGAGGCGCGGTTCCGGCAAGATCGAGGTTCTTGGGAACGCTGAGTACGAAGTGCTCTTTGACGACAATGCTGTCGGAGTAACCGCCGTACGTCACGCCGCCGGTGTGTTTATCGGGGAAGTTGTAAGTGAGGATCATGTTGGGGCAGAACTGCTCCATGCCAGCCTGGCACTCGGGGCACGTGCCGTCGGAGTCGACAAGGCAGCCGACGGCAGCCAGGTCGCCGGGTTTAAATTTGGTCACGGCGGAGCCAACCTTGGTGACGCGGCCGACGATCTCGTGGCCGGGTACGCAGGGATAAACGGTCGGCATCATGCCGCTCCACTCGTTGCGGGCCTGATGGAGATCAGAATGGCAGATGCCGCAGAAAAGGATTTCGATCTGAACGTCGTGTTCGCTGGGATCGCGCCGCGCGATCGTGGTAGACACAAACGGCGATGTTTCACTGGCAACGGAATAGGCTTTTGCGTTGTACATGGGGATTCCTCGGGCCGTCTCGGCCAATCATTGAGATGCAGGGCAGATAGACGCGACTCGCACTTTCTCTCAGAGCAAAGAATAGGCGCAGTTCCTCTTCGGGCGGTATCCAGATCCTTCCTCTTGATTGCCTATTTATGTCGAGCAGTTCACTTTTTGTGCATTTGGGGCTGGTTCAGCAGTAGGCTGAATATGCAGGGTTGTCACGGAGCGTACATGGCGAAGCACAAGGTTGCAAACGGAGATTTGCGGGCTGAGTTGGTGCGGATGAGGTCCGATCTGGCCCGCAAGATCGCGGATCACATTCAATCCGACGGTCGAGCGATAACCGGCGTGCCGGGGCTGAGCCTCTACCGTAAAAGTGCTCCTACGGAGTGCACTTCCGCGGCCTACGAGCCCGAGTTGATCGTCTTCGCACAGGGAGAAAAGCGCATCAACGTCGGCGGAACCACGCTTATCTGCGACAACTCCACCTTCCTGCTGACGTCGATCGATATGCCGGTCATCAGCCAGGTCACCAAAGCAACGCGGGAAGAGCCGATTCTGGCCATACTGCTCAGGCTTGATATGCCGTCTGTCCGGGAGATTCTCAGTCAGGCAGAGTTTCACGCGCCTGACGCGGTCACTGGCGCGCGCGGCATGGCTGTGGGAAAGACCTCGCCTGAGCTGTTTGATGCCTGTTTCCGATTGCTCGATCTTCTCGACGCACCCCAGGATATTCCATTTCTCAGCCATCTGATCCAGCGGGAGGTCATCTACCGCCTGCTGCGCGGGCCGCTGGGAATGCATCTGCGCTCGATCGCCACGCTGGGCGAGCAGAGCAACCGCACGGCCCGAGCTGTCGGCTGGCTCAGGGCGAATTACGATAAGCCCTTGCGCGTAGATGAACTCGCGTCGATTGCGCAGATGGGTGTCTCCACGCTGCATCATCATTTTCGCTCGCTGACCGCGATGAGCCCGCTTCAATATCAGAAGAGGCTGCGATTGCATGCCGCGCGCGTGCGCATGCTTACCGAAGGCATCGACGCCGCGAGTGCTGCCTTCGAGGTCGGGTATGAGAGCGCAAGCCAATTCAATCGCGAGTACAGCCGTCTCTTTGGCCAGCCACCGATGCGCGACATCAAATCGCGGCGATTCGCAGTCGTCGGGAGTGGCCGAGATTCATTCCACGGAACCGAAGCGCACGATCGCGACTGAAGACGCTCAGGATGATAGCTTATTGTTGGACTAGAGGGAAGCCATCATGCAGATCGTTTTTGCCGCTTCGGAGTGCGTTCCGTTTGCCAAGACGGGGGGATTGGCGGACGTGGTGGGGGCGCTGCCACCGGAGCTAGCGAAGCTGGGTCACGAGGTGACGGTTTATCTGCCGCTCTATGCAAGGATACGGCGGCAGATTGAAGGCGAGTTGAAGTACGCGGTGCGGTCGATCACCATTCCATTTCAGTATTACAACCGCTTTGCGGGCATCGTAGATGGCGGCAAGCGCGACGGGGTGCAGTTCTACTTTGTGGACTGCCCGGAGATGTTTGACCGGAAGGAACTCTATGGGAGCGGCGGGCGAGACTATCCGGATAACGCGGAGCGATTCGCGCTCTACTGCCGATCGGTGCTGGAGGCGACGAAGCTGCTGGGCGTGCCAGAGGTCTTTCATGTGCACGATTGGCAGGCTGCGCTGATTCCTGTCTACCTGCGTACGTTGTACGCCGCCGATCCGATCGTTGGGGCACAGTGCGGCTGTGCTGACCATTCACAATGCCGCATACCAGGGTGCATTTCCGCCGGTGACGACCGAGAGGCTGCTCTTTCCCTGGGAGATCTTCACCATGGACAGGTTGGAGCATTTCGACAGTTTCAATTTTCTCAAGGGCGGTCTGGTGTACTCCGACATGCTGACCACGGTGAGCCGCAAGTATGCAGAGGAGATTCGGACGCCGGAGTTTGGAGAAGGGTTGGATGGCGTTCTGCAAGGGCGGGCGATGGATCTGCGCGGGATTCTGAATGGCGTGGACTATGCGCAGTGGGACCCGGCCACCGGATCGGAACCTGGCGGCACGCTACACGCCTGAAGATCTCAAAGGAAAGAAGGAATGCCGCGACGATTTGCTGCACACCTTTGGGTTGGACAATATGGATGAGTCGTCGCCGGTGATCGGGATCGTCTCGCGCTTTGCCGGACAGAAGGGCTTCGACCTGGTGGAGGAGATTGCCGGCAAGCTTTCGGAGATGGATGTGGCGGTGGTGGCGCTGGGTTCGGGCGAGCCAGTTTACGAGAAGTTCTTCCGCGACTGGGCATTCTGGAACAAGGCGAACGTGGGCGTGCGGGTTGGCTATGACGAGGCGCTGGCGCATAAGATCGAGGCCGGCGCCGACATCTTTCTGATGCCGTCGCTTTACGAGCCCTGCGGGCTGAATCAGATTTATTCGCTCAAGTACGGCACAGTGCCGGTGGTGCGGGCCACGGGCGGGCTCGACGACACGATCGAGGAGTGGGACCCGGAGCAGGGAACCGGGACCGGCTTCAAATTCAAGGGCCGGAATGGGGGAGCACTGTTGGCAGCGATTGAACGGGCAGCGGTGGCCTTTGAAGACAAGGAAGGCTGGACGAAACTGATGCTCAACGGCATGGCACGGAACTATAGCTGGGAGAGGCCGGCGCGTGAGTACTCGGCGGTGTATGAGGAAGCCGCACGTAGGCGCCGCCGAAGAGACTAGAGTGAAGTTAGTGAGACCGGCGGCGTATTGCGTTTGCGCATTGCTCCGGGCCCGCGATGCAGGCAAATATGCCTGACAAAATCGAAGCAAACCTGAAACTAGAAAGAGTGGGGTAGAGAGTTGCCCGAAACCATCGATTGGAATCACTCGTCGCCGCAGCCTCGCCGCGGAGGCCGCAGATTATTGCTTCTTGATCGCCGTTGTTGCCGTTATTTTGCTCTTCGGGCGAACGGCGATTTCCTATTGGGTTGACTTGCTGTGGTTCAAGTCGCTCGGGTATGGAGAGGTCTTCTGGAAGGCACAGGGGCTGGAGTGGGGAATCTTCGCCGGCTTCTTTGCAGTGACATTTCTGATTCTGTTTGGGGTCTTCTCCGCGTTCAAACATGCGCACAAAGAGGATCTACCGAGCGACCATACGATCTATATCAGCGGTCAGCCGTTGAATCTGTCGCTCAAGCCGGTGCTGCTTATTGTTTCCGTTGGCGGCTCGCTTTTGATTGCGTTGCTTACCGGCATCACAATGGCCGCGGAGTGGCAGACGCTCGCGCTCTGGTGGTATGCGCCTCGGGGCGGGGCAGTCGATCCGATCTTCGGCAAGGCTCTCGACTTCTATCTGTTTACCCTTCCGGCATGGCAACTGATTCTCGGCTGGCTGCTGACGCTCAGCGTGATCTCATGTGTGATTGCAGTGGTGTTTCTGTTGGTCTCGGGCGGAGCGCGTGCTCTGAGCCAGAGCCGCAGTCTTAGCGGGCTGCCGTGGCGCGGGCTCTCTATCTCGGTTGGCTTTCTTTTGCTGGTTATCGCGGGGCGCGTGTATGTTGGCCGCTTTGAGCAACTCTTCGAGCACCATACAATATTTGACGGAGTGACTTATACCGACGCGCATGTGACGCTGACCGGTTTGCTTGTGGTGTCTGTGGCGCTGGTGCTGGGAGCGCTGATTGCATGGATGGGCGGCATCTTTGCGCCGCGCGGGCGCTGGCTGGTTGCGTCTGTTGCGCCGGCGGTGGTCTGTTACGGAGCGGTCACGCTCATAGGCTGGTATGTATCGAGCTTTGTGGTCAAGCCAAATGAGTTAGTGCGCGAGCAGCCTTATATCGCTAATAACATCAAGATGACTCGGCAGGCTTTCGGGCTGGACCGATTTGTGCAGCGTGAGTTTCCGGCCGAAACGACGGTGGATGCTACAGACCCGGCCAACAATCAGGCAACGCTTCAGAATATTCGCCTATGGGACTGGCGTGCGCTGCAGGATACATTGCGGCAGATTCAGGAGATTCGGACATACTACGACTTTGTCGACATCGACATCGATCGCTACCAGATCGACGGTTCGATGCGCGAGGTGATGCTGGCGGCGCGCGAATTGAATGTCGAGAAACTACCCGAGAGCAGCCGCAACTGGATCAATGAAAAGCTGATCTACACACACGGCTACGGAATAACGGTGAACCCGGTCAATGGCTTTACGTCCGAAGGGCTGCCGACGCTGCTGATGAGTAACATGCCAGTGCAGAGCACTACGCCCAGCCTGAACCTGACGCGGCCGGAGATCTACTTTGGCGAGCTGACTAACACCGATGTGTACGTGAAGACGCGCCAGCAGGAGTTCAACTATCCGCAAGGCGACGCCAATAATCTGACCTCCTACTCAGGGAAGAGGCGGCATCGAACTGGGCGGCTTTCTGCGCCGCGCGCTGATTGCATTCGACCGAGGAGATCTGGCCAAGCTTCCCTTCAGCGACGATGTGAATGCCAGGAGCCGGCTGCTGATGCGGCGAGGCGTGCATGACCGAATCTCGGCACTTGCGCCGTTTCTAACCTTCGAGAACGACCCGTATGTCGTGCTTGGCGAGGATGGCCGGCTTTCGTGGATTCTGGACGCGTTTACGCGCTCGGATAGTTATCCGTATGCGACGCATTACACGGTCGCAGGCCAGTCTCTGAATTACATGCGCAACAGCGTCAAGGTAGTGGTCGACGCCTATGACGGAACAACAACATTCTATGTCTTTGACAAGCAGGACCCGATCCTGGCGGCGTATCGTGGGATCTTCCCGAGTTTATTCAAGGACGCGGCGGAGATGCCGGCTGGGTTGCGCAAGCACGTGCGGTACCCGGAGTTAATGCTCAAGTTACAAGCTGAGGTGTACGGCCTCTATCACATGACGAGTCCCTCGGTCTTCTATAACCGGGAAGATCTATGGACTGTGGCCACGGAGGTCGGCATGGGCGAAGGCAACACGCAGCAGACACTGCCGATGCAGCCGAACTTTGTGCTGATGAAGCTGCCGGGCGAGAGCGGCGTCGAGTTTGTCGAGATTCTGCCGTTTACTCCGGCCAACCGCAACAATCTTATCGGCTGGATCGCGGGACGCAGCGACGGCGAACACTACGGCACCGCGGTGGTCTACAACTTTCCCAAGACAAAGCTGGTGGATGGTCCGCTGCAGATCGAGGCGCGCATCGATCAGAACGCGCAGATCTCGGGTCAGTTGAGTCTGTGGAATCAGCAAGGCTCGCGTGTGCGTCGGGGAACGCTGTTGGTGATTCCTTCCGGCAAGGCGCTGCTCTATGCCGAGCCTATCTATCTGCAGGCTGACCGCAGTCCCATGCCGGAGTTGCGGCTGGTGGTGCTGGCGTTGCAAGACAAGCTCGCCTATGGGCCGACCTTTGAGGCGGCGCTCTCGTCTTTGTTCGGCGGAGGGGTTTCGTCGCTCAGCGCGGCTGAAGCGCCGGCCGCGTCTGCTCCGATTGCTTCGCCAACAGCGGGAACACCTGCGCCGGCGGAGGATGTGAATGCGCTGATCAAAGAGGCGGGCAGAGACTTTGACGACTACCAGCGGCTGACTGCGGCGGGAAAAATCGGCGAGGCTGGGCAGAAGCTGGATGCCTTGAAGCAAGTACTTGGAAAACTGAATGCGCGGGCCAAGTAGGGAGACAGCAGGCCCTGGTCTATCGAGAGCCAATTCTTCAGAGACCAGGGCCGATGAGAGTTTTTGCGTGTGTCAAGAGCGAGCAATTTCGAGGTTCACTCAAACTGCAGCCTGTGCAGCCTCATTAGTCCCAATGCCACTCCAAAGAGCGGCGTCAGCACTAAAAAGTGTGCGATTTTTTCGGTTGAAAGTGAAAGGGAAAGCAGGAATAACAGAAGGAGTGTTGTTTCTGCAGTGACTGTGCGATGCGCCCATATTCGATGACCGACCATCACGAGTGCAGGGATGCTAAGAACATAAGAAGAAACCCATGAGACAGGGGCCAGGCAACAGGAGATAAGAAGAAAGATCGCAATTATCTCAAGTTTTGACTTATTATTTGTTTTGTCTTTGCGGTCTGGGCGACTTAGCCACCCGGCATAACAAATCACCGAAACTGAAACTAGCCGTTCTGCCCAAACCAAGCCAGAGGATGGGGTGTCGTAAGCAAATCCATTGCGGAGCTCGGCAAATAGAGTGCCGACTGTCCTGTTATCGATATCTACCGCTCCATCTGACAGTCTAGGCACCACGTGCAGAACATAGTAAGTCAGAGTTCCCCATCCATTAACAATCAGTAGCACGCTCAAAATAATCGCTCCCCACAACGCAATGGCCCGTAAGAACTTCCAGTCTCGCCAAGCGATCAACGGAACAATCACGATCAACGGTGTGAGTTTAATGGTGATTGCCAACGCAAACAAAAAGCCAGCTGCGCCTTTGCGGTCTTGAAAATACATGCTCAAGCCAGCCGTTACCAGGAAGAGAAGAATAAATGTTACCTGCCCCCAGTTAAAACAAGTCAGCGTTGGACGAAAGATCAATGAGAAGGCTGCGACGAGGCTGGCGTGGCCAAGAGACCACTCTCCAAGCATTTGAATCACAAGGAAGGTTGAAGATAACAATGCTGCCAAGTTCAGAATTTGCCAAATGGCGGCTGCAGAAAACGGTGAAAATAGGGTGAGTGGTGTCAATAGGTCGGCAAGAGTTGGGGGATAAGTGTAAAGTTCAATATCTCGAAATCCATGAGCGCGGGCCGAAGTTGCAAAAAAGGAAGAATAAGAGGCGCTTGCTAGTGAGCGATTAACATTTCGCTCAGCATCGTCATAAAGATGGATACTCTCGTTGCTCCGGACCAAGTACGCAGCCGTGTAGTAGACCTGGAAGTCGGGGCGATACGGAAACAAGCGTTTCCACTCCGATCGAACCCCTGCCAACATGATGAGCGTTCCCAAAATCAGGATAGCGCGAATTCTTGACTTAGGACTCATCCTTGACCTGCCCCGTCCTGAGCGTCCAGCGAGCAATGCGACTGGTCGCAGCTCAAAGAACGGGATGCAACTTACTCATGACTTGGGATTTTTCGTCCTCTGCAGAAGCTCAGAGAATTATACACGGGCGACGCCATCAAGGTGCAGGCTGAGTTAGCTCCGCCATAATTGCGTCGATAGCGACTTTGGCAGCATGGGCAGTAACCTCTGACAAATCCATCGAGATGGGCTGCTGGGGATCGATGGCGATGGCGTAGAGAACGACCTCGCGGGCCGCCGCCCTGCATGTAGAAGACATCGAGCAGGTCTTTGACGCCGATGTCGTGCGCGGTGAGCGTGGGCGGATAGTCGCGCGAAAAACGCGGCGTGGTGCGGGTGACGGTGCCGGGAGGGTTGCCGTCGGCGGCCGCGTCGATGAGGATGATGCGGTCGGCGCTCTGCAGCGGCTCCAGCAGAATGAATCCGCCGGTGCCGCCGTCGAGGCATTCGACATGGGCTGGCAGAGCGTGCTTCTCCATGGCCCGGACAACGTGAACGCCAACGCCTTCGTCGCCCATCAGGATGTTGCCGAGGCCGAGGACGAGTGTCTTTGCGGCGCTCATGATTGCAGTCTCCAAATCCGTTGTCCTTTCCGTGAAGATGCAAAGTGGCCTTTCACTTGGACAAAGCCACTCGACAGTTTCGCATGATGGATGTGGGAAGGGCAAAGATCCGGTGCATCTTCTGTTAATCCTGCTTCTTTCCCGCTCGAACTTCCATCCGCCGACGATCGAGGAGATGGTGCCGCGGCCCTCGATGTAGTCGTGATAGAAGGCAAGATAGACGTGGACGATGACGAACGTGACAAAGAACCACAGGAACAGGTGGTGCCAGAAGCGTACGCTGAACTCGCCGCCCATCAGCGGCACGATCCAGGTGAACATCCGCGGCAGCCACGAGTTGCTCATGCTGGAGTAGAGCGCGAAGCCGGTGATGGTCTGGAAGGCAGAAGGCCAGGAAAGTGAAGAAGTAGATGAAGCCGGCCAGCGCGTTGTGCCCGGTGGAGATGGGCGCCGTGCAGCTTGGTCTGCAGCACGTCGGCCTTGATGACGTCGACGATCTCCTGCCGCTGCGACTTCTTCAGCGGGAAGAAGGCGTTCCACTGGGCGTACTTGTTGCCGACAAATCCCCAGTAGATGCGCGCCGCGAAGTTGAAGACGTAGACGAAGGCGGCAGGCGAAGTGGATGAAGCGTACCCAGCCGAACCAGTACTGCTGGTAGGCCTCTGCCGCATAGAACGCGCGGATGGGCGCGCCGATGAGGTAGCCGGTGATGCAGAGGGCCACCAGGGCGATGGCGTTGATCCAGTGGTAGGCGCGCACCGGCAGCTCCCACACGTAGATGCGCCGGTACTCGACAGGCTGACTGCCATTCGCCGGAAAGACATCTTTGGCGCCAATGTCTCGGTGTGCTCATGGGCATCACTCGAAGGAAACCTGGTGAAGGTGCCGTCCCTGCGGATCGTACAGATGCACGGCGCAGGCCAGGCACGGGTCAAAGGAATGGATGGTGCGGAGGATCTCGACCGGCTCGTCGAGCTTGGCCACCGGCGTGCCGATCAGCGCCTGCTCGAAGGAAGAGCGCTGCTGCTTGGCGTCGCGCGGCGAGCCGTTCCAGGTGGTGGGCACCACGAGCTGATAGTTCTCGATGGCGCCGTCGTGGATCTTGATCCAGTGCGCCAGCGCGCCGCGAGGAGCTTCGGTGAGGCCCACGCCCTCGGCATCCTTGGGCCAGCTCTTCGGCTCCCAGCGCTCGCCGTTGAAGGTGGAGACTTCGTTGATCTTCACGCGGTCCATCAACTCGCCGTAGAACTCCTTGAGCCAGACCATGGCCAGCGCCGCATCCAGGCCGCGCGCCGCGGTGCGGCCCAGGGTGGAGAAGAGGGCGTCGACGGGCACGTTGAGCTTGCCGAGCGTGTCTTCTACCAACTCCTTCACGTCGGTGCGGCCGGAGGCATAGGCAACGAGCAGCCGCGCCAGCGGACCTACTTCCATCGCGTTGTTCCTTCCAGCGCGGCGTCTTGAGGAACGAGTATTTCTCATAGTCCTTCGAGTGACTCAAAGGGCGGCTTGGGGCCGGTGTAGTTGAGCTTGGTTTCGCCGGCCCAGGGATGAATGCCGGCGTTGTCGCCGCCCTCGTAGCTGTACCAGGAGTGCGCGATGTATTCCTTGATCTCCTGCGAGTCGCGTCGCGATTGACCGGATGCACTGTGCTCAGGTCGCGATCGAGCACGACGCCGCGCGGATACTTGAATGCCTCCGGCTTGCCGTAACCTTGCGTGGGAAATTCGCCGTAGCTGAGGTAGTTGGTCAGGCCGCCGCCCCAACTGGCCCAGTCCTTGTAGAACGAGGCAACGGCCAGCAGGTCGGGAATATAGACCTCGTTGACGAACTCGTCGGCCTGGCCGATCAGACGCGCGACCAGGTTGAGCCGCTCGGAGTTGATGGCGGCTACTTCATTCATGTTGATGGAGCAGGGAACGCCGCCCACCAGGTAATTCGGATGCGGGTTCTTGCCGCCGAAGACGGCGTGGATCTTGACGATTTCCTTCTGCCAGTCGAGCGCGTCAAGATAGTGCGCGACGGCGATCAGGTTCACCTCGGGCGGCAGCTTGTAGGCCGGGTGGCCCCAGTAGCCGTTGGCGAAGATGCCCAGGCCGCTGGCGGCGAAGGCCTTGATCTTGTTCTGCACCTCGGTGAAGTAGGCAGGCGTGTTCTTGTCCCACTTGGAGAAAGTGGCCGGCCAGCTCCGCGGCCTTCTTCGGATCGGCCTTCAGCGCGTTGACGATGTCCACCCAGTCGAGCGCGTGCAGGTGATAGAAGTGGATCACGTGATCCTGCACGTACTGGGTGGTCATCATGATGTTGCGGATGAGCTCGGCGGTGGGCGGAACGGCGATGCCCAGCGCGTCTCTCGACGGCGCGCACGCTGGTGAGCGCGTGGACGGTGGTGCAGACGCCGCAGACGCGCTCGGTGATGGCCCAGGCGTCGCGTGGATCGCGGCCGATGAGGATCTTCTCGAGGCCGCGCACCATGGTGCCTGCGCTGAATGCGTCGGTAATGACGCCGTTTTCCACCACTGCCTCGATGCGCAGGTGGCCTTCAATGCGAGTTACCGGATCGACGACGACGCGTGTCATAGGCGCTTACGACTCCTTCTGATCTTCAGCGTGGACTTCCGCAATCACGCTCCGCTTGCGAACATTGGTGACGACGGCGTGGGCCGCGACTCCGGCCAGCGTGGCGACTGCCGACGACCGTGCCGACCGTGTCCGCCGTGCTCTCGACGCCAAAGCCGGGGAAGGAGGACAGATGCTGGTAGAACGGTCCGTTGTCCCAGAAGCCCTCCTCGCTGCAGCCGATGCAGCCGTGGCCGGACTGGATGGGATAGCTGGTGCCCTCGTTCCACTTGACCACCGAACAGGCGTTGTAAGTGACCGGGCCGCGGCAGCCCATCTTGTAAAGGCAATAGCCCTTGCGCGCATTCTCGTCGTCCCACGACTCGACGAAGAGGCCGGCATCGTAGTTGGGGCGGCGGTAGCAGGTGTCGTGAACGCGGCGGCCGTAGAACTCCTTGGGCCGGCCCTGGCTGTCGAGCGCGGGAGGCTGTCCCAAGCACCAGCAGATGAGTCACGACGCCCATCATGACGTCGGCGATGGGCGGGCAGCCGGGTACGTTGATGACCGGCTTGTCGATGAGTTTGTGAATTGGCGTCGCGCCAGTGGGGTTGGGCTTGGCGGCCTGCACGCAGCCGTTGGAAGCGCAACTGCCCCACGCCACCACCGCGGCCGCATCCTTGGCGACGGTTTGCAGGATCGATTCAGCCGTCTTGCCGCCGATCATGCAATAAACGCCGTCGTCGCCGGTTGGCACCGCGCCTTCCACCAGCACGATGTACTTGCCCTTGTTGTTCGCGATGGTGTCGGTGAGGCATTTCTCCGCCTGGAAGCCGGAGGCGGCCATCAGGGTCTCGGTGTAATTCAGGTCCAAGCACGTCAAGCAGCACATCGAGAACGATGGGGTGCGAGGCGCGAATGAACGACTCGCTGCAGCAGGTGCACTCCTGAAAGTGCAGCCAGACGACGGCCGGTTTTTCTTTCTTTTCAAAGGCCGAGACAACCTGGGCGACACCGGTTTGACCGAAGCCCGCTACCGTTGCGGCCGCGGCGCAGAACTGAAGAAAGTCTCTGCGGCTGTAGCCCTTCTGCTGCATCGATTGGTAAATTGATTGACCCATGCCTACCTCGCTCCGCGTGCGGAAACCGGGGAACCTCCGGTGGCAAAAGTTGGTCTTAAGGAGGCCGCCGGTGGTTCCCCTACGGATAAATGGGAAGGTACGCAGGCGAAATAACGACAGGCTGTGATCTGTATCACGTTTGTATGTGCAGTATGTTCATGGCGCGGGTTTCAGGCCGGTCAAGAGGTACATCACGCGCTATTCGCTTACCAGCAGGGTTCCGGGCATCTTTCATTCCCTTGAATACGCCCTCACGGAATGTGCCCGGAAGCCCCGTGAAGGCTGTGTTATGCTGGCGCTTATCCATGGAAATCTCAGTCATTCTCGCCCATCCCGACCGGCGCAGCTTCAACCACGCCATTGCTCAAGCGGTATGCCGGACCCTCGAATTGCATGGACACACGGTCTTGTACCATGACCTTTGCGAGGAGGGATTCGACCCTATGCTGCCCGCGGCCGAGCTGGATACGAAGACAGCTCCGGGTGCGGAACTGGCCGGCTACTGTGATGAACTGCAGCGTTCGGATGGACTCGTTATCGTTCATCCGAACTGGTGGGGCCAGCCGCCGGCGGCGATGAAGGGATGGATTGACCGGGTTTTTCGTCCGGGTGTTGCCTACAAGTTTTTGGAAGGCGACGGCGGCGAGGGCGTTCCGATTGGGCTGCTGCGGGCACGAACTGCGATTGTCTTTAACACCTCGAATACTCCGCCGGAGCGCGAGATGGAGGTCTTCGGCGACCCGCTGGAGGGGCTTTGGAAGAGATGCATTCTGGAGTTCTGTGGTGTGAAGAATGTTGTGCGGGAGACTTTCAGCGTTGTGATTACCAGCACGCCCGAGCAACGCGCCGCCTGGCTGCGCCGGGTGGAAGTGGTCGTAGGTACCAGTTTCCCGTCCTAGATCCCCATGGCTCAGGCTTTTGGAAGCTCCAGCGCGCCGGTGAGACTGGAGACTCTTTCGACTCCGTGGCTGCGGCACCAGGCTTCCAGGCTGTGGGCCAGTCGCTCTGTAGCCCGCGGGTCGGCATAGCTGGCCGTGCCGACCTGAATCGCGGTGGCTCCGGCGAGCAGGAACTCGACTGCGTCCTCGGCTGTGACGATGCCGCCCATGCCAAGAATGGGAATATTGACGGCCTTGGCGGTCTCATAGACCATGCGAAGCGCGAGGGGCTTGATGGCGGGGCCGGAGAGGCCTCCTGTGATGTTGGAGAGACGCGGGCGGCGGGTCTCCGAATCGATTGCCATGCCCAGGAAGGTGTTGGTGAGGCAGACCGCGTCAGCCCCGGCCTCGGCGGCGATCTTGGCCATGTGGGCGATGGATGTGACGTTGGGCGAGAGCTTGACGAAGAGCGGCCTCGCGGCGGCCTTCCTCGCTCGCGCTACAAGGTATTCGAGCGAACCGGCATCGGAGCCAAAGGCCATGCCGCCGGCGTGGACGTTGGGGCAGGAGACGTTCAACTCATAGGCCGCGATGCCAGCGGCTTGGTTGAGACGCTCGATCACCGCGATGTACTCGCCCACCGTATAGCCGAAGACGTTGACGATGACGTTGCAGCCGGGATAGCGGCTCAGAGGCGGCAGCTTGCGGCTGATGTACTCTTCGACGCCGACGTTTTGCAGCCCGATCGCATTGAGCATGCCGGCAGCGGTTTGGACGATGCGTGGCGCCGGGTGGCCCGGCATTGGTTCGAGCGAGATGCCTTTGGTGACGAAGCCGCCGATCTGCTCGAGCGAAACGATCTCTTCAAACTCGATGCCGTAGCCAAAAGTGCCGCTGGCTGCGATGACCGGGTTGGCCAGCTCGAGGCCTGCCAGCGAGACTTTCATATCGGGTTTCACGCGCGGCGATCCTTTAGGACAGTGGTCAGTGGACAGTGAACAGTGAACAGTTGACAGTAGTCAGCGATCTGTTGAGGCCATAACCCATGATACTCGTTTGGCATCGGGAGCGAATCGGGGCCGAGGATGCGCAAAAAGTGAGGGCGGCCTGCTTGAGGCCGCCCTCTGAACTCTCATTGATCGAGGATCAGGCGCCGACCGGCTCGCTCGCATTGACCTTGACCGGGGTGAGCCAGCCGAAGCGATCGGGTTTGAGTCCGTTGGCGATGCCGAAGAACTCGTCGGCGATCTTGCGAGTGGTCTCGCCGGGTTTGCCGTCGGCAACCAGAATCCGATCGATGGAGCGGATCGGCTGAACCTCGGCAGCCGTGCCGGTGAAGAAGACCTCGTCGGCGATGTACAGCAGCTCACGCGGGATGGGCTGCTCGATGACTGTCAAGCCCAGGTGACGAGCGATGGTGAGCACACTGTCGCGGGTGATGCCGGAGAGAGCCGAGTTGGCCAGCAGCGGTGTGTAGAGCACGCCATTGCGGACGACGAAGATGTTTTCGCCAGAGCCCTCGCTGACCAGGCCGTTCACGTCGAGCCCGATGCCTTCGGCGTAGCCGTTGACCTCAGCCTCCATGTGGATGAGCTGCGAGTTCATATAGTTTCCGCCAGCCTTGGCGAGGGAAGGCATGGTATTGGGCGCCAGCCGGTTCCAACTGGAGATGCAGACATCCGCGCCGCCACTGCCGGCGATGTACTTGCCCCAGGGAAAGTTGGCGATGTAGACCTCGATGGGCGAACCCTTGGGGCTGACGCCGATCTCGCCGTAGCCGCGGAGCGCGATGGGACGGATATAGCAGGGAGCGACGCCGTTGGCCTCGATCAGATCGACGACGCCTGCGCAGAGCTCTTCGAGGGTGAAGGGCAGTTCCATGCGGTAGATCTTGGCCGAGTCCAGCAGGCGCTGCATATGTTCCGGCAGGCGAAAGACGGCCGAACCCTGCGGCTGCTCGTAGCAGCGAATCCCTTCAAAGACGCTGGAGCCGTAGTGGATGACGTGGCTCATCACGTGAATGTTGGCCTGTTCCCATGGAATAAGGTTGCCGTTGCGCCAGATCTTCGAGGTCGTTTGGAGTGGCATGGTGGTTGAAGGGCTCCTTTTGAGCGCCGAATACGAGTCAATTACAGCGTAACGCGGATCGGGTAGGCGTGTCACTGTGTGGTATGGATTGCGTCTTCCAAAGACTCCCACCGAGCGCGAATCGGCTCACCGGGTAGTAAGGTGAGCCGATTCCAAGCGGGAGTGCACCGACCGCTCAGAAGGTGATGCGGCCGGAGAGTTCGAGGCTGCGCGGGCCGGCGCCTTCGGCGGTTTGCAAGGCGGTGATGGCGCCGAAGCCGCGGAGAGTCGACCTGCATATTGGGTGGCTCGTAGTTGCGATGGTTGAAGAGGTTGGCGGCTTCAACGCTGAGTTGAAGCTTCGACTTTTCGGTGAGCGAGACGATCTTCATCAGCGAAAGCGAGAAGTTGGCGGTGCCGGGGCCGACGACGCCGCCGACCGGAGCGTTGCCGAAGCGGCCGATGCCGATGCCGTTGGCGTCTTGAAGGTTGACGTAGGGGAATGCCGCCGGGTTCAGCCACTGGGAGGTGGTGCGATGCGCGGCATAGAGCGAGACGTGAGCCAACTGATCGGGGCGGGTCTGGCCGACGGTGGTGAGGATGTTGGTGTTGGCCGGATCGACCGTCTGCTCGAAGGGCGTGAGGAACGGGCCGCTCTGAAGGATGGTGACGCCGGCCAGTTGCCAGCCGCCAGCTACAGCGTTGACCAGAGCGCCGTTCGCTGAGCCAGCGCTGGCCGTGGCCGAAGGGCAGGTCGTAGAGGTAAGTGGCCAGGAAGCGGTGCCTGCGGTCGTAGATCACGTTGCCGTAGTCGAGGCCGGGATGAAAGCGGTCGGTGAGAAAGCTGCCGCCGGCGACGGCGAAGGCGTTGGGCGTGGCCCCGCCGGCATTGGAGAGGTCGCGCGTGAAGGTGTAGCTGGCGTCGAAGGTGATGCCCTTGCCGCTGTGGCGGCGAGACCTCGACCGTGCCGCTCGATGTAGTTGCTTTCGGCGGCATTCGCGACGCTCTGAATGATGCTCCAGGAGGGATAGGGACGGTTGGCCGGCCCGCCTGGTCATAGCCGATGGTGTTGGCTGGAACCTGGTTCAGGTCCACCATGGCTTCGAGATTCTGGCCGTGGCTGCCGGTGTAGGAGAGGCGCACGCCGATGCTGTGGCCGAGGTCCTGCTCGACGGTCAGGTTCCACTGCTGCACGGTTGGGTCTTTGTAGTGGATCGGAAAGGCGTAGTCGAAGCCGGCGGTGCCGGTGGCGCTGCCGGCGGCGAGTGTTGAACGGGATTGCTGAAGGAGAGCAGCGGAGTAACGCCGTCGTTTGCCGATGGCCTGGTTATAGGTGGCCACGATAACTGGCGTGGACGGCCCAGCCGGAGACCAGCGAGAAGCCCAGCGGCGTCTCGATGAAGCGTCCCCAGCCGCCGCGCACGACGGTCTTGTCGTTGCCGAAGGGCCGCCAGGCAAAGCCGAGGCGCGGACCCCAGTCGGTGTGATCGGTGTAGCGAAGCGACGACGGAATGCCCGCCTGCGCCGCGGTGAGGATCGGCGTGGGCGCGATGGCGGCGGCAAAGTCGGTGAGAAGTGTCGGACAGCGGCCTGGTCGTTGGGAACCACGACCGCGCCGTTCACGGCTGGCCGTCGGTGCCGTCGCAGCTGTAGTCGGGCATGAAGACGGCGGTGTTGGAGTGAGTCTCCCGGATGGGCGGATGCAGTTCGTAGCGCAGGCCGAGGTTCAGCGTGAGAGTAGGCGTGATCTTCCAGTCGTCCTGCCCAAACAAAGCGTAGGAGTAGCCGAGGCCGTCCATGGTGGGATTGTTGGTGGAACTGAATTCGGTGTAATCGGGATAGCCAAGCAGGAACGCGGTATAGGGATCGCCGATTGTCTGTGCCCACATTCGAAGAGCCATCGAAGACATACCAGCCCGAGCGATAGTTGCCGAAGACGTTGTCGTCGTGGTCGCTGATGCGCTTGAAGTCCGCGCCGAATTTGAAGGTGTGGCTTGCCGTGGCTCCAGGTGACGTTGTCGAGAGCCTGAATGATCTGGCCGCGCTGCATGCCGGGATTGCCCGCGCCTGTGGACATGAATCCGTTGATCAGCACCTGCGGGGCTTCGGACCACTCAGGTCGGGCTGCGGAACGCTGAGGCCGGTCTGCGTCAGCAGTGCGCTGGTGGAGTAGCTCTGCGTCTCGGAGGTGTGCTGCGCGTTGAAGCCGCCGCGAAACTCGTTCAGCAGCCTGGGCGTGAAGACGTAGTTATGCGCGAAGGTCAGGCCCTCGTCGATCTCCGGCGTGTTGTAGGCGCCTTGCAGCGGGCTGCCGGCCTCGGCGCAATAGGTGAAAGTGCAGGCGGCCGAGGGCGCGGTGATGACCTGGCGATTCTTGTAAGAGAAGCGCGCAAAGACCGATCTGCTTCGGAGAGATGGTCTGGTCGAGCCGGACATCGCCCTGGTTGGAGGAGATGGGCGAGGGGAAGTTGATCTGGTAGTTGTTGGCGTAGGAGCCGGCGTCGCCGTAGTTGGGCGTGGGCATCAGATACTGGAGCAGGTTGGCGGAGATGGGGCTCACCGGCACATTGGCCGGATCGATGGGACGTAACTGCCGTCGGGTTGATAGATGGCTGCGACTCCCTGCCCGGCAAGATAGTCGGTGAGGTTGCCGTTGCGCATATCCGTCGAAGGCACGCTGAGCAGCATGGGCGTTTCGCGCGGCAGGCGCAGGCCTTCAAAGCTGATGAAGAAGAAGGTCATGTCGTGGCCGTTGTAGAGATGCGGAATGCGTCAGCGGGCCGCCCAGCGTTCCGCCGAAGTCGTTCATGATGATCTTCGGCTTGGCGAGGGCGAAGGCGTCGTTGGCGTTGAAGACGGTGTTCTCGTGGTTCTCGAAGAGTCCGCCGTGAAAGTGGTTGGTGCCGGCTTTGGAGACGGTGGTGATGTCGGCCACGCCGGAGAATTCGGCGTTGTTGTTGGACTCGCTGACGCGAATCTCCTCGATCGAGTTGAAGCGACGGGAACATCTCGTTGACCGGGCCGGAGTATTCGACGCCCACGCTGGAGATGCCGTCGATGGTGACGCTGAGCAGCGCCGCGGTGGTGCCCAGCACGGCCAGGTTGCCGCGTATCGTCGGTCTGCACGCCGGCTTCGGTGGTGAGCGTGGAGATGGGGCTGGTGGAGCCGGTCGAGCGCGAGTAGATGGCCACTGGAAGCTCGACGAGTTCGTCGCCGACCTTGGTCTCGGCCACGTTGGAGACATCGGTGGTAATCACCGGCGCGGCGGTATCAAGCACGACCACTGTTTGGGTCTCGGCGCCCGGCTTCAGCACTGCATCCAGACGGCGGGTTTCGCGCGCGGTCAGCGCGATTCCGGAGAGCGACTGCTTTTCAAAGCCCGGCGCCCCAAATGTGAGCGCATAGGTGCCCACATCGATGTTCTTGAAGGCATAGCTTCCGCTCTCGTCGGTGGTGACGGACAACTTGGCCGAAGTGCCGGTATTTGCCAGCGTCACCTGCGCGCCTTGAACCAGCGCTCCGCTGGAATCGCGCACCGTGCCCAGAATCGCGCCGAAGGTCGATTGGGCCGGCAAACGGCCAGCAACAATCGCCAACAAGAATATCAAGAAAAATCGCCGGCCGGACGAGTGAAACAAGCAGACAAGGGAAGAAACAATGGACATGGTTTTGCCTTTCAAGAAAATGGTCAGTTGGGGATGCCCCCTCTTCATTTGGGAATGGTTTCTATTTAAATGTATCGTCTGCAGGCGCGCGTGAGGCAGGTTTTTTGAAGATTTTTTCTGCAAGCTTCGCGCGGTCCGGAATCAGGCAGGAATGTGCGTTTCGATCTGTCCATATGAAGGCACTCTGCTCAGCCGAAGCAACTCCGGCGGCTGCTTCGGCTCAATGCGCTACGCTCTCCACATTCTCGCGAACGGTGAGAATCTGGTCGGCTGAAACTCCGGTCATCTTCTGCACGATTCCGGAGGGCCAGCGAATCTCAAGATCGACAGTCTTTGCGGCACCGAGCCCGAAGTGAATTCTCAGGTCAGAGGCCGACAAGAAGCCTGACTGGCTGAGAACCTCCTGCGCCTGGATCTTTCCGCCGTAGTGCGCGATCACCCGAGCGCCGATGGCGCTACGGTTGCTCTTGACGCCCACCAGACGCAGCTTGATCCAGTGGTTCTCCTTGGGAGCATCGTTGCGCAGCAGCGTCGGCGGCTCATTGACGTTCATGATCAGAACGTCGATGTCGCCGTCATTGTCAAAGTCACCAAAAGCCATACCGCGGCTGAGGTGCTCCGCGGAGATGCCGGGACCCGACTCGTTGGTGACCAAGGCGAATCTCCCATTGTGCAGGTTGCGGAAGAGCACTCGCGGAGAGCGAACGGAGTAACCCGGCACATAACGCGCCAACTCCGGGTAGACAGTGCCTGTGGTGATCATGATGTCCGGGTAGCCGTCGTTGTCGAAGTCGTAGAGGCCCGCGCCGAAGTCGATGTAACGCGACTCGGCACTCAGGCCGGTCTCGTTCGTAAGATCGTCGAAGTTGCCCTTGCCATCGTTCTTGTAGATTCCCGGAGGCTGGTGGGCGAAGTGAGTCTTCACAATATCCAGATGGCCGTCCAGGTCGTAATCGCCCAGGCCGACGCCCATTCCGCCCATCTGCCGCCCATCGCTGCTCAGGGCTACGCCACGGATCAACGCCTCCTCGCGGAAGGTTCCATCATGGTTATTCATCAGCAGCATCGACGGCGTTGAATCGCAGGCGATGAAAATATCCGGCCAGCCATCTTCGTCGGCGTCGAAGGCCACGGCCGTCAGCGCGTAAGATCCGCGAGCCTTGTCAATGCCCGATGGGCCGGAAACATCGGTGAAGGTGCCGTCGCCGTTATTGCGGTAGAGGTAGTTCTTAGCCTTCGCCAGTCCATTGGGTCCGCAGTTGACCGGCACGCCCTCGTAGTTGCAGTTCACCACGGAAAGCGAGGGTTTGGGCGCAGTGGCCAGGTCGATATCGACATAGTTGGCCACGAACAGGTCAAGAAGTCCGTTGCGATTGTAGTCCACAAATGTGCATCCGCTGCTGTAGCGCGTCTTTGGGTGCAGCAGGCCCGCCTTCTCTGTAACATCGGTGAAGGTGCCGTCGCCGTTGTTGCGATAGAGCTGGTTCTGGCCGTAGTAAGTGATGAAGAGGTCTTCAAAGCCATCGTTGTTATAGTCGCCTATGCAGACACCCTGCGCCCAGCCAGTATGCAGCAGCCCTGCTTTGGCCGTAACGTCGGTAAATGTACCGTCGCGGTTATTCTTGTAGAGGCGATTGGTCGCTGAGGCAGGAGTGTCGACTAAGCGGCGTCCACTAGGAATAAAGATGTCGAGCCAACCGTCATTGTCGTAATCGATGAAGGCAACACCGCAGGCCATCGACTCGATGATGTAGGTGAAGCCGTCGGTTTCGCCATAGATAGTGGGCTCGGTCAGCCCCGCCGTTTTGGCTACATCGACGAACCGCGAAAACGGCGGCAAAGCGCTTTTGGGAGCCACAGTTGCTTGTACGCTTCTGGGTAGCAGCGACGCAAGAACTGCCGCCGGGATGGTGCGCAGTAGATCGCGGCGCATGGGAAGCTTCAGTTGGTCTGCTTTCTCTTCTAGCTTCATGAATACAACCTAACGAGAAACAGTGTGACACATTTCATTCGGGTCTTATCTTGACGATTGCGCTGGCGCTGGAAGGCTATCTCTTAGCTCCTGTGCATTCTTATTCTCCGGATCAATCTTCAGAGCGCTCTCTATCGCCTCGCGCGCTTCGGGAAACTTCGACTGCGTTGCCAGGCTTGCCGCCAGCGAGATCCAAGCCGACACGTATCGGGGAGCTGCCTTGACTGCCTGCTGGAACTGTTGTTCAGCCAGTGCAGCTTCTCCCAGTTTGGAATAAACATAGCCCAACTGGTTATGCGCCAGAGCGTTGACTGGATCGTCCTTCACGGCGCGTTCCAGAGCAATCCGCTCGGTCGGATAGTCCTCCAGGCTGTCCAGAACGATCGCCCAGCGATAAGCGAGTTTGGCTTCCTCTGGCAGCGTATCGCTTGCCTCGCGATACAGCGCCGCTGCCAGCTTCTTATCCCCCTTGGCGGCAGCTTCGGCAGCCTGCGTCGATTTCTGAGCAGCCAGCGTGTTGTCCGATCGCTGCTTCACAATGGCCTGGTAGATCTTCAACTGATCCGCAGCCTCTTCGCTCTTGCCCAGCTTGCGCAACGCCTGGGAGAGTTCAAATCGCACTTCAGGGTCCGCATCTCCCAGTTCGATTGCCAGCTTGAATTCTTTTTCGGCTTCGGCGTACTGGTGCATCTGCGCAAGCACCGAGCCTAGGTCGAAGTGAGTGTTGTAGTGTTTGGGATTGATCTTGCCAGCCGCTTCAAGGTGCTTGCGCGCACTCTCAAAATCGCCAGCTTGCCGCTCTGCCGCGCCGCAGAGGAAAAGAATATCGGAGTCGTGCGGCGCGCGCTGCACCAGCTTATGCGCCAGCGGGATGGAGATATCCTGATTGCTGTCGAGCAACAGAGCGCGTAGATAGATCCGCTGCGCTTCCAGATCGCTGGGCCTTCGCTTGGCCAGCTCCCCCGAGACTCTGACTGCATCGTTATAGCGAAGCTGATGCACGTAGATCGTGATCAGCGCATCGACGAGGGCGGCAGAGTCGGGATACTTCTTGATCGCATCGCCCAGTACGCGCACAGCTTCATCCATCTGGCCGGCTCCGCCCAGGGCAACGCCTAGATCGAGGCTCAGATCCTTATCCGCTGGTTCTGGGGAAAGCAGAGTAACTACTTCGTCGTAGGCGTGGATCGAGATGAGCGCCTTGGCCATGCCATCCAGTGCAATCTTCGAATGGGGATCGATCTGTAAGGCTGCTTGCCAGGCTTGGGCTGCATCCGGCACCCGTCTCAGGCGAGTCAATGCCTCGCCCAGCAGCAAATAGGATTTGATCTCCTTCCCGTCCAGCTTTACTGAGATCAGCAGCGGTTCCAGGGCCGCTTCGTATTTGGCCTGCGAGTATAGATCCAGTCCCATCAGATAGTTCAATTGCGGGGACTGTGCATAGCGCTTCAATCCGCTGCCGTAGACCTGTTGCGCGCAACCATATTGATGATGCTCGCCAAACCAGTTGCCCAATTCAATAAATGACCGCTCATCGTGCTTGGCGTGCACGTTGGCTTCGAGGGCCTGCGGACCTTGGCAGGCTGCGGGCTTCTGCGCCGCCTCTCCGTGTGCCACTGGAAACGCCAGCAGCGCCGCCAATCCGCACAAAATCTTCAACCGCGTTCCACGCACAGCCATCTGAACGGAATGCTCCTCGACAAACGAAGACGGAATCGATGCGGCCGCCCTTGACTTGCTCTCCGGCGGCCGCTATCTGCTGTTCTACTTTGCAGGAATCACAACTACTGTGATTCCGTAGAGAGGCACCTCGATGGTAAAGTTCGTGCCAAGATTTTCAATCGGAGACTGGATCACGCCCTTACCGGCCGCCACATTCTCCTTGTTCCAATCGTACCGGACACCCTTGGTGGCAAAGTTGTAACCAACGATCGAGACCGACGTCGTGATTGCATGTTCCAGGTTCTTGTTGATGAAGACCAGAGCCATGCCGCCATCGCGGCGCTTGACCGCATGTACGGCCAGCGTATCGAGTTTGGAGTTGGCCTGCACAAAGGTGTCGCCCACAGCAGCCGCGGTGTGAAGCAGCCGGATGCCTTCATAGGCCGTGCCAGTTTTGCCCTGGCTGTCCATCAGCGTGGAGGCAGTCGCGCCTTTGGGGCCGTGAATCGGTGACCAGATTACGGTGTAGACCCCCCGCTCCAGCAACGTGGCAATCGAATCGGCGGCGAACATGCCGACAGCCGTGGGGTTCTGGGGTGGCAGCCAGAGATCGGCGCCTATTCCCGTAATTGCCAGCGGTGGCATATGTCCGGAAGGGCAATACTTCTTGTACTTCTCCGCAAGGTCGCCTACAACCAGGCCGTAGGTCTGCCCCAGAGCGTTCATGTCCGGCCGGTGGTTGTGCGGATCGTCGCCAAAGCGGGCATGCATCAACAGATCTTCCTCGTCAATCCAATCCTTCCAGTTCGGCGGAGCACCCTTGCTGAACCAGAAACTCACGGCACTGAAGTCCATGCTGGGGCAGGCAGCCTTTAGAACGCCTTCATTCCACTTGGCGCCAAACGGATGAGCTCCACCGGAGATCGGAGGCTGCACTACGTAGGCGCCCACCAGAATCGACGGATCGACGGCCTTCATAGCCTTGGCATAGGCCACCACGGCAGTACCGTAGGCCTGCGGGCCCATCTTGGCACTGTTCTCAAAGCGGCCCCAATCTTTGGAGTTGTTGGGCTTGCCGGCGTGAAGATCCGGTTCGGGCGAGCCCGGCTCCCCGTACTTGCCGGAATCGTCGGCATCCGATCCGGCTGTGCGGTCCTGACCATAAAAACCGTTGTTGTATGGATCTTCGCCGATCGTCCACAACATGATACCCAGCGGCTCCGGGTGACCGATGCGCAGATGGTTGTAGCCGTCGTCGGTCGCCAGCGGGGTAGAGGCTCGCAGACCCGCCCAGAAGCCAACCGTCTTCCAGTCGTTGCCCTTGGAGTCCTTGCCTATCACCTGCGTGTTGGAAGGCTTGCCATTGGCATAGGCTACCCAGGCCGCAGCCTCTGCCGGCTCGCCTCCTCCAGATCCATCCAGGTTGGTGCCGTAGTTGACCGCAACCAGCGCCGTGCCTAGTTCGTCGATCGCAGGCACAACGGCAGGGAACTTGTTCGCGTCGGCGAAGGACGGAATGCGGTCGTTCTGATAAGGGTTCACCAGCTTGCCGGTCGACCAGTGATAGAGCGCATCAATGCCCTGGCTTCCAGGCAGCCGAAGCAGCGTGAAACCTGCATCCTGCAGGGTCTTCAGCGACTCCGGGCTATAAGCCGAGTTGTCCCATCGGTCTGCCGCGGCGCCGATCGACGTCGAATACACCATGGCTTTGTCTTTGGATAGATCGACCAGCACCGTGGTCTTGTTCTGGGCCGAAAGAGGGGCTGTGCCGCTTAAAAGGAATGCGGCAGCAATCAGCATAAGCTGTGCAGCGCGCCGGGCTTCACGGCGTTGAAACGAAGAGAACGTCAAGTATGGAAGATTCATGTTGAACAACCTCGCCCCTGCATGGGCTGCCCTGGGCCGGAGCATCATTCATTGGGCGGTAGCCGGCACGTACTGCCGCGCAAGGCAAAGCGGCACCGGGGGAGGGTGCCGCTTGGTTGACTGCATTGAGTGTATTGCCTTCCCTTTGGCCTGGAGAAGGTTGCCGTCTTCAGCGCAGACCCGGAGGACCGGGTCTGCGCCTGCCGGACCAAAGTCCGGTTTAGAAGTAGTACTTGGCCGAGAGCAGCAATGACCTGCTGCCGGCCTTGGACAGCGGGACACCGTTTGTTGAAGTGTTGGTGTTGGTTTGCGACAGTACCTGCAGGTTGTGGCCGTTGTCGCCGCCCGGAGCATGAATCGTCTGCCCGAAGTTCAGCTGCACGTCCTGGTTGCCGCCCGCGGCATTGAACTCCTTGAGCGGATGGTTCAGGAAGTTCGTTGCCGACATGCGCAATTCGAATCTCTGGTTCTCGGTGACCTTGAAGCTCTTGTAGAGCGCAAGATCGCTGTCGAAGTAGGCCGGAGCGTGAATGTACGGCCATTCCAGAGTACCTATTTGGCCCTGCAACGGCGGCGCAAAACATTTGTCGTTGAAGTACTGACCCTTCTGACGGCCCTTGCGAGGATCGCAGGTGACAACGGGCATGATGACACGCTGCGAAGGCGTCCCATACCATGTCGAGTTGTTCATTTGCGTGGCAACCAGTCCGTTTGGAAGCTTGATGGTGTTATCCGGCGCGAGAGGCGTGTCGTTGTAAGGCACTGACAGGTTTGTCGGATAGACGGCGTTCAAGTTGCCGCCCGTGTTCGGTTGCAGTGGGGCACCGCTCTGGTATTGGGTAATACCGGAGAGTTGCCATCCATTCACAGCCTGACGCACGATCTGCGTGCCGCTCTTGACAAAGTTCGGCATGTTCCAGATGTACGAGAGGTTGATGATCTGGCTGTGATCGTAACCCAGCGGGCCGTAGTTGTCCTTCTGGCTGAAGCTGTTTACGTTCGGACCGCCGGTGGTGCCGTTACTGGAGATGTAATCCCAGATGCCCATTGCCTTGCCGAAGGTGTAGTTCGTTACCCACATGATGGGGCCGGACTGCTTCTGCCAAGTCACCTGTAGCGAGTTGTAGTTTGCGTACCCAGCGTGATTCGCAAGATACATATTCTGGTACGTCTTGTTCGGCGCCCAGTCCCACTTGTTCCACGTCGGAAGTTGGTTGCTGTAGTGAGCCGCATCCGACACGCAATAAGAACTGTTTTGGGCAGCGGTGGTTAGTATGGCGGCGCCGGAGTTTGAGTCTTTGGTGTTGCAGGACGGTCCGGCAGGGGTTCTCCTGCCATCCATGACCACCGTGGTGCTCGCTGCCGAGCCAGTGTTCAGAGTCGTGCCACCCGTCGTTGCATAGTACGTGAGATTTTGGCCTGTTGCGACGGGGTCGGGTTGGAAGACCGCGCCGGGCTGGATAAAGTTCATGTCGCCGAAGCTGCCATTCGAGCCGTCTGTGTAGAGGTTCTGGCTCTTGTTAGCCACGTAGGAAATCTCAAAGACCGAACGCCAGGGCAGCGAACGCGAAACCGTGACGTTCCAGTCCGAGGTCATGGGGGTCTTGTCGTCCCCCTTTTGCAGGGCGTAGATCGCAGCGCCATTCTGAACCGTGCCGCTCGGGGGTGCGAAGGACGAGGACGCGATACCTCCGTAGCCCTTTTCCACACCGCCCACCTGGTTCGGGCCGTAGATCGTGTAATTGAAGGCTCCCTGAGGTCCACTCCAGGCGTTGGAGATTTGCGTGCTGACCTGGTACTGGAAGACGGAGTAGCCGCCGCGAAGAACGGTCTTGCCGTCGCCCATGATGTCATAAGCAAAACCAATGCGCGGGTTGTAAGTGAGGAACTTCGATGGGAAACCGGACAGCGGAATCGTAGAGTCGATGGCGTGCCACTTCAGACCGCTGTTCGCCGGCGCGCTGGTCGAGTTGACGAAGCTCGTCGGATCCCAGACCTGGAAGCCGACGTTGTGGGTTCCGCCGCCGCCGAACCAGAAGTTTGAGTTATTCAAGCCGCCGGACCACTGACCCTCGTGATCGGCGCGGATGCCGTAGTTCAGAGTGAGCTGCTTGTTGGCCTTCCAGGAATCTTGCGCGTAGACAGACCATTGATGGTAGCCGATCTGCGAAACCGGATCGGAACTGGCTTCCACGTAGTTGGCGATACGGCCTACGAGCATGTCGGCCACGAGGTTACCCGTTCCGTTGGCGCCCCAACCAATGTTGTATGTGCCGTTGTTCTGGCCGCCGGGCCCGGTGAGGGGACTGCCGCTTGACTGCACGTTGCCCTCATAGTCCCAATAGACGCCAGCCTTCAGCGAGTGCGTGCCAATGTTCTTGGTGAAGTTGTCATAGAAGGCATAGCCCAGTTTGGTGCCGCCGAAGGCTTTGCCGCCGCCGAACCCATCGTTGAACGACTGCTCAGCGATGTTGGAGAGAGCGCCGCCCCACGGGCCAACGATATTCGGAATTTGCGAGATCGTGTGGCCGTGGTTGAACAAACTGGGCACATTGAAGCCCAAAGCGGTACGGTCAACCTTCGCCGGATCGCTGAGCGTGCTGGGATTGATCCAGCGCGAATAGTTGAAGACGAACTCGTTGGTCGTCGTCGCGTTGAAGACGTGAGTCAGGTTGCCCATGATGAAGTTGCCGACCGTGTTCGCGGTAACCGGCGAAGGATATGGCACCGTCCACTGTGGAGCCCACCAGATCGCTTGCGGGTGAAAGTCCTTCTCAACCTGGCGCGTATAGGAGGCATTCAGTTTAGTGCTGTCGCTGAAAGCATACGTAGCCTTGCCGGTAACCTCGTAGCGGTTCTGCGGGGACGTGGCAGCGAATACATAGTTGTTCCAGGAGTTGTCTGCGCTCGGGGTCACGTTGGGTATCGGATACGCATTCTCGGCCATCAGGCCCTTGATGTTGGGATCCCAAACACTCGAAGGAAGCGAAGTCTGGCTGGGGCCGGGGCTGTTATACATGCCGGTGAAGGCGTAGCTATTGCCGCTGCCCAGCAGGCTGGGGAGAATGCCGGCGACGTCGGTGTTGCTGAAGTCGCCGTTCCTCTGCGCCACGGTGGGAACGTTCATCGCCAACGGAGCAGCAGCCGGGTTCTGCTTCATATACTCGTAGCCGACCCAGAAGAACAGCTTGTCGTGGTTCTTGTTGAATTTGAGGAACGGTAGAGCGAGCGGGCCGCCGACGTTGCCGCCAAAGTAGTAATACTTCTCGTCGGGGCGCAACTGCGCAGCCAGAGCCGGACCGTTGGCCGGCGCACCCTTCAGCGCGGTCAGGTACGTCTTCTTGGTGTACCAGTCCCAAGAGTTCAGCGCGCTGTTGCGGGCATACACATAGCCCTCGCCGTGATAGTGCGAACCGCCCGTCTTGCTGAATGCCTGGAAGACCACGGGGCCCTTGGCGTATTCAGCCGAGTAGGACGATGTCAGAACCTTGACCTCAGAAACCATGTCCTGGTTGATGTTGGCGATCTGCGTACCCATGTTGCCCGGATCGAGAAGATTCGAACCGTCCAGCATGTACGCCATGGAGCCGTTGGGCTGCGTGCCGTTGGACGAGTAGTCGCCCGCCGGACCGACGTTGCTGCTCACCGCGCCAGTCGAGTTGAAGGAAGCAGCCTGGCTCAGACCGTTGCTTTGTGCCCGGGCAAATCCCGGCATGATCTTCAGGAGTTCGCCGGCGTTACGTCCGCCGATCGGAAGATCGCTGATCATCTTCTCGTTCAGCGTCGTGCTGACTTCGGCTGTATCGAGCGGAACCACTACGTCTTCGCCGGAGACAATCGTGATCGTTTCTTCGGCATTGGCCGCAACCTTCAGCGTGATGCTGGGAATCGACCGCTGGTCGCCCAGATTGATCACGATTCCTTTGGCCTCCAACTTACTAAAGCCGGTTGCGGAGATGTAGAGCGTGTAGGTGGCTGGCTGAAGAGCCGTCAGGTAGAAGTAGCCTTGGTTGTCGCCCACGGTCGTACGGACGTCGCCACTGGCCTCATTCTTGAGCTGGATCTTAGCGTCTGGAATCCTCGCGCCTGTCTGGTCGACGACGACGCCGCTCAAGGAGCCTGTCAATTGCTGTGCGGATGCGGAAATCCCCTGAAGCCCGAACAGAATCACGGTCATTACGACCGCCAGACTGCCGATGCTGCAGAGTAGATCACGGTACCAGCACTTTGCTGTGCCCTTGTTTGCGTTCACTTTCTGCCTCCAACTGGAATTCGTGATCGCTTCTAGTTCCTTTTTGTCTGCCCGTTTCCCCACTTTTTGAAGCCGGGTAGCCCGTCTTGAGTGCACGCTAAAATATCGCAAAAACAACCTGCGATAACGTTACACAACGGTACAAGGTTATAGAAGCTTCCACGAGCGACGACGATAGTCGCGTAAACCCTGAATTGTCAAGGAGTTTATCGTCATAGCCGGGGTTTGCAAAATCGGTTTAGCGGATAACCAGTTTATTCATGTTAACGTTACCGCAAATCAGGCCACTGCTAATTTCTGGTCGAGAGTTGGGCTCAAAATGCTCCCGCATCCCGACCCAGGTCCGTCGCGGGCTTTTTCCGGTCGGCTCTTGCCTTTTGCTGGTTTTAGGGGTGGAGTATCACACTCTTTTGCGCAATCCAGCAGGGTAACGATCTCAGGAATTTCGTCGGAAGATGATTTTGCGCCTGGAAGGCCGCTACCGAGAGTGTCCGCTCTGAGATTGGTAGCGGGCCAGGTCGTTCCGCAGCAGTTCCACCAATTGGCTGTCGTTCTGTTCCGCGGCCAGACGCAGTGCCTCTTGCGCCGTGGCGATCGCCCGCTGAAGGTCCCCGGTCTCGAAGCACATCGCCGCCAGCATCTGCATGCTCCCAGGCTCCTTGCGCCCCGTAATCTCGGTCGAGGCCTCGAAGTTCAGTAGCGCCGAGCGATATTGTCCCGCGGCTGCCTGGGCTCGGCCCAGATTATAGCGGCATTCAGCGGACTGGGGAGCCAGGTCAACGGCCTTTTGCAGTTGCACGATGGCTTCATCGAGCTGGCCAGCGCGCGCCAGGATGACGCCAAGAATGTTGTAGCCTTCGTAGGAGTCTGGAGCCAGCGCGATGCCTTTTCTCAACTCTGCGATGGCGTCATCCCGATGACCGCCCACGACCTCCAGCAGATGGCCCAGATTCACGTGCGCGGAGTCATTCTCCGGATTCAGTTCGATAGCTTTTCGAATCTGCGCGAGCGCCTCATCGTTCCGGCCCGCCTCTGCGAGCGATGTGCCCAGGTTGTTGTGGGTCTGCGAGCTTTCATTGTTGAGAGCCAGCGACCTGTTGTACTCCTCAATGGCCTCGCTGGTTTTACCGGTGGCGGCCAGGGCCACGCCAAGGTTGTTATGTGCGCGGGAGTCCGTAGGGTTCATTTCGAGAGCGTGCTTCCAGGCCGGAACCGCTTCTGTGTAGCGATGCTTGTCGGCAAGTTGCTGGGCGTCGTCGAATAACTTGAAGAAATCGATCACCGGCGTGTCGATGCGGTCCAACTGGTCGAGCCCGATGTTGAGAAACTCCGGAATGTTGACCGCGCGGTTGGCCGCCGTTGCGTTCTCAATCACCACCGGCGGACTGGCGTGCCCCTCTGCGTCGATATGCGTCAGATAGAGGCGCGTGTAGAGCGACGGACTCTTCGACGAGAAGACCAGCCACTTTCCGTTCGGTGACCAACTGTGCCAGGAGTTCATCACCGGCAGATTCGATTCCAGCGGCCGTGCCTCGCCGCCACCGAATGGCACAATGTACAACTTGCTGTCGGGTCGCATGAGCAGGCCGTTTCTGCATTCCACAAATACGATCCACTTGCCGTCAGGCGAGACTTTGGGAAAGTTGTTGCTCTTGCCGTTTTGCGAGGCGCCCACGACTCTCTCTGCCACGCCGCCTTTGCCGTCGTTGAAGGGAATTCTGTAGAGGTCGTATTGAATCTGCGTCTCGTTGGGGTCGTTTGCATAAGTGGACCGCGGCTGCCCCGGCGGATAGGGGTCTTTCGCAGTGGCGCGCGAGAAGACAATGTACTTTCCATCGGGACTCCAGAACGCGCCGGCTTGCACCAGATCCGGGTCGTCGGCGCCGGGCAGCGGGGTGAGCTTGCCGGTCTCTTTGCTGTACCAGGCGAGCACGCCGCGGGTGGGAAAGAAAACCTGGCCGAAGCCGTAGCTGGAATAGAACTGGCCATTGTAAACACGATCCATGACACGATACTGGTGCTGGTGGGGCGGATCGATCGAAGTTAGTACATACCTTCCGTCGGGCGAAACCTGAGACATGAAGCCGAAGCGCTTTTCGGCACGCTCATCGGCAAACGAACTCCATTGCAGCACGTAGTCGTTCTTGATGCTACTGACCTTGGTGATGGGGAGCAGCGCGTAAAGGCCTTTATCGTTTTGCGGGCCATCCACGTCGATGCCCATCGTCTTGCCATCGCGCGAAAAGGAGTGGCAATTGGCGCAGGTGAACAGTCCCTTCATCATCGTCCTGTTTTTGGTTTCGGAGATGTAGCGAAGCTGCCATTTGATGCTGGGAAGCGCGTCGTCTGGCAAGGGCTTGATCACCGTATTCTGCCCGGCATCGGGCGTGCGCGGAAGCAGCGGCACGTCACGATAGAAGACCGGCGCGCCCACGGGGTCCTTTGAGGTTTCGAAGGTGTTTCGCGCGCTGGACAGCGGCTTGGAATCCTCCCGGCTGGCGAAACCGCTGACCGTTACCGTTGTAGGCCCTCCGGCCGAATGCTTCTTGATCTCCGCCCAGGTCTTCTCGTCCGGCCGCCAGGTGTGCATCACCTGTTCCTCAGCCGTCAGCGTTGGCTCCACGTAGCCGTGCAGCGTCGTGTCCAGCTCCCCCACAACCATCTTGTCGCCGTTCGACCAGACACGAACCGGATGCCCATGTGCGGCAAACTCGATCTCTATCCGCCACACCTTCGACGCAGAATTGCCGTCGCGCCAGGCAAACTGCGGAGCGGTGATATCCGGCGGATAGATCGCGCCTTTGGCCGGAACGTCGATGACGATATAACTTGGGGCCGCCGCCAGGGAAGCATACATCGATGGCGCACGCATATACTCCCGCACTGGAGTCTGATCGTCGTTCTGAGACCAGGCCGTTATGCAGACAGCAACGAACACACCGGCCACAGCCGTCAGCAGAACCCTCTTTGCGGTGGCGAATGGCATCTTCATCACTTTTCTCCTCAAGCCGAATACACGCGGCGTGCCTACCTCCGTAGATGGTGCGCGGAGAGCGTCCCTCTTGCAGTACCTTTCTATTTCTTCTTGCCAGCGGTCTGCGGAACCGCTTCTTTCACGCGGATGACCTGGTCGGCCTTCACATGGTCCAGCTTCTGTACGATGCCGCTGGGCCAGCGGACCTCAATCTCGTCGGCTATCGCGTCCGCACCTAGTCCGAAGTGCACCGGACCCAGGCTCGACGACGCATAACATACGCTCGATGTCTGGTGGTTATACTGTGTGCCGGATTTGGCCGTCACCTTCACCAATGCGCCAATCCCATCGCGATTGCTTTTGACTCCCTCCAGCGCGATGCCTAGCCAGTGTCCCGAATGCGGACTCCGGTTCATCCACAACTCAGCCTGGTGGTCCATCGAGGTGACTACAACGTCGATGCGGCCATCCTCGTCGAAGTCCCCCAGGGCGCAGCCCCGGTGCCGGGCCGCTGTAGCCGCAGTGAATCCCGCCTCTTCGGTCAGCGGCAGCCACTGGCCACTGGCGCCCAGATTGCGAAAGACCGTGTTCGGCTGCTTGACAGTCGCGCTGGGCGGATGCGTTGCGGTAACATGTCCGCGCGAGACGAAAAGATCCTTCCACCCGTCATTGTCGAAATCGTAGAGCGCAGGGCCGAATCCCCCCATCTTCATGCTGTAGGCGCCCATCTTGCTCGGCGATGTCACTTCCCGGAAATCCCCTTTGCCCGTATTCAGCAGCACCGGAAAAGTCTCCCGGTTCAGAGCCACGTAGGCAATATCTGGGTAACCATCGTTGTTGATGTCCCGGAAATCCACTCCCATTCCCGAGATGAACGCGCCCGCTTCCACCAGCGCGGAATTCGTCTGAAAGGCAATCTCCTCGAATTTGTTGCCGAGATTGTGAAACAAGAAGTTGTACTCCGAGTCGTTGGTGACAAATAAGTCCTGCTTGCCATCCAAATCGAAATCCGCCATCCCCACGCCCATTCCCTTGCCAACCTGGTCGCGGATTCCCCACTCCTTGGAGACATCCTTGAAAGTGCCGTCACCCTGGTTCAGGAAAAGTTGATTGGGAAGGCCCTTGTAATAGCGCGGGTGGCAGTAATCCGACGTTCCGTCGATGACGCACAGCGGCTTCTTGTCATAGGTCCACTGCAGGTAATTCGTCACGAACAGGTCGAGCAGCCCGTCGTTGTTCACGTCCACCCAGACTGCGGCCACTGCCCACAGCGGCCCGAACTCCGGATCGTTCCACTTATCCAGACCGGCCTTGTGCGTCACGTCCGTGAAAGTGCCGTCGCCGTTGTTGTGATAAAGAGTGTTTCCGCGCACCCCGGCGACAAACAGGTCTGGGCGGCCGTCATTGTCGTAATCGCCCACTGCCGCCCCGATGTCGAATCCCGTCCCTGCAACCCCGGCCTTGACTGTCACATCCGTAAAGGTTCCGTCGCCGTTATTGTGATAGAGCCGGTCCCACTGTTTCTCGCCGGTCTTTTTCATCGTCGCCAGATCTGCGCCGTTCGCGAAGAAGATGTCCGGCAGCCCGTCGCCGTCATAGTCGAAAGCGGCGACACCGCCGGCCATCGTCTCTGGGACGTTGCGCGACTGGCTCTCGTCGCTGTTTAGTTGAAAGGGAAGCGTCTTCAATTCAAAGTGAATTGGGGACTCTGAGTTCTGTCCGCAAAGGCTCGCGGGTCCAACCGCCAGTGTTGCCGCCAGCGCCAGCCAGCTCGTCGCGCGCGCGCTCATCTTCATTGCTGAAAGACCGCCCTCCCGGTGAAAAACACAGTAGAATACTCTTCGATCGTTCGGACTCACTGTCCGAGCCGATTCTAATCTATCCTCAGGGCGCCCCGTCAGCTTCGCATGGAAGTCCTGTACTATCCTAAGCGTATGCGTACCCTGGCCGTCCTCTCTACTTTTTTTCAGCCTCGTCCATGCCGCGGGCCAGGCGCCGGTCTCCGCTACGGCCGATGTGTTCATGCGTGAGGGCCTCGCCGCACAAAGACGTGGAGACCAGCGCTAGTGCCATCGAAGATTACCGAAAGGCACTCGCTCTCCGCCCCGAATCCATCGAGGCCCGCGCGAATCTGGCCGCGGCTCTAGCCGCTGACGGCCAATTCGACGCGGCCATCAAAGAAGATCTTCGCGTCTTGGCCGCACTGCCGAGTCAGACCGACATTCGCATGAACCTCGCCCTGGCCTACTACAAAAAAGGCGACTGGCAAAATGCTGGCGAGCAGTTCAAGAAGGTTCTCGCCGTGCGTCCCAAGGATCTGACTGCAGCTATGCTGCTCGGCTACTCGGAGATCAAGCTCAATCGCTTCAGCGACGCCGCCAGCCTGCTCGGGCCCTTCGAGCCGGGGAATGAAAACAATCCGGACTTCGAGTTCGTGCTGGCCGAAGCCTTGATCGCCTCCGGGCACGAGAATGAAGGACTGCCGCGCATGGAGAAGAGCGCGAAGGCCACCAACGCTCTCGATGCGTGGGTCATCGCCGGTACCGCTCGGCTGCACCGCCGCGAATTCCGCCAAGCTCGCGCGGATCTCGATGCAGCGCTCGCGATCAACACTTCCGTGTCCGGTCTGAACTCGATGGCGGGCCAGGCTCGCGACGCGCTTGGCGACACCGAAGATGCCAAGGCCGCCTTCGAAGTGGCCCTGAGACAGGATCCGCGAGACTTTGCCGCCAATCTATATCTCGGAACCATGCGCATGAATCAACGCGACACCGACGGCGCCCGACCGATGCTGGAGCTGGCTCTGCAACTGCATCCCGACGTGCCGCAGGCACAGTTCCAGATGGCTGTGCTCAATGGCATGACCGGCCATTATGCAGAAGCCGCCGCGACGCTCGAGCAGTTGGAGAAGCAGGACCCAGACTGGCTCGACCCTCACATCCAGCTCGCCTCTCTCTACTATAAGCTTCATCGCGACGAGGACGGAAAGCGCGAACGGGAAATCGTGCAGCGTCTTGACGCACGGCAGCAGAAAGAGGGTCCCGTAACTCGATAACTCTCTGCGCACGAGATAGCTAGACCCGTCGTCGCCCAGGTCATTCTTGGACTGAAGGCAGAGATGTCGAAATCTCAAGCCAGGGAAAAACTTGAGCACGAGATTGCCAGGTTGGGCGGACAGTCCACCGGAGACCAATCCATGAACAATGGAGCTGTCACCTTTGGATGGTTCGTTCATCACCGTTACCTGCCACTGAAGGAGGCGGACTGGAGAGAGGAGACTGCCAAGGTGAAGAAGTATCTGATCCAGGCAGATCTCGTCGATGAGTTCGGAGAGGCGCGTCTTGAAAACATCGACAAGTTCGCCCTGCAGACCCACCTCAACATTTTGGCAAAGACCCGGTCGAGGGAGGGTATTGCAGATTCGAGCCTACATGCAGGCTATCTTTGCCGAGGCAGTTGATCAGGACTTCCTCTCGGAGGATCCTGCGCGTACGGTGAGGGTCCCTGTGCATTTAAAGGAGACCGACAAGACGACTCTGACCTGGGACCAGTTGAGGAGCGCGCTTGCGAGGCTGGGCATTCGAGATCGGATTCTGTTCGAACTCGATATGGCGAATGCTCTGCGTCCGAGTGAGCTGTTTGGATTGAGGTGGAAGTGTTTCAATCCCTCGGTTCCATCGATCACCATCGAAGAGACGACCTACAAGGGAAAGATCCGTTCCTGGGGAAAAACGCGCGGGAGCCTTACGACGGTTCCGATTGCGCCAGCATTGGCGGAGGAGCTTGTGCGGTGGCAAGAACAGAGTCTTGATCCATCCCCTGAGGCCTTTATCTTTCCGGGCCGAACGGGACGGTTCATGGATTCGAGCAACTTTCACAAACGGGTACTACATAAACTGGCCGAGGAACTGGAACTGCCGAAGCTGACGTTCCAGGTCATTCGGCGCGCGATCGCCACGCTGGCCCGGAAGAAGGGCGACGTGAAAGATGTGCAGGGGGTGATGCGGCACTCGCGAACGGCGAGGACGACCGATGTCTACATGCAGCAACTGCCTGAAGGCGTTCGGGAAACCGTCAACTCGATTCACCGTGAACTGAAGTCGGGAAGCCGAACTCGCAAGGCGGCATTGGCTGGGACGACATCTGGAAGGACCAGACCGGCTTGGTCGACTTCAGAGGATCGGAATATTGGTCGGGGTGATCTCTTGAAAATGAGTGCAACAACAACGGAGCGGAGTACCGCTCAGAAAGGGAGAAAGACAAGAAATCAAAACCTTCATGCAGGAAGGTTTTGGAATTTACGACAAAGATGCGACAAAGTCGCGGAAGGGAGGTGGCGCTAAATGCTTGAAATGATTTGGTGGACCTGATCGGGATCGAACCGATGACCTCTTCCATGCCATGGAAGCGCGCTCCCAGCTGCGCCACAGGCCCACATGCTGCAGGGATGCAACTTTTCTATTGTCTCCGCTCGGGCTGGATTCGTCAATCTCCATACTCTGATCCTTGAATGTCGTCCTCTGCCGCGAATGGGCCACCTGGTCAGAACGTGCACTTTTCCGGTCCAGCAATTGACCGGTTCAGATAAAAAACCTTCGTGACTGGGAACACTGGCAGGGGGGTCCGGTGTCTAAGACAATAGAGAGCGCGGTACACTCGGTTTCGTAGCCTTGTGTCCGTTTCCCGCGCGCTCGAGGGCATTTTTAGATTTCCAGCGGCATTTTTTAGCCGTTTGGGGCGAGTGGCAGCAACCGGAAGCCAGTCTTTTTCACCCGGAGCAGATTTAACGGTGCGAAAGGGGCTTTGGTTGCGGTAAAGTGGGAGGACTCTGAATGCAGGTGGACCTCACCATGGGCAATCTTGCCAGTGCGCTGACCTTTCAAAGCCAAGAGGCGGCTCTGATTGCGGAACTTCAAGCCGGCTCGGAAGAAGCTTTTGCGGGTCTGATCGCAAGCTTCCACCAGCCCATCTACTCGCTGCTGGCGCGCACTGTGCAGGATCGCGATGCTGCCGCCGACCTAACCCAGGAGGTCTTCGTTAAGGTCTTCCGGGGAGTGGGCAACTTTCATGGTGAATCGTCGTTGCGGACATGGATCTACCGCATTGCCTTGCACGAGGCCTCGAACCAGCGCCGCTGGTGGATGCGTCACAAGCAGGCGGAGATTCCCATCGAGCAAGAGATCGCCGAGACCGAATCCGGGCAGCCGGTGCGATTGAAGGAAACGCTGGTTGATCCAGCCGAGTCGCCGTTCGATCTGGCAATGCACGAGGAGAATCGGGCGCGCGTCGAAGCGGCTTTGAGCAAGGTGCCGGAGCCCTACCGGACTACTCTCATCCTGCGCGACATCGAAGGTTTTGTTTACGAGGAAGTGGCGGAGATGCAAGGCGTGAATCTGGGGACCGTCAAGTCGAGGCTGGTGCGCGGTCGCGCCGCTTTGAAGGCGATTCTGACGGACGCTTCGCAAAAGACGCCTGCACCGGCACGCGCGGGAACTGGATTTGAGATGCCCCTGGGAGAGGAGGCGCAATGAACGAATGCATGGCAGTACAAACTAAGTTTACGGAGTACCTTGACGGCCGTCTGAGCGGACGTGAGATGCAGAATATTGCCGTCCACCTGGACGATTGCCAGGAGTGCGCCGGCGAATGGAAGTCGATCCAGCGGACGCAGTCTTCACTGGCGGCACTGGGCCCGGTGCCAGAACCGGTGGATCTCCCGTTGCGCATTCGCGTGGCCATCAGCCACGAGCGGGCGCGCCGCCACCAGAGTCCTTTTCATTCCTTCAATCTGGCCTGGAGAAACACTCTCGGCCCATTCCTGCTGCAGGCTGCGGGCGGCTTCGCTTCCGCTGTGCTGCTGATGGGCTCGGTGATCCTGCTGGTCGGCATGTTTACCCAGCCGGAGAGCGCACAGGCTTCAGCCGATGAGCCGCTTGGGATGGCGACCGCCCCGCACTTTCTCTACCTCTCCAGCGTAGCCGGCGAAAATCAGATCGGCGCCGTTACCAGCCCTGTGGTGGTTGAGGCCTATGTCAATGGCGAGGGGCAGGTTTACGACTTCCGCATCGTTTCCGGACCGACCGACGATGTGACCCGCGGACAGGTGGAGAACTTGCTCTTGTGGTACCGCTTCGAGCCGGCACGTCGCTTTGGCCAACCGGTTCCCGGCCTGGCCGTGCTCTCCTTCTCGGGTGTCTCGGTTCGCGGATAGCGGCCTTTTTTGCTTCCGCCCTGGAAGTGCGGGACGCGCGGATAACCTCCTCACTGAGAGCTGTCTGAACCCAAGCAACGATGCCCGGTTTTGCTTGAACCGCGACTTGGGAAGCCGATAGATTCTCTGGGCAAATTCCGGCTGGACCGAGGCTAAGTCAGGGCAAGATTAGGGCCGATACTTCCGTTTCGTATTCATGATTCTTTAACTTTGCTGCATTTTCCTCTTTCAAGAACACAATGAATGGGTCTACGCTCATCTTGCGCACCTTTGCGCAAGAAAGAGGAGACCCCCGATGATGATGTCCCGTCGTACCGCCCTTGTCGCTGTTTTGCTTTTGTCTTCCGCACCACTCGTCCTTGCCGCCCCGCTCACGCCATTGCCCCGGCCTCAGTGGCCGTCTCTCGCTCTTACCGCCCCGATAACTCCTGCACCGCGGCCTCAACTGCCGGGAGTTTCACAGACCGCCCCTGTCACACCTGCGCCGCGTCCTCAGTTGCCGGGACTTGCACTTACAGCCCCTGTTACTCCGGCACCGCGGCCTCAACTGCCGGGAGTTGCACAGACCGCCCCTGTCACACCTGCGCCGCGTCCTCAGTTGCCGGGACTTGCACTTACAGCCCCTGTTACTCCGGCACCGCGGCCTCAACTGCCGGGAGTTGCACAGACCGCCCCTGTCACACCTGCGCCGCGTCCTCAGTTGCCGGGACTTGCACTTACGGCCCCTGTTACTCCGGCACCGCGGCCTCAGTTGCCTCAATCGGCGAGCTAGTTTCTGTAATTCGTCTCTGGCTCTGGCCGCTGAAAACGGAGAGAATAGAAGCTGCGAGGTGGAATGAACCTTTCGGCATTCGACTTGACGTTGTGGGGCCAGCTTCTCTCGGCCAAGCAGTCCTTGTTCGCCATTCTCGTGCTCCGGCGAAGATGGAGGGAGTTCCCTGCCTTCACCGCGTTCACCGGCTTTGAGACTGTCCTCAATCCGCTCCTATATGCGATTCTCAAGTATGGTTCTCAGGCATTGTACGGGCTAACATACTATGTCTGCCGTTCTTATCGAGTTCGCCTTGGAACTCGGCGTGATCTGGGAGATTGCGCGCATCGTGATGCGGCCGACCGGAACCTGGGTGCGGGACGCCAGGAAACAGTTCATCCTCTTGGGCGCTGCCGGCATCCTGTTGGCCGCCGCGCTGCCGTGGCTGATAACGCCTCCGGCTGCGAGCCTGATGGAGCGCCTTGCGGTCCGGGGAAACCTCTTCACCAGCCTGGTGATCTGCGAGTTGATCGCCGTGGTGACGCGAACCTCGAAGAGCCTGGGGCTGGGCTGGCGGAACCATGTGATGGCGCTGGGGAATGGGTGGACGGCCTGGGCTGTGATTGCGATCCTGGTGGATGGGCTGCATAGCTACTTCGGCGCCGAGCGCTACTTTCAAGGCCTCGAGCACGTGCAGGATGTTTGCCTACCTGACCGCCCTCGGATACTGGATAGTTCAGTTCTGGCTGGAGGAGCCGGCTCGTCAGCCGATTTCGCCCGAATTAAGCAATTACATCCAAGCTTTGCACAGGCGCCTAAATTTGGACCTTGACACGCTGAATGCTCAGAGGTAACATCTCCTGAGATGACCTTTGCGCTCTCCTATCTCGTCTTCGGAGGTCTGCTCTGCGGTATCGCGGGAGTGGTCATAGCAGACAGGGTCGCCTCCCGCAAGAACTCCCAGCGGGATTGGCACGAACTGGTCGCCAGTCTGCACCACGTGAATTTCGAAGGGGTATCCACTGTTGCGGTGGATTATCTAACGCCTCGCCGTGGTCAGATCGATATGGAGCCGGATGTGATCTGGGAGTCGCTCGGCGGATATGAAGGCCTCAAAAGTATGCGCGAGAACGCAGAGATCATGCTCGCGCTGGCAGCCTATGCGCAGCAGTGGAACTTTGAAGAGGCGGTGATCGTCACCGAGCGCATGAGGCACGACGCCGCAATGCTTCGCCGCGCGGTTCGCCGCGTGGAACTGGGCTTGGTCCCGGCCCGGTTGTTGAGCCGTTTTCGCTTTACCCTCCCCCTCCACGCCCAGGAAGCTTCTTCAGCCTATTATCTGATGCGGCAGCGACTGCTTTCCCTCTACGAGACCAGCCATGTGTGCCGGTACCCCGCTGCTCGCGGCGTCCCTGTAGTGCGCGTCAGAATTCTCTAGTAGCCAGTTCTGCCGACTCCTATCGTTTGACCCTGCCGGTGCGTCTAGAATTAGACAGGGTTCTTCATGACATTCAGAGCATATCCGACTTCCGCCATTCTTTCGGTTGCTGTTCTATGCCTGCTGGCAGCTCTTCCGCTTGCCACGCCAGGCGCTCAGTCCTCCAGCAGCAATCCATCCGCTCCGCTCCGGAAAGGGGCAAAGCTCGTCTTCCTCGCAGGGGTTTGTGCAGGAGAAGGCGCCATCGCTGGTCGATCCCGCTGGCCCCACCATCTCGCTGGTCAGCTCTGAGCCGGTCTTCATGATGGCCGCGGCGCTCAATGCCTGCGGCTACGACGAGGGACTCGACGAGAGCGCCCCGGTCCGCAAGCAGGTCCGGGACGAGATCAACCTGGTGCTGTCCAAAAGCGAGGACGCACGCGCCAAACGAGACAAAGTCTGCCTCTACATCGCCCAGCACCGCATGACCGGCGGACAGCGCGATATCGCGCAGTACATCTCTCTGGCTCTCTATCTCACTCCGCCGCCCGGATCTGGAAACCTCGGCCGAGCTGACCGAGATGCCCCCCGACTCGACCCAGGTGGTCGAGATCGTGCCCCTGCTTGCGCGATTTTGCTGCCGCTGTCGACCTGCATGGCATCTGGCTGGCGGTGCATCACACCTACGACGCCGAGATCGACCGGCTTCACGATCCGCTCTCCAAGATGATCGTCTCCACCAACCTTTACCTCAAGATGCCGGCCGAGACCTACAACGGGCGGAGGTTTGTGGTGGTCATCGAGCCGATGCTCTCGCCGCGCATCGTCAACGCCCGCATCTATGGCACCGATTACGTCGTGGTGGTTTCGCCGGTTAACGGCACCATCCGCATGAACGATGTGCGCCACACCTATCTGCACTACGTCATCGAGCCGCTGCTCTTCTCGCGCGCCAACGCCATGGACCGCA
Source organism: uncultured Acidobacteriaceae bacterium (assembly GCA_963843625.1). Lineage (GTDB taxonomy): Bacteria > Acidobacteriota > Terriglobia > Terriglobales > Acidobacteriaceae > Telmatobacter. The sequence continues at coordinate 78,547 of CAWJLK010000009.1, forward strand.
TGCAGCCGATCCTCAAGGAAGTGCGCGAAGCTCCCCTTGAGTTCCGCTACCGCTCCGATACCGTGCCTCTGGTCATCGAGTGCCTCATCAAGGCCATCGAGGCGCGCACCATGGACACCGGCATTCCCGAGTACAAGATGCCGGCCGAATACGACCCGGTCGGAGATGCCGCGCTACGAGCATGAGCGCCAGTTGGTTCAGCAGAAGATGGAGGCCGTGCGCCTCGCCGCCATGCGCCACGACATGACCCAGGGATTCGTGCTGACCCAGTATTTCTATGAGCAGTTGATCAATTTCGAAAAGGATCCTGCCAGCCTGCGCGACACCATCGGCGAGATGGTTTACAGCATGGACGTGGACCAGCAGGTGCACCGCGCCCGCCAGATCGAGTTCGACAAGGAAGCCGACGGGGATGTGCTCATGCGCAGCAAGCCGCGCAAGTTGACCGGGTTGGATCTGGCTGAGGCACGCCTCGCGGCCGGCGATGTGGCAACGGCCAGCGCCATGGCCCGCCAGGCGCTCACCGTGCACTCCGATGCATCGAGCAACTATCTGGAGGAGGCCGCCGATAGCTCCCGCGCCGAGTTCATTCTGGCCAGGGCGGCCATCCTCACCGGCCATCCCGGTCAGGCCATCGAAGGCTTCCAGAAGACGCTGGCCACCAGCAAGGACCCGCGTCTGCTCTCGTGGTCGCATATCTACCTTGGCCGCATGCTGGACCTGGATTGCAAGCGCGATCAGGCGCTCGCCGAGTATCAGGAGGCGCTGAAGGTGCGCGACGGCCAGCAGGATACCCGGCTGGCCGCCGAGCGCGGCGTGAAGACCGCCTATGCCGTCAAGGGACACAGTTGCGACGAGGATAGCGACGATAGCGCACCCGCGCCCGGCAAGCCCGCGTCAGACAAGTCTTCAGGGGACAAGCCGGAGGATTCCTGGCCAAATGGGACGGTAAAGCCCCAATAATCCAGCTCAGGCGGCCCCGGAAGAGCGTCAATCGTCCAATAATGGAAGAAGGCGTTTCCTGGGCCGGAGCCCTCCTCGAACAAGAACCCCAGGGACAGCCGGTCAGGCAATCGGATCGAGGAGCATGTGGAAGCCGTTCTTGAGGAATTGGAAACCGCACTGGAGCATCGCTTTGCGCGCCCCGAACTGCTGGTGCGCGCGCTGACCCACCGGTCTTTGGCCAATGAACTGGCGGCGCACGAGCAGATCTCCGTCAACGGAAAGCAGAAAGCCGCGGAGACCGGCGACAATGAGCGGCTGGAGTTTCTAGGCGACGCCGTGCTTGGGCGTGGTGACGGCTGAAGCGCTCTTTCTGCTTCACCCGGAGTGGCATGAGGGCGAACTGACCCGCGTTCGTGCGTTACTGGTCAGCCGCAAGCACATGGCGGAGGTGGCCGAGGCCATCGGATTGGGCAGCTACCTGCGCCTCAGCCGAGGCGAGGAACATAGCGGCCTGCGGCGCAAAACAACCGTGCTCTCCAATACCATGGAGGCCGTGCTGGGCGCGCTCTTTCTCGACGGCGGCCTGGAGCCCGTGAGAGCCTTTGTCCGCCGTTGGGTGATGGGCGAGACCGCCGAGCAGTTGGCCAGAGAGTTGCGCTCCGGAGAGGCCCTGGGAAACTACAAATCGGCGTTGCAGGAGCACTTGCAGGCCTCGCGGGCGGGATCGCCGGTCTACCGGGTCAAGAGCGAAAGCGGCCCCGACCATCGCAAGCGGTTTCTGGTCGAAGTCCGGCTGAAGGCTGCCGAGGGCGAGCCAGGCAAGCCACTGGCCCGCGGCATGGGAAGCACCAAGAAGAACGCCGAACAGGATGCCGCGCGGCGAGCGTTGGAGCGGCTGCAGGCAGAGCAAACGAAAGCCAGCGGAGCTCGCGGCGCTCAAGCCGGTCGCAGAGGGGAAGGAACTGGCAGAGCAATGAGCTACCCCGCTCAATGGCTCAGGCGCATTTCCGCAATGGCTAGCGTCGCTGCGGCTCCATCTGCCCACCGTGCCGGAGGCTCTTGCCTCGCTGCTGCGCACGGTGGTGGTGGCGTTGTTTCTGCTCACCTTTGTGCTGCAACCCTACCTCATACCCTCCGAGAGCATGGAGCACACCTTGCTGGTCGGCGATTTTCTGCTCGTCAACAAGCAGGTCTTTGCGCCGGCCGGCAGGCCTGGCCGTTGGATCATGCCCTATCGCGAGGTCGAGCGCGGCGACATCGTCTTCTTTCACCACTCCCAGCCGCCTTTTCTGGTCAAGAGGGTCGTGGGAGTTCCCGGCGACCGGCTGCGCATTGCGATGGCCGGGTCACCGTCAACGGCACGCTCCTCCACGAGCCATATGCCGCCTTCGAGCCTGCCGCGCCCAATCCCTTCCGCGACGACTTTCCCGCGCACTGTCTACACCGATCCCAATGTCGAGCCGGACTGGTGGAAGCAGATGCAGAGCCTCACCCGCGACGGCGAACTGGTGGTGCCCCAGGGCGAGTACTTCGTGCTCGGCGACAACCGCAATCACAGCAAGGACTCCCGCTTCTGGGGCTTTGTCCCGCGGCAGCAGATCGTGGCCCGCCCGCTGGTCATCTACTTCTCTCTCACCCGGCCCTCCACCACCGATGCTGCAACAAGCCGCGCCGCAAGCCCCGGATGATAGACTCGGACACGACAGGCAACTCTCGGCCAAGCTCTACGCGGTTTGCCCGCTGGAAGCGCATCTTCCATGTAGTGCATTAGCGCGGACTCGGGTGAGAACTTGTGCGACCACGGTTTCGTAACCCTTCAAAGAGCGACAGAATGACGAAGAAAAAGACGCCCAACTCCAAAGCACCATCCGAAACCCAGCCAGCTCCCGAACCTCACGAAGAGCGGGTGGAAGAGACGCCATTTGAGGCCGTGGCCAGCATCTGCTCCGTCCTGGTGGTCGGCCTCTTCATCCTCACCTTTCTGGCGCAGAATTTCGTCATTCCCTCCGGCTCGATGGAGAAGACGCTGCTGGTGGGCGACCACCTGGTGGTGGACCGCATCACCCTCTCCCCGCCCAGCCAAATGGATGCCGCTGGTTCGCTATCGCGAGCCCAGGCGCGGCGACATCGTGGTTTTCATCAAGCCCGTGCCGGACCCGGATGCGGAAGGGAACCCGCAATACCTGATTCTGGTCAAGCGGCTGATCGGTATCCCAGGCGACCATATTCATCTGCGCGACGGCATCGTGATCCTCAACGGCGTGGCCCAGAGCCAGCCCCATGCGCAGCCGACAACGCCGGAAAATCATCAGGAATTTCTCGACGAGTTTCCTTCCGATGCCGCCGCCCGATATTCCGCAGCGCTCCGGACCGTGGTCAAGATCGACTTTCCCAACTGCGTCGAGAACGGCGACCTGGTGGTTCCGCCCGGCAAGTACTTCATGATGGGCGACAACCGGCACAACAGCCTCGACTCGCGCTACTGGGGCTTTGTTCCCCGGCAGAACATCATGGGCCGCCCGCTCTTCAACTACTGGTCGTTTGTCACCCCGGAAGACCAGTACGACCAGACCGGGAGTCGGCAACTCTGTAGCTTGGATGGGCCACGTTGTGCTCCACTTCTTCACCGAGACCCGCTGGAATCGGACGCTGCACTTAGTGCGCTAGAGGCTCAATGAAGAAGAAGGAAGAAACACCGATGGAAAAGCCCAGAACCACACAAAGAAAAGTGGGAGAGACGCCTTACGAGACATTGGCGGGCTATTGCGTGGTTGCCGTGATTTGGTTCTTCGCCACCACCCTCATGGGCCAGAACATGGTCATTCCCTCTGGCTCGATGGAAAAGACGCTCTTGGTAGGCGATCATCTGCTGGTGGATCGCAGTCACCTTCGCTCCACCCACGCAATGGATGCCGCTGGTTCGCTACCGCGAGCCCCAGCGTGGCGACATAGTCGTCTTCATTAAGCCTGTTTCGGATTTGGATGCAGAGGGAAATCCTCAATACCCGACTTTGGTAAAGCGCTTGGTTGGTGTTCCTGGCGACCACCTCTATCTGCGCAACGGAATCGTCATCCTCAACGGCGTGGCTCAGGACCAGCCCCAGGCCGAACCGACAACGCTGGAAAGTCACGACGATTTTCTCGATGAGTTTCCGGCTGTACCTCCTGATTCCAGCCGCAGCTTCACACCAGAATCATGGATCATCGACTTTCCCAATCACATTCAGAACGGCGAACTTGTCGTTCCACCCGGCAAATACTTCATGATGGGCGATGCCCGGCATAACAGTGCTGATTCGCGCTTCTGGGGCTTCGTGCCCCGGGAAAACATCGTGGGCCGGCCGCTCTTCAACTACTGGTCCTTCGAGACGCCGAATGGCCGGTTGGAACAGACCGGGATCGGCAACAGTGTGGCCTGGATAGCCACGTCGCGCTGCACTTCTTCACCGAGACCCGTTGGAGCCGAACGCTCCATCGTGTTAAATAAATGTACTGCTCTCTAACAAAACTATGATTGACGAAATTCAACCCCGGCACAGAAATCGCAAGCGGCTTTGGCTCGTGCTGGTGGCACTTGCGGCCATTCTGGCAGTAGTTTTTGTGCCTCCCTACATCAGCGTGAGCCGCTACAAGAGCCGCATCACCCAGCTCATCTCCGCCTCGCTGGGCCGCCCGGTGCGCCTCTCTTCCGTTGAAGTCCGCCTGCTGCCCCGGCCGGGATTTCTGCTGACCAACCTCACGGTTGAGGAAGACCCCGCATACGGCGCCGAGCCGGTGCTCCATGCCAACACGGTCACGGCCTCCATTCGCCTGCTCTCGCTGTGGCGCGGACGCCTGGAGATCGACACCATCAGCGTGGATGAGGCCAGCCTGAACGTGGTGCGCGCCGAAGCCGGGCCGCTGGAATCTTGACTCGCTGCTGCGCACGGCCACCTCCCAGGACCAATCCGCAACGGTCGGCACCGGACCGGACTATCCCGGCAACCTCGTCAAGCTGCCTTATCTTGAGGCCACAAACTCCCGCATCAATTTTAAAAACGGCGTCGAGAAGCTGCCGTTTTCGCTGGTTGACGCCGACATATCGTTCTGGCAGCAGAGTCCCGGCGATTGGCGTCTCCGTTTACGTGGCCAGCCCGCCCGCACCGACCTCAGCATTGAACAGGCCGATACGGGGATTGTCCGCCTCGAGGCTGAGATGCACCGGGCGCAGGAACTGCGCCAGATGCCGTTGCATCTTGATCTCGAATGGCGCGAGGCGCAACTCGGCCAGCTCACTCGGCTGGTCCTCGGCTCCGATGCCGGTTGGCGCGGCGACCTTACTGGCCAGCTTCATTTGGATGGCACTGCCGATGCCGCCCAGATCCAAACCCGGCTGCGCGCAACCGGCGTTCACCGCGCCGAATTTGCCCCTGCCGAGCCCATGGACTTCGACGCCAACTGCACACTTGTCGCCCACTTTACCGCGCGCGCCATCGACAACCTGATCTGCAATTCTCCGCTCGGCTCTGGCCGCATCAAGCTGACGGGGACTCTGCCCGGCAATCTTCCCGGCCCGAATGCCTTGCCGCGCTTTACCGTCGAGCTGGATCGCGTTCCTGTGGCTGTCGGCCTGGACGCGTTGCGCACAGTTCGCAGCGATCTGGCTCCCGGCCTTGTCGCCGCCGGATCGGCATCCGGCAAACTAACCTACGCACCCGCGCCCGGTCAAAAGGCCGATCTGGGCCATCCCGCGTCTAAGCGTCCGGCAAACTCCGGCCATGCGCAATCAGCCAAAGCCCTTCCGGCGATTGAGGGGCCGCTAACCGGAAACATTGCCGTCGAAGGTTTGCAACTCAGCGGCAACGGCCTCAGCACGCCCATTCATGTTGACAGACTGCTTCTGGCTCCTGCGCCCGAGGCAAACCGGCAAGCAGGCGATTCTCAGGCGATGGCAGCCACGGCGGTCATCCCCGCTGGCGGAGAAAGCCCCCTGACCGTCTCCACACGCATCTCGTTCTCCGGCTATCAGGTCACGGTGCACGGCCAAGCCTCTATCGCGCGCGCGAGGGAGTTGGCGCACATGGCCGGTTTCGCTAATGCGGACATTCTGAACGAGCTCGCCGGTGAACCTGTCTCCCTCGACCTGACCGCCGACGGTCCCTGGATGCCGGCTCCACCTCCGTTTGTCGCGATCTCGCCGGATGGCGTATCGCCCGCTGTGTTGCCTGCACCCGCTCAGTCAGGGGATAGCCTCACCGGAACCGTAACCCTGCACAACGCCAACTGGAAGGCCGACTACCTGGTCAATCACGTCGAGATTTCGCAGGCCACGCTCCACCTGGCCGCTGGCGATCTCCGCTGGGACCCGGTCGTCTTTTCCTATGGTCCTCTCAAGGGAACGGCCAGTCTGTCGTTGCCGGCTGACTGCGTGCCGCTTCAGCCCTGCGAGCCGCACTTTCAGCTTCAGTTTGGCGCGCTCGACGCCGCTGTGCTTCAAACGGCGTTTCTCGGCGCTCACGAGCGGACTACGCTGCTTTCTACCCTCATCGAACGCCTTCGCCCCACAGCCGCTCCATCCTGGCCGCGTCTGCAGGGGACGGTCAAGGCCGAGACTCTCATTCTCGGACCCGTCACTCTTCGCGAGCCTGTGGTCACCATCACAACGGTCGCCGATGGAGCCAAGATCACCGCCTTCGATGCTGGTTTGCTCGGCGGCCGCGTCCACGGCACGGGCTCCTTCCACTCTGCGCAAACCGCCAGCGACAAGCCTTTCTATATGTTGGAGGGCGGGTTTGAAAAGCTTAGCCCGCAGGCTGTTGGCCAGTTGGTTGGGCTGCGCAGCTCCGGCGGCTCATTTGACGGCAATGGCAAGATTGAGCTTGCCGGCTTCACCGGCAACGACCTGGCCAGCTCGGCCAAGGGATCTCTCCATTTCGAGTGGCATCGCGGAGCAATTGCTGCTTCTTCAGTTGCTGGCCAAGTGCCTCAAGTCCTCGTCCGCTTTGATAACTGGAGAGGAGACGCCGAAATCGTGAATGGGACTCTCGCGCTTAAAGATAATCAGGTCAAGCGCGGCGCACGCACAGAGCCGGTCCAGGCCAGCGTTAGCCTCTCCGAGCGACCTAAAATCGTCTTTCCCGCATCCAAAGTGGCCGAGGAAAAGCGTTAGGCAATCTAGATATGAATGGAATTTCAGTGCCCCATCCTTTTGCCTTTCTTCTGGCGAAAGAGTGGGAAGCAACAAACCTCTCACCTCTTCTTTTGCTCCATCGCCTTCAGCGATTCGCCAAACGGCGCGCGCAGCACGCCGCGCTCGGTCACAATCGCCGTTATGTATTTAGCCGGGGTTACGTCAAAGGCCGGATTGCAGATCCCCACGCCATTCGGCGTCAGCTGCTTGCCGCCGTGGTGTGTCACTTCAACTGCCGGCCGCTCCTCGATCGGAATCCCTTCGCCGGTCGCAGTCGCCAGATCAATGGTGGACCACGGCGCGGCTACATAGAACGGAATCCCGTGCTCATGCGCCAGAATCGCCACGTTATACGTGCCGATCTTGTTGGCGGTGTCGCCATTGGCTGCGATCCGATCCGCGCCCACGACCACGGCCTGAATCCGCCCCGCCCGCATCAGGCTTGCGGCCATGTTGTCGCAGATCACCGTCGTAGGAATCTTGTCGGCCATCAGTTCCCAAGCCGTCAGCCGCGCGCCCTGCAAAAACGGCCGCGTCTCATCGGCATAGACATGAATCTTCTTGCCCCGCTCGACCGCCGAGCGAATGACGCCCAGAGCTGTCCCATACCCGCACGTCGCCAGCGCCCCGGCATTGCAGTGCGTCAGCACGCCGCCTTCATCGGGCAGCAACACTCCGCCGTAGGCTCCCATGCGTTTGCAGGCGGCAATGTCCGCCTCGTACATCGCGTGCGCCTCGGCCAGCAGGATTCCCTTGATCTGGTCGAGAGTTGCGCCTTCAGCCATCAATCCCGCAAAAATCTGTTTCATGCGGTCGATGGCCCAGAACAAATTCACCGCCGTCGGCCTCGTCCCGGCCAGCCGCGCGCAGATCCGCTCGAACTCCGGCGCAAACTCCGCTGCCGTCGTGGCCTTCGTGCCAAGCGCACCCAGCGCGACGCCATAGGCTGCCGAGACGCCAATGGCCGGCGCGCCGCGCACGACCATGGTTACAATCACTTCGGCCACCTGCTCATAGGTGGTCGCCAGTACGTAGCTCTCTTCGAGAGGCAGCTTGGTTTGATCGATAAAACGAACGCCGTCAGTAGTCCATGCAAGTGTAGGAATCATGAGATTCCAGTTTAAACCGCGAGACATCGGGGCAGGGAATCGAGCCGCTTCTGAAAACATTTTCACGTTTTGCTTTACTCGCCTCCGCCTCACTGCGTAAAGTGGATTTTGGCGCTTCAAACCATTCTCGAATAACGCTGCATCCCGCCGTAGCCCAAGGAGCCGTTTGTGCTGAACCTCACCGCCGTCGATTGGCTGATCATGTTGCTCTACTTCGTCTTTGTCTTGGGCATCGGCTTCGCGCTCAAGCGCCACATGAAGACGAGCAAGGACTTCTTCCAGGCTGGCCGCGCTCTGCCCGCCTGGATCTGCGGCCTGGCTTTCATCAGCGCCAATCTGGGAGCGCAAGAAGTCATCGGAATGGGCGCTTCCGGCGCCAAATACGGCCTCGAAACAGCTCACTTCTACGGCATCGGCGCCATTCCCGCCATGATCTTCGTCGGCATCTTCATGATGCCCTTCTACTACGGCTCAAAAGCCCGCAGCGTGCCCGAGTTCCTCCGCATGCGCTTCGACGAGAAGACCCGCGCCCTCAACGCCTGCTCCTTTGCCGTGATGACCGTCTTCAGCTCCGGCATCTCGATGTACGCCATGGCGCGGCTCATCCAGGCCCTGCACGTCTTCGACGGCCTCTTCCGCGCGCTCGGCTGGGCCCCGGAAGGCATCTTCACCTTCTCGATCGTTCTCTCGGCGGCCATCGTCTTGCTCTACATCTTCCTCGGCGGCCTCACCAGCGCCATCTACAACGAAGTCCTGCAATTCTTCCTCATCATCGCCGGCTTCCTGCCCCTTGTTCTCATCGGCCTGCGCAACATCGGCGGCTGGAGCGGCCTCAAAGCCGCCGTCCCCGTCGCCTACATGCACGAGTGGAAGGGCGTGGCCCACGCCTCCACCAACCCCATGGGCATCGAGATCATCGGCATCGGCATGGGCCTCGGCTTCGTCCTCGGCTCTGGCTACTGGTGTACTGACTTCCTCGTCATCCAGACCGCCATGGCCTCAAAAAACATGGAGTCGGCCCGCCGCGTGCCCTTGATCGCCGCCGTGCCCAAGATGCTCTTTCCGTTCCTGGTGATCCTGCCCGGCATCCTGGCCATCGGCCTGCCCACGCCGCACTCCACCACCGTCGTCCGCAATGTCGAACGGCGTCATCTATCACGACACCACCGTGGTCTCGCCGCAGGTCGAGCAAGGCCGCGGCCTGGTTCCCGCCAAGATCAATCCCGTCACCGGCAAGCCGATGCTGACAGCCAGCGGCCAGCCGCTGCTCGACTACGACATGGCCACGCCCAACATGCTGCTGCACTTCTTTCCCACCGGCATTCTCGGCCTCGGCCTCACGGCGCTGCTCGCCAGCTTCATGAGCGGCATGGCCGGCAACGTCACGGCCTTCAACACCGTCTTCACCTACGACCTCTACCAGTCCTACATCCACAAGGGCGCCAGCGACCGGCATTACATGGCTGTGGGCCGATGGGCCACGGTCGGCGGCATTCTGCTCTCCATTGCGACAGCCTACGCGGCCATCAACTTCAACAACATCATGGACACGCTGCAGCTGGTCTTCTCGTTTGTGAATGCGCCGCTCTTTGCGACCTTCCTGCTGGGCATGTTCTGGAAGCGCGCCACCGGCCACGGAGCCTTCGCCGGCCTCATCGCGGGCACCGCGGCGGCCATGCTGCACCACGGCCTGACCCTGCCCATCGAGGCCAACACCGGCATCCACGGCGGATGGATCGCCGTGCTGCATCACTATCCCAGCGACATGGCGCAAAACTTCTGGGGCGCGATTTTTGCCTTCACCACAAACTTCGTCGTCGCCGTAGTGGTGAGTCTTGCCACCCGACCGCGTCCCGAGGCAGAACTCGTCGGACTGGTCCACTCGCTCACGCCCAAGCCAGCACGTGCACACATCGTCTGGTGGAAGCGTCCTGAAGCCCTCGCCGTGGCCGTCCTCGTAGGCGCCATCGGCATCAATATTTTCTTTTACTGATGCGGATTAATTTGCGCGGATCAAAAGGCATGAACCACCACAAAACTGTCATCCTGAGCGAAGCGCAGCAAAGTCGAAGGACCTGCAGTTGACCTTGAGCGCAAACTCCGAAAAGTCCGTTGCCGTCATCGGAGCCGGTGTAGCCGGCATGAGCGCAGCCTGCGCCCTCGCCGAAGCCGGCTTTCGCGTGCAACTCGTCGAGCGCCGCGGCTATTTCGGCGGACGAGCCAGCTCCTATCTGCATCCCGGCGTCAACGAAGTCATCGACAACTGCCAGCACGTTCTCTTCGGCTGCTGCACCAATCTCATCGGATTTTATCGCCGCATCGGCGTCGCCAACCGCATCCATTGGACCAGCGAAATGACGATGATTGAGCCCGGCGGCCGCACCTCGCGTCTTGGTCCCTTCAAGCTCGGACCCTTTCGCCTGCCGCCACCCCTGCACAGCGCGCCCAGCTTTCTCAATGCCAAAGCCTTCACCCTCGCCGACAAGCTCTCGTTAGGCCGTGCAATGCGCGCGATGATGAAGCCATCCGCAATGAAAGACACACGCGAAACTCTGGCCGACTGGCTCCGCCGCCACAAGCAGACCGACGGCGCAATCAACCGTTTCTGGCGTCTCGTCATCGCCAGTGCCTTGAATGCGGAACTCGATTCGATCGCCGTCCCCTACGCGGCCAAAGTCATTCGCGAACTGTTCCTCAACTCCGCCGAGGCAGGCAGCATGGGCATGAGCACGGTTCCGTTGAGTGAGTTATATACGGGTGTAACTCCATTTCTAACTGTAGCGCGGCGGCAACGTGCTTCTAAACACACATGTCGAAGGAGCAGCCTGGGATGAAGCAACCCGCAAGTGGCTGATCTGCACGCGCACCGGTGAGTTGCTCTCCGATTACATGATTCTGGCCCTGCCCTTTGAGGCAACGCAAAAGCTATTGCCCCACCTGCCCGCAGAAGAAGGCGCGGAAAAGCTGGCGCGCCAGATCGAGCGTCACGAGCACTGGCCCCTCTGCAGCGTCCATCTCTGGTTCGACCGCGAAATCACAGATCTGGAACACGCCGTCCTTCTCGACCGCGAAATTCACTGGATGTACAACCAGACGAAGCTGCAGACTGGACGCGGCGGCCATTATATCGAGTTAGTCGTCAGCGCCACGCGGGCATTCGCGGCTCTCTCGCGCGAGGCCGCAATCCAACAGGCCCTCACCGAGTTAGCCGAATTCTTCCCGCGCGTAAAAGAAGCGAAGCTGGAAAAAGTTGCGCTGGTCAAAGAGGTCCATGCAACCTTCGGTGTTTCTCCGGGCATTGACTCCGCGCGCCCCGCCGCCATCTCGCCTTGGCCCAACTGTTTTCTGGCGGGCGATTGGGTTCAGACTGGCTGGCCCTCCACAATGGAAAGCGCCGCCCGATCCGGTCACTTGGCAGCCGAGGCACTTGGCCTCAGCGCCGACAATCCGCTGCACTGTCTCGAACCCGATCTGAAGCCGCAAGGATTCATGCGGCTGTTGAGAGCAAGGAAGAGCAAATAGCCCGCGCCTTCTCCTGACCCCTGATCTCTGACCCCTGCCCTTCAGTGCGCCAGAAAATAAACTCCAACACAAACCAGCACAGCCGAGGTCCAGCGTCGTCGATCCACATTCTCTTTGAGGAAGAGCTTGGCCGCAATCGCATTAGTCACCAGTGTCAAGGATGCCGACGCGGGCGCGACCAGGCTTACCGGAAGATGGTTCAACGCCATCAGCAGGGAAAAGAACGACAGAGCCAGAAAGCACACGCCGGCAAAGAAAAGCGGGCAGGTCACAACGGCTCGAATCGCGCCCTTCAGCCCCGAGTGCGCGCGAATCTCATCCAGATCGCCGATTGATTTCATCGCGGCGGCGGTCAGCACTTCGCCAGTTGTCGAAGTGAGCACGATGGCCGCGATCATCGCAGTTGCGGCCCAGATACCAGTCGCGGAGACAGGGGAGGGAATCGTCATCGCACCTGTTCCTCCAGAGCCGGTTGCTCGACTTCAGCGAGGGTAACTTTCTCAGTCCTCGGCCTCTCGGTCAACGACGGTCCCTGCGCAACAAAGCCGACTCCCACGGTGATCAGCACAATCCCCGCCCAGCGCTCCAGCGAAATCGCCTCATGCAGCCAGAAGCGCGAGAGCAGCGCGACCACCACATTGCCGAGGCCCGTCGCCGGCAGCACAAAGGTCAGATCGGCCCACGAGAGAGCGGTGAGATAGCTGGCAAAAAAGCCGATCAGCAGTACGATCCCAAAGGCAATCCAGGGGGTGAAGATCGCCGTGATCAGCGAAGCAGGATGAGCAATCGTGATTGCAGGCAGTTGGCTCATTCCTCGTGACAAGCAGGAATCGCCCAGTGGAGCACAAAGAGAGACGAGCCCCAGAATCATGTACTGCCACGGCGAGAGTTTGTGATGAGCCATCAGTGGTGTGAACTTTCTCTGTGCCAGGCTCCGCAAAATCGAGGGCGCACGCTCAACCGCCGCCCCCGGTGGGATAAGTGCAAATCGCTGCTATGCGCCGGCCTTTACCGGAGCAGATGGGTCGGCCGCTTGACTGCGCGCCGTCTTCACCAACTTGTTGCGCTGCGAGCGCAGCTTCAGGAAAGATTTGGCTTCGACGTAGAGACGGCTCAAATCGCGATTCACAACCGCCTTCCAGACCACGCGTAAAGCTGCCTTGGGCCGGAAGAAATACTCATCGTAGAAGCGGTGCACCATCTCCAGCACGTAGTCGGCCGGCAGGCCCGGATATTCGATGTGCGCCAACTGGTGCCCGCCTTCGTCGCTCATCGACGTGGCATTCGTCATGAAGCCGTTGGCTTTCACATAGTCGTAAAGTTCGGTGCCGGGAAGCGCGTGGGCGATCGAAACCTGAATCGTCTCCACGTCCAGCCTCTTGGCAAAGTTGATCGTGTTACGGATCGATTCCTTGGTCTCGCCGGGCAGACCCAGCACAAAGTCGCCGTGAACGCTGAGGCCCAGATCGTGGCAGTCCTTAGCAAAGGCCAGCGCACGCTCCACCGTGGCGCCCTTTTTGATGTTCTTGAGAATCTGCGGATCGCCCGACTCAAAGCCCACGATCAGCAGCCGGCAGCCGGCCTCTTTCATCGCCTTCAGCGTCTCGCGATCGGTGGTCACGCGCGAGGTACAGCTCCATGTGATCCCCAGCGGCTTCAGCTTGGCGCACAACTCGATCGTCCGCACCTTCTGAATGTTAAAGGTGTCGTCGTCGAAGAAGAACTCCTTCACATGAGGAAAGTTCTCCTTGGCCCAGGCCAGTTCAGCGGCCACGTCGTCTGTCGAGCGCTTGCGCCAAGCGTGTCCGCTCAGCGTCTGCGGCCAAAGGCAGAAGGTGCACTGCGCCGGGCAGCCGCGCGTCGAGTAAAGCGCGATGAAGGGATGCAGCAGGAAGGGCACGTTGTAGCGCGTCACGTCCATGTCGCGCTTGTAGATCTTTGTGGCCCACGGCATCGCGTCCAGATCCTCGACCTGTGGCCGGTCGGGGTTGTGAACGATCTTGCCGTTGAGCCTGTAGCTGATGCCCAGAATCTCGTTCAGCGGCTTGCCCTGCGCGAACTCCACAACGGAATAATCGAACTCCCGGCGGCAGATGAAATCCAGCGCGGAGCACTCGTTCAGAGCACGGTCAGGATCGGTGGTTACCGGCGGCCCCACAAAGGCAATGCGAATCGACGGATTGGCCGCTTTGATGGCCATCGCCAAGTGCTGATCGCTCGTCCAGCCCACCGTCGAGGTGAACAGCACCAAGAACTCGTAGTCCTTGCAAATCTTAATGGTCTCTTGTGCAGTGACATGGTGGGGAGAGGCATCCAGCAGACGCGAACCTTCTAGCATGCCGGCGGGGTAAGTCAGCCAGACCGGATACCAGTAAGACTCAATCTCGCGCGTCGCGGGCCAGCGCGAACTCGCGCCACCGTCGAAATTCTCAAACGAGGGCGGGTTCAGAAATAGCGTTTTCAGAGGCATAGACATCCCCTTCATTCTAACATTCCGGTGTTTTTCTTAGATGTTCGGCAGGGGCATTCGTCGCTATCTATTGCCAGAATCAGATTCCTGCCAAACTGGGCTTACTTTCCATGCAACTCGTCCAGCCAGTCTTCTATGTGCCCCAGGGCGCGCAGCAGGCTCAACCGCGCTTTGGCCAAGTCGAAACTCGCGTCCAGGGCGTCCTGATATTTTTGCCGTTCGTCGATGCGCGCTAGTTGCTCGGCCTTGGGGCTCAATTGCGGTTGAGCGCTGGGGCCGCTGCCCGCGCCATTTCCCACTTCCAATTGCGTCAGCACGGACTTGAGCTGCTCATCGGCGATCTGTTGCTTCAGGCTCGCAACCTCCGCCAAAGCATCCAGTTCGCGCAGGTTGCCGGTCAATTCCGCGATCTGCACCTCATTCTGGCGTTGCATCTGCTCGGCTTCCACCGTGGCCCGCAGAGCTTCAGCCGCGGTTTCCTTGGCTTTTGCACGAAGCGCAAAATCAAAAAAAGGAACCGTGATCTGAATGCCGAAACTGACGTTGTTGGGAGTGAAGTTCTGATAGTAGGTACTGTAGTTGTTCAGTTTGTTGGAGTCGTAGTTGTATACGGCTCCAAATCCGAGCTGCGGCCGCCGCCAGGCAAGATCGTCTCCTCTGGCCTGCAGTTGCTTCGATCGCGCGAGCGTACTGGCGGCGTCGATCCCGAGAAGCCGGCGAGGCGCTTCATTCGCGGTGATGGCCGGAATCTCGGGGATGCTAGAGTGGTCTGGAAGGATGGATCCGACAGGCATTGCGGTCAGAACGGCAATCTGCTTGGCGAGCGTGCCGGCGCGGGTTTCAAGGTGTAGCCGCTTCAGTTTGATCTGTGCGCGGTGAGACGCGCCTGGAGCAGATCGAGCGCGGAATCAACGCCCGCATCGACACGCTGTTGCTCGATCTTCACAAGATTGGCAGCGAAGGACTCTTGCTGCTGGGCTGGCCTTTAGTTCACGATTGACCGTGTCGAGCTCGATATAGGTGTTCGAAGCATCGAGAGCAACTTCCTCGCGCGCATCCTTGAGTCGCAGATTGGCGGCATCAACCCCGGCGTGGGCTGCTTTGAGGTACTGTTGCTGAGAATAGCTGAAGACCAGCGATTGCATGGTTGCGTTGCCAACCGACGGCTGGCCGGTAGGGAAGCCATAAGAGTAGCCAATCGTAGAGCCGATCGCGAAATTGGGGATAAACGCGTCCCGCGTCTGCGCAAGGGCTGCCTGAGCCCTTGCGACATCCGCCTCGGCCAGCTTCACCGCGCTCGAATTGCGCTGCGCCAGATCCACCACTGTGGCCAGCGAGACCTGTGCCGAAGCCAGCGCCGGCGCTGCTGCAAACGCCACTCCCACCAGCATCGCAGTCCAGTTCCAAGGCGGATTGTTCCGGTTCCTCACTCGCTCTCAACCCTCAATGCTTCAAGTCCAGTGCCGGCTTATACTCATGCGCCAGGGCAAGTGCCGCCGCCCGCTCCGGCTTGCGGCAGCTGCGTCTCCAAGTTGCTCATGCAGCCGGGCCAACCATGTATGTGCCGCAAAAGCCGGCGCCTCCTCGGTCTTTCCCGAGCTTGCCAGGTACTCCTCCAGCATCTTGGCCGCGCGTGCCGGGTCGCGGTTTGTGCTGCGCAAGATGTTAGCTCCGTAGTAGAGCGCTACACTGGCCCGCTTGTCCCGTTCCGCCGCGCTCTGGCCGCTGCGCACCGCGGCCTCCATCTCCGTCCAGCGTTGGCGGTGGCGATAGAAGCCGGCCAGCGTCATCCACTGGAAGGCCGGATGCGGCGACTTTGCAATAGCCTGCTTGAACTCCCGCTCGGCTGTACCGTAATCTTTGCGCTCTTCGGCGATGTGGCCTCTCAGCTCGATGGCTCTGACCGGATCGATTCTATCCAGTCGCGCGGCTACTTCCTCCGCCTTGTCCATGCCGCCGCCCACCACTCCCGGCGCTTCGGAATAGAACTCGCCCATGTCGGCCAGTGCGGCTGCGTTGCCTGGATTCAACTGAACCGCCCGCTCAAACTCAGCCCGCACCCGTTTTGCCAGCGAATAAGCACTCAGAAAAGATGCCCGGCTCGCCTTTTCGCCCAGGGCACGCCCTAGCCACATCGCATTGTCGGAGTTCTGTCCGTCCAGCTTGACCGCCTGTTCGCAGTCATTCGCCGCTCGATCCCATTGCTCCAGCGTGTACTCGACTCGGCATCTGAGGTTATAGGCTTCGGCGCTGCCGTGTGCCTGAGCCAGCGGATTCAGCAGAGCCAGCGCCTTGTCCGCTTCCCCGGCCTGCAATGCGGCGTTGGCCTGTGCAAGCTGCGCGCTCGCGCCGCTCTGTCGCGAACGCCGGAATCGCCGCAGCCGCCGTCAGCAACAGCCCTACATGCATCAGTCCCATCATTGCGCTCACTGCACAACCTTGATCAGAGCGCCCTCCTGCAAGGGCTGTCCGCTGGTTGTCCCGGTCGCCACAACATCTCCTTCGTTCAGTCCGGAGAGAATGGCCACCTGCGTCAGATTGATGGTTCCGATCGTCACGAAGCTCCTCTGCAAGCTGCCGTTCACCACTTTGTAGACGTAGGTCTTTCCGTTCTCTGAGTGCAGCGACTCACGCGGCACGCTCAGCACGTTTGGATCGCTCGATATGGTCACCGTTACCGTCACGTTGGTGTCTGGCAGCAGTTCGCTGTCGGCATCGTCGATCTTCACCAGCACCTCGCCCACACTGCGCGTGCCCAGGTTGATCACCGTCACCGGCGTCCGCTCGATGTGCCCATTCCAGATGCGTCCCGGCTTGGCGTCCCACTTGATCTGAATCTTCTGGCCCACTGCCAGCCGGCCGATCTCCGGCTCGTCAAAGTAGGCACGTATGCGCTCGCGGTGCAGATCGGCCATTTGCAAGCAGCAGCTTGCCATCTTCCACAAATTCCGTTTGTGCCGCGTCGAGACTATAGACCGTTCCCGCTACCGGAGCGCGAACCGAGGTCTGCGCCACCACCTGCCGCGCCGCCGTCAGTTTGGCCTCGCGCATCGGCCAAGTGCCGCCCGCGCCCGCTCCACCTCTGCCGGTGAATAACGGCTTTTTGACGTCTGCTTCCAGGGCGTGCAAACTGGCTTCCGCAGAATCCAGCCGCTGCCGCGCCGCGCCACCTCGCTCTTGGAAGCTGCCCCGGTCGCGTTGAGCTTGGTCAGCGCATCCAGGCTCCGGCGCGCCTCGTCGCGATCGAGCCGCGCGCGCGTCTCGTCGGCTGCCGTCACCTGCCGCTCCTGCTGGCTCCCGTTGTGGGTCGCCGCATCCAGCGCCGCCTGAGCGGTCTTTACGCCGCTCTCGGCCGTGGCCTCGCGGGCTCGCGCCTGCATATCGTCAAGCACCATCAGCAACTTGCCCGCCGGCACCTCGTCGCCCGGCTGCACATACACTGCCTTTACAGTCGTCGCAATCGGGCTGTGAACCTCGTAGTTCACCTCCGGCTCAACCCGCCCATTGGTGCTGATCGTGCTCAACAAAGGCATGTGAATCGCCGCGGCCACACGCACCGGCAGGCGATCCCGGGTCATTGAGCGCACCGAGAAAAACACTGCAATCGTCAGGAGAAGTGCGCCCAGCCATAGCCAGCGCCGGTCCAATTGCTTTCTTTCTTGAGTCATTCAGTCAACCAGAGTCAGTATATAGGACTCAGTCACATGACCCGAGGAAGCACAAAATGAGGCAGCGTGAATCTGGCCAGTCACTCCCGATCCTCGTACAATCGATTCATGCCCGCCGAACCGAAAAAGACCCCGCGCTATACCGACGACCACGCCAAAGCCGGCCTCGATTTTCCCTTTCCCCCCATCGAAACCTGGCAGAACCAGTTTCCCGGCTACGAGATCCTCATCGACGATCCGGAACTGACCTCCGTCTGCCCCAAAACCGGCCTGCCCGACTTCGGCCTCCTCACCATCCGCTACATGCCCCGCGACCGCTGTCTCGAACTGAAATCGCTCAAAGAGTATCTCTTCTGTTACCGCAATCTCGGCATCTTCCAGGAAAACATCGTCAACCAGGTCCTCGAAGACGTCGTGAAGGCCTGCGATCCCGTCTGGGCCGTGGTCAAAGGCGAATTTCGTCCCCGCGGCGGCATCGGCACCACAGTAGAAGCCCGCTGGCCGCGACCAAAAGATTCCGTCGTTCCATAAGTAGCCTCAAACCTGAATGACCCTCAGTGCCCCATCCATTCCGCGTCTTTCTGCGGAATGGATGGGATACCACAGATCTCTGGGTGCCCCACCCTTGCCGCGCTTTTGTTTTTGCGGCTAGGGTGGGCTACCACGAACTCCACAAGCTAACGCTTGGGCATTCCTGGCCCCGGTGTGGTATTCGTGAGAAGCGCGACCCCGACTCCTTTGGCAACCAACTCCACCACTCTTCGCCCCCGCCTCACCCCAGCCCTGGGGACGCTCCTGCTGCTCATCGCCCTCAATCTGCTCAACTACATCGACCGCTACATCCTCCCCGGCGAACTCTCCCTGATCCAGCGCGAATTCCACTCCACCGACCAGCAGATGGGCGCACTCACCACCGCGCTTTTCTTCTTCTACATGATTGCCGCGCCCGCTCACCGGCTGGCTCGGCGACCGCTTCCCCCGCAAGCCGCTCATCATCGCCGGCGCGCTCCTCTGGAGCCTCGCAACCCTCGGCACCGCCTGGGTTCACGACTACACGACCCTCTACATCCGCCATGCGCTGGTCGGCGTCGGCGAGGCCACCTTCGGCATCTTCGCTCCCGCCGTGCTCGCCGACTTCTATCCCGAACGCGACCGCAATCGCATCCTCTCCATCTTCTATCTCGCCATTCCCGTCGGCGCGGCTCTCGGCTATCTGGCCGGCGGCCAGCTCGGCACTCTCTGGGGCTGGCGCGCGCCCTTCTTCATCTGCGCCATTCCCGGCCTCCTCATCGCGGCCCTCTACGGCTGGCTCGGCCGCGAACCCGAGCGCGGCGCCAGCGACCACATCCGCCCCACCCTCAACCGCACCACCTTCCGCGGACTCTTCACCAACCCCGCCTTTCTCTGCGGCACATTCGGCCTGGCCGCCCTGACCTTCGCCATGGGCGGCATCTCCGCCTGGGTGCCAGAGTTCCTGCGCCGCTCTGCCGGGCTTTCAGTCGGCAGCGCCAGCCAGGTTGTCGGCGCCATCACCGTCATCGACGGCATCGCCGGAACCCTCATCGGCGGCTGGATCGCCCAGCGCTGGCTGCGCACCAATCACCGCGCCCTCTACCTGCTCTCTTTCTGGAGCGTCGCGCTCACTCTGCCCTGCGGCGCACTGGTCTTCTTCGGCCCCGCCACGTGGGCCGTTCCCTCGCTCTTTGCCGCCGAGTTCTTCCTCTTCCTCAACACCGGCCCGCTCAACGCCGCCATCGTCAACTCGGTCTCCGGCCCCGTCCGCGCCACCGCCATCGCCTGCAATCTCTTCATCATTCACTGCTTCGGCGACACCTTCTCCCCGCAGATCATCGGCGCCATCTCCGACCGCGCCGGAGCCTGCGCCTGGCCCTCGGCGCAACCCTCAGTCGCTCTGGTCGTCTCCTGCATGATCCTCCGCGCCGGCGCCCGCTTCGCCCCGCCGCTGGAAGAGTCCAGCTAATCCGCCATTCCTGGCAGGAAAGCCGCGATGATACGATGACCTCAACAAATTCAGACGCGGAAATGAGTGACTGATGCAATTGACAGGCATTCCCTTCGGAACCACCGACTGGTCGCAGGTTGAACCAACCGAACACAAAGGCGAGAGCGGAATGGCCTATTGGCGCACGCAGCAATTCGGCGCGATCCGCGTGCGCGTGGTGGAGTATACGCCGGGCTATCTCGCCGATCATTGGTGCGCCAAAGGCCACCTGCTTCTCTGTCTTGAAGGACAACTCGAAACCGAGCTGAAAGATGGCCGGAAGTTTACACTCCAGCCCGGCATGAGCTATCAAGTGGCCGACGATGCGGAACCGCACCGTTCCTACACTGCGGTCGGAGCGAAACTGTTTATCGTCGACTAGGCAGGCGTCCACATCCGTGGCTGTTTGTTCGTGGTTTCGATGAAGCGGCAGGGAAGCCCGAACCTTACTTCCCCGGCATCGCCACCGTATCCCGCTTATTCATAAACGTCCGCCGTCCACCATGCGAGCGCAGGTTCGGATCATTGACCGGCGGCCTACTCTGTTCAGCATCGAATCCCCGCGCCAGCTTCGGGTTCGGCTTGAACTTCGGCGGCCCGCCATAGAACTGCCGCGCATGGCTCACCACCAGCCCCGCCCGTCCGTGCATCGGCCTCACGATCCCTCTCACATGCACGTTCATGTCGCGGTACTTGCGCAGTTCGCCCACCTCCGCGCGATCCTCCCACAAACTCACAAGCGTGAACCGGCACTGATCGTCCGGCGTCTCCGGCGTGCAAATGTCCATGAACCGCGTTCCATCCGGCAGCTCGACCACGTCATAAACATGCGCCGTGACGCACACATCCTTGTTCACGAGCTTGCTAGCTTCCTCAGCCGTAACGCAAGGCTTCGGCTTGCCGGCCAGCGCAACGCCAGGCGCAATCGCCACAAACAGCACAACCCACCCCAATCGCCGCAGCACCACGCCAACCCTCCAAAGAAGTTTGCCGCAATCCTACCGCGATTCTGCCGGGAAGGGAAGTAGGGACGTCTGAATCAGTAATTTGAGGTAGCGACGGAAATCTCCGTTGACACGACGATTGCCTTCCCATTCAAGAGATAAGGTTTGTACTTATATTTGCGAACCGCGTCAAGCAATAGGCTGTTGAAGGATTTTCGGTCCTGAGATCACCCTGGGACAAAGAACCTCCCCGTTCTTTCCTAGCTCGAAATGGATAACAACCGTACCGGTGATACGTACTTCCATGGGAAGGTGCTTATAAACAGGGGCATCTTTTTGGATCAGGAGCCTCTCTGCGACTCCGGGAGAGATGCCTATGTACGGCCTCTGGTTTTCAAGCTTCTTGCAGAACGAATCCGTTAATACGTCAGTCGAGGATGCACGCGTTTGGGCAAGCAAATCCAGAGCAAGATCGCCGAACAAAGAAGAAAACAAGCTACAGCTTTCATGGCAACCGATTCTACGCCTGCCTCCTTAGCGTAGAGAAGAACTACCGCGCCCCCACCAACTCCGCGCTCTTCGCCCCGGCCCCGTAGTGGCTCTCCACATACTTGTCGAGAATCTGCTTGAACTCCGCCACAATCGTATCGCCGCGCAGCGTGGTGTAGAGCTTGCCGTCAACGTAGACCGGCGCCTTGGGCTCTTCGAACGTCCCCGGCAAGCTGATGCCGAGGTTGGCGTGCTTCGATTCGCCCGGCCCGTTCACCACGCAGCCCATCACCGCCAGCTTCAGCTCTTCCACGCCCGGATACTTCTTCCGCCACTCCGGCATCGAGGTGCGCAGATAGCTCTGAATCTGCTCGGCCAGCTCCTGGAAATACGTGCTCGTCGTCCGCCCGCAGCCAGGGCAGCTCGTCACCTGCGGCATAAAGCTGCGAATCCCCAGCGACTGCAGAATCTGCTGCGCGGCCAGCACTTCCTCCGTCCGGTCGCCGCCCGGCTTGGGCGTCAGGCTCACGCGAATGGTGTCGCCGATGCCCGCCAAGCAGCAGCGGCGCCAGGCCCGCCGTCGAGGCGATCAGGCCCTTCGCGCCCATTCCCGCTTCGGTCAGTCCCGAGGTGCAGCGCATAGTCGCAGCGCGCGGCGAGGTTGGTGTAGACGTCGATCAGGTCGCGCACGCCGCGACACCTTCGCCGAGAGAATGATCTGGTCGTGCGCCAGCCCGTAGCGCTCGGCGGCCTTGGCGGAGTCGAGCGCGCTGCGCACCATGGCTTCCATCATCACTTCGCGCGCCGGCAGCGGGCTGCGGCAGGCGGCTGTTCTCGTCCATCATGCGCGTCAGCAGCGGCTGGTCGAGCGAGCCCCAGTTCACGCCGATGCGCACCGGCTTCTGGTTCTCGACCGCGCACTCCACCATGACCTGAAAGTTGTCGTTGTCCTTCTTGCCGATCGACGCGTTGCCGGGATTGATGCGGTACTTGGCCAGCGCCCGCGCCGTGGCGGGATATTTCTTGAGCAGCAGGTGGCCGTTGTAGTGGAAGTCGCCCACAATCGGCACGCGAATGCCGCGCTTGTCGAGCCCTTCGACGATGTGCGGGAACCGCCGCCGCGGCCTCTTCGTTGTTCACCGTGACGCGCACGATCTCAGAGCCCGCCAGCGCCAGTGCCGCAACCTGTTCGATCGTGCCTGCAACGTCCGCCGTGTCGGTGTTGGTCATCGATTGCACGACGACCGGAACTTCCCAGCCCACGCGAACGTGCCCGATTTTGACCGTTGGTGTTTTTCTGCGCTGAATCTCCGCCATGCTTCTAGTTTACCTGCAAGCCTTCTCAGCGACAGTGCGCTCGGAGCGGCTGAATGGATGCAAAAAGTGACTCAATATTCGCGATTTTCAGCTCAAAAACGGCCAAAAAACGCCCAAAAATGGTCGATTTTCATGGTGAATTTAGTTGTAGAATCGACCGGATGATGCTTTCAAGTTATTCATTTAATTAATCTTATATTAAATAGTGGGCTCAGAAGACGTGGCTTTCAAGGGAGAGGGGGGTGGGCGGGAAGGGATTTTGGTGGACTCTTGGCCTCTAAATCGACCTGCAAGAGGCTTTGCATAAAGACATGATGCGCCGCTGAGCCTTAATCATCTGCAATCCCGCTCACCCGGATCAGTACCCATTCCAGCAGCTTCGACGGCAGCAGTGCCTTGAGCAACAAACCGACCTTCGCATCCCGGCCAAAGACATACCGCAAACGAGGCCGCGGATCGTCGAGAATCGCCGCAATCCCATCGGCAACCACCTGCGGATTGGCCTTCGGCTTACTGGCTTCACGACTGCCCAGCAGCCGCGCCACGCGTGCGGCATTGGGCGACTTCGCCTCCTGCGCACTGGCAGCGAAGATCGCGTTGCGCGTCCAGATATCGGTCTCAAACGATCCCGGCTCGACCAGCACGATCTGCACGCCCAGCGGCTTCATCTCCAGCCGCAGAGTCTCAGCCCATCCCTCCAGCGCGTATTTCGAGGCAACATAACTGCCGACCCCCGGAAAGCCCATCCGCCCGGAGATCGACGAAATCATCACGATGTGCCCCGAGCCCTGCCGCCGCAGCAGCGGCAAAAAGGCCCGAGTCACCGCCGCCGCGCCAAAGAAGTTCGTGTCGAATTGCCGCCGCAACTCGGCGTCCGAAACATCCTCAGAAAACCCCGCCATCGCAAAGCCAGCATTGTTGACCACTGCATGGAGCGGAGTTGTGCGAGCGGCGATCGACGAAGCCAACTCGGCAATCTGCGAGTTGTCGGTCACATCCAGCGCGATGAACTCGATGCGGTCGAGCACTCCAGCCGCCCGAGCAGCATCTTCCAGCTTTTCGCGCCGCGAGAGATCGCGCATCGTAGCCAGCACGCGCCATCCCCGCCGCGCCAGCGTGATGCTAGTCAGCAGCCCAAAGCCGCTCGATGCGCCGGTGATGAGTGCGGTTCTTTCGGGGTTCTGGGACGACAAGTTCCAGTGACTTCGCTTCTACTGGTACCTCCTTCGATCGAAGAAGGCATTTCGCAAAAGTTCGATAACAGAACGACGGCTAATCTATTAGAGAACTACGATCGAACGGCCCATTCGTCTGCCGCCAAAGGATCAGACAGAATCAAAATCAGTAAAAAGCCAAGCCCGACATTGGATCGGGATCGCTCTAGATGCTTCCAAGAAACTCCGACATATTCCGGCTCTCCCGTCGAAAAGAGAAAACCATGGCTTCAACAAAGAATCGCCGGTTCTCTACAAGGCGGTCAGAGCCGAAAATACCTGCATGCCTGGCTCGCTGGACGGTGTACATTCGCGATGGAATGATCGCCTCTCTCCAAAGATATTGCCGTGCCACTTTTGACAATCTTCAACCGAGCACCAGCATCGAATCCCCAGATAACCTTCCATTACACACGAGAACAGACGATAACCTGCCATACTCCATTCACGCGGCCTCTCTCCTGCACCTCGCGAATCTCCTCAAACTGCGGATGGTTTCCCATGGTTCACGCCCGTTCTGTTCCCATTCCTATTCCCTGACCCCTGCTCTCAAATCAACTCCACGCCCCAAAGATCATGCAGATGCAGCACGCCTTCCACCGTCCCCGCCGCATCGACCACCACCAGCGAAGTAATCTTCCGCTCCTCCAGAATCGCCAGCGCCGTCGCCGCAAGCTCTCCCGCGCCAATCGTCCGCGGATGAGCATTCATCGCCTCGCCAGCCGTGCGGCAGAGCGCCGCGCCACCTTCGCGCTCCAACAATCTTCTCAAGTCGCCGTCGCTGATCACGCCGCGCAGCAGGCCCTTCTCCTGCACCGTCGTGATGCCCAGCTTCTTCGACGACATCTCGTAAATCACATCGCTCATCGGCGTCGAGGTTGCCACCACCGGCACCGCGTCGCCCGAGTGCATCAGGTCGCGGACTTTGGCTAAACGTTTGCCCAGCTTGCCGCCGGGATGCAGCTCCGCAAAATCCTCAGCCTTGAATCCCTTGCGCAGACTCACCGCGACAGCCAGCGCGTCGCCCAGCGCCAGCATCGCAGTCGTCGAGGCCGTCGGCGCAAGATTGAGCCCGCAGGCCTCGCGCTCCACGCAGCAGTCGAGAGCCACATCGCTCGCCCCGGCCAGCGTCGAATCCAGATTGCACGTAAAACTAATCAGAGCCCCGCCCTTGCGTTTCACCGTCGCCAGCAGGCGCAAGATCTCTTCCGTCTCGCCGCTGCCCGAGAGAGCCACCACCACGTCGCCCGCCATCAGCACGCCCAGGTCGCCATGCACCGCCTCGGCCGGATGCAGAAACAAGGCAGGCGAGCCGGTCGAGCTGAGCGTCGCCGCGATCTTCTGCGCGATGATTCCGCTCTTG
This sequence comes from uncultured Acidobacteriaceae bacterium, assembly GCA_963843625.1. GTDB lineage: Bacteria > Acidobacteriota > Terriglobia > Terriglobales > Acidobacteriaceae > Telmatobacter. The sequence continues at coordinate 103,759 of CAWJLK010000009.1, forward strand.
CCCATGCCGGTTACGACGACTCGCCCACGCTCCGCGCCGCAGTGCAAGATCAACTCGACAGCCCGGTCAAATGCTGCCGCCATTGGCCCTTCGAGGCGCGTGGCCAGAGCCTCCAGAGCCGCAGCTTCGGTACGCACCAAAGCCGCCGGTTCCGTGCTGCGGCCCGCGTCATAGTCTCTTTGTTTTCCTTCTTCGCTCATCGGTTATTGATGGTATCAGTTCCGGTGGATAGCGTAGCTAGCGGGAGGTAGAGTGCATGTAATGCAGTCGGGTTTCCAAGTGGATCGATCCGCCGTTTCGGCGGTAAGGCCGTTAGCCCCTTAGGCCAGCGCAAGTTGAGCCTGTCCCGTAGATCGGCCACCGCCCCTCTGTTTGCACGCCGTGGAGAATCGAAGGCCTTTTGAGCCTGCATGTTCAAGGTAGGCGCAAGCAGACGAGTCCGTCTATAGCGGATGGGGCGGCAGCCGAGACCATCCTAGCTCTGGAGAAGGTCTATGAACAAGTTTGACCCCTGCTACCCAGCAACTGCTTTTTGTGGCATCGATGTCAGCGCCGATTCTCTGTCTGTGGCCCTGATCGAGCCGGATCGCTCTGTGAGCCAGCGTGAGTTTGCGAACTCGCGCCAGCGGTCACAAGGCGCTTCTTGTTTGGATGAGCAAGTACGACGGCCTGGTACGCGTCTCGACTGGAAGCCACCGGCATTTACTCTCTGGATCTGGCGTTGGCTCTGGATGCAGAGGCTACTGTCGAAGTGGCTGTGCTGAATCCCAAGCTGGTAAACCGATTCGCACAGACGTTGCGCCGTTCCAAGACCGACGCGGCCGATGCACAGGTTCTGGCCGAGTACAGTCAGCGCATGCCCTTCACCGCATGGCAGAGACCCGACATGCAAGGAGCTTCATCTGCGTACGATCAGCCGTTACATCGAGTCTTTGGTGGTCGATCTGGCGGAAGTGAAAAATCGCCTGCACGCGGCCGAGAACACGTCAACCACGCCACGTGCGGTGCGGGTCGATCTGAACAGGCGCAGGCCGCATTGCAGCGGCGTTTGGCGAAGATGCGTCGCGAGGCGATGAAGCTGATTCAGGCCGATGAGCGTGCTGCGGGAGCGATTCGCGCTTCTGGTCAGCATACCCGGCATCGCGGAAATCAGCGCCCAGCAGATACTGGGCGAGTTGGTGTTGCTTTCGCTTGGGATGACAGTGCGGCAGTGGGTGGCCTATAGCGGACTGGACCCGGTGCATCAGTGTGTCGGGAACGAGCGTGCATAAGCCGTCGCGGATCAGCCGTGCCGGCAATCGCCACCTGCGGCGCGCCCTCTATATGCCGACCTTGTCGGCGGTGCGCTACGATCCGCATATGAGATTCGTTTTACCAGGCGCTGCGGGCAGCGGCACAAAACCGGATTGCAGGCGCTGATGGCGGTGGCGCGCAAGCTGCTGCACGCCATCTACGGAATATTTAAGAGCGGCAGGCCGTATGACGGCAGAAGGCTGTTTCCGATATGCATTTGGCGGTAAAATCAATCGCCGGGTGAAACGGAAGCGGGCTCTGCTGGGAAGCAACCATGCCGAGGGATAATCTGGCGGGCTCATCCTGACGATGAACCGAGGGGCGGGCAGGAACACAGACTGCTCGCCCTGAAATCATCGGAGGGATAGACCCCTATGCCTTGAAAATCCAAAGCCTCCACATCGAAAAAGCTTGACTTCCAACAGAGAATCTCCGGGGCGGCGGATATCTATTGGTCCGGATTTCCCGGATTGCGCTTCGCTTCATCCGGGGCTACTTTCGGCGGCTCCCTACGGGAGCATGAGGGCAACGCTTCGGTTGCTTTGGACTGCCCGAAACGTACAATAGAAGCGAGAGGTCATATTCCCCGTGAAGCGCAACACAATCGTTCTCAGCGCCGTTCTTTTCATCCTGGCCGTCTTTGCCTGGGCCGGCTGGGCCAACTTCGAATACCGCAAGCAAGCCGCCGAGAGATTGCTCGCCTCCGCCGCGCAAGGCGACCTCGTCCCCGCCACCCCCGGTGACGAGCCTCAGTTCTTCAACCCTCTGCAGGGCAAGCCCGCGCCTAACTTCACTCTCGATGATCTCACCGGCAAAAAAGTGTCGCTGGCCGACTACAAAGGCAAGGCTTTGCTGATCAACTTCTGGGCCACATGGTGTGCGCCCTGCAAGATCGAGACCCCCTGGATGGTCGAGCTTCGCAACCAGTACGCCCCCCAGGGCTTTGAGATTCTCGCCGTCTCCATGGACGATCTCGATCGCGACGACCCGGCAAGGCTGAGCGACGAAAAGAAAGACATTGCCCGCTTCGTCCAGCAGATGAAGATGCCCTACCCGGTGCTGATCGGTGGCGACTCCATCAGCAAGCCCTACGGTGGCCTTGACGATCTGCCAACGAGCTTTTTCGTCGACCGCAACGGGACCGTCATCGATACTCAACTCGGCCTCACCTCGAAGGACGATATCGAAGCAAAGATCAAGAAGTCGCTCGGGAAGTAGAGCATTCAGAAACGAGTCAAGAGTTGATGATCGCCAGACACCACGCAATTCGCATCGCTATCGCGGCAGCCCTGACGCTAGCTTCCGCATCGGCGCAGACCTCGCTCATCGGAAACCCGAATCGCCCTGCCTCCAAGCCCCCAGCCGTCATCTACCTTTACCCCGAACAGCTCACCCTTCCCGCTGGGAAGCCGGCCACAGTCGCACTCCACTTCCGCATTGCGCCGGGCCTGCACATCAACTCCCACAAACCCAGCGCTGAGGAACTCATCCCCACCACCCTCTCCATTTCCGATGGCTCGGGAGTGCGCCTTGAATCGGCCGTCTACCCGTCCGGCACGGAGTTTACCCTGCCCATCGATCCCAGCACGAAGCTCAACGTCTACACCGGCGAATTCGCCATCCAAGCGCGCGTCGTGGCCACGGCCGGCAATCACCTGGTCGAGGCACGCCTCCGCTACCAGGCCTGCGATCAAAACGTCTGCATGCCGCCAAAGACCATTACGGCAGCGATCGATGTCACCGGGAAATGAAGATGTTCCTCATGCCACCGCATCCTATTGAAACTTGACCTGCTTTCGCTCCGTCCTGATATTGTGTTGCACGGGAGCACTCTCAATGCGAATCGCAGTCGGAACGGTGTGCGGGTTGGTTATCGTGGCTTTGGCGGCAGCTCTGCCAGGCCGGATTTTTGCTGATTCCCTTGTCGTAGCTACACAGCAGGGCAAGGTCCACGGCAAGACCATCAACGACGGCAAGGTCAAGGCATTTCTCGGCCTGCCGTATGCGGCGCCGCCCGTGGGCGATCTGCGCTGGAAGGCGCCTCAGCCCCCGGCCAAGTGGAAGAGCGAGCGCGACGCGACCAGCTTCGGCGCGCACTGCGCCCAGGGAAAAGTCTTCGAGGACATGATCTTCCAGGATGCAGCCGGCAGCGAAGATTGCCTCTTCCTGAACGTCTACATGCCCGCCAACGCGAAGCCCAAAAGCAAGCTCCCGGTCATGTTCTGGATTCACGGCGGCGGCTACTCGGGCGGCGCAAGTTCCGAGCCGCGGCATAACGGCGACTTCATGCCCACCAAAGACGTGGTGCTGGTCACCATCAACTATCGCCTCGGCGTCTTCGGCTTTCTGGCGACAGCTGATCTGGCCAAAGAGGCCAACGGCGCGGCAGGCAACTATGGCTTGCAGGATATGGTCGCTGCGCTCGAATGGGTCAAGGCCAACATTGTGAAGTTTGGCGGCGATCCCGGCAATGTCACCATCTTCGGCGAGAGCGCAGGCTCCTTTGCCGTGAGTACACTGATGGCTGCGCCCGACGCACGCGGTCTCTTCCACAAGGCCATCGGAGAGAGCGGCGCGCCGTTCAACGGCGCACTCGCTTACGACTCGCTGGAAGCCAGGGAGAAAGCGGATGGAGCGTGGGTCGACAGCCTGGGCGTAAAATCTCTGGCTGAACTGCGCGCCGTGCCCACCGACAAGATTCTCGATGCGGCCAAGGGCAAAAAGGGTGGATTCCCGCCCGACATCGATGGCAAGCTGCTCACCGAGCCGGTAGAGGCAACCTACGTCGCCGGCCGCCAGGCGCATGTTCCGCTCCTGGCTGGGTGGAACAAGGATGAAGGCAGTTTCTTTGGCATGCGCGGCATGACCGCCGAGCAGTGGAAGGCCATGGCCGACAAGCTCTTCAAAGAGCGCGCCGATGAGTTCCTCAAGTTTTATCCCGGCGATACCGATGCCCAGGCGCTGCGTTCCGCCATCGATTTCGGCAGCGATCAGTTTATCGCCTTCAGCACCTGGAAATGGATCGACGCGCATAAGAAGACAGGCGAGTCTCCGGTCTACCGGTATCACTTCGAGTTGGCGGCGTTGCCCAGCAAATTCCACCCCGGCACATTCGCCTTCCACTCCGACGACATCGAGTATGTCTTCGGCACTCTCGACACGCGTCCCGGTTGGACCATCCGTCCCGAAGACCGCAAGTTGAGCGACGAGATGATGAGCTACTGGACCAACTTTGCCAAAACCGGGGACCCGAACGGCCCAGGTCTTCCCGCCTGGCCGAAGGACGACAAAGATGACTCGCTCATTCACCTCGACAGCACCATTACATCGGGCCCGGATACACTGCGCCCGCGCTATGAGTTCCTGCTCAAGGGAATGCCGCCACTCGGTTTCTAAGCCGCATGCTGTTGCTGATGAAAAGAGATTATGGCCGCCCAAGGGCGGCCATAACTCATTTGATACGACGTAGAATCGAGTTCTTCAGAACAGTCGGAACGCATCTGTTTTCCGTGAGAGGATTACTGCTTGACCCCTGCTGCCTCGGCAAACCCCGCTCCAGCAGTCGGAGGAATCGTGCTCGCCGGCGGCGGCGCGCCAAACGAGGAATCCTTCGCATTGATCGCGTTCGAGTAGTCGGGGCCGAGGCCGAGCTTCTTCAACGCACGCGAGTCGGGCATGAGCTTCGTCTGCCAGCCTTGGTCAGCCTGATACTTCTGCATCGCGGCCTTGGTCGTCTCATCCCACTTGCCGTCAGCTTCGCCGCGCAGGTAATGCTCGCGAATCAGTGCCTGCTGGATCTCGGTGACTCGTGCCGGGTCGATCGCCTGTTGCCCACGCAAACGTTTTGACCGGGAACCGGCTCGATGGCCGCTATGCTTGCTATGGCTGCTGTGTGCGCCGGCAGAGGCGCGGTGAGTTGTCGCGGCGAGGGCCGGCGATATGGCCAGAGCGGCAAAAAGCACAACTGCCAGACTTGCTCGAAATGAAAGCACTCTGGTTCACCTCAAAGACAACAGTTTTTCACCGGGCCTTGCTTGCAAGTCTAGCGAACTGTCTTGCATTGCGGCAAGGAAAAACTCGGCTCGGCTCCCGGCGTTGAAATCTTCAGCAAAGAGGGCGCCGGGAGCAGAATCCTTCGCCGGCGCCCTCTTTGCTTTACTGCAGCGTTCCGCCCACGTAATTGATGCCATCGTTGGGATGACGCGGGTCCAGGACCTCGAAGACCACGTCATCGCCTTTCTTGAGCTTGCTTACCGCGGCGTCGAACTGTTCTTTAGTGCCGGCGGGCTGCCGGTTGACGCGTGTGATAACCAAGCCAGGTTCAAGGCCTTGCAGGTCGGCAAACGAGCCCGATCGAACCGATTGAATCACCACGCCCGGAGTGTGCAGCTTGGCAGCCGTCGCTGGTGGTGCTTCGCGGACCACAATGCCCAGCAACGTCTCACCCACATCGCCCTTCTCTCCGGTGTTCGCCTCAGCCTGCTGCGTGCCAAGATCGGCAAAGACCTTGTCGCGATCTCCGATCGTGACCGTCGCATCGGCTTGTTTGCCGTCTCGCATGTAACCCAGGCGAATGCTCGAGCCCGGCCGGCGGCTGGCGATCTCATTCACCAGGTCGTCGCCATCCTTGATCGGCCGGCCGTCGATGGTGGAGATGATGTCCCCCGCCTTGAGTCCCGCCTTCTCAGCCGGACCGCCGGGTGTTACCTCCTGCACCAGCACGCCGCTCTTGAAGCCATAGACGCGGTTCACAGAGCTCGACAGCCCCACTTTGAACACCACGCCAATGGAACCCCGCACCACTTTGTGGCTGGGACTGATCAGGTCGTTGTACACATTCGCCACGGTGTTCGACGGCATCGCAAAGCCAAGCCCCTGATAGCCGCCAGACTGGGTAAAGATCGCCGTATTCACTCCGATCACCTCGCCGTTCATATTCAGCAAGGGTCCGCCGGAGTTGCCCGGATTGATCGCAGCGTCGGTCTGGATGAAGTGCTGGAACTGGCCGCTGACTCCCGGTTCAATGGTCCGGTTCTTGGCCGAGATGATTCCTGCCGTCACCGTCTGCGCCAGCGCAAACGGACTGCCGATCGCCTCAACCCAGTCGCCCACCTGCGCCTGGTCGGAGTTGCCCAGCTTCACAGTCGGCAGCGGCGTGCTGGCGTCGATCTTGATCACCGCCAGATCCGTTGCCTTGTCGAAGCCGATCACGCGAGCCGGCCTGCCCATATCCTGGCCGTCGGGGTCGGTCGACAGTTTCACATAAATCTGGTCGGCCTTCTCGATCACGTGATTGTTGGTGATGATGTATCCCTTGGGATCGACGATGAAGCCCGAGCCGAGAGACTCGCGCACCTGCCCGCCGTCTCCACCCCCCTGATCGGGCATCTGCCCGCCAAAGAACCGGTTGAAGAAGTCCTGGAAGTTGTCCGGGCCCTGGCCCTGCTGTTGACCCTGATCCTGGTCGTCGTCACCGTCGCCCGGCTGCTGGGGAATAGGCTGAATGCGACCGTGAAAGTTGCGCCTGCCCTTGCCGCTGGCCTGCTTTGGCAGAGTCCGGGTGTTGATGTTCACCACCGCCGGTCCAACTTCTTTGGCAATCGTCACAAACTTGTTTTCTGGAACGGTTGAGTTGACTACCTTCAGGGGAGTGGCGTCGGCGCTGGAATTCTGTTTCTCCTCGCCTCGAACGCCATGTGCGGCAAAGGAACCGGCCACAATCGCAGTCGAGAGCGTGGCAAGCAAGATAAAAACGGAAGCGAGACGGCGCGAGCGCAGCCGTTCAAAGAGCGATTTCATAGATTTCGTTTGACCTCGTCACAGTGAATCAGCCTTGCGGCTGGTTTGCAAATTGCTCCAATTACCAGTATAGCCAGTGGCATATCTCCCTGTCTGGCTGGTGGTTGCTCTGTCTGGCCTCTGGCTCCACTGTCTGACGAGCCATTGCCGCTCCTACTAAGAGTCACGAAAGTTCCGGTCCTTTCCTCGGCTTCGCGGTCTGCGGGTTCAGCACGACTGGGCAAAAAGCGAACCTTACCATTCGTATAGACGCGATCTGGCCGAAAGTGTCGCAAAATCGAGCGCCCGAGCAACTTGTCACCGCCCTCGCCACACTCTTGTTTTTGTGGCTGGGGTGGGAAACCAAAGGACAATTCCAGCCCACGGATCACGAGAGATTTCGGCCCGCCATCCGCCCCTATGAGAAAATAGAACTGCAACAGTTCTCCGGGCTGCCCGTGCGCGCCCCAAACCACGACCAACCCCAGCGCCTCCGGCCTATGCAGCCGAAACCCGCCTGCGGCCCGCATATAGGAACTTAATAACAATGATCAGTGTCAGCAACGTCTCCATGCGCTACGGCTCCAAAGTTCTCTTTGAAGATGTCAGCGTAGCCTTCATCCCCGGCCGCCGCTACGGCCTCACCGGCCCCAACGGCTCCGGCAAGTCTACGTTTATGAAAGTCCTCACCGGCGAGCTTGAAGCCCAAAAAGGCACCGTAGTCCGGCCGCGCAAGCTCGGCGTTCTGCGCCAGGACCAGTTCGCCTTCGACGCCTTCCGGGTTATCGACACGGTTATTATGGGCAACAAGCCTCTCTGGGCGGCCCTCTCCGAGCGCGACCGCATCTACGAGAAGCCCGAGCTATCCGACGCCGACGGCATGCGTCTCGGCGAACTCGAAGGCGTCATCGGCGACGAAGACGGCTACACAGCCGAGGCCGACGCCGCCATCCTCCTCGACGGCCTCGACATTCCCGAATCCATCCACGAACGCCTTATGGGCGAACTCCAGGGTGGCCAAAAGGTCCGCGTCCTTCTCGCCCAGGCCCTCTTCGGCAAGCCCCAGGCACTGCTCCTCGACGAGCCCACGAACTACCTCGATCTCGAATCCATCCACTGGCTACAAGACTTCCTCCAGAACTACAACGGCACCCTTATCGCCATCTCGCACGATCGCCACTTCCTCAACTCGGTTACCACGCACACGGCCGACATCGACTACGAGACGATCATTACTTACACCGGCGGCTACGACGAGATGGTCATGGCCAAGACCCAGATCCGCTCCACTCTCGAATCCCAAAACGCCCAGCGCGAAAAGAAGATCTCCCAGCTCAACGACTTCATCGCCCGCTTCTCAGCCGGAACGCGCTCCTCTCAAGTCACCAGCCGCCGCAAAGAGGTTGAACGCCTTCAGACCAACGATCTCGCCCGCTCCAACATCGCCCGGCCCTTCATCAAATTTGAGCAAGTCCGCCCCAGCGGCAAGCACGTCCTCGAGTTCAAGCACATCACCAAAAGTTACGGCGACGAGAAGGTCCTCGACGGATTCTCAGCCAACCTCCTCCGCGGCGAAAGAATCTGTCTCATGGGCCGCAACGGAGCAGGGAAGACCACTCTGCTCAAGAGCCTTCTCGCAAACTACCCCGGCCTCGCCGATAAGGATTTCGAGTTGGATAACGGCACCGTCTTCTGGGGTCACGAAGCCCAGATCGGCTACTTTCCCCAGGACGTAGGCTCGACCATCGAACACGGTCTCCCCATCGCCGAGTGGCTCCATCGCTGGAAGCCCGACGCCCATGTAGAAGACATCCGCGGCATCCTCGGCCAGATGTTATTCAGTGGCGAAGAAGGCGACAAGCAGACCAAAGCACTAAGTGGCGGCGAACAAGCCCGCCTGGCTTTTTGTAAGTTGATCCTGACCAAGCCCAATATCCTGATCTTCGACGAGCCGACAAACCACTTGGACTTAGAAGCCATCAACGCGCTGAACATAGCTCTCCAGCGCTACGAAGGCACAGTCCTCTTAGTAACTCACGATCACGATTTGATCGACGAAGTAGCCACAAGGTTATGGGTCTTCAGAGAAGACGGCATAGAAGACTTCCAAGGCCCCTACGCCGAATGGAAAGGCAAGCACAACTAGCCGGATTCTGGGGCGACCAAGGCAGCTGACCCTTGCGCTAGCAGTGAGTATGCGAGTATCCTCTTGAATCATTACCCCGAGTTCACTGTATATCCTCGCAACTAGAGATCTACGCGGATGTGCATTCGGGTTTGGAAGGGATACCTTGTCAGAACAAGAATCGGCACAACAGATTTGGTTACCAGTGATCGGACGCGCGCTCGCCTATGTTTGCATGCGGGACGCTGCATTGGGCGATAAGACAATTGCGGAAAAGGCGCAGTTCCTACTTGGTTTGGGATTGCAAGTAGGTGATGCTGCCGAGATGTTAGGTACGAGTCCAGCATCGGTGTATGAGCTTCTCCGACTGGCTAGAAACAAGAAGAAAAAGGGAGGAGCAAAAAGTGCCCCCAAAAAGAAGAGTTCTCAAGCAAGGTAAGAGCACTGAACCGGTAACTTCCGAAGAGAAGATAGCACGCTCTCTCGGGCTTCTTTTGGTCAGGACTATGGAGCAGAAGACCGATCAAGTAGCTCTTCTGAAAGCGATAGGATTTGAAGTCTCCGAGGTGGCTGCAATGCTCGGAATGACTGAGAACCATGTGAATGTTGCTGCTCATCACAGTCGCAAAAAGCTGGGCAAGAAACCGTCCTCTCATGCCACCAATTAATCAAGATCTACTCGCGCGCCTTGATCGGAAACTGGGTGTGACGAGGGCTCGCGTTTACGCCCGAATACAAGAGATCGCTAACACGAGGATGCTTGACAGAAATGCCGCTGCTCTGGTGCTCGCAGCGGACAATGGCATCAGCATACAGAAATACTGCAAACCGGAAGACCTGGCGGCAATTCGAGGCTCTATCGGTAAGAGGAACCCGACTTCAGAATTTGTGCCCGTGGAACAGACAATAAGGCCTCAGCGTTCCCACCCTCTCAAGTCAGGCCATGCAAAACGACAGCGGAAAGCTAAGGATAACTCCGTTTTTGTAGTACATGGTCGTGATGAAGCGCTTCGCAAATCTATGTTCGACTTTTTGCGCGCGTTGTCCTTGAATCCGCTGGAATGGGGCAAGGCCGTTCTGCTACCGCGGCGTGGGGGTGCAAACCCATACGTCGGCGATATCATCGACTCCGCTATGGAGAAGGTGCAGGCAGTCGTCGTAATTTTTTCTCCGGATGATATGGCCAGTCTCAGAGCTTGCTTCCTCTCGAAAGAAGAAAAGCGGACAGAAGGCAAACCGCATGGCCAGCCGAGGCCGAATGTCATATTCGAGGCCGGTCTTGCACTCGGACGCCACCCGGAGAAGACGCTATTGGTTCAGATAGGGGCAGTGCGCGGCTTCAGCGACATTGCAGGTAAACACCTTGTCCGGCTTAGCGATGACACAGCAAAGCGCAATGACGTTGCGAATAGGCTGAAGAAAATCGGCTGTAACGTTGACGTTTCGGGGACCGACTGGATGAGTGCCGGCACCTTCAAACCAAAAGACGACGCAATCGCTAGATTCAAAAGATGATGGATAAGCGGGCGGGAGGTCCAGGTCTCGATTCTGAGACCTGGGCTTCCTCGAACCCCAACCCGCTGGTAGCGCCGGTCTCCAGACCGGCTGTCGCGCGGGCGTCCTCGCCCGCGCTCCAAACCCACTTCCAGTCCTTCAATCCTGCTCTTTCCGGATTATTCACCACATACCGGACGGCACGCTCCAACTCGTCCCCATCGCGGATGAGCCGGTCATAATACTCCCGCTGCCAAAACGCTCCGCTGCGGCCGAGGACCTGGTTTGCCTTTCTAGCCGTGAAGGATTTCCAACCCAGCACCACCTTGCCTAATTCCTGACCCGGCAGCAACCGGCAAACCACATGCACGTGATTGGGCATGACACACCAGGCCACAAGCCGATACCGGTTTCCTTGCCAGAAATCGAGAGCGTCGGCCACCAGTTCGCCAATGCGAGGATCGCGCAGGAAACATGCACCCAAGCCGCGATCAAAATACTCTTCCAGTTTTGCAGCGCTGAATTCGGCAACCAGCACCTCCTGGGATGGCGACAGATGAGCGCCCACGCGCTTTGCTGCGATCAGAATGCGATGACGCTCCGCGATCTTCTTGAGGACCGGCAGCGGCAGCGAGTCCGCCAAATGGAAGGTAAGGAAGTAGAGGCCTGCGTCCTTCTCCCAATGGGGCAGGCGTCCGCGCTGCCGAATGCGCACTTCACCGAACCGAGGTTGTACCGCCCCCTGAACGACGTCAGCGGTTGCAGGCTGGGGAGCAGCGATTGGCTTGGCCATAACTGCGGATTCTACGCCTGACAAGTGGGTGCGGGCGAGACGCCCGCACGACAGCCGGTCTGGAGACCGGCGCTACTCTGGAGGCTGAAGCGACTCTGGAGGTTGAAGCTACTCTTGAGACCGGCGCTACTGTGTTGGCTGGGATGTTGCCTTAATTTGGTGGCGCAGAGTCCAATTTCATGCAAAAATCATTCTCACTATGAATCGCCGGACCGTTCTTCAGACTTCCCCTGGTCGCTGCCGCGACTGGCAGCGACACGTTCAACCATCGGAACAGCCCTCGCGCAAGTTGCTGAATTGCGCCGGCAAAAAGTCCTGGTAAAAGCAGGCGAGGACCGCGACAACAAGCCCTTCAAGTTTCTCGACGCCACCTTTAACGTCAAGGTTTCCGGCAAAGACAACGAGGGCCGTTGCGTGATCTTCGATACCCTGCGCCCCGAGAAGGTTGGGCCGCCTCTCCACTATCACATCGATGTTGATGAGTGGTTCTTCGTCCGCGAGGGTGAATTCAAGGTCCGGGCAGGAGACGAGATCGCGCGGATCAAGACCGGCGACTCGATCTACATCCCGCGCAACACGCCTCACGCCTTTGTAAAAACCAGCGAAGGCACGGCGCGGCTCATTGTCATGCACCAGCCAGCCGGAACCATGGAAGAGTTCTTTCGCACCGCAAGCAACTTTCCCGACCAATCAGTGGCGTTCAGGCAGAAGTTCGCCGAGCAACACGGAATTCGCATCATAGGCCCAGCCCTGACGCCCGACTGAGTTCGGCGAATGGTCGCGGGTTCCTAAGGTCTGCGTTTTGAGACCCCGGAAAGCAGGAACCCCATCCGCCAATTCTCCCGTCGGGAACAGACAACAGCCCCGGCCGAAGTCTTTGGTCAACTTGCGGTGGCATAGGTTACCTTTGATTCTCCGATGTACCCAGAAATATCGAATGGCGTTGCGGTTTTATGCGCGCCTATGTTACAAAAGTTTGCGCTGGGGATTTTTTGAAAGAGGTGTTGGCTATGGCCGATATTTGTCTGACCCTTGCCAAGCAGGAGACAGAGCGGCTTGACACGGAGATTGAAGGACTGCAAGAGAAGATCGGTCTCCACAACAAGACCAAAGATGCCTGGGATACGATCGTCGGTAACCCAGGAAGGGAATCACAGTCAGCCTGTCAGGATTTTGCGAAGTCCGAGGCCGCGCGGCTGAACGGCGAAATCGAAGCCATGCAACAAGAGATTCGCCGTCACACCGAGACCAGGGAAGCGTGGGTTACCGTCCAGCGCAAAGCAGGAAGCGAAACATGCATCTGCCAGAGCGTGACCTTTGTGAAGGGTGAGGACGGCCCATGGCACCAGCAACAGCTGGACAAAGAGATAGAAACACTGCAAGAGAGGATTCGTCTTCACAACCAAGCCAAGGACGCCTGGGATAAGATTGTGCGAAATTCAGCAGGCGAATCGCACCCTGCTTGCCAGGAGGTTGCCAATTCTGAGACCGCGCAACTGAACAGGGAAATTGAAGCGTTGCAACAGGAGATTTCCCGCCGCCTCGAAACCAGAAGCGCCTGGGATACGATCATGCGCAACGCGGTCAGCGAATCGCGCATCTACCAGGGCGCGATGTATGTGAGGGGTTGGGATGGCAAATGGCACCTGCAACGAACTTCGGCCCCCGAGCAAGCTGCTGAATTGAATAAGGAAACCGGCCGAAGAGATGAAGGCAATACCCCCTCGAAGGTCAATTCAGTCCTGCACGCGATTGTGGACGTGTGTGAAAGGAGTCTGCGCGACCCGCAGAAACAAATATCTCCTCTAGCGCACGGCAGAGAGCAGTTCCAGAGCCTTGGACTGTAATAGGAAGACCAGGCGACACGGCCGTCAATGCGCCGGCGTCTTCGCCTCCGGATGAGCAGCAGGCACGCTCCACGGTACAGTCACCGAAGGAAGGCAATTGTGGCCCTCCGCGCTTGCCTTGAGCATGCCCTCCGCATGGCCGGGTACGGTCGTCAAGACTGCGATGGCGGCGTGTCCATCCGAGTTGATGTCCAGCACCTCGGTCATCTGCGAGCCGGCCGACTCCAACACCAATGGAACCTTGCTCTTTCCGGGAAATCCGTCGGCAACGATCAGCACAGCCGTCGCATTCGGCTGTGCGATTCGAGCCTCAAGCCTGCATCCTTTGACCGTCGACGCTATAGGTTGAGCAACGATTGTCCCGAAGATCGAGTCCTGCCCGTCTCTTGGCGTCAATGCAAATCGGATCGGCTCACCGTTCCCGGGCACAGATTGGACGACGAGCTCATCGCCTGGAGCCGTCAAGCTCACTTCCTGTTCGGCCGTCGGCTCGTGAGTCAGCACCAACCCCTGCACGTTCACATACATATCGCGTGGATCGACCACTGTTGAATCGTCCACCATCCACGAATTAAGAACGAAGACCTTGTCAGGAGAGGCGCCTTCGGCAAAGACGCGATATCGCTGCGGTGCAGCCGCTCCCGCCGTCGGCGTTATCGGCGAGCTTTACAAAGCGCAACCGCAATCCCGCGCCACTCGGATCGTTGATTCCCGCGTCGTCCCATCTGGCCTGGCGATTCAGCAGGAGGCGCAGCTCTTTTGAAGGTGAAGGTTGTCCGTGAAAGGTTGCGTAGTGTATCAGATTCGATTCATTGGAAAAGTATCTGAGGACCTCAGAAGCTCTTGGTACCTTGTCCTTCTGAGGGGAGTGCCACGCAAAACACGGCAAAGAGCAAGACGCACGCAGACTGGGGAATCGACCGCATCATGCTTCTAGTTTCCGATAGTTCGCCGCCCGGCGCAACTACTTCGGGGAAAGCTCAAAAGGACTCCGACGCTCGACACTGACTTGCTTTTCGATCCCTGTCCCGCATTGCAGCACGAAAGCCCTGCATGTGAGGTCCATCACATCTAGGCACACCTACGCGCCCCTACTATTTTATGTATGAACGTAGTGGCTTTAATCTTGATAGCGCCCTGTTCGCTTCTTCTGGGCGCCGCGCTCCAGATTCTGGTAGCGCGGCTTTTTTCCGCCCGGACGAAGGGGATTCTGGCCTTCGCCGCCTGTCTGCCGGCTGTCGTTTCCGTGGCTCTGACCGTGCCGTGGGTCCGGGCGGGGCAGGCGGTCGATCTGAATCTCTTCCACTGGGACGGGCCGCTCGCCCTCGTCTTCCACGTCGACGCGCTCAGCGTTCTCTTTGCTTTGATGGGCACCGGCCTCGGCGCCTTCGTCCTGCTCTACTCCATCGGCTACATGGCCCACGACAAGGCCGCCACTCGCTTCTATGCCTCGATGCTGGTCTTCATCGCCGGCTTCGTCGGACTGGTCTTTAGCGCCAACCTCTTCTTCTTCTATCTCTGCTGGGAACTGGTCGGCCTCTGCTCCTTCAGCTTGGTCGGCTTCTGGTACACCAACCGCGAGGCCGTCGCCGGCGCCCGTAAAGTCCTGCTGATGACCCACATCGCCGGCTACGGTCTGCTGGCCGCGATCCTCATCATCTACTACCGCACCGGCAGCGCTCTCTGGACCGACCCAGCCGTAGCGCACGCCTTCACCGGCGGCGTCTTTGTGCTGATGCTGGTGTCGCTGGTTGCCAAATCCGTGCAATTTCCGCTGCATACATGGATTCCCGAGGCCATGGCCGCGCCCACACCGGTCAGCGCCCTGCTCCACGCCGCCTGCTATGTAAAGGCCGGCGTCTACCTCGCCTGCCGCATGCACAGCTTCGGCGCATGGCCCGTATCTGGCGGCTTCGCCTGGGGCGGCGCCTCTCTGGTTTGGATCGGCACCGTCACCATGGCCGTCGGCGTCATGTACGCCATGGTGCAGACCGACCTGAAGCGCATGCTGGCCTTCTCCACCGTGAGCCAGATCGGCTACATGATGATGGGCATCGGCATCGGCACGCCGCTGGCCATCGCCGCCGGCCTGCTGCATTGCCTCAATCACGGATTCTTCAAGGGCGGCCTCTTCCTCACGGCCGGCTCCGTGCAGCACGCCGCCGGCACCCGCGACATGAACCAGCTCGGCGGCCTGGCCCAGAAGATGCCGCGGACCACACTTTCCTGGCTCATCGGCGTCGGCAGCATGATGGGCATTCCGCTGATGAGCGGCTTCGCCAGCAAGTGGATGCTCTACGCGGCGGCCTTGCAGGCCGGATGGGCCGTCCCCGCAATGGTTGCCTGGGCCGTCAGCCTCGGCACCGTCTTCCTCGGAGCCAAGGCCACCAGCGCGGTCTTCCTCGGCCCGCTGACTCCCGCCACCAAAGACGCTCACGAATCTCCAGATTCAATGGTCTGGGGCATGGGATTCATGGCCGCAGGCAGCATCATCCTCGGCATCGCGCCGCAGTTGGCCGTCAACTACCTCCTCAATCCCATCCTCGGCGCGCTGCAAATGGCCGCGGTTCAGGTCACATGGTTTGGACTCTCCGCCGATGCGGGCAGCTTCTCGACCATGGGCGGCCTTGTGCTGGCTGTGGTTTCGCTGATCGTTGGCGGCGTGATCTACGCCATCGCCTACGTCGCGCGTCCTGTTGCGGCTGGCGGAGCGGCGTTGGCGGGCGGCGGCGGAATCTTTACCGGCGGCGAGCCGTTGTCCGATCAGGGAAGACTCACTGCCGGCGACTTCTCCATCGATCTTCCTTGGCAACTGGCATGAGTTCTTCCGCTGGTCCAATGTGGATCGCGTCTATCTCGGCGTCTGGAGCGGCTTGCAAGCTGTCTCGCGCGGCCTTGGCGTCGTCGTCTCCTGGATGGAGCGTAATGCGCTTGCCCTCGTTGTGGTGCTGGCGGCGGTGCTGCTCGCGGCCATTCGCTGGTTTGGCCCGGCAGCACCGAGCATTGAGAGCCTGACGCTCTTCCAAGTTCCAATGCTGCTGCGTTGTGGCTTGCGCCATTGCCGCGGTTGCATTGACCCTCGTCGCTCTTGTCCACAAGACGAGCCGGGTTCTCCTTCCTCTGGTGGTTCTGGTTGGAGCGCCCACCATCGCGGGTCTGGCATTTAGCGATCCTCGCCTTCGCCTCGGCCTCTTCGAACTCGGTGCGCTCTTGACCGTGGCGCTGGTTTGGCAAAGTGCCCGGAAGCTCCCGGCGAAACTTACCTATCTTGCGGTCGTCTTGATCTCGGCTTCATCCCTCATCGCAAGCGAGCTGCTTGCGAAGCACGGACAGGCCGAATGGGCGCACGCTCTCCTGCTCACCAGCGTCTGCGTCAAGCTGGCCGCGGTTCCGCTCTTCTTCTGGCTGCTTTCTCTGGCCGACGAACTTCCGTCCGTTGTCCTTGGCCTGATCATCGCCGTCGTCGACATGGCCGCCTTCGGCGAGTTCTGGTCTCTGCTCAATCGATTCCCGCTTACCTCGCCCACCACGTTCTGTTGCTTGGCGCGGCTGCTGCAACCTCGCTCTTCGCTGCTCTGCTGATGCTCACGCAGCGCAGCCTCAAGCGGCTGCTGGTTCTCTCCACGGTTGAAGACATCGGCTTCCTGCTGCTCGGAGTCTTCGCGGTGAGTCAGCTCGGAATCAACGGCGCGATCATCGCCGCCGCCACCCACGCGCTTGCCAAGGCTCTGCTCTTCGCCTGCCTCAGCGGCCTGAGGCCAACGGCGAACTTGAAGGCGAGCCCATAGCTCTTGCCGCACGCTACCCGGTCGCGGCATTCGGATTCTTCTTTGGAATGCTGGCCATGCTGGGCATTCCGCCGACCATGGGCTTCATCGGCCGCTGGAGACTCTACGAGACAGCCTTGCAGATCAATCCCTGGCTGGCTGCCGTCTTCATCCTCTCCTCCATCCTCGCGCTCATCGCCTATGTGCTGGCACTGACCCGCAACTGGTGGGGTCCGCCGCCGGTCGCGAATCCGGCCTCAACTCCTGAACAACAAACGAAGGAGCCAATTCTGCTTCAGCTCACGATCGTCTCGCTTACCGTGCTCCTGCTGGCCGCCGGCATCTGGCCGAACGCGCTGCAACTGCTGATGGGGGGCCGGCCATGAACCTCTGGAAGAAATTGATGTGCTACTCCCGCCGCCACAGTCCCTGGCTCTTCCACATGAACTCGGGCAGTTGCAACGGCTGCGACATCGAGTTGGTCGCCAGCCTCACGCCGCGCTACGACGCCGAGCAGCTTGGCGTGCGCCTCGAAGGCAGCCCGCGCCACGCCGACATTCTCTGCATCACCGGGCCCATCACGCACAACGCGGTCGGCGCCATCAAGACCGTCTACGATCAGGTCTGCGGACCCAAGGCCGTGGTCGCCATCGGCTCCTGCCCGGCCACGACCAATGTCTTCATCGACAGCCGCACGCTCGACGGGCCGCTCAACAAGCACATTCCCGTCGATGTCTTCGTGCCCGGCTGCCCGCCGCGTCCCGACGCCATCATTCACGGCGTCGCCAAGGCCGCCGAGATCCTGGCCGAGAGAGCAGGGAAGAAGCAGCCTCCGCATCGAGTCCCGGTCGTCATGCCGCTGGTCGGACCCGGCTGCGGTGGCGCGTGCGCCTGCGGAGGCTCAACAGAAGCAAAGCCGGAAGAGGTGGCGCAATGAATCTGATCACTGCCCTCGCCCGCCTGCTCATCTTCCCCGGCCTTCTCTTCGCCGTGCCCGCCGCGTGGTTCTTCCTTTGGGTCGAGCGCAAAGCCGTCGCCCTGATGCAGGGGCGCATCGGCCCTCCCTTCATGCAGCCCTTCTTCGACTTCATCAAGCTGCTCGGCAAATCCACGCCTCCACGCAGCGGCATCGGCGGAATGCTGATGAGGGCCTGGCCGCTGATCGCCGTTTCGTCCGCTGCCGGCGCCGTGGGCCTGCTTCCGGTGCTGCCCGCCTCCGGCGGCTTTCAAGGCGACCTGATCCTGCTGCTGGCGCTGCTGGAGCTGCCCTCGATCTGCATCATCGCCGCGGGCTTCTCTTCCGGCTCCATCTTCGGCGAAATCGGCTCGGCTCGCGAAGCCGTCCTGAGCGTCTCCTACAACATCGTCTTTCTGCTGGCCATCGTCTCCATCGCCGCCTCGCAGCACACTTTCAGTCTCGACGCGCTGGCGCAGCAGTCGGCCTCGCCTCTTCGCTGGCTGGGCGTGCTCGCGATTCTGGTCTGCCTGCCCGCCAAGCTGCACTTCAATCCCTTCTCGCTGCCCAATGCCGAGCAGGAGATCTACTCCGGCCCCATGACCGAGTATGCCGGCCCCGAGCTGGCCATGTGGGAACTGTCGCATGGGCTGGAGTGGGTTGCGGCCACTGGCCTGGTCGCCACGCTGGTCGCTCCGCATCGTTGCAACGTGGTGGGCTGCCGCACTCATCTTCGTCGCGCTCTCCTTCGTCATCGTGCTGCTGCTGTCGGTTGTCGCGGCAGCCACGGCGCGCTTGCAGATCGACACCACGGTTCGCTTTTACTGGCAATGCACGCTGATCTTCGCGGTCCTGGCTATTGCCTCCGCGCTCTTTATGAGGTTTAGAGCATGAACATTCTCGCCATGATGTGGAAGAACCTGTGGGGTGGTCCACGACCGTGCTCTTTCCCGAGCGCCCCGTGGTCACCGAGCGTTTCCGCGGGCTGGTCCGCTTCGATCCCGCTCTCTGCACCGGCTGCGCCATCTGCCGCTTCCGCTGCACCGCCAGGGCCATCGAATTCAAGGCCGGCAAAGGCGAATTCACCTGGAGCTACGATCCCGGCCAATGCACCTTTTGCGGCCGCTGCGTCGAGGGCTGCAAGACGCACGCGCTCAGCCAGGACTCCGGAATGTCCGCCCGTCTATACCACCATCGGCGAACTGAAGAACTCCTACACCGTCGCCCGCAAGCCGCCCGCCAAGCCAGCCGCACGCACCGGCCGCAGCCGCGCCAACGCACCCGCTACTGGAGAGACAAAATGACAGCTCACAATGACCCCGCTCGAAGCCATCTCGGAAAAGCTGCGCACCAAGGAGCCTTGGGTTGACACCGGTGGCGTCCACTGGCTCTCGCCCGGCGACATGAAGCGTGCGCGAGCTTGCCAAGGCGATGAATGAGCTTCATGCGCGCTTCATCACCATCACCGCCTACCAGTTGCCCGGCGAGCGGGCTTTCGCCTGGAGTATCACTGGGACCTCGATGGCTACCTGCTGGGCTTTCCCTTTCAGCTTGCCGGCAACTCGATCGAAAGCATCTACGACCTCTGCGAGGCCGTCGACTGGATCGAGCGCGAAATTCACGAGGGATTCGCCATCGACTTTTCACGGCCGCGAATACGAGCCGCTGCTGCTGCGCGAGGGCGACACAACTGGGCGTGAACCTGCGCGACGCCGTGGCAACGAGCAAGGAGAAAAAATGAGCTACAAAATCCCCATGGGCCCCTACCACCCGGCGCTCGAAGAGCCCTACAAGCTCGACATGATCTGCGAAGGCGAAACCGTCAGCGACGCCAAGCTGCATATCGGCTTCAACTTCCGCGGCATCGAGCATCTCGCCGAGACGCGCAACTACATCCAGGTCATCGCGCTCATGGAGCGCGTCTGCGGCATCTGCTCCAACATCCACACGCTCACGCTCTGCCAGGCGATGGAGAAGCTCACCGGCCTCACTCCGCCGCCGCGCGCCCTCTACATTCGCGTCATCATGGCCGAGCTGGAGCGCCTCCACTCGCATGTGCTCTGGGCCGGCATCGCCGCCAAGCTCATGGGCTTCAAAACCATGTTCATGACCTGCTTCGAACTGCGCGAAAAAGTCATGGACGTGCTCCAGGCCATCTCCGGCAATCGCGTCAACTACTCGATGAACCGCATCGGCGGCGTCAATCGCGACATCGACGATCCGCATGCGATGCTCGCG
Source organism: uncultured Acidobacteriaceae bacterium (assembly GCA_963843625.1). Lineage (GTDB taxonomy): Bacteria > Acidobacteriota > Terriglobia > Terriglobales > Acidobacteriaceae > Telmatobacter. The sequence continues at coordinate 124,049 of CAWJLK010000009.1, forward strand.
ATGGTCGAGGAGCTTGAACGCGAGATGGTCCGCACCGTCATCCCCATCTTCACCACCAGCTCCACGGCCCGCTCGCGCTGCGCCGGCATCGGCGTGCTGACGCACGAGAAGGCCATCTCCTGCGGCGTGGTCGGTCCCGCGGCGCGCGCCTCCGGTTTGGCTCAGGACCTGCGCCGCGCCGCGCCCTACGCCGCCTACTGCCGAGATGGAGTTCGATGTGCCCGTCGAGCCGGCCGGCGACGTCCGCGCCCGCCTGCTTGTCCGCGCCCTCGAAATCATGGAGAGCTGCAGCATTCTCCGCCAGGCGCTGACCAAGATGCCTCCCGGCGAAATCTCGACCGAAGGCGAAAAGTTCCCCTTCATCACCGGCACCGCCACCAGCCGCGTCGAAGCGCCGCGCGGCGAAGTCATGTACTCGGTCAGTTGGAAAGAGGGTTCGCGAAACCCGGCCCGCGTCCACGTGCGCACGCCCACCTTCGCCAACATGCCGGCCATTCGCTGGATGGTCGTAGGCGCGCGGCTGGCCGACACGCCGCTGATCCAGGCCTCCATCGACCCCTGCTACTCCTGCACCGACAGATAAATCAACTCTTCATACACATGAACCAACCGTGTCCCATCCATTCCGCTTTCTTCTACGGAATGGGTGGGAAACCACGAACCCATGAGCCCCACCCTCGCCGTGTCTTTGTTTTTGCGGCTAGTCAGAATGGAGTGACCGGTCCAATGCGCTAACCGTGGGTTAGGTTGTGATTCTGGACAGAAGCACAGTTCAGAGCCACAAGCGGCGAGGAACCGGTCATAAAGATACGGTTTTGGGTCTGGATGTCCATGCCGAAACGATAGCCGTTGCTATATCCAAGCCAGACTGCGAAGTGCACAGCCAGGGAACGATCACCAACCGTGCAGATTCGATCCGCAAGCTGGTGAAGAAGTTGGGGCCGGCTGAGCAATTGAAGGCCTGCTATGAAGCTGGTCCGACGGGCTATGTGCTCTTCTGGCAGTTGGCCGAGGAGGATTTGCTGCCAGCTTCTGCGAAATCCTGCAGCCGGGTCGACGGAGTGAAAACGTCCTGTCCGACTCTACTGGCATCGGGACGCTCATCTCACATTTACTGGTTTTGTTCAATGCGCGTTTCGCTTGTCTCCAAATGTGACGATATTGAAGTCCAAAGGCAACTCGTTCGTGTGAAGTACGGGAGCCGAGCCGCTCGCACCCTGCAGGAGATACTGGTCGATTAGATAAGGCACTCCATCGCCGGCCATCACTCTCGGCGAATCAGTCACTTCGAAGTGCAGATGCGGCTCGCGCGCATCACCGGAGGCGCCGACTTGCGCAATTACTTGCCCCCGACGCACACGATCCCCTGCTTTTACGCGGAGACTCCCGGGCTGGAGATGGACGTAGTAGGCAAACTGTCCGCCGCCAATGTCGAGTGTGATCGTGTTCCCGGATATAGTGTCCAGCGTAATCGGAATCGCGGGATGGAATGCGTTGCCGTGCCCGGGCACGTTTTCGGGAAGGCCATCCCGCGCTGTGACCACGCGACCATCGGCAACGGCCATGACGAGCTTGCCATAACAGTAGTAAGAATGCAGGTCGAGCGGATTGCCAGAATACGATGCGCCATCTCTGACCTGCTTCCAATCGATTGCATAGCGGCGCGAGTCCACCGCGCGCCCGTCCAGAATCACGACTCCACGCCGGTGATGATTGTCCTCGTCGTTGCTTGGCCCGTCGCCGGCAATCCAGTCTGGCCCTTCGATGGGTGGCACAAGCACGCGCAACTGGGTGTGGTGCGTCGAGATCTCCGCTCCTTCCAGTTCACCGAAGTCGGTGGTTACATGGTGAACCAGTCTGCCCGGAATCCCTACTCTGCCGTCGAACTCGATCCACATATACACGATCATGCTCTGGCCGGAGGAAAGGCTGAACTTTCCTTTGGGATCCGAGGGCGCATTGCCCAGTAGCTGTAGCATCTTCCCCAGTCGTTCTCCCTCGAAGACAGCGATCGGCCGCCCATCCCGTGCCGCAGAATCGAGCGCCACGATCCGGCTGAGCGAAAGCGGGAAGGGAAGGTAGTTCGTCAAATGCAGCTCGTAGGTGAGATAGAAATGCGTTCCGTTGGGAAACGCCGTTGGCTCGAACGGCACGCGCATCTCGAGCTGTGGCGGGAAGGGCAACACAGGCTTGGCCGCCGGGGCTTTGTTTTCTGCTGGCAGGTTTTGAATTTGAGCGGTTGGCATGTTTTGGCCGGCCGGTTGGGCGCCGGCAAAACAGGAGCAAAGCAAAACTGGCGTGAGTAGAATGGTTCGCCGCATGTGCGTGGTACGCCAAGAGCGCCGAAAAAGTTCCTGCTTCCTGGGCGTGTAGTTAGGTCAGGGGAGGTTATCGTGTGAGCCGGTCCACTGAAGCGCCGCCCGAACTGGCTGAAGTAGCGTTTTTGGTCATTGCCGAAGACTCCGGCAGATTGCAGGCGGCAACAGATGGACCGGACGGCAGCATCTCACCCTTGCCAGCAATCGTTGCGAAGGGCAGTTAAACTGAGCGAAGATATGACTCGCTCCCTCATTCCTCATTCCGCCGTGTAATAAAACTGTACTGAGTGGTGAAGGAGTTCACCTCTGACCGCTGTCCCTCCTTATAGGCCGGAAAGTTGGGCCTATGAGCGGCACGATCAGATTAAGCAAGATGATCTGCGAAATCGGCAACGCGTCTGGCCTCACACATGCTTCTCCTCGCCTGTGAGTCATACCCGTTTCGCTACTTCTCCGAAGAGAACGGCGAAGCCGGCAGCCCATCGCCGTTAAACAAATTGCAAACCGGGCTGTTGGCCCACCCATACCGCACAGCTACCGGCTCGGCCACCGACGGACTGCTGACCACCACCGTCGAGCCATCAATAATCGCCGTGGCAGGCGCAAACTGCCCGTCCTTGCCCGCGACCTCAAATCCCGTCAACTCGCCGCCCTTGGCCATCAGCCCCTTCGCATGATCGAACCAGACGCGAATCGCGCTGCCCTCCGGCGTCGCCTGCCGGTAGAGCGGCCCCGAATACTCAATGGCCTCCCCGTAGCTGATCGCCCGCGCGGCCCGCGCCAGCCTCAGCCCGACATCGAGCTTGTCGGTCGGGATGCACATTGTCGGGGTTGCCGATGTCGATCGTCACCGCCATCGCCGTATTGCGCAACTCCAGGGTCTGCAACTGCCCCTCGCGGATCGCGGCCCAGTCCTCGGCCGGGGTGGATTTGAAGTTCGAGATCTGCACATACAGAAACGGAAAATCTCCCTCGCCCCACTGCTTGCGCCAGTCCTCGATCATCGTGCGGAAGAGGCGGTGATAGAGCGCCGGCACTCTCTCGACCGCGCTGTTGCTCTCGCCCTGGTACCAGATCACGCCGCGAATCGGGAACGGCGTCAGCGGCGCAATCATGCCGTTCCACAAGCAGGCCCGGCGCCCACATGTCCAGCTCGCGGATGCCACGGAAACTCCGGAACCGGCTTGCCCTGCGCCTTGGCCTCTTCAATCTGCTTTTGGTGCTCCTTGTCTTCGAGCAGCGCGTCGGCCTCGCGGTCGGTCATCCTGCCCCGCGAGACGAAGACCGGCGACAGCGAGGCGTCTTCGCCCAGCGCCCTCAGCCGCGTCCACGACTCGACCAGCGTCCCGCCCCAGGCCGAGTCGATCACCCCCACAGGCACCTTCTCCCGCTGCTCGATCTCGCGCGCAAAGTACCAGGCAACCGCCGAAAAATCCTTCGCGGTCTCCGGCGACGAAGCGGCCCAGCCCGTCGGTTTCGATATCGTCCTGCGCATACTCCGCCGCGTTGTGCTTCACCATCAGCAGCCGGATGCGCGGGTTGGCTGCATGCGGCAGGTCCTCGGCGGCCGTCGCCGCCTTGCGCATCTCGAACTCCATATTCGACTGCCCTGAAGCCACCCACACATCGCCCACCAGCACGTCGTCGAGCGTGATGCTTCTGAGCCTGAACCGCACGGCGCCCTCAGCCGCAGGTGTACCCTTCACCGTCATCTGAAACGGCCCGCCTGCCGCGCCGGGCTTCAGATAAACGCTCCACCGGCCCAGCCGGTCGGTCTTGGCCGAGCGCGTCTCGCCGCGAAAACTCACGCTCACCTCTTCTCCCGGCGCCGCCATTCCCCAAACGTGCACCGGCAGATCGCGCTGCACGACCATGTGGTCGGAGAGAATCTTGGGCAAAGTCACTTGCGCGCACAGACTCGCGCCCGGAGAGCAAGGCCAGCAGAAGCCAGATTTTGCAGTTTCACAACGAACCTCACGAGAATCGAATTGCCGGGAGATATCGACCGCGTTCAAGCGGCGGATCTCTCCGGAATGAGAACGTTACCAGAGTAAACGATCACCCTCTGCGGCAGGCTCTACCTGTTTTGCACCGCCCGTACAGCAACTTCTCCCGGCAATTCGTGTCAAAATGTTAGTGTTGACAGCTTGCTTGACCCAATCTCCTGTTGGGACTCTTTACGGCGGCAGATCCCTTTCGCCCGGTTCGAAACCCAGCAGCGATCCAGCAAATCTCCCGGAAGCGGGCACGTTGAAAGGCCAGTTGATATCCCTGACCCACGGAGGACCAATGCTTTTTACGCGAAAGTTGCGCATAACCGCATTTGCTCTCATTGCCTTAGCTTGTTTGTCCGTCTATCCGGCGGCGGCGCGTGCGCAGGCGGCCCTGCTGATGGAGGAGCCATATGGTTTCTTCGGCACCCTCAATCCAACCGGCCACAATGCCATCTATTTTGCACGCATCTGCGCCGAGACTCCCACCACCTGCGCCGCTGCGCCCCCGGCGAGTTAGGCTCCGTCATCTCCCGCTACCAGGGAATCGCAGGCTACGACTGGGTGGCGATTCCGCTTGTCCCTTATCTCTATTCGGTCGAGAAGGCCTCCGATGTGCCCGAGCGCGCAGACCGCGAATCGGTCCGTTAACCGGCTGCGCGACCACTATCGCGAATCTCATCTGGCAAGACTGGGAGAAGATCTACCTCCCGGCAATCTGGTCCGAGGCGGCTGGACCCAGCTCGTCGGCCTCTCCTACGAACGCCGCATCTATGTCTTTCGCTTCGAGACCACCGAAGAGCAGGACGACGCCTTCATCGCGCAGATGAACGATCGTCCCAACCGTTCGCACTTCAATCTGCTCTTCAACAACTGCTCAGACTTTGCCCGCCGCACTCTCAATTTCTATTTTCCCGGCGTCTTTCATCGCAGCATTTTCCCGGATGCGGGTATGACCACTCCCAAGCAGCTCACCCATAAAATGTTGCGCTATGCCCGCAAGCACCCAGGGACGCAACTGGCAGTCTTTGAGATCGCGCAGGTTCCCGGCTATCGCCGCCACAGCCGCTCCAACAAGGGCATCGCCGAGTCGCTGGCTACCACCGGCTATGCCTCCCCATTGCACTGGCAAACCCCTACCTCGCGGCAGGATTGTTCGTGGATTACCTTGTGCGCGGCCGCTATCATCTCATTCCCAGGAATCCCAAGCTCCTCGCGCCAGGCAATCTTCAGGCATTGACAGTCTCGGCCCCTTCCGCAGAGAATCCCGAAAGCGCAGGTCTTCAGGCCCCCAGCGCCGCTGCCGCAGGTTCTGCTGTATCGGAGACGAACCGTGGCAGCCAACTCCGGTCCGAAAGAAAGCAAGGGGTTGCATGAGTAAATCTCGAGAACAGAACTTCAAGAGCCATGCCCGATTCGATCCGTTCTTCCATTTCGTACTTCTTCTCGTTCTGTTTGCCAACCTGGTCTTCGCCGTCGTCCACATGGTGCGCCACTGGGCCGACGGCTTATATCGAAGGCCCCTGGATCGTCGTGCTTTCTCTGGCGGCATTCATCGCGGTCTTCAAGCTGCGCGCCTATCCGATCAAGGTACAGGACCGCGTCATCCGGCTCGAAGAGCGGCTGCGCCTGCAGGCGCTTGCCCCCGCCGCCTGGCACGCGCAGATCTATCGCCTCACAGAGGATCAGTTGATTGGATTGCGTTTCGCCGCCGATGACGAAGTGGTGGAACTGGCCAAGCAGGCGCTCGAACACAATCTGACTCGCAAGCAAATCAAGGAGCGCATCAAAGAGTTGGCGCCCCGACTACTGGCGGGTCTGAACAAAGCAGGCCATGGCCCGTGAGGGATGCACTCAGGGCTCCTCTGCTTGAATTCCGGCTTATTCCGACGCACTTCTTACTCCGCCAAGGAGTAAGAAAGCATCACAATTCCGCTTGGCAAAGCCCTGCTGCTCGCCAGATGCATCGTATGTCGCCGTCCCTCCGGCAGCAGGGGAGTTCCGCTTCCGAGTAGCACTGGCATCACCATCACTTCGAGCCGATCCACGAGGCCGGCATCGAGCAGATCACGGAACAGCACACCGCCGCCCATGAGCCAGATGTCTTTGCCTGGCTGCGCCTTCAATGCAGCCACCGCCTCGGCAATGCCACTGCTCAAAATCGTGATGTTGGCGTTCTCTTCGGCCTTCAGCGTGCGCGACACGACGATCCAGCGATGGCCAAGATCCGGCCATTGAGCCGCTCTCGTCCTCGCCACCTCATAGGTCCGTCGTCCCATCAGCAGCGTGTCAAACTGCGCCCAGATTGCGGCGAAGTCGATCTCCGGATCGGTGACGATCCAGTCGTACTCGCCGTTGGGTCCGGCAATGAAACCATCCAGGCTCATCGCCACGCCATAGCTCAGACGCCGCACGCTACCCCTCTTCCGCCTCGCGCAGCTTGGCGATCACGGTGAAGTCCTCAAGCGTCGTCGTGTCGCCCTTGATCTCGCCATGCGTGGCCAGTTCCCTCAGCAGCCGGCGCATGATCTTGCCCGAGCGCGTCTTGGGCAGAGCTTCGGTAAAGCGAATATCGTCGGGCCGGGCAAGGGAACCGATCTCCTTCGAGACCCATTTGCGCAGTTCGTCCTTCAGCGCCTCACTCGGCTCGTTGCCGCTTTCGAGCGTAACAAACGCAGAGATCGCCTGGCCCTTCAGCTCATCCGGCCGCCCCACCACGGCGGCCTCGGCCACCTTCGGATGCGCCACCAGCGCCGACTCGACTTCCATCGTTCCCAGCCGGTGTCCGCTGACGTTGATCACGTCGTCCACCCGGCCCATCAGCCAGAAGTAGCCGTCGGCATCCTGCCGCGCGCCGTCGCCGGTAAAGTAGCAGCCCTCCACATCGCTCCAATAGGTCTTCTGGTAGCGCTCCGGATCGCCATAGACCGTCCGCGCCATCGACGGCCACGGCTTGCGAATCACCAGCAGGCCGCCGCTTCCCGCCGGCACCGGTTCGCCCTCTTTGTTCACCACCTCCGGCTGAATCCCGAAGAACGGCCGCGTCGCCGAGCCGGGCTTGGCAGCTACCGCCCCAGGAATCGGCGCGATCATGATCGCCCCAGTCTCCGTCTGCCACCATGTATCCACGATCGGGCAGCGGTTGTGGCCGATCTTCTCCCGATACCACATCCACGCCTCGGGATTGATCGGCTCTCCCACCGTTCCCAGCAGCCGCAGCGAGGCCAGCTAGTGCTTCTCCACATGCTGGTCGCCCCACTTCATAAAGGCGCGGATCGCCGTCGGCGCGGTGTAGAAGACCGTCACCTTGTGGTCGTCCACGATCTTCCAGAATCGCGAAAAGTCCGGCCAGTTCGGCGCGCCCTCGTACATCAGCACCGTCGCCCCGTTTTGCAGCGGTCCATAGACGACATACGAGTGCCCGGTCACCCAGCCAATATCCGCCGTGCACCAGTAGATGTCCTCGTCTCGCAGGTCGAAGATGTACTTCGGTCGTGATGTAGGTCTGCACCGCGTAGCCGCCGGTCGTGTGCACCAGCCCCTTCGGCTTTCCCGTCGTCCCCGAGGTGTAGAGAATGTACAGCGGGTCTTCCGAGTCCAGCTCCTCGGCAGGGCACTCCGGCGCGGCTTCGGCCACCAGCTCGTGCCACCAGTGGTCGCGCCCCTCGACCATTGTCACCGGCGAGCCGGTGCGCCGGAAGACGACCACATGCTTCACCGTGTGGCAGGCGTTCATCGCCTCATCGACGGTGCGCTTGAGCTGGATCTCGTTGCCGCGCCGGTAGCTCGAGTCCTGCGTCAGAATGGCGACGCAAGCCGAATCGTTGACCCGGTCGGCAATGGCGTTGGCGGCAAATCCGCCAAAGATCACCGAGTGAATCGCCCCGATCCGCGCGCAGGCCAGCAGGGCAATGGCCAGCTCCGGCGTCATGCCCATGTAGACCGCCACCCGGTCGCCCTTCTTGATGCCCAGGGCCTTCAGCGCGTTGGCGAACTTCTGCACCTCGACGTGCAGCTCGGCATAAGGTCAGCCGCCGAACCTCGCCCGGCTCGCCCTCCCAGATCAGCGCGGTCTTGTCGCGGCGCGCTCCCAGCGCATGACGGTCCACGCAGTTATAGCAAAGGTTGAGCTTTCCACCTACAAACCATTGAGCCGATGGGAGATTCCACTCCAGAACCTTCTCCCACGGCTTGAACCAATGCAGGTCCTCGGCGATCCCAGCCCAGAACTCCTCGGGCCTCTCGATCGACTGCCGGTAGAGCGCTCTCGTACTCCGCGAGGCTCTTGAACGTGCGCCTTGGCGCTGAACTCCGCTGGCGGCGGAAAGACGCGGTTTTCGCGAAGCGTCGAGTCGATGTCCTGACTTGTAGTGAACAGCAACGGGCCGGCAACAACGGAATCGGGCAGGGAAGACATGCGTACGTCCTTTAGGGAAAAGAAGAATCGAAAACGGCTCACGGCGCGCTGCGGAGACTGCACGCCCGCAAACACACCGCGTGGAAGTCACTTTACCGAGACAGATGCACAAACGGCAAGTGGACGCGGAAATTGTCCGTATGCCTAGCCAGGAGCGAGTTCAGGGCACTGAAGAAACTGGCCGTGCAGCACGCGTTCCCGCTTCTGCGTCGCTCTAACCTACCCGGTGCCGCTTAATCTACCGCACATACCGCTTCTGGTGCCAGACCCAGGCCGTCCGCACGATCTCATCCAGCTGCGTGTACCTCGGCTTCCAGCCCAGCTCGCGCATCGCCTTCTCCGAGCTCGCCACCAGCACGGCCGGGTCGCCCGGCCGCCGCGGCTCAACCTCGGCCGGAATCGGATGCCCGGTCACCCGCCGCGCCGACTCGATCACCTCGCGCACGCTGAAGCCACGCCCGTTGCCCAGGTTGAAGATCAGCCGGCGCTCGACGGCTTCGGAGCCTCTCAAGTGCGTCAAGCGCCAGCAGATGCGCATCGGCCAGATCGGAGACATGGATGTAGTCGCGAATGCAGGTGCCGTCCGGCGTGGGATAGTCCTCGCCAAAGATCTTGATCGACTTCCGCCGTCCCAGCGCCACATCCAGAACCAGCGGAATCAGGTGCGACTCCGGCTCGTGCGCCTCGCCGCGTGTGATGCCGTCCGGTCCCTCCGCCGCTCCCGCCACATTGAAGTAGCGCAGCGAAGCCGAACGCAGTCCGTGAATGCGGTGGAACCACCCCAGCATCTGCTCCACCAGCAGCTTCGACTCGCCATAAGCGTTGGTCGGGTGCAGCCGCGCATCTTCCTTGATCGGAACCCTCTCCGGCTCTCCGTAAACCGCCGCCGTCGAAGAGAAGACCAGCCGGCGAGGCCCGTGGGCCAGCATGGCCTCAAACAGCGCCAGAGCCGACGCGGTGTTGTTGCGGAAAAACTGCTCGGGATGCACCATCGACTCGCCGGCCTCGATCAGTGCGGCAAAGTGCAGAACCCCGTCGAAAGGCTCTCCCTCGTCTTTTGCCGCGATGAAGATCTCTTCAAGTCCGCGCCGGTCCGCCAGCTCTCCCTCGATGAACTCGACGCCCGTGCGGCAAGAGATCGCGCCGGCCATGGCTCAGATTGTCGAAGACGACGGCCTGGTGGCCCTTTTCAGCCAGCAACCCGGCGACTGTACCACCGATATACCCCGCACCGCCGGTGACCAGAATCTTCACAATTCCCCCTATCCATTTCGCAGCACTTTGGTATACCCTAAAGTCTATTACAGAGGCATTGTGGGCCGGCTCTACGCTGCCCCCTTCAGACCGTCTAAAAGACGGCAAGCCACATACGGTTTATTGGGCTGTGCGTACTGCCGCAGAGCAGGACCGGCTGGAGCGCCATCTTGCGCAGCCCGGAACGTGAATTTCCCTCCGCCAATGCGAGGGACTGTAGTTTTGCTCCATGCCTTGGACGTGAATTGGGGTGCTCGAATGTCCGAGGTCCGGGTGGCCGGTCTGTCCTATTTTGCGGAAGTTTGCACGGCTCGATCCGATCGCAATGGCGATGGGAGATCGACGCATTGCAAGCGATAAACATAGAGAGACAATTTCCTCTTTCCCGAATTGGATACTCATCGGTGCAATCCGAATCCGGCACAGCGACAGTGCTCAGCGCGTCCGCCTCTTTTCTGTCACAATCTCGCCAGCCGCAGTTGATTGAAGTGCGAGTTGTGCCTGCCCAGCGGCTGTCCGCGCCAGTTGCAGTATCCCTGCCCTCAGCCGATATATTTGAAGAGATGACCAAGACTTCTGAGGAAGTTCGGAGTTCCTCACGCATCGATGCGATTGCGATGCTCCGCTTCCGCATATCCGCCCGTCGCAGGATAGGAATCTGCGTTCTTCCAACAGCAGCGAGCGAGGATTGAGACCATGCCTGTGACCGCAAATCGAGGAAAGGCCAACTTCGGATTGCTCCCCGAGCCCGAGCGCAGTCCCGGCTCGTTTATCACGAGCATCGGTCGATCAATGGGCTGATTCTGGCCTTCATGCTCTACATTGGAGCGACGGCCAAGAGGTCATCGATCAGCACAGGTACGAGGAGACGCTGCTGGTGCTGCCAGCCAAGCAGCCCCCGCCGCCGCCCAAGCCGAAGATGCCCCCTCCGCCTCCGCCGAAAGAGCTGCCCAAGCCGGTCCGGAGGTGAAGCTCGAGGCGCCGAAGATCAACGTGCCCAAGCCGGAGCCGAAGCCGGAGAAGCCCATCCAGATGGAGGTCAAGCTGGCGCTGCCGGCGATGAAAGAAGCCAAGCCGGCAGTGATCCTCGCGCCGCAACCCAAGTCGGCGCTGGCCGCTGCTGCCATGCCCGCGCAAGACAACAGGTTCAAGCCCTCCACCGCGCCTGTGCACCTGGGCCAGACCTTCGGAGTCAAGCCCAATCCCAACGCCAAAGGGCCGGCCACCGTGGCTGCCATCGGCAACGAGTATGGCAATATGAGGGGACCGGCGATCGCCCCCCACGGAGTGCCCGGTTCGACCGGAATTGGCGATGGAACCAAGTTTGGCAACAACGGAGGAAGACCCGGCGGTCGAGTGGCCTCGGTCGCTGTTCCTAAAGCGGTTGAAGCCGCTTCCGGCAACGTGGGGCAGGGTGGCCTCGGCGGGCATTCCCAATGCGCCTACAGCCGTCGCCTCAACCCCCAGAGCCTCCGCCGTCGTGGCGGCCACCAATCTCGAAGTCATCTCCAAGCCGCAGCCCGAGTACACCAGGGAAGCCAAGCAGCTCAGGGTTCAGGGTGACGTAATCCTTCGGGTGACGTTTACCGCCAGCGGCCAGGTGTTGGTGCAAGGTGTCGTGCATGGCCTGGGCCATGGCCTCGATGAAGAGGCGCGGCGGGTGGCCCAGCAGATTCGCTTTCGTCCCGCCACGCGCAACGGGCAGGCGGTGGATATGACAACCAACATCACCATCACGTTTCAGTTGGCGTAACATCGAAATGGCAGCATCATCAATGGTTGCGATCAGTTACGGGATGCCGGAACAGCGCAAGCGGCCGGAAGTAGACTTGAAAGAACTCAGCTTAGGAGCCTGACATGACGTTTCGGAAGATCTCCCTTACCTTCCTTTTCATAACTCTGAGCGTGGCTTGCGCGCACGCCGGGAGGAAGGAACCCAGGTACGCCCCGGCGCACCAGCTCACGCAGGATCAAGCTGCTCTGGTGGAAAGGGCCATCGGCCGCGAAAAGGTTCTGATCAAGAACATTCAGCTGCGCACGCCGCTGGTAGAGACCTATATTCAGAACACCAAGCCCGACGTGAAGCTTTACCAGGTGCCGGTTTCCGACGAGTACATGCTGAGCCGCGTCGATTTCGGCAAAGGTTTCTTCGACAAGTCCTTCAATCCAAGGCAATCGGCCAAGCACGGCTTCTTCAAGAGTTCAATTGCCTCCATCACAGGGTTGAGCAAGGCTCTGGGGCTCGACAGGCACTTCAGCAACAATCCTCTGGGGTTTACAGAGATGATGTTCCTGGACCCCAAGAGCTTCGATAACCAGCACTATGTCTTCAGCTATGTGCGCCGCGAGTTTCTCGGCTCGGTGCGCACCTGGGTCTACGACGTGCATCCCAAAGTTGCAGGCATGGGCCGCTTCTTCGGGCGCATCTGGATCGAGGACCAGGATGGCAATATCGTCCGCTTCAACGGAACCTACACAGGGCCTAGTTCCGAGGACGACTCGCGCTACTACTTCCACTTCGATAGTTGGCGGATGAATGTGCAGCCGGGAATCTGGCTTCCTGTCGCGGTTTACGTGGAAGAGACACATCGCGGCGAAGACCAGAAACTCGGCGGCCTCAGGGCGCAGACACACTTCTGGGGCTACTCGCTCAAGCTGCCCACGCGCGAGAGCGAGAACGTCAGCGTCAAGGTCGACGACGCGGTCGACAAGAGCGACGACTCGCAGGATGTAGGTCCGCTGCAGGCTAGCCGCGCCTGGGTTACCCAAGCTGAAAACAACGTGATCGACCGGCTGGTCGAGGCCGGCCTGGTGGCGCCGCTGGCCCAGGGCGGTTATGAAAACACGGTGCTCGATCAGATCGTTATCAACCTCCAGGTGCCCAACAATCTGGCCTTCACCGATCAGGTGCGCACCCGCATCCTGCTCACCACAACGGTCGAAGCCACCACCGTCGGCAACACGATCCTGATCAGCAAGGGGCTCATCGATACCTTGCCCAACGAGGAAGCGATCGCCTCGGTAGTGGCCATGGAACTGGCTCACATCGTGATGGGCCACCACATCGACACCCGCTACGCCTTCAACGACCGCCTGCTCTTTCCCGACGAGGCGACCTTCAAGCGCATCGACATGTATCACTCCGACCATGACAATGCCGAGGCCGCCAAGAAGGCCATGGAGTACCTTCAGACCTCCATGTACAAAGACAAGCTGCCCACGGCCGGCCTCTACTACGCGCAGTTGTCTCAACGCGAAAAGGAGCTGAAAGCCCTCAACACACCAAAGCTGGGCGACTCGCTGCTTCAAGCCGACGGAACGCCTTGGATGGCAGGTCTGCAGCACATGGCGCCTGCGCTCAACTGGGACGATCTGACGCAGCGTCCCGCCTTGCCCCTGGGTAGTTGGCTCAAGACCGATCCCTGGGATGACAAGGTGCACCAGCTCAATGCAAAGATCTACGCCTACATGAACCCCCGCGACAAGATGCCGCTGGAGCTGACGCCGATCTACTTCAAGCTGCAGCGCTATGATGCCGCGAAGTTGAATCCACCCGTGCCGGCCACTCCTGCTGCTGTTCCGGCAAATGCGCCGGCTCCTGACGCAGCACCGGGTGCCGCCCCCGCCGCGAATGACACAAATGGTCCGCCTGCGGACGAACCAGCTTCGCAGCCCACCGCTACTTCCACGGGTGAGCCTGCTGCCGCTCCCCCGCCAGCCGCTACGGATGCACCTCAGCCGGCAGCGAACACCCCGAACCCGCAGTAGTACTCGATCGAGGGTCCTCGTGCCCTGTTGCCCGTCCCGCGCAGCAGGCACGAGGATTCAAACCAAGTTGGACTCGACTCTCCCCGGTACCGAAGATTAACCCCGATTGGACGATACCCGTGCTTATGAAACGATCCGCTCTTGCCCTCTCGTGCATCCTGCTTGCCGCCGCAGCCGTCGCCGCCTCAGCGCAAGTCGTTCCTTCCGCTGAAGACAGCCGGTTCTCCATCACCGTCGGCGCAATGGGTTCTATCTTTCAGCCTGATTTCGACGGGCAGTGGAAGTTCTCGTGCACATCGGCCTGCACGACGAACCCGGTCGGCCTCTACTACCCCGTTGCGGAAGCCGCCAGCCAGCCCCTCATCGGCCCCGGAGCCTACGTCGACATGAGGTTCTCGCGCTGGGTGCAATTGGAAGCCGAAGGCCGCTGGCTGCGCTTCAACCGGTTCCAGGATATTCATCAGGACAACTATCTGGTTGGCCCCAGGGTTCCGGTCTATCACTTCTGGAAGGCGACCGTCTCCGGCAAGGCGCTCATTGGATTCTCGCGCATGGATCTCGGCTACGGATACCACGGCAACTTCACCGCGCTCGCCTTCGGCGGCGGCGTGGACGTGCGATTGACCAAGCGCATCAGCATCCGTGCCTTCGACGGCGAATACCAGTACTGGCCCTCGTGGGGCAACTCCTCGATCTCGCCCTACGGCGCCAGCGCAGGCATCGGCTACAAGATCTTTTAAGCGCAGCACTCGCCAGGCGGAAGCCTCCTCCCAGAACGCCTCGCGCGGAATATGCTACTCTGAGATTTCCGGGGCCGCAGAAACGCTGGCGCGCCTCCGGTATCCTCGCGTAACTGGCGATTCAGGTGGGCCACCACTGGGGAGCGCGAGTCAGTCCAAAGCCGATCGCCTGGGCACTCGGTTCAACGTTCAGCGATGCCGTTGAAAGGACTGCCCGTGCAAACTCACCAGACCAGTTTCCGCGATTCCATGCTTGCATCCGATCCCGAAATCGTCGGCGCGATTGCCGCTGAAGAACTTCGCCAACAAGAAGGAATCAACCTGATTCCTTCAGAGAACTACACATATCCGGAGGTTTTGGCCGCGCTCGGCTCGGTTCTGACCAACAAATATTGCGAGGGCTACCCCGGCCGGCGCTATTATGCCGGGCAGACCTTTGCAGACCGGATCGAGAATGCCGCGAGAGACCGCGCTTGCAGGCTCTTCCGCGCAGAGCACGCCAACGTGCAGCCACTCTCTGGTTCGCCCATGAATCAAGCGGTTTACCTGGCCATCATGAAGCCGGGTGACACAATTCTCGGCATGGATCTTTCCCACGGCGGACATCTGACCCACGGCGCCCCGGTCTCGCACATGGGGCAGCTCTTCAATTTCGTCCGCTATAAGACCCGGCCGGATCGGGCTGGAGTCATCGACTTCGATGAGGTGCGCAAGCTCGCCCTGGAAACCCATCCCAAGATCGTTCTATGCGGATACACTTCCTATCCGCGAGAATACGATTATTCGTCCTTCAGATCCATTGCTGATGAGGTTGGCGCGCTGGCCATGGCCGATGTCTCCCATGTGGCTGGAATGATTGCCGCCAATGTCTTGCCTAACCCCTTGGACGCCGGCTTCGATATCGTGACCACCACCACCCACAAGAGTCTACGCGGCCCGCGCGGCGGCATGATTCTCTGCCGCAAGCAGTTCGCCAAACAGATCGACAACTCCGTTTTTCCCGGCCTGCAAGGCGGGCCTCACATGAACAGCATCGCCGCCGCGGCCATCGCTTTCCGCAAGGCGGAGTCGCCCGAGTTTCAGAGGGACGCGCGCCAGACGCTCGCCAATGCCTCGGCGCTGGCTGAAGCATTAACACAAGCAGGCGTAACTCTCATCACAGGTGGCACGAGCAATCACATGATGGTGGCCGATACAGTTGGGAGCTTCGGAATCGACGGCAAACACGCGGAGGAGACCCTCGAAAGAATCGGCATCGCCACCAATAAGCAGGTGATTCCCGACGACAAAAAACCGCCATTGCGGCCCAGCGGCATCCGTATCGGCACTCCGGCCTCCACCACACGCGGAATGGTCGAGAAGGATATGCGCCGCATCGCGGAGTGGATTGTTGAAGCCCTCCGTGACCCCGGAGATACCTCTCTGCTCTCGCGCCTCGCTGCCGAGGTGCGAGACTTTAGCGCCGCCTTCCCGGTTCCTGGCTTCGATTCGCTGCCCTGGTAGTTCGTTTTGATTCCCTGGAAGCGAACCTAAAATGAGAAGGGCCACTCCCAATGAGCGGCCCTTCATGCTTGCCTGAATTGTTCTGGATTTTGCCTGACTCCGGATAGCCGGACCCTCAGGTCTCCTGCTCAAGCACTATAGGCATACTCTTCAGTCTTTGGGATGCTACTTCGTGGCGTCTTCCTTGTCATCGTTCTTTGGCGTATCGACGTAGAGCAGCACAAAGCGCGTAGATTTGGAGTCCGTCTCGTCAATCGCCACCATGCGGAACCGGTGAGGAGAGCCAGCGCGGAGTTCGTGATGGTTGGAGCTGATCGATTGATCTGAGAGGGTCACGCCGCCATCCTTCTGCTCCGAGCACGTCAGGCCGCTTTTTGTGGCGATCTCGGAGCCGACAGGTTTGCCCTGATTGCATTCGAGCACATCGCCAAAGATAGCGAGCGGTTTTCGATAAAACGCGAGAACTCGCTCGGGCGAGTCAGTGGTGGTGTACTTAGCGACAATCAGCCTGAATCGCGTCTTTCCGAAGGCAAACCCCAAATCCGCGTTGGAATCATCCTCCGATCCTTTGACCAGTGTCGCGCCGGGATAAGCCGGCAAGCCGAGGTCCTTCGCGCTGGCATGGGAGTTGGCGTGAACTTCGAGGTTGAAATCCTTGTCCTGTGCATACGATAACTCGCCGCCCAAAGCAAAAGCGGCTGCAAGCAAAGTGATCGCGGGGAATACGAAAGATCGGCAAGTCGCAATGCGCATGGAACTCCTCTCCGACAGCAACTGCTGTGTGTGTACGCCGGAGCGGAGTCGAAAGTTCCATCTGCGCAGCAAAATAAAAAGGGCCATCCGCCTGAGCGAATGACCCCTTTTCTTCTGGATGATTAATTGCGACCCCTTTGCGGCGAAGCCGCGTCTGCTCCACCGCAGGTGGCTAGGCCGGCGAAGGCGATCCCTCGGGATAGTTCGGTCCTCCGCGCGCTTCCGGCTTCAGCACCTGCTGTTGCTCGCCGTTGCCGGTGTCGCTCGGCGTCGCCAGATTCGAGCGAATCGGCGGCAGTGTCTTGCCGTCGATCAGCATCTGAACCTCTTCGGCGTCGATCGTCTCGCGCTCCAGCAGTGCTGCCGCAATGCGGTGCATCGCGTCGGCATTCGTCTCCACGATGGTATGCGCCGACTGGTAAGCCTCGTCGATCAGCCGCCGTACTTCAAGATCGATCTGCCGCGCCGTCTCTTCACTGAAGTCGCGATGCTGCGCGATCTCGCGGCCCAGGAAGATCTGCTCTTCCTTCTTGCCGAAGGTCAGCGGCCCCAGCCGGCTCATGCCATACTCGCAGACCATGCGCCGCGCCATATCCGTCGCGCTTTCAATATCGCTGCCCGCGCCGGTCGACATCTGGTTGAGGAAGATCTCCTCGGCCACGCGCCCGCCGTAAGCAATCGCCAGATTGCGCCTCCAGATACTCCCGGGTGTAGTTGTGCCGGTCGTCGGGCAGGAAGATCGTCACGCCCAGCGCCATCCCGCGCGGAATGATCGTGACCTTGTG
This sequence comes from uncultured Acidobacteriaceae bacterium, assembly GCA_963843625.1. Classification (GTDB taxonomy): domain Bacteria; phylum Acidobacteriota; class Terriglobia; order Terriglobales; family Acidobacteriaceae; genus Telmatobacter. The sequence goes on from CAWJLK010000009.1 coordinate 141,578, forward strand.
AATCGGGTCGGAGTGTTCGCGCTTGAACGAAACCAGCGCGTGCCCCGCCTCGTGATAGGCGGTGACCCGCTTCTCCTCTTCGGTCAGCAGCATGGACTTGCGCTCGGCGCCCATCAGCACCTTGTCCTTCGCCACTTCGAAGTCATACATCGTCACTTGCTTGCGATTCATTCGCGCGGCGCTCAGCGCGGCCTCATTGACCATGTTGGCCAGATCGGCTCCGCTGAATCCCGGTGTTCCGCGAGCCAGCACGTTGAGGTTCGTGTCGTCCGAGACCGGAACCTTCTTCACGTGCACGCGCAAAATCTCTTCGCGCCCACGCACGTCGGGCAGGCCCACCACCACGCGGCGGTCGAAGCGTCCCGGCCGCAGCAGCGCCGGATCGAGCACGTCGGGCCGGTTCGTCGCCGCCACCAGGATCACGCCATCATTCGACTCAAAGCCGTCCATCTCGACGAGCAGTTGGTTCAGCGTCTGCTCGCGCTCGTCGTGTCCGCCGCCCAGTCCTGCTCCGCGATGGCGTCCCACCGCGTCGATTTCGTCGATGAAGATAATGCAAGGCGCATTCTTCTTGCCTTGCTCAAACAGATCGCGAACGCGGCTTGCGCCCACGCCCACAAACATCTCCACAAAATCCGAACCGGAGATCGAGAAGAACGGCACGTTCGCCTCGCCGGCCACAGCTCTCGCCAGCAGCGTCTTGCCCGTTCCCGGAGGTCCCACCAGCAGCACGCCCTTGGGAATCCGGCCGCCCAGCTTCTGAAACTTCGCCGGCTCGCGCAGATACTCGATGATCTCCTTCAGCTCTTCCTTGGCCTCATCCACGCCGGCCACATCCTTGAAGGTGATCTTCTTTTGCTGCATCGAGAGCAGCCGCGCTCGGCTCTTGCCAAACGACATGGCTTTGTTGCCGCCCGACTGCATCTGGCGCATGAAGAAGAAGAAGAGGAAGCCGATCAGAATGATCGGGCCCACATTGAACAGCAGCGGCAGCAGGATATTGTTCTGCTGCTCCTTCATCGAGAAGTTGACGTGCGCTGCCCGCATCGCCTTGTCGAGCTCAGTGTAGTCGGTAGGAATCGTCGTGTGGAACTGTTCCTTGGGCGTGGCCTTCAAGTGGCCGCGCAGCTCCCGGTCCTGGATCTCCGCATCCAGAACCTGGCCCTGCTGCACCTTGTCGAACAAGTCGGAGTATTTGATCTCCACATCCTTGCCCGTGGCGCCCTTCTGCACCCATGTAATCAGGACCATAAGGCAGGCAAGGATGCAGATCCAGAACATAATCGTTTTGACGGTCGAATTCACCAGGTTCCTCTCTTCCGGCGCAACAGAAGCGACTCAACGCTCCACCTGCACCGCCCACATCCCTCTTAGACGCCGTCACCTTCCTCAAAGTCACAGAAAGTACACGGAATCTTCACGGCGACACATCCACCGTGCCGCCCACGAGAGCAGTATCTTAAAATTGTACTCTCAAGGTTAAAAAACTAATAGCAATCCACGAGCCGTTCCCACTGGAGCATTCGAGGTCATTTCGCTGTTTCCTCTAGATCGCCTGTCACGATCCGAATTCCCGGCTCCGGCTCCACTTCCACCCCTCGCATCCAGACGACTCGACCATTCACTTCCAGCACCGGCCACACTTTCCGTTCCGAGCCAGTGACTCGCAATCGTTCCAGCACTTCTTTCGCCTTGCGCGGGCCCGAAGAGTGACGCAGCCATACGCGGTCTCCCGGCCTCCAGTTGCGCAGCGTCGCAATCTGGCCCTCATTTGCCTCCAGAGGAGGAGAGACCTCAATCCGCAGCCGCACTCCGAAGGCCTCCGCCGCTACCTCGCCCGGAATCCTCACCTCGTACTCAGGAAAAACTTGCCCCTTCACTCCTCCAGCCGCCACAATCGCCATCCGCAACTCTCTCGGCGTTCGCTCTGCCCGCAACCCCTCTGCCAACTCGACCTTTTGTCCAGCCCGGCCCTCCGCGGCGAGCAAACGCAACGCCTCCGTCGAAGGAAAATCAATCGCCGCGCCCAACCCTTCCGCGGCGTACCGCAACAACCGTCTCTGAAGAGCCAACGGCAGCGCCGCCAGCCGCGTCACATCCAGCGCAACCCCATTGCCCGCGGCTCGTCCGCCGCCCCGCACGGGCCTGCCAGGCAGGAGCATCTGCGGCGCGATGCGAGCCACTTCGTTCGTCCACCAAGCCTCCTCGTCGCGAGCCAGCTCTGCCATCTGCGCCAGATGGTCCCGCAGCCGCGGATTCCAGCCCTCAAGCAGCGGCAGCAACTCGTGCCGGATGCGGTTGCGGGTAAATGTCAGGTGCCGATTCGACGAGTCTTCGCGCCATCTCTGACCCAATGCATCCAGATAGGCCTCGACCTCGGCCCGTGTCGTTCCCAGCAGCGGCCGGAGAATGCGCCCCTCGGGAAATTCAATCACCGGGTGAATCCCGCTCAGCCCCTCTGTCCATGCTCCGCGCAGAAACTTCGCCAGAACAGTCTCCGCCTGGTCGTCGAGCGTGTGTGCCGTGGCCACGGCATCCACCTCGCCCGAAGCCATCAGCTCCCGAAACCATCCATACCGCAGCCGCCGCGCAGCCTCTTCAATCGTCTCCCCAGCTTTGCCCGAGGCCGAGTCGGCCTTCGCCTCCCGCTCGGTCTCCACGCGCGCCTCGTGAAAGGGCAGCCCCAGCCGCTCCGCCAACTCGCGCGCAAAAGCCAGGTCGCCGTCGGCCTCTTCGCCGCGCAGTCCGTGATGAAGATGCGCCGCGTGCAGCACCAGCCCCAGATCCTTGCTCCGCTCCGCCAGCGCCCGCGTCAGGGCCACCGAGTCGGCCCCGCCCGAGAGCCCAACAGCCAACCGCAACCCCGGCTTGAGCAGCGTTGTGTCGATCATGAGCATCGCAGGCAGCTTGGAGCGCATTCCAGAATGATAAGACGGGTGGCCCCGGTCTCGATGCTGAAACCGGGGAATCCACGAACCCCGCTGTCCTCCCACGAAAACCCTGCTGCATGCAATGCCTCGCCGATGTATACTCCAACCGTTATGCAAGTATTCGCGATTCTTCCCGCCGCAGGACTCGGCACCCGGATGGCGGGTCCGCAACCCAAGCAATTTCTGGCGCTCGACGGGGTCCCAATCCTCATTCACTCGCTGCGTGCCTTTGCCTCCGTGCCGCGGGTTACGGCGATCTACGTCGCTGTGCGCAAGGCGGAGATGGAGCGCGTCCAGGCCCAGATTGCCGAGTACGGCTTTGCCTCCCGCGTTCACGTAGTGGAGGGCGGCGACCATCGTCAGGAGTCCGTCTCCCACGCCCTTGCCGCTCTGCCCGCCCAGCCCGACGACATCGTTCTGGTGCATGACGCCGTGCGTCCCTTGATCGACGCCGCCACCATCGACCGCACCATCGACGCCGTGGCGCAATTCGGCGCGGCCATCGTCGGCATGCCCGCCGTCGACACCATCAAGCAGGTCGAGCGCACCGCCCACGGCGCTCTCATCACCTCCACCATTCCTCGCGAATTCGTGGTGCTGGCCCAGACCCCGCAGGGCTTTCGCTACAGCCTGCTGCAGAGCGCCTTCGCCGAAGCCTTAGCCGACGGATTCATCGGCACCGACGAGGCTTCGGTCGTCGAGCGTGCAGGCCATCCAGTGGCCGTGGTCCACGGCTCTCAGGTTAATCTGAAGATTACCCAGCCGGGCGACCTCGAACTGGCCGAGTTCTACCTGCGCCAGCGTACCCGCTGAATAAGATTCAAGAGAATGAAAGACGCTGGGCCGAGTCCCGGCAGCATCGATTCTGTAATAGAGTTCCAATAAGAGGCACGGAGACCCGTAGCAACTATGGAGACACGCATCGGATTTGGCTGGGACTCGCATGCATTCAAGCCGGGAGTCCCTCTGCGCATCGGCGGCCTCAAGCTCGAACACCCGGAGGGCCTCGTCGGCCACTCCGACGGCGACGTGCTGCTGCACGCCATCACCGACGCGCTGCTGGGCGCCGTCTCCGCCGGCGACATCGGGACCTTCTTTCCGCCCGGCGACCCCCGCTGGAAGGACGCCGACTCGGCCATCTTTCTCAATCTGGCCATGGAAGAGTTGCAGCACGCCGGCTATCGCATCGTCAACATCGACACAACCCTGATCCTCGCCGCTCCCAAGATCGCTCCCGTTTCCGCCGAAATGCGCGCCCGCATCGCAGACCTGCTCACAATCGGCATCGACCAGGTCAGCATCAAAGCCAAAACTCCCGAGGGCCTGAACCTCGATCACGTCGCCCAGTGCCACGCCGTCGCTCTCGTCGAGCGCGTCATCGAACCCGAGGAGCTCAAGAGCATGAGCGCCGTCATCGAAAGCCAGCGCCAGCTCGAAGATGTCGTCGAAGACCTGCTTTCCAGTGTCCACGGCGTCCCCAAAAAGCGCGTCGCCCCGGTCTACGACACCGAAGACATCACGTAGCGCTCGGAATTGGAACTGGTCGCAAAAATCGGCTTCGTGTCAGGAGGCGAATGCGCAGCTGGCGGAAGAGCTCTTTCGGAGACTCAAGAAGCGTCAGGGCACGACTTCAGTCGTGCCGAGAAAAGTGCGATGAGACCGGGCTTCAGCCCCTGCGGGAGATACTTCTTCGCGTGTCGGACACCCGAGGGCCTAACTAAACTCCGCCTGGCCGCGGAGGGATGTCTTTCGGGTTGCCTTGAGGAGCCTCAGGTCGCCAGTTTTAGGACTTCGGGAATCAGACCTGCTTCCGCCTGAATCAGTTTTCGATTGCAGATTCCGCGCTCCCGCAGTATCGTTGCCTTGCGTTTCCATTGAATCCAAGGAGTCTACTCAATGCATCTGCTCGCGTTTCTCCTGCAAAGCCAGCCCGATCCGGAACAAATCCAGAAGATGATGCTGGCCGTTGTGCCGATCCTCTTCATCTTTTTCTTTGTAATGATGGCCATCATTATTGTGCCTTTCTGGTTCATCTGCAAAAAGGCCGGCTTCTCGCCCTGGCTATCGCTGCTCAACATCGTTCCCATGGGCGGCGTCATCCTCTGGTACGTGCTCGCCTTTGCCGAGTGGAAGGTTGTGCCCGCGCCCCAGCTTGGCTGGCAGCAGCCCACCTATCCGCCGCAACCGCCCTATCCGCCCCAAGCCTAAGCTGCGGTTGAGCGCTTTATGAGATGACCCGAGTGGGAGCGCCGCACGCCTCGCGATTGATACCATAGAATCACGATGCCCGATTCGGCCCCCTCGCTTCACCAGACTCCCCGCGTTCGTTTCGCCCCCTCGCCCACCGGCTTTCTGCACGTCGGCAGCGCCCGCACTTTTATCTTCAATTGGCTCTTCGCCCGCCACAATCACGGAACGATGGTTCTGCGTCTCGACGACACCGATGTCGAACGCAACACCGACGCCAGCGTCCAGTCCATCTTCGAAGGCCTGCGCTGGCTCGGTCTCGACTGGGACGAGGAATACAAGCAATCCGAACGCCTCGCCCTCCACCGCCAGCAGGCCGAAGCCATCTTCGCCAAGGGTCTCGCCTATCGCGACTTCACCCCCGCCCACGCCGGAGACGACAATCAATCCAGCGCGCAAGGCGCGTGGCTCTTCAACCCCGGCATGAGAGAACTCTCCCGCGAAGAATCCGACCGCCGCGCCAGCATCTGGAGAATCGTTTGCCCTCCGCTATCGCGTTCCCCGCGGCCAAAGCCGCACCCTCAGCTTCACCGACAGCGTCTACGGCGAGCAATCCAAGGCAGCCGACGAAGTCGAAGACTTCGCCCTCCTGCGTTCAGACAGTTTTCCCACCTACCATCTCGCCTCCTGCGTCGACGACGCCGATCTCCGCATCAGCCACATCATTCGCGGCCAGGATCACCTCACCAACACCTTCAAGCATCTGCTCATCTTCGAAGCCCTCGGCGTCGCGCCGCCGCAATTCGCCCATCTGCCTCTGCTCGTCGCCCCCGACGGCGCCAAGCTCTCCAAGCGCAAACATGGCCCCGTCGTCAGCGTCACCACCTATCGCGACGCCGGCTTCCTGCCCCAGGCCTTCATCAACTTTCTCTGCCTCCTCGGCTGGTCGCCCAAAGACGACCGCGAATTCATGCCGCTCGACGAAATCCGCTCGGCCTTCACCCTCGAAAACGTCAACCGCTCCAACGCCGTCGTCAACTTCACTGAAGAAGACCCTTTCGACCCCAAGGCCGTCTGGCTCAACGCCGAACACATCCGCGCTCTGCCCGTCGACGATCTGGCCTCCCAGCTCCAGCCCTTCTTCGCCAAGGCCAGCCTCGACGCCCCGCCCGAGCAGGTCCTAGCCGTCACCCCGCTCATTCGCGAACGCATCAAGCTCCTCAGCGAAGCCCCCGCCGCCGCCGATTTCTTCTTCCTCAAAGAACTTGCCCCCTACGACCCCGCCGAGCTGATCCCTCCGAAAGGAGGCGACGCCGCCATGGCCGCTGCGCGTCCTCCAGCATGCCCAGGTGGTCCTCGCCCAACAGACTTCACTCACGACTCCCTCGACCAGGCCCTGCGCGAAGCCGCCAAGTCGCTAGGCCTCAAAGCCGGCCCCATGTTTCAGCCCATAAGGGTAGCCGTCTGCGGCCGCAAAAACGCCCCGCCACTCTTTGAAACCCTGGTCGTCCTGGGCCGCGACCTCTGCCTGACCCGCATCCGCCAAGCCGAAGCCAGCCTTCAATCGCTCGGTTGAGCAGAGCTTGAGCTGCCCTGATTTTCGCTTGACATAGTGTAATCGTTCAATTACACTCTAGTCATGTTTTCCGTCAGGCCGCTTCCCGAATTCACAACTTGGCTTGATGGATTGAAAGACAACAAGGTACGCGGCGCGGTGACGGAACGAATCAAGCGCCTCTCGTTCGGCTTGCTGGGCGACTTCAAGGCGATTGGCGATGGCGTGATTGAGCTGCGCATCGACTTCGGCGCGGGCTGGCGTATCTACTACGCACAGCACGGCGCGCAGATCGTCGTGTTGCTTGCGGGCGGTTCCAAACGCACACAGAAGAAAGATATCCAGCGGGCTAAGGCTTTGGCCGCATCGCTGAAAAGCGGAAAGGGGCAACGATGAGAAAAACCATCAACGTAGACGATCTGCCTGAATTCGACCCCGCCCGGTACCTTGACAACGAAGAGAGCATCGCCGTCTATCTGACCGGAATTCTGGAAGCGAATGACGCAGCCCTGTTGGCCTCGGCGCTGGGCGACATTGCCCGTGCGCGCGGCATGACGGAGATCGCCAAGGCCGCCGGAATCACCCGCGAAGCTCTCTACAAGGCCCTTCGCCCTGACAGCGCGCCGCGCTTCGACACCATCAGCCGCGTCTGTGCGGCGCTCGGCGTGCGTTTGGTGGCCCAGCCGATCCCAGTCACCAAAGCAGCCGCTTGAAAGCCGTCTGCGGACGCAAAAACGCGCCGCCACTTTTTGAAACCATGGCCGTCCTGGGCCGCGACATCTGCCTGGCCCGCATCCGCCAAGCCGAAGCCAGCCTTCAATCGCTCGATTGAGGGCGTCTGCCAAAATGGCTATGTTTAAGGTCTTCACGAGGAGGTATCCAGCTAAAGCCATGCCCGTCAGGATAGAAGTGAAGACTCACGACGCTGCCGTAAAGGCAGAGAGAAGTGATTTGGCGCAGCGAGTATTAAGTCAGCCCGCGTTTCAAACACCGATCGATCTACGGCTGCTTGCCTTCTTTGATGATGAAGATGCTAAGTGTTTTAAGGATAAATACGGACCAGAGAATCGAGGTTTTTTTTGCCCACAAACACAGGGAACACCTTGGCGTCGGTCTGACCTGATAAAGGAAAACGTTCCCAATTACATTGTGGACCTGCTTTTTATACCAGATACAAGTCCTTCTCCAGATTGCACTGATCGAGAAATCTCTTCGTTTGGCGGATTCATTTATTTACATGGGTCAACCTGTACTAACCCAACAGCATTTGTTATGACATTTGCGCATGAACTTCAACATTCTTACCAATTCGACCGTACTCTTAGTTTGTGGGTCGATAACGATCTCCTCAAACGCCGCCGCACTCTCAAGCTTTGCGAAATCCCGGCCGAACGAGATGCCAGGGTTGTTGCCAAGCGTATTACTGAAAAGTTGTGCGGAGCGGATGTAGTGCGTGAGTATATCCGCCAGAAGATAATTGATGGGCGACAAAAAAGGGCTATCTACGAGGATGAGGTTCGTGATTGGCGATGGATAGAAAAATGGGATTCGGAGGGTTCGTATTGTCTGCAATCCGAAACCGAGAAGGCTATTCAGAAAATGAAGTCGGAAGAAATCAAAGACTAAGAAATGACCGGTGGCAGGTGGCTCACTCACCACGACATCATGGACTGTGCCCCGTTCATCGCGGCCTTATCGCGATGAGCGGGTCTTCGGTCAAGGTCGCGGGACGATCACAGTGCGCCCTACAGCCTGAAACGGTTCCAGAAAACCCGGTGCCCATGTCCCCTGCATCTGGGGACGTGGGAGACCTCGAACCCCGAACCGGATCCCTTTGACCCGGATTTCGATACTCAAGAAAACCCTCCGCCGTTTGCGCATAATTTCCACCTCCCGGCGCACAATAATGCTTATGACTGATTTCAGCGGATGCAGGCCGAATCAAGAGCCTTCGTTCATCGGCCTCATAACCCCCAGAAAGGATCTCCGAACTCATTTGTAATGAATATTCTGCGGATAACCAAATTAGAATCAAGATTTTGCAGCAGACTCATCGTCTCAAGTCGATGAAAACAAGTATTTTATTTACAGAATACCCAGGGGGGAGGGTCACCATTGGTTCTGCCTTGTCGTCCCATCACGCCCAACGGCACACGGCCGGACGTGTGGCCTTAGCCTCGATTCTAAGAGCTGTGAGACTACCATGAAATAATTGAATCGCAGCCATGACCAACTCGAACCCGGAAAGCCCCGTCGCCCCCCCCCTTCCCCCCTCCAACTTCCTCCACGACATCATCGCCGAGGATGTCCGCACCAAAAAGTACGGCGACGCAATCGTCCAGACACGCTTTCCTCCCGAGCCAAACGGCTACCTCCACATCGGCCACGCCAAGGCCATTTGCATTGACTTCGGTCTCGCCGACGAGTTCGGCGGAAAGACGAACCTCCGCTTCGACGACACCAATCCCGAGAAAGAAGAGCAGGAGTACGTCGACTCCATCATGGCCGACGTCCGCTGGCTCGGCTTCGAGTGGGACCGCCTCTGCTACGCCTCCGACTACTTCGGCCAGCTCTACGAGTGGGCTCTTCAGCTCGTCAAGGCCGGCAAGGCCTACGTCGACGACCTCTCCGCCGACGAGATCCGCCAGCACCGCGGCACCCTTACTGAGCCAGGAACGGACTCGCCCTATCGCAACCGGACCGTAGAAGAGAATCTAGACCTCTTCACCCGCATGAAGGCCGGCGAATTTCCCGACGGCAGCCGCGTGCTCCGCGCCAAGATCGACATGGCCTCGCCCAACCTCAACATGCGCGATCCGGTCATGTACCGCATCCTCCACGCCAGCGCACCAGCGCACAGGCGACGAGTGGTGCATCTACCCCATGTACGACTACGCCCACGGCCAGTCAGACTCGCTCGAGAGAGTCACCCACTCCATGTGTACCCTGGAGTTCACCGACCACCAGCCCATCTACCGCTGGTATATCGAGCAGCTAGGAATCTTCCCCACGCAGCAGATTGAGTTCGATCGCCTCAACATCACCTACACGATGCTCAGCAAACGCAAGCTCCTTCAACTCGTGAAGGAAAATCGCGTCAGCGGCTGGGACGATCCCCGCATGCCCACTCTCTGCGGCATCCGCCGTCGCGGCTTCACGCCTGAAGCCATCCGCACCTTCGTCGCTGCCGCAGGAATTTCGCGCACCAATGGCAGCACCGACATCGAAATGCTCGAACACTTCCAACGCGACGACCTCAATCACCGCGCCCGCCGCGCCATGGCCGTTCTGAACCCACTCAAGCTCGTCATCGACAACTATCCCGCCGGCCAGAGCGAATTCGTCGAAGTCGCCAACAACCCCGAAGATCCATCCGCGGGTACCCGCCAGGTCCCATTCTCCGGTGAAGTTTTCATCGAGCAGGACGACTTCCGCGAAGTTCCTCCGCCCAAGTACTACCGCCTATCGCCGGGCAAAGAGGTTCGCCTGCGCAATGCCTACTTCGTCACCGCACAGAGCGTAGTCAAAGACGCCGCCGGCAACATCGTCGAGGTGCATTGCACTTATGATCCAGCCAGCCGTGGCGGCAACTCGCCCGACGGCCGCAAGGTTAAGTCCACCATGCACTGGGTCTCAGCCGCCCACGCCATCTCGGCCGAGATACGCCTCTATGGCAACCTCTTCGCCAAGCCCGACCCGTATGATTTGGAAGAAGGACAGGACGTTCTCGACAATCTCAACCCCAACTCCGTCGAAATCGTCACCACCGCCAAGCTGGAGCCGTCTCTGGCCACGGCCAAGCTGGACGACCGCTACCAGTTCGAGCGCGTTGGCTACTTCTGTCTCGATCCAGACAGTGCTCCCGGCAAACTCGTCTTCAATCGCACCCTCGCGCTCAAAGACTCCTGGGCCAAGATAGAAAAGAAGTCAGGAGCGTAAAATCACTTCACACTATTGACTTGCACGAGGAGGTCTCATGAAGCCAATAGAAATCCTAGCAACATCTCGCTGCAAAGCTGCCGTCTTCTTCACGGCAGCCTTGGCCTTCATCCTCGCCTTCCCAGCCCGCGCAGACGAAGCAAAGCCTCACTTCGTCGGCTCTCACGCCTGCAAAAAATGCCACGAGAAGGAATACAACGGCTGGCGGCAGACCCGCATGGCCAACGTCGTCCGCGATCCCAAACAGCACCCCGAAGCAGTCCTCGGCGACTTCACCCACGACGACCCCATCCGCACCTTCGGCCTCGATCAGGTCGCATTCGTCTACGGCAGCCGCTGGAAACAACGCTACTTCACCAAGCGCGGCGATGACTACTTTCCCCTCCCCGCGCAATGGGACATCAAGAAGGCAAAGTGGCTCCCCTATCATGTCGAGCAGGGCACTGACTGGTGGGTGCCCTTCTATGGTCCGACAAACTTTGACCGCCCCACCGGCCCCACCTGCGACGGCTGCCACTCAGTCAACTACGACATCGAGACAAAGCATGTCACCGAGTGGAATGTCGGCTGCGAAAAGTGTCATGGTCCCGGCAGTGCGCACGTCCAACACCCCACGCGCAACAACATCGTCAATCCCGAAACCCTCGACTCTGTGCGCGGCAACGACGTCTGCATGCAGTGTCACAGCCAGGGCCGTCCTCTCACCGACCCCATCGCCGGCAAGCACTACGACTGGCCCGTCGGCTATCTCCCCGGCAAGCGCCTCGCTGACTATTGGCATCTCGAAGAAACCAAGTCTGGCGTCACCAATTTCTTTCAGTACTCCGACCTCACCTCGCACAAGAATCGCATGCAGGCGAACGACTTTGTGCAAAGCGTCATGTACCATCGCGAACTTCGTTGCTTTGATTGCCACCAGGTTCACAGTCCCGCGAATGCATCGAATCTGAAGATCGCCGGGAATGCTCTTTGCCTCGACTGCCACACCAAGGAGAACCCCGCCGGCCTCCACGGCACAGTCAGCGAACACACGCATCATGCCGAAGCCAGCGTCGGCAGTCAGTGTGTAGCCTGCCACATGCCAAAAATCGAGCAGACCATCAAGGACAATTACGTCAGCGCGCACACCTTCCGCTTCATCACTCCAGCAGAGACAGAGCAGTCAGGAATCCCCAACCCCTGCACAACTTGTCACGCCGATAAGTCAACAGAATGGGCCGCCGAACAACTGAAGACCTGGACTACAACGTCCCCCTGGCGTGTCGCCCCATAACTCTCCAGGAAGAGCTAGCCCCGGTTACATAGACCCAGCGTTGAAAGGGTGAGGCTTCATCGGCCTAACTTGTGCGTTCAAGTTGGAAGCCATTCGGCTTGAAAGCAATTGCTAATTCTAGAAAGGACTGCACCGCAACCTTGCATCAGTTCCGGGGTACACCCTCCCTGGTTTTGCTATAGGCTCGGAAATCCATATGCTTCAAGACTCCGACGCCCCAGGCCCCACTTTTGGGACCTGGGAAACCACGAACCCCAAATGCGAAGGGCGCCCGCCTGGACGGCCAGTCCTCCCGCCGCAGGTGGCTATCGAACTGTGACGCGATCCCGGCCGCCGGTTTTGCTTTCGTACATCAGATCATCGGCCCGCGCGATCAGAGTTTCGGGGGTATCGTTCTCTCGCGCAAGCGTTCCGCCGACCGAGATCGACAACGATAGAGGCTGGCCGTCGATTTCAGAAAAGGAATCCCGCACAACATTCACGCCGCATCGAATCGCGAGTTGACGCAAAATCCCCACGCTCACGCCGGGCAGAATGGCGAGAAACTCGTCGCCGCCCCATCGCCCAGCCGTGTCGGTGGGGCGCACAGTCGAGGCAAGAATCTTGGCCACTTGGGTCAATGCATGATCGCCATTGGCGTGGCCAAATAAATCATTGATGGTCTTTAGCTTGTCAAGATCGATAAGCAGCGCTCCAAACGGCACTCCGGTGACTCTACATTCGAGAAACGCCGTCTGCAGGGACATCTCCAGCGAACGGCGGTTGGGCATTTGAGTGAGCGGGTCGATAAACGCCAACCGCTCCATCGCCTCGACCTTGCGCCGGGTCGCTTCGCGTTGCGATTGATCCTTGAGTATATGAACAACCCCGATAATCGAGCCGCTAGCCGCAGTAATGGGTTGCACACTCACTGAGACCGGAATTCGCCGCCCTTGCTTGTGAAGCAAGTAAGCCTTGATCCGTCGTGCCGTGCCATCCTTCAGGCTCTCCGTGATAAGACAGCCTTCTTCGCATAAGCTACGTCCATTGTGGCCAATCAGACAATGACCATGGCCATGGCAAGGTTTTCCCACTACCTCTTCGGCTTTGTATCCGGTCAGCTCGGTGGCTGCTTTGTTGCAATACAAGATTCGCCTGTCATGGCCGGCAATATATACTCCGTCACTCACATGATCCAACAGCGTCTTGAACAGTTCCGGATCGGTCGGGGTCGCTGAAACCATCAGTCTGGGAGGAAACTCAAATTTTGCGGCGTTGTTGCTGTCTCGCATGACTATCGCTCCGTCGGCGTTCGTGATGAGAAGAGCATCAGATGCCAGAGCGGCAACGTAGGAAGTTGGCTATGTTTTCGCTCTGGGCCCGGTCGTTAAGCCTAAAGCGAGAAAGTTCCCATCTCAGTACCGGCACCTGATTCTCGCTAAGCTCAGGCGCCATGTAATGTACACGGCTACATGCCGGGGTACGGTAGCTTCGATTTCATCTCTGATAAGGTGCACGAATCGGGGGATCTCCCCAAAGGACACTCCACCCACCCCATACAGATATCATGGGTCCTGCCTCCCTCTGTTCTCTATTGCACACCTTTCCCCGCCATATGCCGGGTGTTCGCAAAGGGAGAACCTCAAACGATTCCTTGCAAACCAACCGGATCCCACCAGCAACCCCTTTGTTAGTAGTGGTGATGATCAAGAATTCGTTACAGGGCAACCGCGATATACATATCTCTTAAGCAAGAATTTAGCGGTATCCGTTGTTTCAGGCGTGAATCGGAGACCCCAGCTCCTGCCTCCGGGAACTGCTAATCCACGAACTCTGCGGCGCGCAGGCGCGTCTGCCTTACCGCAGGCGGTGGCAGATGATTACCGCTTATCTTAGGAAAGCCATCGCCAGATGGTTGACCGCAAAGGCCGCGAGCCAGGCCAACGTCAGCATGTAGAGGAACTGCACCGCGGGCCACTTCCAGCTATTCGTCTCGCGCTTGACCACAGCCATCGTCGAGGTGCACTGCATGGCGAAAGCAAAGAAGATCATCAGTGCCAGCGCGCCGCCAAGCGTCACGTCATGATGCAGCGCCGTCTGCAGGCTCAGCGCCTGCGTTCCGGGATCGGCGCCGTAAAGCGTGCCCATCGTCGAAACCATCACTTCGCGAGCCAGTACGCTCGACAACAATCCGATGCCGATCTTCCAGTTGAAGCCCAGTGGCGCAATCGCCGGCTCGATGAAGTGGCCGAGCCGTCCGATCAGACTGTTGGCAAGCTCGGGCGCCGAGGCCGCACCGCTTGCGGTGTGAATCAACGGCAGGTGCGCCAGCACCCAAAGCGCCAGCGTGACGCAGAGGATGATTGTCCCAGCCTGACGCAGGAAGATGCGCGCGCGATCTACCAGCCGCAGCGCCAACGAACGCAACGTCGGCCATGCGGTACTGCGGCAACTCCAGAATGAAAGGCGCGTCGCTCGCCCTCAAGATCGAGCTGTTGAGCAGCCGCGCCGTGGTCATTGCCGCCACAAAGCCCGCCAGATAAAGTCCCAGCATCACCAACGTCCGCAGGCCGATAATCCCGTCCAGATAAAAGATATTCGGAATGAATGCCGCGATCAGCAGCATATAAACCGGCAGCCGCGCCGAGCAGGTCATAAACGGCGTCACCAGGATCGTCGCCAGCCGGTCGCGCTTGTTCTCGATCGTGCGCGTCGCCATAATCGCCGGAACGGCGCAGGCATAGGCCGAAAGCAGGGGAATGAAGGCCTTGCCATTCAAGCCAATCGTCCGCATGACCCGGTCGGCGATCAGCGCCGCGCGAGAGAGGTAGCCTGAGTCTTCCAGGATTCCGATAAAGAGAAACAGCAGCAAAATCTGCGGCAGAAAAACCAGTACCGACGAGATGCCCTTCCATGCGCCGTCGAGCAGCAGCGACCTGATCCAGCCCTCAGGCAGCAGCGGCCGAATCAGGTTGCCCAGATCGGCCAGCACTACGCCAAATCCGTCTGAGAGCGGTTGGCCGATCGAGAAGACCACCTCAAAGACGCCGACGACAACCGCCAGAAACAGGAGCGGTCCCCAAATGCGATGCAGCAGCACATTGTCGATCTTGCGCGTGCCCTCGATCGACAGCGGAGCACGATAGCCGGTTCGGCGGCTCACCTGTGCCGCCCAGCTATGGGCACTGGCCGCATTGCCGATCACGGGCAGCGTCAGCGGCTTGGCGGCCGCGCGGTCTGTCTGCTGATTCAGAAAAAGAGGGATGGCATCCAGGCCGGTCCCTTTGACGGCGCTGATCTGCGCCACCGGGGCACCCAGTTCGCGCGCCAGCTTCAGCGCGTCGATCGCCCCGCCGCGAGACTGCATCAGGTCGGTCATGTTGAGCAGCACCAGGGTGGGTAGTCCCAGCGCAAGCACCGGAGCGGCGAGCATCAACTGGCGGGTAAGGTGCAGGGAATCCATGACCAGCAGCACCGCGTCCGGCTTGGGAGTGCCGGCCATCTCGCCGCGCAGCACGTCGATCGACACCCGTGCATCCTCGCTGAAGGGATCGAGCGAGTAGATGCCAGGCAGGTCAATCAGCGTCAGATCGGCTCGGCCTACGCCAGCCATCAGGCCCATGCGCTGCTCGACGGTGACGCCGGGGAAGTTGGCCACCTTCTGGCGTAAACCAGTCAGACGGTTGAAGAGAGTGGATTTGCCGGAGTTTGGCGGGCCGATCAGCACGACAGTCCTGAGCGCTCCCGGCGGCAGGTGCTCGGAAGGCGGCTTGAATTCGGGAGTTGTGCAGCATGCGCTCATCGGGCAGCCTCGATCGCGTCGGGGTCACCCTGGTCCGCAGCATCGCGTCTCGCATGCGGATGGCCGCCGCAGTCTCGCGCCGCAGGGCAATCTCCATGCCGTCCACGCTATAAACGGTCGGGTCGCCGGCCGGAGCACGGCGCAGAGCCGTGACCAGCGCATCGGGGACAAAGCCCATATGCATCAGGTGGTTCTGCACGGATTCGGGCAGGTCGAGGGCGATCAGAACCCAGTCTCTCCCACGCCCAGCTCACTTAACATGCTCACCCGGCCAACTCCAATGAATCGCCTCAAATAGCGATTCCCTTAAACTAGGACTATTATAGTCGGCTTTCAGTATACGATGAATCTCGTCCGAGTCGCAAATGCAGATTTTTCCCGTCTTTTTGTCCCAGGCATACTCATCGCTCGACGCTGAAGGGGAGCGGTTGGCGCCTTCCGCGCCAACCGCTCCTACCCCTCTGAAGGCCCCTCTGACTCTCTTATCGGATCGATGGTCTCTTTGTATCAACGAAACCGAGGCTGCGATGTGATTTGGATCACACCGTCTAATACGCTCGCCCGGTCCGGTATTCATTAGTTCAAGCAAGGGAACGGAGAATCCCTGCTCTGGGCTTGAGGTACCCCCACCGGTATTCTGTGAGTAACAATCTTAATTTCAACAAGATACACATGCGACTAGCAGTTCTAAAATATTCATTCTAAATTGGTTATCCGCAGAATATAGATGTCAAAGGGGTTAGAGGCAATTGTTCGAGTTTTGCTGTCTTTACCTCGATTCACTGCCGTTGGATGCTTGGGGTCTGGTTGCACAGGTTGAGAGAGATTCCATGGATCGATTGTGCTCGCAGGCAGGGTAATTCCATGCAAAGTTCTGGCGCGGCACGATGATTTTTTTGAGCGATTGGGCGAAGGCGTAGGCCCGGGTTCGCGGTCTGCCGCCCTTCGCCAGAGAAACGCGAGGGATGGGGGGTACCGCCGGTTTGAGATCAGGCGGCGTTTTCGCGGTTGCGCTGGAGGGATTGCTCGACAAAATCGCGAAACAATGGGGCCGGCAACGCGGGGCTGTAGAGGTAGCCCTGGTAGGCGTAGCAGCCTTCCTTTTCGAGGAAGTCCTGCTGCCCCTGGGTTTCAACACCCTCGGCAATCACCGAGAGATTGAGTGTCCTGCTAAGGCCGATGATGGTGCGTACGATCGATGCATCCGTGACGTTACTCAGGACGTCGCGAACGAAGCTCTGGTCGATTTTGAGCTGATCGAGGGGCAGACGTTTCAGTTGCGAGAGTGAGGAGTAGCCGGTGCCGAAGTCGTCCATGGAAAAGACAACGCCGCTGGTTCTTAGCTTGGTCATCTTGGCGATGGTGTCGATCGATTTTTCCATCACAAAGCTCTCTGTGATCTCCAACTTGAGCCGGTTTGGATCCGCACCGGTCTCGCGCAGCACATTTTCGACCAGAGCGACAAAGTGAGGATCGAGGAACTGACGCATGCTGACGTTGACGGCCAGGCTGAGCTTTTCCAATTCGGGATGCCGATGCCAATCGGCGAGTTCCGCGCAAGCCGTCTGGAGCACCCAGGAGCCGAGATCGATGATGAGTGCGGCCTCTTCGGCGAGGGGTATGAACTCGCTGGGAGGAACCATGCCGCGGGTTGGATGGGACCAGCGAAGGAGAGCTTCGGCGCCGATGACAAGGCCATTCCTATCCATTTGAGGCTGGTAGTGAAGCTCGAATTCCCGCTCGAGTACAGCCCGTCTCAAATCCGACAGGAGAGCGGCACGTGCAGCGAGCCTGGTTTCCATTGCGGGATCGAAAAAGCAGATGCTGTTTTTCCCTTGCTGCTTGGCGCGGTGAAGGGCGAGATCGGAGCGCTTCAGCAGTTCGTCGGCGGAGTCATGACCGTCCTGGAAGAGGATGACGCCGATGCTGGCAGTGCCATAGTAGTCGCTGGCGCCCAGGGAAAACGGCTGGCGGCAGGCATCGAGGACCCGGTCGGCTATTTCCCTGACGGCATCCCTGGCGGTTTCGCGGCTTGCGGTCAATCGCTCCAGCAGGACGATGAATTCGTCTCCACCGACCCTGGCCACGATGTCCTCGGAGCGAACGGCGACGGTGAGGCGCTGTGCGATGGAGTGAAGGAAGCGGTCGCCCGTGTCGTGACCGGAGGTGTCGTTGAGGGCTCTGAAATCATCCAGGTCGATGTGGAGCAGTGCGCCGATTTGTTTCTCGGTGGAGAGTTCCTTGAGGGCTGCGTCGAGCCGTTCGCAAAGCCTGACACGGTTGGGAAGACCGGTTAGGACATCGAAGAATGCGAGTTGGTTCAGGCGAGCCTCTCCGGCCTTTCTCTCGGTAATGTCAGTATTGATGGCCAGGATGGCTCGTGGGGAGCCGTCGTCGTTTCGCAGCAGCGTGCAGCGGCTGTCGATGATCAGGAGGCGGCCGTCCCTATGTCTTTTTGAAAGCTCGCCTCTCCATTTGCCTAGTTTGATGACGGAAGAAAAGGCATGTTTTACGCCGACGATATCCTGCTGGAAGATATCGCCTACGCGCATTCCCATCACCTCATCCGACGTCCACCCGAAGAGGCGTTGCGCGCCTTTATTCCAATAGAGGACGCGGCTGTCCATGTCTTGAAGGAAGATGGCATCCTGCGCCATGTCGAGAAGGTTGGCCTGCTCGATGAGACGGTCGTGCGCTACCTCAAGGCTGGCTCGGGCCGTCACAGATTCGGTGATATTCCGAAAATAGATCGACATGCCGTCAAGGCGCGGAAAACAGCGCATCTCGTACCATTCGTCGCGATCTTCACGGTGCAACTCGAAGGTGTTTGATCCGGATCCCTGCGACGCCGCTTCAAGTTCAGCGAGCACGGCAAGAGAGAAGAATCCGGGGACCGCAACTGGCAAGGTGCAATTCAACGCGTGGTGCCTGGAAACGGCAAACTCAGAGCATGCGGCGTCATTTAGATAGATGAGCTTGAATTCCGAATTCAGTGAGATGAAGCAATCGGAGATACTCTCCAGGACTTCGGACTCGATTCGGAGAGCGGCGGCGTGCTCGCGCTCGATGAAGTACGCCTCACGAAAGCCCGTAATGGTGTTGAGCATGAGCCCGAAGCTGAGATAGCTGAGGCACATAATTGGAAGGAGCATGAGAATGGGGGCGGGAAGTACCGCGATCAGGTATGGAAAGAGCGGGGCTAAAACGATGAAAGGGGCCAGCAGAACAATGCTGCCAAGAATGCGTCCGATGGCTACAGAGTTGATCATCTTGGTCAACACCAGGAGCGGAGGGAACCAGGCGAGGTAGATAAATACGGTCAGACGGTTGCCCGAACTGAAAGCGGCGGCAGTCATGCCGGCGCATAGGTAAAGCATGTAGTAAACAGTGCAGGCCGTGGCAAGCGATTGGACCGGGACGCTGCGCGCGAAAGAAAGCACAAGGATGACGCTGGTAGAAAACAGAAATCCCGAGACAATCAGTGCTGCCTCAGCGCCTAGGGCCGCGTGATGCAAGATGGCATGGATGCCCAATCCGGAACCAGCGAGGGCAAAAAGCGCAGTGACCCAAATTCCGTTGCGGGCCAGCGCATCCGAATATCCGTCAAAAGGCTCCGCTCGAAGCATGCATCACCTGTGGAGGCATCTGCTCCTCGCCCTCGGCTTTGCAGAGCCCGTGGTGCGAGCCGAATTGCCCGTGCGCCCGTATGGAACCCGCCCCAAGAAGACCGGTGTCGCCGGAGCGACGGTTGCGCCGGATCAAAATGCGACCGAGGTTTGAACTCACTATCGGTTGAAGCGGCAGATTCATTCAGACTGCGACGGAGCGATTTCGGCTTGGGGTCCTGCCGGAATGGGCCGCGGTATGCGGGAAAACGAGTGATCCCAATGATGGATGTGTTTTCTGCGTTCTTGTTTTCTGCTTGTTAGGGGTCATTTCGAAATGGCTCCCCGCATGCCGGACGAGAGCATGCCAGATTGCCTGGCGTGAGTCTGGCTCCACGTGAATCAGATCAAGGCGCAATTCGGGGTGAGGTGGCGTGAGATTATGCCGCGGTCAGGCGCGATCGGCTGGCGGTGCAAGGAGTGATCTTACGAGCGGCTTTCCTGAAATTCGCGCGTGAATTTCTGTTCGCAATGCGGGAATTTCGCGCCGCCCTGTGTCCCACATCACAGCGACTCCTTGCTTCGAGATATGAGACTCAAAGGAGCGGTCGAATTTCCGCCTACCGCGTCATGAGGCATAGCGAATGAGTGAGCAGAAAATGGTGATTATGGATGGGAACGAGGCTGCCGCCTCGGTTGCCTATCGACTCTCTGAAGTTGTTGCCATCTACCCGATTACCCCCTCGTCGCCGATGGCCGAGTGGGCCGATCAGTGGCGCTCGGAGGGGAAGAAGAATATCTGGGGCGCATTGCCCATCGTGGAAGAGCTGCAGAGCGAAGGCGGCGCGGCGGGCGCGCTGCATGGCGCGTTGCAGGCGGGCGCATTCGGGACCACCTTCACGGCCTCGCAGGGCTTGCTGCTGATGATTCCCAACATGTTCAAGATTGCCGGTGAGCTGACCCCGGCGACGATGCACGTGACGGCCCGCACGCTGGCTACGCATGCGCTGTCGATCTTTGGCGACCACTCGGACGTGATGGCCTGCGCGATCGACGGGCTGGGCGATGCTGGCGTCGAATTCCGTGCAGGAAGTGGCGGACATGGCGCTGGTGGCGCAGATCGCCACGCTCGAATCGCGCATTCCGTTCATTCATTTCTTCGACGGCTTCCGCACCTCGCATGAAGTGGGCAAGATTCTGCCGATCAGCGACGAGACGATTCGCGCGCTGGTGGACGACAAGTACATCATCCAGTTCCGGCAGAACGCGCTGAGCCCGGATCGGCCGATCATTCGCGGCACGGCGCAGAATCCCGATGTGTTCTTCCAGGCGCGCGAGGCTTGCACGCCGTTCCACGCGGCGGTTCCGGGCATCGTGCAGAATCGGTGATGGACCGCTTTGCGGCGCAGACCGGCCGCGCCTATCACCTGTTCGACTACTACGGCGCGCCGGATGCGGAGCGCGTGATCGTGCTGATGGGCTCGGGCGCCGAAGCGGCCGAAGAGGCCGTGGACGCGATGGTCAAGCAGGGCGAGAAGATCGGCATGGTCAAGGTTCGGCTTGTACCGGCCGTTCGACGCGAAGGCCTTCCTGGCGGCGCTGCCGGCGACGGTGAAGTCGATTGCGGTGCTGGACCGCTGCAAGGAGCCGGGCGCGACAGGCGAGCCGCTCTATCAGGACATCGTGACGGTGCTGGCCGAGAACGCGGCCACGCTGCCGTTTGCCGAAGCCGACGGTGATTGGCGGGCGTTACGGGCTGTCGTCGAAGGAATTTACGCCGGCGATGGTCAAGGGCATCTTCGACGAGCTGGCGAAGGCGGCTCCGAAGAACCACTTCACGATCGGCATCGACGACGATGTTACGCACTACGAGCCTGAGCTACGATCCGGCGTTCTCGACCGAGGATCCGAAGACCGTGCGCGCGCTGTTCTACGGGCTGGGCTCGGACGGCACGGTGGGCGCGAACAAGAATTCGATCAAGATCATCGGCAGCGAGACGCCGAACTACGCGCAGGGCTACTTTGTGTACGACTCGAAGAAGTCGGGCTCGATGACGACTTCGCACCTGCGGTTCGGGCCGAATCCGATCCGGTCGACTTATCTGATTACACGCGCCAGCTTTGTGGCCTGCCACAACTTCAGCTTCCTGGAAAAGATGAATGTGCTGGAGGCGGCGATGCCGGGCGCGGTCTTCCTGCTGAACTCGCCTTATTCGGCGGCGGAGGTGTGGGACAAGCTGCCGCAAGACGACGCAGGAAGAGATGCTGCGCAAGAAGATCGAGTTCTATGTGATCGACGGCTACACGGTGGCGCGCGAGGCCGGCATGGGCACGCGCATCAACACCATCATGCAGACCTGCTTCTTTGCGATCAGCGGCGTGCTGCCGCGCGAAGAGGCGATCGAGCAGATCAAGAAGGCGATCAAGAAGACCTATGGCAAGCGCGGCGAGGCGGTGGTCGCAGAAGAACTTTGCCGCCGTGGATGACGCGCTGGCGCATCTGGAAAAGGTTGAGCTGCCGGCGGCTGCGTCGTCGAGCTTCGATCTGATTCCTTCGATCTCGACAGCAAGGCGCCGGAGTTTGTGCGCAACGTGCTGGGCCAGATTGCCGCGGGACAAGGGCGACCTGCTTCCGGTGAGCGCGATTCCGGCGGGCGGCGCGTTCCCGACGGGCACGGCGCAGTGGGAGAAGCGCAACATCGCGCAGTTCATTCCGGTGTGGGACAAGGATCTTTGCATCCAGTGCGGCAAGTGCGTGATGGTTTGCCCGCACGCGGTGATTCGCGCCAAGGTTTACAGCGCCGAAGCTGCGGCGAATGCGCCGGCGACATTCCAGTGGGCCAAGCCGAAGTGGAAGGGCATGGAAGCAGGAGCGCTACACGCTGCAGGTTGCTCCGGAAGATTGCACCGGCTGCGCGCGTCTGCGTGGAAGTTTGCCCGGTGAAGAGCAAGAGCGACGCGAGCAAGAAGGCGATCAACATGGCGCCGCAGGCGCCGCTGCGCGAAGCCGAGCGCGAGAACTGGGAGTTCTTCCTTGCGCTTGCCCGAAGTCGACCGCGCCAAGCTTTCGCACAGCGCAGGTGAAGGATCTGCAACTGCTGCAGCCGCTGTTTGAGTTCTCAGGCGCATGCGCGGGTTGCGGCGAGACGCCTTACATCAAGCTGCTGACGCAGCTGTTCGGCGACCGGCTGTATATTGCCAACGCCACGGGCTGCTCGTCGATCTACGGCGGCAACCTGCCGACCACGCCTTATACGCAGCAATGCGCAGGGACGCGGGCCGACGTGGGCCAACTCGCTGTTTGAGGACAATGCCGAGTTTGGCTTCGGCATGAGGATCGCGCTCGATCAGCAGAAGGAGTTCGCGGAAATGCTGGTGACGCGGCTGGCTCCGGCGATCGGCGACGAGCTGGTCACGGCATTGCTGACCGCTCCGCAGAAGACCGAAACGGAGATCAACGCAGCAGCGCGAGCGGGTGAAGGCTCTGCGCGAGAAGCTGGCGGGCAACGACAGCTCCGATGCGCGCAACCTGCTGGCGATTGCCGACTCGCTGGTTCGCAAGAGCGTGTGGATTCTGGGCGGCGACGGATGGGCGTTCGACATCGGCTTCGGCGGCCTGGATCACGTGCTCGGCTCGGGCAAGAACGTGAACGTGCTGGTGCTGGATACCGAGGTCTACTCGAACACCGGCGGCCAGATGTCGAAGGCCACGCCGCGCGGCGCGGTGGCGAAGTTTGCCGCCAGCGGCAAGAAGAACAGCCGCAAGGATCTGGCCATGGAAGCCGTCAGCTATGGCTCGGTGTACGTGGCGCAGGTGGCGCTGGGCGGCAACGACAGCCACGTGGTCAAGGCCTTCCAGGAGGCCGAGGCGCACGATGGGCCGTCGATCATCATCGCCTACTCGAGTTGCATCGCGCACGGCTACGACCTGGTGCATGGGCTGGAGCAGCAGAAGCTGGCAGTGCAGTCGGGCTACTGGCCGCTGATGCGCTACAACCCCGACCTGCGCGAAGAGGGCAAGAATCCCTTCCAGCTCGACTCGAAGGCCCCGTCGATCCGGCTCAAGGAGTACGCGTATCGCGAGGCGCGTTACACGATGCTGGCGCGCAGCAATCCGGAGCTGGCGGCGGAGCTGCTGAAGGAAGCGCAGGACGACGTGGAGCGCCAGTGGCGCGTCTACTCGGCTCGGGCGGCAATGCCGGGCCGCGGCGAGACGCCGAACATCGCTCCCGCCGAAAAGCCGGAAGAGAAGCTGAGAAGCAGGTGGCAGAGGCTGCCGGAGGTGCAGAATGATCGATTTCTCAACGCAGTATCTTGGCTTGAAGCTGAACGGACCGATCGTGGTCTCCTCCACGCCGATCTCGGAGATCGATCGACAACGTTCGCCGCATGGAAGACGCCGGCGCCTCGGCGATCGTGCTTCACTCGCTGTTTGAGGAGCAGTTGGCGCTGGAGTCGCGGGCGCTGGACGAAGACCTGTCGCGCGGCACGGATTCGTTTGCCGAGTCGCTCGGCTATCTGCCCGACCTGAACGACTATCGCATGACGCAGGATGGCTATCTCGAGCACCTGCGGCGCTGCAAGGAGGCGGTGAAGATTCCGATCATGGCCAGCCTGAATGGAGCCACGACCGGCGGCTGGGTGCGCTTTGCGAAGGAGATGGAGCAGGCCGGCGCGGACGCCATCGAGCTGAACACCTACGCGCTGGCCACGGACAGGAGCCAGACCTCGCGCGATGCTGGAGGGGCAACTGCTGGAACTGGTTGCCGCGGTTACGGGTGCGGTCAAGGTGCCGGTGGCGGTGAAGCTGTCGCAGTCGTTCACCAGCCTGCCACACCTCGTCGGCTCGGCTGGAAGACGCAGGCGCGAAGGGCGTGGTGCTCTTCAACCGCTTCTATCAGCCGGACTTCGACATCGAGACGCTGGAGGTGCGGCCCACTCTGCACTTCTCCACACCCTCGGAACTGCTGCCGCGGCTGCACTGGGCGGCGATTCTCTACGGCCATCTGAAGGTCGACATCGCGATCACCGGCGGCGTTCACTCGGCCGAAGACGTGCTGAAGGGCATCATGGCCGGGGCGGCGTGACGCAGATGGCTTCGGCGCTGCACATTCACGGCATCGAGCACATCAGGCGGGTGCTGGCCGACATGCACTACTGGCTGGAGAAGCGCGAGTACACCTCGCTGTGGGAGACGCGCGGCTGCCTGAGCCGCCGTTCGGTTCCCGATACCTCGCCGTTCGATCGCGGCAACTACATCAAGACGCTCAGCTCGTACAGCCTGCGTCAGACGGTGGCGCGTTCTAAGCGAGAGTTCTCAACTGATCGAAAAAACAACGGCGGCTGCAGATGTTTGCAGCCGCCGTTGTTTTTGTGCGGGAGAAGTGATATTCCGGTCAAAGAGATCGGCTCAAGGAGCATGATGTCCGACTCTGCCGGCGCGTGACGAGCCAAACTGAGACCCAATGTCGTAATCACCTCCTCGGGAATTCCTCAAAGTAGAGGACGGCGGATTTGGCGCGTTGACGATTGAGAATCCAAAGCCCAATGAGTGCGGCTCCAAGGATAACGATCATACAGGCGTACTCCCCGGAGATGGAGAGCACCCTCTTCGAACTCGCGCTCCCATGACGATGAGCGGCAGCAAAGCGATCACGAAGGCCCAGAAGACAAATTGAAAGTTCGATTTTCCCGGCAGATAAGAGCAGGTGAAAGGGAACTTTGTAGAAACCGAACAGAGCTGAGTTCGGCAAAGATGCATCCGACGAGGGCGAAGCACTGCCAGATGCTGCGCAACCTGACTGGAACGGCCTGAAGCGAAGGACAACACGGCCGAGACAAGCCAGGTCGGAACAACAGCGAGGAGGAGAAGCGAATCCTCTGGTTGCGGCGACGTAATTCTCCGATCGGATTGATCTGGGTCGTGCGCAAGACCCAGTTGGCGGTCAGCGAAATCGGCAGCGGAAAGATTCTTCTGCGGAGGCCAACGACCGCAAAGCACATCATAAGGCAACGTCGACAATGAAGAACTGAACGGTGAGCGGAGAAGGCGCAGCGGCCGACAGATCGTCACTTCAAGCACAGAAGAGCGCAATGGCAAAGACCACTGCGAGATAGAAGGCATAGACCACTCGATGGTGGCGGCTGCGCATTAGCGACCGAATGCAGAAAAGCACGATTGCAGATTGGAGAGGGCTGCCGAAACGCGGCGTCCAATGCGAACCGTTTCGCTCCAGGCACAAGGTCAGGCTCCTCGACTGTCTCGTTTCATGGTGCGCACGTAGCAGAAAAGCAACGACGCGGCTGCTCCGCAAACGACGAGGCTCAGGCCGACCCATGCTCGCCAAGCCAGCCATGCGAGTTCCGGAGGCAATGAGCCATTCAATTGATTGAAGAGCGCAAAGAACCAGAAGGATGGGGACCAGGCTAGAACGCACTGGTTTTCAGCGGCTGCCAAGGCCGCAGGGGTGTGTGAGCGACGGCTGAAGAAAATAGACGCTGAAGAAAAGACCGAAGGCGGCGAGTTGCAAGATTGCGGAGAGGCGCAGGAAGAGACGGCGCGGGAGCAGAAGCGCAGTCAGTCCCTGCACGGTGAGCACCGAACAATAGAGGAAGAGGCTGGAGGCGATCAACGTGAACCAATAGGCCGCGCAGAATCCGAAGAAGCCCCGGAAACCCTGCCAGAACCAGGGGCCAGACGAAGCCCGATGGGACATTTAACGCCAGAATCGCGAGAGCCCAAGAGCGCGCCGGATGCGGCCATTTTTGCGAAGAGAATCGTGCGCGGCGCTACCGGCAACGGGGAGAGAACCATCACGTCTCGCCGGTCGGGAAATGTGGCCTCCCAACTGACCACGGAAAAGAGGCCAATCACCAGCATCATGGTCGCGAATGAGGATTGCTCAGTATGCCACGCCAAGACCAGGTGCTAGCCTCGGGAGTCATCGGGGCCCATGTGGCGATCGAAACGCGGCGAAGCATTGAAGCAGGCTCCACATGATGAGCACGCCGGCGAATTGGCCGAGGAATCGGGGTATGTCGGCCTGAATCGACAGGGCTTCGAGATCGACAACGCGCAGCAGGAATTGCCGATAGAGGACGCGAAACTGGAGCGGCAGGTAGTTCGGCGATCTTACGCATGGATCAGGTCCGCGATCTGCCGCGCCGTCGAGTCCGTGTCCTGCTCGACGGCGAGCTGCGAGAAGATGCCTTCGAGCGTGGGCAGCTCCATCAACGAGCGCAGGTGTTCGATGGAGTCGTCGGCGACGAGCTTGCCGCGATGGAGGATCACAACCCGCGAGCAGACGCGTTCGACCGTGTCGAGTTCATGCGAACTGAAGAGCACGACTTTGCCGCGCGCGGCCAGTTCTTGAATGAGGCTGCGCAGATACCAGCGCCGAGCCGACGTCGAGTCCGGAGAATGGCTCGTCGAGCAGGATGAGCTCGGGATTGTGCATGAGCGCTGCGGCGATGAGGACCTTCTGGCGCATGCCCTTCGAGTAGCCCGAGATGGAGGCGTGGCGGTCGTCGTAGAGCGAGAGCAGGCGCAGCAGGCCGTCGATGCGACTCCGAGGACTCCCGCTGCGGCAGGTTGCGAAGCTGGGAGACCATGGTCAGGTATTCCGCGCCGGAGAGATGGTTGTAGAGGTAGGGCTCCTCCGGGACATAGCCCATGCGGCGCTTGTAGGCGATGAGGTCGTCTTGAATGGGCTGGCCCTCGAAGAGGATCTGGCCGTAGGTCATCTCGATCAGGCCGGTGATCATCTTCATGGTGGTGGATTTGCCCGAGCCGTTCGGGCCGAGGTAGCCGGTGACCTCGCCGGGGCGGGCGGAGAAGCTAACGTCGTCTACGGCGGGGATGCCGGAGAAGTGTTTGGAGACATGGCGCAGTTCAAGCACAGAGAGCCCCCTTTTCGGTCACGAGAAGAGCATTCACTGGCGAGTCAAGCATGGATCAAGTGAGGCAGGTGGTGGCTACTTTGGTTAGACACCGGGGAAGCGGGAATTGTTCCCAAGCTCTTTGAGCACGGTCTCTTCGATGAGGCGGCAGGCTTCGGGAAGGGACGGCGGTTACGGCTGGGCTGAATTCGTTGCTCAATCCCGTTGAGCCGGCGCCGATGGTCAACTGCTGTGCGTTTTGGGGCAGGGAATTGTAGAAATCGCGGGCTAGTGCGAGCAGTTGGGCCGCGTCGAGATGATGGGTTCCTTTTCCGTGACCTTCAGGGGCAGGCTCGACGGGAGTCAGGTTGATGGCTCCGGGCGGAGAGTCGAGGGAGCAATCGATGAACAGGACGGATTCGCGCATGGGCTACGTCTTCGGCGAGTTCTGGGGTCCATTGATGGTCGGCGATGATGCGGACGCCGGGTTGATCTGCGAAGCGTTGCTCGGCCCATTCGGCAAGCCAAAGCCCGACGCCGTCATCCCCGCGCAGCGTGTTGCCGCAGGCGAGGATGAGGCATCGAGCTTGAGATACAGTCAAGAATGCTCCGGGTAAAGCGGGTCTAGAAGAGAGCCTACTTCTTGGGCTTCGATGTGGCAAACTTCCAAGCCTTGATGCGGTACTTGCCTTCCTTCTCTGCCAATTGCGCAAAGTCGAAGGAAGCGATGCCCATATTCGTATTTCCGATCACGTTGACTGCGGCCTCGAAGTAGTACACCTTGCCGGCTTCGGCGGTGACGGATGCCATTTGGGTGAATGTCTTCTTCATCCGGGTTGGCGCGGACTGCATACTCGCACAGAGATTATGTTCGCCAGGGTCCACCGTCAGAGTGAAGTATGAGTCGCCCTTCGTGGCGCCCACCCAGGCGCCATCAACCCCAAACCGGGTTGTCGATTGCACCTTCATTTCATTGGGCATGGATTCGGAAAAGACGATCAGCGCCTTGCCCTCTGCCAGAGCGGGCAATCCGGGATTGTCTTTTTCTTGCTTTGCATCGAATTGAACGCTGTCGTCGCCGCAGCCATCCGGCAGAATAGCCTTCGACTTTGCTAGAGCTTGCGTCGCTGGAAGGAGCGATGCACAGAGGAGTAAGGAGAGCAATTCTTGGATTCATGGGACCCATTCTAGTGCTGCGCGGTCGCAGAGGTGTCAACGGGTGTTGTTATGCAACGTGTTGCCGCAGGTGAGAATGAGGCATCGGTTTGGAGGGTGGGTCATGCGAAGATCGTACTCTCAAGCCCGTTGAGATGGAACGTCGAACTCAATTGCGGCTGAGA
>CAWJLK010000010.1:0-50665 GCA_963843625.1 uncultured Acidobacteriaceae bacterium
GATCAGGCCGCCCGCGCCTTTGCCCTTGGCTTCCGGCTTGACGACGATGGAGCGCACCTCGCAGAGATGCGGGCCGTAAAAGTGGAGCGCGCCGCAGCCGAGAAAGACGCCGCCATCGGACTCGGCGACCGTGAAGTCGCGGATGTTCTCGCAGATCTCGGCGAAGGGGCGTCGCAGCAGCGTGCCGTCGGAGGAGAGCGAGTTCACCAGGTCGTAGACGTTGGAGGCGTCCTGGAGCAGGGCCTTACGCACCAGCATGCGCGGCCTCCTGTTGATTCAGAACAGGCAAAGTCGCGAGCAGCTTTCGCATGGCGGCGAGCTTTTTGTGCACGCGCACGCGCGCGGTTCCCCCGATCACGTCGTGGCAATCGAGCGTGGCTTCCAGCGTGACGGCGGCGAAGAAATCCTCGTCAAACTCTTCGCCAAATTGGCGCAGCTCGTCGAGCGAAAGCTCGTCGAGTTCAACGCCTTTTCCGATGGCAAAGCGCACGGCGTTGCCGATCTTCTCGTGCGCGGTGCGGAAGGGAACGCCCTTGTGAACGAGGTAAGTGGCCGCGGCCATCGCGTTCAAATAGCCCGACTGCGCGGCTTCGCTCATGCGCTCGCGATTGAATTGGAGGGCCGCGGTGAAGCGCGCCACGAGCGTGAGCATCTGCGGCACAAACTCGACGGCAAAGGCCGGCTCCTGGGTCTCCTGCATGTCTTTATTGTAGGCCAAAGGCAGGCCCTTGAGCTGCAGCGTCACGGCCTGCGCCGCGCCGTGAATGCGCCCGACTTTGGCGCGAATCAGCTCGGTCAGATCGGGATTCTTCTTCTGCGGCATGGCGCTGGAGCCGGTCGAAAATGCCTCCGGCAGCGTGACAAATCCGAACTCCGCCGTGGCAAAAAGCGTGATCTCTTCGGCAAACCGGCTCAGATGCAGGCCGACAAAGGTCAGCGCCTGCAGATACTCGAGAATGAAGTCGCGGTCGCTGGTTGCGTCGATCGAATTGGCGGTCGGCGCCGTGAATCCCAGCTCGCGCGCGGCGATGGTGCGGTCGAGCGCGAGCGTTGCGCCGGCCACGGCTCCCGATCCCAGCGGGCAATAGTTGAGCCGCGCCGCGCAATCCAGCGAGCCGTTCCGCATCGCGCAGAGACCATCTCGACATAGGCCAGCAGCCAATGCGCGACCAGCACCGGCTCGGCGCGCTGCAGGTGCGTGTAGCTGGGCATCACGGCATCGCCGGCGGCTTGCGGCCTTGCTCGACAAGCGCATTGGCCCAGGCGGCAGAGCCATCGAGGTCAGGCTCGATCTGTCTGCGCACATAAAGGCGCAGATCGGTGGCGATCTGCTCGTTGCGGCTGCGGCCGGTGTGCAGCTTGAGGCCGAGTGAGCCGATGCGCTCGACCAATGCTAAGTTCGACGAAGTGATGAATGTCTTCGGCCGTCGCGTGATCGCGCACCAGCGCCTTGCCCGCGTCGGAGGCGTGTTCGGCGGCAATCGCATCGAGCGCGTCACGCAGCTCCGCTGTCTCATCTTTGGTCAGGATCTCCGCGGCGCAGAGGGCAGAGGCGTGCGCCTTGCTGGCGGCGACCTCCTGGTCGAGAAGCCGCCAGTCGAAGACAATCGACCGCTGCCACGCTTCGAATTCTGCGTCGAGCGGCTCGCGAAAGCGGCCCGACCACATCTTCCCGGATTGTTGTTCGTTGGACATTGCTTTAAGCGTACCTCTGGCGATTCGTTGTCTTATTCCTTCTCATTGCTCGCTTCATGAGCTGCGGCATTTCGCTGCCTTTGCTGAGCGTGAGGAGGCCGGCTTTGGCGTAGGTGAGGAGCTTCTCCCGGGTGTCGGTAATGTCGAGATTGCGCATGGTGAGTTGGCCGATGCGGTCGCGCGGGGAGAAGGTGGATTCGGTCTTCTCCATGCTGAGGCGCTCGGGATGGAAGGTGAGGTTGGGCGACTCGGTGTTGAGGATCGAGTAGTCGTTGCCGCGGCGCAACTCGAGCGTGACCTCGCCGGTGATGGGCTTGGCGACCCAGCGCTGGGCGGATTCGCGGAGCATGATGGCCTGGGAGTCGAACCAGCGGCCCTGGTAGAGCAGGCGGCCGAGCTTGCGGCCATTGTCGCGGTACTGCTCGATGGTGTCCTCGTTGTGGATGCCGGTGATGAGCCGCTCGTAGGCGATGAAGAGCAGGGCGAGGCCCGGGGCCTCGTAGATGCCGCGGGACTTGGCTTCGATAATGCGGTTCTCAATCTGATCGCTCATGCCCAGGCCGTGACGGCCGCCGATGCGGTTGGCTTCGAGAAGCAGTTCGACGGGGTCGTGGAATGGCGGCCGTTGAGCGCGACAGGGAAGCCCTCTTCAAAGCGAACGGCGACCTCTTCGCGCTGGACTTCGACATCGTCGCGCCAGAAGGCCGCGCCCATGATGGGAACGACGATCTTGACGGAGGAAGAAAGATGCTCCAGGTCCTTGGCTTCATGGGTTGCGCCAAGGATGTTGGAGTCGGTGGAGTAGGCCTTCTCCGCGGACATCTTGTAGGCGAAGCCGGAGCGCTGCATGAAGGCCGACATCTCGGCGCGGCCGCCTAGTTCGTCGATGAAAGCCGCGTCGAGCCAGGGCTTGTAGACCTTGAGATTGGGATTGACGAGCAGGCCGTAGCGGTAGAAGCGCTCGATGTCGTTGCCTTTGAAGGTGGAGCCGTCGCCCCAGATGTTGACGTCGTCTTCCTTCATGGCGGCCACCAGCATGGTGCCCGTGACCGCGCGGCCGATGGGCGTGGTGTTGAAGTAGGGAACTCCGGCGGTGGTGATGTGGAAGGCGCCGGCCTGCAGCGCGGCGATGCCTTCGCGAACCAGCGGGCCGCGGCAGTCGATGAGGCGGGCCTTTTCTGCGCCGTATTCGAGGGCCGCGCGCGGGATGGCGTCGTAGTCGGTTTCGTCGGGCTGGCCGAGGTTGGCTGTATAGGCGTAAGGGATCGCGCCCTTCTGCTTCATCCAGTGCAGGGCGGCGGAGGTGTCGAGCCCGCCGGAGAAGGCGATGCCGACTTTCTGGCCGACGGGCAGGGATTCGAGAATTACGGACATGCTTCGAAAAACCTCTTCCTTCTAGTGAACTAGCTGCAGTCAGTGAGGCAGTGAACAGTTGCCCCTTGAGTGCATCGATGTGTTCGATCGCTTATCGAAACTCTGAACCAAATACCTTGTTGCGATCGAGCATTGCCTCATTGGCTGAATCTCACTTCTGATTTGTGTACGCTTTGACGGCACGGCTGAACAGCCGTGCCCTTTCAAAACTTCGTCCGCGAGCAATCAATACCATATGAACCAGATTTTCCGAGCGCCCCTACAGGGCGCGCAGCTTAACTTGGCTCGTTCCCAGGACTGCGCTTCGCTTGTCCTGAGCTATTTTCCTGCGCTCGCCTACGGGAGCTCATCAATCGCTAGTCTGCCGAAGCTCGCTACTGAAACTATTCGCCAGGCCGCCCAAGCAGCAACAGCAGCAGAGCCTTCTGCGCGTGCAGGCGGTTTTCGGCCTGGTCGAAGACGATGGACTGCGGGCCGTCGATCACCGCGTCGGTCACTTCTTCGTTGCGGCGCGCGGGCAGGCAGTGCATGAAGACCGCGCTGGGCTTGGCCTTTGGCCATCAGCGCTTCGTTCACCTGGAAGGGCCGGAAGATCGGCGCGCGCTTGGTGGACTCGTGCTCGAAGCCCATGCTGACGCAGACATCGGTGTAGACCGCGTCGGCGCCTTCGACGGCGGCCTGCGGATCCTGCAGCAGGCGGAGCTCGCAGTTGTTCACCTGGGCGATCTCGCGCGCGAGGGTCACGATTTCGATGTCGGGCGAGTAGCCGCGCGGCGTGGCCACGGTGACGTTGGCGCCGAGTTGCGCGCCGGTGAGCATCAGCGAGTGGCAGACGTTGTTGCCGTCGCCGACGTAGGTAAAGTTGAGCCCAGGCGACTCCGCCGAAGTGCTCTTCGAGCGTCATGAAATCGGCCAGCGCCTGGCAGGGATGCTCAAAGTCGGAAAGCGCGTTGATGACCGGCACGCGCGAGTTGGCGGCCATCTCGGTGATGGTGTCGTGCGCGTAGGTGCGCAGCACGATCACATCGACCCAGCGCTCGACATTGCGCGCCACGTCGGCGATGGATTCGCGCTCGCCCAGCGGCGAGTTGGTCTGATCGACGAAGATCGCGTTGCCGCCCATGGTGTTGATGCCGGCCTCGAAGCTGAGGCGCGTGCGCAGGCTGGCCTTCTCAAACATCAGCACCATCTGCTTCGCGTCGAGAGCATGGCGGTAATCGCGCGGATTGCGCTTTACGTCGTGGCCGAGCTTGAGAATGGCGCGCACCTCGGCGCTCGACAGATCGGCGATGGAGCACATGTCCTCGCCAGCCAGGCGACGCGGCGGCGGCAAGAATGTCGGGGTCCTTTTGCGACGGGAATGGCCGGTGTTTCAACGAGTGTCTTGCTAGCCATGGGTTTGACCTCCTACCGAAGATGGAACGGCGGCCTGAGCCGCGGTGTATGCCGTGAAGATCTCGTCGAGCGCCGCGATGGTGGTGTCGACATGGGCGCGCTCGAAGATGAATGGCGGCAGGAAGCGCAGGACCGTGTCGCTGGTGCAGTTGATGACGATGTGGTGCTTGAGCATTTCAGTCACGGCGAGCTTGGCCAGTTCGGCGGAGTCGAGTTCAGCGGCGATCATCAGTCCCTTGCCGCGAACGTCCACGATGTATGAGTGGCGCTCGGCGAGCTTCGTCAGTTCGGCCTGGAAGTAATCGCCGATTTCGACCACGTGATCGAGCAGATTTTCCTTCTCGATGGTATCGATCACCGCCGAGGCGACGGCGCAGGCCAACGGGCCGCCGCCAAAGGTCGTTCCGTGCATGCCCGCATGGAAGGCGCGCGCCACTTCGTCGGTGCAGAGCGTTGCGCTCATCGGAATGCCGCCGGCCAGAGGCTTGGCCAGGGTGGTGATGTCGGGCTTGATGCCGTAGTGCTGATAGGCGCACCACTTTCCGGTGCGGCCCATGCCGGCCTGAATCTCGTCGGCGATCAGCAACGCGCCGGTCGAATCGGCCAGCTTGCGCGCCTCGGCGAAGAACTCCTGCGAGAGCGGACGCACGCCGCCTTCGCCTTGGATGGCCTCGATAAGAATGCCGCAGACTTCATTGGAGAACTTGGCGCGCAGATCGTCGACGTCGTTGAACTTCACAAACTCGAAGCCGGGAACGACGGGCTCGAATGGCTCGCGGTACTTCTCCTTATATGTTGTCGAGATGGCGCCGAAGGTGCGGCCGTGAAAGCTCTGCTCGAGCGCGAGGAACTTTGTGCCGATCTGTTTGCCCTCTTCGCGCAGAAGGCCGGCATGCGCGCGCGCCAGCTTGAGCGCGCCTTCCACGGCTTCGGTGCCGGAGTTGCCAAAATAGGCGCGATCCATGCCGGTGATCCGCGTAACGCGCTCGGCCAAGCCGGCCATCTTGTCGTTGAAGTAGTAGTTCGACGCATTGATCAGCGTGCGGCTCTGCTGGGCGATCGTCTCCTGAATCACCTTGTTGCTATAGCCCAGCGCGTTGACGCCGATGCCGCTGAGCAGATCGAGATAGCGTTCGCCCTTCTCGTCGATCAGATGAACATCTTCGCCGGCGACAAACAGAACAGGAAAGCGATCGTAGGTGTGAATCAGGAGCCGCGCTTCGGCGGCTTGAATTTCTTCGAGCTTGGTCATTCCTTCTCCTTAGGCCACCATCACTTCGGTGCCGAATGCTACGCGCGAGCTGCACAGGTCGGGCAGGGAACTGGCCGCTTCCGCGGGTAAAATTCTTACGCGCTTCACGCCGTTCAGAAGAGCCTCACGGCAGGCGCTGAGCTTGGGCAACATGCCGCCGGAGATGACGGCGCTCTTGGCCATCTCGGCAATTTGATCGATTGAAAGCCATCGGAGCACTTCGCCCGTTGACGCCCTTGACGCCGGGCACGTCGGTGAGAAAGACCAGCGCGTCGGCTTGGCAGGCGATATGGCGCAGGACGCGGCCATCTCGTCGGCATTCACGTTGTAATATTCGCCGTCAAAACCAAGAGCCATCGACGAGAGCACAGGCACGCCGGACAAATTCCAGATCGCCTCAAGCCAGCGCGGATCGCTCGACGCAATTTCGCCAACAAATCCCAGATCGGGCGCGGTGCGCTTCTTGCGCGCGCGAAAGATCAGGCCGTCGCCGCCTGAGAGGCCCATCGCCGGAACGCCGAGCGAACCGAGCGCGGCTACCAGACCTTTGTTGACTTTTCCGGCAAGCACCATCAGCGCCACGTCGCGGGTTTCGGCGTCGGTGACGCGCAGTCCGTCGATGAACTCGCTCTGTTTGCCCAGCGCCTTGAGCATGCGGGTCAACTGCACACCGCCGCCGTGGACCACGGCCACCTGATGGCCGTCGCGCACCAGCTCGGCGATGGCGTGCATGCACCCCTCCAGCAGCGACGGAGACTCCAGGCCAGCCCCACCCAATTTGACGACGTACTTCATTCGAGACCTTCCGTGGCGATTTTCATTCCAGGCCTTCGGCTTCAGGCCAGCCGAGCATTACATTCAGATTCTGCACAGCCTGACTGGAGGCGCCCTTCAATAAATTGTCGAGGCAACTGACGATCACCGCGCGGCGGCCGCCGGAGTCGAGTTGGAAGCCGATGTCCGCATAGCAGGTATGGACGGAGTACTGAATTTGCGGCAGCGTCTTGTCATAAAGCCGGACCATTGGGCTGCCGGCAAAAAACTCGCGGTAAACGTGCGCGACACTCTCTCTGGTTTGCGGCTTGGCGAAGCGTACGTAGATCGTGGAGAGAATTCCGCGTGGAATGGGCAGCAGGTGCGGCGTAAAAGTGATCTCGCTCGCGTCGATGCCGATCTGCTCAAGCAATTCGCCGGTGTGACGGTGCGTGAAAGCGCCGTACGCGGAGAGATTGTCGGCCACAGAGATGAAGTGCGTTTTTGCTGTGGGCGCCTTGCCGGCGCCGCTCACGCCGCTTTTGGAATCGGCAACAATGCCGTGCGAGAGATCAATCAGTCCAGCGGCCACCAGGGGCCGGAGAGGCAGAATGACGGAGGTCGCGTAGCAGCCTGGATTGGCAATGAGCCGAGCACCGGCGATCTTCGCGCGATGCATCTCCGGCAAGCCGTAGACGGCCTGCTGCCTGAGTCGCCGCGGCAAGACTGGCGTCCTTGTCCTCGAATGCGTAGACGGCGCGATTTGCTGCTTCTGTCAGGCGCCATGCGCCGCTCAGATCGATCACCTTGATGCCACGCGCGAGAGCTTCCGGCACCCACTCCCGCGATTGCTCGTGGGGCGTGGCGAGGAAGAGAACGTCAACGTCGAGATCGGTCATCAGATCCCAGGAAAACGGCTGCTGGCGCAGGGCTCCGCTGCCAAGACTGTCGGCCAGTTGCGGATGAATCTCGGCCAGGGGAATGCCGCCGCGCGCTGCATCATTTGCCTCGACGCGACCCGCGAAAATCGGGGGCTTGCCCTTCAGGCGGGGATGCCGCAGCAGCAGCCTGGCCAACTCCGCGCCAGCGTACCCGGTCACACCCACTACCGCCGTTTGAATCGTATCTGTCATGACTCCAGCATCGTCCTCAATCGGGTTTCTACTTCTGTAGCTCTGCGAACATCGGGGCAGATCACCAGCACCGTGTCGTCGCCGGCGAGCGTGCCAACAACTTCCGGCCATGCTTCGTAGTCGAGTGCGGCGGCGAAGGGTTGTGCTCCGCCCATGACCGTGCCAACAACTACCTGATTCATGGCCTGTTTCACACGCATGCCGAAACTCTCAATCATTTCGGCGACTGAAGGCGGGCTGTTGTCTTCGACAGCCTGGCTAGCTCCGCTCCCGTTGTGCGCACTCGTTAAAGTGTAGCCGCCGGGGCCTTTGGACAGTCTCAATTCGTGAATGTCGCGCGAGAGCGTGGCCTGGGTCACGGCAAAGCCGCGGCGGCGCAGTTTGCGGCGCAGCTCGTCCTGGCTGGCCACCTCGGCGTGGGCCACCAGTTCGCGAATCGCATTGTGACGCAGAGTCTTCATTCACGGTTCCATGCAAACAAGAGGACGCGGCTCGCTGTGAGGCGGCGTATCCGTATAAATATACATCAGGCTGTATAAGTATGCAAGAGTTGGATACGTTTCGCGCCGATAACAGGAGCTTGAAATTCCACGGGACCGTCGAGGCTCTGCGCTGATACACTCTCGTAGTGGTCGCGGCCAGAAAGCCCCGCAGCGCCGTTTGGCTCAAAAATGACACAAAAACCTCCGCTCAATACCATCAATGACCTTTTTCGCCGCGTTGCAGCGGCCGGCAATCCCCGCGCCGTCCTGTGGCAGGACGAGTTCGGCCAGTGGCAGCCCATCTCCTCCGACCAGATCTACCAGCGGGTCCGCGCGCTGGCCGAGGCGTTTCTCGGCTGGGGCGCGCAAAAGGGCGACCGCATCGCGCTGATCAGCGAAAACCGCTGGGAGTGGGCCGTCACCGACTTTGCCACGCTGGCCATCGGCGCCGTCAACGTGCCCATCTATCCCACGCTGACCGGCGAGCAGATCGCCGTGCTGCTGCACGACGCCGGCTGCCGCATCGCCGTCGTCTCCACCCGCCAGCAGTTCGACAAACTGAATGCGGTGCGCGCCCAGACTCCGCTGGAGCGGATCGTGATCATGGACTCCGCGCGGCGCCGAGGGCGCCATCGCCTTCAGCGAGCTGATGGCCGGCGCCGATGAACGCGGCAGCGAGCGCGATCCGGTCTTCGATGCGCTGGTCCGCTCCGTCGAGCCCAACGGACCTGGCCACGCTGATCTACACCTCCGGCACCACCGGCGAGCCCAAAGGCGTGATGCTCACCCACGGCAACATTGCCGCCAACCAGAACTATTGCCGCCGGCCGATTTCGACTTCGACTCGACCGACGCCTGCATCTCCTTTCTGCCGCTCTCGCACATCACCGCCCGCGCCCTGGATTACGTGATGTACACCAGCGGCGCGCAGGTGGCCTATTGCTCCAAGTTCGACAAGCTGCCGCAGGCCATGCGCGAAGTCCGGCCCACGGTCTTTGTCGGCGTGCCGCGCGTCTACGAGAAGATTCGCCAGGAAGTGGAGCGCCGCGCCGCGCTTTCGCCGGTCAAGAAGCGCATGCTGGCCTGGGCGCTTGGAGTCGGCGCCAAGCATCGCGATACCGTCTACGACGGCCGCCAGCCCTCCTCGACGCTGTGGAAGCTGGCCAACAAGCTGGCCTACTCCAAGGTGCGCGAGGCATTCGGCGGCCGGGTCGAAGATCTTTGTCTTCGGCGGCGCGCCGCTGGGCATCGACACCGCGCAATGGTTCGCCTCGGTGGGCATCGCGCTCTGGGAGGGCTACGGGCTGACGGAGACCTCGCCGGTGATTGCCCTCAACACGCCTCGCACGCCATCGCATGGGCTCGGTGGGCCTGCCGCATGCCCAACCTCGAACTGAAGCTCGCCGAGGATGGCGAGTTGCTGGTGCGCGGGCCGTCGGTCTTCTCCGGATACTGGCAACAAGCCGGCGCGACGGCTGAGTGCTTCGACGACGAAGGCTGGTTCCGCACCGGCGACATCGCCATCTCGACGCGGACGGCTTCCTCTACATCACCGACCGCAAGAAGGAACTGCTGAAGACCTCGGGCGGCAAGCTGGTGGCGCCGCAGCCCATCGAGAACAAGCTCAAGAACAATCTGCTGGTGGCGCAGGCCGCGCTGGTGGGCGACCGGCACAAGTTCATCTCCGCGCTCATCTCGCCCAACTTTGCGGCGCTCGAGGAGTGGGCGCGGCATCACGGCATCGATTCGAAGGACCGCGCCAGAGCTGGTCGCCGACAGCCGCGTGGTTGCCCTCTACGCTGAAATCGTGCGCGAGGTGAACGGCAGCCTGGCCAACTTCGAAGCCTCAAGCGCTTCCGCGTGGTCGCCGACGAGTGGTCGCAGGAGTCGGGCGAACTGACGCCCTCCATGAAGCTCAAGCGGCGCGTCATTACGGAGCGATATGCGGCGGTGATCGACGAACTTTACGCGGACGAAGCAACCGCACGCGGCGAATAGGCGAAGGTGAGGCCCCGGCCTAATTCCTCTGCCACAGAGGCCGCGCTTGCTCCACATGCGGCTCAAGGCCGCGGAAGAACGGCGCGCCCCAGGCGCCCACGGCCAGCAAGCTGCCGAAGAGGATGACCGCGTCGATGCTGAGCCGCCCGTGCGACCAGTAGGCATCCGGCTCCAGGTTCAGCCACAGGGCGAACTCGTCCAGCGTGAGCGCCGCGCCCACGCCGTAGCTCACCGCCATCAGCCGGCTGAAGAAGATCGACATCGGCGAGTGCGACCGGCCCAGGTCCAGCAGCCATCCGTAGCCCACCAGCAGCAGGATCAGAATGCCCCAGACCAGGTGGTGAATGTGCATTCCGCGCACCACCACCCACTGGAAGTGCCCTTCGTGATTCACGATCCGGTGCACCAGGAGGCGCACGCCTGCGAAGGTGATCAGAAACGAGACCGAGGCGATGAACATGCGCCGCCGGGGCCGGTCGGGAATGGTGGTGCGGACCAGAAAGCCCAGCCGCGTCAACTGCAGCAGCACCAGCAGCACGACCACGACCAGGCTGGCAAAGGCCAGCAGATAAGAGTGCGCCGGTTCCGGGCATACCTTATTGAACCACTTCAAGCCGTTGCAACTGTCCAATGAGCAACAGCTTCTTCGATGAACGTGAGCTCGGTCACGCATTTCCCTTTACAGCGGCGGAGTACACTGATTAAGGCGTCGAGACCGGCGATTTCGGCGTTCTGGACCCGCAATTCCAAGACATATTCCCGGCCCGGCACTTTAGCAGCCGCGCATTCGATCAGGAGAATTTACGATGCGAGTTGCTTTGTTGACCGGCGGCGGCGACTGCCCCGGATTGAATGCGGTGATCTATGCGGCTGTGAGGAAGGGCATCAACCACTATGGCGACGAGTTCATC
Organism: uncultured Acidobacteriaceae bacterium; assembly: GCA_963843625.1. Taxonomy (GTDB): domain Bacteria; phylum Acidobacteriota; class Terriglobia; order Terriglobales; family Acidobacteriaceae; genus Telmatobacter. The sequence goes on from CAWJLK010000010.1 coordinate 10,994, forward strand.
GGCTTTCTCAACGGCTGGCGCGGCGTGCTCGACAACAACTTCATCCCGCTCACCCTGGAGAGCCATCGACGGCATTCAGTTGAAGGGCGGCACCATCCTGCACTCCTCGCGCACCAACGTGAAGAAGATTCCCGGCGGCATCGAGAAGGTGCAGGAAGTCCTGAAGGCCAACAAGATCGACGCGCTCATCGCCCTGGGCGGCGACGACACGCAGTCGGTCACGCTCTTCCTCAGCGAGAACGGCGTGCCCAGCGTCGGCGTGCCCAAGACCATCGACAACGACATCAGCGGCACCGACGCGACCTTCGGCTTCGACACCGCCGTCATGATCGCCACCGAGGCCGTCGACCGCATCCACACCACCGCCGACTCGCACAACCGCGTCATCGTCGTCGAAGTCATGGGCCGCGACGCCGGCTGGATCGCCTATGCCTCCGGCATCGCCGGCGGCGCGCACGTCGTTCTCGTTCCCGAGAAGGAAATCGACATCGACCACGTCTGCGCGCTGCTCAAGTACAACTACGATCACGGCAAGCACTACGGCGTGGTGGTGGTTGCCGAGGGCTGCCATCTGCCCGAAGTCGGCCAGGTCATCGGCTCCAAGGCAAGGTGGATTCATTCGGCCACGCGCGCCTCTCCGGCATCGGCGAGGCGCTCGCCGACCTGATCGAGAAGAAGACCGGCTTCGAAACCCGCTCGGTCAACCTGGGCCACACCCAGCGCGGCGGCGTTCCCACGGCCTACGACCGCCTGCTCGGCCAGCGCTACGGCCTGCACGCCATCGACATGGTGCACGACAAGAAGTGGGGCCGCATCGCCGTGCTGCAGCGGCACTCGACATCACCGACATCACCATCAAGGAAGCCATCGCCACCAACCGCCGCCTCGATCAGCGCTTCTTCGACGTGATCGCCGACCTCGAAGCGAAGGTCTAGATCCTCCGTTGTTGCAGCGCAATTGTTTTTTCGGCTTGAGGCCGGGAAATCAGCTTTAGAATCACAAAGCAGGGAGCCATCCTCTAACAAAGAACAGGGGATGGCTTTCTGCTTTCTATTTGCCGAAGAGTTGACCTGTGATCTACCGTCTCTACACTCCCGAGGACTTCGACCGGCTCTACGCTCTTGAGGAGCTCTGCTTCGAGCCGCCCTTCCGGTTTAGCCGCCGCACGATGCGGTTGCTTGTTCAGCGGCCCCATGCGGCCACCTGGATAGCGGAAGAGGACGGGCAAATAGCCGGCTTCGCCATCGTTGAGTGGAGCAGGCGGAAAACCGAAATTACAGCCTACATTCAGACCATTGAGGTCTCTCCCGAGGCCCGCCGCCGGGGCATTGGCCGGGAACTGCTCAACCGCGTCGAAGTCTCAGCGCACGATGCCGGCGCGGCTTCGGTGTGGCTGCACGTCGAGGCCGAAAACGCGGGCGCCATCCGGCTCTACGAGATGCAAGGCTACACGTGCCAAGGCCGGAAAGAGAACTTCTACCCGCAGGGCAGGGATGGGTTCGTCTACATGAAACAGCTTGAGTTGGAGAGCACGAGCAGTTCGCTGCCTTCGACGCGTAACGATGCCGTTACCCGCAATCGAGGGCGAAGAGCGAATCACAGTCGTTCTCCAATTACTGAACAGCCAACCTAATAACGCCAACTGGTCAGGTCCGCTCCCTTGGGTGCGGTCCTCTGAATCTGATCGAGAATCTTGGGCAGGTACTGCGTGCTGTAGTGCAGCCGTGACCATGCGTTTGGTAGCGTCGGATCGCCGTTCCAGCAGTGTTCGGCGCGAGGCCCGTAGGTCACTTCGCCGCCGTAAGCCGGATCGTTGGTGGAATTGAGGAAATCCTCCATGCGGTAGACGGCGTCGTTCAGGAAGTAGGTGTCGTCTGAACCGACATAGATGTGGATCTTGCCCTCCAGCTCCGGCCCCAGCTTTTCCCAGTCCCGCGCGAGAATCGCTTCCAAATCGTAGTGCTCGCGCCAGTATTCGGCCACGCTGTGATCGATCTCGCCCGTCACCTTGTTGAAGATTGGCTGTGGGTAGCCGTCCTCGCCGACCGGCCCGTAGACCGCCTGCCAGATATCGAACTGTTCGCCGCTGCGGCCATGGTCGCCCAAGGCAAGCTCGTAGGCGTTGTTGTCCTCGGTGGTGATCAGCGTGTGTCCCAGGTAGTCGCGCATCGCAGGCTGCGCCACGCGTTTGTGCGCGCCTTCCAGATAAAAGGCATTTGTGTCGTTGTAGAGATCGATGTTGGTGAAGGCGTGGAAGTCGACGGGATCGGGGCAGGCGGCAAAGGCTCCGTTGTAGTGGTCAGGATAGAAGATCTGCACGGCCAGGGCCTCCCAGCCGCCGGTCGAGCCGCCGTAGGTGAAGCGCGCCCAGCCCTGGCCGATGGCGCGGAACTGCTTCTCGATGGCCGGAATCAGCTCGGTCTCGATCGCATCGCCGTAGGGGCCGACATTGGCCGAGTTCACGGCATAGGAGTCGTCATAGTACGGATTGGCGTGCTGGATCTTGACGACCAGAAAACGCGGGAAGCTGGGCGCGATCCACTGCTGGTAGAACTTGTAGGCCTCCTCCTGCTGGATGCGGTTGTAGCCGGGCAGGTGGAAGCGTTCGCTGTAGTCGGGCTTGAGATTGGGGTCGGGCGGAGTGGTGCGGAAGTCGGTGAAGTCGTCCGAAAAGTGGTCGTGAAAGATCATCAGCGGGAAGTGCGCGCTGGGGTGGTCGTCGAAGCCTTCAGGCACCAGCACGATGGCGCTCAAGAACATCGGCCGGCCCCAGAACTTGGTCAGCAATGCGCTCTGAATGCGGATGTGGCGAATGTATTTCGTGTCGGCCGGCGTGACGATGGGCGGAATCACCTCGGTCGAGCGCGACGGAGATCGCGCCGCGCCGGGCTTGACGGTGATCTTTCGTTGGCTTCGAGATCAGATTGCCCGGCGAGATGTTCCAGTGCTGGCCTTCGCCCTGGTCCATGTGCAGCTTGATGGTTTTGCCGTCCGCCCGGTGGAAGGTTTCGTATTTGTTCAGAACGGCCTGGACGGTGTATTCGCCGGCAGGCACGTCTTTCAGGCTGCGGATCGGGATAGCCCCAGGCGGAGGCGTCAACAACCATGGGCTGGCCGGGCTTCCAGCCGTCGACCGTGAGGCCGAAGACGATCTGCGAACGGGGCGTGTCGTCGATCTGGTTGCGCGGCTCGTCGCTCGGGTCGGTCGAGAGGACCAGCAGCAGGCGGCCATCGAGGGGCTGCGCGCTGATTTCTTTGGGGAAGGTGACGGAGAACGATTGCGCGACGGCGGCGAGGGGAAGAGCAGGACGAGGGCAAAGACGAGGCGCTTCATGCTGGCTAGTCTACAGCGCGGGTTGGGGTTCGTGGTATCCCACCCATCCGCGAAAAGGCTGCGGATGGATGGGGCACCCGGCGGAACCCCCAAGGTTCAAACACTGGATCTGGGGCGCTAGGCCTCTATGCGAAATTGTTGGCGATTCTGTTGTCCCCAATCACAATGCAATAGACCGCACTCCAATTCCGCTGCCACCGCCAGCCCTTCTTGGTTCCTGGCGCGTTCTTTTCAAGGTAGGCGGTCGCAAGCTCGGCTGATAACTGCTCGTGGCAATGAGGACAACGCGGTGACGCTCCACGCCTAAACCTGCCGCCGCATTCGCAGGGCTTCAGATGTCGCTCCAATGCAGAACACCTTTCCTGTTGACCGGGGCAATCTGGCAAGTGCGGCATTCGTTTGTCCCAGAGCGAGAGAATGGCAGTTTTTCCACAAGAATCACAATAGGCATATGCGACTTCGGCAAACCCCGCGTGTAGAAGGCAGTATCCGAATTGCTGTTCACATATCTCGCAAATCCCCTTCCCATCTTCTCTATCCATAAACAAATCCTCGATCAAATCCTATGCACGGAAACCACATTACCCGAATCCGGGCAGCTCTACTTGCCGTCGGCCTGAGTGTTCTTGATGAAGGCGGCTACGCGGTCGTGGAGCTGCTTGAGGCTTTCGTCGCGCACATAGACCATGTGGCCGGATTCGTACCAGTCGTACTCGATATTCTTGGCCAGCGACTGCGGGATCGGCAGGTGCTTGTCTTCGTACTGAGCGGCGAAGAAAGGCGTCGCCAGGTCGTAGTAGCCGCCGTTGACCATGATCTTCAGCCGGGGATTGGTCTTGAGGGCCTCGGCCAGATCGGGGGCCACGTTGACGCCGAGTGAATTTCCGCCGTGCTTGAAATTCCATTGCGCGCCGCCGAAAAGCGCATGATCCAGGTAGGTCTGCCCCACGCCGTACTTCAGGTCGCGTCGTACATAGTCGTTGAAGAGCGAGACGTAAGCCGAAGAGATGGCCGAGCTTTGCGGGTCGTACTCGGCGCCTTCGCTCAGGGGGTTGAGATTCGGTCCGGAGAAGCGCGTATCAAGCCGGCCTGTGGTCAGGTCCTGGTCGTCTTGCAGGGTCTTCTCGAACTCGCCGCCGTTGATGCGTAGGTTGGCCTTGAGCAGGTAGGCAACCGGCAGGCCGGTGTATTCGTGCAGCTTCTCGGCCACCTGCTGCTTCTCATCCGCGCTCAGATCGGTGCCCAAAGCCAGCGCATGCGAGTAGGGGCCCATGGCGAACTCTTCAACCTCTTTCAGGAAGGGCTCAAGCGCCGCCGGTTGCTGGGGCAGCTTCTTGTGATACCAGGCCGTGGCGGCATAGGTGGGCAGCGCCAGCATATACGGCAGATCCACGCCCGGGTTGCCGCTGGAAGCGTCGATGTCGGTGGCGAAGTTGAAGATCTGCGAGAGCAGGATCACGCCATTGAGGTCGATGCTCTTGCTGTTCTCCAGAATGTCGGCCAGCACCGCCGAGCGCGTGGTGCCGTAGCTCTCGCCAAAGATGTACTTGGGTGAGTTCCAGCGGTTGTACTTGGTGATGAATCGCTGAATGAAGCGCGCAAAAGCGTTGGCGTCTTCATCGACTCCCCAGAAGGCCTTTTCCGCATCCTTACCGGTCAGCCGCCCAAAGCCTGTTCCTGGCATGTCGATAAAGACCAGATCGCTGGTATCGAGCAGGGAGTAGGCATTGTCGACCATCTTGTAAGGTGCTGCAGGCAGGTGCTGATCGCCAGTCGTGACCACATGCTTGGGTCCCAGCGAACCCATGTGCAGCCAGACGGTCGCGCTGCCCGGCCCACCGTTATAGAAGAACGTCAGCGGCCGGTCTTCAGCCTTCGCGTCTTTCTTGAAGTAAGCCACGTAAAACATACGAGCCATTGGGGCTGCATCTTTCGGCTCCTTGGGCTCATCGAGGGCAAGCTGGCTGCCGGGCTGCGGCTTCCCGTCCAGTCCCAACTGCGCATCCTGCGCGTCGGAGGAACCCACAACGAGCGTGCCTGCGATGGCAGAATAGGCGATCTTCTCTCCGCCCACCTCAACAGAACCTTCTGTGGTGACTTCGGCCGGTGGAGCCTTTTCCGCCGGCTTTTTCGGCGGTCTTGTCGGTTGACTTGTCCGTGGCAGTCTTGTCTGCGGGTTTGTCGGCTTTGGCGCACACCAGGGCCGGTGTAAAGAGAAGTGACGCGGCAACGAGGACGGCGGAGATGCGGGGTAAATGGAACATTCAAAAAACCTCCGGGAAGGGAACTTGTACGAGAGGCCAGTATAAAGCCTACGGATTGAAGCAGCTAGTCGAACCTTTACTGCCGGCGTTCCCAATCTAGCCCGTGCTTATTCAGAGGAAAGAGAGGGCACGGGGGTCGAGCGCCCCGAGGCATCCGGTGTCAACCTCATCTTCCTTGTTCACAGCGATTGTCCCCGAAATCCACCGAAAGAAAATCGCAAATCCACCCTTGATTCAAATGCCCTTAACATTCACCGTAGACAATCGTAGGCGGCAGTAAATCTGCAAGGGAGATCTCAGTGAAAAAGATTCTGGTTGCCGTAGTGATGTCATTGTTGGCCTTGAGCACGGCTCAGGCTCAGAAATTGACCGCAGCGGGTGCGACTTTCCCCTACCCGATCTATTCGAAGTGGTTTAGCGAGTACAGTGCCGCCCACCCCGGCGTCGAGATCAACTACCAGTCGATCGGCTCCGGCGGCGGAATCCGCCAGGTTACGACGGGCCTTGTGGACTTCGGCGCTTCTGACATGCCGATGACTGATGAGATGCTCTCCAGCTCCAAGGTCAAGCTGATCCACATTCCCACCGTGCTGGGCGCTGTTGTGCCGATCTTCAATGTTCCCGGCGTCAACAATCTCAGGTTCAGCGGCGATGTGCTCGCCGACATCTACCTCGGCAAGATCTCCAGTTGGAGCGATGCACGCATCGCCAAGGACAACCCCGGCGTCAAACTGCCCGACCAGAAGATCATCGTCGTCCACCGTTCGGACGGCAGCGGCACGAGCTTCATCTGGACCGACTACCTGAGCAAGGTGAGTAAAGAATGGTCCGGCGGCCCAGGAAAAGGCACCTCGCCCAGTTGGCCGGTCGGCGTAGGCGGCAAAGGCAATGAGGGCGTGGCAGGCCTGGTTCGCCAGTTGCCTGGAGCCATCGGCTATGTTGAATTGATCTATGCCCTGCAAAATACGATCAGCTACGGAGAGGTGAAAAATGCCGCCGGAAGCTGGTTGAAGGCTTCGATCGATGGTGTCACTGAGGCGGCGGCCAATGTGAAGGATATGCCTGCCGACTACCGCGTTTCGATCACCAACGCTCCCGGCGCCGGCTCTTATCCCATCTCCAGCTTTACCTATCTGTTGATTCCCACCCATGGTGCCGATCCGGCCAAGGTCAAAGTGATCAAGGATATGCTGAGCTGGATCGTCAAGTCCGGCGAGAGCGAGGTTTCGGCTCTCTCGTATGCACCCCTGCCCGCGAACGTGGCGCAGAAGGTGCTCAATACCGTCTACTCGCTTCAGTAGAGTTGTATTGAATATCGTGTCTCCCGCCCCAGCCGAGGATCGCTCTCCACGGCTGGGGCGGATAGCTGTCGCCCTTCTATAGAGGTATTACCCTTCCAAATGCTGCTCAATCAGCCGGTCGACGAGCGCTTCGAGTTGTTCGCCCGTCCGCGGCAGAATGAATGCTGAGACGCTCTGATCCCAGTCGAGCTTGAAACTGGTGGAAAGCGCCGAGATCCAGATCTGGCGCACCGGCGTGTTCGGCGTAATCACAAACTTGCCGGCCGGCTCTTCGAAGTCGACATTCAGAACGCCGCCCTGTTCCTCGACCTCAAAGCCTGCGTCCGCCTCTTCCTCGCGCAAAATCAAATGCTGCTTCAGCGAACTGAGAGCTATTTCGGCCAGACTTCGGAACTCCTGTTCGTCCACCATGGAGCCAGTGTAACAACTGTGGCCAGGGCGGGCCGTTGACACCCACTCGAAATGGGCGTCGCTTCTGCTTCCGGGTTCTTCCGCTGTTTTCTCGGTTTCTTCATCGGAATCTTCCCGGTTCTTCACGATCTCGCCTGCATACTGCGTCTGGGTCTCAGCCGTTCGTTAAGGAGGCGAAAAGTGCGCGAGTTATGGGGACTGCTTGGTGTTCTCATTTTGACGCATGGGGTTGTTTGTGTGCATGCTCAGCCATCGATGCCGCCCGCCCAGTTGGTGCGTGAGGTCGTCTACAACGAACTTCACGACCATGCCCTGCATGGCTACTGGCGCTATTGGATCGAACGCAAATCGCCCAAAGAGATGCGTCTTGAGGAACAGGTAGAGACCTCCGAGGGGCCCGTCGCGCGCCTCAACCAGAGCAACGGCCATCCGCTGGACGCCGCTGAGCGCCTTGCGGAGCGGAGCCGGCTAAGAGAACTGCTGAATTCTCCCTCCGAGCAGGCCCGCTATCGCCAGCGGTATACCGATGACGAAAAACGCATAGGCCGCATCGTTGCGCTGCTGCCCAATGCATTTGTCTATGAATATGCCGGCGAAATAAACGGCTGCTACAGGCTGCGTTTCCACCCCGATCCGGCATTTCCGGTCCACTCCATTGAGGCACGTATCTTTCACGCGATGAGCGGGGAGCTGTGGATCGACGAACGATATAAGCGGCTGGCCCGGCTCGACGGCCACCTCGAGGAGAACGTGGACTTCGGCTTTGGCATTCTAGGTAAGCTCAATAAGGGCGGTTGGTTCCGTTTGCAGCGGACGCGCGTGAGCCCGACCGACTGGAAGACCGACCGCATCGAGATGCACATGAGCGGCCGGGCCATGCTCTTCAAGACCATTGCACGCGAGACCAGCGAAGTGAGAGGCGGTTTTGAGCCGGTGCCGGCGGGCATGAATCTCGCGCAGGGGGTCATGGCGCTCGACCAGACAAACAGCACAGTCGCCTCGACGGTTGGTATTGAGGTGGTCCCTTAGAAACTGTCCTGCAATTGGACAAGAGATTAAAGTTCTGCCGATGCATGCCGATAGCCTCAAAAGAGGGACTCTCGAAGAGAGATGACGTAAAGATGGAGATTAGCCCGATTTCGGTAGTTCGCATCGCACCGACGTTCAGGTCAAGAGAGACCGATCTCGGGCTGACGGACATCTTTGAGATCGAGAACTCCACCAGAACAGGCGACGAGACTTACTCTCCGGGCGGCAATAAAGCAGGAAGCGGCTTCGATGACGACGAGGACAAGGCCGACGAGCAGGAAGAGACGTAATCTAGAAGACGAGGCAAAGCCGAAGGCTGAGAGGGATTCGGGCGGCACACAGAGCGAAATCAGCATTTTTGCCTGAAGGATCCTGCGGACACGAGTCGCATCACGATTGCTCAGTTTCACGAATTTTTAAAAGAAGAGAGCCGGCTGCAAAATTTAATGAGAGGTCAAGAAGCGTCAGGGCACGACTTTAGCCGTGCCGCCAGCAACTCTCAAAAGTCTAGGGCTTTAGCCCCTGCGCGAATTTATTTTCAATTGTTTGCATCTTAGCAGCGGCTAAAGCCGGAATCGGATTGGGACATTAGCGGCACGACTAAAGTCGTGCCCTGACGCTTATCGACTAACAAAAGAGAAATTTGCAATTGGCTCAATAGCCTTGCATATTTTTTGCCGCTGGGGTAGAGTTAACTAACTAGTTAGTTAACTCCTTGAATACCCTCAATCCAAGCCGAATCCATGCGGAGCGCTCTGACCTTCGACGGGCACGAATCCTCGATGCTGCAATCCGGCAGTTCAGCGCAAACGGGCTTGCAGGCGCGCGGACCGAGCAGATCGCCGAAGAGGCTGGGGTCAACAAGGCATTGCTCTACTATTACTTCAAGAGCAAGGAAGACCTCTACGAAGCCGCGCTCGACTCGGTCTTCGAGAACGTGCGGGCCAGCAACATCAACGTGCTGCGAGCGAATGCGTCAGCCGGTGAGCGTTTTGTACAGATCGTGCTGGGCAACTTCGACCGCTCCCACTCTCATCCCGAGATGAGGTCGCTGATGCAGCAGGAGATGGTGCGGCTGCACCGGGGCGAAGAAAACCGACTGGCCCCGATGGCGAAGAACTTCTTTAGACCGCTGTGGATGATGGTGGATCAGCTGCTTGAGGAGGGAATCGCATCGGGAGAACTGGTCGCGGTCGATCCAGCGCAGATGCGTTATGCAGCGCTGGGAGCTAATCTCTTCTACTTTCTTTCCGCACCGCTGACACAGTTGGCAATGGGCGTTGACCCGCTGGAGCGGGGCGAGCTGGCGCGGCGGCGCAAGGCAGCGATAGAGTTTCTGGGCCAGACAATCTTCGTAGACCGGAAGCATGGTGCAGACGTGGCGGCGCGGGTGTTGAAGGCTACACCGATGCCTGGCCCTGCCGACGACGCCCGCGATGCGAAGATCGAGATCTGCAATATCGAAGCGGCCCAAACGTCTGCAAATGAAATGAGGCACAAGTGAACGCACGGAATCGAGTTTTTCTAATCCTGGGATTGCTGACCATTGGATCGCTGATCTGGTATTTCGTCACAGTAAGGCCAACCAGCGATCTGCAACTGATTGGCACAGTCGATGCCAACGAGATTGTGGTGAGTGCCAGGATTCCCGGCCGCATTCAGACATTGACAGTCGACGAAGGTCAGGATGTGAAGGCAGGTCAGCTCATTGCCATCATCGAAAGCGAGGATCTCGATGCTGCGCGCAAGGCCGCTCAGGCCACTGCGGCCAGCCAAAATGACAAGCTCAACGAGACCGTCGAGACTGAACGCCAGACGCGCGGCGAAACAGGCAGCGCCACCATCAACGCCGAGGCGCAGGTACGCGCCGCGCAAGCTTCGCTCGCCCAGGCCCAGGCTCAACTCGATCACCAGCAGGCCGACACCCGCCGCATCGTAGCGCTGGCACAGCAGGGAATCATGAGCGAACAATCCAAGGATGACGCGGTCACCGGCCTGCAGGCAGCCAAAGCTGCGGTCGATACGGCGCGGGAAAACGTTGCCGCTGCCGAAGCCGCTCTGCGCCAGGCTCGCGCCCACGAGATGCTGGCCGTTGTTGCAGCCCGTACTGTGGATTCGACACGCGGCGAAGTGGCGAGTGCTCGCGCCCTTGCCGATCAAGCGAAAGTTCAGTTGGGTTACGCGCAGGTCTTTGCACCGGTCAGTGGCAAGGTCAACGTTCGCGCAGCACGGCAGGGCGAGGTTGTGACGATGGGAGCTGCGATCGTGACGATCATGGACCTGACCCAGACCTGGGTCTACGCGCCGCTTCCCGAGACCCAGGCCGATGCAGTTCAACTTGGCGACTCGCTGCGCGTCGTCATGCCATCGGGCGCAACTATCGAAGGCAAGATCATCAACAAATCCGCCGAGGCCGACTTTGCTACGCAGCGCGACGTCAGCGCACGCAAGCGGGACATCAAGACGGTCCAGCTCAAGCTGCTCATCGACAATCCCGGCAATCGTTTTGTGCCCGGCATGACCGCCGAAGTTTATATCCCGAAGAACAAACTGGTGAAACAATGACGGCTCGCGCAAAAACCTCCGCCGGAACGCAGGGCGCTCCAGGGCCGGCGATCGTGGTCGATCAGGCGGTCAAGCGTTACGGTAGCTTTGAAGCCGTCAAGGGGGTCAGCTTCTCGGTTGCCGCAGGGGAGATCTTCGGCCTGCTTGGACCGAACGGCGCCGGCAAGAGCACGCTCATCCGCATGATGACCACGCTCATTCCGCTGACAGCGGGCAAAGCGATCGTGGCCGGACACGATGTGGCCAAGGATGCCGACGCAGTGCGGCGCATGATCGGGGTGATTCCCCAGGCGCTGACCAGCGACCCCGACCTCACCGTCGAGGAAAACCTGAGTATCTACGCGAAGCTTTATAGTGTGCCAAAAGCGCAACGCGAGAAGAATATTCTCGAAGTTCTTGAAGCCGTCGATCTCGTGAAATGGCGCGGCGCGCAGGTCAAGACTCTCTCCGGAGGAATGCGCCGTCGCGTCGAAATCGCGCGCGGGCTGGTCCATAATCCCAGCATCTTTTTTCTCGATGAACCGACTACAGGCCTTGATCCGGTCTCCCGCATCGCCGTTTGGGAGATGCTCGATAACTTGCGCCGGACCCGTCATCTGACCATGCTTCTCACGACTCACTATATGGAAGAGGCCGACAAACTCTGCGATCGAATCGCAATCGTCGATCATGGAACGCTCGTCGCTCTGGGCACGCCCATCGAACTGAAGCACAGTGTTCCAGGGGCCAATGTGGTCGAGGTGCACTTTGACCGCGAGACACCGGAGTGGCAAGCGCGCCTTGAGGGTCTTGAAGGCGTCACGAGTGTGCAAGCCGAGAGCGCGGGCTTCTATCGCGTGCTTACTTCTTCCGGCTCCTCGACCACCATGCAGTTAGTCGAACTGGCCTCCTCGCTGGGCGAAACAATTACTTCACTCAGCGTTCAAAACACCACTCTCGACGACGTCTTCGTCCACTACACGGGCCGGCAACTCCGCGATGAGCAGGTCAAGCCGCCAGCCTTTACCCTGCCGCCGCGTCCGGGAGAACAGCCATGAACAGAATGTCCGCCATCGTAGAGCGCGAAATGCGCAAGTTCTTTCGCTCGCCCACGCTGATGATCATGTCGCTGATGATGCCGATCTTGCAGTTGCTCATCATGGGCAACGCCTTTGGCGGCAAGATCGTCGGCGAGCGCGTCGCTCTTGTGGACTACGACCACGGTCCGCAAGCCGTCAAGGTTCGCGAGGGCTTCGACTCCATTGCTGCCAACATAAAGACCTTCACGACAGTCGAGTACTCCAACGAGGTGCAAGCTCGCGAAGACGTGCGCACCGGAAAGATTAACGCTGCCGTCATCATTCCTTTTCAGTACTCCCGCCGTGTCTATTCGCAGGATGCGCCGCGTCTTGGCCTGGTGGTCGATAACACGGATCAGTTCAGCGCCGGCTCGATCGAGGCCGAGATGCAGGCTCTTGTCACTGCTCTCAGCTCTCCGGTCCTTGAGCCCCGTCTCGTCAACTCGATTGCCCTCGAAATCGTCGAACTCTATCCCTACGTCGGCTATATGAAGTTTCTGCTTCCGGCCTGCGTGGCTCTCGCCATGTATATCTCCGTCATGATCGGCGGCGGCATGTTATACATCGACGACAAGGCGCGCGGCGTCCATGAGGGCTATCTAGTAACTCCCATCACGAAGCTTGAGCTAGTGATGGGGTTGAACATGGCCGGTGCGATCAAGGCTGTTCTCTCCGGCATCTGCCTCACGGTGATTGGCTCGCTGATGGCGGGTCTCGGAGTGATCTTCCAACCCCAGGCTCTGCTTGAGATCTTCTGCCTGATTGTGGTCACCTCGCTTGCCTTCAATGGCATGATGTTTCTGTTGATGGTGCGCGTCGACGATCCGCTCGTCCCTCGCGCGATGTTCGGCGTTTTGAACCTTCTTCTGTTCTATCCCTCGGGCGCGATGTATCCCATTGCCGCCTTTCCGGCATGGCTTCGAGCCATCGCGGTGATCGATCCTTTCACATATGCCATTCACGGCTTCAAAGCCATTTTGCTCAAAGACGGCGGATTCGCGGCGATTCAGTTCGATCTATGGTTCCTGCTCATCTTCGGGCTGGGTACGCTGTTGATCGCGACACCGCTCTTTAAACGCACGCTTTAAGACGAGATGGCCGATGTACACTGAGCGTGTGATGCGTCGATTGATCGCTTGTTCGCTGCTCGCTCTCTTCGTTCTGGCCGGATGCCACTCAGGCCAGAAAGTTGCCACGCAACAGGGCTCCAGCCAGGATTTCAAGGTCTACAAACTGCGTGGCAAAGTGGTCTCGACCGATGCAGCCAAGGGCGAGGTCACGCTGAACCATGAGGCAATTCCCGGCTTCATGGGCGCGATGACGATGCCCTACAAGCTCAAGGATGCTAGCATCCTGAGCGAACTGCATTCGGGCGACGTGATTACCGCCGACGTGCTGGTCTCGCAGGACCCGGATGCGGACATTCTTGCTAGACCACATCGTTGTTGTGGCGCAGGCCAAGCCGGATTACAAGCCCGCTGTCTCCTACCATGTGCCCGCGCCGGGCGACGCGGTGCCGGATTTCAAGCTGCGCAACCAGGATGGACGCACGATTCATCTTGGCCAGTTTCGGGGGCGTGCGCTGGTAATCACTTTTATCTACACGCGCTGCCCATTGCCCAACTTCTGCCCGCGCGTGACACACAACTTTGCCGTTTTGGAGAAGGAGCTAGCGGCCAACCCGGCGCTTTATGCCAAGACCGAACTGCTCTCGGTCAGCTTTGACCCGGAGCATGATACGCCCGAGCGGCTTCGGGCCTATGGAGCGACCTATATCGGAAGCGACGCGAAGAATGCCTTCGCACATTGGGAGTTTGCCGTGCCGGAAAAGCCGGTACTCGTCGAGATGGCGAAATTCTTCGATCTGGGAATGACCGAGAATGCGGATACGACGATCACCCATACGCTTTCGACGACATTGATCGGGCCTGATGGCAAAGTCGTGCGCTTCTATCCCGGCAACGAATGGACGCCAGAGCAGGTGCTGGCGGATCTGAAGCAGTCGGCGGCACACGCGGGCTGAATCATTCGACAACCAAAAACCGTCAGAAGATAGAACGAAGCTTTGCGAAGGCATCGAGTTCGATGAGTTGCTGGCCTTCGGGCGCGGAGTCGAGCGTGGCGTGTTCCAGCACCCAGGTGTCTTTGTGGAAGAGGAAGACGGCGTTGAGGCCGGCGGCGAGAGCCGGATTGATGTCGCTCTTGGGACTGTTGCCGATCATCCAACTGGTCCGCGGCTCTAACCCGTAGCGAAGCACGACTTCGCGATAACTTGCAGCGTCTTTTTCGGCGACAATTTCGACCACGGAGAAGTAACTCTCCAGGCCGGAGCGAGAGAGCTTGTCAACCTGCTCGGCCTCGTTGCCTTTGGTCATCAGGATGAGCCGGTGGCGCGTGGCCAAGTTCGGAAAGCGTCTCGGCGACGCCGGGCAGCAGCTCGATCTCCTGCTCTGCGATGGTGCGGGCGAAACCTTCAATGCGCTGGCGCTTCTCCTCATTTATGGGCTCCGGGCTGAGCCGCTCGAAGCAGGCGACCAGCGAGCGGGTAAAGCTTGGCAGCCCGTAGCCATGGGTGAGGATCGTTTCGCGCTCGACTTGATTGAGCGCCTGGCGCACCTCGGCGGGCGAGTACTCGTGATGGTTCAGGTAGCTGATGAAGGCGGCGATGGCGCGCTCGAAGTAGACGTTATTCTCCCACAGAGTATCGTCGGCGTCGATCAGCAGCGTCTGGCCTGGAGGGAATTGGGGCATGAGTGTCCGGTTATTCGGTCGGGTCTTTCCTGGGCCGAATCGAGTCGATCAGCAGCAGGCATGCGCCGATGCAGACCGAGGAGTCGGCAATGTTGAAGTCGGGGAAGTGATAGCTGAAGATGTGAACCTCGATGAAGTCCACCACCGAGCCGTAAGCGATGCGGTCGTGAACGTTACCCAGCGCGCCGGCAAAGACCAGGGCCAGCGCGACCGAGGTCAGCGTGAATCGGTTGCCGATGCGGACCAAGACGAAGAGAATCAGCAGCGCCATGAGCAGAGTAAAGCCAACCAGTCCCCAGCGAACCAGGTGCGGCCTTGGCCGAGTCGGCAAAGAGCGAGAAGGCCGCGCCGTCGTTGGTCCAGTGGGTGATGCGCAGAACATGCGGGATCACCGGAATGGCGCCGCCCATCTTGATGTGCAGCGTGACCCAGGTTTTGGTCAGCCGGTCAAGAAAGATGATCGCCGCTGAGATGAGCAGCAGCCAGTGGAGGCGGCGGGGTGCGACGAATTTCATGGGCTTCCTTGGGAATTGGATGGTTGGGGTTCGAGGTATCCCACCCTAGCCGCAAAAACAGGAACGCGGCGAGGTGGGGCACCCAATCTATATGGCGGATCGGCGGTTCGATCTTCATTTCCTTCAGCGCATCCTGGCAGCGGGTGCAGACGTTCTGCCAGATGCCGTAGTTCGAGACTTCCGGCATGAAGTTCCAGCAGCGGGCGCATTTGTGGCCGGCTGCGGGACGTACGGCGAACGACAGATTACTCGACGTCGTCGTAGTTTTGATTTGCTGTCCGGTTTGTGCAGGAACACGATATTCCGGTTCCTCCGAAGCATTGAGAACCAACACCTCTGAAACGTTGAAGAACTCTTTGAGTCCGGCCTCATGGCGCTTAAGGAGCTCGAAGACCCCATCCTTTACATGGAAGTGAATGTCCGCTTCAAGAGACTTGCCGATCATTTTGTTTTGGCGGGCGTCTTCAAGAAGTTGAAGCGCCAGATCGCGAATGCTGAGAAGTTGCTTCCACTCTTCGAGCAGTTGCGCCGGGTCTTCGGAGAAGATTTCGCCGGGGTAGGGAATTGCGCGAGATGCACGCTGGCTTCGCGGCCTTCGACTTCGGGCAGATAGTCCCAGACTTCGTCGGCGGTGAAGCTCAAGATCGGCGCGACCAGGCGGACCAGTGCTTCGGTGATCTGCCAGAGCACCGTCTGCGCGGAGCGGCGCGCGTGGCTCGTGGGCGCGAAGGTGTACATGCGGTCCTTGAGCACGTCGAGATAGAACGAGCTCAGGTCGACGATGGCGAACTCGTTCACCGCGTGGTAGACGCGATGGAACTCGAAGGCCGCGTACCAGTCGAGAATCTTCTCGGTCAGCTCGCGCGTGCGGGCCAGCATGTAGCGGTCGAGCGGCAACAGATCGGCCTCGGCGACCGGTCGCGCGCGGGATCGAAGCCGTTGAGGTTGCCCAGCAGAAAGCGGAAGGTGTTGCGCAGCTTGCGGTAGATCTCGGCGCAGCGCGCCATCAGGTTTTCGCTGGCCGCCATGTCTTCGCGGAAGTCGATGGAGGCGACCCAGAGCCGCACGATCTCGCCGCCCATGCGGTTGGCAATATCGACCGGATCGACGCCGTTGCCTAGCGATTTCGACATGGCGCGGCCCTGCTCGTCGAGCGTCCAGCCGGCCGTGGCCACGTGCGAGTACGGCGCGCGTCCGCGCAGAGCCACCGAGGTCAGCAGCGAAGAGTGGAACCAGCCGCGGTGCTGGTCGCCGCCTTCGAGATACAAGGACTTCGACGCCTTCGTCCGTTTTGGAAGGCGGCGTAGGCGGTCTTCAGATCCGCGTCGGACTCGCAGACCGCAAACCAGCTTGTGCCGGAGTCGAACCAGACATCGAGAATGTCGGTCTCTTTGCGAAAGCCCTGGCCGCCGCAGATTCGCCGCAATGCTTGCAAACGGTATTGTCCGGCAGCAAGCGACTCGATCGGCGTCGTATGCCAGGCTTCGACGCCTTCGCGCTCGAAGAGGTCAACGATCTTGCGGTTCAGCGCCGGCATCGATGATCGGCTTGTTGCAGCCTTCGCACATGAAGACAGCGATAGGCACGCCCCAGATGCGCTGGCGGCTGATGCACCAGTCGGGGCGCGTGGCGATCATGTTGGTGATGCGCTCCTTGCCCCAGGCCGGGTCCCAGACCACTTTGTCGATCTCTTCGATGGCCAACTGGCGGAATGTCGTCTCCGAGCCGTCGGCGCGCTTCACCGGTGTCTCCATGCCGATGAACCACTGCTCGGTGGCGCGAAAGATGACCGGCTTGTGGCAGCGCCAGCAGTGCGGGTAGGAGTGTTCCAGGTCGCTCACGCACAGCAGCGCGCCGGCCTCTTCGAGCATGGCCACGATGACCGGATTGGCGGCCCAGACCTTCATGCCGTCGAAGGCGGGCGGTGAGGCAAGATTCCATGCGCTTGGGTCCACGTGAATGTGCCCTGTCGCATCGACGCGGCAGGTGGGGTCGAGGCCGTAGCGCTGGCCGGTATAGAAGTCGTCCGCGCCGTGCGCGGGCGCGGTGTGAACCGCGCCCGTGCCCGTGTCGGCGGTGACATAGGTGGCGTTGACGCCGAGGATGCTGCGCTCGAGGAACGGATGCTGGAAGGTGGCGCGGTCGAGCTGGCTGCCTTTGAAGCGGGCCAGTTCGACGGCTTCGCCCAGCTTGCAGGCCGCGATCACCTGCGCGGCCAGTTCTGCGGCAACGATGTAGACCTGCTCGCCTGCCTCCAGCGCCACGTACTCAAAATCCGGATGGAAGGCCACCGCCATCGACGCCGGCAGCGTCCAGGGGGTGGTGGTCCAGATGATCGTGGAGACCTGCTGCCCGCCAAGGCCGGGTCGATCGCCGCCGGGTCGGAGGTCAGCCGGTAGCGCACGTAGATCGAGGGGCTGGTGTGCTGGTCGTACTCGACCTCGGCCTCGGCCAGCGCCGTGCGGTCGTGGATGCACCAGTAGACCGGCTTCAGCCCGCGATAGACGAAGCCCTTCTCCAGAAAGCCGTAAAACGCCTCCAGCGTGCGCGCCTCGTAATCGCGCGCCATGGTCTTGTAGGGCTTCTCCCAGCGGCCGAAGCAGCCGATGCGCTCGAACTGCGAGGTTTGCAGGTCAACGTATTTCTGCGCGTAGGCGCGGCAGGCATCCAAGAACCGCCGGGACCGGCATCTCTAGCTTTTTGCGGCCCAGTTGCTCGTCCACCTTGATCTCGATGGGCAGCCCGTGGCAGTCGTAGCCGGGAACATAAGGAGCGTCGAAGCCGGCCATGGTCTTCGACTTGACCACAAAGTCTTTGAGCCCTTTGTTCAGGGCATGGCCCAGGTGGATGGGGCCGTTGGCATAGGGCGGCCCGTCATGCAGCAGGTAGGCGGGCCGGCCGTGGCCGGCCTTGCGCAACTCCTCATAGAGGCGCATCGAGGCCCAGCGGGCCAGCCGGAGCGGTTCATTCTGCGGCAGATTGGCCTTCATTGGGAAGGCGGTTTGCGGCAAGGTAAGGGTCGCCTTCAACTCCGGCGCTGAGGACATCGTCACTCCCTTGGTTCTCCCGATCTGATTCATTCCTTAGTGTAAATGGCGGGCAAAGAAAAAGCCGCAGCAAGGCCGGCGGCAAAGGGGGCGGAGAACAAAATCACTTTTTTTCAATTTCTTTGCTACCGCTTAGGTAACGACTGCGAAAGTGCCCCGTCTATTGTTTATGGGAAGCCTGACCACGCCGGAATATGAAGATCTGGATTACGAGTCCTTTCCAAACAAGACACAAACGGGCGGAGTCAAGCATAATGGAGAGATGAGCCCGGAGACGAGATTCCCTTCCGATCTCCGGACAACCCAGGGGCCCAGAGGCCACTGAACCAGCAGCAAATATGGCAAAAGAACTGCTCATCCAGTCCGAGTCGGATTCTCAAACCTCCGCGGCCACCGCAGAGGATATTGAGCTTGATATCACCTTCGGGATTCCTATTAAGGAAAGGCCCATCTGGGTCGATCTTTACGAGAGCATCCGCGACGCTTTCTTTCCTCCCAAATATCCGCCCCTGGAGTTGACCTCGACGCCGATTCCGGTGCCGGACCGGATGGCGGTCAAGCGCAATCCCTTGGCCTGGGGCATTGCCACGACGATCAACGTGACCATCCTACTGGTCGCGCTCTTCTTCGTGGGCAAGCACTACATCGAAAAGGCGAAGCCTGCCCTGAATCTGACCGATATTGATGTGGGAGAATTCACCGGCCCCAAGGCGCCAGACAAGGCGGGCGGCGGCGGCGGCGGAGGCGATCACAGCATCGTCGATGCGTCCAAGGGCAAACTGCCCAAGATCGAGAAGAATCCGATCACGCCTCCTCAGGTGCAGAAGCTGGACAATCCCAAGCTTCCCGTGGACGCGGCGATCAACGTGCAGCAGGATATCAAGATACCCGATAATCCCATGCTGCCGAATCTGGGCATCAAGAACTCGGTCAACGTCCAGTTGGCATCGAATGGTCAAGGCAGCAGTGGCGGCATGGGAACGGGAAGTGGCGGCGGCCTGGGCTCGGGAAATGGCAATGGCTATGGACCTGGAACCGGCGGCAATATTGGCGGCGGGCTCTATCACGTTGGGGGTGGAATCTCCGCGCCAGTCCAGCTCAACGATGTCGTAGGCCGAGTTCTCCGACGAGGCGCGGCGGGCCAAGTATCAAGGGGTCTGCATCGTGCAGATTATCGTCGACGCGCAGGGAAATCCGCGGAACCCGCGGGTGGTGCGCGCCCTCGGCATGGGGTTGGACGAAAAAGCCCTGGAAGCTGTGATGAAATACAAGTTCAAGCCGGCCATGAAGGACGGCAAGATCCCAGTTCCCGTTCCGGTCAATGTCGAGATCAACTTCCGGCTCTACTGATGGCTTGAGAGGGTTCGTGAGAAATGGCGGGGCGCTTCGGCGCTCCGCTTTTTTGTCGGTGGACGCAGAGAGGCCCGGCTTTGGTGAACAATCAGAATATTTGGGAGTGAACCGCAGAGAGAGGAAGAAGTGGTGCGCCCGGAGAGAGTCGAACTCCCGACCTACTGGTTCGTAGCCAGTCGCTCTATCCAACTGAGCTACGGGCGCACACGGCTGGTTTCCAGCGAAACCATAGACAGAATATCAGGGTTTTTCGGGCCACGCAATCAGCAAACGCGGTCATTCGAGCCCCGGCTGGAATCTCAGGCGGTTGGCGGCTGCTCCGGGGCTGGTTGCGGCGGAATCAGCGGCAGGATGGCTTCGATCTCGAGCCCTGCCTGGCGCACCAGATTGGTGACCGCGGCAGCGTTGAGCCGCGTGGCATCATACTCGACTGAGAGCGTGCGAGCCGCGCGATCGAAGTTGAGCCGGCGAATGCCGTAGACCTCGCGGGTATTGGCCAGCGCAAAGATCGCCGTCTCAGTAGGCGGCACAGCATAGCGATAGAGAATTTCCACCGAGGTCATAGGGGAATGATACCAAGATCTACAGGCTTTTCAGGTAGGCGCTGATCTCAGGACTGGTCCAATCCTGAGAGCCGACAAACTTGCGCCTGATGATCCCCTTGCGGTCGATGATGTAGGTCTCAGGCCACATCTCTGAATGGTAGAGCCGGGCGGCCCTCTCGGCAGGGTCGCGGACGGTGACCAGATCGACGTGGCGGCGGGCAAGAAAGCTGCTGTACGCGTCTGGATCTTCATCGACGCTGACGGCCACGACGGCCAGATTGGGTTGCTCGTGGTGAAGCTGGATCAGCGAGGGCATCTCCGCAATGCACGGTCCGCACCAGGTTGCCCAGAAGTTGAGCACGCACCACGCGGCCCCGGTAACTGGCCAGGTGTACGGTGGTGGATCCATCGGAGACGGTGAAGTCCGGCGCCGGCTTGCCGGTCTGGGCCGGATGGGCGCCGCGGTTGCATGCCGGACGCGAGCACCAGCAACACAAGCAAACCGAGAGAAAGAAACCGAGGGAGCCGCACATCCCTATAATACGGCGAAAGGGTCCCTGCGAAGGAGTGAGGACGGATGGAGAAGAAATTCGAGATCGGAGCGGTTGGAAAGGCCGGTTTCACGCCTGTGCTTGGGCTTTCCGATAACCCGGCTGCGCTGCCGGTAACCTGGGAGGCGGTTCCAGGGACCGTCTATGCGCAGCCGGAGCCGGCGAACTGATCGAACTGACGGTTATCGTTCCAGCGCGCAACGAGCAAGACTGCCTTGCCGAGTGCCTTCAATCGCTCGTCAGCCAGTCTGACGAATTCTTCAAGCTGGGCAAGGACTGGGAGTTGGTCGTGGTGGATGACGACTCCTCTGACCGGACAGCGGAGATTGCCCGCGGCTTTACCGGGGTCACCGTGATCCAGGCCGACAAACTGGAGCCGGGCTGGGTGGGCAAAAACAACGCCGTCTGGACGGCCGCAAAGCGTGCGCGAGGGCGCTGGCTGCTCTTCACGGATGCGGACACGATTCACGAGCCGGGCGATCTGCACCGAGCGATTCATGAGGCCGTCCGGCACAAGGCCGGCATGTTGAGCTACTCGCCGCGCCAGATTGTTCGGGGGCTTGTGCAACGCTCGCTTGATGCCGCTGGTCTTTAGCGAGCTCTCGCATGGCCTATCCGCCCGAGAAGGTCTCTGACCCAAACCAGCGTATCGCCGCGGCCAACGGGCAGTTCATCCTGGTCGAGCGGGAGGCATATCGCCGGATCGGCGGCCACCCTTCGGTTGCGGATAAGGTGCTGGAAGACGTGGAATTGGCATTCTTGGCGAAGCGGCGCAGGATCGGCCTGCAATTCCGCTATGCCCCGGATGCGCTCTCAACGCGCATGTACCGCTCGACGGCGTCGATGATCGAGGGCTGGAGCAAGAACCTGGCGTTGCTCTTCGCGAATGCGCTGGCACTGGCTTTGTGGCGCGCGCTCGACATTGCGCTTCTGGTTCTGCTGCCTGTGCTGGCCATCTGGCTGTGGAACGCACGCTTCAGCGCGCACTCGCTGCAGTGGCTGGGCGCGGGCTGGGTGCTGGCGCTCTTATGGGTGCGTAATCTCTTTCGTTTTTATGGCCGCGTGGCCAAGTCGAATTTTCCGTTTGTCGATTGCGCGCTCGCGCCGCTGGGGCTGCCGTTGTTTGTGGTGTTGCTCGTCAGCAGTTGGTACGAGGTTCACATTCTGAAGCGCGTAAGCTGGAAGGGAAGAAGCTATGCAGCGTAATCCGAGCTTCCAAAATCCTTGCGGACGAAGCCTTTGCTCAGTCCCGAGCATCTAACTGTTGAGGAAGCAAGATGATTTTCCTGACGCGGCGTGCCACGTTTTCCGCATCGCACTACTACTGGAACCCGGCCTGGACTGAAGAGAAGAACCAGCAGGTCTTTGGCCGCTGCGCCAATCGCAATGGCCACGGGCACAATTACACGCTGGAGGTCACGGTGGCGGGCGAGGTTGACGCCGGTCACCGGCTTCGTTGTCGATCTGAAGTGGTTGAAGGCCGTGATGGAGCGCGAGGTGCTCGACGCCTGGGACCATCGCAATCTCAATCTCGACGTTCCGGAGTTTGCTGCATCGGAGACCGCCGCGACAATTCCGACAACGGAAAACCTTGCCATTGCGGCCTGGAAGCGCCTCGAACCCGCCGTGACAGCAGCCGGTGGTGCGCAGTTGAGCAGGGTTCGCGTCTACGAGACGCCGGAGATCTTTGCGGAATACCGGGGCCCCCACGAACAGGTCTTCGTTCGTGGGGTGGGTTTTCGGGGTGAAGCATGAAAGCCAGCTTCGGCCGCCGCTATATGATCTCCGCCAGTCATCGTCTGCATACCGAGGCGCTCTCGGCCGAAGAGAACCGCGACGCCTATGGCAAGTGCAACAATCCCCGCGGCCATGGGCACAATTATGTCGTGGAGGTGCTGGTCGGCGGCGCGGTTGATCCGGCGACTGGGATGGTTGTCGATTTGGTTGCCCTCGACACATTGGTGCGAGAAAAGGTGATTGACCGTTTTGATCATGTCAACCTCAATCTCGATCCGCTCTTTATGAATCGGGTGCCGACAACGGAGAATCTTTGTAGAGAGGTATTCGGTTTGTTAAAGGATGCGCTGCCGGCCGGCGAGCTGGAGCATGTGCGCGTCGAGGAAACCGAAAATAACTTTTTTGAGTGTTATGGCGTGTAACGACGCCCTATTCCCCAGAACAAGAGGATCAAAATCATGGCGCAGACAGTGGCAATGAGCAAATCCGCATCAGGAGCGGCAAAGATCGACGAAGCGCTTAGCGAATTCTCGACGGAAGAGATGATTCGCGAGATTCTGAGCCGTCTGGGCGAGAACCCCAGCCGCGAGGGGCTGCTGGCCACGCCAAGCCGCGTCGAGAAGTCGCTGACGCATTTAACCAAGGGCTACAACGAAGACCCTACGATGATTCTGCGCGGAGCGCTCTTCGACGAAGACTACGACGAGATGGTCATCGTCAAAGACATCGAGATGTTTTCGCTCTGCGAGCATCACATGCTGCCTTTCTTCGGCAAGGTGCACGTGGCCTATATTCCCAAAGGCAAGGTCATCGGCCTCAGCAAGATTCCACGTCTGGTCGAAGTCTTTGCGCGCCGCCTGCAGGTGCAGGAGCGGCTCACGCGCCAGATCGCCGACGCCATTCAGCACGCCATCCAGCCGCAGGGCGTGGGCGTTGTCATTGAGGCGCGCCACCTGTGCATGATGATGCGCGGCATCGAGAAGCAGCACTCGTCTACCGTAACCAGTGCCATGGTGGGCTGCTTCCAGCAGAAGGAGACGCGCCTGGAGTTTCTCTCGCTGTTGCGCCAGCCCGGCGCCGCAGGCTGAAGGCCGGACCGGGTATCCCGGAGGGTCGTTCAGCTAAAGTGAATAGGTGAACGGACTTCTCGTCATCGACAAACCGGGCGGCATGACCAGCCACGATGTGGTGAACCGGCTGCGCAAGATTACCGGCGAACGATCCATAGGACATCTAGGCACGCTGGACCCCATGGCGACTGGCGTCCTGCCTCTGCTGCTGGGCAAATACACGAGGCTGGCGCAATACTTTTCAGATGCGGAGAAGAGCTATAGCGGCACGATCCGCTTCGGCTTTGCAACAGACACATTTGACGCTGAAGGCCAACCCGCAGGACCGGACTGCATTGCGGAACTGAACCCGCCTTTGACGCTCGACCGCATTCGCGCTGCAAGCGTTCGCTTTCACGGTGAGATCGAGCAGATGCCGCCGTCGTTTTCCGCAAAGAAGATCGCTGGCACGCCAGCCTACAAGCTGGCCCGGCAGGGCAAACCCGTCGAGCTAAAGGCTGTCACAATTCAAATCGCCAGCTTTGAGATTGTCGCGCTCGATGGCGCTGAGGCTAGTTTCACGATGACCGTCAGTGCCGGAGGCTATGTGCGCTCGGTGGCGCACGAGATGGGCGAGGATCTTGGATGCGGAGCGCATCTGGCCAGCCTGCGCCGTACCAAGGCCGGAGTCTTCACGCTGGCCGAGGCCCGTACTCTGGACGAACTGCAACCGCTGGCCGGGAACGTCGTGGCGCTGGAGCAGTTCTGTGTGCATCCACGCAGCCTATTGCCTGAGATGCCTGCGGTGACCGGCGACGAGCAGACCCTGGGCAGATTGCGCAATGGCGCTCAGGCCAACCTGCCGGAGTACTCCGCGGCGCCGTTGGTGAAGGTCTTCGCCAGTCAGCGCGAACTGGTAGGGATTGCAAGGCGTGTTGCCGGGACGCTCTTTCAGCCGGTCGTGGTGATGGGCTGAAAACAGAGATCAGAGATCGGGGGTCAGAGATCAGTTTGTTCGCATGACTCTGGCCGTCTGAGGCTGGAGTAGAGTGGAGTGCAGTTGTACCCACTGACCACGATCCACTGTTCACTGGCCTTTGCGAAGCAAGGGCGCAAGAGCCGGCATTAGCGTTCGCGCGATGATCTCCGAGCCTTTTGCGGTGGGATGGATGCCGTCGGCTTGGATCGTGCCAGGAACGCTCAACAAGTTCTCGTAGATCATTGGGACGAAGGCGACGTGATGCTTGGCGGCCAGATCGCGGAAGATCTGATCGAATCGCCGAATATAATCCGGGCCATAGTTTGGCGGGAGCGTGATGCCGGCCAGCAGAGCTTTGATGTGGGCGTTATGCAGTGCCGTCAGTACTGTGTCGAGGTTGTTCCGGGTTTGGTCGAGGGGCAGGCCGCGCAAGCCGTCGTTGCCGCCAAACTCGACGATGACGATCTCCGGATGCAAGCGCAGTATGACGTTAAGACCGGCGACTGCGTCTTTGGTCGTTGCCCCGCTCGTGCCCTGGTTGCTCACCTTGTAGTGGTAGCCGTGAGCGTTCAAGTCTCTTTGCAGCGCGTCTGGAAAAGATTGGCCGCTCTGCAAGCCGTAGCCCGCAGTAATGCTGTCGCCGTAGCAGACCAGCAGGGGCGGTCCAGCGGCCTGCTCCTGCGCGGTCGAGGCCGCTATGGCGAGAAGAATCAGCCAAAGCGAAACAAACAGTGATCGGCGAACGTACACAACAATAGTGTAGGGCAGGGAAGTCGGGCCGCACTTCGGCAAATTGGAGGCCGGGCGAGTGATTGAAGTTCGTGACGCGAAGAAGTGGATTCAGAACGGCGCGCGGCGCGTGGAGATTCTGAAAGGGATCACGCTGACCATTCCGGCCGGCCAGTTTGTGGCCATCGTCGGCGCGAGCGGCAGCGGCAAGAGCACGCTGCTGGGACTGCTGGCCGGGCTCGATACGCCCAGCTCCGGCGAGATCTGGCTCGACGGCGTGCCGATCCACAATCTCGCCGAGGGCGAGCTGGCCGCGGTGCGCGGCGCGAAAATCGGCTTCGTCTTCCAGTCCTATCAACTGATTCAAACCCTCACGGCTCTTGAAAACGTATTGCTGCCCTTTGAACTGAATCTCGCAGGCAGTGGTCTGGAGCAGGCGCGGCGTCTGCTCGACGAGGTTGGCCTCGCGGAGCGCGTGGACCACTATCCGGTGCAGCTTTCCGGCGGCGAACAGCAGCGCGTGGCGCTGGCCCGGGCCTTTGTCGTCGAGCCGCCGATTGTGATGGCCGATGAGCCGACAGGCAATCTTGACTCCGCCAATGGGCGGCTGGTGCTGGATCTGCTGCTGGAGCGAAATCGCAAGGCGGGAACCACGCTGGTCCTGGTGACGCACGATCCCGAAGTAGCCAGCCGCGCCGACCGCAAGATCGTTCTCAAAGACGGCATGATCGTCGAGGATTCATTGCCGTCTGCTGTTGCCGTTGCGGAGCAGGCGCAGAATGGCTAAGCGCGCACTGAGCTGGAAGAGGGCCGCAGCCATCGGCTGGCGCGATCTGCGCTCGGCGCCCGGCAAGTTCGGCTTTGTGGTGTTGTCGGTCGCTGTTGGAGTGGCGGCTCTCGTGGGAGTGCGTGGCTTCAGCGACAGCTTCCGCCGCACGCTCTCAACAGAAGCGCGTTCGCTGATGGCAGGCGATCTCAGTGCGCGGCTCTTTCATGAGCCCGATTCGGAGGAGTCGAGCAAGATCGCCGCGATCGCCAAGCAGGAGAGGCTTCGCACGACTTGGGTGACGGAGACCATCTCGATGGCTTCGGTTCCGCCCGATCCTGTGCCGCTTCTGGTTTCGCTCAAGGCTGTGGATCCCGCTGAATACCCCTACTACGGCACAGCCGCGCTGGAACCGGCGATGAGCTTGCAGCAGGCATTGGAGGGCGACTCGGCGGTGGTGGCCGATGAGTTTCTCATTCGGCTGAACGCGCATGTGGGCCAAACGCTGCGCCTCGGGGGCAGGGAATTCAGGATTGCGGCGGTGCTCAAGCAGGAACCGGACCGCATCACTGCCGGCGCGGGACTGGGGCCGCGGGTGATGATCTCGCAGGCGGCGCTTGCGCGGACCAGCCTCATCGCTCCGGGCAGCCGCGCCAGCCAGAGACTGCTGATGAAGCTGCCGGAACAGCAAACCAAGAAGCTCTCCGACCTTGCCGCAATGCGTAAACAAGTCGAGGCAGCCTTGCCTGACGCGCAGGTGATGGACTACCGCGAAGGCAATCCTGCGCTGACTCATGGGCTGGATAATGCGACCGCAATTCTGAGCCTGATCTGCCTGGTGGCTATGGTGCTGGGCGCGATTGGCGTGGCAATGGCCATGCACGCGCACTTGGAACAAAGAATGGATATGCTGGCCATCTTGAAGGCTGTCGGCGCAGGATCAAGCGATCTGCTGAGAATCTTTCTGCTTCAGACTTTAGCTCTTGGGTTGGCTGGAGGTTTGGTTGGCGTGGCAGCCGGTGTCGGCGTAATGGCCGCTCTGCCGGCGGTCTTTGGCAAACTGTTGCCGGTGCACGCACACCTTGACTTTCCGTGGGCGTCGGTTGCGGCAGGGCTGGGAACTGGCCTTTTAACCACACTGCTTTTTTGCCTGCCTCCGTTGTTGGACGTGCGTGCTGTTCGGCCTGTGCTGGTGTTGCGCAGGCTGGTCGAGCAGGGACCGGATGGCGTTCGCGGGTGGCTCGCGCGCTGGTGGGCGCGGCGTCTGCAACTCGGATTGTCGGCAATCGTTGTGCTGGCTCTGGGCGGAATTGCATGGGCGCTCTCCGACTCCGCCAAGATCGGCACATGGTTCGCCATTCTGTTTACAGCCGCGCTGATTGTTCTCCTCGTTTTGGCCGCAGTCGCTCTCTGGACGCTGCGCTTCTTGCTGAATCGCGTCCGGCTGCGGCTTCCTTCGTCTCTGCGCCACGGGCTGGCCAATCTCTACCGGCCGGGCAATCAGTCGGCGGCCGTGCTGGCCGCGCTGGGCGCCGGAGTGATGCTGATTCTGGCCGTCTATCTGATGCAGTCTGCGCTCTTGCGCGATCTCCGGGAAACGGCTTCGCCCAAGCTGCCGAATGTCTTCCTGATCGACATAACGACCGACGAGGTTGCAGGCATCAAGGAGTTCTTCGCGCACCAGCCGGGAATGAGTCAGGCGTCGGGTCAGACCCTGGACCTGTTGCCGGTGGTGACCGGACGATTCATTTCGCTCAACGGCAAACCTGTGGAGCAAATGAAGGGCGAGCATTTTCCACGGCGAATGCTTGAGAACGCAGAACTCAGTTGGGCCGATACGCCTCCCGCAGGCGACAAGATCACGCAGGGAAAGTGGTGGAGCGATGCTGGCGCGGCGGAGTTGGCTATCAGCGAAGGCGTGGCCCAGCGGCTGCATCTTGGTTTGGGCTCGTCGGTCGAGATCGAAGTGGGCGGGTCGGTGCGAGCTTTGAAGATTGCGTCGATCTTTCGCGCCGACGGACAGCACCCCGGAGCGCGCATCTCATTCCTGTTGCCCTCGGGGCAGCTCAAGGACGAGCCGGCTACATGGTATGGCGGGGCGCACATCGATCCAAAACAGGTAGCTACGATGGAGCGGGCGCTCTTCGCGGCTTATCCCACGGTGACAGTGATCAATGTCGCCGATGTGCTGGAGCGAATCGAAAGCGTAGTCGATCAGATCACCTTTGTGGTGCGCTTCCTTGCAGGGTTCTCGATCTTTGCGGGGTTGATGATTCTGGCGTCGAGCATCGCCAGCACTCGCTTCCGCCGAATGCGGGAAGCGGTTGTGCTGAAGACTCTGGGCGCCACGCGGATGCGTATCGTGCGCACCTTCAGCGTGGAGTTCAGCGTGCTGGGCCTGCTGGCCGGGTCGGTCGGTGTGGTCTTTGCAAATCTGCTGACGCAGGTGCTGCTGCGCAAACTTGAAGTGGCCTTTCACATCGATGGAAGGCCACGCTGATTGCACTGGTGGGGACTGCGGTACTGGCTACGGCGACGGGTTGGATCGCGAGCTATCGGATTCTTGGGCTTCGACCACTGGAAGTGCTGCGCGATGAATAACGTGTTGTGAGGTCCACGCAGTTTGGAAACGCGAGTCAGTTTGTTTGACCCAGGGAGGAGAATCCCCTTATGATGTACAAGTTGGATATGGTGTTCGAGCGCCTCGGGCAGCCAAATCCGACCAGGCCGCAAACCGGCTGGTAATCTGATGCCCACTCGTTCAATGGTAGGACAGCTGCCTCTGGAGCAGCATATTGGGGTTCGAATCCCTGGTGGGCAGCCAAAATACTGATTATAAATAGCTTACTAGGGTTTGTAGATGCCCCGGAAATTCCGCCTATTGAACACTCTGAGATCACCATGCCAAGCATGTTCGTGGTCAAAAAGCGTGCACTTTGTGCGCATGAAAGCCATGCGAGACAAAGGATTCGTTCGAGCTCCGTATCCTCGGTTTTCCGGTCACAGTGAGGATACGGAGAGCACGATCGAAGGTTGTATCTTCATTTTCGGCTAAGCACAGGCTTAACCTCTGTTCCTTTTGTAATACCCGAGTCGTTTACAGCATCTACCGTGAAGAAGTAGTCGGAATCCACATTGAGCCCGGGAATGGTCACGCTTTCGCCGTCGTAAACCTGGAAGTTGAAAGTGAGGCGATCCGGCTTGATGCCATACCGCACGATGTAGAAGTCGGCGGTGGGGCTCTCCTTCCAGGAGATCTTCATCAGCCTCCGGTTCGAGCATGCGCTCTGCCGATAAGCCGCCTACTTGCTTCGGCGCCTTGCCCATTCCACTGCCAAAGAAACGCAGGCCGCTTACCGAAAACACCGCGCCGCCGGGCGTGTGGATGTTGGTCAACTTCGCATACCGGGCCACGACCGGCTTGTCGAGTTGAACGTATTCATGCGGAGCATCGCGCATATTGTCTTTGCGGTCGACAAGCGTCTTCCATGTCTTGCCGTCGTCTGAGACTTCCAAGATATAGCGATATGCGTCTTGCAGGCGGTCGTAGACGGTCGATTTCGCGTCTGCGAAGTTGATTTGAACCGCATCAATCCGAGAGGTCTTGCCAAGATCGACGCTCAGCCACTCACCGGGATTCGAGGTTGCCGCCGCCCACCAGGTGCGTATGTCCTCGTCGAATGCGAGGTCGGGTTTGTATTGTTCGCTCAGGGTTGAGGAGGCGGTGGCTTTCTTCTTATAGGAAAGAAGCATCCAGCCTGCAAATTGTTCTTGAGCGGATCTTTGGCCAACCCCGGAGCCAGTTGCGGATAATCGCCAAGATACGTGTTGGTCACTAATTCATCCGGCTCCGAACCATTCGGCACAAATCCGGCTGGGAAGATGCCAAGCCTCCGTTCAAAGAAGTAATTGACGCCAATCAACATGCTGCTCACATGCCAGTATCTTCCACCTAAATCTTGATACGTGCTGCTGTGCCCCGCCGAGCCAATGAAGCCGGTGGGTTTATAGGAGAACGGGCTGTAGGCGGTATAGCGGTAAGGGCCGAGCGGCTTATCGGAGATATAGACTCCGTCGCCGTACTCTTTCATCTCGGTGGCCGGAGCCGCATACTGCAAATAGTAGGTGCCTTTATGCTTCGTCATCCAGGCGCCTTCCATCCACGGCAGGCTCTTTTCATTCTTGATGTCTTCGTCGCTGCCAGAGAGTCCTCTTGCTTCCCAGCCGTGACGTAGAGGATCAAGTCCCGGAAGCAGTGGCTTGTTTTCGCCTGTCGGCTCGTATTTGTTGTTTGGATCGAGTTCAACTCCGAAGATGGGTTTATCCGGCGATGAGCCGGAGTAGAGATAGAGCTTGCCATCCTCGTCCAGAAAGAGTTCCGGATCCATAAACTCAGCGAGATCGTTCACCTTGGTCCATTTTCCGGTTGCCGGATCATCGGAGGTGTAGACCGCGTGTCCGCCAGAGGTAGTTAGTACCCACTTATCGCCGACGATCTCGACGCTCGGGGCATAGTCCTCTGTAGGGAAGCCTGTAGGTTCAATGAACTCCCAATGAAGCATGTCTTTCGAGTGCCAGTAGCCGCCGCTCTTCGAGGCAAAGAGCCAGTACTCACCTTTGTGTACGACCATGGTGGGATCGGCCGCCTCGCGCGTGGAAGCGCCCTTCGACAACTTCCAGTCCTTCAGCGCAAAACGATAGGGCAGATCAAGTGGATTGCAGAAGGTCACCGGGCGGTCAGCCTTCTGCGCCACTAACAGCGATAACGGCACAATAAGTCCGAAAGCGGCAAGCCCCAGAACCGCGAGGCGCTTCAATCGATTGCTCCGCAACCGGCGACGCGAAGAACTAGTTGGATACATTTGACTGTCTCCCTCTCTTTACAAGCAAGTTAGCTATTGAACTCAGAGCTCGTTCCCACAAACAGAACCTGGATCTTGAAGTCAATAGCGAAACATATAGCTGACCTTCACAAACGCCTGACGTCCGGTGCTCATGTCAGGAAACTGCGTGCGCTGAAGTGCCGGATTAAGCAGGGAATTGAAGCTGACGTTCTCATAGATATCCGAATAGCCGGCATAGATGGCCGTTCCCGGGTGCAGCAGATACGTCAGCAGAACGTCTGCCCCAATGAACTTGCAGCGATCCAGCGCCACGAGCGAAGTATTCGGCAGGACCCCTCTGTAATCCAGTATGGTGCGCAACCCCAGGAATCGCGTGAACTGGTAGTTCACCTTGGTGCGCAGGATATGGTTGTTGAAGATGGCAGGGCTGAACGGAGCATTCTGCGGCAACCAGTTCTTGTCTGCGCCCAGACGGCTATAGATGTAGCTCTCGTCGATTCTCATTTGTGGCACAGGACGCCAGGTAAATCCGGCGTCAACATTCGCAAAGTGCGCTGGGAAGGGAAGAAGGCCCGCAGCAGGATAGTAGTTGACCCCGCGGCCAATCTCCACGTCGCCAGAGAGTGCGAAACGCTTGGACGGCTCAGAGGATGCCTGGAAGCTGTTGCTGTGCTTGCGGAAGGCGATGTCGTTGAACAATTCAAAAGACTCGTTATGAGCGATCGTGAAATATGTCAATCGCAACATATCGAGTGTGAACGAAGGCTTGACCCACCACTCCTGAATGCGCCCCTGCCTGTCCCAGTTCACATCTTGCGAGAGGCTGGGACCGAAGTCCACCACGCTGCTGTTCTTCAACCGCCACCTGTAACTCGCGGTGTTGGCCCAATCACGAATATCTACCCTTGGAATATAGCCGAGCGCGGAAACAAATCCAGGGCTGCGATCTATGTAGGTCGAATTGAAGGAAGTGTGCAGTGTGGAATTGCTGACGCTCAAGAGCAAATCCTTGCCGTCTTTGTGTCTGCCGCTCGTCTCCCGCGTTGTGCTATACGCCAACAGACCATTCGCAAACCAATTGCCGCCCAGTTCCTTACGGGCATCGAGCGATCCCACGCGATTGTACGTGGAGGCAAAATCAGTGTTGATAGCCGTCAATCCGACGTGTGATTGGCGGTCAAAATCATATTGCAGTCGCAAGGCTTCATCCAGCGAACGCTTGTCGTGGTTTGCCTCGTCTGCGGCTGCTTCCTTGCCGAGGGCGCGGTCATCGGCCACCAGAGCACCGAGGCTCCAGCGGCCTGTGCTGCCTCCGATTCTCACGCCAAGTTGCGGGTCAATAATGCGCCGAGAGAAGAACAGTTGCTCCGGAAGCTTGAACAAGGTGGCATTTTCTGTGAAGAACGGCCGCTGTTCGGAATAGACCACCTCATAGCGCTGGTTTACTGTCACCTGGGGCTGATCGCTTTCCACCTGGCTGAAATCTGGATTGATCGCCATGTCGAGGGTGAAAGCATCGCGAAGAACCATCTTGGCATCGAGTCCCACGCGGTTTGTATTAAAGCTAGTGGGACCGGTTTCGGCATCGAGATAGCGGCCCTTCGAGAACATCTCATAGGGAATGAACTGCATATTGCGCCCTGGCGAGATGTTCTCCTGAATATTCAGCGTGTCGAACTGTCCAACCCATTGCGGTAGGCGAGCACGGGCAATGTGCGGGGAACACGATGTCTCATTGTTGCGCGCAATGAAGCGGCAGAGCGTGAATCCCCAATCCTGCGACTCGCCGGCTGGAAAGCGCAGACTCCGGAACGGGATGCTCTCAAGTACGACGTACCCATCCTTGGTGAACTTGCCTTCGCTGTACCACAGGCTGTCCCAACTGACGTCGTCGCCTACTCCATCGGTCGTGATGCCGTCCGATTGAACGCCGTAAGCATTCACGTCAAACCAGTAGGCATGGGTGTGGTCCTGGAATGTGTCGATATTGATGGTTACGCGATCGTCGTTCATGACATCTTCGCGGCGAGAGACACGGGAGCGAATCTTCTTCGGGTCGTCTTTGCATATCCATCCGACGTAGAGGTTTCGCTCGTCGTAGGAGAGGAATGCAGTTGTGTGCTGACTGATCGGGGAGCCGTCCACCGGATCCATCTGCAAGAACTCCGTGACCGCCACCTCGGCCTCGCGCGGCGTGCCTTCGACGAAATCCTGCAGTTTGGGCGCTTGATGCACTCGCGGAATATGCAGAACCTCTGACGATTCGCTCAAACAAAGTGTCGCACTGAAACATGACGAAAAGTGCGGTATACACGATCCGGTGCAATGTCTTCTCCAAAATTAGTTCTATTTTCTAGACGCTGCGACCATCACGAAAGACCGCCGCATGATTGGCGTGTTTTACTCGTTTACTCTCCGGTCCATGGTTTCAGAGCCTCGGGCTTGTAATGGATCTCCGAGAAGGTGGCCGTCGAGCCGGCCCCCGTGGGAGATTGCGCCGAAAATCCGAATTGCAGTTGCTGCTCCGGGCCAAGACTGAAGGCGCGGGTCAAATTCCATTTCTTGCCGTCCATCGAGAAGTACAAGAAAAACGCCGGCCCGGTCTTGGAGACTTTCAGGTATACCGAACTGCCCTCGATCGCTGCCCCGGTGTTGTCGTCAGAGAGCCCGCGAGTTACCACCGAAACGATCGACCCGGTCTTTCCGTTCTGACTCTCAAAGGCGAACTTGACCCAGTTCTTCTCGTCGGCATAGACCACGAGCGCGCCCGCATCGAACTGCGACTTGAAGTCGACCGTAACCTTCGCGCTGAACCAGAAGTCCTTGGGTGCGGGAAACAACAGAAGAGGCGAAGTTGCCGACTGCTGGGCGTCAATCGCCGCAATGTACCAATCGGTCTTAGCGGCCGATTTGATGGTAAGGACGCCGTCCTTCGCGCCCCAGTCCACAGGGCTGTTGCGCCATTTGAATGCCTGGGGAAATCCGGGGAGGACAGAATCACTGCCCGAGTTCTGGGCCACCGCGGAAAGAGAAAGTGCTGCCAGGATGGCGAGGCAGAGAGCTTTACGCATGAGAGCTTCCTTTCTATTGGACTTCTTCACTCCGGGTTAATATGCGGGAGTATGAACCCTTGATCGAATGAGTTCAAGTGCGGCACGGTGAGTCACCGTGTGTCACTCCAGGCGTCGACTATTTCCCGGAATTCTCTGGCCGGAATGCCCTCTGAATACCGTGCTGATATGCTAGCCAGCCAGTCGTAGCAGGCAGGCAGCAAACGCCACCTGCGAGGGCGCCTGTGCCTGATATATTCGAGTCATGGACCCTGCTCGCCCTGGGGACGCCGTGGTAAATGGTGACTCGCTGCCTTTCGACGATGAGAAGCAAACTGCCATATTTGCTGAACTGAAAAAGATCATCGAAAGCGAGCCCTTTCGCACAAGCAGGCGGAGCAGACAGTTCCTCTCCTACGTAGTTCAGCAAACACTTGAGGGCAGGGGATCGCTTCTGAAGGAGCGAACTATTGGAGCCGACGTCTTCGATCGATCGCCCGAGGGAATTACCCCTGAGAACTCACTAGTACGAAAGCAGGCGGGAGAGCTTCGACGAAGGCTCGACCAGTACTACAAAGATGCAAAAGACGCGCTCGACGACCCCCCGGTGCGAATCCTGCTTCCACTTGGCTCCTACGTTCCCGAGTTCTGTTTTCATTCCGCATTTCCCTCCGAAAGAGAGGCCTCTTCGCCCTTCGAAGAAGAGGCCGCCATCCTGGCGCGAAGGGAAGGGAAGACTGCTGATCCGGCAAGGCATCTTCGCCGCTGGATTCCGGCTGTTGCACTATTTCTGGCGGCTGCTCTAGGCATTGGAATTTGGGCATCTCGCCGGCAAGACGCCCAATATCCGCGTTTTACCCGGTTCTGGGAACCAGTAACTGCCAGTCCCGAGTCGGTGGTGGTCTGCCTGGCTAAACCGGTCGTCTATCTCCCATCGCGAGAGTTCTACCAGAAGTACTCTGAATCGCATGATCACAATTTCGGTTCGGAATGGCAGAGGCTGAATGAACGGCTTCCGAGGGATCTGGACATGGCTCCGAAATGGGCAGACATGCAGGTTCAGGAAGACTACGGCATCGCAAGAGGAGACGCCGAGGCCGCTTTTCGGATAGCAATGCTGTTCGGCCGCCTGGGCAAGTCGAGCCAACTCAGAATTGGAGAGGATTGTTCACTGGCGGATCTGCGCAGTGCCCCCGTCACATTGATTGGCGCCTACAACAATCGCTGGACAATGGAGATGATGTCCACTCTCCACTTCAAATTTTCAGAAGGGCAAGGTTACACGGCGATCCAGGAACAGGCTCCCTCGGGACGGGTATGGAAGACTGAATGGAAGGCGAGCGAGAGGTCCTCTCAATGGGGCTCAGCTACCGAACAGCAGCCCGCGACGGACTTTGCCATTGTAAGCCGGCTGAAGAGTTCTCAAACCGGTCAATACCTTACGATTGTCGCCGGAATCACCGGACCCGGCACTCAGGCCGCGGCGGAATTTGTTTCGAGTCCCAAGGAACTCGATCACGCCTTGCAACAAACCGTTAAGGGCTGGGAGAGCAAGAACCTGCAGATGGTCCTTCGGGTACCTGTCCCAAATGGCATCACTCCCACCACTCCGCAGGTAGAGGCAATCTACTCATGGTGAAGCGTTCCAAAGAGAGTTGGAACAGAGTGGGGCAATCGCGATAGCCGCTGATCGAGAGTCTGCTCAGTTGCGGGTCGCCGAGAGATAATGTCTGATTCTAGGTATTTATGGCGGCTGTTGCATGAAGGAGATGCCCGATTTCAGTCGCTTTCAAGACCATATTTTATCCCTAAATCTCTGTTGCGAACCAATTTGCAGCCCTTTTGTTGCGCTGTCGCCGATTCCAAAAAGCAACAAAATCACACCATTTTCGAGCGAGCAAGACCGGAAGGGGAAGTGGCGGTTAACGGCGTCACTCGCTTCATCAACGCAGCCTATCTCAACGAGCGATACAAGCCTTTGGATCCGGCAGGCATTGTACGGATTATGACCTTTAATTCCCGACAGCAGCCCGCACCCGGCCTTTTGAAGCCGAGAGTTCCAGTATCTGATTTTGCCTGAACACCGAGCGGAGCCCTATGAAAGTCAGCAAGATAATTCCGATCTTTCGATCCAAGCGTGTGCAGCGGGTGTATTCAGCCTACCGGTGCTGGTCTCGATCATCGGCTACCGGCTGACAGCCTATATCGGATCAGTCTCAGGCCAGGTTCTGTTCGGTTGGCTGCGCAATGGTCCGCCCTTGGATATTGAACCTCGCTAAAAGCAGCCTTTGATGTTGCCAAATTGATTGCCGACGTTGAATCAACGCTCCGCGCTCAAGATTTCTTGATCCAGCATCGAGAGGAGATGGGCACATATGGCACGGCAGCGCGCACGTGCTGCGTGAAGCAGACGTCGAGGTTGCGCGCCCACTACTTACGCGTGTGGTCAAACAGAATTCCTCTCGAACGAGGTGGCCAATCGTGAAGACGCCGCCGCTCGTCTGCAGGAGTGGATCAACCACGCGGAGCTTCCGGAGCGCGTCAGTTACAAGTGCGACCTTTGGCATGGCGAGCAGTTGTCACTAATCCTTCTCCACTGTGGATTCACTGAAGAATTGCAGCGTGCGTGGGACAGAGGACTCGAGTGGCCATGCTGGGATCAAATCATTGCTGTAGTGCCGGAAATGGCAAGCGCTCGTATTGACAACGATCTCATCACAGGATGCCCTTTCAGATATCCTCCGATCCGAACGCTCACAAAAGACGGTAAAGGTGAATGCCAGTGCGGAGGTTTTGGACGAAGAGAAGCGAGACTTTTGAGCATGAGGGGAGCTAACATGACAGGTTCGAAATGCATGCCGAAGGCGGTCGATGAGGTCCGGGAGGCCCTGACGCGGCCCCGCGGGTCGCGGACGGTATAATGGTCGCCTTCGATCCTGAGCAAAGCCGAGCGAGCGGTCAGAGTACCTCGATGAGAAGAGTCAGCTCGTCCAGAGGGTGAGGAGACCGTTGTACACGGAATGAATTTGTGGCTGAATCCACGGAGGAGATGAAACGAAATCGGTAAGTTGGCGGCCATTGCCATGAAGTTCTGCGGACGGAAATGCCGAGTTGGGACGAGAATGCCGAGTTGGGACGAGTTGGATACATTTGTTGATCTGGTTTCTGCGCCCGCGCCTGCGTTGGGCTGGCCTCTAAATAAGTCTTTGGGCTTCGACGCAAATGCTATCCGCCAATTGTTGGAAGACAAGTCGATTGAGGGTGGAGTTGCAGAGGATTGGTTGTGGTTTGAGAGACGATCAGATTGAACCGGAGAACTCCCTGATGCAGATCCCGGCAGAGTCCGAGGCATGAATTGATCCGATAGTGAGGCACAAATTGATCTGGAGGCTGCATGAAGGTAAGTGAACTCATCACTAGACTGGAAGAGGTTGACGGCGATGCAGAGATCCTCATCCACCTTGATCGAAATAGATTCGCACCGCCGGTCTATGTCGGGCCAATGGATACTGCAGATCTTTTCGACGACGATCAGAACATCCAGCTTGTCATCTCGACCTTGGAGCCGAGTGACCCTTTGCTGGCGCACAACGAAGTTCCTCCAAAGTGGGATTGAAATACGCGATGTCTTCGGGGCCATGGTTGCGCAAACTTGGAATGATTGAGAGTTGAGGCGAAGTATGGCGAGCAAGATTCACATACAACTGGGACACCCGATTCTGATCGCCATATACAGCCTGGCGCTGCTCTCGATTGGTGCGGCGATCGGTGCGCGATGGTGTGATCAAGAAGCTCAAAACGCACGTTGATTTTTCCGACGGTGAGACACCATTCATCGTGCCCCACCAGTGGGCGTGGGTCCGGCTGAATGCAGTAGTTGACGTACAAGTTTGGATCCTGCAGGCAAAGTTCGGGTCATTGATCTATAGGCTTCTGCTGCCAAATCCGCCTTCAAGTCTCCGATGTGAGCATTGCCAATGCCTGCACGTTGTTTCATCGCCGAAGTCGGGTTGACCGCGGATATCAATCGTAGCCCGCGCCAATGCAAGTCGTTCGAAGTCCCTTCATGATTTTCAACGTGGTCAAGTTAAGAGGATCTCAGAGGGAGCAGCCAATGAAAGCGAGCAATGATCGCCCAAGCTTTCCGCACCATGCATCGAATGACAAGTCATTGGATCTCGCGGATTTGGTCTTGATCATCGGCTACAAGCTGACCGCGTACATCGGCGGCGCAACCAGACCCCAGAGCGTTGTCGATTGGCTGCGAAACGGATTACCTCCAGAACTTGAGTCCCGCATGAGGGCTGTTTTCGATGTGGCCAGACCTATCGCCGAAGTTGAACTAAACTCGTCGCGAAGGATTCTTGGTCCGGAAGTGGGAAAAGTTGGGCACGTGTCAAACGCCGGCACAAATGCTTCGCGAGGCCGACATCCAGTCCGCGCGCTCAGTCCTGACACGCTTGGCGATAGCTGAATTTCTTTCGAATGAAGTGCCCAACTGGAAGAAGTCACAGGTCGTCTGCAGGAGTGGATCAATTGCGCGGAGATGCCGAAGGGCGTGGGCTATACGTGCCAAGTGTGGCACGACCGACTATCTTTGACGCTCGTTCACGCTGGCTTCATAGAAGAAGTGCAACGCAAGTGGGACACCGGAACCGATTGGCCATGCTGGGATCAAGTCATTGCCGCGGTGCCGGAGATGGAAACCGCTCGGCTGGACATCGACCTCACCACCGGGTGCCGTTTCCGATATCTGCGATCACAACGCTCGCTAAAGAAGACAGAGGAGAGAGCCAATGCGGAGATTTTGGACGAGCACAAGCGAAGCTTTTGAGCACGGAGGGGTGTAAACATGACAGCTTCAAAACGCAGCCGGAGGAGGACGATGAGCCCTAGAAAGCCTTGGCGCAGCACACAGGTTCCTTGCCGACAGCGGAATTGATTGTGCCCCGTTGTCAAGGGCCACCATCTGCCGCCGTCTCAAAATGGGCTCTTGAACCTTTTTTGTCGCGGTACTTGCATCCCGCGATTTTCCAGTTTTTGCACAACAATTTCTTGACAGGCAAAATTACGCGCGTTATAGTTCCATCCGCATCCCACAATCAGAAAGGATACGCGATGAACGTCCCCGCGTCACGCAGTTTTCTTCCCTTGCTTCTCGCCCTCAGCCTTTTTGCCACACCCATCCTGGCGGCGCAGGTCGCAGCCGGAAGTTACCCGTATGCAACGTTAGATAACCAAGGTTTCGACACCGTCAATGTGGGGAATCTTGCTTCGTATTTCTCGGTGCCCGTGATTTCGAGAAAGAGGCGCGCGCGGGGTTTGATTTCAACCATAGCCTCAAATACAGCAGCGCCATTTGGAAGCCCGGCACGGCCTGGTCTCCTGCTCAAAACTGGGGCTGGGCCGTTGATGCGACCGCCAACGCGGGATCTTTTCGTTATGCTACGGGGCAGCAGAAATGCTTTGCCGACCCGCCATGGTATTGGACAACCATCTATACGGGCTTCAGCTATTCCGACCCCGACGGCAACTCTCACAGTTTCGTCGGCACTCTTCTTCGGATTGCGACTCCTACCCTGGATCCGCAACGATCGCTGCCTCGGATGGCTCGGGCTACATCCTTCATGCGAGCGTCGGTTCCTCTTTATTACGACCCGGATGGAAGAACCATCGTGCCCCCCATTCCGGGGGAGAAAAATACCAGCAGTATCACAGATCTCAACGGGAACGCGATCTCGTTCGATGGCAGCAATTTTATCGATACGACGGGGAAGGCAGCGCTGACAATGGC
>CAWJLK010000011.1:0-117500 GCA_963843625.1 uncultured Acidobacteriaceae bacterium
GGGGGTCTATGGCGGCGTCTACACCTGCATCGGCGTGGCTCATGCCATGCAGGGGCCGGTCGCCAAGTGGCGTCCGCGCATCGTGCTCCTGACGGCGGCCTTTGGCCTGGCGGCGGCCTCGCACATTGCAGCGCTGCCCACAGTAGCCCTGCTGGGTCTGGCAGCCATGATCTGGGTTGCCGAGGGGCGACGCTCCCAGGTGCTGCCGGTCGTGCTGGCGGCCGTGGCGGGGGCGTTCCTGCTGGTCTTCGCCTGCTACGGCTTCTCGCCCGACGCCTTCAGTTATCTCTTCCGCTCAGCCGCTGGCTTTCTCTGGCTTTCGCTCGACCCGGCGCGACGTTTCTTTTCCGCGCTCCCGAATGCCGGCGTTACGGTCGCTGCCGCCTCCGCGCTGCTGCTCTACCTGGGCCTGCGCCGCTCACGCTACTTCGGGAACTCCGTTCCTCTTGTCTGCGCTTCGATCCTCTTCGCTCTGACAATGACCGGCTCCCCTGGAACTCCATGGCTCTGGGCGCTGCCGTTCCTGCTCACATTCGTAGCCGGAGTCTTTGCCGATGCCTACGAGGGACCGAGAGGCCGCCTGGCGCTCTCCGCTGCCGGAGCCATTGTGCTGCTCCAAGCGATCTTCTGCATCCTGAGCTTGCCGGGACTGCTTTAGCAACGTGCTTTCGCCGCTCGTGGAAGGATTCTTCAGGCTCTATAACGGGCAAAAAGAGTATAGGAATTCGGGCTGATTCTGCTTCAGAATCCAGGACCAGCGCCGATGTCGCGATTGAGAAAATTGAGGCTCTGAAAAGGACTGCATGGATCGGTTATAAATCAAACCAAAATAAGGACTTATTTCTTCACGCCCGCCTTGCTAATACCTCGCTCCAACGGGTAAAATAGAAGCACAGCCTGCGGACCCCGGCCCCGCCTCTTCCGGACCGTTTTTGCCGCCTTCCGCAGAGCCTGAAATGACATCTTATGGCAGACGATCAGAACCCACTTCTCCCTCTCGAAGGCGGAACCCCGCCCCATAGCGGCACCAACCTCATCCCCATCAACATCGAGGAAGAGATGCGCCGCTCCTATCTCGACTACTCGATGAGCGTCATCATCGGGCGCGCGCTGCCCGATGCCCGCGACGGCCTCAAGCCCGTGCATCGCCGCGTGCTCTACACGCTCAACGAGATGGGCCTCCAGCACAACAAGAAATACACCAAGTGCGCCAAGGTTGTCGGCCAGGCGATGGGCGTCTATCACCCGCACGGCGACTCGGCCATCTACGACACGCTGGTCCGCATGGCGCAGCCCTTCTCGCTGCGTTATCCGCTGGTCGACGGACAGGGGAACTTCGGCTCGGTCGACGGCGATCCGCCCGCGGCCATGCGCTACACCGAGTGCCGCATGATGCGCTTTGCCGGCGAGTTGCTCGCCGACATCGATATGGAGACGGTGGACTTCACGCCCAACTACGACGAGTCGACTGTCGAGCCAACGGTGCTGCCCACGCGCATTCCCAATCTCATCGTCAACGGTTCAAGCGGCATCGCCGTCGGCATGGCCACCAACAT
Source organism: uncultured Acidobacteriaceae bacterium (assembly GCA_963843625.1). GTDB lineage: Bacteria > Acidobacteriota > Terriglobia > Terriglobales > Acidobacteriaceae > Telmatobacter. The sequence goes on from CAWJLK010000011.1 coordinate 1,557, forward strand.
TCCGCCGCACAACCTCACTGAAGTTTTGAATGCGGCCATCGAGCTGGTCAATAGCCCCGACGCAGCGCAGAGCCGGGAGGCGGCTCTCGCCATCGTGCTCAAGCACGTGCAGGGTCCCGACTTCCCCACCGGCGGCTTCCTCTACGGCAAGTCGGGCATCCCCCAGGCCTACAAGACCGGCCGCGGCCGCTTCATGATGCGCGCCAAGGTGGCCACTGAAAACCTGACCAAGGAAAAGCTGGCGATCATCGTCACCGAAATTCCTTACCAGGTGAACAAGTCCAAGCTCATCGAGCGCATCGCCGAACTGGTCACCGACAAGATCGTCGACGACATCAGCGACGTGCGCGACGAGAGCGACCGCGACGGCATGCGCATCGTCATCGAACTCAAGCGCGGCGCGCAGCCTGAGATCGTGCTCAATCAGCTCTACAAGCACACTCAGATGCAAGAGAGCTTCTCCATGATCTTCCTCGCGGTGCTCAACGGGCAGCCGCGCGAGCTGGGGCTCGATCAGGCCATCCGCTGCTTCATCGATCACCGCATCGACGTTGTGCAGCGCCGCACCGTCTTCCTGCTGAAGAAAGATCGCGCTCGCGAGCACATCCTCGAGGGCTTGAAGATCGCGCTCGATAATCTGGACTCGGTCATCCGCATCATTCGAGCCTCAGGTTCGCGCGTCGAGGCTCGCGAAAATCTCTACGCCTGGGGCAAGGGCAAAGAGATCGTACTCAATCTGGACCGCGAGCGTTTGCCGCACGAGGAGAAGGGTCTCACGCTGCGCCAGATCGACGCCATCCTCGAATTGCAGCTCTATCGCCTCACGCAACTCTCCATCGACGAGCTGCTCAAAGAGTTGAAGGAAGTTCGCATCCGCATCGCCGAATACGAGTCGATCCTGGCCAGCGAAGTGAAGCTTCGCGCCGTCATCGTCAAGGAACTCGAAGAGGCTCGCGACAAGTACGGCGACGCGCGCCGCACAGTGATTATCGATGAGTCCGCCGAGTTGCAGCTCGAAGACCTGATCGCCGACGAGCAGGTCGCGGTCACGGTCAGCCATCAAGGCTACCTCAAGCGCACGCCGATTTCCATCTATCGCCAGCAGCGCCGCGGCGGCACCGGACGCATGGGCATGAAAACCCGCGAAGAAGATTTCGTCGCGCAGTTGATCGTCGACTCAACGCACGCCTTCCTCTTGTGCTTCACCAACACCGGCCGCGTCTACTGGCTCAAGGTCTACGAGATTCCCGACGTAGGCGCAGCGGGTAAAGGCAAGTCGATGCAGAGCCTGCTCGATCTGCAGCCCGGAGAAAACGTCCGCGCCATCCTGCCCGTCCGCGATCTTGAAGAGGAAGGCAAGTTCATCTTCTTCGCCACGCAAAAGGGCACTGTCAAGAAGACGCCGCTCAAAGACTTCTCGAACGTCATGGCCCGCGGCATCATCGCCATCGGCATCGACAAGGATGATGAGTTGGTATCCGCCGGCCTCACCAATGGCAAGCAGACCATCTTTCTTGCCACGCGCGATGGCATGGCCATCCGTTTCGACGAAGAGTACGACCCCGACCGCAGCGGTATTGGTCTACGGCCCATGGGCCGCAACGCCGGCGGAAACCGTGGCATCTCGCTCAAGAAGGGCGATTACGTAATCGGCGCGGCCATCACCAGCTCCGACGCGATGCGAGAAATCGAGCGCGACGAGTGCGCCGCGCGCCTTGGACTGACCAATCAGCTCAGCGAAGCGCGAGAGGCCTGCGCGGAGGCCGAGGAAGCTCTCACAAGGTTCAGGGAAGACTGTCGCAATAAGTTGATCGATTCCTCGGCGGTCAATTTGGCAGAGCGGGTGAAAGAAGACTCCTACAAGGCTGTCAGGCGTCTCGACGAGAAGCTCGGTGTGACCCAGCAGCTCATCCTTACTGTGACTGAAAACGGTTTTGGCAAGCGAACGGATGTGGACGAATACCGCCTGACAGCGCGGGGCGCCCAGGGCGTGACCAACCTGAAAGCCACCCCGAAGGTCGGCAAGACAGCGTCGATTCTTCTGGTCAACGAAAGCAGTGAACTGATGGTCATCAGCCAGTTCGGCAAGATCATCCGCATCGATACCAAGACAATCCGCGCCGCCGGCCGCGCCACGCAAGGCGTCCGCCTGCTCAACATGGACGCCGACGACAAGGTAGCCGCGGCAGTCATCATCCCGCCCGATGAGTTAAACGGCAACCACGACGACGAGCCAACGCTCTTGCAGTAAGGATCAATCAACGCATCGAATTTGTCCTTGTTACTTGCGCTTAAGAGACGCCGAAACGTCAGATTCAAATTCCTCGATGAACTTGATATGGAAATCAGTCGGAATTGGTGCCTCCGAAAAGAACTTGTTCTCCGCAAATGTCGAGTTTATTCGGTGCTGAATAAAGAAACTCGCCACCCCATTCTTCCTGACTCCTGGGTCGTGGCCGATACTGAGATTGATCGGCTCATATTTGAGGCCATTCCACAATTCCTCTGTGAATCGTGATGTCTTCTCTGCAAGTTTTTGCACCGGAGAACTCATAGAGACTAAGAGAGGAAAATCGGAGAAAAAGACAATATCGCTGATATACCCCCACTGCTTAATCATTCCCGGCACATAGGTAAGGCCTAGTGTGTCGCGTCCCCATTCAAGCATCTCAAGCAATATTCTCTTTGAGTCAGAGGTATTTGAAAGAGTGTCGACAAAGAGGGCGCCATCATATATGACCAAGGAGTCGATAGTTACTCCATCTGCTTTCCCGTCCTCGAACCTCGCTCCCTTGTCCGACAAATCGAAGTCTTTTGGCTCTTTCGGGAAAACCAAAAAACCGTAGCGCTGGACGATCGGGTCGATGCAGTCAGCCAGTCGCAGCTTTCCCCCCAAATTAAGCTCATCAATACCGACAATCGCGAGTGCCCGCGCCCTAGTTACCGCTGCTAGCCGCATATGCCTGTTGCCCTCCCATGCGTTGGTCGTAGAAGTTGGGAATGTCAATCGTTTGTTCTTGAATTGGAGGTTTTTTTGCTGGGCTATCTCCACGGCGCGGTTTGTTGTCCACAACCAAGAATATCCTTGGGGGTTGAGGGGTTGGATTCAGCGCGTTCCATAGGGTCATGTCTGAATCAACTGTGGCACCTGACTGATACGCGAAGAGCCGATCCGACTCATCCGCGAGTCCCGGGTCTTCTTCTCTTTTCACTCTTTGTAATGCCAGGCGGTTGAACGCCACGACCTCATTCGGAAGTTACCAAACGGTTTAAATGATATTTCAGTCTCACTCCAAATGCTCTGGCTAACTTGATTAGAGTCCGGATGCTCCATGAAGAATAATTGACGTTCTCAATCCTCGAAATTCCGGCTTGAGTCGTTCCAATCGCGAAGCAAGGTCCGCATGTGTCATTTGTCTTTGTTCGCGAATCACCTTGATTTGCGTAGCAACATACGCATTTAGATAAGACTCCGCGTACCCCTCTGAATATTCAGGATCGCGAAGCTCCGTTCTCAAAGCACGTTCAATATCGCTCACGTGGCGTTCTCCTTTTGCGATCAGCCAAAACAATGTCGCAATTCTAGTGGTCTGGGCTCGGTCCTCATCTAGCGGGAAGTTGATCCCAATGGCGCGCAGCGAAATCCTGGGAAAGCAGCCGATAAAACCATTGCACCCCAGAGGGGTGCAGCGAAATCTATCAACCCACCCAATCGCTCCGCGTCACCCTCCGGATCGTCTTATCCGTCAGCTTGTTCGGATCGTAGACGACACCGATCTTCGCCCACGCTGCCTCGCTCAACTCGGACGTGAGAGTTAACCACTCACCTAGGGAGAGATTCCTCCAGTTGCGGACCCTATCTTCCAAGTGCATCGGAACATAGCTCATGTCAAATTCCGTTTCGTCCCACGGACCAAGCCTCCATATTGATTCTATTTCTTAACCTGCGCTTCTCAAGGCGCTAGCCTAGCCGCTTATTCCATCGCCCATGTGAAAGTGGGGTGGAGCAAACCTCAATCCGAGTCTTCCGGCGCTCTGGCCCCACCGCAGGTGCATTGCAGATAATTACCATCCAATGGCGCACCCTATCTATAGGGAGAATCCATCATGACGCCAAAACCCACATCCGAACTCGCCTTGGTCGAGGCCTCGCCCTTACCGGCGGTCGACCAAAACCCCAAACAAGCCCGCGCCGCCGTCAAGCGCTGCATCGCCGCCTGGCAGCGCGCTTACGATGCATCCATGGAAGAATCCAAAGGGAACAGCATGGCCGATGTCATCGCAGCCCACGAGGCCGGTCCTGCTTACTGCCGGGCCTTGCCCCCTCTCGCCGGCCATGACAACATTCGCGACTTCATCGCCTGCGTCGCCCATGGCATACTTATCAACGCGATTCCCCAGAATAGGGCCACCCAGCTCCTCTACGCGGCGCAGGTCGCTTTAGCCACGCTCCATTACGAACCAAAACCGCGAAAGACAGCCTGACCCCCACCCCCCTACCCCTGTGGAGGTCACTTTCCGAGCCTCTTTCTGAAAGCAACTAACACGCAATCAATGGTTTGCAATTTGTTCCCATCAGCTGGCCGCAGCTTTAAACTCCGATTTTTGGCTCTTTTTTGACCAAAAATCACGCTTTTTTGTCCAAAGAACTGGCTTTTAACTCTCGTGAGCAAATCAGATTGTGCTTCTCCGGCAAGGAAGCGGCACTACACAATCCATCCGCCGCCGACAACTTCATCGCCATCGTAGAAGACCGCCGACTGGCCAGGCGTGACGGCGCGCTGCGGCTCGTCGAAGGTCGCAGCCACCTCGTCGATTCCCGCCGATTCCAGCATCGCCCAGGCGGGTTCATGCCGGTGGCGAATCTTGATCCGCACGCGCATCGGCGCCGTCAGCTCGGGAACCGAAATCCAGTTCAGGCGGCGGGCGCGCAGAGTGCGTGTGGCGAGCTCTTCGTCCGCGCCCACTGTCACGCGATGGCTCGCCGGATCGATCTGCAGCACATAGAGCGGAGTCGGCGAACTGACACCAAGACCCTTACGCTGACCGACAGTAAAGTTGGCGATTCCCTCGTGGCGGCCGAGCACTTCGCCGTCTGAGGCGACCAGTTCTCCGGCTGTCACCGGCAGTTGTTGTCCTTGCTCTTCGAGATAAGCAGTCAAAAACTGCTTGTAGTCCCCGCCGGGAATGAAGCAGATCTCCTGCGAATCAGGCTTCTCGGCCAGCGCGAGTCCGTGCTGCCGGGCCACTTCGCGCACTTCTGGCTTGGTCATCCCGCCCAGCGGAAAAAGCGTGTGGGCGAGCTGCTCCTGGGTCAGGCCAAAAAGAAAGTAGGTCTGATCCTTGGCCAGATCGGCGGGCCGCTTGAGAATCCAACGCGCACGTGCTGGGTCGTATTCGTTCACCGCATAGTGTCCAGTCGCGATGCGGTTCGCGCCGATCGACTGCGCCGTCTTCAGGAGTTGATCGAACTTCAGGTGGTTGTTGCAGAGCGAACAAGGAATCGGCGTGCGTCCGGCGAGATACTCGGCCACAAAGGGCCGGACGACATCGGCTTCAAAGCGCTCCTGCTGGTTGACGACGTAATAGGGAATGCCGAGGTGTTCGGCGACGCGGCGCGCGTCATACACATCATCCAGAGAGCAGCAGCGCCCGGCCTTCGGCGCATCGGGGATGCCATGCTTGCCTGCCAGCCGCGTCTGATCCCAAAGCTGGAGCGTGAGCCCGACGACCGCGTCGCCTGCATGGGCAAGCATCGCCGCAACCGTCGAGGAGTCCACTCCTCCGGACATAGCTACCGCAATGGTTGTGATTTCATTCATGGGGAAGAATGTCTCTCCAACCTCTTAACCAAGCGTTCCGGCAGCCACCGGCGAGATCGCGCGCAGATGCTCGACGGCTTCTGGAACCACCTTCAAAACATAATCGACATCTGCTTCGGTCGCGGTCTTGAGCAAACTGAAACGCAGACTGGCGCGGGCACGCGTCTTGTCGAGACCCATCGCCATCAGCACATGGCTCGGCTCCGTTGCGCCTGAATGGCAGGCCGATCCGCCGCTGACGGCGACGCCTTTCAAGTCGAGCGCAATGACCAACGCCTCGCCCTCTAGCTGATCAAACCAGATGTTGGTTGTGTTCGCCACGCGGGGAGCAGCGCCTCCATTCACGCCAGTGCCCGGAAAGCTCAAGAATTCCAGCCTCCAGCCGATCGCGCAATGCCGCCACCCTGTCAATCGTGCCGTCTTCCAGAGAGAGCATGGCCAGCTCTGCTGCCTTGGCAAGGCCCACGATGCCAGGCACGTTCTCGGTTCCGGCGCGTCGCCGGCGTTCGTGGCTGCCGCCCACGATGAGCGAATCAATCGGCGTCCCGCGCCGCACAAACATAGCCCCAACGCCCTTCGGCCCGTGCACCTTGTGAGCGCTGATCGAGCAGAGATGGCAGCCGAAGCGGCGCACGTCGAGCGGGACTTTGCCCGCGCCCTGCACGGCGTCGATGTGGAAGAACGCGCCCGCGGCTTTGGCGATTTTTCCGATCTCTTCGACTGGCTGCAGAACGCCGGTCTCGTTGTTGGCCAGCATCACGCTGATGAGCCGCGTCTCGGGCCGGAGTGCGCGCTGAATATCTGCCGGATCGATCAGGCCGCTGGGCAGCGGAGCAACAAAGGTGGTCTCCACGTCATGCGATTCCATGCGATGAGCCGCCTGCAGGATCGCCGAGTGCTCGATCGACGTAGTAATGAAATGGTCGCCCGGCCGCAGCAGCCCGAAGATGGCTGTGTTGTCGCCCTCAGTGCCGCCGGAGTTGAAGACCACCTCGGCGTCGTGGCAGTTGAAAAACTCGGCCAGCGTTGCGCGGGCGCGGTCCACAGCGGCGTGCGCCTGCTGCCCGTCAAGATGAATCGAAGAGGCGTTGCCGAAATGCTCCATCCAGTACGGGACGCATGGCCTCCACCACCTCCGGCAGCAGAGGCGTGGTAGCATTGGCGTCCATGTAGACCCGCTTCACCGGTGAATCTTCTCCTGAGTCAATTGTACGGGAAACGATATTTTGCAGCGTGCGCGGAGTTGGTTGCCTAGCCCAAAGACTGGATGACCGTATCGAGCGCGGCCTCCCACGATGCAAGGCCTACGCCGAAACGGTCCTCGAGCTTTGTGTTCGACAAGACCGAGTTGCGCGGACGTTTTGCCGGCGTGGGATACTCTTCTGAAGTTATCGGAGTTACCACGGGGACCTTGCCGTCCAGTAACTTCCCTGCGCGGGCAAAGATAGCCTGGGCAAAACCACACCAGGAGGTCGAGCCGGAACAGGTCATATGGTAGAGGCCAGCCCAGTCTTCCGTCGCTCCGAACTGTCCGGCGAGTACTCCAGTCACGATTGCATGCGTGGCGCGGGCTAACTCGATCGATGTTGTTGGAGAGCCGATCTGATCGTTAACGATCGAGAGTGCGTCGCGCTGGCGAGCGAGGCGCAGCATGGTTAGCAGAAAATTCGAGCCATGGGGGCCATAAACCCAACTGGTGCGAAAGATGAGAATCTTGCCGCCAGTTTGAAGAATGGCTTTTTCACCGGCAAGCTTGGTTGCGCCGTACGCATTTAGCGGGGCTGGAGTGTCCTGCTCTGTCCACGGACCCTGCTTCGCGCCATCGAAAATATAATCCGTGGAGTAATGCACGAGAAGCGCTTTGGTGCGCAGAGCTTCTTCGGCCAGGATGCGTGGAGCCTCGGCATTGATGGCATGGGCCAGCTCTGTTTCCGATTCCGCGCGGTCGACGGCGGTGTAAGCGGCGGCGTTGAGAATAATTGCCGGCTCGACGCGGCGCACCAAGGCGTGAACCTGATCCGCTTGAGCAAGGTCAACGCTCTCGCGATCGACGCCGACGATCTCGCCAAAGCCCGCGAAGCTGCGTTGAAGCTCGACGCCAACCTGTCCGGCGTTACCGACGATGAGGATACGCGGCAGGCTGCTCATGCGAAGACCTCCGCATCCCGCAGCAAGACGCCCTGGCGATCCTTGTCGGAGACGATGGCGTTGTCGACGTTAATTGGCCAGGGAATCGCTAACTCCGGATCGTTCCAGAAAATAGTTCTTTCTCCGGCGGGAGAGTAATAGTCAGTTACCTTATAAGAAAACCCAACATTGTCAGTAAGGGCAAGAAACGCGTGGCCGAAACCTTGCGGAATCCATAACATCTCGCCCTTCTCGCTATCGAGCTGGACGGCGACATGGCGTCCGAAGTTAGCAGAGGAGCGGCGCAGATCAACGGCTATATCGAGCACTGCGCCTAGTGTAACTCGGACCAGCTTTCCTTGCGGCTGGGTGATCTGATAGTGAATGCCACGCAGAACATTCTTCTTTGAAACAGAGAAGTTATCTTGCGGCCACTCTGCCGGCAAGCCAGCCTCCTCCATTTTGCGCTGGTTAAAGGTCTCATGAAATGCGCCGCGGCTATCCCGATAGATCGCGGGAGTTACAAGCATAACTCCTGGCAGAGATGTCTCCGTGATCTTCATTGTTTCACGGCTCCTGACTCAAACTGGGACTCACGCAGCAAGGCGAAGAGATATTGTCCATAGCTGCTCTTGCTAACTTTTTCGGCCAGCGACTGCAACTTCTCCGCAGTGATGAAACCTTGACGGTAGGCAATCTCTTCGGGGCAGGCGATACTGAGGCCTTGCCGCTTCTCGATCGTATGAACAAAGAGCGCGGCATCGAGCAGCGACTCCTGCGTGCCGGTGTCGAGCCAGGCCATGCCGCGGCTCATGATCTCGACATTCAAGAGTCCCCGGTCGAGATAACACCTGTTCAGGTCGGTAATCTCAAGCTCTCCGCGAGGCGATGGCTTGAGCGAGGAAGCAATGTCGACAACCTTGTTGTCGTAGAAGTAAAGGCCGGTAACTGCATAGCGCGACTTAGGTACCTTCGGCTTTTCTTCAAGGCTGATGGCGCGGCCTTCGCTGTCGAATTCGACTACGCCATAGCGCTCCGGATCTTCGACCTGATACGCAAAGACTGTGGCGCCATCTTTCAGTTTGGCCGCCTGCTGCAATTGATGAGAGAAGCCCTGGCCATAAAAGATGTTATCGCCAAGAATCAGCGAGCACGCGTCGCCTGCGATGAAATCGCGGCCAATCAAGAAGGCCTGCGCCAACCCATCAGGGCTGGGCTGGACGGCATGAGTGAGATGAATGCCCCACTGGCTTCCGTCGCCTAATAACTCTTGAAATCGGCTGCTCTCCTGAGGCGTTGTGATAATAAGTATCTCGCGCAAGCCGGCCAGCATCAGCGTACTGAGCGGGTAGTAGATCATCGGCTTGTCATAAACAGGAAGTAACTGCTTGGACACGACCTGAGTTACGGGATAGAGGCGCGTCCCCGAGCCCCCAGCAAGAATGATTCCTTTCATGGCGCCACACGCTCCGTATAGTTTTGCCTGATCCAATCGAGATAAGCGCCGGTGCGCACGCTTTGAACCCAATCAGGATGGTCGAGATACCAGCGAACTGTCTTGCGGAGCCCGGTTTCAAAGCGTTCGGCGGGACTCCATCCTAACTCGCGCGCGATCTTGGAGGCGTCGATAGCATAGCGGCGGTCGTGTCCGGGACGGTCTTTGACATAAGTGATGAGATTCCTGCGCGGAGCCAGACTGGCGCTGGGACTCATCTCGTCCACAAGATCGCAGATGGTATTCACCACGTCGATATTTTTGCGCTCGCTGTTTCCGCCGATGTTATAGGTTTCGCCCGCGCGTCCTTTTTCGAGCACGGTGCGAATGGCGGTGCAGTGATCTTCCACAAAGAGCCAATCGCGCACGTTGGCGCCGTCGCCATAGACGGGCAACGGCTTGCCTTCGAGCGCATTGAGAATCATGAGGGGAATCAGCTTTTCGGGAAACTGGAAAGGCCCGTAGTTATTGGAGCAGTTAGTCGTCAGTACGGGTAAACCCCAGGTGTGATGATAGGCCCGCGCCAAGTGGTCAGAGCCGGCCTTGGATGCCGCATACGGACTATTCGGAGCATAAGCCGTGGTTTCGCTGAACGGCGGATCGTCTGGCGACAAGTGAGCCGTAGACCTCGTCGGTGGAAACGTGCAGAAAGCGGAAGGCCGACCGGTCGGCTTCGGCGAGTTCCGACCAATAACGCCGAGCCTGGTCAAGCAGTACCTGGGTTCCAAGCACGTTGGTGCGAATGAACGATTCCGGCGAAGTGATGGAGCGGTCCACATGGCTCTCTGCCGCGAAGTGAACGATGGCCCTGGGTTGATGCTCCCGCAGTAAAGTGCCCACTCGCTCGGCGTCGCAAATGTCGCCCACTGCCAGCAGATAGCGCGCATCGCCCTCAACCGAGGACAAGTTAGTAGGATTACCGGCATAAGTCAGCAGATCGAGGTTAATAACTGATGAGTTCGATTCTTTTATGCATTGAAGAATAAAGTTCGAACCGATAAACCCTGCTCCGCCCGTGACCAATATGGGTTTGCGCATGCGCCTCCTCTACTCCGCAATTCTAACCGACAACACCCGCAGCCTCTGCCTCCCGTGGTCGCTTTCTTCCATCTCGCATCTCAGGACGGAAGCTCCGATAATGCAAGACCGGGCTCAGCACAACTTCGGGCTCTGTATTTCGGGTGGTTGAGGCCTTCAAATTGTTGAATCCACGCAAGCTAGAGGCTTGGCGTACGTTTGCGTTGAGATGCCCAATGTTTTTCCGCTTCCTTCGCGCTTCCATCTCTGTCATACTCGATAGTGTCCACCTGGTTCGGCCATCCCAACAATTCAAATAAGAGGTTGCCTTGATGTCGGCAAAGTATGTCTTTGTGACGGGCGGAGTTGTGTCCAGTTTAGGTAAGGGCCTGGCGGCGGCCTCGATCGGCTGCCTGCTTGAGAGTCGCGGCCTGCGCGTCAATATGATGAAGTTCGATCCGTACCTCAACGTCGATCCCGGCACCATGTCGCCCTTTCAGCATGGCGAGGTATTCGTCACCGACGACGGCGCCGAGACCGACCTCGATCTGGGCCACTACGAGCGCTTCACTCACGCTCCGCTGTCGCGCGACAACAATCTCACCACCGGCCGCATCTACGAGCAGATCATTTTGAAGGAACGCCGCGGCGACTACCTGGGCAAGACGGTCCAGGTCATTCCCCACGTGACAAATGAAATAAAGAACGCCATGCGCAAGGTCTCCTCGAATGGCGCGGACGTGACGATCGTCGAGATCGGCGGCACGGTGGGCGACATCGAGTCACTGCCGTTTCTTGAGGCCATTCGCCAGATGCGCCAGGAGTTGGGCCGCGAAAACACAGTTTTTGTTCATCTCACTTTGGTTCCGTGGATCGCAGCCGCGCAAGAGTTGAAGACCAAGCCAACGCAGCACTCGGTGAAGGAGTTGCTCTCGATCGGCATTCAGGCCGACCTGCTGCTCTGCCGCTCGGAGCGACCGCTGGGCATTGAGATGAAGAAGAAGATCGCCCTCTTCTGCAACGTCGAGGAGCGCGCCGTGATTGGCGCAAGGACCGTGCCCTCGATCTATGAAGTGCCGCTCGGCTTTGCTCTGGAGGGCGTGGATGCTCTGATCCTCAAGTATTTGCACATAGAGGCGCCCGAGGCCGAACTGACTGAATGGAAGGCTCTGGTCGACCGCTGCTACAACCCGAAGGATGAGGTCCACATCGGCATCGTAGGAAAGTATGTCGAATACGAAGATAGTTACAAGTCGCTCAAAGAGGCACTGACTCACGGAGCGGTTTCGCAAAATCTCAAACTCAAAGTAACCTGGATCGAGGCCGAGGGCCTGGAGTCGAAGTTTCCCGAGGATCGGAGTTATGAGTCGCAGCTAGAAGGGTTCGACGGCATTCTGGTTCCCGGAGGCTTCGGCAAGCGCGGCATCGAAGGCATGTTGAACGCCATCCGCTATGCACGCGAGAAGCAGGTGCCGTACTTCGGGATTTGCCTGGGCATGCAGACGGCGTGCATTGAGTTCGCGCGCAACGTCTGCGGGCTCAAGGATGCGAATTCCACCGAATTCGACCCCGCATGCCAACACCGCATCATCTATAAGCTTCGCGAACTCCTGGGCGTGGAAGAGATGGGCGGGACGATGCGGCTGGGAGCCTGGGCCTGCATTTTGCAGGAGGACACACTGGCCGCCAAAGCTTATGGAGGCGCGAAGGAGATCAGCGAGCGCCATCGCCATCGCTATGAGTTCAATCGCGAGTACGAAGCCCTGCTGACCGGCGGCGGCCTTCGGTTGAGCGGCACGACTCCCGACTCAACTTATGTTGAGATTGTCGAGCTTCCCGGCCACCCATACTTCCTGGGCTGCCAGTTCCACCCGGAGTTCAAGTCCAAGCCGCTCGAGCCGCATCCGCTCTTTCGCGAGTTTATTATTGCGAGCTACAAGAACCGGCAAGAACGGCCTGCTTCAGAGTGCAGCGAAGATCAGCGGAAACCAAGGCGCTGTTGTCCTGAACTAGGCGGCGCTCCGCGGCTTTCACCAGAGCGCGAATGAACTCAGGCGTGGAACCGCAGCAGCCGCCCAGAAACGACGCGCCTGCGTCTCGGAGTGCGGCGTAGTGCGAGGCGAAAAACTCCGCCGAGGTGGCATAGTGGACGGTTGACCCTTCCATCGACGGAAGTCCGGCGTTCGGCTTGATCCAGATAGGCAGGTCGCAGGCGGCGTGCAGCCGTTTGCAGATGGCCACAGCCAACTCCACTCCAACGCCGCAGTTGGCGCCGACTCCGTCTGCACCGGCCTCAACCATGGCAGTAGCAACGGCCTCGGGCGTAGCGCCCATCATCGTGCGGTCCTTGTTTTTGCCCGAGTCGAAGGCGAAAGAAGCAATGACGGGCAATCCTGTAAGCCTTGCCGCCTCGACTGCCAGGCGCGCCTCATCGATGTCGCTCATCGTCTCGATCAACAATGCGTCCGCACCCGCGCCGGCGAGAGACTGAGCCTGCGCGGAAAAGGCGGCGGAAATCGCTTCACGGCTGACATCGCCCGAGACAAGCATCTTTCCGGTGGGACCGATCGAGGCGAAGACACGAGCCTGACCGGCGGCACGGCGCGAGATTTCGACACCGGCGCGGTTGATCGCGTCAAGGTCAAGGCCGGGCATCGCAACCGCGTTGGCGCGAAAGGTGTTGGTGAGGATGATCTGGCTGCCTGCCTCCGCATAGGCGCGGGCTACCTCTTCCACCTTTTCAGGGTGAGTGAGGTTCCAGGTGTCGGGGATTGTGCCGGGCGGCAGGCCTCGCGCCTGCAACTCCGTCCCCCATGCGCCATCGGTGATGAGCAGACCGCCGGCTAGCCAATCTCGCAGGCGATTCATGCGCGCACCTGTTTGCCAGGGAGTGCCTCTTCAATCTTGTTCAGGATTTCCATGGCACCCAGAATACACGTTTTGGATTGCGGGTGACGTCGCATGTCGATACATACGCTTGCCGCAGACGGATTGGCGATAGGCCGGGCATCAAGCCAAAGTAGTACTATGATCTGCGTCACATTTTGATAGGAGAGGGGTCTGGTAGTTTGTTTGTGTTGCAAACAAATGAGATGCCCATGCATGATCTAGCGGCCTTGAAAAAGGCGGTGATTGAGGGAGAAGTCAAAGACGCCGTCTCCGCGGCTCGCGAGGCGCTGGACAATGGTGTGCAACCGTTGGAGCTGATTAGCGAGGGGATCGGCCCCGCGATGGCCGAGGTGGGCAAGCTCTTTGAAGAGGGCGAATACTTTGTGCCTGAGCTGCTGATGGCGGCCCGCGCGACAAAAGAGATCTTTGTGATCCTTCGTCCCTTGCTCGCGGCGGGCGGCGCGGAACCCATGGCGCACGTAGTGCTGGGAACGGTGCAAGGCGACCTGCACGACATCGGCAAGAATCTTGTGGCTGCGATGCTGGAGGGCGGCGGCTTTGAGGTGACCGATCTCGGCGTCGATGTTCCTCCGGAGAAGTTCGTCGAAGCTGTGAAGAAGAAGCCGGTGCAGATCGTTGGTCTCTCCGCGCTGCTGACAACGACGATGCCTGCAATGAAGAACACTATCGAGGCCTTCCGCGTTGCTGGAATCCGGGATCAGGTGAAGATCATGGTGGGCGGCGCGCCGGTGACAAAGAAGCTATGCCGAATCGATCGGTGCGGATGGTTACAGCGAGACAGCCGCGGCGTCGGTGGATCTGGCGCGCCGGTTGACGGGAACCTTGGGATAGTTCTCAGCATCGCTTAGACAGTCTCGAATGAGTCAGACTTGCTTAGAAGTGAAAGCCACGAGGTAACGCCGCGCCATGAACGATCAGCAATGGAATACGCTCGTCTCAGTCGTACGCGGAGAGGCGCTTCGCCCTCTGCCAACCGCCTTCATCATCGATAGCCCCTGGCTGCCGAATTGGGCGGGACATACGATTCTGGATTACTTCACCAACGAGCGCAATTTTCTGGAAGACAACCTGAAGGCCATTCGCACCTTTCCTGAGACGATGTTTCTGCCCGGCTTCTGGTCGGAGTATGGAATGTGCACGGAACCCTCCGCTTTCGGATCTGTTTCGATGTGGGGCGAGAACGAATTTCCATTCGCCAAGAAAGTCCTGCGTTCGCCTGCGGAGGTTGAGCGCCTGGAAAAGCCCGATGTGCGCAAGCATGGCCTGCTGCCTTTCGTGATCAAGCGGCTCAAGCACCTGCAACCGGAGATCGAGGCGGCGGGGCATAAGATTCGTTTCGCCGTGGCTCGCGGCCCGTTGAACATCGCGTCGTTCCTGATGGGCACGCCGGAGTTTCTTGAGGCCATCAAGACCGATCCTGAGTTGATGCATCGCCTGCTGGACATCGTCACGGATTTTCTCGTGGATTGGATTGCCTATCAGCGCGAGGTCTTTCCGTCGATCGACGGCATCTTCCTGCTCGACGATATTGTCGGTTTTGTGAGCCGGCGTGACTGCGAGAAGTTCGCCTTACCGTATCTCAAGCGGGCGTTCGATGCGGACGTGACGGTGAAGTTCTTCCACAACGATGCGCCATGCAAGGCCAGTGCGCCTTTGCTGGAGCAGACGGGAATCAACCTGCTCAACTTTGGCGTTCAGCATACACTGACGGAGATGAAGAGCTGGACGAACAACAAGATTGCGCTGATGGGCAATATTCCGCCGCGCGACGTGCTGGCCGAAGGGACGCCGGAGGATGTGAAGCGCTCGACTACCGAGATTTTGAACGCTGTCGAAGACAGGTCGCGGCTGATCGTCTCCTGCGGGGGCGGGATGCCTCCTAATGCGCCGACTGAGAATATCAAGGCGCTGATCTCGACGGTGGAAGAATTGACGCGGTAGGCCGCAGCACCTTTGAGGAGCAAGGCGGGAAAAGTCAGTGACAGAAGATCTCAAGCCAACTGTCGCGCAGCAGGAAGCAGAAGCCGCCCCAAGCGAAATCTGCCTGGAACTGTCCGTTGCTCCGATCGACCCGGTGGAGATCTATCGCTATCTTGGCTATCCGAGAGATGCGGCTCCCACGCCGCGCATGGCGGAACAGATTGGGCTGGATTTTGGCTGATGCAGGGCCCTGCCTGCGGCCGCGCGGAGGATATACCGTGTATCCGGTGGCGGGGCGGACGGCCCATTCGCTGAAACTGAGCGACACAACCATCTCCGGCAATATCGGAGAATATCTGGATGCGGCCGGCCGAGTGGCTGTCTTTGCCGTGACCGTGGGCGAGGAGATTTCGCGTCTCGCCGAGGCTGCTGCGAAACAGGGCGATGCGTTCTCGGCCTTGGTGATGGACGCTGCAGGTTCGTGGGCGGCGGAGGGCGCGGCGGACGCGCTGATGTTGCGCATCCGGCGTCATCTTCAGGACGGAGAAGAGCTGACCCTCCGTTACAGTCCTGGCTACTGCGGTATGGAGATTGGCCAGCAGCGCAAGCTCTTCGAGCTTGTGCAGGCTGAGGCCGTCGGAGTGACGCTGATGCCTTCGATGCTGATGCATCCGTTGAAATCCATCTCGGGGCTGGTGGGCCTGGCGCCAAAGGAAGCGGTCAGCAACTATCGCTCGCCCTGCGACCTCTGTCCGCGCACCGGGTGCCATATGCGGCGATAGGGATGGGGAACCAACACCTGTAAGTGGTTGAATAATATGGCCAATCGGATCAGGCGCGGGTGAATATTCTCTTTTTTGTTTCGTTATATATGCAGCAGTTATCGGACACGATTGTCTCTCCGGCAATAAATTAGAGTCGGTTTGTCTAATTTTTATTGATTTGTCGCAAAAGGCATACTATTCTCTACCGCAGGCGCACTCTCGAACCTTGGGCGCACTCGCATTACCTCTGCAGCAAATTGAAGTTGAAGAGCATATTGCCTTGGAATCCCCCATCGCAAGGAGCAACTATGCGGCAAGTGTACGTGTGTCAACGGTCGCCAAGAGTCACACTCTTGGGGGCCTTGCTCTTTACTGGAAGTTTGCTGTTTTCCGGCTGCTCATCTTCCTTTACCACAGGGAACCTGAGCAATGTTGCATCGATCTCAGTTCCCAGCGGCACGGTCCGGGTCAATGAGCAACTTCAGCTGAGTGGGACGGCACTGACGAACGGGCAGGGGCTGTCCTTTTCAGTGAACGGCGTGCCCGGAGGCAATGCCGAGTTCGGCACGATCACCAGCGCTGGCCTCTATACCGCTCCCGCCGTCATTCCCTCACCAGACTCGGTCGAGATCAGCGCTACGTCGAAGGAGTTCCCTACGGCGCCTGCCGGCACTGCTACCTTGACGATCTGGAATCCAATTCCAGTGGTCACTGCCGCTAACCCATCTGGGTTTTCAGAGGGAACAACGACCGTCATCGTGAATGGCTCCAAGTTTGTGTATGGAGCCCAGATTCAATGGAATGGCGCCGCGGTTCCGACAACTTATGTATCGAGTACGCAAGTGGCCGCAACGATCTCCGCTGCAGATCCGGGGACCTTTCCGCTGACCGTGACAAATCCCGACCCAGGCTCGGCGAGCGCGAAGCCAATCTCGCTGCTGGTGGGGCCAGGACAAGTGGTGCTCAAGCTACAAGCTGGTTCCGGCTCGGATGTTCGCGTGAACAATCAGTTGAGCTTTGGGCTGAACGTAAATGGAACGACGAACACCGCAGTCACGCTGCAGGTGAATGGAGTGGCCGGAGGCAACGCGCAGATCGGCACCGCGGTCTCAAACGCGGATGGCTCGATCACATATACCGCGCCTCCTGTTGTTCCCACGCCCAATAACGTTGTGCAGCTCACCGTGACCAGCGTCGACAATCCGGCGGTATCGATCACGCAGAACATCTCGGTGCTGAATCCGATTCCGATTCTCACTTCGGCCACGCCGATGTCGTTCAATGTTGGATCGGCCACGGTCGTCCTCACCGGCCAGCAATTCATCAACGGCGCGCAGGTGCTGATGAATGGCGCGCCGGTGCCCACGACCTTCAACAGCGGAAGCCAATTAACGGCAATCCTGACTCTGTCGGAGCCGGGCAATCTCGATCTGCAGGTATTGAATCCCAACCCCGGGCCGGCGACTTCGACCGATCTGATCGCGCTGGTGCAGGGCACGCCGCCGGTGCCGGTTGTCAGCCCAGAAGATGCCTCGCGATTTCTGGAACAGGCGACCTTCGGCGCGACGGACGCCGACATTCATCACCTTTCCCTGATTGGCTATCAGGCATGGCTTGATGAGCAGTTCAATATGCCGCCAACTCCGCAGGAGCCCGACGTGGAGCAGGCGTTGATCCTCAACAATCCTGCCTGCGCGGCGAACGACGTGAAATGCAATGCGGCGCTGTTTGATCAGAACGGTTCAGGGTGAAGAGCTACTTCCAGGATGCCTTCTGGCAGCAAGCTCTTGCCGCGAACGATCAGTTGCGGCAGCGAGTGAAGTATGCGCTTTCGGAGATGTTCGTCATTTCGAGTTACAACTCCGCCGTGCAGAATATGCCGCGCGGCGAGGCAGGTTACTACGACCTGCTGGGCAACGATGCCTTTGGGAACTTCCGAACGCTGCTGCAGGACGTGACCCTGAGCCCGATGATGGGCCAGTTCCTCTCGATGCTGGGCAACGACAAGGGCAATGCCACGACCGATCCGGACGAGAACTATGCGCGCGAAGTGATGCAGCTTTTTACCATCGGCCTTTACAAGTTGAACGACGATGGGTCGCAAAAACTGGACTGCGACAGGACAGCCGAT
This sequence comes from uncultured Acidobacteriaceae bacterium, assembly GCA_963843625.1. Taxonomy (GTDB): domain Bacteria; phylum Acidobacteriota; class Terriglobia; order Terriglobales; family Acidobacteriaceae; genus Telmatobacter. The sequence continues at coordinate 19,743 of CAWJLK010000011.1, forward strand.
CCCGACCTACTCGAATACCGACGTGATGGGGCTGGCCAAAGTGTTCACCGGCTTCAGTTGGAACGTTCCGGGCGACAACAGCGACACAGCATGGTCAAACTGCTGCATCTATGTCGGCCCAGGATTCGGCGAAGAGATTCTGCCCATGCAGAGCTTCCCCGGCCATCATTCGACCGCGGAGAAGGATTTTCTCGGCGTCACGATTCCGGCTCAGGCAAGCCCGGACCCTGACGGCGATCTGAAGATCGCTCTCGACACGCTCTTCAATCATCCCAATCTGCCGGCATTCTTCTCGAAGCAGATGATCCAGCACCTGGTCACAAGCAATCCCAGCCCGGCCTATATCAGCCGGGTTGCGGCAGTCTTCAAGGACAACGGGCTGGGCGTGCGCGGCGATTTGAAGGCGGTGATCACCGCGATCCTGCTCGATCCGGAGGCGCGCGACTCCGCCGCGGACTTCACCAATCCGCAATACGGCAAGGTGCGCGAGGCGCTGTTGCGCTATACGGAGTGGGCGCGAGCATTCACGGCGCAATCGCGCACGGGTTCTTACGACACTGGCAGTACAGAGGACCCATTTACGGGCTTGGCCAGATGTCGCTGCGATCGCCCACGGTCTTCAATTGGTTCGCTCCGGGATACGTTCCTCCCGGCACAAGCATCGAGCAGGCGGGCCTGGTCGCGCCCGAGATGCAGATGACGAACGTCTCCACAGTCGTGGGCTATCTGAACTACATGCAGAACGCGATCGGCAGCAGCACGAACGCGGGAGCCGATATTTTTTCGAACTACGAAACCGAGATGGGCCTGGCGGCGACGCCCGATCAACTGGTCGATCGCATCAATCTGCTGCTGATGGCGGGCGAGATGGACAGCACTCTCCGAAGCCAGATTCTTGAATGCGGTCAATGCCATTCCGATCCCGTCAGGCGATCAGAACGCCATCAACAATGCCGCTCTTCAATCGGGCGGCGAACGGCAATCTATCTGACGATGGCGTCGCCATCTTTCTGCGCGCAATTTTAGGGAGCCCCCTATGATGCAATCGATACGAGCAATCCCGCCGGCAATTTCTCAGAACCGCTTCATTGGCCTCGATGGCGGGCCTGTCAGTCAGCCCATTCATTCTTGGGGCTGAACTCAATGGCCGCGATGGCGCAGGGAGCGGCCCCATCGGACTATCGCGCGCTGGTCTGCGTCTTTCTGCAGGGCGGCAACGATGGCCACGGCACCGTCATCGCCACGGATTCAGACTCCTTATGCCGCGTTTACGCAGGCGCGGTCCGGAGCGCCGGGGCTTGCGTATCCGATGGGCGAGTTGCTGCCGATTACGTTGAAGACTCCGCAGAGCGGACGCACATTCGCGCTCAATCCCGCGCTGACCGGGGTGCAGAACCTCTTCAACTCCGGCCGCGCCGCGATTGTGGCCAATACCGGCACGCTGATCGCTCCCGCAACCAAGGCGCAGGTCAATGCCAACTCCGTTCCGCTGCCGGCTTCGCTGTTCTCTCACTTCGATCAAACGGCGGCATGGCAGGCCATCGCATCGAACGGCGGCAGCGCAGAACATGTCGGATGGGGCGGCGCGGTGGCGGATCTGATCGAAAGCATGAACATGAATTCGAACTCCATGTTCACCTGCATCTCCACCGCGGGCATCGCATTGTTTCTTTCCGGGCAGACATCCTTCCAGCTGAATGTCACTTCGGCCGGCCCGATTCCCATCTATGGAACGGCTCAACCTCTGTTTGGGTCCCAGACGGGTTCCGATGCGCTCACATCGATCCTCACCGCCGATGAAACCAACCTCTTTGCCAAGGAGTATGAGGTGGTGGTGAAGCGTTCCATGCAGGCGCAGGCGACGCTGACATCGGCGATGCTGCCTGCCGGTCCGACAGGGGTTCCAAATCCGCCGCAATATCTCGATCCGATGACCAACAAGCTCACCGATAACCCGCTCGCCGCTCTCGCTGCAGACCGTCGCACGAATCATAGGCGGCAGGGCCAGCCTGGGCGTGAACCGGCAGATCTTCTATGTGCAGCTTGGCAGCTTCGACACCCACAACAACCAGGCGATCCAGCACGCGCAGCTCCTGACGCAGTTGGGCCAGGCGCTCGAGTACTTCGATGGCGTCATGACAGCCGCTGGCATCGGCAACCAGGTGACGACCTTTACCGCCTCCGACTTCGGCCGAACCCTGACCAGCAACAGCAACGGCACCGACCATGGATGGGGAAGCCACCATTTCGTTGTGGGCGGCGCGGTCAAGGGACAGGATATGTATGGGCAGTATCCGGTGGTCGGGGCGGATCAGGCCAACGATGTCGGAGCCGGCCGCCTGATTCCCACCACCTCGGTCGACCAGTATGCAGGAACGCTTGCGCGCTGGTTCGGGCTCTCCGACGGCCAGGTTAGGCAGGTATTTCCGAACTTCGCCAACTTCGGCTCCAATCCATATCTTGGATTCATGGGATAAGCGCCAAAATGCCTACCGATCGATTGAATTGAGATGATCGCCCTCTAACTCGGCGATCGATCCCGTGCACTCACCTTGAGGCGGATCGCAGCTAACTGCTGCATCCGCCTTAGTTTTTGTACGCTTGGATGCAAAAAGGGACGGTGAATCCGGGAGGCTTTCCCTCTGTTGATTCTTGATGTGACCTTTGTCTAAAAAAAGCTGAAACGATTTTGTGCAATTCCGCACTATCCCCTGTGAGTCGGGTCAGAGCTTCAATACACCGAAGCATGAACGGCCACAAAAGCCAGCGTGAACAGCGGCTGTCGCGTTCGTGAGGGTACTGCGGCGCGTCGCTGTTGCAAGAGCTGGTCCGGTTTCAAAACTCCAGAGGTATTTGATGGCTTCCCCAGACTACAAGGGCGCGGTAGAAGAGAGTTCATGGTTGGTCGGGAAACTCCCGCCGCGCCAAGTCATTCTTCCGTGGAGGACGAGACCGGCTAATTCTGCGAAGCAGCTCTCTCTGTGGGAGGGCGCGCAAAATGCCCAAATTAAGAATGACAGCGCCAATCGCAGTCCGCTGCCTATCTTTGCCTACGGAGCCAAAGTGAAGCTTATCGACACGATTAAATTGGCGATGAATCAGAGGCAATCGATAGAAAAAATCGAACCGGAAAAGCTGAGTCCCGCTAAACTGCATGAACTGTACTCTGACACCTTGGTTCCACAGCATCGCTACCTGGCTTCCTCGTTGACCGAGGCAGTCAACTCTCCCGAACTCGCCCCGCATCCGTCGAAATGGTTTGCCGGCATCTCGGGCATCGATCTCTCCAGGCTGGTCGCCGAATGGTTGAACACCAACCGCAGTACTGAATACGAGCAGTTGTACTGCATCGGGTTGGACGCGGATACCGGCCAATTGAGCGGCGTGCTTACGGTGAAGCGCGGCAAGGGTTACTCCGGAGGGCCATGCACGGCAGGCAGCAGAGAATACGTTGCCTTTTGGGTCGACTGGGGTCGGGGGTTTCAACACGAGGGGACGGCATCGGTGACGGTACACGACTTCGGCGGCCTTCCTCCTGCCGGTCTGGAGTACAACGTTTCGCTGCCAATCGATCTTCGCTCTCGCGTGCAGGGTTGCAGCGAAGGTAAAAAGACGGTCAAGGTGAGGGCGGTACTTTCCTGGAACACGCCGCCTTCGACCGCAGATCCAAACGCCCCGGTGGTCTGGGGCAACATCATCGAGAGCCAGATCCAGATTCCGTGCAGCCAGCAGGCTCGGACGGACAATAGGACTCCCTGCCTTGCCACAGCAGGCGCCGCCGAGATTGATGGGGCTCTGACCGATGGGCGAATCGTCGACGCGGCGATCAGAGCGTTGAAAGGCATGGCCTTTGGCTCTCATGCGGGACTTACCGTAGTGCCGAAAAGTACGGATGCAAGCGCATTCGTGACCGATCGGAGTTTCACTATCAACGCCAAAGACATAGACGATGAAAACGCCAAATTCACCCTGTATGTCTGGAACCACAGCAATATCAATCGCGGCATAACGTCTAGCTTTAGCCGTTCAGAAATTGGAATCTGTACGCAAGAGAATAGCTAGCAATATCGACCAAGCCTCCCCCAGAGGCAGACGGAGTTCACTTTTTTTGAGGCGGGTTCCGTCTGCGGCCACCGAAGAAGGGAAAGTTTCAAGATGAGCGAACGAAGCTTTGTCTGGTGCTTTGCTCTGGGCGCTGTCGTTGTCTGGCGAGCTGTTCATTTGCTGGCGTGCGAGAACGGCCCGTTTGATCTGATTGCGCGTTTGCGCACTGCTCTTGGTTCCGGCATTCTGGGCCGCCTTATGGATAGCTACTTTTGCTTGAGTTTCCTGCTTTCGTTGCCTTTGGCTCTCTGGATCAGCAGTAGCTGGATAGAGGTTTCTCGTCGAGTGGCTGACGCTTTCGGCAGTGGCATGCCTGCTGGAGCGAATGACGCAGAGGCTGCAAAAGCATGTTCGTGTAACTCCGGTTTCAACTTCCTATATCGAAAAAATCATTCGTGGAGCATGAAGACGATGAGGCAGAAGACACTGGCATCAAATGCGAGCTTTGAGGGACATAACCGGGAGACTCAACGAGAAGAGTTTCTCGACCGGACGGAAGTGACGGCTTCATGGACGGAACCCAGGTGCTTGAATCTCGACGATCTGCGCAGGCTGGCGTGGCTCGGCATCAAGCTGTGCAATGCTTTCGTGCAGCGGTGGCTCAACCTGTGCGAGGTCGGCGTTGAAGAGGTCTTCTATGGGCTGACGATGCCGCGTTCCTTCGCGGGAGTGGATCTAGGCCCGGTGACTGCTCCGCGGGAGACCGCCATCCTAGCTTCACGTCCTTCGATGGAAGGGCACGACGCTTTGAGACCTGCAAGCTCTCCTGAGATGTTCATGGGGTCAGTCGCAATCTACGATCTCATGGAGAACACCCTGGTTGTACCTGGCTTTTCCATTGCTGGTTTGGTTGCTTTTGTTCTGACACGGCTCAAGAGGAATCTTATCGAGAGCCCTCAATCGAAAGGACTCCGGCTTTGAGGCCGGAGAGTTTGCCTGAAGGAGGCCGCAACGTGCGCACTGGTCGAAATCGAAGAGAGATGAGAACCAGCGGAGGTCCGCAGAATGTTGCCCTCAACCTGCTATTACAAGGGGCAGCCGCCGCTTGCATGCGTGCGCGGCCCAATCACTGGAAGAGCCTACGAATTTTCCTCCGTTCGGCCGGAGCAGCCGGTTGATCTGAAGGATGCGAGATTCTTCCTTGCAAGTCCGTTATTCAGGTTATCGAGATGACTCCTGCAAGTTGTTGTCCCTCCGCTCCAGTTCGATCCGGCATGCGGCGTACGCCCAGGTCCTCCATCAGGACCAAAAGTGTTCATCCGACTGCGACTTCGTCGATGCTATACTTGACTCCACTCGTTTGGGCGGGTCAAGTGCTACAATTTCACTCATTTGATGCAGGTTACGTTGATAACCTCTGTGCTGGTGACCACCGGACGCAGGAGCACTTTGTCGCCTATTTTACAGAGTTACTTAAACTCAAGCTTCGTTCTCGGCTCCAATCTCCTCAAGCAATCGAGGATGTATGTCAGGAGACCTTCGCTCGCGTCTATTCGGTTTTGCGCAAGGATGGCGGCTTGCGCCAGCCGGAGAGCCTCGGCGCTTTTGTGAATACGGTTTGCAACCGTGTGCTCTTTGAACAATACCGCTCGAACGGCAACCACGAGTCTCTCGATGTGGAGGGACGGCCGGAACTGCCCGACAAGAGCGCCACTGCACTGGACATCGTGGCTGCCGGGCAGATCAAGGACAAGGTCCGCGAGATTCTGCTCGAGCTGGCCCCGCGCGACCGCTCTCTGTTGAAGGCCGTCTTCCTCGACGAGCGCGACCGCGACGAGGTCTGCCTCGAGTTTGGCGTGGATCGCGATTATCTGCGGGTGCTGCTCCATCGCGCCAAGCAGGAGTTCAAAACCGAATACGTGAAACGAATTGGAGGCCAGATGATTATGGGAGCGAGCGCCTGATCGGTGCAACGACGGTACGTGCGGTTTGAAACGATTTGCCGCTCGGAACCACTATCATAGGTTGCACCGAATTGGGGACAGAGTCTATGGATCATAGCGAAGCGTTACAACAGATGGCCGCGGAGCGTTATCTGCTGGACGAGTTGACGCCGGATAAGCGTGAAGCCTTCGAGGCGCACTTTTTCGATTGTCGAGAGTGTGCTCTCGATCTTCGCGCCGGAGCTGCCTTTGTAAAGGAGGCAAAGAGTCAGTTGCCCGAGCTTGCCAGCCCGTTGCCTGACCCTGCCCCATCGCATTCCCGTGCGCTTAAAGTCAAGCGGGAGTGGTGGTTGGGCTGGCTTCAGCCGGCCTTTGCCGCTCCTGTCTTTGCCACCTTGCTGCTGGTCATCGGCTATCAGAATCTGGTTACCTATCCGGCGCTTCGGGCTTCGGCAAACCAGCCGCGCCTTCTTCCCTGGACTCCGCTGCACGGGGCCACGCGGGGAGCCGCGCATCTGGCCATCACCGCCGATCGCCGCCACGGAGTTGCGCTTCCGGTCGATCTCCCCTCTGAGCCCAGCATGGGCGCATACCCCTCCTACTCCTTCGATCTCTACGATCCGCAGGGAAAGCTTGCCTGGACCGGCGTCGCTGCCGCCCCCGCCGACAGCGACCGGCGACACCCAGCGGCTCTCTCTGGTGATTCCCGGTGCAATGCTCGAAAACGGAGCCTATACCCTTGCCGTCTCTGGTGTCGCAGCTCATGGGGAGCACACGGAAATCGATAAATTCATCTTCGATCTTCACTTATCCGATTGACGGGTCCGCATTGAGACCCTAGAATTCACTCGACCATCCAAAGGAATGGTAAAGACGCCCATGCTCGAAGCTACCGAAAGAATTCACAAGTATCATGCTGAAGCGTCAGCCCTGAAAGGCCATCTGAAGCTTCCGATCGAACAAGAGATTGAGCCTCAGGCCCACACATTGCTCCCGGAAAAGGGCGGATACCTCGCCCAGCGCACGGAGAATTTCAAGCTTGAGTCGGTCATCTCCTTCCGCTCCGCGTTACACCCACGTTGGAGGCAATCGGAGCGACAAGCTGGGCGGGGGCCATACCACCTTGACCACCACGGTCGTCGAAGGCCTCAATGTGATGGAGGTGGTGACGGCCGACCGCATCGTTGGGCAGATGATCACCGAGCATCCCCTCGAGGGCTACATACCTACGATCTCTTTTCTCGGCACGCGCATCGAGAATCTCCGCATCGCCGGCCACCCGGTTCATCTAGAGTTCGATCAGGGGATCTTTGACTCCGAGCCCATGAACGACCTGCCTTATACCAAGGATGCGGGCTTTCTGAGCCGCGTCAGAAGCCAATATGCGCGCATTCGCCAGAACAAGAACCTTCCTGATGCGCTGCAGGAACGGTACAATCGACTTTCCTCTACTCTTGGCGATTCGGAGGAGGTCGAATGTTCGCTGATCAACCAGGTGGCTGGATTTATCCCTGGACCTGGGACAATTTTCGGAAACGTGATCACGATTCCCGGCTTTGGCTCCATCACGCTGGCCAAGCTGATCGTGAAGCACGAGGATCCGCACGAAAAGACGAAGGTCCCCACGAGGACAACCTTCCACCTGACTATGATCGATTTCGAACTGGGCTGCGCAGTCTCCGGAAACATTCCGGTCGGCGGTGGACATCCAACGGTGGCGGAGGATAGCAGCCGAAACGATTCTCTGAATATCCCGCCGGACAATACATACTGCTGATAGGTCTGGCGGGCATTAGAAAAAGACATTGGCCGTGTTTGAGCGCAGCTTTCGGCTATGGGTGTCTTCCTGTGCATGTGGTGCCTTCTATTGTTGTTGTTTATCGCTTCAAGGACACACGTCCGGACAGCGCCCAAGCTGCATATAGCTATGTCGAGCAGTTGTTTCAGCGGGGCGATCTGGCAAGAAGCCAGGAAGAAGCCGAACAAGGATCAAGGCAATTTCAGGTTCCGAACCCCGACTGGGCCGCAAAGTTTGAACTACTGCAAGCGGAGATAATGGTGCGGCGCGGGATGTATGACGAGCCCTACAACTCCTCGCGTAATTATCACCCCGATTCCGACGATCCGGAAGGAGTTATTCGCAAGCTGGCGATAGAGGCCGATGCCCTAACCCACCAGCAGCAGTTTCCGCTGCCGCTATAAGACTCTACCCAAGCCGAGAGTCTCTGCAAGATCGCCAACTGCGCATCCTGCGGCTATGTGCTCCGGACGCGTGGTCTCCTAGCAGTCAATCAGGGACGATCCGTTCTTAGCTCATCAGTGTTTCTTGAAAGTCTTCGCTTTGCACGTGCTCATCGGGATCGATGGGCAGAGGTCGGCGCACTTACAATTTGGGATTTGCCGCCTTGCAGAGTGGCCACTTTGACGAAGCCGTGGATTGGCTGCGATTGGCCCACCAATCTGCGGTGGAACTCGGTTCGACTTATTGGACTCAACTTGTTGTTAGGCAATCTCGGATGGGCTTATTACCAGTTGGGGATAGTGAGAGAGCGCTGGAGAAGTTTCTCGATGCAGGGAAGAGTGCCACAAGGCTTGGAGACACTCGTTACGAACTCAAATGGATTAGCTACGGCTGGGTATATCTATCACGATACCGGCGATTTGACCCGTGCCGACACAGTCCTATCGCCAGGCTCTCTATCTGGCAAGACAGATCGATAGCAAAGAAGACATCGATAAACGCGCTGGAAGACTTGGCCAGGACTTCGGTTGAGACAGGAAAACTGGACGAAGCGAGCACCTATCTCGCCAGGTGACTTCAATAGTGCATGCGAATGGGCAATCGGCTAAGCGGATATATCCTGCTGACTCAGGGAATGCTGGCGGCTGCGCGGCATAAGGACCAGCAAGCAGAGACTCTCTTTCGTGCGGTCCAAAACGACGCTAGCAAGCCCAACTACAACGCGACTGGGCGCCGGGGATGATTGGCCCGATTATTTGAGCGTCAAGGCAAGACGCGGGATGCGGAACGAATCTTTAAGTCCACGCTGAACGACTTCGAGTCGGCGAGAGCGCAGCTTAAGAATGAAAACTCGCGGCTTCCCTTCGCCGCAAACGCCACGGGCATCTACGACGACTACATCCACCTTCTGGTGCAAGAAGGCAAGAGCGAAGAGGCTCTGGCTGCGGCCGATCAGAGCCGCGCGCAGGCGCTGGCACAAGGCCTGGGCGTGGCCCAGAGTGATTCCCATCTCCATCGTGCGGCTTTGAATCCGCGCCAGATCGCGCAAAAGACCGGTGCGACGCTGCTCTTCTACTGGCTGGGCAGCGACCAGTCCTATCTCTGGGCGATCACGCCGGCAAAGATCACTCTGATCCAGCTTCCCGCGCAAAAAGAGATTGGCGCCCGCGTCGAGCGCTACCGAAAGGCCTTGCTCGACCTCGAAGACCCACTGCAAACCCGCAATGAAGATGGCCGGGCCCTCTATAACTTGCTCATCGCTCCAGCCGCAAAGTTTATCCGGCCTAAAACCCCAGTCATGGTGCTTGCCGATGGAGAACTGAGCAAGTTGAACTTTGAAACATTGCTGGTTCCTGGCCCGAGCAACGAGGGCGGTCAACGCTCGGGCTCCGCTCCCGAACTGCACTATCTGCTCGACGATGCAACGCTGCTCTCGGCACCATCCTTGGCGATGCTCGCCGCAGCGAAGCCTGACAGGAATCGAGATCGAAACCTGCTGCTGCTCGGGGCCCCCGTCTCGCCCAATCAGGACTATCCAAGCCTGCCGCTTTTCGGCTTCGAGATGACCCAGATTGAAAGGCACTTCGCTGCGCAACACATGGCCGTCTTCGCCGGGCAGCATGCGACTCCGGCAGCCTATCTCACCGGCAAGCCCGGAGAGTATTCCTATATACATTTTGTCTCTCACGCGGTTGCCAGCCGCACGGACCCGCTGGATTCCGCCATCATACTTTCGCGCGGCAAGGCCGACGAAGATTCCTTCAAGCTCTATGCGCGCGACATCATGCAGCATCCCATTGATGCCCGGTTGGTGACGATTTCCGCCTGCTATGGCAGCGGCACGCGCTCGTATGCGGGGGAGGGGTTGGTAGGGCTCTCATGGGCGTTTCTGCGCGCCGGCGCACACAGTGTCATCGGGGCACTGTGGGAAGTGAGCGACGAGTCGACCCCGAAGCTGATGGACACCCTTTATCAGGGCATCGAGAAGGGTCAGGACCCGGCAGTCGCGCTCCGCAACGCAAAACTTGCCTTGCTGCACTCCCAAGGCAGATTTCGTGCCCCATTTTATTGGGCTCCGTTTCAGATCTACACGCGGCGGTAAGTGGCGGGAACGCTGGTTTGTAGGTTGTTGAGCAAATATGGTCGGGGGACCACTCCTTCCCACCCCCACCCGTATTCTGCAAACAAGTTACTTATTTTCAACCAGATATAGATTATGAGTTGCTCTAAAATCTTCATTATAAATAAGTTATCCGCAGAATACTCACAACAAATAGGTTACGCGATTTTTAACCTCAGTTTTGAGAATTTGACCCCATAGTCGATGCCTGGGAGCCTTGTCTTTGGACGACACACGTGGCGAAAGACAGTACAGAATTATTGTGCTTCGGTGGGTGGTAATTATCTGCAAAAAGGCAGAGCGGGGCCGGAATAATTGCGCGAAAGGATAGGAGCAAATTTCCCCGGATCGGATCAATGGTGTGCCGGGTGCTGCGGCTGAGGATTTCGGCATGAATGCGTTCCCCGGATTGCGCTTCGCTTCATCCGGGGCTATTTTCATGTCCTCCCTACGGGAGGAATAGAGGCGAATTGGCTCGTTCCCCACATCTCAAATTCAAGATGCGGGCCACCCGATCTCAATGGTCAGACCCGGGACCCGCCTGCTCACCTTCCGCGTCAAGAGTCTTTATCCTCCCTTTGCGCTCGAGCCACGCAAATGCGCACGAACCACGCGAAAAAGTATGACAGCGCAGCACCGACACACAGCCACCACATAGTTCCAAATATCGTTAGACCCCAAGGACCGATCAGCAACCAAAGGAATCGATCCCCTATGTGCTTATCTAGAAGAATCCCTACGTACAAAAGGGGAAAGTCAATTACAGAGAGCTCAATCCAATTCCAAACATCTTCTGATGCCGCCACGTAAGCGCACAAACAAAGATGTATCGTTGGCAACACTGCAATTCCAATAGCGCGCTTTAAGTGTCTCATCACAACTCCACTATCTTTTACAAAGGCTCGTACCTCATCCACTCCGCATTGAAAGTCGCTACGCTCTCCCCCCGGCTTTGGCGGATCGCTTCAGTTCGTTCCAATCCTTTTCGGTTTGGTCGGCGTAGGCTGCGCCGAATTTGGCAAGTGCCCCGCCGAAGCCGTCGCCGGAGCCGATGTAGCCCGCCAGAATCAACGGGTCGCCGGAGCGGGCGTGGCCTCGGGCCAACAGTTCGCCGCAGACTTCGGCGTAGGCTTCGAGGCCGCCGCCGGCTAAGTCTTCCAAATCAATCGAACCCTTGTGGTCGTTGAGCTGGCGGACCAGGTAGTCGCGTCCGCCAAAGTGCGTCCAGCCCAGGAAGGGGTCCGATTGCGCCTGCATCGCCTTCTGGCCTTCGGCGGTGCGCTGGCCGTTGTGGTGAGGCGGGCGCGCGTCGGGCAGATAGGGCGCGTAGGAGGAGGCCGGTTCCTCTTTGATTTGCAAAAACAACGGGTCGCAGGGGCCGTTGCCCTCGAAGTAGATGCAATAGTCGCGCAGGCCCACCGAGCCGGTGCCGACGACTTTGAAGGCCACGTCCACTGGGCGATAGAAAGAGAGCAGATGCTGGCGCTGCGGCTCGAGCATTTCGCGGTAGGGCGAGAGCGCAGCCAGGATTGCGGCAGCCTGCTGGCCAGTCACGCGAGTAAGGGTCGGCTTGATCTCTCTGAAGAGACGAGGCTCGTCGGGCTTGCCGGGAGTGGACTCGGTGAGCTGTTCCTGGGTGTGCTTCGGCGTGGCGCGCTCGGCCTGCAAGAGTGCCTGATGAACGGGTGCGATCTGGTCGAGGCGGTGGACCTGGTAGTGGTTCACTTCAAGCAAGGTCATCTTGGAGAAGGAGGCGATCTGCGCGGCGTAGCGGGCGACGAACTTTTCCACGGTTTCCCGGGAGGCGGAGTCTTTGTGGCCTGAGGCGCGGCCAGCCAGCACGAGCGAGGCGGCCATGCGCTTGAGGTCCCACTCGAAGGGGCCGCGGATCGTCTCGTCAAAGTCGTTCATGTCAAAGACAAGACGGCCGTCGGGCGCCGCGTAGGCGCCCAGGTTGCGCACGTGAGCGTCGCCGCAGAGCTGGACTGCAATGCCTGCGTTGGGCAGCATGGCCAGATCGGCGGCCATCACCGGGACCGCGCCGCGGAAGTAGCCGAAGGGCGATTCGGACATGAGTTTGTATTTGAGCTTGATGAGCGCCGGGACGCGACCCTTCATCGACCGAGCCATCAATTCGAGGGCGGGAGTCTTGCGCGCCTTTGGTTTCAGTTCGCTGTGCTGCTGGCGGCCGACCTGCTTGCGCCGCGCCTGGCCTAGATTTCGGCGTTCCTGCGGAGTTGCCCAATGCATGAGCCGGAAGATACACCCTCGGGACTTTCGGTGCAAGTTGCTGTGTTGCCGGATGTTGGGTTGGCTCTGGACCATCAGAAATAATTTTGGAAATAATACTTGACAGCATACACTATGTGACATACAGTAGTTGATGTACAGTGTACGAGGTACAGCATGACTCTGACCGAAAACCTCTTCGAGAACCTTCGCCTGGAACTGCGGCGCGGCTGCCTGACTCTGGCGGCTCTGGCACTGCTTCGCCAGGAGCACTACGGCTACACGCTGCGCAAGGCTCTGGCCGAGCGCGGGTTGGAGATCGACGAAAGCACGCTCTATCCGCTTCTGCGGCGCCTCGAGGCGCAGGGGCTGCTGACCAGCGAATGGCGCGAAGAAGAGAAGCGCAACAAGCGTTTTTACCGCCTCTCCACCGACGGTGAGCAGATGCTCGGCCAGTTGCTCGATGAGTGGCGAGCGATCAATGCGGCACTGGACGCAACCATCCAAAGCAGTTTGTGAAGAATGAAGGAAAAAGCCATGGAACTACTCGATCGCTACCTGCAAGCCGTGAAGAAGCACCTGCCCTGGAAGCGGCAGGACGACATCATCGCCGAACTCAGAGCCAACCTTGAGGCTCAACTTGAGGACAAGGAGGCTGTATTAGGCCGGCGCCTCACCACCGGCGAAGCAGAGGACTGGCTCAGACAACTCGGAGCACCGCGGCAAGTGGCGGCGCGCTATCAACGGCAGCAATATCTGATTGGGCCGGCGGTTTTCCCCACGTATATGTTTGTATTGCGAATGGCGTGCTTCTGGGCCACGGTCGGATATCTAATCGCGAGCGCGGTGCAGATCGCCACACAGAATCCTGATTCGGTTGCAGTGTCAGAAGCCCTGCTTCGTGTGCCGGGTGTTCTGATGACCGCTGCCGCCTGGGTCACTCTCATCTTCGCAGCCGTCGAGTTCACTGCGACGCACTATCCGGAGAGATGCCCGGCATTCGCCAAGGCTTCGGCCGATTGGACCCCAAGCACATTGCCGCCATTGAAGAACGAAACCGAGGCTGGAAAGAGGCCGCGCAGCTATGCGCTTGCGGTTGCCGAGGTGATCTTCGGATTCATCCTGTTGGCTTGGCTGTTACTTGTCCCGCAGCATCCGTATCTTCTGTTGGGTCCAGGCGCGCTCTATCTGAAGATTTCTCCCTTTCAACCGTCGCCGGTGCTGATTCAGATTTTCTGGTGGATCATCGCGCTGAACGTGTTGCAACTGTGCTGGCGATGCGTTGACCTGATTCGCGGAAGCTGGCGCGGGCCACGGCGGGCACAGCATCTTGCGGTGAAGGCGTTTGGGCTGATTCCACTGGCCCTATTGCTGACTGTCCGCGATCAAGGATATTTCACGCTTCGGCACCCTGAGGTGAACGAGGTACGCTATGGCACGGCACTGGCTTCAATCAACCACGCGATTCATTTGGGCCTGGCCGTGGTCTGCGCCATCGTTGTTCTGCAACTGGTTTGGGATATCGTGCAAGTGGGCCTGAAGGCTTATCGCAAGCGCGAGGCGGCAATACAATAAGATTCTTCACGCACTCCGTTGAGGAATGGGGCACGGGAGTTATAGTCTTTTCAAGCAGAATCGCTTCGATGTGAGGCGGTCTGCCGCTTACGGAGGAGATTCCCCTTGACCCGTGCAACCGCCGCTCTTGTTGCAGCCGTTTCAGCGTTATCTTTTTCCATCCTTCCGTTGGTCGCCGGACAGGAGCCGCCGAAGCCCCTTACGCCCGCCAAGCGATTGACCGTGGAGGCAATCTATGGGCATGGACCGCTGATTGGGCAACCGCCGGAAGAGTTGACCTGGTCGCCGGACGGCCAGCATCTGACCTATATGGATGGCGGCGAACTGGTGGACATGGACCCCGGCTCGGGCAAGGCGCATGTGCTGGTGAGCCGGGCCAAGCTGGCTGCGCTCAAGGGCGCGGAAGCATCGGAGAATGACAGGGATCATCGCGCACGCTACGGCATGGCCAGTTACCTGTGGGCGCCGGACTCGGCCCACCTGCTCTTCGACTCGAACGGCCGGTTGTGGCTCTACGACCTGCGCAACGGCACGGGGGTGGAGGTTGGCTTTAGCGGGACGGCGTCGGGCGACGATCCTAAATTCTCGCCCGATGGACAGTTGATCTCTTTTGTGCGCAACCAAGGGCTTGCGGTCGTGCAACTGAAGTTCCCCGGCCAGCCTGCGATATCAGTGGCTCCCGCCAGCAGTGCGATCTTGAACGGCGGGGTGGATTGGGTCTACGAGGAGGAACTGGAGACGCGCAGCAACTACTTCTGGTCGCCGGATTCCAAGCGGCTTGCCTATCTGCAGATGAATGAGACCAACGTGCCGATATATCCCATGACTGACTGGCTTCTCACTCACGCGGTGGCCTATGCGCAGCCGTATCCTCAGCCGGGCGATCCCAATCCCGTGGTCCGGGTGGGGGTGGTTGGCGCGCTGGGCGGCAAGACGGAGTGGGTCAGGCTGCCGATCCAGCCGGGGCAGGATTACATTCCGCGCTTTGGCTGGGTAGACTCCAAGACTCTGTGGATCGAGACGTTGAGCCGCGACCAAAAGCATCGCGACCTCTACTTTGCCGATCTTTCGACGGGGCATGCGCATCCAGTGCTTCAGCTGAGCGATGAGAAGTTCTTTGACGACAAGTACGACGTGACAGTGGGCGACGGCTTCATTGTGCTGACGCAATGGAATGACGGACACAATCATCTCTATCTCTATAGCTACAACGAAGTCGATTTGGACCGTACGACGGCCAAGCTTGAGCGGCAACTGACCCAGGGCGATTTCGAGGTCGGCGAGGTGGCGCGCGTCGATCCGCTGGGCAAGGTGATCGACTATGCCTCGAACGAGGGCAGCCCGCTCGATCAGCAGTTGTGGCAGGTGAACTTCAACGGCGAACGGAAGCAGTTGACGACGGGCGCAGGCACGCACAGCGGCAAGTTTGCGCCGGCGGGAATTCCATTTGTCGACCAGCAATCGGCACGCATGCAGCCTCCGGCGTTCTCGCTCTGCAAGGCGGCTGGCAAATGCAGCGTCTTCTGGACGACTCAGGCGCTGGAGCCCTACCAGTTGCGAACGCCGAAGCAGTTAGAAGTGAAGGCGCACGACGGGACCACTCTCTATGCCACGCTGCTCATGCCTGAACTGCTGGAACCGGCCGAAGCCTTCACGGCTTCAGTTCCGCTGATCGTGAATCCTTATGGAGGTCCGGGCTCGCCGGGGGTGGTCAATCGCTGGAACGACAATCTGCTCTTTGACGAGCTGCTGGTGCAACGCGGTTTTGCGGTACTGCACACCGACAATCGCGGCATGGGCGGCCGTGGGCGCGACTTTGCCCAGGCTGCCTATCACGACTTCGGCCCCGTGCAACTGGAGGATCAGTTGACGGTGGTGGATGCGGCGCTGGCCAAGTACTCGCAACTGGACCCCAAACGCCTGGGCTGGTGGGGATGGAGCTGGGGCGGGGCGTTTACTCTTTACGCCATGTCGCACTCAGACCGCTTCCGAGCCGGGGTTGCGGTTGCGCCGGTGACCGACTGGAGGGATTACGACTCGATCTATACCGAGCGCTACCTGAGCCAGCCGTCGGAGTTTCCAGAAGGTTACAGGGAGTTCTCGGTGGTCAACTCGGCGTCCAAACTGAAGGGACGGCTGCTGCTGGTGCATGGAACAGGCGACGACAACGTGCACATCGCGAATTCGGTGCAATTCATTCAGAGGCTGATCGACGCTCAGATTCCCTACGATCTGCAGATCTATCCGCGCAAGACGCACTCGCTCGCCGGCCCGGTTGTGCGGACGCATCTCTTCAACCGCATTCTGGCGCACTTTGAGCAGTATCTGAAGCCGACGGATGACGACGATACGGGGCAGTGAGAGCGCCCGCGGGGAGGCACTGGGGCTCTCAATTATTTTTGGGAATTGTGCAGACCGAAATTTTGTAGGTTTCCCACCCATTCCGCAGAAAAACGCGGAATGGATGGGGCACGGAAGTCTACAGTAAAACCGAAAATGCGCTAGGATTTCTGGCGGCGGAAGAACTCGTCCTTGTCGCGTTGCGCGAGGAGCAGTTCGTGCACTCGAGGCAGCAGACGAGGAACAGGGCTACGCCGATTGTCACCAATACGGCAACCGCGTTTTCTAACTCCGTAAACCAATGGATCAAGCTATGCATTGTCGACACTCTGAAGCATACTCCGGGAACGCCACGGCTGGCTGGCCTCTATAACCAAGGTTCGCGTTCTCTGGCCGGAGTCCCAGCGTACTTAAGTTCCTATCCGCAATTTCCCATAGTTCCCAGTTGCTTTCAAGAGAATAAAAGGCGAATATAGTACACGATGGTAATCTGTCCCAATTCGGTGCCGGACCCTGAGGTCGGGGAGTGGCTGGAGGATCTTGAGAACATCGATCGATTGCCCGATCCCGCGCCGAAGGAAGTTGTGGCTGATCCCAAAAACGGGCCGCAACTGAACTGGCTCTTCGTCGATCTGAACTCCTATTTTGCCTCGGTCGAGCAGGAGGTGCGGCCCGATCTGCGCGGGCGGCCGGTGGGCGTTGTGCCCATGATGGCCGACACAACCGTTTGCATCGCAGCCAGTTACGAGGCCAAGGCCTTCGGCGTCAAGACCGGGACCATGGTGGCCGACGCCAAGAAGATGTGCCCTGGGATCGAACTGGTGGAGGCGCGGCACGAGATCTATGTCGACTACCACCACCGCATCGTCGAGGCCGTGGAGAGCTGCCTGCCGGTGACGGCGGTGCTGTCGATCGACGAGATGGCCTGCCGCCTGATGGGCCGGGAACGGCCGCTGCTGGCGGCGATGGAACTGGGCCGGCAGGTGAAGAGGCGCATTCTGGAGCGGGTCGGCCCGATGCTGCGCAGCTCGGTGGGGCTGGCAACCAACCGCTACCTGGCCAAGGTGGCCAGCGACATGGAGAAGCCCGACGGGCTGGTGGCGCTGCCGCTGGACATCTTGCCCGAGGCGCTGCGGCAGCTCACCCTGCGCGACCTGCCGGGCATCGGCGCGCGGACGGAGAAGCGGCTGAACGAAAAGGGCATCCGCACCATGGAGCAACTGCTGGCGCTCGACTGCGAGCAGGCGGGCCAGCTGTGGGGATCGGTGTGGGGCGAGCGGCTGTGGCACTGGCTGCGGGGCGAGGACTTCGACATGTCGGAGACCGACCACCTGAAGTCGATCAGCCACCAGCATGTGCTGGCGCCCGAGATGCGCACCGCGGAGAAGGCCTGGGCGGTGGCGCACAAGCTGCTGCACAAGGCGGCCATGCGGCTGCGCGCGGGCGGGTTGTGGGCCAGCAGCATCGGGCTGGCGATCGGGTTTGCCGTGCCGCGCGGCGAGAACACGCCGGTCAGCCGCTTCGGCGTGCCTACGCGCGGATGGAAGGGCGAGATGCGGCTGAGCGAGTGCCAGGACAATCCAGACGCTGATTGCCGCGCTGCGCCGCCTATGGGAATCGCCGCCCGTCCGGCGAGGAGTTCGAGCATCCCGTACTTCATCGGCGTGCATTTGAATGGCCTGGTGCCCGACCGGCTGCACTCGCTGAACCTCTTTGACGGACTCGAAGACGAGCAGAGCCGCACGCGGCTGCTGGCGGCCATGGATGCGCTGAACAACAAATACGGCATGAGCACGCTGGCTCCGGCGACCATGCTGACCGCGTACAAGGCCGCGCCCACGCGCATCGCGTTTCACAGCATTCCGGAGATCTTCTGAGCGAGGCTCAGGTTTCGCTTCAGAGCAGCCAATGGGAATAGAATGCTTGCGAGCCAAGCCGGGTTAGCTTTTTCGTCGCCAGAGGCGTTGTCACGTCCTCTATAACCCTTGCTTGCCGATGGCTGCGGCCATCCAAAGCTCCAAGGGTTGGCAACTTTCAGAGGGGGAAGATGACCATGTTTCGCAAAGGCGCCTTATTCAGTGCGGCGCTCTGCACCGCTCTCGGATTTTCTTTGCCGGTGTCGGCACAGGTCAAATACTACGCGTATGAACCGCATTATTTGCCTGGCGTGGAGGACGCTTCAAATCAGGTGAAGTTCTTTTCACCGCATTTTGCGCCCATGGAGGTTCTCAAGAAGTGGGGAGGTACTTCCGTTGGTTTGACGAGAGGTTACTCGCTCTTGAGCGCCGACGTGAATCAGCTTGGTATCAATCTCTCTTTCAGCAAGAGCGGGGTCGACCAAAAGACCCAGTATTTCTGGTCCTGGGGTGGCGGATATGTTGCTCCTGTCTCCACCCCCTACAAGGACGATGTGGTCGTCTCAATCGTCTACGCGGACATCAAATTTTTCGAGATATGGAACTATCTTCATATGAAAGGAACGCCAGCCACCTGGTGCGTCGTGCCCAATGGAACCGTGCTCGACCACAACGACATGGTATGTGTTGTTACGGAGAGAGACGCTCAAGGACTGGTCGATGCCTTGGCTACCCTTGTAGTGGCCAGCGGAGGGAATCTCGAACCTTCGCCGGGCATGTATATGAGAGCGAAACAGGGAAAGGAATTAGAAAAACATCCTGAACAAGCCTGTAGAGTTTCATGGTTGCACACGGTGGGACCGCCTACCAGCGCCGGCGTCCAGGTTGGCGACCTGGTCCAGACCATCGGCGGCAAGCCTTGCAGCGGCGAAGGCGACTTCAAGGATGCCCTCAAAAAAGCCGCTTCAGGGAATGGCGTTGTCCATCTCGAGGTTCTCCGCAAAGGCCAATCGCTGGCTTTCGATCTGCACTACGCCAACCAAGAAGCAACCATTGCACAGTTGCGGCAGAAGAGCGCCGTAGCTGGCAGGCACCCGGTGGGTTCTGTGGTTGCGAACCCCGAGGTAAGCCAGGCCGCGCCTCCATCCGTCCAGCGGTTTGGGTTCCAGGTGCGCGCGGTGATGGATTCGGACGTAATTCCATTGAGACTCTCCAAGCCAAAAGGAATCGTGGTCGTGATGGTGGACAAAGGGGGCTTGGCTGAGGGAATGGGAATTCGGAGTGGCGACGTGATTTTGGAAGTGAATGACTCGGAGATCGGCGACCTTCAGTTCTTCTCTCAATTTGTGCGCAGCGGTGCGGCCAAGAGCTTTCGCATCTGGCGTGAAGGACAGACGATTACCGTCGTTGTGCCGGAGAGTATGTAGCAACCGCGCTCCAGTAATCATGCTTCATAGCCGCGCCCACACGCATTGCGTTTCACACCATCCCGGAGATGTTTTAGCGCGTTTCCATTCGGGCCGGAATGCGAGTGCCCGCCCTCCCCGCATCTTGCGAGAGAGGGATGCAATCTCCTTTGCCGAACTTTCTTTGCTCAGTTGCGTAACTCTCTGCATCCTCACGCACCGCTTTCTGCGGATAAGAGAGTAGAAGCGCATCTATGGCCCACGACTGGCAGCCTGATTTTGAACAACTCGTGGACGAGCACCAGTCGATGGTCTATTCGCTGGGATTGCGCATGACTGGCGACCACGGCCTGGCAGAAGAGATTGCACAAGATGTCTTTCTGGAACTGGACAAAAACCTGGGCAAGATCGAGTCCGCGTCGCACGTTTGTTTCTGGCTGCGTCGAGTGACGATGAGCCGCTCGGCGGATGCGCTGCGGCGGCGCAAGGCGCGGAGGATGGACCTATGGGTGGAGATCGAAGAGGGGCACGGCGCTCAGGGCGATGAACGCGTTTCACCGCTCGGCGAAAGGATCGAGCAATTGCTGGCGACCTTGCCCGAGCCGCAACGCGCGGCGCTAGTTCTCCGCTATCAGGAGGATCTGACGCCGGAGGAGATTGCGGCCACGCTCGAGGCGCCGGTGGCCACAGTCAAGAGCAATCTGCAGCGGGGACTGAAGCTGTTGCGGGCAAAGTCGGCGACGCATTTGAAGGAGTATGTCCGTGGAGTTTGAGTCAGAGGAAGATTTTGAACAGGAACTGCGCCAGACGCTTGGGCGGCAGCCGGCGCCGCACAGCCTGAAGCGCAAACTGATGGATCGGAGGCGAGCCGAACGGACGCGCCGTCCTTCAGTTGCGTGGCAGCGGTTGGCCGCTTCTCTGGCACTGGCCGCCCTATTGGGAGGCGGCTTGGCGTGGCGGAAACAGGAAGAACAGCGCAAGGGCGAAGCCGCCCGTCAACAGGTGATGACCGCCCTGCGCATCACAGGCCATGCGCTCAACCACATGAATAAGCAACTCGCGGAACACGACCGCGCCAATCAGGAGTAAGGGGGAAAGCCATGAAGATTCGGATGATGACCTTGATTTTGGGAGTAGCCGCACTGGCTGCGCCAGCGCTTGCACAAAGCTCGCAGTTGCCGCTCGCGCCGCCTATCGAAAAGGAATTGGCTGCACGCGCCTCGAATGTCACTGAGGTCACGCTCGGCAAGAATATGCTGGCGTTTGCGGCCAAATTCATGAACGGCAAGAACCAGGACGAAGCCGCCACGCAGCAATTGATCAGCGGACTGGATGGCATCTATGTCCGCGAATATGAGTTCGACAAGGAAGGGCAGTTTTCGATGGAGGCGATCGAGCAACTGCGGAGATACTTCGAGACGAGCGAGTGGTCGCCGGTGGTGCGCGAACACGACCGCAAGTCCGGCGAGACCACTGACGTAATGGTCAAGCTGGTCAACGGCGAGTCGCACGGCCTTTTCATCCTTGAAGTGGAACCGAAGGAACTGACCATTGTGCTGATTCTCGGCCCCATCCGCATGGAGGACCTAGGCAAACTGAAGGGCATTGGCGGATTGGGCGCATTGGGCGCGCTGGACGGCGTGCAGCAAAGTTCACATGGCAAGGACAAGGAGAAGGGCAAGAAGGGAGGCAGCGAATGAGGCGTTTCTTCATTGTTCCGATTGCGCTAGTGGCGCTGCTGGCAGCCCCGGCGGTTGTGCAGGCCGGCGGCGGGGATGGCTTTAACGGCGTGGTGCGATCGATTGAGAGCCGGTATCACGTGCGGGTCACACGCATTCCCTTCATGGGTCTCATCAGCCTGATTGCTCAAAAGACCACCCATGACGGTGCGGGCCGCATCCATGTTGCGGAGATAGAGTTCTTCTCCGGGCCGGTGGATGGGGAAGAGTTGAACCGCATGGTTGAGGAACATCTGGGTGCAGGCTGGGAGCGAATCATTCGCGAAACCAGCCGCAAAGGCAACGATCAGAGTCTGATTTTCATGCGCCCCGAGGGTAAGCGGATGGGCATTTTTGTCATCGATTTGGCCGGCAACGAGATGGATGTCGTCGAGGTCTCGGTAGATCCCAGGTAAGTCAACGAGAATATCGGGCGCTACCAGAAACATCAGTACAAAGGCGATCGCGATCAACAACAATCCGATTAAGGGCCTTCACGTGGAGATTCGGGTGACACTCATACTCTTCCTATGCTGACCGGATTCGATTGGCTACACTAATACTGAGTATGAGCCTCATTTACTCCAACACGCGGCGGGGTTATCGCGGGCGGCTCGCGCCTTCGCCTACTGGGTATTTGCACGTCGGCCACGCGCGCACCTTCTGGACGGCCTATGAGAGGGCGCGCGAGGCCGATGGGACACTGGTGCATGCGCATGGATGACCTTGACCCGGAGCGCAGCCGGAGCATCTTCGCCAAGGGATCGATGGACGATCTGCGCTGGCTCGGGATTAGCTGGCAGGAAGGCCCGGACGTGGGAGGGCCTTACGCGCCCTATACGCAGAGCGAGCGCAAATCGGTCTATCTACGAGGCCTGGCGCAAGTTGCTGCGCGGCGGCTATCTCTTTCCATGCCGTTGCTCTCGCAAGGACCTTGAGTCTGCGCTCAGTGCGCCGTGGGAGAGGTTCCGGCCAGCGGCGAGCCAGACCACAGAGCGTGATGCTGATACTTTCGACGACGAACCCATTTATCCAGGCACGTGCCGGCTCTATGAAGACAGGCCGCCACACCCGTTTTATGAGGCGGAGACCGAGATCGGCAAGCAGGGGAGTTTTACCTGGCGCTTCCGTGTTCCCGACGGGAAAGTGGTGGAGTTCGAGGACGGAAATCTTGGCTGGCAGCGGTTTGTGGCCGGCGAGGACTTCGGCGATTTTGTGGTCTGGCGCCGGGATGGGGTCCCGAGCTACCAGCTTGCCTGCGTGGCCGACGACGCCGCCATGGGAATCACTGAAGTCGTACGCGGCGAAGATCTGCTGAAGTCCACCGCGCGGCAGATTCTGCTCAACGAGGCGCTAGGCTACGACAATCCAGACTGGTTCCACTGCCGGCTGGTGATGGACGCAAGCGGCAAGCGTCTGGCCAAGCGCCATGACGCGCTGAGCCTGCGCGCCATGCGCCTGAAGGGACTCACGCCCAAAGAGGTGCAAGCTCAGGTGGTGGGGTAGAAGCTGGAGGCAGGAAGAATCGAGTTCCCTGCCTCACAGTTCACTTGTGCCGGATGAAGGTGCCGCTCTGCAGCTCGCTCATGGCTGTGCGCAGTTCGGCGTCGGTATTCATCACGATCGGCCCATACCAGGCCACAGGCTCCTCGAGCGGCTTGCCCGAGACCAGCAAGAAGCGAATGCCCTCGGGGCCTGCCTGAACCACGATCTCATCGCCGCGATCAAAGAGAACCAGCGAGTGGTTTTTGGCGTCGTAGACCGGGGTTGCGTTGGGGTCCACGGCTGACTCGGTCAATACCGCCTGAGGAGTTGATGCGTCGCGGAAGGCACCCGCGCCGGCAAAGACATAAGCGAATGCGTTGCGCGTCGTCTCCACTTTGATCCGCTTGGTCTTGTTGGGCGGAATGGAGATGTCCACGTAGCGCGGGTCGGCGGCCACGCCTTCGACCGGGCCCTTTTTGCCCCAGAACTCGCCGCAGATCACCCGCGCCTTGGCTCCATCGTCTTCGGTGACCTCGGGAATGGCGGCGGCAGGAATGTCCTGGTAGCGCGGGTCGGTCATCTTCAGCGCCGCGGGCAGGTTGGCCCAGAGCTGAAAGCCGTGCATGCGGCCCCGCAGTGTCGCCCGAAGGCATTTCCTGGTGCAGAATGCCGCTGCCGGCGGTCATCCACTGCACGTCGCCGGCGGTCATGCGGCCTTTGTTGCCCAGGCTGTCGCCGTGGGCCACCTCGCCGGCCAGGACATAGGTGATGGTCTCGATTCCCCGGTGGGGATGCCAGGGAAATCCGGCCAGATAATCGGCGGGGTTGTCGCTGCGGAAGTCATCCAGCAGCAGGAATGGATCGAACTCGGCGGTCTTACCGAAGCCAAAGGCGCGCTGCAGGCGGACTCCCGCGCCCTCGACGGTTGGTTTGGTTGTAAGCATCTGCTTCACGGGGCGAAGCGACATGGTTGACCTCCTCTGCCTTACATAGGATTGGATGCGCGAGGAAGATATTCGTTGCAACAGGTATTTTGGCCGACGAGGCGAGAAGCATTGAGGAACCGCTGCTATCCCTCCAGCAGCAACAGCCGCGCTGGATCGAGCCGGACCCGCCACGGCTGCGGTTCGGTGCTGAGCGTTCGCCATAGGTCTTTGGGCACATCGGCCTGAAGGTGAGGCAAATCGCCTGCCTTGGGCGCGGCGTGCAGGCGCAGATAAAGCGTCATCTCGTGCGGCGCTTCGCTGGTTCCAACCAGCCAGCAGGCAAAGGTGTTTTCGTGCTCCGCCGTCGACTGGAAGACGATTTGATGCGAACGGATGCCGGCATGGGTCAGCGCATCGGGGACTGTGCCGGCTGTGCGCAACTCGCACTTCCATGCATCCACGGCGATGTGATCCTCGGCGATGCGGCGGGCCTGTGCGATGTTTTTGCAGCCGGTGAGCCGCGCGGCTGCGACGGTTCTCGGGCGTTCGAAAAGTTGATGCTTGGGGCCGCTGGCAATCACCTTGCCGCCGTCCAACACAAGCAGGTCGCTGCAGAAGCGGAAAGCCTCTTCCATGTCGTGCGTAACAAAGATCACCGAGCCGTTGTAGCCGGCCAGCGTCTCGCGAAGCTGCTCTTCAGTCTGCCGCCGCAGATGCGGATCGAGCGCCGCGAAGGGCTCGTCGAGCAGCAGCGCGTCGGGCTCGATGGCCATGCAACGCGCAATGGCCACACGCTGCCGCTGACCGCCTGAAATCTGGGCCGGATAGCGTTCGGCAAGCTCGGCAATGTGCATCCGTTCGAGCTGTCTCTGTACACGCACGCGGCGTTCCCGCTCCGGCAGCGACCCCAGCCCGAAGCCGACGTTCTCAGCCACCGTCATGCGCGGAAACAAGGCGTAATCCTGAAAGACGACACCGATCTTTCGCTGCGCGGCGGGGATATGCCGAGTGGCCGCACTGTCGTAGAGGACGCGGCCGTTGAGAACAATGCGTCCGCGATCTGGCGCGACGATGCCGGCGATCATACGCAGCGTCATGGATTTGCCCGCGCCGGAGGCTCCCAGCAATCCAACCGCGCCACGGCCTGCGCGAAACTCGACCTCAAGATTGAAGGTCTCCAGAGTTTTTTCAACGTGGATCTCAAGCGAGGCGGAAGACGGCGACTCGTCCGCGCTGCTCGGCAATGGCGGCTCAGGAACTGGAGCCGGAGCCAGCGAAGGCGCGCTCCGATTCGGGTCTGTATTTCGAGTTTTCCTCTCCCAGTGAAGCAGACGAATGATGGCCAGCGACAGAACGACGATCAGGCTCACCCACAGGATGGCCACGTGCATATCGCCGCCCTCGGCGGCGGAGAAGATGGCGATCGGCATCGTCTGGGTGCGGCCCGGAATGTTGCCGGCCAGCATCAGCGTTGCGCCGAACTCGCCCATCGCCCGCGCAAAGGCCAGAACCGTTCCGGCCAGCACGCCCGGCGCGGCCATCGGCAGCAGCACTCTGCGAAAGACCCTCCACTCCGATGCGCCGAGAGTGCGCGCGGCATCGAGAAGGTTGGGATTGACCTGCTCGAAGGCTCCCAGCGTCGTGCGATACATCAGCGGAAAGGCAACAACAGTCGCGGCAATGACCGTCGCCGGCCATGAAAAGACGATGACGATGCCGATCTGCTCCAGTGCGTGGCCGATGAAGCTGCGCCTTCCCAGAAGCACCAGCAGAAAGAAGCCAACCACCGTGGGCGGAAGAACCAGCGGAAGCGTGAGAAGGCCGTCGATCCAGGCGCGAAGACCGCCGCGCACGCCGTACATCGCCTTGGCGGCCAACATGCCCAGCAAGAACGTGGCGACTGTAGCCACGCAGGTTGTGGCCAGCGAGATCCACAGAGGCGAGTAGTCGATGGGCATCGTCACGGTGTTGCCATTGTAAATCCTTGCTTTTTTTGAAGAAGCCTTGCGCCTCGCGGCAGGCGCATAACACAATCTTTTGCAACCTGGGATTCATCTCCGCGGCGCATACTGAAAGACGATGAGACGATCGATAACGAGCAAGACTCTCAAGCTGGTTTCCCTGGTCTGCGCGGCACTGATCTATGCCGCGACCGGCCTGCACGCGCAGAGCGGCGTGACCGCGGTGCTGCCCAACGGGCGCGAGATTCATCCGGCAGGCAACTGGATTCCTCTCGCACCCTACCCGTTTGCGCTGGCCGTGCGCCCGGACGGCAACCAGATCGCCGTGCCCTCCATCGGCTTTCCCTTTGCGCTGAATGTGGTCGACGATCCATCCGGCGCAAGCCCCGCCGTTCTGCGCATGCCGCCGGGAACGCACAACGATCCCGCCGTCGAGGTTCATGCCGGACTGGCCTACTCGCCTGATGGCGCGCTGCTCTATGTCGCCACCGGCGACTCGGGCAAGATTCGCGCCTACCGGACCGGCGACTGGAAGCCCGTGAACGAGATCTCGCTCGACGGCCCCATCGCGGGCAAGCAATCCAGCGGCAGCTTCGCCGCCACGCTCATCCTTTCGCCGGACGGCCAAACCATCTATGCCCTCGACCAGGGCAACTGGCGCATCGTGATTCTCGACGCGGCCACCCTGACGCGCATCGCCGAGATCCCCACCGGCAGCTACCCCTTCGGACTCGCGCTCTCGCCCGATGGCGCAAGGCTTTACGTCACCAATACCGGCCTCTTCGAATACACCACCGTTCCCGGCGTCAGCGAGAACAACAAACTGGGCACTGGCCTGCATTGGGCGCCCTTCGGCTATCCTTCCAGGGCCGCGCGCAGTGGAACGGTGGCCGAGGGCAAGCGGATTCCCGGCCTGGGCGACGAGAACTCCGTCCGAGGCAGCTCTCTTTGGACCTATGAAGTGCGCGACCGCCAGCATCCGGCGGTGACGGCCAAGCTGCGCCTCGGCGCGCGCATCGGCGAAGCTCCCGGCCAGTCCATCGGCGGAGCCGCGCCCAGCGGCGTGGCGGCGGCGGCCGATGCGGTCTACGTCGCGCTGGCGCACGACGACTCAGTCGCCAAGGTCAGCGCCGACGGGACGCGCCTTCTGGCGCAGA
The DNA here is from genome assembly GCA_963843625.1 of uncultured Acidobacteriaceae bacterium. Classification (GTDB taxonomy): domain Bacteria; phylum Acidobacteriota; class Terriglobia; order Terriglobales; family Acidobacteriaceae; genus Telmatobacter. The sequence goes on from CAWJLK010000011.1 coordinate 46,744, forward strand.
CCGAGCTTTCGCCCTTCACCGGTCCGCGATTTCCAGGATTCTCACGGCCGGCACTTGCGCGGCGTGATGCCGAGCGGCCTGGCGGTGCGCGACGGGCGGGTCTACGCGGCCGAGGCGGGCATCGACGCGGTCGGCGTGCTCGATGCCGCCACCATGCAGATCATCGAGCACATCCCCGTAGGCTGGAACCCCTCGGCCGTCGCCCTCTCGCCGGACGGCAAGACGCTCTATGTTGTGAATACAAAGGGCAAGGGCGCGGGGCCAAATGGCGGCAGCCAGCACGATCCCAACCATGCCCACGTATATCGGTGCACTCGAACTGGGCAGCCTGAGTGCGATCCCCTTGGCTGGCCTGCCAGCCGCGGAGACGCTGACCCGGACCGTGATTGCAGCCAACACTGCGGCCATCGCCAACCGGCCGCCGCTGCCCCGGCTCAAGCACTGCTTCCTCGTCGTGCGCGAAAACCGCACCTACGACGAGGTGCTGGGCGATGTGGCCGGAGCCAACGGCGATCCCACCCTTGCCCGCTACGGCCTGGATGGCTGGGCCGAGGAGCAGAAGTCCGCGACTCATTTGAAAGTCACCCCGAATCTGCACGCGCTGGTGGGCCAGTTCGCCATGAGCGACAACTTCTATGTGGACTCGGATGTCTCTGTCGACGGGCATCGCTGGGTGGTGGGCATCAATCCTACGCCCTTCTTCAACACGGCGTGGACTTCGAGCTACGGACGCCGGCGGGATCAGAATTCCTGGGCCTCCCAGCCGGGCCGGCGGGCGTTCTTTGGCGTCGGCGACGCGCCTATGCCTGAGGATGAGCCGCAGTTCGGCTCGCTCTGGGAGCACATCGCGGCCAGCGGCAAGGGGCTGGTGAACTACGGCGAGAGCCTGGAGATCGAGGGCAGCGAGGATCTCGACGGCAGCGCGCCGGAGGGGCACAGAATGTTCCTCAACGCTCCGTTTCTCAAGCCGGTCTTCGAGTCGAGTGATCGCCGCTATCCCACCTTCAACCTGGGCATCCCCGACCAGTTCCGCGCCACGGAGTTCGAGCAAGACTTCCGGCGCAGGCTGGCGGCGGGCACGGTGCCGGCGCTGATCGTCATCCGCCTGCCCAACGACCACACATCCGAACCGCGCCCCGCCGACGGCTATCCCTACCGCGCCTCGTTTGTCGCCGACAACGACCTGGCGCTGGGCCGCATTGTGGCCTTCCTATCGAAGACCTCCATCTGGCGGGACTCGGCTTTCTTTGTCACCGAAGACGACGCCCAGAGCGGCGTGGACCACGTCGACGCGCATCGCAGCATCCTGCTAGTGGCCGGCCCCTGGGTCAAGCCCGGTGCGGTCTCCCACCAGCACACCAGCATGGGTTCGATCACCCGCACTATCGACGAACTGCTCGGCCTGGGACCGCTGAATTTGGAAGACGCGCTGGCTGGCGAAATCACCGGCATCTTCGACACCGCGCCGCATCGCGGCAACTATACCCTCCGCCCCTCCGATCCGCGCGTCTTTTCGCCCGCCAAGGCCCGTTTTGCCCGGCCAAAGACCAAAGAAGAGGCCGCGGCCCTCCACGACATGGACGATGCCAGCGAGATTCGCGACGAAATCGAGAGATCCGGCGGAAAACTGCGCAAGCCCAAGGACTGACCCGCAGCCGGTCCGAACTCCAGGTCGGCGTCTTCCCTTCGCCTCCGATGGTGATCTTCGGGTTTGTGCAGCCCGTTTGTTTCAAACTGGGATCAATGAGATGTTTTGATCGTTTATCGAGCGCACAACTTAAAGTTATCTTTATCTTCCCCAATCCCCAGTGCGCCTCCTTATACTGAATCTGCATCCAATGCAGTGAGGACGCGGAAGAACTTCCCTGACCGGAAACACGATTCACGACAAGTTGAGGACTGCTACCGGCCTGGAGTTTGCGGTTTACCGGAGAATTTTGATACGCTCAGGCCATCTTCAGGCTGAGCCAAAGGAGAGTTTCTATCATGGCAGAAGACAACAAAATTAATGGTTTGGCGTGGTTTGTGGCTGGATTGGGCGTCGGCGCGCTGGTAGGGATTCTTTATGCCCCCAAAGCCGGTCGCGAGACCAGGGAAGACTTGGTGAACGGCGCGCGCGAGGGAACCGAGTACCTGCGCAATCGCAGCCGTCAGGCCGCCGAGCAGGTAGGTACCCTGGTCGAGAAGGGCAAAGAGCACGTGGGCGAGTACGTCGATCGCGGACGTGCGCAGTGGGAAGAGTTTGTGGAGCGCGGCAAGAGCCTGGTTTCGGAGCAGACCGGGCGGGTGACCGCGGCCGTTGAAGCTGGACGGCAGGCCTACAAGACCCCCCCGACTCCTGAGGAGGAGCCGCCAGCGGTTTAATCCTTCGTTTTCACCTGGGCCGGATTCCCTTCCGGCCCGCTGGCGCCCAACGCAGTATCGGTTCATCCGCCCGGCGCTACACCTGGGCGGATTGCCACCCAGGCGCAGGCTCCGAGGATCACGCGGGCCTGGGTTGGGGAGCGCACTAGAGAACAGAACCCGAGCCCGCAGGCCAACTGCACGAGGCCACTCCAAATGCCGAAACTGGACAATCAGACCATTGCGTTCGCCTTCATTGTTGTCACCGGGCTGGCTGTGTCGATACAGACGCTGATCCTGCTGCTCATCTTCGTCGCCATGCGCAAGGCGGCCAAATCCATCCACAACCAGGTCGAGAGTCTGCGCGCCGCGATCACGCCCGTCATCTTCGACACGCGCGATATGCTCGCCAACACGCAGGCAACGCTCGCCAACGTGCAGGAGTTCCTGGGCAACACCCAAAGCCTGTTGACCCGCGTGACGCCCAGGATCGAATCCGCCACCACAGACATCGTCGAGATCGCTCACCGTCTGCACGAGCAGACCGCCGAGATGCAAATTTCGGCCCAGGAGGTGATGGACAAGGTGCGCAGGCAGAGCGAACGTGTGGATGAGATGTTTTCCCACCTGCTCGACAACATCGAGCGTGCCGGAGGCTATGTTGCTGAGGCCGTTGGCAGGCCGGTCCGCCAGTTCTCAGGCATTCTCAGATCGGCCAAGGCTATCATCGAATCGCTGCGCTCGCCTGTTGTGCGCCGCTAGCTGATCGGCCCCCGCCATTCCTTCATCCAGGAATGAACAAAGAACAAGCTCAGGAGTAAGCCACAGTCATCATGAAAACGAGTGGTTCCCAGAGAGTCGAATCCGCAACTCAACTGCCTGCCTCTCGATTGATTGACGCGAGAATTGAGGAGCTAGGCGATTGGCGCGGAGAGATGCTCGCCCGCCTCCGCGCTTTGTTCAAGCAGGCCGACCCTGAAGTCGTCGAGGAGTGGAAGTGGAAGAACCCTGTGTGGTCCCACGACGGGTTGATCTCGACCGGCGAGAGCTACAAGAAGGTCGTCAAGTTGACATTCGCCAAGGGCGCTTTTCTGGATGACCCCGCAGGGCTCTTCAACTCCAGTCTCGAGGGCAGAGTGAGGCGGGCCATCGACTTCCGCGAAGGCGACAAAGTGAACGAGAAAGCTCTGAAAGCCCTGATTCGCGCAGCCGTGGCCCTGAATATCTCCAAAACCTGAAATGCCTCACATAGGAAATTTCAATCTCAGGTTGTAGTCCAATCATTGATTGGTCTTGTTTTCGTCGTCAGTTCAATCCCCCAACGACTTGCTCCAGTTTGCCGATGAAGCTTGTCCATCCGTATTTCGCACCTTTGTAGCTGGCGCTTTCTTCCGACGGGAAGCCGGACTGCTCCATCCGTACATGCGTGCCGCTCGCGGTCGGCGTCAGCGTCCAGGTGACAACGCTCTCCAACCCCATCGAGGCCCAGCCATAGGAGAGTCGTGAAGTCGGCTCGACCACCAGGACTTCAGAGTCGATGATCCCGTTCCAACCCGGCACAGGCGTGGAGCGGAACTGGAACCGATGGCCCACTACCGGCTGGAAGTCATTCTTCATGAGCCACTGCTTCGACCAACTGGCCTTCAGTGAGGGCCCGCCAGATTTTTTCCTGTGGATGCGGCATCTCCCGTTCAATGACGAGAGTGCGTGTCGGAGCGGTATTCTCCCGTTCAACGGCGAGAGGACGTGCTGGGGAAGTATTGGTCATTTGTCCATCCTTTCCAGTAGGTTTTCGAGTTGATCGAATCGTTCGCGCCAGAAGGCGCCGTAGAGATTGAGCCACTCCACCATCGGCGCCAACGCATCGGGTTGTGCGCTGATAGTGAGTTTCGCGTCCCTCGCGGCGATGCCGTACCAGCTTTGCCCTCTTCAGAACAGTCAGATGCTTGGAGACCGCAGGCTGAGAGACGCCGGAACGAGCGGTTAAGGCATGCACCGTCTGTTCCCCGTCGCGGGCCAGACGCTCAAAGATCGCCCGGCGTGTTGGGTCGGCGAGGGCTCGGAATACGTGATTGGCATAGGCAGGCGCCACAGGAAAACAATAACCAAATGGTTATTGTTTGTCAAGAGGGCCGAAACAATTTTTCTATCGCGTCTTGCGGGGTATTGGCCGCTCCTCAAAAAAATCATCTTCGGATTCCGATTCGAGTCCAAAAACGAAAAAGGGCAGGGATCATGAAGATCCCTGCCCTCTTTTGAACTTTACGAATCGCCGCTTACTGTTCGTCGACCTGAATCAGTTGGATCGAGTAGCCTGGCATTGTGTGCCGCAGATGATTGCTCACGTCATGCAACTTGGATTCCACGGGAAGGATTGCTTCCGGTTGATCGATCGAATTCGTAGCCTGCGTGCTGTGCGCGCTTAGACTGATCAGCGTGCCTGTTGCAGCGAGCCTGGCTCCGGCAAACTCAATCTCAACCGGCTGCGGCGTGGACGAGCCGTTGACCAGCTTGAGATAGAGCCGCTTCTTCGTCGAATCTCGCGTGATTGAGTAGAAGAGTTTGGGTCCGGCGCCCTCCAATTTTGAACCAAGCGTTACGTCGCCCATATGCGATGCAAACAACGCCTGCGCATAGTAGGCCGGCGAGCCGTAGCTGCGCATGGCATCGTAGCCGATCAGGTCGGTCTCCCACTGCATGCCGCCGGGATCGACACGCACCAGCAGCGGCGCGTAGGCGGCCATCACCACGATGTCACTGTTGCGCTCCAGGCCGGTCATCCAGGCCGCATCGCCCAGCGCCGCGCCAAAGTTCGGCGTCGGAGTGCCCTCGCGAGTTGCCCACTCGCCCACAAAGATCTTCGGCCCTTTGCGGTCGGTCTTGTCGTAGTGCGTCTGGTCGGCGAAGAACTCCTTGGAACGTACGTAGTAGTGGTCGTCGATGAGATCGGGCTGGATGCCCTTCACCGGCGTTGTGGCAATCAGTTGCAGACTGGGATACTTCGCCTTGATGGCCTTGTGGAACTGCGCATACCGCCCGTCATAACTGCCCGACTTATCGAAGTTATCTTCATTGCCGATCTCGACGTAGGTCAGCTTGAAGGGCTCAGGATGACCGTTCTGGACACGCACCTTGCCCCACTTCGTATCTGCGCTGCCGGTCACATATTCGATCTCGTCAAGCGCGTCCTGCACATAGGGGTCGAGGTCGGCGCCCGGATTCACATGCTCCTGCGAGAGCGAGTAGCCGGCATAGACGGCCAGCACCGGCTCCATCTTCAGATCCTCGCACCAGTTGAGGAACTCCTGCAGCCCCATGCCGTCGGAGGAGTGATAGTTCCATGGGCCGATATGTGTCGGCCTGTTCACCATCGGGCCGATCGTCTGCTTCCATTGAAAGCGTTCGCCAATGTGGTTGCCTTCGAGGTAGTTTCCTCCGGGAAAGCGCAGGAACGTCGGGTGCATGGCTGCAAGCTTCTCCATCAGGTCGATGCGGTTGCCATTGACGCGATCGCGATAGGTGGGCGGAAATAGCGAGACCAGTTCCAGCCACAGCGTGCCTGCATGTCCCACGGTAAGCTCCAGGTGATTGGCAGCCGAGGGCTGGATGACGCCGGTCTTCAGCGTGAAGGTGTGTTGTTTCCACTCAGTGGTCAGGCCGCTGACGGTTGCCGTGGCCACGGGCTTGCCCGTGACATTCGAGACAAGCTCTACGGTCACTGCTCCGATGGCCTGAGAATCCGCCTTGGCCCAGAACGATCCCTGGTAAACTGTCTGCGGCTTCAGAGCCATGCCCCACCAGCCTTGGTTGAGCACGCCGGCTCGATTGTTCGCATCGGCCTTGGCGATCTCGATTTTCAAACCACGAGTCAGCTCTTTGCTCGGACCGCCACTATGATCGATCGACATCTTGCAATCGGCGCTGCCCTGTTCCACCAGATACCAATAGTGGACGCCGCTCCAGTCGTCGGTCATCATGCGGTTGCGGACCATCTCCGCGTAGAGACCGCCGTCGTAGGAATAGTTGATCTCCTCGGTCATCAGGCCATAGAGCATTGGGCTGACTTTGGAGACCGGCTGATCGGCATGAATAGTGAGAACGGCAGGCGCGGCCTGGGAATAAACCGAGGCCGGCAGAAAGAAAGGCAGCAGCGGCAATCGCGGCTGCGCGAGCGAATACTTTCGAAATCATCAACGACACTCCATTCAACTGTTGCCGAACCAGTGTAGCGCGACGGACTGGACCGCCACCCTCATCTGAGTTTTCGAGCTTTTTGCCTTGCAACGAACTAAAACTAGAAGCAGTTCCATCACCGGTTTGGGTGCGCCGCGAAATAGTACCTCAGGGGCTAAAGTCCGCGATTCTTCGGCTCGGTCATGGCACGGCTGAAGCCGTGCCCTTTCAAAACGAGGTGATGAAACAGCTTCTAGCTCTTTGCCCTATCTTCCACGAGATTCAAACCGGCGTCCTGATTCACTCGCAAGCCTGGTTGCCTCGAAGCATGCTCCAGAGCTCCAGAAATCCCTTCAGCCGCACCACCTGGAAGTAATCGCTGGCCACCAGATAGAAGACAGCCGCCGCGCCCCAAACAAAGTGCATTGTGTCCGGACCTAACTGATCGCTGAAGGGCAGAGGAGCGGCAGAGAGCACCATCGCCAAGACGATCAGCGCCATCCATACAATGCCCATCACCAGATTGATCTCCACAAGCTTGGCCGTAAAGATCCGTCCGAGCCGGAGACTTTCGCGGAGGGATGCGAGGGCCGAGCGCCCTTCGAGCAGCATGAGCAGCGGAGCAATCGAGACTACCCAACTCACAAGCGCCCAGGCCGTGAAGAAGCCGAGCGAGAGAAAGATCACCCATATCGAGAGACCCACCAGATCCGGTTCACCGACGGATGGAATATGCGCGGCCGCTACCCAGGCGATCGAGCGGTACCAGCCCCAGCAAACCACGCCAAAAACAATCAGCCACGCCGCTTGCAGGCCAATCATCCCGGAAGGCCGAAAGCGCAAACGCGGTTCTATGCGCTTCAAAACCAGCCCTCGGCCTAACCCCGAGATGACAGCCCAGGCGATCCCAGCCACCGGCAACGACCAGCGCAGAAGCGCCGAAACATGAGGCTGGTAGAGTGCCCACACATTGCTCAACTGCGCGACGGCTACCCAGGGATTCTGCGAATCGAGAGTCGTGAGCCCAGCGGATTCATGGCGGCAACGCCGCAAAGATTCGCTGCGCCTCAAGCCGGCAAACGTAGAGAAATGGCAACCCAAAGATCCAGCGCCAGGCGATTTCCAGCGCGGTGAGCGACGGCCGCTCGAAGACCCAACTCATCTGGCCGACGAGCGACTGGGTTCCGCGAAGCGGCGCGGAGCCTTTCACTTGACCACCAGGTTCACCAGCTTGCGCGGTACGACGATGACCTTGACTACGGTTTTGCCGACAATGCGCCCTTGAATTTTCTCGTCGGCCAGCGCCGCGGCCTCGATCGTTTTGGCGTCGGCATCGGCGGCAACGCGCACCACAGTGACCAGCTTGCCGTTGATCTGCACCGGGACTTCAAGCTCGTCTTCTTTGGCCAGCTCGGGATCGCTCTTGGGCCACGGCGCGCGCAAGACCGCACCCTCTTCGCCGAGTTCTTCCCACAGCTCCGCCACAAGATGCGGGTGCAAATGGAGCCAGCAGCAGCACCAGCGTTCGCAGCAGCTCCAGCACCACCGGCGCAGGCACTTCGCCTGCCGCCAGTTGCGCGTCGGCGGCTTGAAACTCATTGACGAACTCCATGATCGCAGCCACGCAGGTGTTGAAGTGCCAGCGGCCCTCGAAGTCCAGCGTGATTTTGGCGATGGTCTGATGCAGCTTGCGCAGCAGCTTGAGCGAGATGCCTGTCGGCGCGTCAACCGGTTGACCGCGGCCTGTGCGCGCCAATGGCGCATACTTTGTGGTCAGCCGCCAGACACGAGCCAGGAAGCGGCTCACGCCTGCGACGCCGTCCTCCTGCCAGTCCAGATCGCGATCTGGCGGCGCGGCAAACAGAGCGTACATCCTCGCGGCGTCCGCGCCGTAGCGGCTCACCATCTCGTCGGGAGAGACTACATTCCCCTTGTTTTTGGACATCTTGACGCCGTCTTTGAGGACCATGCCCTGCGTGAAGAGCCGTCGCGCAGGCTCGTCATTCGCAATCATCCCCAGGTCGCGCATCACCTTGGTCCAGAAGCGCGAGTAGATCAGATGCAGAATCGCGTGCTCCACGCCGCCGATGTATTGGTCGATGGGGAACCAGTACTGCGCGATCTTGGAATCGAACGGCGCGTTCGCATTCTTGGCGTCGGTGTAGCGGTAAAAGTACCAGCTCGAGTCGACAAAGGTATCCATCGTGTCGGTCTCGCGCTTGGCCGGCCCGCCGCATTTGGGGCAAGTGACGTTCACAAACTCCGGCACGCGGCTCAGCGGCGAACCGCCTTGCTGCGTAATCTCGATCTGCGCGGGCAGCACTACCGGCAACTGCTCGTCCGGCACCTGCACCAGTCCGTCCTTTTCGCAGTGAATCATCGGAATCGGCGTGCCCCAATAGCGCTGGCGGCTCACGCCCCAATCCTTGAGCCGGAAGGTCACTTTGGCCTCGCCAAACTCCCCGCGCGACGGCAATCTCTTGCAGCTTCTTCTCTGCGTCGTGCGCAACTTAGGCCGTCGACTCGGACCGGAGTTGACCAGCACACCCTCTTCGCGAACAGAACGGCAGTTCCTGCGAGACGCTGGGGTCAGATGGCTTGATCACCTGCACGATGGGCAGGTTGTACTTGGTCGCAAACTCGAAGTCGCGCTCGTCGTGCGCAGGAACGCTCATGATCGCGCCGGTGCCGTAGTCGGCCAGAATGTAGTTGGCCACCCAGATCGGCACGCGCTGGCCGTTATAGGGATTCATGGCAAAGCGTCCGGTCGGAATGCCGTGCTTCTCGATCGCGCCCAGATCGCCTGCCTCGCGAGCCTTTTTCTGCTGATCGAGCAGTTCGTCGACCTGCGCCTTCAACGTGGAATCGGCCGCCGTGAACTCCGCCACCAGCGAGTGCTGCGGCGCAAGTTGCACGCTGGTCGCGCCAAAGATCGTGTCTACGCGTGTTGTGAAGACGCGAATCCGCATCTTGTTCTGATCCCTGATCCCTGCTCCCTGATCCCTGCTCTTCGAGGAAGAAATCAACGTCCGTTCCTTCGCTGCGCCCGATCCAGTTGCGTTGCATGGTGCGGACTTTTTCCGGCCAGCCGTCGAGCTTGTCGAGGCCGTCAAGCAATTCCTGCGCATAAGCAGTGATGCGGAAGAACCACTGCACCAGATCGCGCTGATCTACTTTGGTGCTTTCGTGCCGCCAGCAGCAGCCATCGACGACTTGCTCGTTGGCCAGCACGGTGGCGCATTCCGGGCACCAGTTGACTTTGCTTTTCTTGCGATAGACCAGGCCCTTTTCGTACATGCGCAGAAAGAACCACTGGTTCCAGCGGTAGTACTCGGGCAGGCATGTGGTGACTTCGGTCGCCCAGTCGAAACCCATGCCCAGGCGCTCAAACTGCCGCTTCATTCCGGCAATGTTCGAGAGCGTCCACTCGCGCGGAGGGGTGTGATTCTTGAGCGCGGCGTTCTCGGCCGGCAGCCCGAAGGCATCCCAGCCCATCGGATGCAGCACGTTATAGCCGCGCATCCACATGTGGCGGGCCAGCGCATCGCCGATCGAGTAGTTGCGCACGTGTCCCATGTGCAACTGGCCGCTCGGGTAGGGCAGCATCTCGAGCACGTAGTACTTGGGTTTGCCGCAGGAGGCAGGCTCCGCCGCATACAAAGTGGGCTCTGCCGCCCACCGCCGCTGCCATTTAGGTTCAATTGCCGCCGGGTCGTAACGCTGTTCGATTTCTTCAGCCATAACTTCTTTAGTGTAAACGGAAGACACATCCACTTCTGGACCGGCTCGAATTATGCAACCGCCTGCAATGCCTTGGCCTGTTCAATCCGCTTCCGGCGCTTTGGCGTATGCAGTGCTTCCCAAAGGTCCGTTCGGCGTTGCACATTCAGCCAGAACTCGGGTGAGTTGCCGAAGACACGCGCCAGCATCAGAGCTGTATCGGCTGTGACAGCGCGCCGGTCGTTGCAAAGCTCGTTGACCAGCTTGCGCTCAACACCCATCGCCGAGGCCAACGCGCCCTGCGTCAGCTTCATTGGAGTCAGAAACTCCTCCATCAGCATCTCGCCCACGCTTACGGGCTTCCGTTCCGTGCTCAACAACACGCTACCTCATCCCCAGCGCGTTCACCGGCTTTGAGCGGTGAACGCGCTGTCCATCTCTTCGATCACTTCTTCGGCCGCGACTCCGGCGGCACAAGTCCGGCTACGCGGTAGTAGACAGCCAGTTGTCCGTAATGCTCGCCGGAGTGCTCGATGAATCCCCACGCGCCTTCGGAGAACCGCGCCTGCTGGTTCGAGAACGGATTAACCCACAGGTCATTGAACCCGCTGTCGCCTTTGCTTTTGATCAGCGCCGCGCCATCGGCAAACGACTGCTTCACATACTCAACCACGGCAGCCTTGGTCTTGTAGTCCGATAGCTTCGGCTCGCCCGATGGCAGTTTCTCGCCCTTCACCGGATTGATGAAGTAGTAGTTTGCGCCCGCGGCGTGCAAGAGTTGCTCGGCGAAGGTCCGCTGCGTCGGATTCGGCTTGAAATCGTACTTGTCTTCGGGAAAGTCCTCGGCCATGGCAATCAGCTTTCGGCCAATGTCGTTCCAGGAATCGAGCAGGACCTGCGACTGGCTCGATGGGGGCTTGGGTGCGTTGTCTTTTTTTGGCGCTGCCTGGGCATGCGCGATCTGGATGAAAAGCGCCGCCGACAAAATCAAGGGAAAGCTCTTGGCTAAAGTTCTCATTCGATGTTCTCCTTTCAATCGACTCCATTCACGAAGTAGCGTATCGCTACTGCAAGCCGTTTCATAACCGTTTTGGGTTCCCCGCGAAGCACTGCCTCAGGGGCTAAAGCCCGCGATTTTTTGCTCCCTCGCGGCACGGCTGAAGCCGTGCCCTTTCAAAACCAGGTTATGAAACAGATTCTAGGTTCGTTTCGCGCGAACGCCCGCTTCGTCGCAAGCCATCGCACACATCAGGCCCAGCGAATCTACTCGGATGCAACCAGGTTTTTCAGCGCTTTCACATTCCGTTCCTCGTCTCCCGGTTCGTCGACCGGCGTTTCGGCGATGAAGGCGCAATGAGCGAAGCGCTCGTCGTTCAGCAGCCGCCGGAAAAGCTCGACGCCAATCATCCCCTTGCCGATCTGCTCGTGCCGGTCGAGCTTGGACCCTCGCGCGGCCTTGGCATCGTTGCAATGCCATACACGCACTGCATCGAAGCCAACCGTCGCCCCAACCTGCCGCATCGTCTCCCCGTAGCCCTCGACGCTCACCAGGTCGTAACCGGCCACGTGCGTGTGGCAGGTGTCCAGGCAAACCCCCACGGGGGCCGACGGCTTGAGCCGCTCCACCAGTTCAGCCACCTGCTCGAAGCTGCCGCCCAGCGAGAACTCCGCTCCGGCCGTGTTTTCAATAAGAATTTGAAATGGAGTCCCCTGCCAGGGAAGGCCGTCGATCGCTCTCGAAATCGAGTCGGCAGCCAGCTTCAACCCATCGTCGCGGGTCAGCCCCTTCCACGAGCCGGGGTGCAGCACCAGGTACTCGGCGCCCAGCGCCAACGCCCGCTCGATCTCGCCGCGAAAGGCCACGACGCTCTTCTCGCGCACCTCGTCCGACTGGCTGCAGACGTTGACCAGGTAACTTGTATGGATGACTAATGGTCCCACATCGAGAGCGGCGCGAAGTGCTTTCATTCGGGCTGCCTGTTTCGGGTCCACCTTGGGCGCACGCCACATGCGGGGACTCGACGAAAAGATCTGAAAGGTATTGGCGCCAATCTCCCGCGCCACCTCGACGGCATTTGAAGCGCCGCCGGCTGTTCCCAGATGTACCCCAATCCGTTTTGTCATGCCAACAGTGTAATTCGCTCAGCGGCGTAACCGTTACCTATTACTATTGTCCATTTGCTCGTAATCAAGCGTTTTTTCCAATTTATGGTTAGAATTCTTTCATGGAAGATCCTTTGGTATCCCTCACCCGGGTTCTCGCCGATGTGATCCTGCCCAATCTGCAGGCCGTGCAGATGAGTCAGGCTGAGCAGATCGCAGCCAACGACAGGCTAGAAAACGCCATCGAAGAGTTGCGCCTGCATCTGGAGTCGCAGTTTGCTCACCTCACGGCGCAGTTGACGGCCTGCCGTGCAGAGCTGGCAGCTGCGCAGGCTGCATTCCAGGCGGTGCAATCGCAGCAGGGAGTTCTTGTGCCCAACCGCGCCACGCTCATTCACTGAGTCGCCCGCAGGAATCGATTCACTGTTTCTTCGCCGCAGGCCGCGAGAGGGCTCGCCGAGGATTGCGATAGAGCTCCATGTAGGCCTCGGCCATCGTTTGCAGAGTGAATCGCGCGTGAAACGCCTCTTGGGCGTTGGACGAGAATTGCCCCCGTTCTGCCTCGTTGCCTGCCATCCGTAGAATCGCTGCGGCCATCCCGGCGGGATCGGTCGCAGATACCGTGATTCCGGCCTTCGCCAGCCGCACCACCTCCGCCATTCCGCCGACGTCGGTCACGATCGCGGGCAGCCCCAGCGAAAATGCCTGCAACAGCGACATCGGCAACCCCTCCGACTTCGAAGACATGATGAAAGCATCCGAAGCGGAGAGAAACGGCGCCACATCCAATTGCTGCCCCCAGAACGTTACTTCCGCATTGATTCCCAACTCCGCGGCCAGACTCTCCAACTTCATGCGTTCGCTTCCGTCGCCCACCATCCAAAGCCGCAAATCAGGCATAGATGCGAGTGCAGCACGAAAAGCACTCAGCAGCAGCGCATGGTTCTTCACCGGCGCCAGTCTTCCGACATAAACCAGCGTGAATCCGGTCTTTGGCGGCCACTGATTCTTCGCGACCCGCGTGAGCGGAACTGCCCCGTTGTACACGCGAACAATCTTGTGTGCCGGAACGCTGTGAATGCTTCTTATGTTCTTCGCGGTCGCATCGCAGATGCCGGCCACCCAGCCGCAGAAGGTCGCGGCGCATGCGTACTTCAGTTCCACCACGAACCTGCGCGGCGGGGCCACCAGGCTATGCCGGGTCGAAACGATGCTGGGCACTCCCGCTATTCTTGCAGCCATTGCCGCATAAACCGTAGGCGTCGGGTTATGAAGATGAACCACGTCGGGATGCCATTCTTTGAAGATGCGGAGAAAACTCCGCAAAGCGTCGGGCAGGTGCCGGCCAACATTCGCCTCGACATGAATGCCTTCAGCGCGTAATTGCTCGCCGAGTGGACCCAGACTCGCAATCGCGTAGACGCGCGGCTCGTGGCCCTCTTCCCGTTGCAGGCGGCACAACTGCGAAACTAGCGTCTCGGCCCCGCCTACCTCCATGCTGTCAACCACGTGCGCTATTCTCATGCAGATTGCCTGAAACTCCTGAAGTACGGTACCGGTATATCCTCTTTTTCAAAGACTGATCGCGGCGAGCTGCTCGTTCGCTTCGATCAATGCGTCAGGTTCAAAACTCGAAGCGCAATGTACATGACAAGTACCAGCGAGACCGCGAAGCCGCCTGCATAAGGCAGCACGCGCGCCAGTCGCAAGCGTGGAGCGATCATCCCTCGGTCGAGAGCCATCTGGTAGACCGCTTCAACCATGCCCCCCAATAGAAAGAGCGTCAAGACAAACGCGCGCGAGAGAAACCATCCGGCAACCAGGAATCCCGTCAACGACAAGACAAGCAATCGTCCCAGCCTGTTGATCTCCGCCTTGTCGATCGGTGCGATTGTCTTTGTCGCCAGCGGAAACGGCGTAACCTCGGGCACAATCTCTTCTCCTTCACTTACCTTGTCTGGAGTGGCAATCGTCAGTGCATCCCTGAGAGTGGAAAACAGGAACAGGCTCCAGAAGTACAGCCCGAAGAAGCCAGTTTCTGCCGCGCAGACGACCAACGAGTTGTGGGCGGTGCGATGGGATTCGGTAAAATCCGGCATACTTCCAACCCCCACTCCGAACAATGGGTGCGACTTCAGCAGTTGCAGGCCTTCGCTCCAGAGTTGCGTTCGGTCCGCTCCAGCATCGGCGGAGATATCTCGTCCGCCTGTGAAGTGCAGAGTCATAGCCGCGGCAAAGACTCCACCCGCAACGATCAGTGCAGGCAATGTCCCAATGCGGCGCCGCGCCGCGACCACCGCCATCGCCACCAATGCCAGCAAGGCGCCGCGCGAATGCGTCAGGAATGTTCCATACAGCAACACGCAGACCGGCAAAATCACAAAGACGAAGTTCCGTGGGCCACTTCTGGGCATCCAGAAGATGAAGACCAGAGGGATAACACAGACCAGCAACTGACCAAGATCATTTGGGTCGTTGATCTCCCCGAGTCCTCGCAGCCGGTAAAACCACTCCCCCGCATCGCTTCTCATGGCAAGAAGATAAGGAATTGTTGTGGCTTCCAACGGCAGAGGAGCAGGTTCAAGCGAGTTCATGCTGTGATGGGGAGCTTCTGGAACTCCACGGACCAGACTGATGTACCCCTGCGTTATTACAAACAGACAGACAAACAGCAGCATAGACACGATAATCTGCAATTTCTTCTTCGAGTTGCAGTGCAAACAGACAAGGAAATAGGCAAGAGCATTCGAAAATAACCCCAAAAACGATTGCACCGCGCCCCACGGCCAACGCAGAGCAATGAGCACAGATAAGAACATCGCAAAGGCCAAGCCGATCGAAGCCAGCGATTGAGGCGTCTTCAAAGTAAATGACCTGATGAGGGTTGGGACGGAGACGAGACAGACCAGCAAAGCAAGAATCAACTCAACACGAGCCGCCGCAAGCGGCCCGAAGATCGTGACGGGCGTAAGGTAATACGTAACGAGATAGAGGACGCCTAGAGCAAAGCCCATCGAGGATCGCTTTTCAAAGGTGGTGGCTATGATGAGGATAAATCAGAGGGCAGAGCCCAATCCATTGATGCGCCTGGTGACTGCGATCTCTTCTTTTGACTGAATCGATGTGAGCTGCGCATCAATCGCACTTCGCAGGCTTGCTTTTGTTGCCATCTGAACCGAGGCGCTGGTAGCCTAGAGAGATGATTGCCCCGCTAGACATGCAGTCCTTGAAGAATTGCCTCAATTTGGCCGATCCGGCCCTCAGTCGTGAGTTAAGGGCAAGGACAAGAGAAGCATCGGGATTCTCCGAGGTACTTCAGCTGTCTATCATTCGTAAACGGGCAATCGAGAAAAGATTGCTGGCAAAACCCATAAAGACACAGCGCATCGCCATGGTTGGGGGCGCGAATCTGCACCCATTGGTCGACTTTGTCGAGCACTTTGCGACCGTGCTCGGAGATATAGACTGCGAATTCTGGACGGGCGATTACGACAATTACCACGCTGAAATTATGGACGAAGGAAGTCCGCTCTACGATTTCAAGCCCGATACAGTCTTGATGTTGCCGCCTGAGCGGCATTGCGTTCTCAACAAACCGTTGGCAAGTTCCCGTGCCGAACAGGAAGATGCCGCTCGCCATGTTGCCGGTGAGCTTCTCGAACTATGCAGCACTGCGCATGCTCGAAGCGGAGCGGAAGTTATTCTTGGTAACTTCCGCCTGTCGCCCTACTTTGATCCAGGGGTCCTGCGAAATACAAGCCTCCTCTCGGAGTACTCGTTTCGTAAATTCGTAAATATGGAGATCGGAGCAAGGCTGCCTGCCTATGCTCACGTGTGCGACATTGAATTCCTGAGTAATCGCCGGGGTAATCTTTCCGGCGTGGACCAGCGAACATGGTTCGAGAGCAAGCAGCCATTTGCCGCCGACCTGCTGGTTGATGTGGCACGTGAATACGCTCATCTCCTCTCGCACCTTGCAACCCCGTCAAAAAAGGTTCTGGTTGTGGATCTCGATAACACGCTGTGGGGTGGTGTAATTGGCGACGATGGACTCGAAGGTATCGAACTCGGCACGACTTCTCCTCGAGGTGAGGCTTTTCGAGACTTTCAGTTACATTTGCTAGATCTCACCAGGAGAGGCGTCCTGCTGGCAGTGTGCAGCAAGAACGACTTCAAGTTGGCGATTGAGCCCTTCGAAAGACATCCGGAGATGGTGCTGCGCTTGAAGGATATAGCCTGTTTCAAAGCAAACTGGGAACCGAAGTCCGACAATATTCGGCAAATTGCGCAAGAGTTGAATCTTGGCCTCGATAGCTTTGTGTTTATAGATGACAATCGGGCTGAGATTGACATCGTCAATCAGTTTGCGCCAGAAGTGGCGACAATCTGGGCGGGAGACGATCCGTCGGAGTTCACCGCCAAGCTGAAGGACTCGCGGCTCTTTGAGTTGCGCAATGTTACTGCGGAAGATGTGCAGAGGGCGCAGCAATACAGACAGGAGTCGGAGCGTCAGCAGCTTCTCAACGCAAGCACCGACATGGGAGCCTATCTCGATTCGCTGGAGATGGTGGGGGTCATCAGGCCATTTGACAGGCTGGATACGCCTCGGATCGCACAACTTATATCAAAGAGCAATCAATTCAATCTCACCACTCGGCGCAGAACGGAAGCAGAGGTTCTTGCTATTCTGGACGAAGAGAAATTCTCCGCATTCACGATGCGTCTCTCCGACCGGTTCGGCGATCATGGATTGATTGCCGTCGTAATCGGATGTACTTGCGGAGAAGAATTCCAGATTGACACATGGCTGATGAGTTGCCGGGTTTTGAAGCGGCAGGTGGAAGAAGAAGTTATGAATGAGATTGTCCGCCTGGCTCTGGATCGCGGTTGCGCTCGAGTAATCGGACGATACATTCCTTCCGCAAAGAACGCCATGGTGAGCGAGTTATGCCCAAGGATGGGATTTGTCCGCATAAGAGAAGAAGCTGGCGCAATTCAGGTTTATGCGTTGAATGTCGCCCAATATGAAGCAATCGAGACCAGAATCAAGATGAAAAAGGAGATCTATGCAGCGGCAGGAAGTCATCGCTAAGTTACAGGAAGTTTTCGACGGAGCCTTCCTGCAGAAGGTGGCAGTGACTCCGGAGTTATCCGCTTCCGATGTCGAAGAGTGGGATTCTCTGACGCATGTTTCATTGATTATCGCCGTCGAGCAAGCCTTCGGCATCCGTTTTCGAGTCGGAGAGGTAGAGGCAACCGGCAACGTCGGAGATCTTGCCGATCTGATCGTAAAGCGCGTTGAAAAGAGTTAAAGGGAAATGCTTCCTGCGTTCAGATCGACATCTTCGGCTCTAGTATTTTGCGGACTGCTCATCGTCCTGCTCTCCCTTCCGTTTGCAACTGAGTGGATAGGTCATCCGTCGCGCGAGCAGGCATATGCAGCCCTGTCGGAAAATGCCGGGTCGGTTGGTCAACAGGCAGAAGCTATCTCCAGCGACTCCCGCGACGCAGACGTGTTGTTTCTAGGCAGTTCGTTGACGCGGGCGGCGATCGACTTGCCCGCGTTGGAATCGGCGCTCTCCGCGCATCTGGGACGGCCCGCCCATGTTTCTATGCTCGGAATGAATTGGCAAGGGATGGACTTGCAATACTTCCTTCTGCGCGATTATCTGAGCACTCATCATCCCGGTCTGATTGTCTGGAACCTGCCTGCGCCCGGTTCGCGAATGCTTGAGCCTCACATTATGGCGTACCGGTGGGTCCGCTTCGGCGAGTATTCAGACGCTCTGTCAGGACTGCCCTTGCGGTTTCGGCTCGCTCTCTATGGAGACATGGTGCTCGGCGCGCCGCGTGAATTGCTTTCGCGTCTTCGTCCAAATCTGTTAAGCCAAGAAGAAATGCAGCCAGCGATAAACCCATCGAGGTTAGGATACTATGGAGCGAAGTTTGTGCCAGAGTTAGCTAACTCGACTACGTCTTCTCTGCCGAATAGCTCGTACGAGGAACCGCCTTACACTCTTGTTCGAGCCGAGGGGAAGTCTCTGAATCGGTACGATCTTCACTTTGCAATGAAGACTCTTGAGCTGGCGCGCAATGAGCATATCAAGATAGCTCTGCTGCACATTCCGATCGACTCCGAGCAGGGACTTGATTACATGCCTGAGCGGGAAGATTGGCCTAGTACCCTTCATGCGCGAGTGCCTATCGTAGGCGTGCCATCCGCTGTGCTCTTTAACAAGATCGATCATCTTCGTTTCTATCACTTTTACAGGGATCAGCATTTCAACAGCAACGGTGAGGCTATATTCACTCAGGCCATGATTCCCGCGATTCTAAAGGCCTATGACGAAAGAAATGCGCATGAATAATCTGTCTCAGAAAAGTGAATCAGTCGCGCATCGAGAGAGCCGGTTCTTTCTCGGCGTTGTCTGCGTCGTCATTCTTCTCTGCATCATCAGTTGCGCGCTTATCCTCCTGATTCCCTCGCAGTCCACAAGCGTCGACACCGTGTATCGGGGGTTTTAGCCTGCATGTTTGATATCGTCGACCGTTTTCCGCTCTATCCGTTGATCTTCAGCTTTCTGCTATATCCCATCGCGGCTTCGATGGTTTTGCGGCTGTCTTCGCCCAAGATCAAAATGCAATTGTTCGCTGCCTTGAATCTTTCGGGCCTAGCGGCGATGTGTGGGCTGAGCGGCGCAAATGGAGTTAGGCTTAGGGACGCGATGTCCTACAGCAAGGCGCCTCTGCTGTTCTTTTCAATTTATGTACTGTTTGTGCTTTTGAACTACGCATTACTTCGGCTTTGCCGGCGTGACAACGCGATCTGGCCGTTAACCGCCTTTATATTGCCACTTCTTTTTCTTGCGTACATCAAGTATGTCTCGGACTTTCTAAATCCATTCACGGCGGTGCTAACTCCGATAGGTCTTTCGCATTTTGCTGGATTCTTTGTCGGAATATCGTATCTATCGTTCCGGCTGGTCCATCTTGTGATGGAAGTTCGCAATGACGTTGTCGAAATGCCAACGGCATCGGAGTATCTCTCCTTCGCTTTTTTTGTGCCGACCCTGTCTGTCGGCCCGATAAGTCCATACAGCAAGTTTATCTCTTCCCTCAGATCTCCAGACCGGCAAAGCACCCCACTGGGTCGATCGCTATTACGCGTTATTGTTGGCTTGACAAAGTACATCTTCCTCGGCTCTTTGGTTGCTCAGTTCACTTACGCTGGTTTACTGCTGGACGGTCATCCTCATGCGATCATCGACCTTTTCATAGCAATCCCGGCATATGCCATCTATCTCTATTGCAATTTCTCTGGTTTTTGCGACATGGTCATCGGCGTATCTGGATTGATAGGAATATCGGTTGCCGAAAATTTTGACCGTCCCTTCCTAACACGCAACTTTCAAGAGTTCTGGACACGCTGGCATATAACACTATCGACCTGGATTCGCGATCTGGTCTTCACTCCCTTATCCAAATCAATGATGCGTCGATTCGGACCGAAGTCTGCAAATCACGTAATTGCGGCTTCAATCTTGATCTCATTTCTCCTGGTAGGCGTCTGGCATGGCCGCGGCTTGAATTATCTCGTCTTTGGCGCGCTGCAAGGCGCCGGCCTGGTGGCAGTCCACTACTATACTGTGTGGCTCAAGCGGAGGCTGGGAAGGGACAAATTCGCGGCTTACCGTCAAAACAGATTTATTCAGGCAATTGCGACTGGAATGACATTTACATACTTTTCGCTGACCTTATTTGTTTTTGCGAATACCTTCGATCAGATGCGAACGATCGCGGATGCCTTGCGCTAGCCGGTTATAACAAAGGCAGCTTGCTAAACTTTGACAGACAAAAGAAGCGTAGTCGATACTTTGAAGAGTCTATTTGTGGTTGGTGCGCACTCTCTCTGGGCAGCTAAAGCGCACAAAGGTTATATCTATTCCATGAAGCTCGCTCGACATGCGGAAATCTGGCTTGCGCCTTATCTGAAAGACCGCCTGCGGAAGAGCTTGCGGCCCGCGAAGCCAGACCGTGTCTGGGTTGCCATTACCGACCATTACGAGCCGCTAGGCGCGGGCGCGTCCGTTGAAACCGCGCTCGGCCGAGTGACACGATGGCGCGATAGGTTGCCGCGAATTGCAAGTGACGCTCCTCGCGACGCTGCTGCCCAGTGCCCGCAATACAGTTTTTTCTATCCGCAGGAAGAGTACCGACGCGACCTGCTCGACGGCATAACGGAGATGGTGCGCCTGGGCGTCGGCGACGTGGAAGTGCATCTGCATCACGACAACGAGCAGCCCGATTCCTTTATCCGAAAAGTAACCGACTACTGCAAATGCCTCGTCAATGACCACGGCTTGCTGCGCCAACTTGATGGCCGCACGGTTTTCGGGTTTATCCATGGTAACTGGGCGCTCGATAACTCACGGCCGGATGGAGAATGGTGTGGTTTGGGCGGCGAGATAGCTTTGTTGCGCGATCTAGGCTGCTACGCCGATTTCACCATGCCATCGCTTCCCTCTGCAACACAGGGGCGTGTTGTCAATCAAATCTACTGGTGCACGAACAACCCTGACAATCGTCCGAGGTCATTCGATCGTGGAATTGAAGCCAGTGTTGGCGGAGGCAGGCGCGGTGACTTGCTTTTGATAACCGGGCCGGTCGGAGTGCGCTTCGAAGGCCGGTTGTTGCCGCGACTTGAGTCCGGAGAGATTGCCGGATACGATATGCCGACGCTTTCGCGAGTGCGCCAGTGGTTCGATCTTGCTCCTGTCGTAGGCAACGATATTTTTTTGAAGCTTTACACTCACGGCGCTGCGGAGAGGAACATCGAGCCGTTGCTAAACGGAGGCCTTGCCAATCTTTTCCAGTGGATCGCGGAAGAGGCTGAACGAAGAAGAATCGAGCTCCACTGGGCCACGGCCTGGCAGATGTATCAGGCCGCCGACGCTCTGATTCATGGCTGTCACCCAGTCTCCGGTTCGGCGGTCCTTCGAGGGATAGCCAGCCGATGAAAGCCCTGAATGTTCTGCTGGTCGCCTATTCATTTCCGCCCGCCGGAGGCGTCGGCGTGCTGCGCGCCGCAAGCTTGGCGCGCTACTTTCCCGCTGAAGGTATCCGGCTCGATGTTTTGACTACACGCAATGCATCTGCCGTGGGCACAGACGCCGCACTCCTCAAGGAGATTCCAGCCGAGGTGCTGATTCATCGGACCCTGACGCTTGACCTTCCATTCGGCATCAAGAAGCGGCTCAAGAAGCTTATCACTGGAGGAAAGACCTCCGGGGCTCAGACCGCCAATCTCCCAACCAGGAAGCCAAACTTCTTGAAGAGAATTCTGCAAGACCTTCTGTTGCCAGATCCGCAAGTGATCTGGCTGCCAGTGCTCACTCGCGTCGCGCGCCACATTGTAAGGAAGCGGAAGATTAACCTTATTCTCATCACTGTGCCGCCGTTCTCCAGTGTGCTGCTGGTTGAGAGGCTCCGCGCCGAGTTTCCTCACCTTCCCATTGTTGTCGACTTCCGCGATGAATGGCTTTCAACCACGCTCGGCCTGGTCAGCTTCAGCCGCAGTGAGCGCGCACAGAAAATTGCCCGCATCGCCGAAGCGAGCGCAGTAACAAATGCGACGGCCGTTGTCGCAGTGACAGAGGCCGCGCGGCGCGAGGTTCGCGCCCGGTATCCACAACAACCCGATGGCAAATTCCATCTCATCCCTAACGGATACGATGCCGCGAGCATGCGTGGCCTGTCCCCTGTGGCAGAACCCAAGCCGGGTAACTTGGGCGACAGGATTCTGATCGCCTACGTCGGCAGCATATACGGTTCAACCGAGCCAACATGGCTGGTTCAAGCCCTTCAGTCGCTGCCGGACGAAGTGAAGGCGCGTTTTAAGCTTCGCTTCATCGGCCATATCGAGGAACCTCGCTTCCGCGAGGCCCTTCTTCAACTTGGCGAAATGGTCGAGTTGATGGGTTTTCTGCCGCAGGATGAAGCTCTGGCCGCGATGAACGAGGCTGACTATGCGCTCCTCATCACCCACGATCCTCTGAATGTTGCGGCTAAGTTTTACGACTATATCGGAGCAGGCAAGCCTATTCTCGCCACGGTTCACCCGCGCGGTGAAGTGCGGCGCCTGCTCGAAGAGATGCGAGCGGGATGGTGGGTGGACAGCCGCGATGTGGACGCCATCCGTCAGCTATTCGCCGACGCGGCAGCCCGCAGCGCTTTAATGCTCGCCTCTTACCGGCCCGATCTTGAGAAAATCGCGCAGTACGAACGGAAGGTTCTTGCCCAGCGGTACGCAGCTCTTCTGAACTCTATCGTTGAAAGACAGCGCGGGCACGATTCACAAGCCCCGGCTGCCGAGCTATCAGGAACGGGAGCATAGCCTTGCTTAAAATCGCTGTCGTCACCCGGTATTTTCCCAGTTCGGCCGAGCCGTCCCAGGGCCGATCAGCCTATCAGACACTGCGTGTTCTTGCACGCAAGGCTGATGTACGGGTCTTCTATCCCAACGCAAGTTATCCGTCGATGCTCAAACCGCGCAGTCGACGATACGACAAGCTCGATGCATCCTATACCCCGCCCGAAGTCAAGGTGAGTTATCACGACTTTCCCGCTCTGCCCTTGCTCTCGCGTCCGGCCAACGGATGGATGGCTGCCCGCACACTACTGCCACACATGCGGGTCTTCGCTCCCGACATCATTTTCAGCTACTTTCTTTACCCCGAGGGGTATGCCGCGCTCCAGATCGCGAAGGCCCTCTCTGTTCCGTGCGTTGCCAGGAGCATGGGTTCCGACATCAACAGAATTGGCGATCCCATATCGGCGATGCATACTCGGACTGTTCTGCGTGAGAGCGATTTTGTGATCACGGTCAGTGGCGATCTGCGCACCAAGGCTCTGGCCATGGGCGCCTCCCCGGAGAAGTCTCGCACCATCCTCAACGGCTGCGATCTTTCGGTCTTCCGCGCAGGGGATCGTCTTGAGGCAAGGCGAAAGCTCGGCATCGACCCAGCAGCCAAAGCCGTTGTTTACGTGGGACGCATGGACGTAAGGAAAGGTCTTCGCGAACTCGTCGAAGCCGCGTCTTCACTGCATCTGGAGCACGCGAACCTGCAGGTCTATCTGGTCGGCGACGGTCCGGATAAACCTCTGATCGAAGGCGCCATTCAGGCTGCCAACGCCTGCGAATACATTCACGCAATGCCCGGTTGCGGCTTCGACGATGTTGCCGCCTGGATGACCGCAGCCGACCTGGTTACACTGCCGAGTTATATGGAGGGATGCCCCAACGTCGTAATCGAGGCACTTGCCAGCGGCCGTCCTGTCGTCGCAACAAATGTCGGCGGTATTCCGGAGATCATGAAAGGAGATTGCGGCCAGCTTGTGCCTCCTCGGGATTCCCGTGCGCTGGCCGAGGCACTCGCATCGGTCCTCGATAGAAGCTGGGACGCCACGATCATCTCCGCACAGAGCAGCCGAAGCTGGGAAAACGCCGCGGCGGAGGTGCTTGGAGTCTTTGAATCGATCCTATCCTCACGAAAGACTTTAGCCGATGCCGGTTAGCCAGTTGTAATGCCATAAATAGCTTCCTGATACGGGCCGGAATAAAGAAGCACTCGGAGTTACAATCTCTGCTCTATAACGTCTGCCGCCTACCTTCATGACGCACAGCCAATAATATGGACTGAATGTGCCTTTGTCTTCTAAGATATTTACAATCTCACATCTACTATGCGAAGTCTGAACCGCGATTGATCCACGGAGTCTAAGATGCCAGGAATCGCAGGCTGTATCTCCTTGATGCCTGATCTACCGCAGCCGCCAGAAGTCCTGTCCCAGTTAACACGTTCACTTATGCACGAGACTTGCTACTCGGTGCAACGGATTTCTTGCCCTCAAGAGAGCGTTGCCGTAATCGTGAATCCCGGGATTGACGGCGTGATCTGCGGCGCGACTCACGACGCCATATCCGGAGCCAGTCTTGGATTCTACGGGGAGTTCTACGATTCCATATTCCTGGGAGCGGCGAGCGGCGATGACGTCGCGCAAATTCTTCTCAGAGAATATCAGAAGCTTGGTGAGAAGTTTCCGCTATCTCTCGACGGTTCTTACGTCGTCTTTGTTGCGGATTGGCGTCGCAAGAAGTATCTGCTGTTTAATGATTACTACGCGTCGCGCCCGGTCTTCTACGGGACGCAGGACGGCAAGTTCTACTTTTCGCCGGAGGCAAAAGGAGTGGCCCGTATGCCGGGCTTCGACGCCGCTGTCGATGAGGATGCCCTTGTCTCTTTCCTCGTCTCCAGCACGCCTCTTGTCGAGCAGACTTTTTATAAGAACGTCAAGCCGCTGCCCCCCGGCACCGTACTCTCGATCGAAGACGGCAAGCTGGTTCGTACCGTATCGAGCCGCTACGCGCCTTGCGGCGACACTATCGACCGCGGTGAAGGCTATTACATGGATGGCCTCGCGGCGCTGCTTGTTAAGGCCGTGGGAAAGCAGTTGCGCAACGTAGATAAAGTGGTTGTGCCGCTCAGTGGCGGGATCGACTCGCGTATCATCGCGGGATGCGTGCACCGCATCGTTGGAAAAGATCTTCACACTGTCTCCTGGGGAGTGGATGAGAGCAGGCCCGACTCCGACACCGTCGTCGCCGGGCAGGTTGCGGCTTTGCTGGGTTGCGATCACCGCTTTGCGCGCCGTGAGTCCGAGCATCTCCAGCGCGACATCGGAGAGATGATTTACAGGATTGACGGGCTCAATACAGATCCGGCATCCCATAGCAACGAGCTTTCTATCATGCGGCGCATTCGCGGGGAATTCGGCGGGTGTTATGTGCTGCGCGGTGAGGAGTGTTTCGGCCATGCCGCGGAGACCTTATGCGACGAAGAGGCTCTCAGTCAGTGGGGTATCTCTCGGCTGGGCGATCACCTTCGGGTCGAGCGTCTCTTGAATCCATCGAGATTACCGCGTTTGCGGGAGCACTCATCACAACTCATTCAAGAGATGCTCGAATCCTGCCCCTCTGTGAACTTTACGGACCGCCGAGATTATTTCTATTTTGCTGCCCGTCTGTTTCACTACCATTCGCGCAGCGCCTACTACAAGAGAACGGTCGTTGATGTCAGGAATCCGTGGTTAGATCGCGAGCTTCTGGAGTTTCTTCAGACCTTGCCGGTCCGGTATCGAATCCATCGGACTCTCTACAAGAAGACTGCGGCGGCGATGTTCCCCGAGTTGATGGCGATTCCGGCGGCGAAACGATCTAGTCTTGAGAACTGGTCTGAGATCGTTCAGCGGGACCGGGCGCTTCAGCAATTCTTGAAGATGCACCTCATCGATAAGCCAAACAGTCTTCATGAGATTCTGAATCCGGACGCGGTGGGCGCCCTCTATGAACAGGCGATCCAGCCGGGAGGAGCGACTTCGTCATTCAAACAGCGCACCGTGAAGGCAAGCAAAGACTTCTTGCGGAATCACACTCCCCAACTCTATAGGTTGTTAAAGCCGTCGCTGATGACGAGAATCAAGACCAAAGAAATACCCGGCGAAGAGTTGCTGTTTCGCATGCTGATTCTCAAACTTTGGTTCGATCAATTTGTCGACGGGCAGGCACAGCCGGAGGATTTCCTGAAGCGTTAAGTCTCAGGTCTTTCGACAGAGATCCGTCACGGACGCAACATCCGGGCTACCGTTCTCGCGCCTTATCGATTCCATGTCATCGTGACCTATGACAGATCGGACACCATATTCGACGGTTCTCTCTTCGACGTCGAGCCAGGAAGTGCGCATACCTGCGAGTCTTGCAGCTTATAGAGCAGCGATCTGTAGCTGATGTTGAGCCACTTCGCAGTCTTCCGGCGATTCCAGCTATTCGCTTCAAGCACCTTCAATATGATCTGCCGCTCCAGATCCTGCGTTGCGGCCCTGGTGATCTCCTTCAGCGAGATGGGGCTGGCCAGATCAATCTCGGTATTCAGTGGCGCAGGAATTGCCGGCAGAGCAGGGGCCAGATCCGCAGCTAAAGCCTCTTCGCTGCCGATTAGAACGTAGCCCCGAATCATGTTTTCAAGCTGCCGGATATTTCCCGGCCAGTTGTACCGTTGCATCATGCGCGTCATCTCGCGCGAAAGCGGCTTCGGATTGCGGCGAAAGGTCTTTGAATACCGGTCGAGAAAAAAATCGATCAGCATCGGCAGGTCATCGGTACGATGACGCAGCGGCGGCAGATCAATGGTCACCGCATTGATGCGAAAAAGGAAGTCCAGCCGAAAGCCTCCCTTTTCGGCCTGTTGCCGCAGGTTTTCGCTGGCCGCGCTCACCAGCCGCGTATTGACCTTCCGCGACTCCTGGCCGCCAACGCGCGTGAAGCTTCCATCCTGGAGTAACTGGAGCAACTTTGCCTGCAATGAGATTTCCAGGTCGCCAATCTCATCCAAAAACAAAGTGCCCATGTGCGCCATTTCCACCCGGCCGCGCTTGGTTGCATAAGCACCGGTGAATGCCCCCTTTTCATAACCGAAGAGTTCCGACTCGATCAACGAGTGCGGGATCGCGGGGCAGGCCACCTTAACCCAGGAATTTTTAGAGCGATTCGAGCTAGAATGCAGCAGCTTGGCGAAGATCTCCTTGCCCGTCCCGCTCTCGCCCTGCAATAGCACTGGAACGGTCGTTTCGGCTACCCGCTCCAGCTTTTCGCGAGCAAGCTCCATCAAGGATGTTTGTCCGAAGATCACCTCGGCGGGGGGAAGGTCGTGCATATCGCCGGGTTGAGTGGCGTGTGCCAGGGGCATGATGCATCCAACTTAAGAGATAGGTTCTTTCTATCTGTATGCAACTCCCCGGCCAAACTCTATGTGACTCTTTGCCGCTACCAGTTAGCGCATAAGTAACCAGGAAACATGTTTAGCGGTAATTTCAGGAAAGTATTAAACTGTGGTTCGGAAATCCTTGCCTTTGCATATGTAAATGTTTGCACATAATAGCGAATGAATTACCACTTTTAGGTGCTACCATGTTTGATAAGAGCCAAGACTCAATGCTCACTGAGAGTGAACCCCCTTCCCTCTTCATGTGTCAGAATTTCGGGGCGGCAGGTTTGAGCCGCGTCCGCTGTAACTCTTGGTGGGGCCCCCTCGAACATCACTGATCTCCCCGTCGACCGTACGATGGGACTCTAGTGCTACATGACGTCGATGGAAACAACCCGGATGTGAGTACTTGGCTGGAGCGCCAATGAAGACGAAAAGCAAGCGTAATCCTCACATTTCAGTTCTTGACCCTGATCCCGCAATTTTGCAATACCTTCATCGCATTCTCGCGGACCGTTTTAGCGTCAGCCTGTTTTCTGAGTCCCAGGAACTGGTCGAGAGCCTGAAGGAACCGCCGGCTACGGATCTGCTGCTGATGGACTGGCACATTGCCGAAGACGGCGCCGCCGGAAACTCGCTCGGCCTGCTCACTGAACTTCGCGCCCTCCATCCGGCGCTGCCGATCGTTTTGCTCGCCTGCTCGGCCGAGTTGAAAGATGTCGTGATCGCCACGCGCATGGGCGCCACAGATGTCATTCTCAAGCCCTTTCGAAAGGCCGACATCGATCTGGCTGTTCACGAGTGTCTCAGCGAAACCGCCGGCCAATCGGCCGGCAACGACGACGAAATGAAAGAAATCCCTCTCGATGAAAGCACCTCTTTCGTCATCGCCTGCAAGCGCATGAGGGAGATCGAGTCTCAATGCAGGCTCGTGGCGCGCGCCGATATTCCGGTCCTGATTCTCGGAGAAAGCGGCACCGGTAAAGAAGTCGCGACCTTGTTCATCCATAAGATGTCGGCCCGCAGCCACCGCTGTTTCATGAAGGT
The DNA here is from genome assembly GCA_963843625.1 of uncultured Acidobacteriaceae bacterium. GTDB lineage: Bacteria > Acidobacteriota > Terriglobia > Terriglobales > Acidobacteriaceae > Telmatobacter. The sequence continues at coordinate 74,949 of CAWJLK010000011.1, forward strand.
CAATTGCGCCGCCATGCCGGCCGATCTGCTCGAAAGCGAACTCTTCGGCTATGAGCCCGGCGCGTTTACCGGAGCAGTCAAGTCCAAGCCCGGCAAGTTTGAGATTTGCAACAACGGCACCATTTTCCTCGATGAAATTGGAGAGATGCCAGCCGTATTGCAGGCCAAGCTGCTGCAGGTCCTTCAGGATGGAAGTTTTTCACGCCTGGGCAGCCGATCCACAGTTAAGGTCGATGTGCGCGTGATCGCCGCAACCAACATCGACATCAAGGCGGCCATTACCCGCAAGACTTTTCGAGAGGATCTCTATTACCGTCTGAATGGCTTTACGTTGAAGATGCCTCCCCTGCGCGACCGCCCCGAAGAGATTCCAATACTGGCCGGTCACTTCATGCGCAAGGTGGCCGCGAAATACGAGCGCGATCCTCTCCCTCTCTCGCCTGCTCTGATGCGCACGTTCGGCAGCCACTCATGGCCCGGCAACCTGCGCGAATTGGAGAACACCATCAAGCGCTATCTGATCCTGGCCGACGAGCAGGCAATCATTGACGAACTGATACCCCGGCAAATCCAGGAATCATTTACACTGGGCAAAGAAGACACCGATGACAACGGAAGTTTGAAGCACCTCGTCCGGAACTTGAAGGGCGGAGCGGAATCTGCAGCCATCGCACGAACGTTGGAGGGAACTGGATGGAACCGAAAGGCAGCCGCAAGCGACCTGCAAATCAGTTACAAGGCCCTGCTCTACAAGATCAAACAGTACAATCTCGTTCCTCCACAGAAGCACTTCGATGCCAGGCCGGCACAGAAGGTGTAACTCCACTTGAAGACAGACACAATCCAAAAAGATCGGAAAAGGTCGTCATTCAGTTGGGATCGAGAACAATCAGAGGTTATCTCGACTCACAGGCGTGGAACACCGTCGAAGATTTGTTGAGTCATGCTCCGCATAACTCACCCGAGAGCTTCTGCGTTCGGCATCTCGAATCGAACGTCGTCGAGGAGATCCTGGCTAGTGATATCAAGGCTGTCTTCTATGTAAACAGCTTTGAAGGTGACTCCGACCACAAGGAACTTAAATTTCATACCCGCGCACCCATCATCCATGGGATTTGGGTACGGGTGCAGTTTCTAGACGGCGAAGTGATGGAGGGAATCGTATATAACTCCATCCGCTGTCTCGTCGATCCAGGCTTCTTCCTGCTTCCCACCGATCCCGACGGCAACAACAGGATGGTCTACGTCCGCAAGAGCTGGCTTGCCGACTCTCGCGTTCTGGGCATGCGTAAGATTCACAGTCTGCTGCCTCATTCTTCCGGTTTGACGGAATAAGATAAAGGATCCTAAGCGGTCAGCGCCTCTTCGCGTTCGATCGAATAACGCAGAATCTTTGCGGCGATTCCCGTCATTTGCGTTGAGGAGTGATCCGTGCGGACCACTCGGCCCCAGCATCGAACGAGACAACTGGTCGAAAGAGTAATCTCCGGTGGCAATTCGATAAGGAACTCCACATCCCCGCCGACCGGGGATGTGCCCGCCTGATCCAGGAAGAAATACACTCCGTGGTTGCTTAAGTCTCGCGTGAAACCTGGAATCCCGCGTCTTCCGGAAAATACCGTGAGTGGTGCATTAATTCCAAAACGCAGCCTCTCCCGCCTGTTTTTCGCAGATTGTTGTTGACCAGTCATCGGATTCCTTTCCATAGAAAACAAGAGAATGAAGCGCACATTCTGAGGGACCGTGCTTTCAGGAAAAACAGGAAACTCATCCATCCGGGTTCCAGCCCACTTGTTTTTCGCAAGGCAGAGGATCGAAAATCCTCGATGTCACTGAACTGAAGTATCTTTGTTGCAAGTTACTGCAAACCGGAAAATTGATTACGCATGGCATTATTGCAATTTCTATGCCGAATGAATTGCTTCTGAATGTTGAAGTTATGAAATCGCCGAATAGCGAGTATGCGAATCTTTGCACACTAAGTAGGAATATTCTAGATACTCCTGGCTAGTTGGAAATTGGTACTTTGACCATTAGTTCTTATATCAGCCCTGTGCCCATCCATTCGCTTCTTCGGCGAATAGGTGGAAAACCGCGAACCATAAGATGAGAAATTATGCGGCCAGATACCCAAGGCCATGACTGCAAGAATTGGTAATGAGCCTTGGACAAGCGCAGGCGGGGACACCCCCGCGACAGCCGGTCAGGAGACCGGCGCTCCATGGCGTAATTACCAAATCACGCGGTGATGGTACTAGGATGGCAATATGGCGTCGCTCTTGGAGATTCGCAACTTGCAGGTTCGCTTTGCGGCAGCAGAGGCCGTGGGAGGCATAAGCCTGCGGCTCGATGAGGGCGAGGTCCTGGGGCTGGTCGGCGAGTCGGGATCAGGCAAAAGCGCCACTGCGCTCGCGATTCTGGGACTGTTGGGGCCGGCGGCGCAGGTTGCTGGGCAGATCTTGTGGCGAGAGGTCGAGAACGGTCACACAACCTCGAAGATAATCGACCTGCTTCGCCAACCTGCGGAAGCTCTGCGGCGATTGCGGGGCCGGGAGATCGCCATGATCTTCCAGGAGCCTATGACGGCTTTGAATCCGGTGATGCAAGTTGGCCGCCAGGTGGCTGAAGCCGCCGAGGCCCATTTCCCTTCCTGGACGGGCAGGGAGGCCAGAAGAAAAGCCATCGACGCTCTGGAGGCTGTCTCCATCCCCGAGGCCGCGCGGCGTTACGCGGATTATCCCCACCAGTTTTCGGGCGGTCAGCGCCAGCGAATTCTGATTGCCATGGCGCTGATCAACCGCCCGCGGCTGCTGATTGCCGACGAGCCCACGACCGCCCTGGATGTCACCGTGCAGGCGCAGGTGCTCGAGTTGCTCGGCGATTTGCAGCGGAAGCACGGCCTGGCAATGCTCTTCATCTCCCACGATTTGGCGGTGGTGGGCCAGGTCGCAAGCCGTGTGGCTGTGATGCGCGCGGGCCAGATCGTCGAGGAAGGCCCCACATCGCGCCTGTTGACCGCGCCAGATCACGCCTATACGCGCGGCCTGCTGGCGGCCGTGCCAACACTGAGGACCGATCGCAAATTGCCGTTGGCGATGGTACCGGCTTAAGAAATAGCCCGGAAGAGCCAGTAGAGCGTGCCTGAGAGCAGGGCCGCGGCGGGCAGCGTAAAGACCCAGCCGGCGGCGATGTTGCGAACCGTGGACCAGCGCAGGCCGCTTCCGTTCGCGCTCATGGTTCCGGCCACGCCCGAGCTGAGAATGTGGGTCGTCGAAACCGGCAGGCCAAATCTGTCGGCGGCGAAGATCGTGCCCATGGCTACCAACCCCGCTGCCGCGCCCTGGGCGTATGTCAGATGTTCCTTGCCGATCTTTTCGCCTACCGTGACCACGATGCGTCTCCAGCCGACCATCGTGCCCAGGCCGAGAGCCAGGGCCACGGCCACCTTCACCCAGTCGGGAATGAACCGCGTGGCCTTGTCCACCATGCTCTTGTAGTTCGACAAGGCGGCGTTCTCTTCAGCCGTAAAGGCCGGGACCTTGCTCTTTTGCATCAGGCGGATGGCTTCGCTGGCAACATACATATCGTTGCGCACATTGGCCTGGTCCTGCGCCGGAACCGACTTGAAGGCCTTGTAGAGGGCAACTTCGTGGTTCACGTCCTCGACCAGCTCCCGCAGCGCCAGAATCGTGTCCGGCTGAAGCTGCTTGGTGCGAATGTAGTCTGTGACCTCAGCGCGCGCGTCGGGGCCGAGAATTCCGGCTTTGTCCACGTGCCGGTCGAGAATCTGCCCGGTCTGCTCGGAGGCAGCGATGAACTGCTGAACATCGCTAGCGGTGACGGCGTGGTTCAGCGCGTAGGCGGTCGGAACGGTGCCGATCAGGATCAGCATGATCAGGCCCATGCCCTTTTGTCCGTCATTGGAGCCGTGAAAGAAGCTGACGCCGGTGCAGGTGAGCACCATCAGCGCGCGAATGGGCCACGGTGGCGGCTGATTGTCTTTGGGCGCCTCGTAGAGAGAGGGGTACTTGATCAGCTGCTTGGAAACGTACAACAGCAGTCCGGCACAGACAAAGCCGACCAGCGGCGAAACCAGCAGCGCCTTGAGAACCTTGGTGGCCTGCTCCCAATCCACACCCGAGGTTCCGGTGCGAGCGTGCATCAGTTGGTTGGCGATGCCCACGCCGATGATCGAGCCGACCATGGTATGCGAACTCGAGGCCGGCAGCCCGAACCACCATGTGCTCAGGTTCCAGAGAATCGCCGCAATCAGCAGGGCAAAGACCATGGCGAAGCCCGCGCCGGAACTGACCTGAAGAATCAGCTCGACCGGCAGCAGCGTGATGACCGCAAAGGCCACAGTGCCGGACGAGACCAGCACTCCCGCCAGGTTGCAGATGCCCGACCAGACGACCGCCGTGTTGGGCTCGAGCGAATGCGTGTAAATGACCGTGGCGACTGCGTTGGCCGTATCGTGGAAGCCGTTCACGAACTCGAAGCCAAGCGCAATGATCAACGCAAGGCCGAGCAGCAGATAAGGCCAGATGCTGGTAATCGTGACCGCGTCGAGGTCCTCGGCTACGTGGAAGGCGATGTAGCAGATGCCGCCGGCCAGAGCCAGCAGGAACAATGCGATGCCCAAGCGGCTGGGCGCCTTCGTTAGCTTGCGGTCAAGCAGGGATACGCCCGAAGGCATCGCACTCACCGTAGTAGCCATGTCGGCCATCAGAAATCACCAATGCGGCCGGAGAGATTCCGGACACGCCTGGGCCTCCTGAGTCGAAACTCAACAGCAACATCCAATAGAAAATAGAAGAGTGATCGCTTGTGGCGGGAGAGAGAAGAGCCGGATAAATTGGCGTCCATAAAACCCCAACAACCGCATTTTTGCGCAGTTGTTTGCGTCGCCAGATCGAGGAATTAACCTGACTGCAATGATTCTACACCGGCAGGGGGGGCATGGGCGGCCAGGAATGGGACGGCGGTGGAAATCGCAGTGTGCCAGCGGACCAGCGCATCAGGAATCCGCCAGCCGTCGCAGGGCATCGGAGTACTTCTCAGCTATGACTTTTGCGACTTGCAGTTTCTTCGCGAATTCAGGGTCGTCCTTGTCCATTTTCTGAAGCTCCGGTTCGGCTGGACTCTTTGGAATAACGACACATTTCGCCATTTCTTCCACTCTTCCTCCACTGCCCAAGTTTCTACGGACCGACCTAATCAACTGACTCTTATAGACCTGCCTTCGATAGGGAGAATCCAAGCTTCGCTACAAGCCTGATAAGGTCCGGATTCTATCGCCAGTCGTCTTGAGCGTTCATCAAGCCTTCGCCCATCACGGCGTCGAAGCCGGTGTGCTTCTTGATGAAGATCTCGCTGAACTGGCGGTCCTGGCGAAGCAGGATGGCCTGAAGCCGGACCAGCTCCAGCAGCGCCAGAAACATGGCGATCAGAGCGCGTTCCGAGCGGGTGTGGCTCAACAGCCGGCGCAGGGCCACGGGCTTGTCGTCCATGTTCAGGCGGCGCGCGAGAAACTGGATCATTTGACCCACGGTGACCGAGTCTTCATCGACATTGATCACCGGACGCCTGCGAGCACGATCCAAAATGTCGCGGAAGATACGCACCAGGTCGTCGGTGTCCGCGGCGATCTCCGGCTCTGTGGCGTCGTCGTCCTTGAATTCGCGGACTCCGGGGTTGGTCCAGGTGGCGGCTTCGAGCATCTGCTTCTGTTGCAGCATCTGGGCGGCATTTTTGAAGCGTTCGTGCTCCAGCAGCCGCTCGACCAGCTCGCGCCGGGGGTCTTCGGCTGCCTCGTCCTGCTCTGAAGACGTACGCGGCAGCAGCATCTTGCTCTTGATATGGATCAGCAGCGAGGCGGTATAGATGAACTCGCCGGCTACATCCATGTCGCCGGCCTTGAGCTGATTGACATAAGCCAGAAACTGCGCCGTGATTTTGGCGATGGGAATGTCGTAGATATCGATGTCCTGCTTGCGGATCAGGTCCAGCAGCAGGTCGAGGGGCCCGTCATAAACCTGGCCCACGATCACCGAAAATGGCGATTGCTCGGAGCTCTCGTCCAGCTTCTTCTGCCGAGCGGCCAGCCTGGCCGCGGCCTTATCCTCCGCCTTGTCCTCTGCCGTTGGCTGGGCTCTGAGCACCAGCGGCTCGGCATCGGGCGCGGCCTGGTTGGCCTGCGCGGCTGCAAGATCGATTTCGGAGTTGGCGGAAGGGTCGGTCAATGCGGATGTTTCCTACTTGTTTTCGTTGCCGGTCAGGCGAAAGGTGATGGTGCCCCAGAAGAGGCGGGCGCGCATCTGCACCGGCAGGTGGCGTTCGTCGTCGGTGTACCAGATCCAGATATTGCCGCGATTCTTCACCACTCCGGCATCGGCCGTCGGCTGCACGCGCATGGTCTTGAACGTGCCCAGCGGCGTCTTGATCTCTTCGCGGCCTTCCACCTTCATGGTCACGGGCACCACGTGCAGCGCGTCCACCACCGGCAGCACGAAGTTGTGTCCCAGCGCGATCGGCTGCGACGAGGCGTAAAAGATGCCTGTGAGCAGGTCGGTCATGCAGCCGGGCACTGGCGATTCGATGTGCTTGGTCTTTCCGGTGACCGAGTTTCTTTCATTGAGAATTGAGCGTTTCTGCGCGTAGTCAATGTGCAGAGTCGAATTGACCTGCCGGCGGCCCTCGACCGTCTGCTTATTGAAATCGTCCGTGCAGCCGGTCGTCCGGTCAAAAGTGGACTGGAAGCGGTCGCTGACGTGAAAGAGCAGATTGATCGCGCCACTGGTGTCGGCGCTGGCGGTGATGTTCTCGCGTTCGCCCGCGGCCTCGAAGCGCAGCACCGCCGTCCCGGCGGGAAACACACGCCAATCCACCGAGTAGGTGAGGGTCTGCTTTTGCGGGAAGCTATAACCGGCGCGAGGCGGTGGCAGCGGAGGCGCCTGCTGGGCGATCTGGGCCGGCACGCCAGCCAGGGCAAGAGCACAGAGTATGCCTGTAACTGTTGTGCGCGTCTTCACCGTCGGCTCTGGCTCCTCTTTGAATGACTTCCCGGTCGCAAAAAAGCCGCTCATCGCGGCACATGCATGATGGCGGCGAACACCGGCCGCAAAAGGAGCAGGCTGAGGTAAAGCAGAGAGGCCCCTATAGCAGCATTGTACTCGCGGTGGCGGATGTAAAGCGAAAGGGAAAAAGAGCCGGACTGGCCTTCACTTCCCGGAATCCGCGCCGCGGCGAACCTGGGAATCAGCCGCGGCACCTGGCGGCAATATTCGTCGAAGCCGGGAAAGGTTGAGCGCAGAAAGCGCTCCTCAGAGGCAATTACCGGAACGTAGATCACCGTGAAGCCCACGGCAAACACCAGCGCCATCGGCCAACTCAGCAGCGCCACGGCAAAGCCCGCCGCGATCAGCATCGAGCCCAGGTAGAGCGGGTTGCGGACGTGCGCAGTAGGGGCCAGTCACCGTCAGTTCTCGATTCTTCTTCACATAGCCGGCGGCATAGGCGCGAAGCCAGAGGCCAGGCACAACCAGCACCAGGCTCCAGGCCACGGCGGCCGGTTGTGGCGCGCGCCGCCAAAGCTCGAAGATGTAGAGCGCCGCCGTCGCAAAGCCCAGCGGCACGCGGATGCGCCGGGCCACGCGCTGCCAGCGGGCAATCCAGTCATGGTGCTCCGCGTTTGGCTGTGTCGGCGTCGATTGGCTCATAGTTGGGCTTCTGGGGTGGCTTCAGGATAAAGCAACGCCTCGGCTGCGCGCAGCACATCCTCTGGCTGGATCGTCATCAGGCCGGTTTCCGGAGATTCTCTGCGGGTGTGGTCGCGCCGGCTCTGAGGGTTGCGAACCACTTTGAACGGAGTCCCGAAGGGCCCATTGCGGCTCGGATCGGTCGGCCCATAGATGCCCACCACAGGCCTGCCCAGAGCGCAGGCCAGATGCAGCGGGCCGGTGTCGCCGGCAACCACGAGCGCAACCCGGCGAGTGATTGCGATGAGTTGAGAAACAGTGCAAGTGAGCGGAATCGCCGCGCCATCGGTTCCGCGGGCGATCACCTGTGCCAGCTTCTCTTCGCCCGGACCGGCATTCACAAGGATGCGGAAACCCAGATCGATCAATCCCTGGGCAACAGCGTCGTAGCGCTGCACCGGCCAGCGCTTTGCGCCCCACCCCGCGCCGGGATTGATCAGCACAGCAGGCTGATCGCCGCCCCGAGCACCTTTCATTGAAGGCAAAACCTTGTCGGCCCACGCCTCCGCGGCATGATCGACGGGCAGCCAGGGCTGTGCAGGTGTCAGTTGGTCGCCGGCGATAGCCGAGGCGAGCTCCACATCCTGTTCAATGACATGCGCGCCGTGGGTGATAACGCGCTCTCGGTAGAGCCAGTGTGCCGGCCACTCCCACGATTCCGCAGGTCCGATTAGCCGCCGGGAGCCGGCCATGCGCGCCACCACCGCCGACCGAATGGCTCCTTGCAGATCGATTACGGCGTCGTACTCGCCAGCCCGCAGCGCCGTCCGTAATGCCTTGATCTCACGCAGAGTCTTGAGGCTCAATGGAGACTTGCCCCACTCCTTGGTCGGAGCGAGATAGAGATGGTCGACCAGCGGCTGAGCAGGGTTTCTGAAGCTTTGAAGGTAAGCGGACTTAACCGCTCCCTCTGGTGAAAAAGGAGCAAGCGGCTTTAGCTCGATAGAGGTCGCATCTTCGGCGGCCAGCAGAGCACTCCAGCGAGGCTCAATCACCCAGTCGATCACCCACTCCGGATGGGCCAGGCGCAGCGCGGTTACCGCCGGAAGGGCATGCAGAATATCCCCCATGGCGCCCAATCGGACCACGAGCAAGCGAAAGTTGGACTGCGTATGCAAACTCTGATTCTCTCACAAGCTCGGAGACGCTGGAGCGGCTCCGAAGCCGCTAATAGCCGCTGTCCCACTCGCCGCGCGCGCGCAACTCGGCAATCTCCTGGCGAGCCATCTCCTGCGCGCGCAGGTAGTCCGGCTTGCCCACGCGATTGAGCGGCATCTGACCTGCCTCAACAATGATCCAATGACGCGGCCGCATATAAGAAGACAAAGATCGCGCATGCCGGTCCAGTTCCTGCCGGCTCACTTCCGCTCCGGGCCGCTTTTCCACCACGCCCACAGGGGCCTCGGAGATCACCTGATGTTCGATGCCGACCACGACGCAGTTGGCGACCTTCTCCGTCAGGCTGCAGATGTGCCTCTCCACATCGCCGGGGAAGATCTGGTAGCCCATCGATTTGATCACCCACTTTTCCCGCCCGGTCAGATGCAGGCCCGCCGCGTCCATGGAGCCGAGATCGCCGGTGTATAAGAATCCATCGCGCGAGATCGCTCGTGCCGTAGCCTCGAGATCGTTGACATAGCCAAGAAAAGTTTGTGGCCCGCAAAAGCAGACGTGGCCAATCTCGCCGGACGGCAGCTCGTCTCCTGCGTTGCCATCCTCGCGCATCGGCTTGCGAATCGTGCATGGATAGACCGGCATGGCCTGTCCAAGCCCGTCGACAATCCTCTCCTTGCCATCCGCGCCCGCCTGAATATAGGTGCAGAATCCGGCAGTCTCGGTAAGCCCCAGTCCGGTGCCGATCACCGGCGCCATGGCGGCAAGCTGATCGACAAACGGCCGCGAGACGGCATTCCCGCCATACGCAGCAAACTTCAGGCTGGAGACGTCGTGGCGGTCATAGTCCTTCAACATCCACTCCAGGTTGTACATGGCAGGTATCTGGCCCAGATATCTCCACGCGATGCTGGGCAATCGCGCGCATGGAACGGCCGGCGTCGAAGATCATCCAACAGTACCGCCGTGCCTCCGCCGAAGAGAATGCTCATCAACGCTTCTGTCTGGCCTCCAACGTGAGAGGCAGGCAGATTGACGAGAATGCGCGAGCCGCGGTCTCCACCGAAAAACGCGCCGCACATGCACATGTTCTGCACCGTGATGTTGCGGTGCGAGAGCAGAGCCGGCTTGGGCGAGCCAGTCGAGCCGGTGGTGAAGATCACCAGTGCGCCATCGTTCTCGGTCGATGCTAACGCCAGCAGCATTCGCTTCGACGCGTCGCATCGTTTGCACGGGACGCGCGCACTCGGCAATGGAAGCAAGAGATCGCGTCCCGGGAATCGCCTCCTCCGAATCCACCGCAATGCAGATGCTCGATCCAGTCGCACTGCGACTGCACCTCACGCCACAGCGGGCGAAGATCCAGCGGTCCCTTCACGCCCAGCCCAACAAAGCCGCGCGGACGCAGAATCTCCAGTGCGCGAATCACCTCTGCGAGTGACAAGCGCAGATCGAGCGGCGCAACAATTACGCCGATCTTGAAGCAACTGTATTCGAGCAGGACGTGATCGACCGACATCGGCAGCAGCGTGACCAGAAAATCGCCCTTTGCAAAGCCCAGCCGCAACAATTCGCTCGCCAACGCGGTTGTGACGCGGTCGAAGTCGCTCCAACTGACCATGCGACTGTCCTCCGCGCCGATGAGAGCGGGAGCAGAGGGCCTCTCCTTCGCCCACTTTGCTACCACGCCGTGCAAGAGATGGCGATCGGCAAAGTCTTGTTCGTAATTGTTGAGGGTAAATTGAGGGATATCCATCGATTCACTCGGCCATCTTCCGGTGCGATAACTTCTCAACGATTGTATTGCACTGCTGATGCGCGGAGAATCAGTGACTCCTTATGCCGCTGGAGAGCATCTATCGTTAAGTGGGCTGTGCCCCAGGAGGCAAGTTCGTTTATGTCCACACTTTCCGTCTCCCCGATCGTTGCCGCCGCAGGCGGCAGTTTCTTGCTAGAGACCCGCAACCCCGCCGAGATCTTTACCCCCGAAGACCTAAACGAGGAGCAGCGCCAGATTGCCGCGACCGCCGCGCAGTTTGCCCGCGAAGAGATTCTGCCGAACGCGGCAGCCATCGAAGCCAAGCAGCCGGGCGTCTTGCAGGGCCTGATGCGCAAGGCCGGTGAACTGGGCTTCGCCTCGGTCGATATTCCCGAGGAGTACGGCGGCATGGGCATGGACAAGATTACGTCCACGCTCGTCACCGACCATATCTCGGTGCTGGCCAGCTTTTCTACCGCATTTGGCGCCCACGTCGGCATCGCCACACTGCCGCTGGTCTGGTACGGCACGGAAGAGCAGAAGCAGCGCTATCTGCCCAAGCTCGGCATCGGGCGAGTGGATCGGCGGCTACGGTCTCTCCGAGGCCAGCTCCGGCTCCGACGCCATGAATATCCGAACCCGCGCGACCCTCTCGCCCGACGGCAGCACCTACATGCTCAACGGCGAAAAGATGTGGATCACCAACTGCGGCATCGCCGGCCTCTACACCGTCTTCGCCAAGATCGACGGCGAAAAGTTCTCCGCGTTTCTCGTCGAGCGCGACACGCCGGGGCTGACCGTCGGCGCCGAGGAGCACAAGCTGGGCATTCGCGGCTCGTCGACCTGTCCGCTGGTGCTTCGACGACTGCAAGATCCCGGCCGCAAATCTGCTGGGCGAAGCCGGCAAGGGCCACCACATCGCCTTCAATGTGCTGAATGTGGGCCGCTTCAAGCTGGGCGTGGCCTGCATCGGCGGGGCGCGGCACGTACTGGGACACATGATCCGCTACGCCAAAGAGCGGCGGGCCTTCGGCAAGTCGATTGCCGAGTTCGGCCTCATCCAGCGCAAGATTTCCTCCAGTGCAACACGGCTTTACGCCGCCGAGAGCATGGCTTACCGGACCGTCGGCATGATCGATGCCGGGCTGGCTGCGCTGGACCCCGAGCTGGCTCACGATCCGCGCGAGACTCAGAAGCGAATCGAGGAGTATGCCGTCGAGTGCTCCATCCTGAAGGTCTACGGCTCGGAGATGCTGACCCTGGTGGCCGACGAGCTGATTGCCACGATGGGCGGCTACGGCTACGTCGAGGAGTATCCGGCGGAGCGCTACTATCGCGACGCGCGCATCAACCGAATTTTTGAAGGGACCAACGAGATCAACCGGCTCATCATCACCGGCTGGCTGATGAAGCGCGCCATGAGCGGGCAGCTTCCGCTGCTTCCCGCGATCAAGAAGCTGATGGACGAGGTGACGCAGCCGCCCAGCTTCGACTCGCGGCTCCGATTCGAGCGGAGCTGCTCGCGCAGGAGGCCGCAGCTGCTGGCGGCGGCCAAGAAGATCGCGCTCTTTGCCGCCGGGCGTGGCCAGCCAGCGGTTCATGACGGCGCTCCAGGAGCAGCAGGAGGTGATGGCCGATCTGGCCGACATCATCATGCAGGTCTATGCGCTGGAGTCGGCGCTGCTGCGCGCGCGCAAGCTGGCTGCGGCGGGCGCGGGCTCGGCCGAGGCTGCCGCGGCGATGACGGGACTGCTGGCCGATGAAACCATCGCCCTGGCCGAGCAGGCCTCGCGGCGTGTGCTGGCAGCCTGCGCCGAAGGCGATCTCCTTCGGACACAACTGGCGATTCTGCGGCGGCTGGCGCGGTTCACTCCGGCCGATACGGTGGGCTTGAGCCGAACCGTGGCCCGGCATTGCATTCAGTTGGAGCGCTATCCGCTGTGAGGCAAGACGAAGCCGCGAAGCGTGCGTTCGCTGGGCGAATCAGCGGGCCAGCAGCCGGCCGCAATGATTGTCAACGGATCTCTTGCTGGGAAGGTGTTGAGGGTTTGGCGAGCGGTCTATTCTTGAGTTGATCGATAATTGAGTAGACTTCATCGTGCGAATTAATCACAAAGCTATCGGCGAGGGGCGCTATTCTGTCGGCCTTGATATTGCGAAGAGCCTCAAGTAGCGGCACTTCGACGATCTCCAATTTGAGTTTGGACATGGTGGGCTTCGCATCCAGAACCGCGTCCCGGAGGCGCATCGCATCGTATTCGGTGATGAAGAACCGAGCGGGCCGGCGGCCGGGGAAGCGTTCATCTGGAACGGCAAGGAATTTTCCACTCCAGGCCTGAATCGCCCAAACATGGTACTGCTCGGAGTATTCCCCAAGAAGCACGTTAAGCGATTGCGGTTGGATCATTCGTGGCTGTCTCCTTGAACCCCTGCCTATGCACCAACGTTACTGCAAAAACGCAGGTTCGTCATCCGTCGATTCTCCGGGGGAATCTTGACTGTGACGGCTCGTTTTTCTATCGGCTACTGACTCAAATGTTTCAAATCAAGCTTGCCCGATCAAAACAAAGCGGATTTTGGGGGTTAAACTGCGACATTTTGGGCTAAAAGATGGGCAAAATGAGAGGTTTTAGCTTGCCGATCAGTTGCTGGACTATAGTTTTAAACGATTGATTACGTGGTAGTTATAAGAAATATAGGGTCGAGCAATGGCCTTCACTAGTGGGGTAGGGGGGTGGGGGTAGGTTCCCTTTTTGGCCGGGAGACGGTCACGGGTGGACGGTTATGGTTATTTGGAAAGAGTCGGGTCATGTGTTCATTGTGCGCTGCCGCAGGATAATTATCGGCAAACCACCTGCGGTGGGGCTCGCGGCGAGTCAGCGCGTTGACTTGGCGGATGCACAGGGACCGCGATGGTGAGCCGCGTTGCCGATTTGAGGTTTAGAGTGGTGGAGACACCATGAGCAACTTCAAACTGAAGGCTACGCACGCGCCGGTCAAGGCCTACTACGAGACACTGGAGCGGTTCGGGCGGGGCAAGTTCGACAACGAGGGGAATGTCCGCAAGGCCTTTGAGGACTTGCTGGTCAAGTGCGCACGGACATTCGACTGGATGGTTGTGCCGGAGTACCAGATTACGCGGGCGGGCAAGAACCCTCTGCGCGTGGATGCGGCGGTTCTCGACGCCTTCAACCTGCCGCGCGGCTACTGGGAGGCCAAGGACGAGAAGGACGACCTGCGGGCGGAGATGAAAATGAAGTTCGCGGACGGTTGAACACGATAGAATTCTCATCAGGATCATCCAATCCGATGGATAATCTCACCAAGCAGGAGCGAAGTGAACGGATGTCCCGTATCAAAGCGATTGATACTGGCCCTGAGATGATCGTCCGCCGTCTCGTGCATGGCATGGGATTTCGATACAGGCTTCATGCACGCGATCTTCCCGGAGTTCCGGACATGGTTCTTCCGAGGCTGGGCAAGATCATCTTTGTTCACGGTTGCTTCTGGCATCAGCACCCGAACTGCGGAAGGCTGCCGAAATCGCGTTTGGAATTCTGGGCAAAGAAGCTTTTCCAGAATCGGGAAAGGGACCTTCGGAATCAACGAAAGTTACGTTCCCTAGGTTGGCGAATCCTGATAGTGTGGGAATGTCTTTTTAACTAGCTTTTGGGGCTTTCAAACGGCCAATTACCTACTGAACTGTAAGTGCGAGGTTGAAGTCATAATGAGAAATGATACGGGTCTCATCAAATCTGCTGCACCAAGTTCCACACGCAAAGAAAATGGCATTACATCTGCCTACATCTCCCAGGCCCGCCAACAATACGCGACGTCTGCTTCGGACCTTGAAATTGACGATGAGCCGCAGGTGAGTACTGCGAGAGGTGGGGCGTGGGTTGCAGCTTGGGTGTGGGTGGCTCAAGAAGAAGCTGGTCTGTCCAAGAAGACGCAGACCCGTTCTGCAAAGCACTAAAAGGATGCCCGCCACGTTTCAGGCTTAAGATGAACCGTATTCTCAAGCGGTGGAGATATGGTAAAAATTCGTGGCTGCCTGGCGAACAGATGCGCCCGATAAATGCTCCAATCACTGGGGTGTTCCGCCGCTACTTCGCACTCATTGCGGCTTAAAAAGAATGGAGTTCGTGCGGCCCCATTTGTGGTTTTCACTTCAATTAAGCGCTCGTGACCGTGAGGGTCAAACGAGTAAATGTCGTAACCGGCCCCATCTCCGTCTTCTTCAGCCACCCACCTAACCTTTCGAGCCAAGTCTCCCCGATCAGCTTGAGTGAGTTGTTTTCGTTCAACGTCTACTACAAAGGCCTCGCCAGCTTTCCCTAAACAGCGGTTTCGGTGGTCTCGCTCTACGGGATCAAATTTTCGTACGAGCCGTCCCAATCTTTCTGGAATTGGCTGTTTTGTCGTTGTTTGTGCTGGTGGGTCTACGAAAATCGCCGAGGATGGCGCTGTTTCCGATTGCGGGGCCGGGGCCAGGACTAAGATCTCAGGATGCTGGGTGAGGTACCGGTCGATCCCGTCGAAGATGGCGTTCTGATAATTCCTCTTTGGCATATAGCCAGGAATCCACGGAAGCCCGAGTTCGTCGAGTACGGCTGAGATATTTTGGTGCTTAAACTCGACTGACCTATGTGTGCGACCGATCTTCGCCATGAGAGCCGCACTATGTCTGGACTTGACGTAGGGCTTTCCCGCGAGATCAGATGTGAGCATCGCAAAATAGTCGGCGATGATCGCATCGAGTTCCTCATCCCGCCACGGTTTTCCGATCTTTTCGTCATCAGCCATGGACTTGCCAACATCTTACCGGAAGAAGCTGCGAATGGCACACCAAAGCGTCCAAAAATTGCGGAATCGACCCGGCTCGATAGAATTGGAGCGAAAAAGCAAATACAAAAGCAACCGCAGGTCCTTCGACTCCGTTTGGCGCAAAGAACGCGCCAAACTCCGCTCAGGATGACAGCGTTGTGGTTGTGTGGTCATTCGTGGTGGGCACTTAGAGGAGTGCAGCGTTGTGTAAGTTCGTTGCGATTATCGATAATGTGCGATAAGGTTTCGCATGGACGAGAAGGTCTATTTCACCTACATCGTGGCCAGCCGTAGCCACACGCTTTACGTCGGCATGACAGGCGATCTTCAGAAGCGAGTCTTCGAGCACAAACGAAAGATTCACGAAGGGTTCTCCGCGACATACAACTGCAACCGGCTCGTCTGGTTCGAGCGATTTACGGGCCCTGGGAGTGCGATTGCACGGGAAAAGCAGTTGAAAGGTTGGATTCGCGCAAAGAAAATCGCATTGATCGAAAAGACTAACCCCACATGGAATGATTTGAGTGAAGGGTGGTATGTAATCGATCCGACCGTTAGCAAGCTGCACTGATTCGCACCTATTTGCTGTTGCAAGCTCCGGAGTACCGGACGCGCTACGCGGCAAATCTGAAGCGGGAGTTGCCGCGGATTCCGATGGCTCCTGAGTTTGCGCGATATGGCGAGATTAGGGATCGATCAGGCTTGAACGCGGCTTCGCCGCGTGGGTTGATTTCTAAAATTCTCTGATGGGTTTTTGTCGGGGTTAAAACCCCGACCTCCCTCCTTCTTCAGGCTTGCGGCACCCATTCGGCTTCGCTCAGGGCAGGCTTTGAAGTCATGCCCTTTCAAAGCGGCGAAAAGCAAAAGCAGGTCCTTCGACTTCGCTCAGGATGACAGGTCTGTGGGTGGGCCGATCAATGCTATCCCTTTAGGAATCGGCTGTGGAGTTAGCGGGTCGAGGTCGATCCAGCGCAGGCGCGGCTCCGCCGCGTGGGCTGATCTGAAAAAAACTTGTGGAGGGCTTGCGGCACGACTAAAGAGGCTGCGGAAAAAGGCCTGATTTCGAGAGAATTCAACGAAAAATGTTCCGCAGGGGCTAAAGCCCATCCCTTGTTTCGTTGCGTTTGCGGCACGACTGAAGTCGTGCCCTGACGCTTAAGGATGCTCCGGACGAGTTTTTCCGCAGCCTGTAAAGTCATGCGATGAGGCTTCACGCTGTTCCAAATGAGTTTTTCCGCTGACTTTGAAGTCGTGCCCTTTCAAGGCGGCGAAAAGCAAAAGCAGGTCCTTCGACTTCGCTCAGGATGACAGGTCTATTGGGCTGTTCAGGATGACAGAGTTTTAGGGAGATCGAGTGAAGCATCTGCAATGAAAACCGGCCCGCTTCTCTTGGTGAGGAGCGGGCCGGTTTGGTTTGAGAAAGCTAATTGAAACTAGCAATCAGCTTAGTTGAGTTATGCTTTGGCTGCGAAGTCAGTGCGCCCAGGTCGGCGGCCAGCTTTTCGGTCGAGAAGGCTTCGATCAGGTCGCCTTCCTTGAGGTCGCTGAAGCCGCCGATGCCGATGCCGCACTCCATGCCGTTGGTGACTTCGCGGGCGTCGTCCTTGAAGCGCTTGAGCGAGCCGATCTTGCCCTTGAAGACCTGTTCGCCGCCGCGCATCACCTTGATTTCGGCGTCGCGGCGGATGACGCCGTCCTGCACGCGGCAGCCGGCGATGGTGCCGACCTTGGGAATGCGGAAGACGTTGATGACTTCCGCGCGGCCCAGGTAGTTTTCCTTGAAGGTGGGGTCGAGCAGGCCCAGCATGGCCAGGCGCATCTCGTCCTGCAACTCGTAGATGATGGAGTGCAGGCGAATCTCGACGTCTTCCTGCTGCGCCAGTTCGGCGGCCTTGCGCTCGGGGCGCACGTTGAAGCCGATGATGATGGCGTTCGAGGCGGTGGCCAGCAGCACGTCGCTCTCGGTGATGGAGCCGACGCCGGAGTGGATGACCTTGACGCGCACCTTCTCGGTGGACATGCGGACCAGCGAATCGGCCAGCACTTCGACCGAGCCGGTGACGTCGCCCTTGATGATGAGCGGCAGGTCCTTGACGCCGGCCTGGCGAATCTGCTCGGCCAGGCCTTCGAGAGAGACGCGGGAGCTCTTGGCGAGCTGCGCTTCGCGCTCCTTCATCTTGCGGTACTGCGCGATGCCCTTGGCCTTGTCGCGATCGGCGACGACCAGGAAGGTGTCGCCGGAGTCGGGCATGGCTTCGAGGCCGAGGACTTCGACCGGAGTCGAAGGGCCGGCTTCTTCGAGCGGCGCGTCCGCGATCGTCGAACATGGCGCGGACCTTGCCGAAGGTGTTGCCGACGATGTAGCTGTCGTTGAGGTGCAGCGTGCCGTCCTGCACGAGCACGGTGGCCACGGCGCCGCGGCCGCGATCGAGCTTGGCTTCGAGCACCGAGCCGACGGCCTTGCGTCCGGGCGTGGCCTTGGGCGCCTTGATGTCGGAGACCAGGCAGATCATTTCGAGCAGCAGGTCGAGGTTCATGCGCTTCTTGGCGGAGACCTCGACGAAGACGGTGCCTTCGCCGCCGGCCGCCCACTCTTCGGGAATCAGGCCGCGATCGGCGAGCTGCTTCTTGACGCGATCGGGGTTGGCCTCGGGCTTGTCGATCTTGTTGACGGCCACGATGATCGGCACTTCGGCGGCCTTGGCGTGGTCGATGGCTTCGAGGGTCTGCGGCATGACGCCGTCGTCGGCGGCAACCACGATGACGACGATGTCGGTGACCTTGGCGCCGCGGGCACGCATGCGGGTGAAGGCTTCGTGGCCCGGGGTGTCGAGGAAGACGATCTCGCGGCCGGAGGCCGGCGAGCCTTCCTTGGCGAACTTCACCTTGTAGGCGCCGATGTGCTGGGTGATGCCGCCGGCTTCGCCGGCCGCCACGTCGGTTTCGCGGATGGCGTCGAGCAGCGAGGTCTTGCCGTGATCGACGTGGCCCATGACGGTGACGACGGGCGCGCGCGGAACTTCGAGCTCGTCGGTGTTGTCGGCTTCGAGGACTTCTTCGATGGCCTGGTTGGCGATCTCTTCTTCGTAGCTGATGACGGTGGCGGCGGCGCCGAACTTGGCGGCGACGTCCTTCACCATCTCGGCGTCGAGGGACTGGTTGACGGTGACGAAGACGCCGCGCATGAGCAGGGTGGCGATCAGGTCCTTGGCGCGGATTTCGAGCTTCTCGGCCAGATCCTTGACGCTGATGCCTTCGGTGACGGTGATCTCGCGGGTGATGGGCAGCGGCTCGTTGCTGAATTGCAGCCCCGCCAAAACGCGGCGGCGGCACAAAGCCCTTCATCGGGCCTTCCTTGGTCTTGGGATACTGCTGGCGTCCGCCGCGGCCCTTGAGGGCGGCGCGCTGCGGGCGAGGCGCTTCGCCGGTGGGCGGAGCGCCGCCGGGGCCGGACGGGCGCCGAAGCCGCCGGGGCGCGGTGCGCCGAAGCCGGGGCGTGCGCCGAAGCCGGGACGTGCGCCGGGCGCGCCGGTGCCGCCGGGGCCGCAAACCGCCGGGGGTGGTGCGCGTGGGATGCTTGGGACGCGGACCGCCGGGGAACTGGCCCGGGCGCTCCGGCAGGGCCACCTGGGTGCGCTGCGGATAGCTGCCAGGACCGCTGCGATGGCCGGCGGTCGAAGATGGGCCTGCCGCGCTGAATTCCGGCCGCCGGTGCCGGTGTCGGCGGCGCATCGGCGGAGGCGCGACGACGGTGGCGCCTTGTAGACCGGGCGCGGCCCGGTCTGCGGCATGACCATGCGGCGGGCGGGCAGTGCCGGAGTTGGCGATGGGGTGTGGGCGTGTCCCTTGGCGCGATGCGCGGGTTGAGCCGCAGGTGCGGCGGCAACCGCGGTGCTGCGAGATCGCCAGCGGTCGAGCGTTGCTTGCGCTGACTGCGACGGCTGCGGCTTCGGCAACTGCGGGGCGCGGCGGCGAGAGGCTCACGGCTGCGACGGCCTGGGCTGCAGCAGCCGGCGACACGGGAGCCTCTGCCGGCGCAGTTGCGGCGGCGGGCAGCAGCTGCGGCAGCAGCCGGTGGAGCGGCTGGCGGCTTGACGGCCGACGGCTGCTCGGCAGCGCGCGGCTGTGCTTCGCGGACGGCAGCGGCAGGCTGGGCAGCCGGCGGCTTGACCACACGGTCGCCAGCGGGCGGCGCGACGGCGACGGCCGGACGCGCTGCGGAGCCGCGCCTGCCGGAGCCTTGGCGACCACCGGTGCCGGCGGGCGGCGAGAAGCGATGGCGGGCGGAAGGCGGCGCGACGACAATGGGCGGCGCCTGACGCGGCTGGGGCACAATCTTGCGCGGCTCCGGGCGGGCCGGCGCAGCGGGCGCCGGAGGCGGCAACGGCCACGGGCGGCGCAGGCTTGCCGGGGCGGTGCGGCGGCGGCGGCCGGGGGCTTCGCACGGCGCATGGCGCGTGCCGCGCCTCTGCTTCCTCTTCCTGCTTCTTGGCCAGAATGGCCTTCATCACATCGCCGGGCTTGGAGATGTGCGAGAGATCGATCTTGGGCGTGATGCCCTGCGGGGCGCGAGACGCCTGCGCGCCTGCCTGAGCCCGCGGGCCGCGACCCGCGCTCAAAATGCGCGCGACCTTTCGGCCTCATAGTCCTCCAGCGAACTGGAGTGGGTCTTGCCCTCGCCCAGGCCGAGCTCCGCCAATACGTCAAGAATCTGACGGCTCTTGACTTCCATCTCGCGTGCGAGATCGTTGATTCGAACCTTACTCATCCGCCTCTTTTCAGATTGTGCTGCCCAAAGCCCTTAGTCGCTCATAGCTACCTCATGGCATTGGCTGCTCTTAAACTTCCATTATCGCCTGATCGGGCTTGAAAGACGCGGCGCATGCTATGCGCCGTGCTCTTTGTCTGCCTGCTCGTCTGTCGTTGCGCTCTTCCGCTTCAATCGCTCAGCCGGCTCTCTCGGCGCTTCTGAGCAATCTGTCCTCAGCTCTCGGCCGCTGGTCTTCGGCCAAGCTTCGCTTCCGCCTCGTCGGCAGAGGTCGTCTTCCTCGGCCGTCTCGTGCTTCCGGCTTCTTCCAGCACTTCGGCGGCGTTCTCCGCTTCAGCGTCCTGCGGCAGCTTTCGGCTTCGCCTCGCCGTTGGTCAGCCGCTTCGGCTTCGTCGGCCGTTCGGCCGCGCCTTCGGCGGCTCCGCACGAAACCTTCTTCGCCCTCTTCAAAGTGGCCGAAGTAGTGGCGGACGGCGACGCTGATCTTTTCCAGCGTCTTTTCGCCGATGCCGGGAATCTCTTCCAGCTGCTCCGGCGTCATGTCGGCCAGCGCCTCGACCGTGGTGATGCCGGCGGCAACCAGCTTCTGAATGATGCCGTCGCCCAGCTCCGTGACCTGCTCGATCGGCGTCGAGGGACCGCCGGTGAGGGCCTGCATCTGCTGCTCGACTTCCTGGCGCTTCTCTTCTTCGCTCTTGATGTCGATCTTCCAGCCCAGCAGCTTGGCGGCCAGGCGCACGTTCTGGCCCTTCTTGCCGATGGCCAGCGAGAGCTGCGTGTCGTCGACGATCACTTCGAGCTGCTTTTCGGTCAGGTCGGCGATGGAGACGCGGCTGACCTTGGCCGGCTGCAGACGCCTTCTCGGCAAAGGTCGTGATCTCGTCGGAGAACTCGATGATGTCGATCTTTTCGCCGCGCAGTTCGCGAATGATCGACTGCACGCGCATGCCCTTCATGCCCACGCATGCGCCCACCGGGTCCACGTCCTTGTCGCGGCTCTGAACGGCGATCTTGGTGCGCTCGCCGGCTTCGCGCGCGATGGCGCGGATGACGACGGTGTTGTCGTAGATCTCCGGAACTTCGGACTGGAACAGGTTCTGACACCAGCTCCGGCGCGGCGCGGGAGACGATCACCTGCGGCCCCTTGGCGGCGCGGTCGACTTTGAGCAGCACCACGCGCACCCGCTCGCCGATGGAGAACTGCTCCAGCCGCGACTGCTCGCGCTTGGGGCAGCGGGCTTCGGCCTTGCCCAGGTCGTAGATGACGTCCTGGCCCTCGATGCGCTTGACGGTGGCGTTCAGCACTTCCTTTTCGCGGTGGGCGTACTCCTGGAAGACGGTATCGCGCTCGGCTTCGCGGACCTTCTGGAAGATGACCTGCTTGGCCAGCTGCGCGGCAATGCGGCCCAGCGGAGCTGGTGTCGCGGTAGATCCGGATCTCGCTGCCCACTTCTACGCCGGGCGCCAGTTCGTTGGCCTCGGTGAGCGTGATCTGGTTGACCGGGTCCTCGATCGGCTCGTCGTCGGCCACGACGGTCTTGTAGATGTAGGCCGTGATCTCGCCGGTCTCCTTGTTCAGCTCGCCGCGCATGTTTTCCTGGGTTTTGTAGTACTTGCGCGTGGCCAGGGCGATGGCCTCCTCGACGGCGCCGACGACGATGCCGGGGTCAATGCCCTTTTCCCGGCTCAAGAGCTCGATACTCTGATACAAAACGCTGGCCATACTTTGCTTACTCTCTCTTTGGTACATCCGGACTTCGGGTTCCGTTTGCAGCCCTGGCCGATTCGGTTGGTCTTATTCAGGGCCCGGGTTCAGGCGGATTGCCCGAAAATTGTCCCTCAGGGGCTACAAGCCCGCCTTGTTTTTGCTGCCTTTGCGGCACGTCTGAAGCCTGCCCTTTCAAAACCTCAAACTGACTCCAGCCTCAATCGCCGCGGCAGGAAACCGACTCCACTTCCGGCTACGAAGCTGCTTAAATCTCCGGCACCAGTTGCGCTTTTTCGATGTTCTCGAGCGCAATCTCGACCGTACTGACGCCGGCCTTCCGGCTCTTGCTGTTTTGCTTCACCGCGTTCAGGTCGAGCGTGATGATCTTCGCCGGTGCTGGCCGTCAGCCGTCCCTGCCAATGCCGGTTGTTGCGGATCGGCTCGAAGGTCTGCACCTTGACCAGGCTGCCCGCAAACCGCTGAAACTCTTCCGGCCTGGTCAACTTGCGGTCCAACCCCGGAGAACTGGCCTCAAGCGTGTACTCGGCGCCCGGAACCAGGTCTTCCACGTCCAGCAGAACGCCAAAATCCCGGCTGAATGCCGCGCAATCCTCATGTGTGATGCCGGAAAGCTGCTCGAGGCGATCCGGGCTGAGCGTGCCTTCCTGAATTCCTGAACCAGCCGCTCCGGCAGGCTCTCATCTCCGGCTCCGGCTGCGATCGCCGCTTTCAGCTTTGCCGCGGCCCTCGGCATTTTTCTCGAGAAAGACCCGAAGAATGCGTTCTTTCGCTGGCCCAATGAACTCAATATCCACCACGTCCAGCCCATGCGAGGCCGCCACGCGCTCTGCCGCCGATCGGATTGCGTCCAGCCTTACTGCCATCGTTTCAACGCCGCACCCAATGCGCGCCGAAATTTCCCTTACCGCAAAAACAGCCGAAAAACCCTGAAATTTTCCGCAAATAAAAAGTGGGCTGTAAGCCCACTCATCTCTCCGCCAGCCGGCGTGCTCACGGCAACTCAGGCGGACAAACTCGTCTGCATCTCAAGCATAGGCCAAATCGCCGGGAAATTCAAGGCGGAATGGCGGAGCGCCATCGTGCGGCTGAGCCCGGAAACCAGCCAGTTAGCATGCGTCTCCCAAATCGCCGGGTTTGCTCCAGCGGCTCTCTTCGCGCACGATTGCCAGAATCTTCTGGAGATTCTGTCCGCGCATTCCGATAAGAAAAGAGGTACGCTTGTTGCACGGGTGGTGCGAGCGCAGGTTTCAGGGCGATAGACGCACGTCTGCCATGCAAAGATGAACACCGCAAGAAAGCGCGTTCGGGTGACTCTGGCTGCCACGATGCTAGCCGCAGTCTTGGGTGCGGGTGCGGGCTTTGTGCTTGGTGGCGTTCTGGCGCTCAGGCAGGCCCTGCTTCGTCTACAGGGGGATGCGGGGCGGCTGATCGCCGAGGAGAACGAGACCCTCAAAGAAACCTACGCCACGATGAAGCAGATGAGCTCTTCGCCTTATCCGTATTGTTCAGAGGCGGAGTTGGCCTACTTTCGCAAGCTGCTCTTTCAGACCGACTTCCTGCGGGATGGCGGGCGGATGCGCGGTGGGAAGATCGATTGCTCTGCGACGCTGGGCCGGGCAGATCTGCCGGCGACCGCGATGAAGCTTCAGTATTCCATGCCCGGCGGAACCAATGTCTATCGGGTAACAGGTCCGCTCCAGGTTCGAGATCAGCCAACGCTCGGCCTGCAATTCAAGGATTTGTATGTGGTGATCAACTCCGGCGCGGGCAGGCGCGTGGATGCGGTTACTTTGCCGTTCATGATGACGGTGAGACCCGCGGCAAGCCCCAACCCCGGCAGATTGCTGAGTACGGAGCCCCAACCCGCGGATGCTGTCTTTGCCACCGAGGGATTGGCGCGCAAAGGGCAAACGCTCTACTTCACACGCTGCACCGCGAATAACCTGAGCTGCACAACGACCTTCATCGGAATCGAGGATGCCCTGCAAAGCGACCACCTCGTGATGAGGTATTGCATGGTGATGGGGGGACTGGTCGGGGCGCTTTTCGGCTTTCTCATCTCTCTTGTCTACCGGCGCAACCGCAGCATGGCGCAGCAACTCCGCCGGGCGATTTCAAAAGACAAGCTGCGGATGGTCTACCAGCCGATTATCGACCTGGGCAGCAAACGGATTGTGGGGGCCGAGGCGCTGGCACGCTGGACCGACGAAGAAGGCTTTGCCGTCGCCCCCGAGGTCTTTGTCCGGGTTGCCGAAGAGGCCGGTTTTATTGGAGCCCTGACCCGCATGAATGTGCGCCGTGTCTTGAGCGATTTCGGATCGACCCTTCGCGAGCATCCCGATTTCAGGCTCAGCATCAATGTGGCCGCCTCGGACCTGAGCGATCCGGCGTTTCTGCCCATGCTGGAGGAGGCGCTTATACGGTCAGGGGTGGCGGCAGAGAGCCTGGCCATCGAGATCACCGAAAGCTCGACGGCCCGGCACGAGGTGGCGATCAAGACCATTCGCCAGTTGCAGGAGATGGGCCATAGCGTGCACATTGACGACTTCGGGACAGGTTATTCAAGCCTCTCGTACCTGCAGGATCTTGCGATCAGCGCCATCAAGATCGACAAATCCTTCACGCGGTCGATCGGGACCGAGGCAGTCACCGTAGCCATCTTGCCGCAGATTCTGGCGATGGCCAATGCGCTCAAACTTCAGGTGATTGTAGAAGGGATCGAAACCGCACTTCAGGCCGAGTATTTCTCCTGCCTGGCCCAGCCGATTCTCGCGCAGGGGTGGTTCTTCGGCTACCCGGTTCCAGTCGAGAGGTTTCATCGCCTGCTGGCTGAAGACGAGAAGAAGGCGAAGGCTGAAGCGGCTACGCATTGAAGTTGCGAGTTCAACTGCTTTGGCGCGGCCGGGCAAAAGACCTTCCCGAGGCTAGAGCATTTTTGGGAATTGTGCAGACCGAAATTTTGTAGGTTTCCCACCCATTCCGCAGAAAAACGCGGAATGGATGGGGCACGGGAGTCTGTAGTAAATCAAAAAATGCTCTAACTGTGAAGTTTCAACAGGTTGTCCATTCGATCGAACGCGAGAAGCTGGTTGTGACGAGCAATCGAGTTTTTCAAGGAGGAGATGGAAGTGGACTATGCACAAGAATGCCCGACTTACCGTCCATAGTCTGAGAGCTATTGGCAAAAATGGTCGTGGAGCAAAGCTGCACCCGGCAAGGCGCTGCGGTAAGGGCCTTTCATGTCTCAGCCAAGACTGCGGCGCGCAGAATGGGTGCGTCGCTACCGCGAGCATGGGTAAGTGCCGAGCTTGCAAAGACCCAGTGGGATGCAAGGCCGCATCGCTTAGCCCCGGCAAATGTCATCCGACAGCTATTGGAAAGGGCTTTTGCTCTTCGACGGTTGCGCTGGAACGGCTGGCGCATCGCCCGCGAACTCCAACTCAGCCGCTCCACCATCAGCCGCGTTTTGCGCCGCGCCGGCGATGAACCGCCTGTCCTCGCTCGATCCGCCGCCGCCGAGTCCTTGCGCGACGAACACAAGTAATCCCGGCGACTTGATCCACTTGCGGACATCAGCGCCTGGCGCTTGGTGTCCGAAGCACCGGCCACCGGCATTACTGGCGTTTTCGGCAAGGAGTCGCGCGGCATCGGCTACGAGTACTTGCACAACGCCATCGACGGACCACCCGCGCATCAGCAAATCGCGGCTATGCTGGGCGGCCGAGTCAAAGCCATCGATCGGCGATTCGCCACTTTTCCGCACGACCGTCGAAGCGCAAAAACCCTTCAATCGCTGTCGGCATCACCATCCGCCGGGTCTGCAGCGATAACGGCTCCTGCTATCGCCACTGGATCTATCGCAAGCTCATCGACCAACTCCATCTCGCGACAGCGATTTACCCGCCCCTACACGCCGCGCACCAACGGTAAGGCAGAACGCTTTATCCAGACGGCCCTACGCGAGTGGGCTTACTGCTCGATAGCTACTCTGAACTCTGCAGGTAAGTAGAAGAGCATACTTGTAATACTGGCTGCATTCGATCTACAACTTCCATCGCCCCCATGCTAGCCTCAAATTACAGAGCCCGCTTCTCGCGCCGGTCTGAATCGGAACAACCTCTTGAACCTCCACATCTAACCAGTTTATTTTTTCGTTCAGACAGGCTGCGCGAAGCCTCCTGGAAGGCGCGCGTTGCTTTTTTGGATACTTTTTTCATGGGTTGCCCTGAAGTCTTGCCAATTCAAGCCGATAATGGATGCACCCCGGCTGTTGCAAGGATAGACTGTCCCATGGGACAGAACTCTGGAATTCAGACAGAACGACTGGATGAAGTACACAATCAAGCAGCGCGTGTTGATGACCGCGGCCGCAACGGCGATAGCCGCAGCCGTCGGCGCGGGAGCCGGCTATCTAATGGGCCGCGCGCTGGTGCTCAGGCTGGTTGAAGCCAAACTGTTGCAGGATGCAACGTACATCTCAGAGCAGGGGGATCGATTCAGCAGCGAGTCGCGTGCCATGCTGGCCGCCCTGAACTCTTCGCCGTATCCCTTCTGTTCGGATGCGGAGGTCGCCTATTTTCGCAAACTGCTCTTTCAGTCGAGGTACTTGAGAGACGCGGGGCGCATGCGCGACGGAGTCATGGAATGCTCGGCGACGATGAGCCGAGCGGATTTGCCCCGCGAGCAGTTCAAGCCCAATTGGTCCCAGCCGGATGGCACACACGTCTTCAATAACCTGCCACCCTTTCGGATCGGAGATTTGCGGGGCTTCCTTCTTCAGCAGGGCGACTCATACGTCGTGTACGACCCGCACTTGATGGAGATCCAGGGTGCGACCTCATCGCACATCATCAATACAGCAACCATCCCATCTCTCCAGCGAAACAGGCAGGTTGGAAACAGTTCGACCCAGGCAGAGGCCAGGAGATTCACTGAGAACGGCCGGGTCTGGCTGGGAGACAACCTCTACGTTACGCATTGCTCCGCGCGTTATTTCAGATGCACTTCGGCTTATATTTCTGTTGCGGAGGCATTGAGGGATGACCGCGCGCACCCTGCGCTAGGAGCCGTGTTGGGCGGCCTGATCGGCGCTGTTTTGGGCTTTTTCCTCTCTCTCATCCGCCGCCGCAGTCGCACAATCGAGCACCAGCTCCGGCGGGCAATTGCCAAAGACAAGGTGCGATTGGTCTATCAGCCGATCGTCGACCTAGCCAGCCGGCGCATCATCGGAGCGGAGGCTCTGGCGCGCTGGACCGATGAGGAAGGCTTTGCAGTAGGCCCGGATGTCTTTGTCGGCATCGCCGAGGGGCACGGTTTTGTGGGAGAGCTTACGCGGCTGGTGGTGCGCCGCTCGTTGCTCGATTTCAGCGAAATGCTTCGGGAGTATCCGGATTTCAGGTTGAGCATCAACGTGGCAGCAGCCGACCTGGCCGATCCTGCGTTTCCGCCGCTACTGGAGCGGTCGTTGAAGCAGTTTGGAGTTCCGGCGCGAAGCCTGGCCATCGAAATCACCGAGAGTTCCACTGCCCGGCACCAGGATGCGGAGGAGGCTATTCGGCATCTTCGGCAGCAGGGACACAGCGTGCAGGTCGACGACTTTGGAACGGGCTATTCGAGTCTCTCTTATCTGCACGATCTCTCCATCGACACCATCAAGATCGATCGATCGTTTATCCAGGCGATCGGGACCCAGGCGGTCACTGTGGGCATTCTGCCGCAGATCCTGTCGATGGCCGCGACTCTCCACCTTGATGTCATCGTGGAAGGGATTGAAACGAGTCTGCAGGCCAGCTACTTCGCCGGGGCGGATCACTCCGTTCTTGCCCAGGGCTGGCTCTTCGGGCGTCCGGTGTCACCCGAGGCGTTTCTCAATCTGCTGGCCGAGCAGAGAGCGGCGTCTTCAGAGGAGCTTACGGAAGAGATCGAATCCACGGAGCCGTTCCAGGTTGCTTGACAGCCGCCGCGCCGTCCATGAGGCTGGTTGCAGGGATTGTGAGCTTCTTCGACAATCCAATTAAGGAAAGAAATGGACCCGAGCGATGAAGCGGAGCCCGGCCAGTTGGAGACGCTGGCTCAGGTCTTCTGCACGCAACTGATGGCCTGCCTGGATGAGTGCGCACGCGGCCGGCGCGGACTGTTTTCCGACGTGGAACTGCTGGAAAACGAAGGCGAGGCCGGCAGTTGGCCTGAGGCCGCGCGGCTGCGCGAGTTGGCGCTGGCCTTGCAAGGCGTCTTTGCCCAGCACGAAGAGCGGAATGCGCTGTGCGACGAGTTCCTCGACCTGTGCTCGATGCACGGCGAGAGCCATCCCGGCGAACGGAAGCTGGCGCGGGCATTTCTGGAACGGATCGAGCGGGGCGAGGTGGGTTCGCAGCCGGAGGGAGAGCGCAGGCCGTGGTGATACTGCATGCATTTTTGGCGCTTGTGGCCGGCTTCGCCACGATGGCCGTGCTGGTGATGGTCATGACGGCTCTGCTCGGGTTGGTGCTTCCGAGCTGGACGGAGAAGGAAGGCCCACCACAACCGGGCTATATGTTCGTCAATCTGGGCTATTCGTTTCTGTCAGCGGCTGCCGGAGGCTATGTGACCGCATGGGTAGCCGCAGCCAATCCGCTGATTCACGTGCTGGCATTGGCTCTGACGGTGCTGGCGCTGGCTGCGCTGAGCGCACTGCAGCTGCGCGGCAAGCAGCCCATCTGGTACCAACTGACACTGGTGGCGATCTCGCCTATCGGCGTGGCGGCGGGAGGGTTTGTGCGGCTGCGCGTGCTGGGAATTCTCTAAAACATTTGCGGGAAGAGGAATATCAATATTGCTCCGGCATTTCGCTGGGAGACGCGCAAAGACAGGTCGAGAGATTCAAAAGTATTCCGCAGGGGCTGAAGCCCATTCCTTGTTTCGTTGCGTTTGCGGCACGACTGAAGTCGTGCCCTGACGCTTCACGCTGTTTCAAATGAGTTTTTCTGCAGACTGAAAAGTCGTGCCCGGTTGAAAGACGGTAGCGCGTTAGACCCTTCAACCGCTCGCCTGAGCAAGATTGATGATTCATCTTTGGGAATTGTGTAGACCGGGATTTTGTTGGTTTCCCACCCATTTTCACCCCAACGACGAGGACCTGTCGTTGGGGACCCCGATTCCGCAGAGAAAAGCGGAATGGATGGGGCACGAAAGCCTACAGTAAATCCGAAAATTCTCTAAAATCCGCGGAACGGCCAGGCAATCACCAGCGCACGCCGAGAGTCACTGGAATCAGCTCCGTTGTTCCCAGGCCGTTAACCTCGCCCACGCGCGGCGTGTTGATGAAAAGATAGCGTGTCTCCGCAAAGAGCTTCAACTTGCTGTCGCCATAGACGCCGCCCAGCCGCCGGGTGTAGCCGAGGCCGAAGCTGCCGCCGAGCTGGTTGGATGAAAAGGAATTCGTATTGATGTTCACCGGGTAGCCGTAGAAGTCGCAGCAGACCTGCACGCTGAAGTTGGTGGACTTGTGATAGTAGCCGCCCCCACCGGTCAGGTAGATGCTGTTGGTCGACTTTGGGAAGAGGTCGATGACCGGATTGGCTGTCAGCGAGATGATGTGGGCGTTTCCGTTTGTGGCTCCGGCTCCGCGCCTCGGCGATAAATACGCCGGGGAGTTTGTTATCGATGAACTGGAACTCGCCGAGCAGGGAGAAGCGATCAGAGAAGTGCAGTCCGACGCCGCCGGTGAGGTTGCCGCCCCAGGTGATGAAGGGACCGCCTTCGTCGCTATTGGTGTCGTTACCGATGGGAGCGTTGAAGCCGCCGCCAAACTCAAATGCGAGGCCGTGAGATGCAATGTGCCTCAAGCCGTGGCCCTGCTGGCCTGCCGCCATCGCCGAACCAGAGGCCGTAGCGGCGGCTGGCAGCGCCGAAGACGAATAGGATGCCGGTCCACCACTGGAACTGCTGTCGAAGTTGAGATGAAACTCGTTTGGACTGGATTTGCCGGCCATGAAAAGGTTGGAACTGGAAACGCCGGTGGATTGAGCACACGCAAAGGCGGCCGCCAGACTCGCCGCGCCGCCGAGGAACAAGACCCGCCGTATCAAAGACATCAAAAAGGGGGAATGCATGCCGAGAACCTCCATGATCGAATGGTCTTCTTGTCTTCGGGGAACCGCACAAGTTTCCCGTTCAAAACGTTAGACACAAATTTAGCTCAGAAGTTGCGATTCCGCAAAAAGTCGAAGGCCGGAGCAGCTCCGGCCTTCTGTCGTTCGCTGACTTGCTGACTCGCTCGTCTCTATCCCTGGATGTCGAACTGTTCGGGATGCAGCGTGGCGTCGCTCTTGACGAGGATGTTCTTGCTGACCAGTTCCTCGAACTCGGTGAGCCAGCTTCCGTTGTTGGCCTTGAGAACCTTGACGGTTTCGGGGTTGACGCGGAGCAGAACGTCGGCGCCCTCGAAGTGCTTCTTCATCTTGCGCAGCTCGGTGTAGATCTCGTTGCAGACCGTCGTCGGGCTCTTGACCATGCCGGTGGCCTGGCAGGTTGGGCAAGGAACACTGAGGGTCCGTTCCAGGGATTGTTTGACGCGCTTGCGGGTGATGGCGACCAGGCCAAAGTCGTTAAACTGCAAAACCTTGGTTGGGGCGCGGTCGGATTTGAGGGCTTCTTCGAGGGCGGCCATGACCTTGTAGCGGTTCTTGCGGTCGTCCATGTCGATGAAGTCGATGATGATGATGCCGCCGAGGTCGCGGAGCCGAATCTGGCGCACGATTTCCGGTACGGCGTCGAGGTTGGTCTTGACGATGGTGTCCTCGAGCCGCGCCGACTTGCCGACGTACTTGCCGGTGTTGATGTCGATGGCGACGAGGGCCTCGGTCTGATTGATGACGATGGAGCCGCCGGACTTGAGCCAGACCTTGGAGCGCAGGGCCTTGGAGATTTCGTCCTGAATGCCGAAGTGCTCGAAGAGCGGAGTCTCTTTGGTGTAGAGCTTGACGCGGCGCACCAGCGTGGGCGAGAAGCGGTTGAGGAAGCGAACGATGCGCTCGTAGTCGGCCTCGGAATCGACCCAGATGCTCGAGAAATTGCTGCTGACCTGGTCGCGCAGGATGCGCTCGATGAGGCCAAGATCGTGATAGATCAGGGCCGGGGAGTTGGATTCGTCGGAGCGCTTCTTGATGTCGGCCCAGAGATTGAGCAGGAAGCGCAGGTCGGTGCGCAACTCCTCTTCCGACGCGCCCTCGGCTGCGGTGCGGACGATGAAGCCGCCTGAGGCCTCGCCGCGCTCGTGAACCAGAATCCGCTTGAGCCGCTGGCGCTCTTCGTCTGAAGCGATCTTGCGGCTGACGCCGATGTGCGTGACCGTGGGCATGAAGACCAGGAAGCGGCCGGGCAGGGCGATGTGCGAGGTGATGCGCGCGCCCTTCTTGGCGATGGGCTCCTTGGCGATCTGGACCAGAATTTCCTGGTCGGGCTTCAACAAATCACTGATGATCGGCAGGTCGGACATTTGCATGGAGCGGCGCGAAGGACCGCGTCCTCCTCTGGCAGCCTGGCCGGCTGGCGCTGCCGCGGCGCCACGTCCACGGCGTCCGCGCGCGTTGCGATCGCGGCGGGGCTGAGTCGATGCGCCGGGCTGGCCTTCGGCGGCAGGCTCTTCTTCATCCTCGTCGTCGAGCTCTTCTTCGTCGCCATTCTTGTCGTCGAAGTTCAATTGGATTTTGTGGTCGAGGTGAGCCTCCTGGAACATCTCGCCGAGATCGCCGGAGCGAATCTGGGTGGGCAGCGTCTCCTCTTCAAAATCGTCGGCGTCGTGGTCGCCGCCCTGGCCGTGATGATGAGGATGGCGGGGAGCATCGAACTCCTCCTCTTCGATGGTCTCTTCCTCGATGAGGCCGCTGCCGGGAGCGTAGGTCGACGCAGCGGCGACTGCCGCGGGCTTGGGAGCGGGCTTCGCAGCTTCGTTTTCGGTCTTTTTCTTGCCGAGGCCAAAGAGGCGGAAGCCTGTAGGGGGCACCGGATCCACGTTATGGGAGGCGTCTGCGTCCGGTTCCAGCCCGGCGGATTCTGGAGCGGCAGGTTTGCCGTGCGCGCTGGCGGCGATCACTTCCTCCAGCCTGATCATCCAGGGCGCCTTTGGCTCCGCAGCCGATGACTGTTCGATCACCGTCTCAACGCCGACGCCGCTCGTGCCTGTAGGGGTGACAAATTCCGGGTCCGCTTGAAAGTGAAGCGGATCTGTCGAGGCTTTGGCTGTTTGCTGCGTTGTGTCCTCGGATAGCTCTTCCTCGATCAGATCCTCTTCGATCAGGTCGCCTTCCGACGACTCGGGAAGCAGCTCTTCCTCGGTGGTCTCGTAGTCCAGCTCGAAGACTGCCTGGTGCGCGACCGGCTCAGCCTCTGCCGTCTCTGCGAAGAAGTCCTGCTCCTCGACGGCATCCGCGGAGGGGCTGGCTGTCTCAGAGGCTTCGTAGGAGATGCTCTCAGGCTCTGCCGACACCTCGGTGGCGGGCTCATCCTGGCGATTGCGATGCTTTGAGAGCGACTCTCCGGGCAAGAGGCCGCTGCCGTCCCACTCGATGGGCGATTGAATGAGCGTGGCGGGCTTGAAGGAGCTTGCTGGCCGGGCGGGCGTTGGCGCCGGCCGTCTCTTCCGCAGAGGACTCCGCCGGAGCGCCGCCGTACTTCGAGAGCGATTCGCCGGGCATGACAAACGGGACCGATGAGGCTGCAGGGGCACGCTCGAAACGCGGTGCGGCTTCGGCGGCTTCACGCCTCGGCGACGAAGACCTGTCCGCGGGGGCTCCGGCGGCATGAATCTCCGCCGCAACTTGCGGCTCGGCTTCGGTGATTTCTTCGATGTAGGAGGTGGAAGCATCGCCGCTCTGCGGCTGACCCTCGGGCGAGCCTTGCGAACCACGGCCGCCACGGCGGCGCCGGCGTCCGCGCCAGCGCTTTGCGCCGGGTGTGCCGGAGTCCTCTTGACCGTCGGCAGCGACTTCGGCGTCAATGACCGGCTCGGAAACAACGGCCTCGCCGGGCTCCGACTCGGACTCGATCAGAATGCGGCCCTTGGGAGGCTTTTCGGCGAAGGGCTTTCCAGGGGCTGGACGGTCCTGTTTCTGCTCAGGCTTTTGATCGGGCCTCTGGCCTTGGCGTCCGCCGCGATTGTCGGCGTGCCGGACCTCGCGCGGAGGCTGGTTGCCGCCGCTGGCCGCGGCTTTTTCAAGCTCGTCGGTCTCTTCCTGGTCTTCGAGCTCGAGGAAGTCGGTTACATAAAGGAAGGCGTCGCGCTCCAGGCCGAGATCCACAAATGCCGACTGCATGCCCGGCAGAACGCGGGTGACGCGCCCGTTGTAGATGGACCCCGCCAGGGTGTACTCGTTTTCGCGTTCGTAGTAGATTTCCGCGAGTTGATCGTCTTCAAGAATTGCAAGCCGCGTCTCATGCGGCGTGCTGGAGATACAAATTTCTTTTGCCATCGTACCTTTCCGCCCGGCGGCGTCTGCCTGCTGGGACCTGCGGCAAGGTTGGATGGAGACGGGCGAGGCCGGAAGGATGGGGGATGTGCGGAAGGGATGACCCGTGAGACGCTGGTGTGCCGGTTTCCGCGCCGAGGCCGGCCCGAGAGGGCGGCGAGCCAAGGCGAAGATATTGCAAAACAGACTGTACGATACGGTTATCCGATTGCAGAGAGATTGTGGCCGCCCTTCCGGGGGTCCCCGGCGACAGATCTTCGTCGCTGGTGTCGTAAACCGGAATACCCGGCGGGGCCGTTCCACCGCTTGCGCTCGCACGGTCGTGCCGCGCGATGGGGGCTGAGAAAGCGATCCCCAAGACTCCTGCGCGTCCCATGCAACTTGTACGCTGCGAGCGGTCTTCCCGTCTCTGCGTGCTCATGAACCCTATCCTGCCGGGCGCGCGATCCATCTGGACCTGGCCGGCGAAATACATCAAAAAATCCTGCTCTTGCGGACCGGAGTCAATCCGGCTGGCGCAAGAGAACCACTTGCAAATCCGTTCAGTTTACGAACCGGCGCATGCGGACATTCATCGCCACACCCAGCGCCAGGAACGTAAACAACACCGAAGATCCGCCGTAACTCATTAACGGTAAAGGGATTCCGGTGACGGGCATAAACCCGATGACCATGCCCACGTTGACCGCGATCTGGAAGGTCAACACAGCCACGATTCCCATGATAATCAGGGAGCCGGACAGGTCCGCGGCTGTTTGAGCGTTTTGAATCAAACGCATCAATATGAAAAAGTATAGCAGCAGGACAAAAATCGCGCCCACAAAACCGTGCTCCTCGCTGAAAGCGGCAAAGATGAAGTCCGCATGGGGAATGGGCAGGAAGTCGCCCTGGGTCTGCGTTCCCTTCTCGGCGCCTTTGCCCCAGATGCCGCCGGAGCCGACGGCGATCTTGGATTGCAGGATCTGGTAGCCGGTGCCCTTGGGATCGTCGTCGGGGTTGATGAAGCTGGTCAGCCGGGCCTTCTGATAGGGCTTGAGCACCTTGCCGCTGCTCCATGCGCCGACGATGAATGCCGTTCCGCAAGCGATCAGAATCAGCGCCTGGCGAACGTTGATGCCGCCCAGAAACAGCCCGGCGATCAGGATCGGCGTGTAGGTGAGCGCGGTTCCCAGGTCGGGCTGCATCAGCACCAGCAGCATGGGAAGGCCGACCAGCGCAAATGCTTTGAGGATGTCTTTCCAGGTGAGGCTGCGCCCGCCCAGGTTGGCAAAGTAGCGGGCCACAACCAGAATCAGCACCAGCTTGACCCACTCCGAGGGCTGGAAGTGCATGGGACCGAGCCTGATCCAGCGCCGCGCGCCCAGCACTTTGGCTCCGAAGAGCTTGACGGCGATCAGCGCCACGATGCAGACGCCATAAGCCCAGGGAGCCCAGTCGAGCAGCCGGTGGTAGTCGATCTTGGAGAAGAGGAACATCGCCGCCAGGCCGCCGGCGATCCAGAGGAGCTGCTTGGTGTGGAAGCCCGCGTACTTGGTGTGCAGCGTGGCCGAGTAGATCTCCAGCACCGAGACGGTGCAGAGCACGAGCACCATGCCCAGCAGCGCCCAGTCGAAATCGCGAAAGCTCATGAAACGGCGCATCAGGGCCGGCCTTCTTTGAAGCGGAGAGGGAAGGAGGCGAGCCACGCAGGAATGGGAAACTGGCCGCTTGCCAGGGATTTTGCCGCGGGTAAGCGGACCGGGATCGATCATGAAATGTCCGGCATGGAGGACGGAGGCTTGCTCGGATGTTTTGGAGTGCTTGCGGCCCGTGGGCTCGGGCGTGGACCAGACCGCTCCCATCTCCACCGGCTTGCTCAGGCTGGCCTTGTCGAGGACGTTGTGGTCGGCCATGCGCTTCTTGTTCACGTAGGTGACGACCATCCTCTGGGCGATGTGTGCGGAGTTCGAGCCCCAGTCGCCATGCTCCTGAAGCACCGCAATCACAAGCTCGGGATTGCGCCGCGGAACCATGCCCACAAACCAGGAGTTGGGAGTCTTGGCTCCGCCCTTGACGTGGGTGTCGCCGCCGCCTCATCACCTGCGCCGTGCCGGTTTTGCCGGCAAAGTCGACGCCCTCGATATGGGCGGCCGCCGCCGTGCCGGTGGTGGTGGCTGCTGCCATGCCGTCGGTGATGGTCGATCCAGGTATCGGGATTGAGAGGTACGGTTTTGTCTCCCGAGCCGGGGAAGCTGTCCAGCAATGGCCTGACGGAAGTCGGCTGGAAGCTGGTCTGGATTCACCACATGGGGCCGGACAAAATGCCCGTCGGAGGCGATGCCGCCGAAGGCTCGCAGCCAGTTGGATGAGGCGTAACCTGCGTCTCGCCCTGGCCGATGCCCACCGAGATCGTGTTGCCGGCGTAGTACTGCTGGTGGAAGTTCTTCATCTCCCACTGCGTGGAGGGCATGATGCCGGCCATCTCGTTGGGCAGATCGATGCCGGTCTTCTGTCGCGAGGCCGAAGCTGGTTGCGTACCTGGCGATGGTGTCGATGCCCAGCTTCTGCGCCAGCGTGTAGAAGAAGGTGTCGCAGGAGAGCGGAATGGCCTGGCTGATGTCGAGCACGCCATGGTGCTTGTCGCAGTGGAAGAAGCGCCCGTAGAAGTGTGCCGCCGCCGACGCAGTTCACGTGCATATTCTGAGCTACGCCTTCCTGCAGGCCGGCCGCCGACATGATGATCTTGAAGGTCGATCCGGGAGCAAGCTGGTCCTGGATGGCCTTGTTCATCAGCGGATGGTTGGGGTCGGTGATCAGCTTGTTCCAGTCGTTGCGGTTGATGCGCACGGCAAAGGCGTTGGGGTCGTAGCTGGGATGCGAGACCATGGCCAGAATCTCGCCGTTGCGCGGGTCCATGGCGACGACCGCGCCGTTGGCGTCGCCCAGGGCCAGCTCCGCCGCGCGCTGCAGGTCGATGTCGATGGTGAGCTTCAGATCCTGGCCGGGGATGGCGTGCTGGATGCCCAAGGAAGCCGACCTCGCGGCCGTGGCTGTCGACGATCACATCGCGCGAGCCGTCCTGGCCGCGCAGCAGCTGGTCGTAGGTCTCTTCCACGCCTGCCTTGCCCACCACGTCGCCAGGCTGGTAGTAGGCGATAGCGCGGATTGTTCAGGTCGTCTTCGCTGACCTCGCCCACATAGCCGATCAGGTGGGCGGCAAAGCCATCGCGCGGATAGAGCCGGCGCTCCTCGTCGATGGTCTCCAGCTCGGGCAGCTCGTTGCGGTGCGCCTCGATAAAGGCCTGCTCGTCGGCGGTGATGTCCTGCTTGATGGGGATGGGCTGGTAGCCGGGCGCGGACCGGTAGCGGCGCAGCGTGGCGCGCAACTGGTCCAGATCGAGGTGCAGCCCCTGCGCGATCAGCGGCAGGTCGGCGTCCACGTTTTTGTTCTGCTCGCGGACCAGGAAGCAGGAGACCGACGGGTAGTTGTCCACGAGCAGCCGGTTTTCGCGGTCGAAGAGCTTGCCGCGGCCGGCCAGGATCGGCTCCTTGCGGATGCGGTTCTGCTCGGCCAGCTCGCGGAAGTTGTTCGCGCCCAGCACCTGCAGCCGCCACAAGTCCGGCGACCAAGGCCAGCATCATCAACAGAATGCCGTACTGCACCACCGTCAGCTTGAGGGTGGAGAGCTTTTCGCCGCGAGTGCCGCCGGTGGAATACATACTCTCTGAGTTCTAATCTACCGCTGTTTCCGCGGCAACGCTGGGATTCATTGTTCAATTGCCGTGCAACGGGCTGCGCGGCTCCAATCTTCGTTCCATTAGTCCCTGATCTGTAGACGGTCAAGCAGATGGAACAGCACCAGCGCGATCACTGTGTTTCCCACCGCCTTGAGCAGTTCCGTCAGCCAGCTCCACTCCAGTTCGAGGCCGAGCAGCATGCGATAGATGAAGAGGTAAATCGCGCTCGACAGCAGCGAGAGCACAAAGGTGAGCATCAGGCGGATGGTGCGGTTCTCCACGTCGATGCGTACCCCCACCGACCCGGCCAGAAAGCCAACCACCGTCTTGGCAATGCCGTTGATGCCGATGGCGTGATGGGTAAGCGCATCCTCGAAGAGGCCCAGAGCCGCGCCCATCAGGGTTCCCTGGATCGGGTTGCGCCGCCCCAGCGCAAAGTAGACTGTGACCACCAGCGGCAGGTCGAACCAGACATGGCCGGCCGTCAAGCGCGGCAGCCAGGCCTGCAACACCACGCGACACCAGCGGCGCCAGAACGTACACCAGCAGCGGATAGCGGCGAATGCCCAGATCGCGGCGGGAGTCGGCGCCCAGGATGGCCATGGCTAGCGGGTCCTCCCCTGGCGGCTGGGAGTTGGGCTGGCTCGGTCGACTTCGGCTCGTGCCGCGGTCTTCGGTTTTGCTTCCGGCGTGGGCGGAAGCTTGCTTCTCGTGGCCGTCAGGCGTGGAGGCCACCCTGGTCTAGCGGCGTGGGTGCAGCCCCGGCGTAAAGCGGTCAGGATGCTGCAGGCAGCAACTTGGGCGGGGGCAGCGGCGCTGGGCTTGCCGGATTTTCTCCGGAAGCGGGAGCTGTCCCTGGCGTTGAGGCGGCTGCCGGATTCGGCGGCGGCGCATTGGGGTCGGTCAGTCCCGGCAGCCGCTCCGCCATGATCTCGGAGGCCTTCTGCTGCTCCTTGATGGCCGCCGCCTCGGCGCCCTTCAGGCTTCGCTGGTCGCCATGTCCTGTTGTTGCTCGGGCGAGAAGCGCGGCTCGGTCGAGGTAATGACCAGCACTTCGTCGAGCCGGTCAAGATGGGCCGCCGGCTTCACGATCACATTGATGAACGAGTCGCGATCCGGGTCGGGGACCACCTTCTCCACCACGCCCACAGGCAGGCCGCGCGGAAAAATCTGGTCGCCCCCGGCGGTGAGCACTTTTTCTCCCGGCTGGATGCGCTGGTCGGCCAGGATGCCCACGATCTGCGGCTGGCCGGCGGCGTTGCCGCGCAGAATGCCGCGAATGCGCGTGGTTTCCAGAATCACGCCCGCGCCGCTGGTCTGGTCGTTGATGGCCAGCACCTGCGCGGTGTGCGGAAAGACCTCGCGCACTTTGCCCACAATGCCGTCGGCAGTAATCACCGCCATGTCGCGCTCGAGCCCGTCGTCCGAGCCCTTGTCGATATAGAAGACGCGCGACTGATCGCTGCCGCTGGAGCCGATGACCTGCGCGGCCACCGTCTTGTAGATGTATTTTTGCTGGAAGCCCAGCATCGCCTGCAGCCGCTGGCCCTGCCTGGCGTCTTCGAGCAGGGCGGCCTGCTCCAGGCGCAGCCGGTCGATGGTCTTCTGCAGGTCTTGATTTTGCTGCCGGGCGTGGCGCAGGTCGATGTAGTTGTCCCACAGGTTCAACGTGCCCGTCTTCGAGCCGTGAAAGAACCGCTCCGGCGGCGAAACCAGCGCATCGGCCCACAGCCGGATCAGCCGCACGCCTGTTGCTGTCCTTGGGGTCGAGCGAGTTGCGCCCGCTGTCGGTCCGGCGCACCTGCATGGCCAGCCCGATGATCTGCGCCACCAGCACGGCCAGCAGCACCACGAGATTCCGATAGCGAACGAAGAACGATTCCATAGTAGTGAGTGAAAAGGTGAATGAGTGAACCAGTGAATCAAAGGAAGAGAGGAAACATTCGCTAGCTGTCTGGGATCACCTACTTTTCACTGTTCACTTCTTCACTTGTTCACTGCTTCAGTCGATCTTGATCTTGCGCAGCAGGCGGAAGTCGGAGAGCATCTTGCCCGTGCCCAGCACCACCGAGGCCAGCGGATCGTCGGCCACCGAAACGGGCAGGCCGGTTTCTTCGCGGATGCGCTTGTCGAGATTCTTGATCAGCGCGCCGCCGCCGGTGAGCACGATGCCGCGATCGCTGATGTCGGCCGACAGCTCAGGCGGCGTGCGCTCCAGAGCCACGCGAATGGCGTTCATGATCACCGCGATGCACTCGCCCAGCGCTTCGCGAATCTCGCTGTCGTCGATGGTGATGGTCTTGGGCACGCCCTCGATCAGGTTGCGGCCCTTGATCTCCATGCGTCAGCGGCTTGTCCAGCGGGAACGCCGACCCGATCTCGATCTTGATGTGCTCGGCGGTCCGCTCGCCGATCAGCAGGTTGTATTTGCGCTTCAGATAGTTGGTGATGGCCTCGTCCATCTGGTTGCCGGCCATGCGCACCGAGCGCGAATAGACAATGCCCGACAGCGAGATGACGGCGATGTCCGTGGTGCCGCCGCCGATGTCGACCACCATGTTGCCGCCCGGCTCGGTAATGGGCAGCCCCGCGCCGATGGCCGCCACCATGGCCTGTTCCACGAGATAGACTTCGCTGGCCTTGGCGCGATAGGCCGAGTCCTCGACCGCGCGCTTTTCCACCTGCGTAATCTCAGAAGGCACGCCGATCACGATGCGCGGATGCACCAGCATCTTGCGGTTGTGCGCCTTCTGGATGAAGTAGTTGAGCATCTTCTCGGTGACTTTGAAGTCGGCGATCACGCCGTCCTTCATCGGCTTGATGGCCACGATGTTGCCGGGCGTGCGGCCCAGCATCTCCTTGGCCTCTTTGCCTACGGCTTCCACTTCGCCGGTGTTCTTGTTGATGGCCACAATGGAGGGCTCGTTGACAACAATGCCCTTGCCGGCCGCGAAGACCAGCGTGTTGGCGGTGCCGAGATCGATGGCCAGGTCGCTGGAAAACATGCTGAAGAGCGAGCGAAGACCGTGCGACCGCGAGGAGCGCGATGGATATCCGTTCAATGACATCGGGGAGTTCGGTTCTACCTCAAAGCGTATTGTACGGCCCGCGGGCCAAAGTCGTATCGCGGCCCCTGCTGGAAGCAGAGCAATGTGCCACTGAGTGAACCAGTGCGGTAAACTCAGTTGTTTCCGGGAACTGGCCGGGAGCCTGGTTCTTTTGTCCGGCGCCGGCCTCTAATCTCTGACCCTTGATTTCAGCCTTCGAGGTTCCCATGTCCTATCCCACATATCACAATCTGATTGGCGGCCAGTGGCTGCCTGCGGCGAGCGGCAAGACCATCCTCAACCTGAATCCGGCCGACCACTCCGATGTGGTGGGCGCGTTTCCCTCCTCCCACAGCCGAAGACGTGGCACTGGCCGTGGCCGCCGCGAAGAAGGCCTTTGCCACGTGGCGGCTGGTTCCCGCGCCCAAGCGGGCCGAGATTCTCGTCCGCGCCGGCCTGCTGCTCCAGGAACGCAAGGAGCAATATGCCCGCGACATGACCCGCGAAATGGGCAAGGTGCTGGCCGAGACCCGCGGCGACGTGCAGGAGGCCATTGACGAAGCCTTCTACGTGGCCGGCGAGGGCCGCCGGCTCTTCGGCCAGACCACGCCGTCCGAGCTGCAGAACAAGTTCGCCATGAGCGTGCGCATGCCGGTCGGCGTGGTCGGCCTGATCACGCCGTGGAACTTCCCCATGGCCATTCCGTCGTGGAAGCTCTTTCCGGCGCTGGTCTCGCGGCAACACCTGCGTCATCAAGCCGGCCACCGATACGCCGCTCTCCACCTACAACCTGGTGCAGGCGCTGGTCGATGCCGGCCTGCCGCCGGGCGTGGTCAACATCGTTAGCGGCTGCGGCTCGGCTGTGGGCACGGCGCTGGTGGAGCATCCCGGACGTGCGCGCCATCAGCTTTACCGGATCGAGCGAGGTCGGATCGTTGGTGGCACAGCGCGCCGCGGCTACCTTCAAGCCGGTTTCGCTGGAGATGGGCGGCAAGAACGCGCAGATCGTGCTGGACGACGCCAATCTGGAGCTGGCGCTCGATGGCGCTCTCTGGGGAGCCTTCGGCACCACCGGCCAGCGCTGCACGGCCACCAGCCGCATCCTGCTGCAAAAAGGAATTGCGGCGAAGTTCACCGCCGAAGTTTGTGGCGCGCGCCAAAAAGCTCAAGGTCGGCAACGGCCTCGATGAGTCGGTCGAGGTGGGCCCGCAGGTGAATCCGAGCCAGATTGAAACTTCAGTAAGTACGTCGAGATCGCTCTCGGTGAAGGAGCGAAGTTACTCGCGGCGGCCATGCTCTTAACCGAGGGGAGTTATGCCCATGGCACATTCTTCGAGCCAACGGTGTTGGGCGGAGTGACGCCCGCGATGCGCATCGCCCGCGAAGAGGTCTTCGGCCCGGTGGTGAGCCTGATCGAGTTCGACACCTTCGAGGAAGCGATCGAGATCGCCAACTCCATCGACTACGGCCTCTCGACCGCGCTTTATACAAAAGACGTGAACCGC
This sequence comes from uncultured Acidobacteriaceae bacterium, assembly GCA_963843625.1. Lineage (GTDB taxonomy): Bacteria > Acidobacteriota > Terriglobia > Terriglobales > Acidobacteriaceae > Telmatobacter. The sequence goes on from CAWJLK010000011.1 coordinate 116,615, forward strand.
GCCTTCACGGCGATCCGCGACCTCGAGTCGGGCATCACTTACATCAACGCGCCCACCATCGGCGCCGAGGTGCACCTGCCCTTTGGCGGCGTGAAGCATACCGGCAACGGCCACCGCGAAGGCCTCGGAGCCATCGACTTCTTCACCACATGGAAGGCGGTCTACGTCGATTACTCCGACAAGCTGCAACGCGCGCAGATCGACAATGCGGAGTAGGGCGCGAAACGATCTCTCGCGAAGATGGCAGGTGTGACATTTGCACCTGCCATGCAATCCTTTCAATCAGTGCAATGAATTTCTCTGGCTAACTCGGCAAGGAGTTAGCCAGACCTGGTGTAAAAACTACCGTAACTTCCCCATAAGCGTGAGATCGATGTCGACTTGCTTAGCTACTTTGAGAATGAAGACGCTCGGGTCCTTCAGGCCCCACTTCACATACGGCACAGTAAAGTGCGTCTTGGCTGTGAGCGTTGTTCCGTCGATGTATATCTGCATCGGAACCGTCAGATCATGTGGCGTGCCGTGAAGGGTGAAGACACCACTTACTTGAAGGCTAGAGTCTCCGCTAGCTGCAATTGTTCCCTGATAACTCTTGGGAACAAAGGTAATGTCGGCAAAGTGCGCCACATCCAGAACGTCGGTGTGCATCTTCTTGTCCCGGCTCTGGTCGCCGCTCTCGCCGCTGCCGGCCGCGACGACCACTGAGCCTGAGATGGTCTGCGCCGTTCGGTCAAAGTCAATCGTGCCGCTCTCTACATGGAAGGTTCCGTCCACATGGTGCGTGTTTCCTCCCAGCGCAAAAGCAACCCTGCTGGCATCGGGATTCACTGTAAATGTCTGATGCTGGGCCAACGCAGCGGGGACGAGCGCCAGCGAAAGCGCGAGG
>CAWJLK010000012.1:0-151270 GCA_963843625.1 uncultured Acidobacteriaceae bacterium
CAGAGCGGCCAGCACTTCAGGATTGGGCGCAACGCAGGCCTTCAGCACCGTGGGCGAAAAGCAATAGAGAGCCAGCGCCGTGTAGCCGCCCAGATTGCCATAGAGCCGGCGCGTGACCCACCAGATACCCCGCCCAGCACGCATCCGGCGCACAGAAACGGCAGACGCAGCAAAAGCAGAGATGTGGGTGAGCTGGTGGCGAAGCTCCCAGGTGCTGACAGCTGCCCCGACTCGCCTGCACAACGCGGTCCTCGGGTTTGCGGAAGTGATCCAGCCCGCGTTCGACGAGGAGGTTGAGAGTGAGCGGAAGGCCGGCAAGACGGTAGGCGAGGATGCCGTCGTGAATATTGCCGCAGCTGGTGTAGTAGCCGGCCAACGGCGAAGGCCTCTCCCACATCTCGCGGCCGCAGCGAGCGTATTGATAATCGCGGTCGGTGAGCGTCTGGCGGCTCGTGAGCCACAACCCCTGCACCAGAAACACCGCGAGCAACCCCGCGGCGATGCGCTGCGGCAGTTGAAGCGAAAGCGGCGAAGGCGGGCAAAGCGGTGGGTCATCGCGATCAAGAGCGACCTTATCAGTCTAAACGGGTGCCGCCCGAGTTCCCGGTTTCTTTCTGCCGGATAGCAGCATCGGTGCTATCCTCATCTGCAAAGGCTTGCGCATGAGCAGTTTCTTAGACCCTCGGCCACTCGAACCACGCAATTGAAGTGTGGCTTGCCCTTCTCCGCCAGCACGCGATCGAGGTGGTGGTCGATACGCGCAGTTCTGCCCTACTCGAAGTATGTACCGCAGTTCGACAAGGAACTCATGCAGCGCTCGCTGGAGCAGGCGGGAATCCGCTATCTCTTTCTCGGCGCGGAATTGGGCGGCAGGCCGGCCAATCCCGACTACTACGATGCTAAAGGCCATGTCCTTTATAGCCGCTTGCGCGACGATGCTCCTTCCTGGCGGCCATTCAGCGGCTTGAGTCCGGCTTGGAACGTTTCCGCGTAGCTCTGGTTTGCGGAGAGGAAGATCCCGCCCATTGCCATCGCCGCCTGCTGATCGGCCGAGTACTTGCCGAGCGCGGCCATGAACATGCTCCATATTCGCGGCGACGGCCGCCTGGAGACCGACGCAGAAAGTTGCCGCCGAATCCGGCAAGCCGCTGGTCGACGTTCAGCCCGCACTCTTCGCTGAACTTGACGAGGACCAATGGAGATCTACAGCATCGGTTTCACCCAAAAAAGCGCCCGCGAATTCTTCGGCGCGTTGAAGGCCCACGGCATCGAGCGCCTGCTTGATGTGCGGCTGAACAACACCTCTCAGCTTGCCGGCTTCGCCAAGCAAGCCGATCTAGCTTACTTTCTGCAAGAAATCTGCGGCGTTGTGTATGAGCACGAGCCCTTGCTCGCCCCGACGCAGGATATGCTCGACGCTTTCAAGAAGCAAAAGGGCGATTGGGCCGCGTATGAAGAGGCGTTTCTTGGCCTTATGCGCTCTCGAAAGGTGGAGTCTGCTATCGACAAGAGAGTTTCAAGCAAAAGACAGTACTCTTGTGCAGCGAGCCAACTGCGGAGCATTGTCATCGGAGACTGGCCCTCGAATATTTGCAAAGGCATTGGGAAGGCGTAGAAATTCACCATCTCTAATTCAAACCCTAAAGGTAAGCCCAACCTTATGTGCCTCGACCGGATTCTCTGCCTCGCCAATTCGTACAAGCACGACCATCGCTGTGTCGCTGGAATCAGCCTGGTCACAAAACGTTGGGTCAGGCTTGTTGGCCGTCAAATTCCCGGCTGCCTCACTGTGGAGGAAACCTCCTATCCGGACGGAAGAGAGGCCGCGCTGCTGGATGTTTTCGAAGTGGAACTTGGCGAGAGATGCGGCTCAAACTGCCACCCGGAAGATGTATTTGTGGCAGAAAGGCCATGGCGGCCGGTGCGCCGCTTTGGCGAAGCTCGCGACGCGCGATTTCTCCCGCGTACCTGAACAAAGGACCTGCCATCTTGCAGGGATATGGCGACAGAGTCTATGGCCGGAAGATCGAAGGGACAGCTGTAGAGAAATCCCTCGAACTGATTCATCCGGAAAACCTGTGGTGGTGGATACGCGAAGAGAGCGGGCAAACGCAAGAATCGCGCCGTCTTCCGAGCGGGCAATGTTATCCGCGCCTTTTACGACCTGGCTGTTACCGATCCAGTCTGGTTGGAGAAACTCCGTTCCTGCCCGCGGGAATCTATCCGCACTCCTACTTCTTCGGCGGCAAGCCATCGAAGACACTGCTCACCGTCAGCCTGAGCGAGCCGTTTGAAGGATTCCACTACAAGCTGGTAGCCGGAGTCGTGTGTCTTTCTGACTGATTCTGGAGCGTGCCTTCAAATGCCTCGAAAGAGGAAAGCCGCCCTGCGAGGGCGGCCTTCTTGTGTCTCGAATCTCACAGGTGTAAAGCGACCTCTGGCCGGATTCCCACGCAGATAAATCATCGGGGGCATCAATTCCAGCTGAACTGAACTATTCTTCACTTAGATGCAATACCGCCTTCAAAAAGAACATCCGATCGAACACTAAGTCAATTCCCGGCTGTTGCGGTCTTTGCGCTCGCGGAGGCCGGTGCTGTAACCGTATATTTCGATTCATTACTAACGATAACACCGTTGAACCCTTGCTCTCGGGCGGTTATCGTCGTATCTCCTATCCAAGCTACGCCGGTTACCGGACTGTAGCCGGTTGACGTGGCCAATCCAGAATTCGTGATGGTTGCCACCTGAGGGTTGCTGGACAACCATGCCACTTCGTTGGTGATGTCTCTGGTCTTCGCCGGATGATTCGGGTGAGTATAGTATCCGGTTGCCTTGTATTGGGTGAATCCCTGCGGAACATTTGCCGGGGCCAGTCCCACCGAAATCGTTTCGGGGCTGATGACTATGGAAGTCAGTGAAGGAGAGTTGGTGCAACTGGCAAGCGGAAGCAAAAGACCAGCGATCAAAAGCGCCCTGAGGCAACAACGATCGAACATAGAGGACTCCTAACCTTTTCACACGATTCTACACCCAAAACTCTGCACCGGTCTCCAAAAAGCGGCGCGTATCTTGGGGAATCAAGGCAGTTAATAAGCAATACACAATCAGATCGGACACTTGGCCCCAGTGCGGGTTTGATCCGCCGGTCCAAAAAGCTGAATGGTACAGCTTTCGCCTAGCCGTCTTTTGCCCCCATTGACCGGCAGCGGCTACACTTCTGCTCAGCATGGCCATCGCACGCGACAACACTCCGGAACGGCTGGTCAGCGCCTCGCGCGCCGACGAAGAGCAAGGATTTGAGCTGAAACTGCGTCCTCGCTGGCTTGGTGAGTTTATTGGCCAATCGAAGGCCAAAGAACAGCTCGCCATCGCCCTGGAAGCCGCCAAATCGCGCGGCGAGGCGCTGGATCACGTCCTTCTCTACGGCCCTCCGGGGCTCGGCAAGACCACCCTGGCCACCATCATCGCCAACGAACTGGATGTCGGCTTCCAGCAGACCTCTGGCCCGGCTCTCCAGATTCAGGGCGACTTAACCGCTATTCTTACCAATCTGCGCGAGCGCCAGGTACTGTTCCTGGACGAGATCCACCGCATGCAGCCAGTGCTGGAAGAGAAGCTCTATACCGCGCTTGAGGACTATAAGCTGGACATTATTATTGGCCAGGGTCCGGCGGCGCGCACGCACGTGATGGAGATCCGGCCCTTCACTTTTATCGGAGCGACGACGAGGCCAGGCCTGCTCAGTTCGCCGTTGCGGTCGCGCTTCGGGATTTTGTTGCGCCTGGAGTTTTATACAGAAGAAGACTTGCGGTTCATCGTCACGCGCTCCGCCGAGGTGATGCAGATTCCCATCGACGAGGATGGCGCGGCCGAGATCGCACTGCGCTCACGCGGCACACCGAGAATAGCGAACCGGCTGCTGCGCCGCGTGCGCGATTTTGCTCAGGTACGAGGCTCGGGGGTGATCGACCGCGCGACCGCCAACGCAGCCCTTACGATGCTCGAAGTGGATGCTCACGGCTTCGATGAGATCGACCGCCGACTGCTGCTGGCCATTATCCAAAAATACGACGGCGGACCTGTGGGGTTGAGCACGCTGGCTGCAACTCTAGCCGAGGAGCAGGATGCGCTCGAAGAGGTCTACGAGCCTTTCCTCATTCAGATTGGATTTCTCGACCGCACTCCGCGCGGCCGCGTGGCCACGCGCCTGGCCTATGAGCACTTTGGCCTTACCATGCCGGGAAGACAGACACCGCTGTTTTAGCGAGTCAGCAAGTTAGCGAGTCAGCGACGATGCAAGCGATTAGTAGGCGCACGACAGATATCAAGGAGTTACTGCAATGGCACTTACTGAATCCACCATGCTGGAACTTGGCACAACGGCGCCGGACTTTGCGCTGACCGACGTTGTTACAGGCAAGATAGTTCACCGCGATGATTTTCGCGGGTCGAAGGCTCTGCTGGTCATGTTCATCTGTACCCATTGCCCTTATGTCAAGCACGTCGAGAAGGGCCTCGGAGCCCTTGGCAAGGACTACGACAGGCAAGCCGTTGAGCATCGTCGCCATCAGCAGTAACGATGTAACTACCCATCCTGACGACAGCCCCGCAGGGCTGAAGCAGCAAGCCAAGGCGCACGGCTTCACGTTTCCTTACTTATATGACGAGACGCAGGCCGTGGCTCATGCCTATAAAGCTGCCTGCACACCGGATTTCTTTCTCTTCGATGCGGATATCAGGCTGGTCTATCGCGGCCAGTTCGACCGCAGCCGGCCGGGCAACGGCATCGCGGTCACAGGGGAAGATCTGCGCTCCGCGATCGACGCAGCGCTCGCCGGCAAGCCTCCGCTCAAAGACCAGCGCCCGTCGATTGGATGCAATATCAAATGGAAGGCGTAAAAAGCGAGTTAGTAAGTCAGAGATTAACTCGCTAACTTACTAACTACAATGCCAGCCCCTTTAAAAACGTCGCGCAGTTGCGGGCCCAGATCCGGTCGCTTGAGTGCAAACTCGACGGTCGCCTGCAACATGCCGAGCTTGTCGCCGGCATCGTAGCGCTTGCCCTCGAAGGTGTAGCCGAAGACCTTCTCCTCTTTGAGCAGCGCCTTGATGCCATCAGTAAGTTGAATTTCGCCGCCAGCGCCGGGGGTCGTCTGCTCAAGCAGATCGAAGATGCGCGGCGTGAGCACATAGCGGCCGATGATAGCTTGCTTCGAAGGCGCATCTTCAAGTTTCGGTTTCTCCACCATGCCGGTGCAGTTGAAGATCCGCGCATTGTCAGTATCCTGCGAACCCGCCAACACGCCGTAAGCGCTGATTGCCGGTCCCTCGACTGTTTGCGTTGCCAGCACCGAGCCGCCCTTTTCGTCGAAGACGTCAAGCATCTGCTTCAGGCACGGCACCTCGGCGTCGATCACATCGTCGGGCAGAATGACGGCGAAAGGCTCATCGCCGACCAAGTCCTTGGCGCATAAGACGGCATGGCCCAGACCGAGCGGTTCTTTTTGCCGCACGTAGCTGATTCGCGCCAGCGACGAGACGCCGCGAGAGACCGCCAGCAATTCGTGTTTGCCACGCTGTTTCAGTGTTGCGTCCAGCTCGAAGCTATGGTCGAAGTGGTCCTCTATCGTGCCCTTGCCGCGGCCGGTAACAATGATGATGTGCTCGATCCCCGAGGCAATCGCTTCTTCCACGCCGTACTGGATGATGGGCTTATCGACCAGCGCCAGCATCTCTTTCGGGATCACTTTGGTGGCTGGCAAAAAGCGCGTACCCAGACCGCCTGCCGGAAAAACCGCCTTCCGCACTCGCTTGTTCATCTTGTATTCCTCGTATAAGAACTTATCCGTGATTTCGCTACGTTTGGCACTAACTCACAGCGCCGGAGAATTGTCTCCCAGCATCGCCTGCCGCACGATCTTTATCGGCGGAAAACCCTGCCGCAAGAAATCATCGTGGAACTTTTCCAATGAAAAGGCCGCGCCCTGTTTCTTCTTCATATCCTCGCGCAGCTTCATGATCTCCAGCTTACCCAGCGTGTAATAGAGATAAGTCGGATCGCTGGTTCCGCGCTTGGCCTCCACCTTGGCCGTCTCCTTCGACTGGTAGCCCTCTTTCTGGAAGAACTCCACCGCTTCGTCGAAGCTCATCTTGCCCGAGTGCATCTGAATGCCGACGATAAACCGCGCATCGCGCAGCAGCGCGTCCTGCAATTGACCAAGACGCAAAAACTTCGATTCGCGCTCATCCTTTGCTCCAGTACCGGGCTGTCCGTAACCCTCGTCGAGCATCATCTGCTCGGTGTAGTGCGCCCAACCCTCGACGTCGGTGTTTGAGCCTAACAGCTTGCGTACCCGGCTTGGAGCCTGCGGCAGCCAGAGAAACTGGATGTAATGGCCGGGATAAGCCTCATGGACCGCCGTTGAAATCACCGTGCCGATATTGAACGAATGCATGTAGCTCTCGACCTCGGCCGGCGTCATCTTGGGGTCGGGCAGAGTCACATTGAAATACGCTTCCGTTGCGTGCTTCTCGAAGGGCCCCGGCGTATCCATGCTGGCAAAGGTCGTCGCGCGCATAAAAGGCGGCGTCTCTTCCAGGATGGGCCGCACATCCGAGGGAATGGTCACAATGTGATGAGCATTGATGAAACTCACCAACCCGTCGAAGGTGGCGCGAAATGCATCCAAAAGATGATCGGGAGCTGGATGATCCTTGCCTAACTCGTCGAGCACAGCGGCAGGGGTCTTATCCGGCTCAAGCTCCTTAGAGACTTCTTTGAAGTGCGCCTGATTCTTGCGCAGATCGGCCCAGCCTATCTCGAGCAACTTATCCAGAGGTATATCCACCATCTCGTCATATTGAAGTTTCTTCGAGAAAGTCTCGGCGCCGATGCGGAAGTCGCCATTCGACTTAGGAAGCAGGTCCTTCTTCAGCCAGTCGAGATAACTCCTCAGAGCCGCGATCACCGCTGCATTCGTTTGCGCGAACTCGGACTTCAATGCCGGGTCTTTGGCATCGGCGAAGGCCAACGGCACATCGTGCTCAAAGAAGGTGACAATGTCCGGCAACTGCTCGATGGCGATCTCGGTGTAGATGCGCGGAGGATTCTTGAGATTTACGCGCGCACTGCCGAGCAGCGCAGGCATCTGCTTTTCGCGCGCGACCACCGAGCGCAGACGCTCGTCGGGCGAGGCAAACTTGCGCTCCATCAGCGTGAAGACGCCATTGGCGCAGGCACTCGAGTAGTTATCCGCATTCTTTTCCCACGGGCGAATCGTTTCCAGCGTCAGGAGCTGCGAGCGAATGGTCGATAACACGATCTCGCGGTCGCTCCGAGGAACGAAATCAGCCGTGGCAGCATCGGGATGAATCGCATCAATGCGTTTTTCGAAAACCTTCAATACCGCTATCTCTGCATCGATATTCTTGCGCGAGTAATCTTCCAGTTGCGTATCGTATTGGTGATAGCCCAGCAAGGGTTCCCTGCGTGGGTTGATAGCGAAAGTAAACCTGGTCAAAGTACTCGTCGGAGGCTTTCTGGAATTGCTGCTTCCAGGTTTCATTCTGGGCATTGGAAGTTATCGCGGCAGCCATAAGTGCTCCAATCGCAAACTTGGTGAGGAATTTCTTCATGTTTTCTCCCGCCGTCTAGACGTATTTGCTATGAAATCATCGCCGCCGGAACCAGATTCGCAATCAGTTCGCGAATTTCCAAAAGAATCTCATCGGACCGCGTCGCAGCCAAAGGATACTTCAACAGACCCTGCGGTGTGAACTGTGCGCCGCGTTTCGCATTGCGCGCCACCAGCCTCATCAAACTCTGCGGATCGACCGCCGCATTCTCAGTAAAGCGAATATGCAGCTCGGCCCGCTTGCGATCCACCTGCGCAATGCCGATCCGCTCGCATTCGAGCCGGATGAGCGAGGCCTCCAGCAGGTAAACCGTCGCATCGGGCGGCGCGCCGTAGCGGTCTTCCATCTCCGCGCGCACCTCGGCAACCGCCGCCTCGCTCGTCGCTCCGGCAATCTTTTTGTAGAGCCGCAGCCGCTGATTCTCTTCCGGCACATAACTCTCGTCGATGCGCAGTGCGATGTCCAGGTTGAGCTGCGTGGCCGGCCGCTCCTCGCTCGTCTCGCCCTTCATCTCCTTCACCGCGGCTTCAAGCATCGAGGTGTATAACTCGAATCCAACCGCCTCGATGTGCCCGCTCTGCTCGCCGCCCAGCATGTTACCCGCGCCGCGCAACTCCAGGTCGAGCGCCGCAATTTTGAAGCCCGCGCCCAGATCGCTGAACTCCTTGAGAGCCGCGAGTCGCCGGCGCGCAATCTCCGTCAATTCTTGTTCCGGCGGAATGAGCAAGTAGGCATAGGCGCGGCGATTCGAGCGGCCCACGCGCCCGCTCAGCTGGTATAACTCGCTCAGCCCGTGCCGGTCCGCGCGATTGATCAGCATGGTATTCGCCAGCGGAATGTCGAGCCCGTTTTCGATGATCGTCGTCGCCACCAGCACATCGTATTCGTGGTGCATGAAGGCCAGCATCACCTTCTCAAGCTCCGTCTCGCCCATCTGTCCGTGACCCACAGCAACGCGCGCGGCGGGCACCAACTCCTGAATCCGCGCGGCGATTTCGTAGATCGACTCGACGCGATTATGCACAAAATAGACCTGCCCGCCGCGCTCCAGCTCCACCTCGACCGCCGAGCGGATAATCTTCTCGTCGAACTTCGCCACCACTGTCTGAATCGCCATGCGGTCTTTGGGCGGCGTCTCGATCACGCTCATATCGCGCAGGCCCACCAGCGACATGTGCAGCGTGCGCGGAATCGGCGTGGCGCTCATGGCCAGCACGTCGATCTCCTTGCGCATCTGCTTCAGCCGCTCCTTGTGGCGCACGCCGAAGCGCTGCTCCTCGTCCACGATCAGCAGGCCGAGATCCTGAAACTTGATGTCTTTCGAGAGCAGCCGGTGCGTGCCGATGAGAATATCGATCTTGCCCGTCTCCACCCGCTCTACAATGACTTTTTGTTCCTTCGCGTGCGGAAGCGCGAGATCATTTCAATATTGATGGGAAACTGCGCAAAACGCTTCTTGAATGTCTCGAAATGCTGAAAGCTCAAAATCGTGGTCGGCGTCAGCACGGCCACCTGCTTGCCGTCCTGCACGGCCTTGAAGGCCGCGCGCATGGCCACTTCGGTTTTGCCGTAGCCCACATCGCCGCAAAGCAGCCGATCCATCGGCGTGGTCGATTCCATGTCGTACTTGATGGCGCGAATCGCCGAGTATCTGGTCGTCGGTCTCGCTGTAGTCGAAGGAGTCTTCAAACTCCCGCTGAAACTCGTTGTCTTTTGAGAAGGCCGTTCCCTGCGCAGTGGTTCGCTCGGCGTATAACTTCAATAACTCGCCGGTCATATCCTGCATGGCCTTGCGAACGCGCGCCTTGGTCTTGGCCCACTGCTGCGAGCCAAGCCTGTTCAGCACCGGCGCCGGCCCTGCGTCGGTCGAGCGGTATTTCTGAATCAGATCCAGCCGAGTTAGCGGCACATATAACTTGGCGGCCTCGGCAAACTCCAGGATCATGAACTCGACCGAGAGTCCGTCCTGCACAATCTCTTTCAGGCCCTGATATTGCGCGATGCCGTGCTCCACATGCACCACGTAATCGCCAACCGTAAGGTCGCGGAAGTCGGAGACAAAGGCCGCCGTCTTTGATTTCTTCGGCTCCGGACGCGCCGCCACATCCGCCTCATCGGAGAGATCGTTGGCTCCGAAGAGAATCAGATTCGAGTCGAGAAAACTAACTCCCGCGGCCAGCGGCGTGCGCACAATCACCGGCACGCGCAGGTCGCCGGCCAGATAACTCGCCTCGTCCAGCACAGTCTCGCCGGGATGCGGATTGCGGCTGCCAAGGCGATAAGGAATCTGGTACTCGCGCAGGACTGTCGCGAGTCGCTCGACGTCGCCCTGGTGCGGCGCGGCCAGCACAATGCGCGTCTCGGCCGCCATCAGCGTGCGCAGTTGCTCGGTCAGCGCCGGAATGGATCCATGAAACCTGAGCGTGGGCCGCGTGTGTCAGTTCGATCTCGCCCAGCGTGTTGTCATCATCCAGCACGTCCACCACGCCTAATTGGTCGAGGTCGAGACCCATGTGCGAGTCTAGCTGCGCTTGTAATACCTCGGGCCGCAGATAGATGTCTTCCGGACGTGATCAGCGAACCCATCGCCGACCGCTCGTGCCGCTGCTCGACCTTGTTCCACCAGCGATCGATCTGGTTGCGCACCATCGCCGGCTCTTCAACAAACAGCGCGCACTTAGGCACGAGAGTTAGCAGCGACTTATCCGCCCCAGCTACGGCAGAGAAAAACTCCCAGCCCGGAAAAACGCTGACTCCGCCGGCAGCCGCCAACTCGGCGGCCATCTCTTCATCTTCCTCGAGCCTTCCAACTCGACTCGCTGCTGGCTCAGCCGCCCATGCACCGCGGCCAGCAGGTGCTCCGTCACCGGCGTCTCGGTCAGCGGCAGCAACTGCGCTTCATCGAGGCCCGACTGCGAGCGCTGCGTCTCGGGATCAAATTTGCGAATCGTCTCAATCTCGTCGCCGAAGAACTCGATGCGCACCGGCCGGTCCGACTCGGGCGAATACACATCGAGAATTCCGCCGCGCCGCGTGAATTGCCCCGGCATCTCGACCAGATCCATCTGCGTGTAGCCGACCGCTGGCCAGGTGCCCGGTGAGCACCTCGACATCGACCTCTTCGCCGCGCTTCAGCGTCACCGCGAGGCCCGCATAGTAGTCGCGGTCAAAGAGCTTGAGCGCCGCCGACTCGACCGGCGCAATGAGGATGGAGACCGCGCCGGTGGCCAGTTTCCACAAGGCGGCCGCCCGCTGCTCCTGCACGTCCGGGTGAGGAGAGAGATTTTCAAAGGGAAGCACATCGTGGGCCGGCAGCCGCACCACCGCGGCCGGGTCAACCGCGCCAGTCAGCTCGCAACCCGCGCGCAGCATCGGCTCGAGCGCCTCGGCAGCCTTGTTGTCGGCCACCACAACGATCACCGGCTGCCGTGCCGCCCGCGCAAAGAGCGGAATGTAGATTGAACGCGCCGTATTCGTCAGTCCGGAGACACGTCTCCGCCCCGCACCGAGGCTCAGATGCCTTCGTACGCGCTCAAATCCCGGGGAGTGCTCCAGCTCCGCGAAGATTTCGCGGACGAACGGGAGAATCATGTGTAGTTAGTTTAGCAGCGACCCGTATGGACGCGTCTCAACGCATTCGCCCTAAGATTTGCGCAGAACCGCGGCCAGATTGCGCTTGGCCGCCGGGCGGCTCACGAGTTCAAGACCGGCCGCGCGAGCCGCGTCCAACTCCCGCTGAAATCCTTTCTGGCCGATGTGACCGGCAGGCTCGGCCAGGAAAAGCAATCCTCCCGGTTTGAGCGTGGCAGCCGCTTCGCCAAAAAACACCTCGACCGAAGGCATTTCGTGCACCATGGCAAAGGCCAGCACAAAATCCACCTCGTTTTTCAGGTCGCCGAGTCCCATCGAATCCTGTTGCGCAAGGCGAGTTTCTATGCGGGTAAGCAATCCAGCCTTGAGAGCCCTGCGGCGCAGACTCTCCAGCATTCTGGGCTGAATATCGACTGCGATAATTCGCCCCGACGGGCCTGTCATGCGAGCCATCGGCAAAGTGAAGAAGCCCATCCCCGGTCCCGGTTCCAACACCGTCATGCCTTCCCGAACATAAGGTGCGAGCAACTCCTCCGGGGTCTGCGACAACCATCTCCGCAAAGGACTGGCCAGCAGGTAGCCGATCCACCACGGGCAAACGCGTTTCGCCATTTCGTTCTCCCCTCGGTCTTTAAGACGAATCATCGCTCGCAAAATTGTTGGTTTGGGGAATGACCGGACAGCATCCCCTTCACAAAGATGTACGTCTGGATGAAGGGAACGGTTTCATTGCAAGCTGTTTCATCACCGGTTTGGGTGCGCGCCAAGCACTCCCTCAGGGGCTAAAGCCCTGGATTTTTTCTATCCCGTTGCGGCACCCATTCGGCTTCGCTCAGGGCAGGCTTTGAAGCCGTGCCCTTTCAAAGCCAGGTTATGAGACGGCTTCCAGTCATATCTCCCCTTCGCAGAAGCCCCGGCCTGCCCGCCGCGTAGAATAGCTTTATCGTGGCTTGGTCACGACCCAAGAGGCTTAGAATGAAATTCAGATTTCTTGCCGCAGCTCTTCTTGCCGCATTCACGTTAGTCGCCGCCGCCCAGATGCCAGACCCGCCGATCACACGTCCGAAGATCACAGGCATCGCGAACCTTGGCGTCTATACATCGAACGCAGCGGCTACCGATCATTTTTACCGCGAGATCCTCGGCGCGGCCAAGGTGCCAGACCCGCAGAATCCCAAGGGCGTGCGCTACATGTTCAGCGCTACGCAGTTCATTGAAGTGCTGCCGCTGCCGGCGGGCGTGGGCATCAACCGGCTGGATCATGTCGGCTACAACACAGACAACGCCGAAGGACTGCGGAAGTATCTGGCCTCAAAGGCGTACAAGGTGCCCGGCAACGTGACAAAGGGCTCCGACGGCAGCGTCTGGTTCACGGTGCTCGATCCAGAGGGCAACAAGGTGGAGTTCGTCCAGCCGCCCCGGCTGCCCAAGGCCGTGGTTGCTCCAAACGTCATTGGAACGCACATCATTCACGCCGGAATCATGGCGCATAACCGCGCCGTCGAAGACACCTTCTACCGCGATCTGCTCGGCTTCCGCCCCTACTGGTACGGCGGCATGGTTGAGGGCCGGGTCGACTGGGTGAGCCAGCAGGTGCCCGACAGCCACGACTGGCTGGAGTACATGCTCGACGTCAAGCCGGGTATCTCGCAGCACGACCTGGGCGTGCTCAATCACTTTTCGATCGGCGTGAATTCGGTGGATGTCGCCTTCAAAACCCTCAAGGACAGCGGCCGCCTGGTTGGAGTGGATGCGCAGGAACACACGCAGATGGGGCGGGACGGCAAGGGCCAGTTCAACCTCTTCGATCCCGATAACGTTCGCGTGGAACTGATGAACTTCCATGCGACGGAGAAGCCTTGCTGCTCGGGATTTACTGCGGACGATCCGGCGGAGTAAGGCCACGAACTGGACATGTAGAGCATGTTTGGGAATTGTGTAGACCAAAACTTCGTAGGTTTCCCACCCATTCCGCAGAAAAACGCGGAATGGATGGGGCACGGAAGTCTACAGTGATTCCGAAAACGCTCTGTGGCTTGTCGCTGGCCACAGGAGGATGCAGCAGTTGAGTCCTGAGGCCAGCGCGCCAAGGTTTCTTATGAATCCCGCCGCGAAGGGTGGGCCTTTAAGAGGAGACTACTATTGCTTCAAAAAGCCGGTAGTTCTCGGCAGCACGGCGGACGCGCGCTGGAACGAAAAACTCTACGCTTTCCTGGCCTGATGTGGCTTCTGTCACTGCTGATATGCACGCTCGCGGTGACACTGGCGTTCGTCTATCTCGATGTACCGATAGCCCATCGCGTCTATGGGCTTCTTGGGCCAACTGAAAGCCTGGGGAAGGGATTTGCAAGTGCCGTTCTTCTCGGTATCGAAGCGGCTGTCGCGCTGGCGCTGGTTTGTATTCGGATCACGCGCGGACATTTGTCGCGCTTTGGCGAGGCGACTGCGCTTGCGTGCCTGACCTCCATCTGTGCGTACGCAATCAACGACGGCATTCTGAAGCTCTTTTTTGGAGTACCAAATCCCGCGGTCGTGTTGCACGGAACCCGACATGCATTCGATCTCCTGGCCGGCTCTTCGAGCAGCAGCTTTCCGTCGGGCCACATGGTCCTCTCCAGCGCATTCGCGGGTGTTTTTGCGCGACTTTATCGAACCAGTATTTTGCCGTTATCGGCATTGCTGCTCATTGCGGCAGTGCTGCTGATTGCAGGTGACTGGCATTTCGTCAGCGACGTGATTGCCGGAACATTTCTCGGTGTCTCCGCCGGCCTGCTGGCCGGCGAGGTATGGCTCGCCCATTCAAAAATAGGTGGTTAGGCTGCCTTAGCGAGGCGAAGAGCAGTCAATGGTCCGAATCGGCGAACACCCGACTCAAAGAGAAGTATCGGTGTATGCTGTTATCAACGAAATCAGGCCATGTTCAATCACAAGAGTATCCTCCGTACTTTCTTGACAGGGTGTTTGCTGCTTTCCGCACTGTGTTCCTTATGCGCTCAAAATCCCCCCGCACCAACGCCCACACCTCCCCCGTCGTCCGGTGGCGGTTATCCATCATCGCGGCTCCCTTCTGTACCTGACATTCCGGACTCGTTTGGTATTCAGAACCGCATCGGAGAGCCGCAAATTGCGGAACCGACGACGAAGCCTGTTACGGTGAAGGAACTCGGGGATACACTGTCCGCACACCGCGATATGAACGACGCCAAACTCGCGTCAATTCTCTCCGGTCTGTATCTGACCGAGCGCGTCACCGAAGCGAGGCTGGCAAGGTGGAATGCAGCGCTCACCGGTTCTGAGGCGCGTGATGCTTTGAAGGTGCTGGCCGACGTTTCCGCCTTTGAATCGCTGCCCGCTGAAGATGTTCCAACCACTGCGATTCCGAGCTTGGCTGAACAAAAGAGGATTGTAGCTGGGATCGGGAATTATCTGAGCAAGGTCCTTCCCTCTTTGCCCAATCTAATTGCAACCCGCAGCACCACTTATTTTGAAGACCATCCCTCGCTTCCTAAGTCGCTTTGGGCTCAGACCCCATCGACTATCAGAGAGCCTCCAATCGATAACGATCCTGGTTCAACGCGGCTGCGCTGGCCGATGCACCGAGCGGTAACATCGAAGATCCAAGTTGCGAACGTGGACGGGAAGGAATCCACGATGAAAGGGGCGATGGAACCAGCAAGCTATGCATTGCGCCTCACCACGGCGGGTGAGTTCGGCCCGATTCTATATGGTGTGATGATGGATGCCGCACACGGCAATCTGACGTGGGCTGGTTGGGAGCCGGGGAACGATGGCCTCCTGGCTGTGTTTCGATTCGATGCTACAAAAGAGAATTCTCATTACTCATTAAGACTGGGTGGCGCAGCTAAAGGGCAGAGTCAATTCGTTGCCTATAGCGGGACATTTGCGATTCGCCCGTCCGACAGCGCGATTGTTCGCCTAGCGGTTGTGGCGCGTCCGGGTCCCGGCGACGCACTAGCTGATGCGAAGCTGATGGTCGAATACGGGCAGGTGGAGATCGGCGGTCGCATGTATATGTGCCCAGCACACGGAGTGGCACTCTCAAGAGTTCCGCTCCAGGCGCATAGTGGGACAGGAAAAGCGAAAGGTGGGCGGCTCCAGACCCATCTGAACGACATCGTATTCGATCAGTACCACGTCTTCCGCAGTAATTCGCGAGTGGTTGAGGGGTTCACTGCGGACCTTTCGGAACCCTCGCAGCCGGGCGTAAGCGCGCTGCCGAGGCGAGTTATCGATAGCCCGGCGTCTTCAGGAGCCGCTCCGAAGAGTCCGGCGTGGACAGACGCTGTTGCCCAGGTCACGGCACCGGCTGAAGGCGCTGCAGTCGACTCTGTTCCGGCGCCCGTTGAGGCTGAGGCAGCGCAGCCGGCTCCGCCCCCTCAGCCTCAAGCCAGAAGCGAAGCAAGGGCAACCCCGACACCTACGCCGCAAGATCAACCGAAGGGAAGCCCAAAACAACTACCGGTTGCGGAACCGTCACTGCGGATGAACGTGGACCTGGTGCTCGTGCCTGTGGTCGTTCGCGACGCGAAGAGTCTTGCCGCCGTTAGGGGATTGACGAAGGAGGACTTCCAGATTTTCGACGAGAAGAAGCGCCAGGAGATCACGAGCTTCATGGTAGAGACGCGGGCCGGCCCGCAGGCCGCCAACAGCGCATCGCAGACCGGGCCGGGTGAAAACATCGCGCCCGAAAATCCGGCAAGCACCGTTGAGCCTCGGCTGATTGTGTATTTGTTCGATGACATCCATCTCAAATCCGCGGATCTGCTTCCGCTGCGCGATGCCGCTCTGAGGAACTTAGAGGCGCTCCAAGCCAACGATCTGGCTGCCCTGATCTCGACTTCGGGTCAGGTTGTGCTTTCATTTACAAACGATCGTCAGAAGCTGCGAGACGCGCTGATGAAGATTCACGCGACGCCGCTTAGCGGTACTACGCAGGCGGAATGTCCTGACATTAGCTACTTCATGGCACTCAAGATTCTGCGCGAGGGTGACGACGGCGATACCTTCGCTGCGGCCATGCAGGAAACCATGAACTGCAGAATCGGCCTTCGTAAAACGCAGCTGCTCCAAGTCGCACGCGAGACGGTGCAGCTGGCCTCAAAAAGGGCGCAGAGGACCGGCGAACAAGAGAGCCGCGCAGCCATCACCCGAGTCAGGGAGGTGGTTGACTGGCTCGCGAAGATGCCGGGCAAAAAAAGCGTTATCCTCATATCTTCCGGTTTTATAGTGGAACTTGACGAGCAGTCGGACATTGCCGATGTGATCGATCGGGCGATCCGCGCCGACGTCGCGATCAGTGCTATCGATGCCCGGGGGCTCAGCGGGTTAAACCCGAGTCGAGACATCCAGAAAGCTGTGACACATGATTTTCAGTTTGCGCAGATGATGTCACGGATGGCCACAGAGGAAGCAATCGAGATTCCGCAGGTGATGGAGGAATTGGCCGACGGAACCGGAGGCGAGTTCATTATGAGCGCCAGCGATTTTTCCTCAGCGATCCAGCAACTGCTGTCGCCTCCCGAATTCACATACGTGCTGGGCTTCAAGCCGGCCAAGCGGGATGGAAAGCTCCATGATCTTACGGTGAAGCTGCACGAAAAGAGTGGGCTGACCCTGCAGAGCCGTCGAGCCTACATCGCACCGAAGAAATAGTCGATATCCGCCCAGGACGCTCGTGTCCACCGCGTCAGCGGCGTTGATCTTACCAGCTAACGTCGAAATGAGTGGTTTGATGCCGGATTCTGCTAGTCTGCCGTCGTCGACAATCGGAGATCTCTCATGGAGAAGGCATCCTGGCTACGGGAATCCGAGTTCCGAGTAATGAGTGCGACTTCGGCGCATCGGGCGTGTAACCGGCTACTCGGCAATTACTGGCTGATTAACGTGTTTGTGCATTCGCGGCGGCTCCGCTTCGCATCGCGCTAGAATTCAGATATGCCTGCTGCCACGCTCTCTTCCGAAGTTATGGCCAAGTACGAGCCTGTGATCGGACTCGAAGTCCATGTGCAACTGCTCACCGCCACCAAGGCTTTTTGCGGTTGCGCCAATCACTTTGGCTCGGCGCCGAACACGAACGTCTGCCCGGTGTGCCTGGGGCTGCCGGGGGCGCTGCCTGTGCTGAACGAGAAGGCCGTCGAGTTTGCCACGCTGGCCTCGTTGGCCATCAACTGCGAGGTGCGCGAACGCTCCATCTTCGCGCGCAAGAACTACTTCTATCCCGATCTGCCCAAGGGCTATCAGATCTCGCAGTTCGACAAGCCACTGGCCGAGCACGGTTGGATCGATGTGCCGACTGCCGATGGCGCGACGAAGCGCATCGGCATCACTCGCCTGCACATGGAAGATGACGCCGGCAAGAGCATTCACGATGGCTTCTCGGACTCCGCCACCCGGACATATGTCGACCTGAACCGCTCTGGAACGCCGCTGGCCGAGATCGTTTCGGACCCCGACATGCGCACACCCGACGAGGCCTTTGAATACCTGACCCGATTGAAGGAGATTCTGCTCTACAGCGGAGTCTCGGACTGCAACATGGAAGAGGGTTCGCTGCGCTGCGACGCGAATGTGAGCGTGCGTCCAAAAGGTCAGAAGGAATTCGGTACCAAAGTCGAGGTCAAAAACGTCAACAGCTTCCGCTTTGTGCGCATGGCTCTCGAATACGAGATCGAGCGGCAGATCGAAGTCGTTGAATCCGGCGGGCGCATCATGCAGGAGAGCCGCCTGTGGAACGCCAGCGAGGGCCGGACCTATTCGATGAGGTCGAAGGAGCAGGCGCACGATTATCGATACTTTCCCGAGCCGGACCTGCCGCCGCTTGTGTTGACACGCGACTACATCGAACGCAAAAGAGCGGAGCTGCCGGAGCTGCCCGAGGCGCGGCGGGCACGCATGGTTGCCGAGTACGAGATTACCGAAAAGGACGCATTCACTCTGACCGCCGAACGCGAGTTCGCCGACCGCTTCGAGGCCGCCGCCAGGACAGCCAAAAATCCCCGCCGCGTGGCCAACGTGCTGCTGAACGAGGTCGGCGGAAGGCTGAAGGCATTGGGCCTCGAGCAGGAGCAGTCTCCCGTCTCGATGGCGGGCATTGTGCAAGCTGCCGATCTGCTCGATGAGGGCAAGATCAGCTCAAAGCAGCTCAAGCAGCTCTTCGATGTTTGCTTTGAAAAGGGAGAGGATTTCCCGGCAGTCTACGAACGCGAGAAGCCGGAGCAGATTACCGACGCATCGGCCATCGAAGCTTTGATCGATGAGGTCATCGCCGCGAATCCCAAGCAGGTGGAGCAGTATCGCGCCGGCAAAAAGACCATGGCGGGATTTTTTGTGGGCCAGGTGATGAAGGCGTCGAAGGGACAGGCCAATCCCGCGCTGCTCAATGAACTGGTGACGAAAAAGCTCGAGGGATAAGGCCTTGTGAACAAAACAGTGGAGATGCAGATTATCGAGGCAGAAGAGCAGCTGCGGGTTGCGATGCTGACTTCCGATGTCAGAATATTGGATGAATTGCTGGCACCAGAACTGATCTTCACGAATCATCTTGGGCAAGTGCTCGACAAAAAGGACGATCTCGAAGCCTATATGTCGGGTCGTCTCAAGGTGGAACAACTCAATCCTTCAGAGCGACAGATCCTGTTCCATGAAAAAGTGGCTGTCGTGTCGGTGCTTATGCGCGTGTCTGGCACGTATGACGGCAATCCAGCTAACGGCGATTTTCGTTTCACGCGCGTTTGGGCTGCTTCAGCCGCCAGAAACTCCTGGCAGATCATAGCCGCCCACTCAACGCGAGTAATTTAGAGCATTTTCGGATGCTGGGAGACGCGGAAAGACAGGTCGAAGGATTCAAAAGTATTCCGCAGGGGCTAAAGCCCATCCCTTGTTTCGTTGCGTTTGCGGCACGACTGAAGTCGTGCCCTGACGCTTCACGCAGTTTCAGATGAGTTTTTCTACAGACTGAAAAGTCGTGCCCGGTTGGAAAACGGTAGTGCGTTAGCCCCTTCGATCGCTCGCCTGAGCAAGACTGATATTCATCTTCCGAAAATGCTAAGACGCGGGAGCGAACGAGCAGAGCGTCCCCTTACTTCAGCTTCAGCTCGACCTCGAACTCCTTGCGCGCATCCCAGGAACTGACGGTCTTGACGGCGGTCTTTTTGCCGCTCTTCTCCGCCCAGAGGTCAAAGTCATCTGACATGTTCACCTGGGCAAACCGGAAGCGTCCTTTGTCGGTTGTGGTAAAGCTGCGAATGGACTTTGTCTTCAGGTTCTTGAGGAAGACTGTGGCGCCAGCCACGAGAGCGGAATCGGAGTCCACCACGGTTCCCATGACCGCGCGCTGACCCAGGTTCTGCGCCTGAGCGTAGACCGGTCCCAAACCCAATTCGTTTTGGCCGCTTCGTGACGCAGGGGAAAGCAAACCGGCCGCCAGGAGTGCAAACACTATCCCGGCCGCCAAACTCACGCGATTCAGCTTCACTTTTACTCCTCTTCCTCGTCGAGCAGGTCCTCGTCGTCCTCATCCAGGTCGCCGCCCGCCCTTACCAGTTCCAGCGGCTCAACGCCTACAACCTCGTATTCGGTCCCACATTCGTCGCAGGCGACTACGTCGCCCTCGGCCACTTCATCCAGTTCAATATCAAGATCATTCTCGCATTCAGGGCAGCTCGGCATGGCAGCCTCCTCTCTTTCCAAGGCATTTCGTACTACACGATAAGGTCTTTTGCGGTGCTTATCCGCTATTCTTGAGTGGAAACCGGCTTCAGGTCAAGAGGCGAAACCCCAAACCTTAACCGGAGATCCCAACTCGAAGAATACGCCATGAATCTCTCCCACGTGTTCGTGCTTTGCGGAATGGCGCTGACGGCATCTATCGGCCAGTCACAGCCTGATTTCCAGCTCAACTCCACTCCCTTGGCCCCCGCAACGCCGGACCCGGCCATCGTTCGCGCCCTCGAGTCGATCGAACCCACTCGTATTGAACAGACGATCAAAACCCTGGTTGGGTTTGGTACTCGCAGCACATTTTCGAGCCTCGTCGCCAACTCGGAAGCCGGTTTGCCGCCCGGCCAGGGGATTAACGCCGCCGGAGACTGGATTTTTGCCCAGTTCGAGCAGATCTCAAAGGAGTGTAACGGCTGCCTTGAGGTTCGCCGCGACAGCTTCACCCAGCCTGTCGCCGAACGCGTTTCCCAGCCCACACCGATCACCAACGTCTACGCCATTCTGCGCGGAACAGATCCCGAGCAGGCTAAACGCATGGTGCTCGTGACCGGCCACTACGACTCGCGCGACTCCGATAATTTTGATGCACACGGCGCCTCACCCGGCGCGAATGACGATGCGTCTGGAGTGGCCGTCTCGCTGGAGTGCGCTCGGGCGCTCAGCAAGCTCCGCTTCCCGGCCACGCTGGTCTTTGTGGCCGTCGCAGGCGAGGAACAGGGCCTTTACGGCTCGGAGCATCTGGCCAAACTGGCCCGCAGCGAAGGCTGGCAACTGGAAGCCGTGCTCAATAACGACATTGTGGGAGGCAATACCACGCCGGGAGACTCGCTCCAGCAGAAAGACCGCGTCCGCGTCTTCTCCGAAGGCCTTTCCGATGCCGCCACGCCTGAGCAGATCCGCCGCATCCGCGCACTGGGCGAGGAGGATGACTCACCCAGCCGCCAACTGGCCCGAGCCGTTGCGGATACCGCCCGCGCCTACTTTCCCGCCTCTGGAGGCTCCAAGTTTGCAGCGTCCCTCATCTTTCGGCCCGACCGCTACCTGCGCGGCGGCGATCATCTCTCCTTTAACCGCGAGGGATTTGCCGCGGTTCGCTTCACAGAGTGGCGCGAGGACTTTAACCACCAGCACCAGAACGTCGTGCGGCCACCGGCAGGATCAAGCGACCCGGTTCTCGGCGACCTGCCGGAGTTTGTCGACTTCAATTATGTGGCCAATGTGGCCCGCCTGAATGCCGCCACGATGGCGACTTTGGCCTCGTCGCCTGGCGAGCCGGTGAAGGTGGTTTTGCTGACCCAGAAGCTCGAAAATGGAGCCACTCTGCACTGGGAGCCGCCGGCCAATGGAGTTTCAAGTGCCAAGGTCGATCACTATGAGATCGTCTGGCGCGAGACCTCTGCGCCCGATTGGCAATTCGTCCAGATCGTCCAACCCTCGGCGAAGGACACTCCCGATCCGGCCATCACTGTCACCGTGCCTGTCTCCAAAGACAATGTGATTTTCGGCGTTCGCGCTGTGGACGCTGCCGGTCATCGGAGCCTGACGGTGGTTCCATAGCGGCATTGAGGGACCGGCCACTCCAAAGCAATGCAGACTGTTTGGGAGCTCGCCCTGTTGCATGACACTCGCCCGCTCTACGATTTACTCTGAGACTGACGATGGCCAGGATTGGTTCCACTCCGTTTGCATTCCCTGAGTTCCGCGGCGCCACCCGGCGCCTGATTCTCTGGAACCTGTCGGCCTACTTTCTCTTGGCGCTGGCGCAGTTGGCCGCTCCGAGCGACGGCAGGACAGTTGTTTGACGGCTTGGCTTTCACTCCAGGCCTCTTTCTCCACGGCTACCTCTGGCAGCCTGTCACCTATAGCCTCATCCATCCCCCTTCCGCGATCTTCGGAACGCTCTTCGAACTGCTGTCTCTCTGGTTCCTGGCCGGGTTTCTTGAGAGCTATCACAACTCAAGTTGGGTGATGAGCCTCTATGCCGTCTCCGTGGTGGGAACGGCGGCCGCCGCGACTGCGATCTATGCATGTGGCCAAACACTTGGCTATTCGCTTGCGGGAGGCACGCTGGTTGGCTGCTTCGGCGGCATCTTTGGGCTGCTGATTGCTATCGGAGTCCTTTACGGCGATGTGCAGTTCATGCTCTTTCCCCTGCCCATCGGCATCAAGGCACGTTACCTGGCGGCCATCTATGCGCTGATCTCCCTGGCTATGCTCTTCGGCGATCAGAAGATGTACGCCTTTGCCGAGTTGGGCGGAGCGCTGGCCGGACTGGCCTACATTCGCATGGCCCCGCGGCGCGGCCTCTCCACCGGCCTCAGCGAGCGATGGTATGGGCTGCGCAACAGCTACTATCGCTGGAAACGCCGGCGCGCCGCCCGCAAGTTCGAGGTCTATATGCGTTCGCAGGGCCGCAACGTCCACTTGGACAGCAAAGGCCGACCAGATCAACGACGATCCCAACGACAAGAGCCGCTGGAACTGATCGCTCCTGAGCGCGGCGATCGCAGCCGGCGAATCCACCAGGCAATCCAGAGATGGCCGAGTGGTTTATTCTGCTGTTTACGCATATGAACGAAGAAATTCCCAATCTGACGGCATTTGACGAGGCCGCGCTCGACCAGGCCTTTGCCCAACTGGAGCGGCAGGCGCGCGAGGCTGCAGCTGCACTTGAACGGCGAAGCGGCTGTCGAGGCCTTTCGCCTGGAGTGGCTGGGCCGCAAGCAGGGCCGGCTCAAGGAGGTTTCGGGCCGCTGGCTCAAGGCTGCGCCCGCCGAGGCGAAGAAGGCTCTGGGCCTGCGCTTCAACGCGCTGAAGGCGGTGGTGGAGGGCCTGCTGGAAGAGGCTGCCGGCGCGGGGCCGAGCGACGCGGCGCTGGCCGCCGAGGCCATCGACATCACGCTGCCCGGCACGCGGCGGCTTACCGGCGCCGAGCATCCGATTACCCGCACGCTGAATGAGATCGTTCAGCGTCTTTGCCGCGCTGGGCTACTCGGTGGGCGTGGGGCCGGAGGTCGAGACCGACTTCTACAACTTCGAGAGCATGAATTTTCCGCCCGGGCATCCGGCGCGCGACACGCAGGACACGCTGGTCGTCGCGAATCAGGCGCGGCGTCCGCAGCGCGACCGGCTGCTGATGCGCACGCATACTTCGCCGGTGCAGATGCGGACGATGGAGTCGCAGCCGCCGCCGGTGCGCATTGTGATTCCCGGCAAGGTGCATCGCAACGATGCGGCGGACGCGACGCACTCGCCGATCTTCCACCAAGTGGAAGGCCTCTGCGTCGACACCAACATCACCTTCAGCGATCTGAAGGGCACGCTGGACCACGCGATGAAGGCGCTCTTCGGCTCGGCGGTGAAGACGCGCTTCTTCCCGTCGTTCTTCCCCTTCACCGAGCCGAGCGCCGATGTGCAGATCAGTTGCATTTTCTGCGGAGGAAAGGGCTGCCGCAAGTGCAAGAACTCGGGCTGGATCGAGCTGCTGGGCTGCGGCATGGTGGACCCGGCGGTCTTTGCCTTCGCGGCGGAAAAGCAGCCGGCCTACGACCCGAAGAAGATCTCCGGCTTTGCGTTTGGCATGGGCGTCGAGCGCATCGCGATGATGAAGTACGGCATCAGCGAGATTGGGCAGTTTTATGCGGGGGATATGCGGTTTTTGGGGCAGTTTGTTTAGCGGGTTGGCGAGTCAGCGGAGTCAGCGGGTAGCGGATCGGCCAGTCAACGAACCAGCGTGGGACCTATCGATGGACAGGAAGAATGGATTGCCGGGTAAGGTTAGGACGCGGCATTATCGCGATCTTCTGGTTTGGCAAAAGGCCATGAGCCTGACGAAGGCAATCTACCGTGAGACCGAGGTGCTTCCGAAGAGCGAGATGTTCGGCCTTCAGTCACAGATGCGAAGGGCGGCTGTTTCAGTTCCAAGCAACATCGCCGAGGGACATGGACGACTCAACGATGGCCATCTTCGGCAGTTTTTGGCCACATCTCGCGGCTCGCTTTTTGAATTGCAGACGCAGCTCGAATTGACGAGCGATTTGAAGTTTCTGGACGAGACACGAGTCAAGGAATTGATGGAGCAATGCGAAGAGGTTGCGCGGATGATCAATGGTCTGGTTGCATCCTTGAAAGTATAACAGCGAACGGCACACCGCTGACTCGCTGACTCGCTAACTCGCTAAGAATAGGACACACATGAAGATACTGACCAAATGGCTTAGAGCGTATCTGCCGGATCTGCCCGTCGACGACGCGCAACTCGCCGAAGACCTTACTCTGCGCGGGATTGCTGTCGAAGGCATCTACGATCTCGGCGACGGGAACGGATCGCTCTACGAGATGGACATCACCACCAACCGCGTGGATGCGATGAACCACTACGGCGTCGCGCGCGAGGCGGCGGCGATCTATGGCTCGAACTGAAGCCGCTCAGCTTTCCGCTGCCCGCGGCAAAGCCTGCCGCCAAGCCCTTTTCCGTGAAGATCGAGGCCGAGGACGCCTGCGGCCGCTTCACCGCGCGGGTGCTGCGCGGCGTGACGATTGCCGATTCGCGCGACTGGTTTGCCGGCGCTGAGGTGTCCACTTACTTCGGGCTGCTCGAACAGAAGCAGATCTCGAACGCCGTGGACGCGACGAACTTTGCCTGGCTGGCGATGGGCCAGCCGACGCACGCCTTCGACCTGGACAAGCTTGAGGGCGGCATCGTCGTGCGGCGCGCAAAGAAGGGCGAGAAGCTGAAGACGCTGGACGGCGTGGAGCGCATGCTCGATGCTGAAGACCTGGTCGTCGCCGATCACGCAAAGGCGCTGGGCCTTGCCGGCGTGATGGGCGGCTGGGACACGATGATTACGTCGGAGACGAAGAATGTGCTGGTCGAGGCGGCGTGGTTCGATCCGATGGCCGTGCGCAAGACGGCGCGGCGGCACGGCCTGCACACCGACGCCAGCCATCGCTTCGAGCGCGGCGCGGACTTCAACGCCTGCCCGGTTGCCTCCGCGATTGTCAGCAGCATTCTGCTGGCCAACGGCGGCTGGATCGAAGGCGAGCTGGTGGACGTGCGCGTGCCCGCTCTTGAGGCGCGCACCGCGAACCGCAAGCCCGTTTCGCTCGCGCTGAGCGAGGTGCGGCGCATTCTGGGCACGACCGTCGACGAGGAAGGAATTACCGCGGCGACTGTCGAGGGAGTGCTCACGGCGTGGGCTGCGGACTCGCGAGTCAGCGAGTCAGCGAGTCAGCAAGTCAGCGAAACCGCGAATCCGGCCTGGCAGGTGACGCTGCCCAGTTGGCGGCTGGATCTGGAACGCGAGATCGATCTGATCGAAGAGGTCGCGCGGGTCTACGGCTACAACCGCTTTGCCAACACGCTGCCTGCCTTTGGCGAAGGCGTGCGCGCGCTGCCCTGGGCAGAGAAAGAAGCCGCGGTCCGGCGCACGCTGCTGGCCGCCGGATTCCATGAGGCGATTGCGAGCACCTTCTGCTCTGCGGCGGAAGCTGCTCTGACTGCGCCGCAGCCGGGGCTCTCGGTTCCGCTGGGCAATCCGCTCAGCGAAGAGGCGGGCGTGCTGCGGCCGTCGCTGGTGCCGGGCATGCTGGCGATGATTGCCGGCAATCTGCATCGCGATGTGAGCGACGTGCGGCTCTTCGAATTGGGCACGGTCTTTTCCGGCACGACGGAAAAAGTGGAGGAGCGCCCGCGCTGGCCTTCGGCGCGGTGGGCGCGCTTCCTGAGCAGGCGCGCTGCACGCCGGGCGAGCAATCGATTTTCACGACGTGAAGGGCGTGGTCGAGCAGGTCGTGGCGCGCTTCCAGTCGCGGGCCGTTTACTTTGACCGCTTTCGCCGCCGATGCAGGAATTACGCCGGAGTGGCTGCATCCCTATCGCTCGGCGCGGGTGGCCGTTGACGGCGTAACCGTGGGCTGGTTCGGCCAACTGCATCCGCGCGAGGCCGCGGCGCGCAAGATGAAGGAGCCGGTGCTGGTGGGCGAGCTTTATCTCGACCGGCTCTACAAACTCGCGTTGCGCCAGCCGATTGCGAGGGAGATCTCGCGCTTCCAGCCGGTTCGCCGCGATTTTTCGTCTTGTTTTGGACGAGAGCATCGCCTGGGAGAAGATCGACCAGGCGGTGGCCGGCTTGCAGATTCCCGAGCTGGTGGACTGGCGGGTGCGCGAGGTCTTTCGCGACGCGCAAGCTGGGCGCAGGCGAGTATTCGTTGCTGCTCGGCGCGACCTTCCAGGCTGCGGACCGCACGCTGCGCGAGGAGGAGTTGCAGAGCTTCCAGGCGCGAGTGGTTGAGGCTGTTGGCAAGGTTGGGGCGCGGCTGCAGGAGTTAACGGGAAACAGACTCGTTCGGCGCTATACTTGCACCGGTGAGTCGCATTCGCGCGGAGGTTCTTTCGATGTCGGAGTCCTTGTGGCAGTCGGACGTGGTTGAAGAGGTGCAGCCGGAAGAACCGGCAGCGGATCAGGCCGGGGAGCCGGCCGCTGAAGCGAGCGCCTTGACCTTGAGTGCGGACGAATTTTCCGCGCTGGAAGAGCGGATCGTGCGCGCAGTGGAGATGGTGAAGCAGGAGCGGCAGGCGCGCGCCGATGCCGAGAAGCGCGCCGACGCGGCCGAGGCGAAACTGCAATGAAGCCGCGCCGCTGGCCGAGAATCTGCAAAAGGAAGTGAGCGCGCTGCGCGCAGAGCGCGACCAGGTGCGGCAGCGCGTGGAGCGGCTGCTCTCTCAACTCGACGCGCTGGAACTGTGAGGTCTGCTGTGGCTCAAGAGCAATCCGGCAATCCGATCGGCTACGTCACCGTCGAGATTTACGACCAGCCCTATCACCTCTCCGGGCACGACATCGAGCACATTCGCGCCCTGGCGGAGATGGTGGACTCCCGGATGCGCGCCGTGGCCGCGCAGGGCCGCACGGTGGATTCGCTGCGCGTGGCCGTGCTGGCCGCGCTGAATCTTGCCGATGAACTCTCCCAGATGACCGCGAAGGCCGGCGATCGCCGATGGGCAACTGGCCCGCACGCGCGCCGCCAGCCTGCGCGGACTGCTGGATGAGGTGCTCGAAGACGAGCGCAAAACCGGGTCATAGCAGACGTCTCGCCGATTTGGGACCATGCTTCCCAAATGCGGCGGTCGAAAAACGTAGCACACCGCGCTTATCGCGCGCAAGACTTGTAATTTTTCGCGCGGACACCTACTATCCGCAATAGAAACCGGCCTGCAAAGCAGGTGGGCGATCAACGCTGGTTGAACCAACATTCAATGAACAGGGGCTCAACTCGACAATCGGTTCTGTGTGCCGTGTCCGCCAGTCCGGAATGCCTAATGAACCGCGGAGAGCTCCACCGTCTTAGGACGGGTTCACCAGCGCATCAACCACGGCCCCGTGGGCCGGATTCTACTTTTCTCGAGCAATCTCTGCAACAACGCCTGAAGCTCAAATGCCGTATTCTGACTCAGGTGCATCCAGTCCTCTTTCATATCGGCTCGATTCTTGTTCCGTCCTATGGCGCTTCGGCGGCTGTGGGCGTGCTGCTGGCGTTGTTTCTGGCGCAGCGCACGGCGCGCGTGGTTGGCGTCGACGCCGGCAAGGTGTGGAATCTCTGCGTGGTGGCGTTGTTTGCCGCGCTGGTGGGCTCGCGGCTGCTGCTGGTGCGCTGAACTTGGGCGACCTGCGCCTTCATCCGGCGTGGATGCTGGGGCTGGCCATGATTCATCATCCGCTGCTTGCGGCCTTTGGAGTGCTGGCCGCGGCTGTGGCGGCGATTTTGTATGGCGCTGGCAGCGGCTGCCTTTGTGGAGAACCGCCGACGCGCTGGCCGCGCCCGTGGCCTGGGTCTGGCCTTCGAGCAACTGGGCGCGCTGCTGGCCGGCTCGGGCTATGGAATCGAGGCCAGAGGCGTTGCGGTGCATTGGGCTGTCACTTATACGCAGTCTTGGCAGCGCGCTGGAGCGGCGCTCCGCTGGGAGTTCCGGTGCATCCGGTGCAGGCATACGCGGCGCTGGCTTTTCTTACGCTCTCGATTTTTCTGTTGTTCTGGTTGCCGTACTGGCGCCAGGCAGGCGATGGCTTTGGATTGTTGCTGCTCGGCGCCGGCGTTGCCGTTTTTGTCACCGAGTTCTGGCGCGACCCCGAAGGGCGAGGCACGATCTTCGGCGGCGCGCTCGATGGGCCGCAGTGCGCGGCGGTAGCGCTGGTGGTGGCTGGCGGGCTGGTGATGCTGGAGCGCAAAGTGCCGGTCGAGAATCGTGCTATCCCACCCTTGCCGCAAGAACAAAGACGCGGCGAGGATGGGGCACCCAATCTTCATGAATCGTCACGGGAAGACGAGGCCGCACATGACTGAACTGCGCACGATCGAAGCGCCGGCGGAGGCCAAGGGCCAGCGGCTGGATCAGTTTCTGGCCTCGCAGCTTGAGGGCGTGAGCCGGTCGCGCGTCCAGATGCTGATCGATCAGGGCGATGTGCTGGTGAATGGCGTGCGTCGAGAAGGCCTCGCTGAAGCTGCGCGGCGGCGAGCGGATCGACATTACCGGCGAGCCGCATCCGGCGCCGCTCAAGGCCATGGCAGAAGAGATTCCGCTGGACGTGGTCTACGAGGACGCGGATCTTGCCGTGATCAACAAGCCAGCCGGAATGATGGTTCATGCCGGCTCGGGGCAGAATGAAGACGCGCGCAGCCGCGGCACGCTGGTCAACGCGCTGCTCTTTCGCTTCAAGAAGCTCTCAGCCACCGGCGGCGACCTGCGCCCCGGCATCGTGCACCGGCTCGACAAGGACACCAGCGGCCTGATTGTCGTGGCCAAGAATGACCGCACTCATGCGGCGCTGGCGGAGATGTTCTCCAGCCGCCAGATCAAGAAGACATACATTGCGCTTGTGCAGGGGGCGGTCGAGCGCGCGAAGGGCACCATCAACGCCAGCGTGGGCCGCGACCCGATGCGGCGCACGCGCATGACGGCAAAGCCTATGGGCGATGCCCGCACGGCCGTCTCGCACTACGAGGTGATCCGGCGGCTCGCGAATCGCTTCGGCAAGTTCACACTGGTCAGGGTCCGCATCGAAACCGGCCGAACGCATCAGATCCGCGTGCACATGGCGTCGATCGGCCATCCGGTGGTGGGCGACACGCTTTATGGCGGCGCCGGTCAGTTGACCGACCAGGTGGCCTCGCAGGCTGCGACCTCCAAGGCGGCGCGGCGCAAGACGGAGCCTGAAAGGCTCAAGCTGGGGCGAAACTTTCTCCACGCCGCGCGGCTGGAGTTTCCGCACCCCAAAACGGGCAAGCTGCTGCAACTGGAAGCGCCGCTGCCCGAGGAGTTGGAAGCGTTCTTGAGCCGGCTGGAGAGCGGGGAGACCGGATCAGGGGCTCGACCGTCAAAGCAATAAGGCGCACCCGAGGCGTCGTTGATAAAATGAGGAAGCTATGAGTCGAAACATCTTGGGTCTCGTGCTTGCCGCGACGCTAGCGGCAGCCGCTTCGAATGCGCAACAACCCGCGCCCGCGCCTGCAACTCCGCCTGCGGCCCAACCTGCCAAGCAGCCGGCCGCAGATCCACCCGGGCAGGAGACGGCGGACGCAGGTACGCCCACGATCACAAAGACCGTCAATGAGGTCAACCTCATCTTCACCGTTACCGACAAGCACGGCGAATATATTCCCAACCTGCAGCAAAGCGACTTTGCGCTGCTCGACGACCATAAGGCGCCGGCCAGGGTGACCTCCTTCCACCAGCAGATCAACCTGCCGTTGCGCGTGGGCATCGTCATCGACGCCAGCACCTCGATTCGCCCGCGCTTTCAGTTCGAGCAGCAATCCGCGATCGAGTTCCTGCTGCAGATTCTCAAGGCCAGGAGCGACCGAGCCTTTGTGATGGGCTTCGACGTGACGCCCACGGTGACCCAGGACTGGACCAACAATATCGATGGCCTGGAGACAGGCGTGAACCGGCTGAGCCCCGGCGGCGGCACGGCGCTTTTCGATGCCGTCTACACTGCCTGCCGCGACAAGCTGCTCGACGTTTCGCGCGGCCAGGAGCCGGTGCGCAAGGCGATGGTGCTGATCTCGGACGGCGACGACAACCAGAGCCGCGTCTACCAAGACGAAGCCATCAAGGAGTGCCAGCGGGCCGAAACCATCATCTACGCCATCAGCACCAACTGGACGCCCAGCCGGGGCCAGGCGACAAGGTGCTGATGCAGATGGCCTCGGAGACCGGAGGCCAGGCCTTCTTTCCGCCTTCAGTGGAAGAGATGGCGGACGAGCTTCCACTCCATTGAAGAAGAGCTGCGCAGCCAGTACGCGCTGACCTACACTCCGGCCGACTTCAAGGAGGATGGCGCGTTCCGTCCCATTTATCTCTACTGCACCGACCGCCGCTACAAGGTGCGCGCCAAAAAGGGCTATTTTGCGCCGAAAGCGCTCAAACACTAGCTGAGGCGGGCCGTTCCCGCGAAGCCAAAGAAGCTTCCCATCCATCGAAGAGGCGCGGCGAGAACCGCGCCTCTTCGATTTGGTAGCCGCTTTCCGAAGTCCAGCCCGATTTGCGGCCCTGTCGAACCTCGTTTTCCCCCTGACTCTTGCCTCTTGCTTTTAAAATTTGACCCACCGTTCCGTTTCAGGACGATTCCGCGTCCTTCTGTTCCAATTTGCATCCAATCCTGGATTCTTTTCAGTCAACTCTCACTGATTCCCCCGTATGCGCGATGAAATAGAGGCAGGCGACTCCACAAGCTCTCCATGGTGTATGCCTGAGCGGCTACTACTGGGCGATGTTGCCTGCCGCATCGGAGAGAGGGAACAAGGGGAATGGACCAGGCTGCGGAAGGGCTGTGCGGACAGGGGGAAACAGGGTGATCCGGCAGGCGATATCGTGCGACATCTGCGGAAGCGAGAAGAAGCAGACCAACCACTGGTTCGTGGCTTACGACCAGGGAGGGGAGCTGCGCGTGAGCGGGTGGAGTTCGCGCAACCGGCTGCGTCCGGGTCGAAGCATCTCTGCGGGCAAACCTGCCTGCACAAGCTGGTGGACGACTTCATGGCCAAGGCTTTGACGGCGCGTCCGCCGCAAGCTGCCGTGGACGAGGCAGAGGACGAGATTATGGAGCAGGCCGTGGAAACCGACACGAGCCTGACTTCACGCGCGGCCTCCAGGCAAATCGAGACATCGGCGCGGCTTGCCAAGGCTCCCAAGCCGACTGCCCCGGCCAAGCCAGCGGAAGCACCGGCAAATCCTCTGCCGCCGCCGATTCGCATGCCGATGGAGCTGATTGTTGTTCCTGCAAGGCCGCGCATCGAGGAGACCTGATCCCTGCCGCCGAGCCGCCCCACTACGCCTCACGCAACTGGCACGCCGAGGCCTGGGAACGGGAGCGCGAGCGCGAGATGCGCGCCGGAGAACGCCATCCAGGCATGGCGCGCCGGCGCTTCAGTTGATTGCGGTTGAGACAAGAAGGTGAGCCGCCGTGTGGTTTGACCTGCTGTTGATTTTGCTGGCTGTTTTTCCGTTGGTACACGGCACGAGTTCTCTCGTGCGAAAGACCGGAAGCCTGCATCCGCGCAGGGATGAAGCGCGGCTTAGTCAGTAGCGGCGCGGCTTCGAGCAACGCCAGCAGCCCGGCCTCATCCAGCACCGGAACCTTCAGCTCACGCGCCTTGTCGAGCTTCGAGCCGGCCTCTTCGCCGGCAACCACATAGCTGGTCTTCTTGCTGACCGATCCTGCTGTCTTGCCGCCGGCGGCCTCGATCTTTGCCTTGGCCTCGTCGCGGGTGAGCGTGGGCAGCGTGCCGGTGAGCACAAAGGTCAGCCCTGCCAACTGCGTCGAGCGCTGCTTCTTCTCGGCCGTCATGTCCACGCCGGCCTCCGTGAGGCGTTTCACACAGCTCGCGTTTTCTTTGGCTGCGCAAAAAATCAAGAATCGCCTGCGAGATGCGCGGGCCGACCTCTTCCACGCGTTCCAGCTCTTCCGCGGCTGGCCGCTTGTCAGCGCTTCGATCGAGCCGAACTCCTCGGCCAGCAATCGGCGGTGCGCTCGCCGACGAAGCGAATGCCGAGGCCCATCAGCACGCGCGCCAGCCCGGCTTTCTTGAGCGGTCAATCTCCTTCAATCAGTGTCTGCCGCCGACTTCTCCGCAAAGCGTTCCAGCGTGAGCAGTTCTTCTTTCGTCAAGCTGTAGAGATCGGCAACGCTCTTGACCAGCTTCCGGTCGAGCAACTGCTGCACCACCGCTTCGCCCAGGCCTTCGATGTTCATCACCGCGCGCGATGCCAAAGTGGAGCAGGCTCTCGCGCAGCTTGGCCGGGCAATCCGCGTTCACGCAGCGATAGTCGACCTCGCCCTCGGCGCGCACGACTTCGCTGCTGGCATTCGGGGCACTCCGTACGGAAAGACAAAATGCGTCTCTCCGCGCGGGTGTCGGCGTCTTCAATGACCTCGACGACTTTGGGGATCACGTCGCCGCCGCGCTCGACCTTGACCCAGTCGCCGAGCTTGCAGTCCCAGACGCTCGATGAAGTCGGCATTGTGCAGCGTGGCGCGGCTCACGGTGGTGCCGCCGATGAAGACCGGCGTCAGCTCGGCGACCGGCGTGAGCTTGCCGGTGCGGCCCACCTGCACAGTGATCGCGTTGACCTGCGTGACGCCGGATTCGCGCGGTGAACTTGTAGGCAATGGCCCAGCGCGGCGCGCGGCCGGTGTAGCCGAGGCGCTGCTGCGTGGCGTGCGCGTCGACTTTGAGAACCACGCCGTCGATCTCGTAGCCCAGCGTGGCGCGCGCGGCCTCGGCCTTGTCGATGAAGCGCAGTCATCTCCTCGACCGAGGCGACCAGTGCGGTGCGGATTGACGCGGAAGCCAAGCGCGGCCAGCGCATCGAGCGTCGCGCGCTGCCCGCGCGGCCAATACTCGCCTTCAACGAGCAGAAAGTAAGCGTAGAAGATCCAGGCGGCGGTTGGCGACGATGCTCGGCTCCAGCGTGCGCAGGGTGCCGGCGGCGGCATTGCGCGGATTGACGGCCGGCGCCAGGCCCTGCTGCTCGCGCTCTTCATTCAAGCGCACAAAGGCGGCCTCGGGCATCACCGCCTCGCCGCGCACTTCAAAGGCCGGCGGCAGGCCGGCGCTTCTTGAGCTTGTCCGGCGGAGATGGTGAGCGGCACGCTGCGAATGGTGCGGATGTTCGAGGTGACGTCTTCGCCGGTCTGGCCGTCGCCGCGGGTGATGCCGGTAGTCAGCCTCGAGCCGCCGCCGGTCGCCGGCTCGTAGCGCAGGGCGAGGCTCAGGCCGTCCAGCTTAGCTCGGCCATGTATTCGACCGGCAGACGTGCCGGCCAGTTCGCGCACGCGCGCGGTCCCAGGCCGCCAGCTCTTCGGTCGGAGTAGGCATTGTCCAGCGAGAGCATGGGCCGCGAGTGGCGCGACCTTCTTGAAGCCCTCGGCCGGCTTGCCGCCGACGCGCTGGGTGGGCGAGTCGGGCGTGAGCAATTCGGGGTGCGCGGCCTCGATGCGCTTCAGCTCGTTCATCAGCGCGTCGTACTCGGCGTCGGTGATCTCCGGCGCGTCGAGAACGTAGTACAGGTGCTCGTGGCGGCGCAGTTCGGCGCGCAGTTCGCTCGGCACGCTCGGCCGGAGATTTGTCTGGGGTGCTTCGCTTCGCCCATGGGGAGAATTATAGGAGGCCGGGCAGATAGTATGGTTTGCAGAGCGCTATGGAACCCATCACACACTTTCTCACCGGAGCCTGCATCGGCCGCGCGGGGCTGAACCGCAAGACGGCCTACGCCACGCTGGTCGCCGTTCTGGCCGCCGAGGCCGCCGATATCGACGTGCTTTGGGCGATTGGCGGGCCGGTCGAGGAGCTGAAGCATCATCGCGGCATCACGCATACATTCATCGCTGCGCCGGTGGTCGCGGCTGCGACGGTGGGGGTGGTGTGGCTCTATGACCGCTGGGTGACGGCGCGAAGACTGCGCAAGGTCGACGCGCTCAGTCAGAATGCAAAAGCGCCGCCGCCCGCGCCGCTAGACGATCCATTGGGGCTGGCTTTATCTGACGGCCTTGCTCTCCGCGTTCAGCCACCTGCTGCTCGACTGGACGAACAACTACGGCCTGCGTCCATTCTTTCCGTTCAACCCGCACTGGTATGCGGGCAGCTTCGTCTTTATCGCCGAGCCGGTGCTGCTGGTTCTGCTCGGCTCGGCGCTCGTGATTCCGGCGCTGCTGGGGCTGGTCGGCGGCGAGATCGGCGCGCGCCGGCCGGCTTTCGCGGGCGGGGCTGGGCGATCTTTGCGCTCACCGGGATGGTGCTGCTGTGGGGCTGGCGCTGGGCGGAGCAGGGGCGTGCGCGGATGCTGGTGGAGAACGCGCAGGTCGCCACGGCTCCGGTGACGCGCATGGCATTCGAACCCTATCCCATCAATCCCTTCCGCTGGCACGCGATTCTGGAGACTGCGGGTATTACCAGACCGCGGAGGTCAACTCCGCGCACGGGCGAGATCGCGAGCGACCCGCGGAGGACGTGATCTTCAAGCCGCCGGCGACGCCGGCAGTCGAGGCTGCCAAGCGAACGTTTCTTGGGCAGGTCTATCTCGACTGGGGTACGTGGGCCGTGGTGCGCGATGTGGGCCAGAGCCTATTCCCGGCCGGATCGCTGGCCTTGATCCGCCGCGATTGCCCGCCGGACGCCGATGGACGACAGTCGAGTTCGAGGATCTGCGCTTTGAGTATCCTTTTCTTGGGTTTGGCCTCAGAACGGGCAGAAGCCCGACTCGTCGCCTCTGAGCGGCTGGGTCTACATCGTCGATGACCACGACGATGCCGGCGAAGTGATGAATGGGCGCGTGCAGAGATAGACGCCGGTCTGTCTGAATGAACAATTATGTTCACCCCGTGAAATAATCTGGTTGACCCATTCACTCCTGGCACGCAGAATGTAATGAGCGCTGTTGCGCCGCCTGACTGCGTTCTTCCCCTTGGGAGTCGTCAGAATCCTGCAATCCGAGGTTGTCCATGCCTGCTTATCTGTTGCTGGTCGTTGCCGTCCTGACCCGTCTGCTGCCCCACGCCGGTTGGCTGAACTTTACCGCGGTGGGCGGCGCACTGCTCTACTTTGGCGCGCGGCGGCCGTGGCGGGAGATGCTGGCTCCGCTGGCGGCGCTGATGGCCACCGACTACTTCCTCACGGTTTACAGCTATCATTACGCCTTTCGCTGGCAAGGCTACGTTGCCACCTGGGCGTGGTACCTGATGGCGATGGCGCTGGGCATGATTCTGCTGCACGCCAAGACGACAACTATGCGCGTCGCGGCGGGCGCGCTGCTCGGGCCGACCTCCTTCTTCCTGGTCTCGAACTATGCTGTCTGGGCCTCCGGCTGGGGCTATCCGCGGACACTGGCCGGACTGGGCGCATGCTTTGCCGCCGGAGTGCCCTTCTATCGCAATGACCTGCTCTCGACGACCGTCGTCTGCGGGCTGGCATTCGGTGTTCCAGTGCTGGTGAGGCGAATGAACGCGGCGCGGACGCAGGTGGCGACGGGGAAGTAAGCGTTGGTATCCCAGCTCTGAAGATCCAGCGGTCAATTCCGGGGAATCCTCCGTTTGGAAAGTGATTCCACGCAGGCGAGGCTTCGAATCCTGAAACTCGGGCTAAGAGCGTACAAACCGGAAGTATCGTCTCTTGCACCGTCATTGCGATAGATTCCAGACAGAAAATGCCGATAGGATCCCTGAAGGAATCCTCGGCTATGCAAAGCACTATTGCGGAGTCAAGCCTCGCCGGTACCGCGGAGCCGGCAGACGGCGTCCGCTTTGTTGCAAGGCAGCCAATTCTCGACAAACGAAACGGGTTACACGGGTACGAACTGCTCTTCCGCATGGGGCCTGAGACGGCTTTCCGCGGCGATGGCGACTATGCCACCCGGTCCATGATCGACAATGCGGTGTTGTTTGGACTGGAAAAGCTGACAGGCGGCTTGCCGGCTTTTGTGAATTGCACGGCGGAGGCCTTGACCAAGCAGTTGGCGCAGATCCTGCCGCCCAGCATGACAGTGCTGGAGGTGCTGGAGGACCTGGAACCTACGCCGGAGCTGATTGAAGCCTGCCGTGAACTGAAGGCCATGGGCTTTCGGATCGCTCTAGACGACTTTGTATGGAAGCCCGAGCTGGAGCCACTCGTCAAGCTTGCCGACTACATCAAAGTCGATTTCATCAAGAGCGATGCCGCCGAACGCAAAGCGCTGATTGAGCGGCTGAAAGGCAACCCCGTGTGCCTGCTCGCGGAGAAGATCGAAACCCAGAAAGAGTTCAAGCAAGCCTGCAAGGAGGGCTTTACACTCTTCCAGGGTTACTACTTTTGCCGTCCGGAGCTGATCAAGAATCGAAAGGTTCCCGCCAACCACCTCACTCTGATTCAGATTATGAAAATGATGCGAGAGGAATCACTCAACCTCGGTCAGTTGGGTGAACTGGTCAAACGCGAGCCGGCGCTTACCCACCGGCTACTGCGGGTGGTGAATTCGCCGATCTATGCGCTTCGTCAGCAGGTGGACTCCATCGAGCTGGCGCTGATTGTGGTGGGAGAAGAGACCTTTCGCCGCCTCGCCACAGTGGCCATTGCCAGCGAGCTCAATGGTGGTCAGACGGCTGAGATTCTGCGCCTGGCCTTTGTGCGCGCTAGGTTCTGCGAACTGGCAGCGCACTGCTGCAATCTAACGCCCTCCGAGCAGTTCCTGCTTGGACTTTTAAGCATGTTTCCGGCGATGCTGCGCGTATCGATGAAAGATCTGGCTCCGTCGCTGCCTCTACGCAAAGAGGTTCGGCTCGCACTTACAGGGACTGCCAATCACGAGAGAAGCCTGCTCCATTGGCTGGAGTGTCACGAACGCGGAGATTGGGATGGCTGCGATCGAATCTTCAAGTGCGACAACTTTAATCCGAAGCAGATCTTGCAGTGTTATGTCGATGCCGTCGGTTGGGCAGAGGCAGCGCTCAACTCCGCCGACCTGACGGCCTGAGCGAGCCGAGCGAGGCGGGGTAGCACTGGGTGCTCTACGCCTGTTTCAATGAGTCGCCCTGTTGGCGCTGGGTTAGTCGATTTCCAACTTGCCGGCGCGCTTCTTGCGCATCCACCACCATGCGAAGCCGATCACAGCAAGGCCGCCGACGACGGCCAGGGCTGTCAATCCGTGATGCGCAACCAAATCGACAGCGCTCGGACCCAGCTTCAAGTACCAGCAGAGAGAGCACCAGCCAGCGAACCATTCTTCCGCAAAAGACAGAGAGCATGAAAGGCGCAACCCGCATCTCGAAGACGCCTGCGGCAAAGACGAAGGCCTTCCACGGCGTGGGCGGAGGCAACATGGAGGGAATCATCATGGCCAGGAACTCCTGGCGCTCGAAGCGGGCGCGCATGCGCTCGTAGCGTTCACGATTGACGCGTTTGAGCAGGAAGAGCTCACCGCCTGCCCGGCCCAACCCGTAAGGCACGAGGCCGCCGATCGCTGAACCAACCGCGGCCAGCAGGCAGTAGAGCCAGAAGTGGTTCTTGTCGTTCCAGACATAGACGGCCAGCAGCGCATCCATGGGAATGGGAATGGTAGACGAGTCGAGCATGGCAGCCGCGCCCACTCCCCAAAAGCCGAACTTGGCCAGAAACAGGGCTACGAGCTTCCATTTGGCCATCAAACGAGCGATAAACTGCTTCAAGCAGGGTCCCCTTCCAGCCGCATATCCGTCTTATATTCAGCAACCATTGTACGAGCCGGGGCGATGGGCAGAGATTTTTGGCCAGGATGAGAGAATAGATAGAAAGGATAAGAAGAGAGCGGCGGGGCGCAGGCGCGCCCAGAGAGGCTCCGCAGGAACGAATGCCCACCGACCAAGCGCCAACTCAGGTGAACGAGCCCGACGGTCCCGCGGGGATCACTCCCGGTCCGGGCGAACCGGTTTCGGGCGTGCCTGCGTTGAGCCAGGAGCCGCGCGAGCCAGAGCCAGTTTCGCCGGTAGTTCGCGGTTCGCGCTGGGTGGACTACGACACCCACGAGCTGTTGCAGATGATCACCGAGCTCGAGGACGAGCGGCGCTGGGCTCGGCTGCGCGAGGGCATCTGGCTGGCAATCCTCATCCACCTGATCGTGCTCTCGCGCGATCACCTGGATTCCCAGGTACATCTTCAAAGTGCCGCCGGTGGTCGATTCGACTCAAGCGATCAAGCAGCACAAGGAATTCACCTATCTTGACACTCCGTTCCAGTTGCCGCCCAAGCCCGCCGTCAAGCCGATTCCGCTGCAGCATCCCCTGATCGACAAGCAGACGCTGGAGGCGATGAAGAAGGCCGCGCCGCCGGCGCCCGCGCCGGAGCCAAAGCCGCAACCGTGCCGCCGCCTGCGCCGGCACCTCGCCGCCCCCTCCGCCCACCAGCAGTCGCAGATTGAGACGCCTCGTCCGGCGGCCGTTCCCGCGCGGCCCAACTTCGCCATGGGCTCGCAGAATCCCGCCGACCAGTTGCGCGAAGCAATGAAGGGCGCATCGCGAACCCCCGGCATGGGCGCAAGCAACCTGCCCTCGGGGCCTGGCCTGGCAATGCATCCCGGCGCAGGCACGGGCGGCGTTCAGGTTCTCTCCGACACGCAGGGCGTGGACTTCAATGGCTGGCTGCAACGCTGGCACCGGGAGACCGAGCGGACCTGGGACCCGCTGATTCCCGACGAGGTGAACCCGCCGATTCTGAAGTCGGGCATGGTGGCGATCCGCTTCAAGGTTTTGCCCAACGGCCGGCTGATGGACGGCAGCCTGGTGCTCGAAGGCCGCTCGGGCGACGTGGCGCTGGACCGGGCCGCATGGGGCGCGCTGACCGGCTCGAACTATCCGCCGCTGCCCAGGGATTTTCACGGGCCGTATCTGGAACTGCGGGCATATTTCCTCTATAACATGGAGCCGCAGCGATAGCGAGATTAAGCCGATCTTGGCTGCGCTTCGCATTTCATTTGCGATGGAGCCGCATGAGCTGACTCAACGCCGCGCGGCTTGATTATCCTGTTCGCTGCGTTACCGTGGTTAGCATATCTCTCCCGCAGGTGATGCCGTGTCTTCTTTGGCTCTCCGTTCCAGTCTTACTCTCCTCGCTTGTGCCGTCCCCGCATTGCTTTCCGCGCCTGTTTGCCGGGCTCAACAGGCCATCGAGCCATGGAAGGCGCCGCACTTCTCCGTCGAACCGAAGGCATTGTAGGAGGCAGCCTCGGCTGTCGTTGCGCCCGAGGGCTCGGTTGGCCAAGGACAATCCATCCATCCTGCACACCCTGGCCTGCCTCTACGACGAAGCCGGCAAAACCAAGGAAGCCCACGATCTGCTCTTGCGCGGCATGGACGACATGAATTTGGACGAGCCGGACGACGCCTACCGGTATGCCTTCGGCCTCATCGCCGAGCAGTATGGCGAACGCGAGATCGCCATCGCCGACTATCGCAAGCTGGATAAACCCACGGAGCCTCTGGTTATTCCGACTTCAACCTGGCGACTGGCTCAGATGCGACTCAAAGCGCCGAACGCCGACGGAAGCGGGACCGGCAAGTAGGCCCGGAGGGCAAAGACTTTGAGATCTCATCCTCGACGAGGATAAGGGTTCCCCCCTGGGTATTCTGTGAATAAATTACTTGTTTTCAATTGGATACAAGATACGTATCGTTCTAAATTCTTCATTCTGCTTGGGATAGCCGCAGAATCTTGATGGCAGAGGGGTTACGGGAGGATCTCACCAAGTTTGGTGGTTCTGACAGATTCAACCGGTCCCTTGGCGCACGAGTTTCGGCCTGCGCGGGGTCGTGCAAGTGTTCGATGAGTCTATTGTGCGCGCTGGGTGGGAAATGATCTGCAACCACCTTGTATGTTGCGTTCAGAGGCGAGAGGATAAATTCACGTTTCGGCGGTAAGGCCGTATCCACCTGCGGTAGGGCCAACTGCTCGCTCATCGCTCGCTAGAGGTTCGTGGTCTCCCAGGTCTGAAAATCCAGACCTGGGGCACCCCATCTTTGATGGTTGATTGAGATGTGGGCCACACGCCCAGAACTTGGCCAAGTCAAGTTCAAGTTATTGACATCTGCAAAATTATGTTGTACTTTTTTGCAGCCCATTCGGACGATTGTCAGAGCACGCGTCACCCCAATTTTCCAATCCCCAAAGAGTAAGCGCAATGCATGTCGGCAGACCGACCGGCAGTGCGAGTCAGACTCGCAACCGTGATGTTGGTGGATGGGCGGCTAACCCAGAACAGTTGATCCGAGGTCAAGACACAGGAGGGAATGATGTTCAGAAAACAGCACAGTCTCATCGGACTGGCCATTCTGGTGGTTGCTGCATCCCCGCTGACCACCACTGCCCAAACAGCGATTGCCAACCGGCAACTGCCGGCCAGCACCTTGAGTAAAATGAAGCCCCAACATCCCAGCGAGAATTTGAAGAAATTTGGCGCCACGAAAAACGCAGGGATCCAATCTGCCATGTCTTCCGGCATCCCCGGCATCGACAGCATCGTCAATTTCAGCGATCAATTTGTTTCTCCCGGATTTGACTCGAACGGCAATCCGCAGTCGGTCTGGCAGTACACGATGGTCGGGAACTCACCGCAATCCAGACGGAGCGCATTGATTGCGGCTCCGATTGTGCCGGTTACGGTACAGCTGCTGGGGCCCGATGGCAAGGTGGCGTTCACCATTGGTCCAAACCAGAAAGTCATCACTGCTGCCCTTGGGTCCCCAGAGTTTGTCCCGAATGTCTATACCAACGGTGTGGGGCAGTTTAACGATCAGATGATGCGGGCGCAGTTCGCCAACCTCCTGCATGGCGGTGCCGGGGATGAGTGGCACACCATTCTGCGTCCCAAGCTCCGGACTGCGAGAAGCATCAAAGTTCCGTTCCTTACTGCAAGCGGTAAGCCCGCCTGGTTTGACTTTACAAATGCAGCAGGGCAGCCGGTGTTGGTGGCGATTGATGACGAAACCTTCGGGAACCTGCTTTTCCCGGCGACCTTCCCGTTCGACGGCAGCACCCCAGTCGGAGCCGCCGAACTGGCGGGTGATATCACCACCCACGATTTATCCACCTTCCTTTTCAACAACACGGTGTTGTTCTCCGGTGGCGACATTAACAATTGCTGCATCCTCGGTTTCCACACCTTTGACTCCGAACCAGGAACTCGACAGAACGGAAATCTTCCGCGGCTCTACGTGCTGAACTACGCCAGCTGGCTCTCGCCTGGGCTTTTCCTCTTCGGGTTCGAGGATATGACTCCCTGGAGTCATGAGATGGCAGAGACCTTCAATGATCCTTTCGGGAACAATGTGACACCCTGGTGGTTGAGTGTCGATCCATTTACCGGAGCTGCAAATTGTCAAAATGATCTCGAAGTGGGCGATGTGGTTGAGGTCCTTGACTCGTTGAATCCGGTCTCTACGATTCCGGGCAATGGGCTCACTTATCACCCCCAGAACGAGGCTCTGTTCCCGTGGTTCGCGTTCGAGTCGCCTTCACCGGCAAACCTGGGGGCTTACAGCTTCCCGGACGAAACGACGCTGATGGCGCTTTCTCCCGGGCCGCTGCTTCCTGGCTGTGTAGCTGCGCCTTAGCGCCCTGCTGCGCGCGCGAACGCAACTTCGTTCTCACTCTCGTCTCCAGCCAAGGCCAAAACGTCTATGCCAACCCACGCCGCCGACCTCTTTCTCAGCGGCGTGGATCAACATAGGCGGGCCCTTGTATGACCTGGAGTTCACTGCAGTCGAAATCGCCCCCACTCTCGTCGAGCACTTTCTTGTAAAACAAAATCTCGGAGAATTTCGGGGTGCAACCGGACACACGAGTTGACTACTGTCCCCGATACGACAGCGACCTCTGAGCGATGATGGATAACTGTCGGCGCGTGACTCTAGCCGATGACCGGCTAACCGGAGACTGCACCGCTACCCACACCAGCGGCTCAATGCGAAATCAGCTCATATTGGCTCCAGCGCGCCAATCCACTTTCACCTTACGGATAGATGCGATGCAATGTGCGTGCGAAGGGGATTGTCTCGCGCACGTGGTCCAGACCGCAGATCCAGGCGACTGCTCGTTCGATGCCCATGCCGAAGCCGCTATGCGGAACGCTGCCGTAGCGGCGCAGGTCGAGATACCACTGGAAGGCTTCCTTGGGCAGGTTGTGCTGCTCGATGCGCGCGTTCAATAACTCATAACTCGAAACACGCTGCGAGCCGCCGATGATTTCGCCATAACCCTCCGGCGCGAGCACATCCACGCAGAGCGCATAGCGCGAGTCGGCGGGATCGGGCTCCATGTAAAAAGCCTTCACGTTGGCCGGATAGCGGTGAACCATCACCGGGCGATCATATTGACTGCTGAGCCACGTCTCGTCGGGCGAGCCGAAGTCGTTGCCGTATTCAAAAGGCGCTTCGAGGTGGCCGTCTTTGTGGGCCTGGTTGAGCATCTCGGCGGCTTCGTCGTAGCGCAGGCGCGGGAAGGGCGGGCAGATGGCTTGCAACTTGGCCGGGTCGCGGCCGATGACGACTAACTCCGGCGCGCGATTCTTCAGCACCGATTGAACGATGTGCGAGAGGAAGTTTTCGGCCAATTCCAGCAGGCCGTCGAGGTCAAGGAAGGCGACTTCCGGCTCGATCATCCAGAACTCGGTGAGGTGGCGGCGAGTCTTGGATTTTTCCGCGCGGAAGGTGGGGCCAAAGCTATAGACCTTGCCCAGCGCCAGAGCCGTCGACTCGATGTAGAGCTGGCCGGATTGAGTCAGGTAGGCCGGGTCGCCGAAGTAGTCGACGGGGAAGAGCGTGGACGTGCCTTCGCAGGCCGCCGGCGTCAGAATCGGCGGGTCGGTGCGAATGAAGCCGTTGGTATCGAAGTACTCCGCCGCCGCGCGCATGATTTCGGCGCGGATGCGCAGGATGGCGGACTGGCGCGGCGAGCGGACCCAGAGATGCCGGTGCTCCATCAGGAAATCGACGCCGTGCTCTTTGAGCGTGATGGGGTAGGGGTCGGACTCAGGGACGCGCTGGACGACCTGGAGGCCTTCGACGTCGAGCTCATAGCCGCCCGGCGCGCGCTTGTCGGCGCGAACCTTGCCGGTGACGATGACGCTGGACTCCTGGGTGAGGCCTTTGAGAGCTTCAAAGACCTCGGACGGGACGCTCTTGACGTGGGCCACGCCCTGCATGGTGCCGGTGCCGTCGCGAAAGATGGGGAAGAGGAGCTTGCCGCTCTCGCGCAGGTTATAGAGCCATCCGCGCAGGGTGACGGACTGGCCTTCATGCTGGCCAAGAGTGGCGATGGTGGCCACCTGCGGTGGGGCAGACGCTGCTTGAGCGGCTTGAGTGTTTGATCTTCGGGCATGGGCTTCCTCGGCGGCCGGTTCGGCCGGAGACTCTAGGATAGCGCGGGCGGCGGATCTCGGTTGGCCAGAAGGCTCCGGCATTGCGGCGGCATTGCTAAGTTGGTAGCATAAGAATTGTTTTTGATGCGCGCAACAATTTCCCGGCATGTCACCGATTTGCGTGCTGGCGAGGAG
Source organism: uncultured Acidobacteriaceae bacterium (assembly GCA_963843625.1). Classification (GTDB taxonomy): domain Bacteria; phylum Acidobacteriota; class Terriglobia; order Terriglobales; family Acidobacteriaceae; genus Telmatobacter. The sequence goes on from CAWJLK010000012.1 coordinate 43,517, forward strand.
GTCGATGAGCGAGTTGACGACGGTGCAAAGCGAAGAGACGCAAAAATCGCAGGTGGACACAGAGACCACCGAGCGGTTCATCGCCGAGAAGCATATCGGCGAGCGGATCAGGCGGCTGCGGCTCAAGAAATCGATGGGCCTGGTGGAGCTGGGCAAGCACACAGGGCTCTCGGCCAGCTTTTTATCCCAACTGGAGACCGGCCGTGTCGTGCCCACGCTTCGCAACCTGGCGCGCATTGCGATGGTTTTTTCCAAGGATCTGTCCTATTTCTTCGAGAGCGAGCCGCAAGCGATCCTGCGGATTCACCGGCGCAAGGAACGCGTGCGGATGCCGCAGACGGGCGTTGAGTCCCCGACTTACTTCTTCGAGAGCCTGGGTTACCTGGTGCCGGACCGGGACATGGACCCTTATTTTGCCGAGTTTCAGCCGCTGACCGGGGAGATGGAGCCCAAGGCGCACATGCATCAGGGCTTCGAGTTTCTCTATCTGCTGGATGGGGAGCTGGAGCTTCGCCACGGCAGCCAGACGAACAAACTGGAGACGGGCGACGCGGCATACTTCGACGCATCGACGCCGCACTCCTACCGTTGCGTGGGAAAGAAGCCTGCCGGCGCGATTATCGTCACCATGCACCAGCCGCCATCGGCGATGCTCGTTCCGCCGCGGGCAGCGAATGCCGTGGCGGCGAAGACCACGAGCGAGGCCGGATCAATAAAATAGCTTCAGCGTAGAAAATCCATGCCTCTGCTCGATCCCATCCCGTCGCCGGTGCTGAACGCCGACTTTGCCGCTCTCGAGTGGGAGCCGCTGTTGGTTCTTGTTGCGGGCTTTGCCGCATCGCCCGTGGGCCGCGACGCGATTCTCTCGCTCAGGCCGTCGATCGACGAAGAGTGGATCGCGCGCCAGCATCAACTTACCGGCGAGGTGCGGCTGCTGCTTCAGGAGCAGGTCTCCATTGCGTTGGGCGGGCTCTTCGATCCCACACAGCACGCCGCCAAGGCGCAGATCTCCGGCGCGGCTCTTGAGGCCGATGAACTTCAGGCCGTAGCGAGGCTGGCCAACGACGTTGCCTCCTGGCAATCGCTGCTGCAATCGCCTCCGGCGCGTCTTGTGGGCAAGGTGCCGGGACTCTCTTCGCTTTCCAGCGCACTGACTGGAAGTCTGCGTCCGCTGGCAGAATCCATCGAGCGCACCATTCAGCCTGACGGCTCGCTGGCCGACAACGCCTCGCCTGAGCTGGGCCGCATTCGCCGCGAGCAGGAGCGCCAGCAACGAGTCAATCGAGGAGAGCCTGCGCGCGGCCTTGCGCAAGCTCTCCGCCGACGGGGCCACCCAGGAAGACCTCATCACGATTCGCGGCGAGCGCTTCGTGATTCCCGTCCGCGCCGAGTTGAAGCGTCGCATCAGCGGCGTGGTTCACGGCGCCAGCTCCTCGGGGCAGACGGTTTACGTCGAGCCTCTGGAAACCATCGAGCAGAACAACGAACTGGTTCGGCTGATCGAAGAAGAGCAGGCCGAAATTCACCGCATCTTTGTTGCGCTGACGCGCCAGGTAGGCGGCTATGCTCAGAGTTTGGTTGCAGGCGCGCGTGTTCTTGCGCTCGTCGATAGCCTTGCTGGCCCGCGCCCGCTTTGCCCGCGACTACGACTGCGTCGCGCCCGCCATTGCGCCCGATCTGCTGCGCCTCGAAGCCGCCCGTCATCCTCTGCTTGAGAGGCATTTTCGCTCCACCGGCAGCCGGCCGAACACAAGCGTCGTCCCGCTCACGCTGGAACTGACAACCTCCAACCGCCAGCTCATCATCAGCGGACCCAACACCGGCGGCAAGACCGTCACGCTCAAGACCACGGCTCTGCTCGCGATGATGGCCCAGGCCGGTCTGCCTGTTCCGGCCGCGGCGGCCAGCCTTCCGGTCTTCACGGCATTCCTCGCCGACATCGGCGACGCGCAATCGATCGAAGCCGAGCTCTCGACATTCTCAGCCCACATCACCAACCTCGATCGTCTCTCGCGGCTCGCGGGCAACCGGTCTCTGGTCCTTCTGGACGAACTCGGTTCGGCCACCGATCCCGAGGAAGGCTCGGCCCTGGCCGTTGCGATTGCGAGCCATTTTTTGACGGCGGGAGCGTGGTCGCTGATCTCGACGCATCACACGTCGCTCAAAGTCTATGCGGCCAACACGCCCGGAGTGCTCAACGCCGCGGCCGGCGTCGATGAACTCACGCTTGCGCCCAACTATCAGTTGCGGCTGGGCGTTCCCGGCGCGTCGGCAGGAATTCAAACAGCCGAGACGGCTGGGCCTCAATGCCGCCATCATCACAGCGGCGCGCGAGCGTCTCAGCTCGCAGCAGGTCGACATTGCCCGCTTCCTCGACCGCATGCACGCCGAACTCACACAGCTCGAAGAGGACCGCAAGGCCGCACGCGCCGAGCAGTATGCGCTCAACCAGGAGCGGGCAAGGCTGGCACGCGAGGGCGACGTCGAGCTGCGCAACCGGACCCGAGAACTCGAAGCCAAGCTGGCCTCGCTGCTCAAGGACTTCGAGTTTCAGATGCGCGAGACGGTGCGCGCCATCGAGGATCGCGTTGGGCAGCAAAAGCTGTCGAAGGAGGCCGAACGCCGCATTCTGCGCCTGCGCCGCGAGTTCCAAGAGAGCTTCAATCAGACCGTCGTCGCTCACCGCACCGGCGCGGATCAGGGCGACGCAAATGCCCAGCCGCACCTCTTGAAGCACATCGCGGTTGGCGATCAGGTGCGCATCAAATCGATGAACAAGATCGCGACCGTGCAGCGCGAGGTCGAGAAAGATCTTTTTGAAGTCGCCCTCGGCCCCATCAAGATGCGCGTCAAGCGCGACGACTGCTCCGCAGTTTCACCTCTTGGTGAGGAGTCAGCGCCGGAGAGACGCGCCGATCCACTAGCCGCCGCGCGCAAGCAGAAGAACGTCCACGTCACCGTGACCAACGCCAACACCGACGAGATGCGCATGGAGATCAACCTCATCGGCCGCACCGTGGACGAAGCCACAAGTGAGCTGGAGAAGTATCTCGACCGCGCTTTTCTCGCCGGCCTGCCGCGCGTCCGCATCATCCACGGCCACGGCGCGGGCATTCTTCGCCGCGGTGTCCGCGAGTTCCTCAAGGGCCATCCGCACGTAGCAACGCTCGCCGAAGCTCCGCAAAACGAAGGCGGACAAGGGGCGACGCTGGTCGAGCTGCGGCAGTGATTGTTAGGTTGCCAACGCCCGTCCAGGCGTAACTCGCTTCAACGCCGCCGCAGGCCGAGAATGCTCAAAAAGAAACTGCTGAAGACAATCTGAACGCCTAAGGTCAGAGAGAAAACCGCTGGCATGACAATGCGCAGGATATGTCCAGAGTCGAGGGCGCCAAAACTCTCTTTAGCCCAGTCAGAGACAGCAAAGATCGATCCGCCGAGTCCAAACGCCATCAACAGCGCACCGGCAGCCATGCCGGTCTCCAGAGTGATGTAGTTGAAGGCGCGGTTGAGACGCGGATCTTCTGGCAACAGGCCCTCGGAGATGGCAAAGATCTTGGTGAACACGGCAAACGCAGCGAGCTGAAAGCCCATGAGCACAGCAACGAATGCATACAAGAGCGTATGCACATCGAACTCAATGCCATGGACGATTCGCGGGCCGGGCAGAAGCCAGGCGCATCCCGCCAAGCCCAGCAAGATCAAAAGAAGTCCTGGAAACAGGAAGAGCCAGCGCGGGCTATACATCAGCATGAAGCGGAGATGACGCCAACCATCGCGATAGGGCCGAAGATGCGGCGGGCGGGACCGGCCATCGTGGGCGAGGGTGGTGGGAACCTCCGCAATCTTCATCCCCATTACCGTGGCCTTGATCACCATTTCGGAGGCAAATTCCATCCCAGTCGTTCTCAAATCCATCCGCTCAAACGCGCTTTTTGAAAACCCCCTGAGACCGCAATGGAAGTCTTTTGCCCCGGCGCTAAAGAGCAGGACTCCGATTCCGGAAAGTACCGGATTGCCAATGTAGCGGTTCTTCCAGGGCATGGCGCCTTTCTCAATGCCTCCCGTGAACCGATTGCCCATGACCAGGTCGTAACCCTCGCGAAGTTTCTCGACAAAGCGATCGAGGTTTTCAAAGTCATAGCTATCGTCGGAGTCTCCCATGACGCAGTAGCGGCCATTGGCGGCGGCGATCGCGCCGTAAAGCGCAGCGCCATAACCGTGAGTCGAAACAGGCACGACCCGCGCTCCGAGTCCGGTTGCAATCTCCTGGGAACCGTCCGTTGAGCCGTTATCGCCAATGACGATCTCGGCGCTCACGCCGGACCGCTCGATAAAAGTGCGCGCCTTACGAATACAAATTGCCAGCGTCTCCGCCTCGTTGAGGCAGGGCATTACTATGCTAAGTTCATCGGACATGTTGCTCTATTTAGTACCATAGCGGGCTTGACCTGCACCAATTGCCCCGAGCGCATGACCAACGAATGCCATGTCTCCACCCGCGTGATCGCAGTACAATCGACTCCATGAGTTTTCCTGAAACCCGGATGCGCCGCCTGCGGCGCACAGAGCCGCTTGCGCGCGCTGGTGCGCGAGACTTCCGTCGAGCCCGGCGACCTGATCTATCCGCTCTTCATCTGTCCCGGCGAGGGCGTGCGCCGCGAGATCGGCTCCATGCCCGGCGTCTTCAACCTCTCGGTGGACGAAGCGGTGCGGGAAGCCGAAGAAGCCGCCCGCCTCGGCATCGGCGGGCTGCTGCTCTTCGGCCTGCCCGAAACCAAAGACGAGCAAGGCACCGGCGCATAGCGACGACAACGGCATCGTGCAGCAGGGCCTGCGCGCGCTCAAAGCAGTCGCCCGCCGCCAAAAAGCTGGTCCTCATCGCCGACGTCTGCCTCTGCGAGTACACCAGCCACGGCCACTGCGGCATGGTGGAGGAGACCCGCGACGGCTTCGAGGTCGAGAACGACTCCACCCTCGATCTGCTGGCCCACACCGCCGTCAGCCTCGCCCGCGCCGGAGCCGACATCGTTGCCCCCAGCGACATGATGGACGGCCGCGTCGCAGCCATCCGCCGCTTGCTCGACGATCTTGGCTTCGCGCAGACTCCCATCCTCAGCTACGCCTCAAAGTTCGCATCGGCGTTCTACGGACCCTTCCGCGAAGCCGCCGATTCGGCCCCCCAGTTCGGCGACCGCAAGACCTATCAGATGGACGGCGCCAATCTCCGCGAGGCCATGCGCGAGATCGACCTCGACCTCGAAGAAGGCGCGGACATGATCCTGATGAAGCCGGCCATGCCCTACCTCGACGTCATCCGCGCCGCCCGCGAGCGCGTCGACGTGCCCATCGGCGCCTACCAGGTCTCCGGCGAATACTCCATGCTCCAGGCCGCCTTCCAGAAGAGGCTGGCTCGACCACGACCGCGCCATGCTCGAATCGCTGGTCAGCATCCGCCGCGCGGGCGCGGACTTCATCGTGACTTACTTTGCGAAGGAAGCCGCCAAACTCCTCGCCTGAGTGCATTCCCAGCACGCCATCTCAGTGCCTCCACGTGTGAGGGCGAAGGCGGTCTTGCGCCAATCGAGGGCCTTTCCATCTCAGGATGACAGTTCTTATATCGATCAATTGCCTATAAAAGGATGTGTGTCGATTTTGCCTAGAGCCATCTCATAAACACCATTCAGTCCGTTCAAAGCTTCCCTCAGGGGCTATTGGGCACTTTGCGGCACGGCTCAGCCGTGCCCTTTCAAAACCGGTTTATGAGATAGCCTCTGGAGAAAATCTCCTCTTGGTGTAGAGTTGTTTGGTTCGTTTCGCCGCGCCCCTCCGGGGCGCAGAGGTCTTTGAACGCAGCGTCCCCAGGGTTTCGCTACGCTCCACCCTGGGCTATTGTCGATTGCCCCTCCGGGGCAAGAGAGACGAATCGGCGGGATCGTCGCTCTATACCAAGAGGAGAGAGGCTCTACTCTTCCACTGGGGGCTTGGGGGCTTTGCGCTTGGGCTTGGGCTTGGGGTCGTCGGGAGTCAGGACGGGGGCCATCGAGGGGTCCCAGTAGAGGTAGCGGGAGCAACTGTCGCAGGTGAGCAGCTCGCCCTCGCGGAGCTGGTTCCACATCTGCGGGCGGACGCCCATGCGGCAGCCGGTGCACTGCTGATTCTCAGCCCGGGCAAGGCCGGTGCCGCGAGAGCCGCAGAGACGGTCGAAGCGGATGAGCACATCGGGTTCGATGAGCGGGCGAAGAGCATCGCGCTGGACGGTGAGGTCAGCTTGTTCGCGGTCGAACTCGGCCTGGCGAAGGGCGATGCGCGCGCGGGTCTTTTCAAGAGCGGCGGCGACCGACTCGACCTGGAGCGCGGGCGGCGGCCAGAGCGGCCTCCTGGGCCTCGGTGCGTTCGAGGCTGGCAAACTCTTCGTTTTCAAGGCGCTCGGCTTCGGCCTCGGCAAAGCTGAAGCTCGTTTTCGACGGCGGTGGCCTGCTCGGAGGTGGTGAGGGAGTCCTGCTGGGCGCGGTAGCGGGCGGCCTTTTTGCGGAGGGCGTCGATCTCGCGTTCAAGGCGGGTGCGGAGGGATTCCTCGCGGCTGAGGGCGGCGGAGGCCTCGGCTGCCTGGCTCTCGGCGGCGGCCAGCGCGGCCTTGGCCTGGGCGATTTCTGCCGGCAGGGCGCGAGCGGCCAAAGTGACGCGGGTGCGCTCCAACTCTACTGCTTGCAGCTTTACGAGGTTTTCAATTTGCTCTTGCATCCGTGTAATGAAGTCTACGGCATCGAGCATCTAATCAGAAAATGGGGGTTGGGGAGAGCGAGTCAGCGAGTCAGCAAGTCAGCAAGACAGCAAGTCAGCGAGTCAGCAAGACATTGGGTCGGCGGTTAGGAGAATCTGCTCTGCGGAAATGGAGCCAATCGGAGGCGGGAGTGGCGGAGGCAAGGAGATCGTTCTGGCGCAGGCGGTGGCTCAAGTGGGTCGCGGGCGGGTTGCTGGCGGCGATTGTGGCCGCGGCTGTGGTCGTGGAAATCGGGCTGCACCAGGCAGAGCCATTTCTGCGGGCGCGGATCGTGGAGGAGCTGGAAGATCACTTTCATGCGCGGGTGGAACTGGACAGTTTTCAATGTGTCGCTGGTCAATGGGCTGTGGGCTGAGGGCAAGGGGCTGCGCATCTGGCCTCCGGAGGGTGTGAGCGGAGGTACGACGGCTTCGTCGGGCGAGGCGTGCCCGATGATCCGCGTTGAGGAGTTTCGCTTTCATGCGCCGCTGATTTACAGACCGGGCAAGCCGATTCGTATCTCGGTGGTGCAGTTGAAGGGCCTGAAAGTCGATCTGCCGCCGAGGTCGCACTTTGAACGTACTGCGACAGAGGGTGCTGGCGGTTCACAAGGCGGCAAACACTGGAGCGCGATGGCGGCGTTGGTGAATTTTGAGGTGGACACCCTGGAGTGCAGCGGCGCAGAACTATTGATCGAGACCAGCAAGCCGGGAAAATTGCCGCTGGATTTTCAGATCGCCCACCTCAGGCTGAGTGGAGTTGCATCGGGCAAAGCGATGGGGTTTGACGCCGAACTTACCAACCCGCAGCCGCGGGGGACGATCGAGACTACAGGGCGCTTTGGCCCTTGGCGGACGGACGATCCCGGCGAGGCAGCTACCCAAGGCAGTTACCGGTTTGAACACGCGGACCTGGCGACCTTCAAGGATATTGCGGGGATTCTCTCGTCGACCGGGCGCTACGAGGGCACACTGCGCGATCTTGTCGTGGACGGGCAGACGGAGACGCCGGATTTCCGGCTGACGCACTTTGGGAGTTCGCTGCCGCTGACGACACGCTTCCATGCGCGGGTGGACGGGACCAACGGAGACACATGGCTGGAGCCGGTGGATGCGACGCTGGGCCACTCGCACTTTACGGCGACGGGGCAGATTGTGCGTGTGATGGCGACGGAGGCCGATGACCCGCCGCATAGCATTGGCCACGATATTGATTTGAAGGTCGATGTGGACCGAGGGCAGATCGAGGATTTTTTGCGGCTGGCCAGCCAGTCGGGCGAGGCCCTGATGACGGGCGATGTGACGGCGAAGACGACGCTCAAGATTCCGCCGGGGCCGAAGGCAGTGGATGAGCGGCTCAAGATGAACGGCTCGTTTTCGCTGGACAAGGCGCTGTTTAGCAGCGAAAAGATTCAGGGGCGGGTCGCGGAGTTGAGCCTGCGCGGGCAGGGGCGGACGGATGACTTGAAGACAGCCGATCCGGCGAGCATTCTCTCGCAAATGCAAGGCAGCTTCCAGATGGCGGGCGGGGTGATTACGCTGCCGGCGCTCAACTACACCGTGCCGGGAGCAAAGATCGAGCTCAATGGCGCATATACGGTAGAAGGCGGCGCGCTGAATTTTGATGGAAAGGCGAAGATGGAGGCCTCGGTGTCAAAGGTTGTGGGCGGATGGAAGGGATTGCTGTTGACCCCGGCAGATCCATTCTTCAAGAAAGATGGAGCGGGGACCGAGGTTGCGATTCATATCGACGGAACGCGCAAGTCGCCGAGGTTCGGGATTGACTTTGCAAAGATCAAGCTGGAGAAGAAGCCGGAAGAGACGCAGTAGAGCGGAGGTTCGTGGGTTCCCACCCATTCGCCAGAAAAAGCGAATGGATGGGGCGCGGGAGGTTTTGGGGTGAACCTTGGGGCGTAATCCGGCTGTCTTGACTGTCGCGTATAATTCTCCGTTGTTTCTCAATGAGGCAACGGAGGAAGTGAATGGACGTACTTTACCTGATTCCGCTGGGAGTTTTGGCTCTCTTTGCACTGATTCTGATCCTTGGCAGCTTTTTTACTGTCAGCACAGCCCAGGTGGCCGTGATCACGCGCTTTGGCAAGTTTCTGCGCGTCGCCGATCCAGGATTGAACTGGAAGATTCCGATCTTCGACAGCGTAGCGGGCGTTGTGAGCCTGCGCGTCAACCAGATCTCGCTGACGATGGAGACAAAGACGAAGGACAACGTTTTTGTTACGATTCCGATCTCGGTGCAGAATCGCGTTCGGCCTGAAAAGGTCTATGACGCCTACTACAAACTCTCCGACCCGACTGCGCAGATCAAGAGCTATGTGGAACAGGTGATTCTGGGCCATGTGCCCGGCATGACGCTGGACGAGGTATTCGCCTCGCAGTCGTCGATTGCCGCGGCGGTGAAGCAGGAACTCGATGCGGATATGGCGACCTTCGGCTTCGAGATTGTGAATGTGCTGGTGACGGATATCGTTCCCGACGCCAAGGTGAAGTCGGCGATGAACGACATCAATGCGGCGCAACGCGAGCAGGTGGCCGCGAACGCGCGAGGCGAGGCGGAGAAGATCCTGGTGGTGAAGAAGGCCGAGGCCGAGTCGGAGAGCAAGGCTCTGCAAGGCCAGGGTATCGCCAACCAGCGGAAGGCGATCATCGAAGGCTTGCAGACTTCGGTCGAGCAGTTCCAGAAAGCGGTCGAGGGCGCGTCGTCGAAGGAAGTGATGCAATTGGTGCTGGTTACGCAGTACTTCGACACGCTGAAGTCGATCGGCGAGAACGACAAGACGAATACGCTGTTCCTGTCTCACTCGCCAGCCGCGGTCAAGGACGTGTCGGAGCAGATTCTACAGTCGATGCTGGTGGCGGAGCGGGCCAATGCTTGATCGAGGGCGTGGATTCGCCACGCCGCTCGTTTCATCATTCAATCGTCGGGGTGAACGATTGTTCTCTTTCATGCGCCCCCGAGGTACTGACAATCCATGAACTCATGCAATGAACGCGAGCAGACAATCGATGAGCGCGGCGATCTCAGCCGATTGTGCCGCATCGGAGCAATCGCCGCGCTGCTTCTGATCGTTTACTCGCTGGCGACGATGGTTCAGATGGTGATTCTGGGAGGCCAGCCTGCCTCTGCCGCGCAGGCTTTCGACCTGCTGCAGCACCACAGGGTTGTGGGCTTGCTGCGCCTCGACCTGCCCACGATCGCCGTGATGCCACTCTACTACCTGCTGTTTATCGGCCTGTACGCTGCACTGAAAAATACCGATCGGGTTAACACCTTGCTCTCCACGGTGCTGGCCTTCGCCGGATTGACACTGGTACTGGCGACACCTGCGGCGCTGTCGATGGTGGCGCTGAGCGACAAGTACGCGGCGGCAACCAGTGATGCAGTCCGGATGCAGCTCCTTGCCGCCGGAGAAGCGGTCATGGCCGCCGATATCTGGCACGGGACTGGAGCCATTCTTGGCGGAGTCCTGGTCCAGTGCGGCGCGGTGCTGATCTCGTTCGTGATGCTGCGCGGCGGCGTCTTCAGCAAGGCCACGGCTTGGCTGGGTATTCTTATGCACGGACTGGACCTGGCCCACATCGTCTCTGGGCTCTTCCTGCCAGTCTCCGGAGTCGTCTTGCTGGCAATTGCCGGCCCTTTCTATCCGATTTGGTTCTTCATGGTGGGCCGCAGGCTACTTCAGTTGTCCACTCGCAAAGGGGAGAATCACCAGGCACCCCAATAGGACTACCGGGTTCCAAGATGACTCAGTGACAGCAAGGGCGCCTGGGCAGAGAACGCGCGGGGCGAGGCGCGAGGGCTGACCATCTGCGGTGAGGCAGACGCTCGCTCGATGCTCACATTGGGTTCGTAGTCTCCAGTTCTCGAAATCGGGGTCTGGGAGGCCTTCAATTGCGCTGGTTGAGGTGTCCCATGTCTCTGAATCGAGATGGGGGACACCTGCGCGCGCACAGTGCGCGAGGGGATCGTTCAGACCGGAAGTAGCTTTCCTATGAGGCCATTTTGAGCAGTTCCTGCTCAGCCCGCAACCAATCCTGCTCCGCGGAGCCGTCCTGGTAACCGCGTGCTGCCCAATAGCTCCGCGCAAGCCGCTCGATCTCCTCACGAGAGGGCATCGTGGACTTGGCCGCTACAGCAACTTTTCCATTCTTCGCGGTGGTTTTGCGGGGTTTTGCGGGCGCCTTCGCCTTCTTAACTGTATCTGCCATAAAGATCTCCTCGGTTGGGTGGTTGGGGGTTAGGCCGCCAACTTGCGGGGGCATCATCTATAGGATACAAAACTCCTGAATTTCACGCTATCGGAATCGGGTTAGGCGTATCTCTTGGCTCAATATGCGGCGCCACGGGAGGCGGCCTCAACTAAAACATCTTTCCTTCAAACATATACACCAGCTCGACCACCAGGATAATCACGACCGTCAGCTCCATGAAGAACGCGCGGCTCTGGTTGAACTGGTCGACCATGAAATGGTAGAGCTCCTCGGCGGTGTGGACCTTGCGGGTGACAAGGTCTTTGTAATCAGGCACGCCGACCTTCAAGGCCGCCAGCCTGTAGAGACGCGCCGCAAACATGTCGCTGAGAAATTTGATGGCGTTGTCTGCATGCTCGGTGAGCTCTGCCACGTCGAGCAGAACGGTGTGCAGCCGCGTGGCCGAACGCGCCAGCCGCCAGCGCGCCAGCATGCCTGTGCCTTTGTCCAGAATGGTGTAGACGCGTTCCAGCTCTTCGGTCAGCAGATCGTCGTAGTAGCGGAACTCGAGCAACTGGGAGTTGGCATATTCGAGCAACTGCACAGCCATCTCTGCGCCTGAGCTGGTGTCATAGAGAAAGGCCGCATTCCATCCGATGACTGCCAGGTCGTTGGCATAGTAGGAGATGCGCGATTGCAGCACCTCATTGCACTCGCTCTCGGCCAACTGCCCCGTGTCTCCGCGGACGACCTGCGCGATGCGTGCGCCGTGCTGGTGAATCAGCTCCGTGACGGAGGGCGAACCCTCAATCTCGCGCACATGAAAGATGAGGTAGTCTTCGCTGAGCCACTCGTCGTAGGGCTTGATGAGTGCCGGAGCTGCGCGTTTGAGGCTGGCGCGGACGATTTCGGTGGCCTGGCCGGCGAAGTCGATATCCCAAACCCAGCGGCTGGCGAGGCCGGTCAGCTTGTCCCAGTCGCCGGCAAAAGGCAGCTCGAAGATGACGCTGAGCACGCCGTAGTCGTAGTACTTGATCTCGCCTTGCAGGCGTTCGCCGCTTTCGAGCACCAGCGGCTCGGCGGGCACGACAACCGGCGGCCTCTGGTAGCGCACATAGCCGGGCGCGGGATGCTTCATGCTGGGCTTGTCGACCTTGCGCGCGTTGACCAGCTCCTGGAGCTTGTCGAGGCGAATGGCTTCGCAGACATCGAATTGCAAAAGAACCAGCACTGACCCGCGAAGGGGGGCTTCTCCGGACTGGCTTCCTGGTTCGAGCATGATGGGTCTATCTTAACTTGCTCGTTGGCGGTTGCGCGTGATTGACTGGGGTCCAAAGGCGGAGAGCTTGAGATGAGCTATGTTCTTGCACTGGACCAGGGGACGACCAGTTCGCGGGCGATTTTGTTTGATGAGGCGGGGACGATTGTTGCGGTGGCGCAGCATGAGTTTGAGCAGTTCTACCCCAGGGCGGGGTGGGTGGAGCACGATCCGACGGAGATCTTGACCAGCCAACTGGCTTGCGCGGTGGAGGCGCTGGGCCGGGCCGGGGCGGTGCCGAAAGACGTTGCGGCCATCGGGATTACCAATCAGCGCGAGACGGTGATTGTGTGGGATCGGGCGACGGGCAAGGCGATCTATCCGGCGATTGTCTGGCAGGACCGGCGGACGGCTGCGCAGTGCGAGGCGCTGGTCGCGAGCGGAGTGGAGGAGGCGGTCTCGGCGAAGACTGGCCTGGTGCTGGACCCGTATTTTTCGGCGACGAAGGTGGCGTGGATTCTGGACAACGTGCCGGGAGCGCGGGCGCGGGCTGAGCGGGGCGAGTTGGCCTTTGGGACGGTGGATAGCTGGCTGATCTGGCATCTGACGACCGGAGCGCGGCACGTTACGGACGTGACGAATGCCTCGCGGACGCTGCTCTTCAATATCGTCAAGGGCAAGTGGGACGCGGAGTTGCTGCGTATCTTCAAGATTCCCGAGAGCTTGCTGCCGGAGGTTGTGTGGTCGAGCGAGCGGGTGGGCGAGGTGACGACAACGCTGGGCCTCGGCGGCGTGGCGATTGCCGGGATTGCCGGCGACCAGCAGGCGGCGCTCTTTGGGCAGTTGTGCTGGAAGGCGGGCGAGGCCAAGAACACCTACGGGACGGGCTGTTTCCTGCTGCAGAATATTGGGACTGGGCTGGACGGGAACGGGACGGGGTTCGTGCGTTCGAAGCACCGGCTGATCACGACCCTTGCGGCGAGCGCGCAGAGGCGGCTCGAATATGCGCTCGAGGGAAGCATCTTTATCGGCGGCGCGGTGGTGCAGTGGCTGCGGGACAATCTCAAACTGATCGGCTCGTCGGCGGAGGTGGAGGCGCTGGCCGCTTCGGTTCCGGATTCGGGCGGAGTGGTCTTTGTGCCGGCGTTTGTCGGGCTGGGCGCGCCGCACTGGGACCCGCACGCCAGCGGGAATGCTGATCGGGCTGCGGCGGGGCACCAAGCCGGGCGAGATTGCGCGGGCGGCGCTGGAGTCGATCGCCTTTCAGGTGGCCGATGTGCTCGAAGCCGTCGAGAGCGAGACGACTCCGCTGGGTGCGCTGCGCGTGGATGGCGGAGCGGCGGTGAACGATCTGCTGATGCAGTTCCAGGCCGATGTGCTGGGCGTGCCGGTGGTGCGGCCGCAGGTGACGGAGACGACGGCGATGGGCGCGGCTTATCTGGCCGGGCTGGCAACGGGCTTCTGGGCGGGACCGGAGGAGTTGCGGGCCAAGCGGCAGGGCGACGTGCGCTTTGAGCCGAGGATGGATGCGGGCGAGCGGGCCGAGCGGCGCGGGTTATGGCGGCGGGCTGTGGAGCGGGCTAAGGGGTGGAGCGGTTGATCGGCGAGGGCTGGTTTCGAGCTGTATCCGGCGAGAATAGGGCTGTTTTTGATTGAAAACGGCGCATTTTGGAATGAAAAAGGGACAAAATGCGGGGTTCCCGGCTACCGACCCGCCAACAGGAAAAACCTGCAAAACATTTGTGAAGTGTAAGTTACGGGAAATCCGAGAGGCGAAGTCCGGCCTCCACAGGGGGGTGGGGGTACCCTCGCAGGGATCAGGGAATAGGGGGCAGAGACCAGGGACGACACGTGCTGTCTGTTGCTGTCCATTCCATGATTGTGCACGGAGGGAGGGTTATTATCTGCAAACCTCTGCGTGAGGCGGACGGATTCGGCAGAGCGGGGTCGGGATCGAATACTCGGTTGGTTGAGGTTCGTCGTCTCCCACATCTCAAATCGAGATGAGGAGCACCCTGCGTACACGACCTTGTGCATCATCCGGCACGGAGAGCGGATTTGTGCGCGGCGGCCAGCGAGGCGCGTACCTGGGATGCCGAACGAGCGCGGGATGGGTCAGCTTTCATGGCGTCATAGGTTGCGGCTACATCTTCGCGCAGCCAGGCTTCGAGGGCGCGGTCGTGCATTTCGAGTGCGCGCAGCCCGTCGCGGATGACCTCGCTTTCCGAGGCGTATTCGCCGGACTCGACTTTGGTGCGGACCATCTCGGCCATTTCGTGAGGCAGGGTGATGCTGAATTGTTTCGTTGTGCGCATGTCATCGGCCTCCAATAGAGTAGGATTTAATCCTACTCGATTTGATGATGGTTTCACAAATCTGCGAAGTCTTGATGGATGGACGATGGTTGGGGTTCGTCATTTCCCACCCTTTCCGCAGAAAAAAGCGGAAAGGATGGGGCACCCGGCAGATGCTGACGTCGCGAGCCGAGATACACGTCTACGGCGTGGGTCTTTGTCCTTCTCGAACTTCGAATTCTAAACGAATGAAACCGGTCAAAAGAAGAAGCTGGCTTATAATCCGATCAGCTATGTCAACGGTAGATTCCGATCCCGTGCTGCCGCGAGCGGCAACGAAGGCCTTCCCTTGGCGCTTGTTCCTTATGTCTGTTTTTGCCTGCTTATTCTGGGTATATCTTTTGCTTCAAGTATTTGTTTTCAGCATCGATTCCTTCATAGTGGAAATGGCACCTCCGATTTCGTGGCTTGTGGAATTTAAGTTCGTGATTTTCCTTGTTGTGCTTGCCCTGGTCTGGCTCTTCACAAAAAGCACCGAGGTTCTGTTGTGGTTTCTATATGTTGTATTCTTTCCGCTTCTGATTGTCATCTGGTACATTCCAAGAATAATCTGGCGGGTCAGGAGTTGGAATCTAACATTTGCATATATCAATACGCTTCTTTCTACTTCTAGATCTCTTAGGTTCACAACGATAATCTTCGCGCTATGCCTCTTGGAATCTGCGATCACTGCGTTTTCTGGAAACGTACCCCTTCTTTGGCTGGCAATTGCTCTATCGTTTGCATCGGTCGTTGCCGTGTTTTCGCACCGGATCATTCTCATCTTCCGCCCATCCAGGCTCTACGACGTTCATGTGAAGCTCACGGTATGGATAATGAAAGTCGGGCGAGAATCCATCGTGGGGAAGATAGATTCGGAAAATATCTCCGCATCACCGACGGAACGAATGAGCGAGGAGTATCGTTTAAAATGGGCTAGTAACCTTCAAATGGCGATCATCCTTAACAGAGGCTGCAAGTTCCTTTCTCGAAAGCTCGAGGAATACCAGAGGAGCAGGCTTACCTCCTTTTTTTACGCGCTCAATTTTCTGCTTTTAACTGGATTTTCGGTTCTCACCTTCTCTCTTGTCGATTTCGCTTTATACAAGATCAACCCTGCGAGCTATAGCCTCACAGTGCGCCCCAATTTCTTTATTTTCTTCTACTACAGTGCTAACACACTCTTGGGACACAGCATAAATGAGGTGGTTGAGGCGTCGACGGCCTCACGGGTGTTCCATCTGTCGGAGCTTTTCGTGACTTTCCTTCTCGTCATCGTGCTTTTCACGCTTTGGTCTTCGGTAAAGAACCAGCGAGAAGCAGATGAGATCAAAGCGACCGTGGCCTGCATCCGCAAGCAGGGCGAAGAGATGGATTACTATATTAATTCGGAGTTTGGTCTTTCGGTTGACGAGGCCCTCTCATTCCTTATAGCCCGCAAACTAGCGAGTATGATCAAAATTATCGAATTTCTCTCCGATTATGAAAATCCGCCTCTAACTTCTGGCGCAACAGTGACTGCTCGGGGCATTACTTTGCGAGGCATTACGGAACGTAGTGCGGGAGAGTCGCCCCAAGGTCCAATAGACGCACCTCCGGTACTGTAGCTTTGCTTACGTGCGAGTAATCTCGTGCCCTTACACATTGCTTAATGTCAAGCTACCGAGGCTAAAGCCGCGTTTTTGAATGACTGCGTTCAGGAGCCTGGAGGCTCCTGCTCCCTCCGTTGCCGTACTACTTGCGGCGACCTTGCCACAAGCTTGGGGCAGACTCTGGGGCATCCGATGCAAGCGGCTGGGGGCATGGTTTCCCCCAGTCCGCACTTACCGAACTTACGCCAGCTCCACTTCGATCTTTTTGGTGTCGGGGTCTAGCTTGGTGATTTTGAAGGTGCGGATCTGGCCTTCGGCTCAGGGGCTCGGGTTCGGATTTGGGCGGCGGGGGCGTTGCCTTGCCAGCGGGCTTTGAGCATCGACGAGAGACTGGACAGGTCGGGCTTGGAAGGCGTCTTGGGATGGGGCGTGAACTCGATCTGGACTTCGGGCGCGCCGGACGGGGTAGCGCTGGCAAAGGTGGTGCAGCAGGTGGCGCGGATGCCGTCGCCTAATTCGACGTGAGTGAGGGTGGGAGACTGCTCGACGACGCGGCCGGAGACGGTGTCGCCGACTTTGTGCTCGGCGATGTATTCGTCGATGCTCGGTGGGGATGAGCTGCTTCATGCGAGAGCTTGATCTGGCGCTTTTCCGCGTCGATGGCGAGGACCTGGGCCTTGACGATCTGGCCGGCGCGCAGCACGTCGCTGGGGTGGTTGAGGCGGCGGTCGGCGGCGATTTCGCTGATGTGGACCAGGCCCTCGATGCCTTCGGCGATCTGAACGAATGCGCCGAAGTTCATGATCTTGGTGACGGGGCCTTCGATCTGCGAGCCGACGGGGAAGTTGCGCTCGACTTCGAGCCAGGGGTCGGCGAGGGTCTGCTTGAGGCCGAGAGAGATGCGGCGCTCCTCGGGCTTGATGGCGAGGATGACGGCGTCGACGCGGTCGCCCTGCTTGAGCAGGTCGCTGGGGTGGCGGACCTTTTTGCCCCAGGACATTTCCGAGATGTGGATGAGGCCTTCGACGCCGGGCTCGATCTCGACAAATGCGCCGAAGTCCATGAGGCGCGTGACGGTGCCGGTGATGCGCTGGCCGGCCGGAGCGAGTCGGGAGCGGTCTCCCAGGGCTCGGCCTGAAGCTGCTTGAGGCCGAGCGAGATTTTTTTGGTTTCGGGATCGATTTTGAGGATGCGGAGCTGGAGTTCCTGGCCGACGGTGAGCACGTCTTCTGGCTTGGCGACGCGGGCGTGGGAGATGTCGCTGATGTGGAGAAGGCCGTCGATGCCGCCGAGGTCGACGAATGCGCCGTAGGGCATGAGGGTGCGGACGGTGCCGGTGACGATGTCGCCTTCTTTGAGGGCGTCGCGGCGTGCGGCGGTGACGCCGCGGGCCTGCTCTTCGAGGACGACGCGGCGATCGACGACGACGTCTTCATCGGCGACGTCGAGCTTGGTGATGCGGCAGTTGATCTCGGTGCCGACGAGCTTTTCGAGCTCGGCGGCGTCGCGCGTGCCGCTGCGGCTGGCGGGCATGAAGGCGCGGACGCCGACGTCGACGCGAAGGCCGCCTTTGATGACTTCGGTGACGGTGCCGACGACGGCGGTCTTGTCGGCGAAGGCTGCTTCGAGGGCCGACCAGTCGCGGGGCTGCGCGACCTTGAAGCGCGAGAGCTCGTAGTAGCGCTCTTCGTTGCGGCCGGTGACGGAGACGGGGAAGGTGTCGCCGGGCTTGACGCCTTCGGCGTTGTTCTCGAAGGCCGAGCGGGGCAGAACGCCTTCAGTCTTGTAGCCGATGTCGAGGAAGACCTGGTCGGCGGAGAGCGAGACGACGACGCCCTGAAGCTGGCGTTGGCCGGGCTGGCCCTTGTGCGAGTGGCTGCGCTCGAAGGCGCTGGAGCAGGTCGGCGAAGTTTTCCTGAGGCTCGGAAGGTTCTTCGACAATGGGCTCGGGAGCTGCCGGTGGTTTGGCGATGGGGGCAGCGGCTATGGCTTCCTGGGCAGGCGCCGGGGTTGGCTCGGCGGCGGGCTCGGTCGTGGCTTCGGGGAGGGGCAGAGGATCTTCGTGGTTGTCGTTTGTCATATACGTTTACACATTCATTCTCCCATGATTGGGCGGTATGGTACGTGAGCTGTATTGGATACACTGAAGAAGCTATGGAAATTCGGTCTGGGAACGAGATTCGCGAAGCTTTTCTGCGCTTTTTTGAGACGAAGGGGCACCGCCGGGTGCACTCCTCTTCGCTGGTGCCTGCCAACGACCCGACGCTGCTGTTTACCAATGCGGGGATGAACCAGTTCAAGGACTTGTTTCTGGGGGCGGAGCGGCGGGAGTACTCGCGGGCGACGACTTCGCAGAAGTGCGTGCGGGCTGGCGGAAAGCACAACGATCTTGAGAACGTTGGCTTTACGCGGCGGCATCATACGTTTTTTGAGATGCTGGGGAATTTCTCGTTTGGAGATTATTTCAAAAAGGACGCGATTGGGTTTGCCTGGGAACTGATTACCGGCGATCCGGAAAAAGGCTGCTTCGGAATTCCGAAAGACAAGCTCTACGTCACGATTTTCGAAGGCGACCCAGCCAATGGCGTGCCGCGCGACGACGAGGCCGAGGGTTATTGGATCGAGGCTGGCGTACCCAAGGAGCGGATCTTCCAATACGGCCTCAAGGATAACTTCTGGCAGATGGGCGAGACGGGGCCTTGCGGGCCTTGCTCGGAGATCTTCTATGACATGGGGATCGAGGCGGCTGAGACGCCGGGAGTCGATCTGCCGTTTGGTAAGGATGAGGCGCGGTACGTCGAGATTTGGAATTTGGTCTTTATGCAGTTTGACCGCTCCGCGGTTTTAGCGAACGGGAAGACGACAGGTTACACTCTGACGCCGCTGCCCAAGCCTTCGATCGACACGGGCGCGGGGCTGGAGCGGCTGGCGGCTGTGCTGCAAGGGAAGGTTTCGAATTTTGAGACGGATTTGTTTACGCCGCTGATTGAGCGGGCGGCGGAGTTGACGGGGTTGCGGGCTAGCGAGTCAGCGAGTCAGCAGGTCAGCGAGTCAGCGGGGCAACAAGTTGGCGAGTTGGCGAGTCGGCGAGTCGGCGAGTTGGCGGGGCTTGTGGGGAATGCCAGCTTGCGCATCATCTCGGACCATGCTCGCGCAGCTACTTTCCTGATTAATGATGGAGTGCTGCCTTCGAATGAGGGGCGCGGGTATGTGCTGCGGAAGATTTTGCGGCGTGGGATTCGGCATGGGCGGCTGCTGGGGCAGGAACAGCCGTTTCTCTATCAGATGGTTTATGCCGTGCGGGATTTGATGCAGGGGGCTTATCCGGAGCTGATCGATTCGGCTGCGCGCGTGGCCAAGGTTGTTGAGGCGGAGGAGAAGCAGTTTGATCGAGTGCTGAAAGTTGGTGCGAACTGGCTGAGCTTGACGAGGACTTGACTCCCTGATTTCTGCTATAAGATCGCACGGGCTGAAGACTAGCCGCTAGCAAGGCACTTCAGGCAGCATGGCGAGTCGCTGATCCGAAGCTCATGCTCCGACGGCATTCATCGATTGGAAGACGCTGCTCAAGTTGCCGACAATTTGACCGTCTCCTGAAGGCGAACTGATTGCTAGCCTGATTCGAGATGCGACCTAGAATCACGGTTCCTTGGTGATAATGCCTTCCACCTCTACGAGACCTACGGTCTGCCACTTGATTTCATGGTGGATGCTGCGCGTGATGCTGGCATTCGTTCGATCAGGAGGGTTTTGAGCTCGCCAAGGAAGCGAGCAGGCTCGCGCACGCGCTTCGTGGAAGGGCGGAAGCCAGAAGTCGGCTAGCCCGGCTTATCGCGAATTGCCTAAGACGGATTTTCTTGGGTATAAGCAGCTCACCGCACAAGGCGCTGAGGTGTTGGCGATTGTGAAGGATGGCGTGGGCGTTCCGGCGGCGGCGGCTGGGGAGTTGGTCGATGTTGTGCTCGATCAGACGAGCTTTTATGGCGACTCGGGCGGGCAGGTTGGCGATACTGGCTGGTTTACTTCCGCCGATGGGAATACGACCGTTGCCGAGATCGAAGGAGTCGTGCTGCCGGTGCAGGGCGTGCGGGCGCACAAGGCTCTGCTGAAGGAGCCGTTGGCTGTGGGCGATCACGTGCGGACTGTCGTTGATGAGAGCGGCGCGATGCGATCCGGCGGAATCATACGGGGACGCATCTGCTGCACGCTGCGCTGCGGCAGGTGCTGGGGACGCATGTGAAGCAGGCTGGGTCGGCGGTGCATCCGGATCGGCTGCGGTTTGATTTTTCGCACTTTGCGCAGGTGGCAGACGAGGAGCTGGAAGAGATCGAGTCGATCGTCAATCGCGAAGTGCTGGCCGATGCGCGGGTGGAGACGCTGGAAGATGTGCCGATCGATGTGGCCGTGAATGAGTACCACGCGATGGCGCTCTTTGGCGAGAAGTATGGCGACAAGGTGCGGGTGGTGAAGCTGTCGGATGGATTTTCGACGGAGCTTTGCGGTGGGACACATACAAAGGCCACGGGCGAGATTGGGCTGATCAAGATCATGAGCGAGGGGTCTGTGTCTTCCGGCGTGCGGCGGCTTGAGGCGATTACAGGCATGGGCGCGCTCGATGCCTTCCGGCAGGACTTCGCCGTTTCACAGATCGTGACACAACTGGCTCCTCCTTCGGATGGGACGAGCCTTTCGGATTCGTTCCGGGCGAAATTGGCTTCGCAGGAAGATGAGTTGAAGCGGCTGCGGCGTGAGTTGGAAGAGGCGCGGATGAAGTCGGCCGCCGGGGCGCTGGATGAGGCGATGGGGAAAGCTGTCGACGTGAAGGGCGTGCGGCTGGTGACACTGCGGGCCGATTCGCTGGAGCGCGGGCAGTTGCGGACGCTCGTCGATAACTTGAAGCAGAAGTTGGGCGAGGGCGTGGTGGTGCTGGCTTCGGCGCAACCGGAGGGCAAGGTCGCGTTGATTGCCGGGGTGACGCCGGGGCTGACGAAGCGGATTCAGGCGGGGAAACTCGTTGGGGCCGTTGCCAAGCTTGTGGGTGGATCGGGCGGCGGAAAGCCGGAGATCGCCGAGGCCGGCGGGAAAGATCAGGCCGGGATCGACGCGGCGCTGTCGTCTGCGGCGGGGATTGTTGGGGAGTTGCTCGGCGAGCACGGGTGGTTAGGGTTCGTGGTTTCCCACCCTAGCCGCAAAAACAAAGACGCGCTCGCCGCTCAGGATGCAGTCGGGTGGGGCACGGGCGTCTGGAAGCGAGGAGCGGCTGCGGCGCCGGTCCTAGAGCGGACCTTCGGGCATGGACGAAAGCAGGTCCTTGAGTGCGCGTTCCCCCGTCGCTCAGAATGAGGTGAAGAGGGACACCCAACGACCATTGAACGTCTTATCTTGCATAGAATCGGTCGACATGAGGGATTGCCATGCGGCGAAGGCTTGGATTCATTGTTCTGTTTTGCATTGGGGTTGGGATGAGCGGGCTGGCACAGACTGTTCATGGGCGCGAGGGCATCACGCTGCCTGCGCCGCCGGCGGCTGAAGCCAAGCCCGTTGCCGACGACTACTTTGGGACGAAGATTTCGGACAACTATCGCTGGCTCGAGGACAGGAAGAGCCCGGAGACGCAGGCCTTTATCGATGCGGAGAACGCCTATACGTCGCACTACCTGAAGCAGGCGCGGATACGTCCGCAACTCGTGGACGATCTGGATGAGCTGGAGCATGTTTCGCGGTGGTCGTTGCCGATGGAGCGGGGTGGGAGTTACTTCTTCAGCAAACGGCTTGCGGGCGAGGAGCAGGCTTCGATCTATGTCAGGCGCGGATGGACGGCGAAAGACGAGAGGCTGGTAGACCCAGCTGCTTTGAGCCGCGATACGAATCTATCGGTGAGTCTGGCGGATGTGTCGCGCGCTGGGACGCTGGTGGCCTATCGGCTGCGGCAGGGCGGCGCGGATGAGACGAGCATTCACCTGAAAAACGTAAAGACAGGCAAGACGCTGGAGGATGTGCTGCCGAGCGCACGCTACGAAAGCGTGACGTTTGCGCCGGATGGGGCGAGCTTCTATTACGCGCGCGTCGACAAGGCGGGAACGCTGCTCTATCAGCACAGACTGGGCACGCGAAACTCGGAAGACAAGCTCATCTTCGGACGCGAGTTTTATGGCGAGGAACTGGGGAAGAACGATCTTTTCGACGCGGAGTTGTCCGACGACGGTCGCTATCTTGTCATCCAGATCGACCGGGGCGTGCCGGCGCGGCGCGTGGATATCGTCTTCCGCGACCTGACCAAGCCGGGCTCGTTTTTCGAGACTCTGGTCTGGGGGCTGGACTCGCGCTTCGCGGCCATCTACGCCAAGGGCGCGTGGTATGTGAAGACCGACTACAAGTCGCCCAAGGGTCGGATTCTCAAGGCCGATCCCGGCATCATGCCCGACGTTTGGAAGACGATCGTGCCCGAGGGACCGGATGCGATCCAGAACTTTTCGATTGTGGGCGGGAAGATCTACGTCGAACGGCTGAAGGATGTGAAGTCGGAGACTGCGGTCTACACGCTCGATGGCAAGCCGGCCGGAGAGATTGAATATGACGGCATTGGTTCGGCCTCGATTGTGGAGGGCCGTGTGAGCGAACGCTACGGCTTCTTCAGCTTTCAGTCGTTCATCCAGCCGCCGACGCTCTATCGGCTGGATACGATGACGGGAAAGCGGGAGGTCTTCACGCAGCCGAAGACTCCTTTCGACACGAGCCAATATGAGTTGAAGCAGGTGTTTTTCAAGTCGAAGGATGGGACGCAGATTCCCATGTTCATTGCCGGCAAGAAGGGATTGAAGCAGGACGGGACGGAGCGGCTACTGATGACCGGCTATGGCGGGTTCAACATCAGCGAGACTCCTGTTTGGAATCCGGCATGGGCATGGTGGCTGGAGCAGGGCGGGTGGTTTGCCGTGCCTAACCTGCGCGGCGGCGGCGAATACGGCGAGAGTTGGCACGAGCAGGGGATGTTTGAGAAGAAGCAGAATGTCTTCGACGACTGGTTTGCCGCGGCCGAGTATCTGATCGCGAACAAGTACACTTCTCCCGCGCACTTTGCGATTACGGGCACGGTCGAATGGCGGGCTGCTGATGGGCGCATCGATTACCGAGCGGCCTGAGCTGTTTTCGGCGGTGCTAGTGCGGCTATCCGCTGCTGGATATGTTGCGCTACCAGAAATTTCTGGTGGGTTCTTATTGGAAGACCGAGTATGGCTCGTCGGAGAATGAAAAGCAGTTCTTCTATCTGCTCAAGTATTCGCCTTATCACAACGTCAAAGCCGACACGGCATACCCCGCAGTGATGTTTTTCACCGGAGACAACGACACGCGCGTTGACCCGCTGCATGCGCGCAAGATGACGGCGCTGTTGCAGGCGGACTCGTCGAGCGGACGGCCGATTCTGCTGCATTACAGCCTGGCAGGCGGCCACTCGGCCGGAGTGAGCGTGGAACAGCAGATCCAGGACGACGCCGACCAACTCAGCTTCCTGTGGACTGAAACGGGTCAGCCTGTGTCTCGAAAATGACGCATGAGTCAGCGGATCGGTACTCAACAATGGCGTTCCGCCGTAACCTCATGGTCTTAATCATGCCTTCCGATAAAGGAGATGAGGGAGATGCGGAAGGTTCTCGCGGTACACATTTCGGTTTTGAAGAGCGAATCGAATGTGAACCGGCCGGATGGCCGTGTTTCTCTTTTTCCGCAGCATGAAGCGCTCACGGGTGCAGCCGCCGGTTGAGAACCGGCTGCCGGAGCTGGGCGAAGGCAGGAGTCAAGATGCCGCCGATCGAAGTGGGGATTGACGAAGTTGAGGTTGACGGAATTGAGATTGACCGGGTTGCCAGGCAGGAAGAAGATGCCCGTGTGGCTGCGTTGATTTCGACTGGAATTTTGGACACACCGCCGGAGCCGGCCTACGATACGATCACCCGGCTGGCCGCCGAGTACTTCCAGGCCGATTCGGTGGCACTCTCTTTTGCCGACGGAAGCCGCGTGTGGTTGAAGTCCAGTTGGCGCCAGGTGGCTCGGGAGCTGCCGCGCAAGAACTCGATCTTCAACCTGGTTCTCGAAGAGGACGGCCCGGTGGTTGTGCCGGATATCTCGAAGCATCCTCGATGCGACGCGCTGATGCCGCGTCTCAAACAACTGGCCGCGGCGGGCTTTGCCAGCGTTCCTGTGCGCTCGGGCGACGGCAGGATCATCGGAGTCTTGACCATTCTGCACAGTGAGCCCAGGGAAAAGATGGAGGCAGAGGCGATTCGCACCCTGGAGAGCCTGGCCGACATGGTTGCGAGTCAACTGGAATTGCGCAGGCTGCGGAATAGCTTCACGAGGAACGGGCATGGACTGAGGCATCACCGCGCCGCCGAGAACTCGAAGGGAGACTGGCCGAACAAGATCGATCTGCGGCGGGCGCTCGACCAAGGCCAATTCGTGCTCTATTACCAGCCGGAGGTCGAGCTCAAGACGCGCAAGATTGTCGGACTTGAGGCTCTGATCCGCTGGGCGCACCCGGAACGCGGATTGATTCCGCCGATGGATTTTATTCCGCTGGCGGAGGAGTGCGGCTTGATCTTGCCGATCGGCGACTGGGGGCTGGCCGAGACTTGCAGCCAGATACAAAAGTGGTGCTACGAGGACCCGCGGCATGTTTCGCTGCGGGTTGGCGTGAATCTCTCAGCGCGACAATTTTCGCGTCAGGGTCTGGCGGATCACGTTGAGGGTCTGTTGATGCAATCCGGCATATCGAGCCGTCAGCTCGGCCTGGAGATGACTGAGTCGAGCCTCATTCCCAATGTGAACACCGCGCTGGGAGTGCTTGGCGGGCTGCGCAGACTGGGCGTCTCGCTGCTGATGGACGACTTTGGCACCGGCTACAGTTCGCTGAGCCACCTGCATGCGTTTCCCTTCGATGTGCTGAAGATCGACCGCTCTTTTGTGTGCCGCATGACCGAGGGTGATCAGCCGCTGCAGATCGTACGCACCATCATTGAACTGGCGCGAGTGATGGGCATGGATGTGGTGGCCGAAGGAATTGAAACCGTCGAGCAATATCGCCTGTTGAGCGAGATGGGCTGCCGCTATGGCCAGGGTTATCTGTTTGCGCGCCCGATGAGCGCCGAGGCCGTGACCGAACTGTTGAGGCTCCCCGGCCGCGTGCTGCCCGAGCCGCAAATCCCGGAAGCTGGATCTGCCTGATCGGTCGAGAGCTTTTGTGGCTTCGGTTGGGAGTGGTTCTTCGCTTTCATGAGCGGCAAGAGTGTTCCATTTCAGGACGTGGAGCCGAGTTGTGCCGTTTCGGAATCCAGCTCCTCTTCGGATATGGATTTGTGCTCATCTGCCGGCTGGACCGCGCGGTAATCTCGAAGCCATGCAGCAACCGGTCGCAACCACGACCTCTTCGGCCTCCCCCAGCTTTGCTGGTCTGTTGGCTGCACTTGCCGCGCCTGCGCAAAGACCCGTTGCTTCTGGCGACGGGTCTTTGCCGGCGGGGTGGAAGTCCGCGTCCGCGTGGAGCGATGACGGCCTGGAAGACGATGTTGCGACGTTGAGCTACGAGCGGGCGTTGCGAGCCCATGCACGCTACCGCATTCCAGATCAGCCGATCGCTCAGAGTGCCGAAACGGCGCCGGCCAGTGTTGACGATTCGCTTCCGGCGGCCCCGGCGGCTGCGCCGCGAAATCGTGCGGCCACAAGACATGAGTCCGCTGCGGCCATTGGGCCTGCTGCGAATTCGGAGCCGACGGCAAACCGGTTTCGGTGCACGCCCTTTGAACAGAATTTGAAGTCGGCCAGCATCACGATTCGCATGAGCAAGGTTGAGTGCGCGCAACTGCATAGGCGCGCCGCCGATGCCGGGCTGACCGTCTCGGCTTATCTGCGCTCATGCACCTTTGAGGCTGAATCACTGCGGGCAATGGTCAAGGATACGCTGGCGCAGTTGCGGACGGCGAAGGCAGCGGCAAAACCCGCCGAGCCAGCGCCGGTTCGGCGATCATGGATTGGCGGTTGGCTGGCACGCTTGCTGAACCCATGGCAGGGCGGGCAGCATGTTGCTCGCGCGTGACGAACGCCTCCCGAGCTACTCGACTTCGAGGACGAGACATTTCAGGTATTCGGTCTCTGGGAGGTTGAGGACGACGGGGTGGTCGAGCGCGGCCCCGCGGCGTTCGAGCAGGCGTACGCGGCGATGGGCATCGGCGGCGGCCGAGGCTACGCTGGCTTCGAGATCAACCCAACTGACGTGATGCGAGCAGGAGCAGGTGACTAGCAGGCCGCCGGGGCGCAGCATTTTGAGGGCTCTCAGGTTCATCTCCTTGTAGCCGCGCAGGGCGCCTTCGACGGCGCGCTGGCTCTTGGCGAAGGCGGGCGGATCGAGGACGATGGTGTCGAATTTTTCGCCTGCGTCGGACCAGCCGCGCAGAATCTCGAAGGCGTCGCCTTCAACCCAATCGACCTGCGCACTGAGGCGCGAGCGGTTTGTCTCAAGGTTGCGTTCGGCGACTTCGAGCGAGGCGTGAGAGGAGTCAACCCCGGTGACCTGGGCGCAGACCTGGGCCAAATGCAAGGCAAAGCCTCCCTGGTAGCAGCAGACATCGAGTGCGCGGTTGGTCGCGCCGAGTTTCAGCGCCCACTGGGCTGCGGCGGCGTAGTTGGCTCTCTGGTCGAGGAATGCGCCGGTCTTCTGGCTGGAGCTGGCATCGAAGTGAAACGTCAGGCCGTTGATTCGGAATTGAGTGCTGACGGTAGCAGCCGCATCATCCCTGGCAAAGAGCGGAGCAGGACTGGGCGCTGAAAGGCCTTCGAGTTCGCGCACTCTCGGGTCGGGGCGTTCAAGAATGACGGCTGGGTTCAGTTCTTCGCGAAGAACGCGGACGCAGCTCTCGCGCACAGCGGTTGAGTCGAGGCCTTTGGCCAGCAGTTGCAGAATGACGAGGTCGCCGTACTTGTCGGCTACCAGGCCGGGCAACTCATCGGCTTCGCTGAAGCAGAGGCGGCAGGCGTTGTTCGCCTCGTCGAGCAGAGGCTTGCGCCGGGCGATGGCCGCGCGGAGACGGGTTTCGAGCAACTGGAGCCAAGCTGCGTCGTCGAGGGCTTCGCGCGAGATGAGACGGAGGGCAATCTGCGAGGCGGGACTGTAGAGCGCCGTGCCCAGGAGCAGTCCGCGGCTGTCGGCCACGGGCAGAAGCGCGGGAGGCTCGCCTGCGGGCAGTTCGACGGACTCGATGTCGGAGGCGTAGACCCATAGATGACCCGCGCGGAGCTTGTCTGCGGCGCGACGGCTGATGCGAGCGCCGAGAGCAGGAGATGCGGGCGCGATGGGCTGAGCGGTCTTTGGGGACCCATGTTTCTTGGAGGGTCGGGCGGTGCGCGGCTTGGTCATGGGCTCCTAGGTTTGGTTCGTGCACCTCCCATCCTATCGTCCCGTGCTGTTGAGGGTCGAACCGTGGTGGGTCGAGGAACAAACCGCGAGATTGGCTCAGATTGGTTTGAGAACAGTGGCGGGTCAGCTCCCGCTGAGCGGGATTCGCGAGTTCGCTGGTTCGCGGTAGAGAATGAGCGCCGGTTCAAAGCAATCGATTGGATCGGCCAGGCACCACCGTCGCGGTTCGACGAGTCCCATCGATTCGGTTAGGTGGCATTCCGGCAGTGAATGATGCGCCGAAAACACAACCGGCCTATAATGAAGCATGGCGACTGTCCACCAGTCCACCCCGGCAGATGTTCCCGGTGCGCCTTCGGCTTCCTCGAAGAAGACGCCGCCTGCCGTGTCGGAGGCCGACCAGCAGGCCATCGACCGGCGGATCGAGGCTCTGCTCAAGCTGGTCCACAAGAACCGCCCTAGTGAAGACATCTCATTGATTCGCAAGGCCTGGGAGTTCTGCGTCCGTCACCATGAGGGACAGATGCGGGCCTCCGGCGAGCCTTATATCGTGCACCCTCTCGAAGTGGCCGAGGTGCTGGCGGAGATGAAGATGGACTCGACGGCAATCGCCGCGGGCCTCTTGCACGATTCGGTCGAAGACACGCCCGCCACGAATGAAGAGATCGAGGCCGAGTTCGGCGATCAGGTGGCCCACATCGTCGAGGGCGTCACCAATATCGACAAGATCCAATTTGCCAACCGCGAAGACCGGCAGGCCGAGAATGTGCGCAAGATGCTGCTGGCCATGGTCTCGGACGTGCGCGTGGTGCTGATCAAGCTGGCCGACCGGCTGCACAATATGCGGACGCTTGAGCATCTGCGGCCCGAACGCCAGGAGGCCATTGCGCGGGAGACGCTGGACATCTACGCGCCTCTGGCTCACAGGCTGGGCATGGGCAAGGTGCGCGGCGAGCTGGAGGATCTGGCCTTCCGCTACACCGACCCGGTGAGCTATGAGAAGGTCTCGGCGGCGGTCGAGTCGCGGCGCGTCGAAGGCGAGCAGTTTTTGCGCGGCGTGGAAGATACGCTCAACGAGCAACTGCGCGAGAACAACATTCCGGCCCGTGTGGAGTGGCGCATCAAGCGCATCTATTCCATCTATCAGAAGCTCGAACGGTCGAAGGTTTCTTTCGATCAGGTTTACGATCTGCTGGCGATTCGCGTGATTACGCAGGACGTGGCCGCTTGCTATGCGGTCTTCGGGCTGATTCATACGCTGTGGCGGCCGGTGCCGGGGCGCATCAAGGACTTCATCGCGATGCCGCGCGCCAACCGCTATCAGTCGCTGCACACGACGGTGATGGGGCAGACCGGGCATCAATTTGAAGTGCAGATCCGCACCGAAGAGATGCACAGGATCGCCGAGGAAGGCATTGCGGCGCACTGGAAGTACAAGGCCGGCGGCGGCGCGGTGACGGCTCGCGACGAGGAGCGGCTGAACTGGATCAGGCAGCTTGTCGAGTGGCAAAAGGAGATGACGGACCCGAACGAGTTCCTCTCCAGCCTGAAGATGGACCTTTATCCGGACGAGACCTACACCTTCACGCCGAAAGGGAAGGTGGTGGTGGTCCCAGCCGACGGCACGCCGGTCGATTTTGCTTACACGATTCACACTGAGGTCGGCCACACCTGCGTGGGGGCCAAGATCAATGGGCGCATGGCTCCGCTCAGAACCAAGCTGCGGACCGGCGACATTGTGGAGATCGTTACGCAGAAGGATCACAAGCCGAGCCGGGACTGGCTCAGTTTCGTCAAGAGTCCGCGCGCGCGCAACAAGATCAAGCACTGGCTCAACGAAGACCATCGACGCCGGGCCGTAGAGATTGGCCGCAAGCTGCTGGAGCGCGAGGCGCGCAAGTTCAAGGTGCCGATGAGCCAGATTGGCGACCAGGATCTGAGCCGCATCGCCAAGGAATATAGCGTGGCCACGGCCGCCGACCTGCTGGCTGCGCTGGGGCTGGGCAAACAATCCGCGCGCCAGGTGCTGAACAAGCTCTCTCCGGGCAGCACGACTCAGCCGGAGGCCGAGGTTACGCCGGAGATCAAGCCCACGACCGCCGAGTCGGCGATGTCGGACGCGGTGCGCAAGCTGCATTTGACGGGCTCGGATTCGCTGCAGGTGGAGGGGCAGAACGACATGCTCGTCTACCGGGCGCGATGTTGTAACCCGATTCGCGGCGAAGAGATCGTCGGCTACGTGACCCGCGGCAAGGGAGTGGCCGTGCACGCGCGCAGTTGCCCGAATGTGCAGAACCTGCTCTACGAGAGCGACCGGCGCATCGCTGTCGAGTGGTCGCGGACGAGTGGACAGGCGGCAGGCCAGCCGCAGCGCTACCCGGTCAAGATCACCGTCTCGTGCGACGACCGCACCGGAATGCTGAAGGAGCTGATCGCCGTCCTCTCGGACGACAACTCCAATATAAGCGGCGTCGACATTCGCAAGGATGAGAACGGGGAGGCCGTCGTCGAGCTGGTGGCAGAAGCCGAGGACGTTCACCATCTGAACCGCATGGTTCTCGGGTTGCGCCGGGTCAACGGCGTCCGCGCGGTGCAGAGAGCGCAAAAGCTGTGAAAGCCAGTTTTATGGTCTTCCGTTCGTAAAAGGTCCGGGCTATACAGAATGGCGTCGGATGTTTTGAGCCTTCGATGGCACGGCTTGGGAAGCACATTTTAAGTCCGGGTTCAGGCGACCCATTCCGTCCTGCACAGCAGGCCGTTTGCTTTCTTCTCTTTCCCCGGTCAACTTTCCTTGTAGAACAGCGTCTAACCACATTGTCTCCGGCTGTTTGTTTGCTGCCGGCGTTTTTTACCGGCGGTCGATCACTTTACCGATCATTTCTTCCTTCGGAACCTGGTTGTTGTAGTGTTGTGCCTTGGGCTGCGAAGGTTGGAACGAGCGGAATGCTTCGCCCCCTTCCCAGGGGCTTCCGCGCATTAGGGACGAAAGGATGCCTGTTCCTTTTCGAAACTCCATGCCGGATTCATGTATTCGCATCCGAGCATAGAATGGTCGCCAACAGATTTCTTACGGGTATCATGCAAGTACAACCGCAACTTCTTGTATCTTCGGGGGCTTAGCTTCCGGAGGAAGGCGAAGGAAAAACGACTATGCGTGCTATGAGTTCCCTCCTGCATTGCGCATTGGCCAGTGCACTACTCTGCTCGACAGCCCTGATTAGCAGTTCAGCATTGCAGGCCCAGGCGTTTTCGCCCCAGATTCGGATTGTCAACCGGATCAACGAGAGCAAGCTGGTGACGCTCAAAGGGAACACGAACCCACGGGCGAACGCCAAGAACGATCGCGGCCTCGTGAGCCCGGATCTTCCCATGACCGACCTGATTCTGGTGTTGAGCCGGAGTCCGGAACAGCAGGCGGCCTTTGAGAAGTTTGTCGCCGGCCAGTACGACCCGAGTTCGCCCGACTTCCACCATTGGCTTCAGCCGGAGGAGGTGGGACAGGATTTCGGCCCATCCGAGACCGATATTGCGACAATCTCCAGGTGGCTGAACGGGCACGGCCTTTCGGTGGATGATGTGGCGAACGACCACATGTCGATCCGCTTCAGCGGAACGGCCGCGCAGGTTGAGAGCGCGTTTCACACCGAGATTCACAATTTGAATGTGAAGGGCGTGGCGCATATCGGCAATATGACCGACCCGCAGATTCCCGCGGCGCTGGCACCGGCGGTGGTAGGCGTGAAGGCGCTGCACAACTTCTTCCCGCATCCTCTCTACCGTCTTGGCAGCCAGGTGACGCGAGACAGCGGAACAGGCAAATGGAGCCGCGTTGCGAGTACCTCGTCCACAGGCGCAAAGACGCTTGCGACAAGCAACTCCTCGGGCGTTCGTCCGGAGTTTGGCGTCAGCGTGCCCGCCGGCAGCAACAACAGTGCATACCAGTTAGAGGATATTGCGCCGTATGACTTTGCCACGATCTATAACGTGCTTCCGTTGTGGAATGCCGGAACAGACGGGACAGGGCAAACCATCGCGATTGCAGCCACCAGCTCGATCGTTCCCAGCCGATGTGACCACCTTCCGAAGCACCTTCGGCCTGCCTGCCTACTCTGCCAGCCAGCTCACGCTGGTCTCGGGCAGCAAGACTCAGCCCCTTACCGTTTGCACAGACCCTGGCACAGGGACTAACCCGCCTCGCTGTACCATTAACGACCTGATCGAAAACACGCTGGACGCGGAGTGGTCGGGGGCTGTTGCCAAGGGCGCGAATATCGTGGTTGTTTCTTCTTATCCGGCGTCGACCTCGGACGACACTCTCTACGATTCGGAGAGTTACATCGTCAATCACACGCCGCTCGTAGCGAACATCATGAATGTGAGCTATGGCGCGTGCGAACTGGGCATGGGCACAGCAGGAAACGTGCTGTACTACAACCTTTGGCAGACCGCCGCATCGGAGGGAATTGCCGTTTTTGTAGCCTCGGGAGATTCGGGTGCGCCAGCCTGCGACCAGGGCGGAGATTCGGGCGGCACGCCTTATGCCGCGGAATATGGCCTTTCGGTGAGCGGGATTGCTTCCACGCCGTGGAACACGGCTGTGGGCGGCACCGACTTCAACTGGTGCTCGCTGACAAGTTCGACGGAATGCACGCCGGCGCCGTATTGGAACTCGACCAATGCATCCAATGGCTCGAGCGCCAAGGGGTATGTGCCCGAGGTTCCCTGGAACGACACCTGCGCGAGTCCTCTGGCGGCAGCGTTTCTTGAGCAGGAATGGGCCAAACCGCTGGGCATCAGCGGCGTCACAGATCCCGAGACAGCCTGCAACTTCGTTCTCGTCAACTACCAGTACATTTACCTCAACTACATGGTGAACTTGTCTCCGCTGGTAGATACTGTCGGGGGCGGCGGCGGAGCGAGCGGATGCGTGGTGAGTGACGGTTCGAACACCACCACTTGCGGCACGGCTACCACGACTGGCTCCTCCTATGGCAACCTTCCCCTTGTCAACGACGGTTGGCCCAAGCCGAGCTGGCAGGCCGGAGTTCCGGGTATTCCGAGCGACGGAGTGCGCGATATCCCGGACGTGAGCTTCTTTTCTTCGGCCGGCTTTCTTTCGGGCAGCGCGTACCTGATGTGCGTCTCCAACCTTGGCGCATGTACGTATTCCACAACAAAGGAGCCAAGCGCGCAGGAGGTGGGCGGAACCTCGGTCGCAACTCCGGCGATGGCCGGCGTGATGGCGCTGATCAACCAGAAGGCGGGCACTCCGCAGGGAAATCCCAACTCCGTGCTCTACAGGCTGGCCGCCAAT
The DNA here is from genome assembly GCA_963843625.1 of uncultured Acidobacteriaceae bacterium. Lineage (GTDB taxonomy): Bacteria > Acidobacteriota > Terriglobia > Terriglobales > Acidobacteriaceae > Telmatobacter. The sequence continues at coordinate 76,386 of CAWJLK010000012.1, forward strand.
CAGACCTACTCGGGCTGTAGCGCCGAAAGCGCTACTACCGGCAACGGTTGCTCCTTTAACGACATCGACACAGGCAACATCGCTACACCGTGCGACGAGGGGTGGTTTGGTTTCACCTCTCCGAACTGCACGTTACTTCACACCGCCGATCAAGGAGGCGTAGGCATCCTCTCCGGCTATAGTGCGGGAACGGGTTACGATCTGGCGACCGGGCTGGGGTCGCTCAACGTGGCCAACGTGGTGAATGACTGGTCGGCGGCGATTGGTAGCGGCGCCACAACTGTAACAGTGACGCCGGCGGTGAACAGCTTGACCGCAGACCAGAGCCTGAGCGTGGTGGTTACAGTGGCCAGCTCGCCAGCGGGCGGGGCGACGCCGACTGGAAGCGTGACGCTCTCCGGCGGCGGCTACACCTCGGCGACAGCGACGCTTGCCAGCGGAACCTATACCTTTACCATTCCGGGCGCTAGCCTGAGCGAAGGCAGCGACACCTTGACGGTCGCCTACAGCGGAGACGGGACCTATGGCACGGCAGCGGCACGGCCATGGTGACGGTAACCGCGCCTGCCAACACGTTCACTTTGAGCGCTTCGGCAGCACTCCCTCGTCGATTTCGGCCGGGCAATCGGCGACTTCGACGATCACGGTGACAGCCACGACCGGCTATACGGGGACGGTGACACTTACCTGCGCCGCGGCCTCGGGAAATCCGAGCAATACCTCGGCCAATACGCCGACCTGCACGTCGACAAACGGATCGGCTGTGGCGATGGGCGGCACGGCGACATTCACTGTATCGAACATTGTGGCAGCAACCACCGGCACACTGGCTTATCCGAAGCTGCCCGGCAAGGGCAAGGGATGGGAAGGCGCAGGAGGCGGCGCGGTACTAGCTCTGCTGGTCTTCCTGGGGATTCCGGCGCGGCGGCGCAGTTGGCGGTCGATGCTGGGCGTCCTGATCGTGATGGCAGCGCTGGGCAGCTTGAGCTGCATGCGGCGGCGGAGGAGCGTCCACGACCTCCTAAGACCACTTCCGGGAACGACTGCCGGCACCTACACTTACACGGTGACGGGAGCCGGAACTCCGGCGATCACCCCGGCGCCCACGGCTACGTTTGCAGTGACCGTGAACTGATCCTATGGCAAGCACAGCGAGATGGCCCTTCCCTCAGGAAGGGCCATCTCGCTTTAAGAGGACATTCACGGGACGAAAATCAGAACGTTCCGGTATCCGCACCGACCAGTTTGAGCGGGGCCACTCCCTTGCGAGGCGCAATAAAGCGATCGGCGCGCCAGGCGATCGAGAGCTTTTCGCGGTCGAGCAGCTTGCGAATCTGCCCGCGGGCATGGTCGGCCCAAGGACCGCTCTTGTCGAGCCGCACATAAGCCTGCCAGTGGCGCAGCGCGGGACGCTCCTCGCCACGGCGCTCATGGGCCAGCGCGAGATTGTAGTGAGCGTCGGCGTAGCGTGGAGCGAGAGCGACCGCGCGCCGGTAAGCTGCAATCGACTCATCGAGGCGCTGCAACTCGTCGAGCACGTTGCCCAGATCGAAGAAGGCCAGCACATAGGCTGGATCGATCTCGGTGGCGCGGCGGTAGAGCTGCTCGGCCCAGCCAAACTCGCGCAGATGGAAGTGGATCGTTCCCAGGTTGATCCAGGCCGGCGCGAAGTTGGGGTGAAGCTCCATGATCTGCTCGTAGAGCTTGATGGCGCGAGCCTTTTCGCCTGCCTCCTCGGCCTGCACTGCTGCCAAAAACTGCTCCTGGACGCCGCGCGGGCCGTGATGAAGGCCCGGCTTGCGCAGCAAAAGTGCCTCGGAGCTTGCCGAAGGGCCGTTGCCTTGTTCGAGGCGCTCGAAGTCGAAGAGTAACTGCCCGGTGATGGGGTCCACTACCGCGCCTTCGTGGCGGAAGGCGAGGCGCGTTCCGCTCCGCACCAGGCTCGCCTCAAGCAGGGGGTTTGTCATGCCGGCGACGGCCTTCATGGCCACAATCGACTGGCGAATCGACGCCGCGGAGACGGCTTCCTCGCGCAAGACGCGGAGGATGCGCAACTGTCCAAGATCCTGGAAGGAGTAGCACTGGAGCTGGGCAACAAGACCCGCCCGCTCCCAGCCTTGCAACTGGCGGGAACCGATCTGCAGGATGCGTAACACGTCCTGGCGGCTATAGCTGGTCACTCTTCCGTGCTCCCCTGGGTGGTCCGGCAAGGCTTTTGGGCTCGAAGTTGCGCTCCCGCTTCGGGTTTTCGACCTTGACCTCACTGAACTCGGCTCTTGGAACAGTTATTGAGAAACCGCTCTTGCTGCGATTATGACAAGACTTTAGGTGGATAAGCAGACGCGAACTACCGGCGGAACAAAAAAATCGTGGAAATTTAGTGTTCAATTTGGTTCAGATTTTACTGCTAGCGGTCTGTCCTGTGGAAAACCGAGGAGAAATACATTGATTTAGGACAAAGCGGGTGGAAAACCGAAGATTCTCGGAAGAGACCGGCTCTTAAAGAGGGGTTTGGATGGTGGCTGAAGAGGCCATCCCCTTGAAGGAGCACGGTTTTACGTGCCGTTTGGTGCGGTTCGCGCGGTGGACTCCTTGAGGAAAGGTAGGACAGTGCGGCTCTAGTTCGGCGTGCCGGTGGTCTCTTCGGCTGCGAAGGTGCATTCGGGACACTGGCAGACGCGGCGCAGATACTCCCAGGAGTAGATGCCGCCGGAGTGGCCGTCTTGCCAGTTGAATTGGATGGCGTAGCGGCCAACGGCGTGGGCGCTGGCGGGCTTGGGCGGCGGGGCGTAGATTGGCAAGGCGTTGGCGGGCTTGGGTTTGGGCTGGCCGAGCTTGCGGCCCTCGGTCTTGCGCAGTTCGATGCAGGTGGCGCAGGGGCAGGCCTCGCGCAGCCACGGGAAAGCTCCAGGAGCTGCGGTGGCCGTCGGCCCAATCGATCTCCATGCCCTTGCCCTCGGTGATCAGGACGCGGACCTTCTCGGGAGTGACGGCGATGCGTGGCAGCGGGCGGGCCTCTTCGTTCTCGTGGTCCTCGTGTCTTGGGGGCGATGCGGATGCCTTCGTGGCTCATGGATACAGTTTACAGAGATCAGAGATCAGAGATCAGGGGTCAGGGGTCAGGGGTAAAGATCGGTTCACTGTCCCCTGAGAAAGAACCATGCAGCCATCGAAAGGCCGATGAAGACAACCAGCCAGCGAAGAACAGGCTGAGGGACGCGGCGGGCAAGGCGGGCCGAGGTGTAGCCGCCGATGGCACAGACGACCATGGCCAGCAGGCAATAACGCCAGACGATCTGGCCGCCAACGGCGAAGATGATGCAGGCGATGCCGTTGGCCGGGGTGGTCGCGGAGACCTTGAGGGCGTTGATTTCGTGCAGGTCCTGGTGGCCAAAGAGCGAGAAGAGGGTGATGAGCAGGAAGCCAGCGCCCGCGCCGAAGTAGCCGATGTAAAAGCAGACGGCGGTCGTCGCCAGAAACATCGGGAAACGGCGTGGCGGATGGGGATGGACAGCAAGAACGGCCTTGCGGGATTCAAGCCAGCGCGAGACCGGGCCACTGACGGCAAAGATTGACGCCGAAACCAGCAGCAGCCAGGGAACAAGCTGCATGAAGGTCCGCTGCGGCGTGTTGAGCAAAACGAACGCGCCAAGTGTCCCGCCGATGAGGCCGGCGAGGCTCATGAGCAGGGCGAGGCGCAGGTTCTTGCGGATGTCGTCGCGATAGGCGGCGACCGAGGTGAGCTGGCCCGGCCAGAGAGCTACGGTGTTGGTGGCGTTGGCCTGGACGGGCAGAACCCTCATGCCCAGCATCGCCGGGAAAGAGAGAAACGAGCCGCCCCCGGCTACGGCGTTGAGGACTCCGGCTAGAAACGAGGCCACGATGAGCCAAAGCCAGTGCCAGTCGATGTGGGTGAGGAGGTGCTGCATCTGGGTCTATTGTAGTGGGCGGCTAAGAGCCTATCCGCATTGGTACCACCGACCTCCAGGCTGGCAGTTCTGTGGGTGTCCAGGCCCACAGGCGTCGTCTGGCGGCGTGGACGCCGCCAGTACAGCCGGTCTGGAGACCGGCGCTACCTACTGTAAGTTGTTGATATTATATTATGTTATTATAGATATTTAAATATGAGTGCACGTTGCGCACATTTTATGAATCTAGTGTGCTATAGTTGTATCAGATTTGTTGAGCGGCCGGGACTCAGGTCTCAGGCTCCAAGAATTCCAAAAAAATATCCGGAGGTAAACTCTCATGGCAATTACTCGTTGGGACCCTTATCGGGAAGTCGTAGCATTGCAGAACCGCATGAACTCGCTTTTTCGCGACATGAACGGCGAGAACGATCCGGTGGCCGCGGCCAGCTTTGTGCCGGCCGTCGATATCTACGAAGATCCGCAGAAGGTCGTGTTGAAGCTCGAAGTGCCGGGCATCGACCAGAAGGATCTGGACGTTCGCGTCGAGAATCATACCCTCACGGTCAAGGGCGAGCGCAAATTCGAAGCGGAGGAAAAGGAGCAGAACTTCCATCGCATCGAGCGGCGTTATGGCAGCTTCTATCGCGCGTTCACGCTGCCCTCGACGGTTGACACGGAGAGCGTGGCGGCCAGCTACAATGCGGGTGTGCTGAAGCTCGAGCTGAAGAAGAAGGCGGAGGCCCAGCCGAAACAGATCGAAATCAAGGTGGCGTAAGGGATAGTTCTTGGTTCCCAGTTCTCAGTTAGCAAACCTGAGAACTGGGAACTGATGGCTGATTTTGTCACGGGAGGTCGATTGGCACTTTCTTTTTACCGAAAATGCGAATAATATGTATTTGTATGTAGCGATACATATCTTTTGTGGTGAGGTATGAAGATGCAGATCATAAGCGCTTCCGATCTGGCGCGCAACACGAGCGCGATTTTGGAACGAATTCTCATGGGTGAATCGGTCAGCGTGATGCGGAATCGCACCGAGATAGCCCACATTGTGCCGGCCAAGCGAACCATGACCGCCGCGCAAGCCATCGCCGGCCTGGAGGGAGGACTGAGCCCTGCCCAGGGTGAGAGCTGGCTCAAGGACAGCCGAGGCGAATTCGATGAAGAGGTCAGAAATCCGTGGGAATGATCTTTGACACCTCCATCTGGGTTGGATTGGCTACCAGCCAGATCTCCGGTCAAGCCGTTCAGCAGGCCACCGGCGACGAGTCTGTGTACATTTCAGCAATTTCGCTGGGAGAGCTGAGCTTTGGCGTGGAAAGCTGCACCGATCCGGCAACACGGATGGTGCGGCTCCGCTCGTTGCGCAGGCTCGAACAGCGGCCCGTTCTCGATGTTTCTTCCTTGACGGCCTCAGCTTTTGGCATTCTGGCCGCTTTCATGAAACAGTCAGGCCGGTCGCCGAGAACGCGGGTCAACGATCTTTGGATTGCCGCGCAGGCAATTGAAAATGACTATGCTCTGTTGACGACGAACATCAAGGATTTTGAGGGGCTGCCGGGTTTGCGGGTTGCTGGTTTGTGAAGACTGGAGGCTCGGACCAAGCAGGTCGAGATCTAGGTGGAGCGTAAGGGCAGTGGACAGAGAGCAGAGACCGGTTGGCGGCTGATCGGTCCGTGGTATCCCACCCTTGCGGCAGAAGAAGACCGCAAGGATGGGGCACGGGGCGTGGATGGCTGGTTTGGTTTTTTTGATCTCTGGTCTCTGTTTACTGATCTCTGACAACTGGAGAAACAATGGCGATTCGCTGGGAAAAACTTACCGTCAAGTCGCAGCAGGCGATGGAGCAGGCCGGAGCGCGGGCGACCACTCTTGGAAATCCTGAAGTCCAGCCGGTGCATCTGCTGCTGGCGCTGATCGAGGATCGCGAGGGCGTGATTCCGTCGGTGCTGGACAAGATCGGTGTGCCCACGGAACGGCTGGAGCTTGAGCTGCACAAGATCGAGGAGAAACTGCCTCGTGTGGCTGGAGCTTCAAGCCAGCCGGGGCTGGGCTCGGCGCTCACCAAGATTCTGGATCAGGCCTTTCGCGAGGCCGCGAACTTCAAAGACGAGTACGTGTCCACTGAGCATTTGTTGCTGGGCGCGGCGCACCTGAAGGGTGACGCGGCGCAAGAGGCTCTAGTGGCTCTGGGCGCGACGCACGAGGCGATTTTGAAGGCGCTGACGGCGGTGCGCGGAACGCAGCGCGTGACGGATCAGAATCCCGAGGGGAAGTTTCAGGCTCTCGAAAAATACGCCAAAGACCTGACGGAACTTGCGCGGCGCGGCAAGCTGGACCCGGTGATTGGGCGCGACGAGGAGGTTCGGCGGGTGATTCAAGTGCTGAGCCGGAGGACGAAGAATAACCCAGTCTTGATTGGCGAGCCGGGCGTGGGCAAAACGGCAATCGTTGAAGGATTGGCTCAGCGCATCATCAAAGGCGATGTGCCCGAGAGTCTCAAGGACAAGCGCGTCATCTCGATGGACCTTGGTTCGATGCTGGCCGGAGCGAAGTATCGCGGCGAATTTGAAGACAGGCTCAAGGCTGTTCTGAAAGAAATCGAAGAAGCCAATGGCGAGATCATTCTCTTCATCGACGAGCTGCACACGCTGGTTGGGGCGGGCGCGGCCGAAGGGGCGATCGACGCCAGCAATATGCTGAAGCCGGCGCTGGCGCGGGGCGAACTGCGGGCGATCGGCGCGACCACGCTGAACGAATACCGCAAATACATCGAGAAAGACAAGGCGCTGGAGCGGCGCTTCCAGATTGTCTTTGTCGGCGAGCCCAACGTCGAAGACACGATTGCGATCTTGCGCGGATTGAAGGAGCGCTACGAGGCGCACCACAACGTGCGCATCAAGGATGCGGCGATTGTGGCTGCTGCTACGCTTTCGCATCGCTACATCAGCGACAGATTTTTGCCGGACAAGGCGATTGACCTGGTGGATGAGGCCGCGGCTTCGCTGGCGATTCAGATTGGCTCTGTGCCGACGGAGATCGATCAACTGGAGCGCGAGGCTACTTCGCTCGAGATCGAGCGCGCCGCGTTGAAGCGCGAGACCGACGCCAACAGCGTCGAGCGCCGCAACGAGGTGGATCGCGAGCTGGGCGCGCTGAAGGAGAAGATCACGGCGCTGCGGTCGCGGTGGACGAAGGAGCGCGACGCGATCAGCCGCGTCAGCGAGCTGAAGAAGAAGATTGAGGCGCTGCGCTTTGAGGCCGAGGAGCAGACGCGCAAGGGAATGCTTGAACGCGCAGCGCAGATCCAGTATGGCGAACTGCCCAAGCTCGAAGCCGAGCTGAAGAAGCTGGATGCCGCGCAGGACGGGGCGAAGAAGGACGGCGGCGTTACGCGCATGTTGAAAGAAGAGGTGGACGAGGAGGACATCGCCGGCATCGTCAGCAAGTGGACGGGAATTCCTGTTTCGCGGATGCTCGAAGGCGAAGTGAAGAAGCTCGTCGAAATGGAGACGCGGCTGCGCGAGCGGGTCATCGGGCAGGACGCGGCTCTGACCATCGTAGCCAACGCGATTCGGCGTTCACGCGCGGGGTTGAGCGATCCGAAACGGCCGATTGGCAGCTTTATATTTTTAGGCCCGACCGGCGTGGGAAAGACCGAGACGGCTCGCGCGCTGGCCGAGTTCATGTTCGACGATGAGCAATCGATGATTCGCATCGACATGAGCGAGTACATGGAGAAGCACGCGGTCGCGAGGCTGATTGGCGCGCCGCCGGGATATGTGGGCTACGACGAGGGCGGGCAGCTTGACCGAAGCTGTCCGGCGCAGGCCGTATGCGGTGATTCTCTTCGACGAGATCGAGAAGGCGCACCCGGATGTCTTCAACATTCTGCTGCAGGTGATGGACGACGGACGGCTGACCGATGCCAAGGGGCGGACGGTGGACTTCAAGAACACGGTGCTGATCATGACGTCGAACCTGGGCGCGGCGATGCTGGTTGGCGACACGCTGAAGACGGAGCACGACTTCGACCAGGCGCGTGAGTCGGTGATGCGCGTACTGCGGGAGAACTTCAGGCCGGAGTTTTTGAATCGCGTAGACGACATCGTGATCTTCCGCCCGCTGGGACACGCGCAGATGAGCCAGATTCTGGATCTGCGGCTCGCCGAGGTGAGCAAGCTGCTCGAAGACCGGCAGATTTCGCTGGAGCTGACCGAGCCGGCGCGGCAACTGGTGCTGGCGGCTGGATCGGATACGGCGTATGGAGCGCGTCCGCTGAAGAGAGCCTTGCAGCGGATGATTCAAGATCCGCTGGCGATCAAGATTCTGAATGGCGAAGTGCTGCACGGCGAGCATGTGCGGATTGACGTGGACCGCAAGTCGAACCAGTTGCACTTTGAGCCGATGAGCCGGGAGGCGATGGCTTAACCACCTTGCGGTGGGGCAGCCGCGCTTCGCGCAATGCGGACAAAATCACATGTTCAAACAACTTTTTCTGCGACAGGGAATCTTTCGCCTTTGAGGACTAATCAAAGAGGTGCGATCGATCCATTCGAGAGGAGAAAGTTCATGACGTTATCTGCTCTTGAAGTCAACAGTTTGAAGCAAGCTCCAGCCGTCGAAGGCGTGCTGCCGGCGATCCTTGGCCGATGGAGTCCACGGGCTTTTACCGACCGGGAGGTAAGCGCTGCCGATCTGCGCAGGGTTTTTGAAGCAGCCCGGTGGGCCGCCTCGTCCAGCAACGAACAACCTTGGCGCTTCTTCGTTGGGCGTCCGTAACTCGCTGACTTATCAAAAGATATTTTCGACTCTCGTTGCCGGCAACCAGATTTGGGCGGGGGCGGCTCCGGTTTTGATGCTTGGAGTGACCAGCACAAAGTTTGCCCGCAACGGCTCGGAGAACCGTGTTGCGCTCTACGATCTGGGTGCGGCCGCGTCGTATCTGACGCTGCAAGCCGCGGCGCTGGGTCTGGCTGCGCACCAGATGGCTGGCTTCGACACGGATGCGGCTCGCAAGGTCTTTGAAATTCCAGAGGATTATGCCATCGGCGCAGTGATTGCGCTCGGCTACCAGGGCGAACCTTCTACCCTTGCCAACACGCATCTGCTGGAGATGGAGACGAGTCCGCGCACGCGCAAGCCACTGAGCGAGTTTGTTTTGTCGGCCTGGGGAGAGCCGGCGGAGCTAGGGTGATTTCTTAGCGAGGCCCACCCTAGCCACAAAAACAACAACGTGGCGAGGGTGGGGCACCCGGCGCTGGTCTCCGGTTTAGAGTGGAGGCTGGGAGTTTCCATTGACGACAAAGCACGCCACGCGCAGGACTCCGGCCCACCGCTTGAACCACCAGCGCACAGTTCCGCGTCGATCGCGCCTCGGCTGGCGAGGCCGTCTGATTCTGGGCTTCATCTTGCTGGTCTTTGGCCTTGTTTCCTGGGGGGTTTTGGCCCGGCTGCTTGCGCCTACGTCGAATACTTCACTGACACGCTTTGACGCCATCCTTGTGCTGGGCAGCCCGGCAGACAACGACGGCAACCCCTCGCCGGAGCAACAGGCTCGCGTGAACGAGGCGGTGCGCGAGTATGAGCGGGGAGTTGCGCCCCGGCTGATCATGACTGGGGCAGCCGTGGCCAACCGATTCACTGAGGCGCAGGTGATGGCGCGAACCGCGGAGGCGGAGGGGATTCCAAAGTCGGCGATCTTTGTCGAACCTAATGCGAGAGACACGATTCAGAATGCCTGCTACTCGGTGCGGATCATGAAGGCGCACGGCTGGCGCTCGGCAGAGGTGATCTCGACGGCCGGCCAGTTGCCGAGGGCGGGAATCATTATGGACCAACTGCCGCTTGAGTGGCGCACCCACGCCGCGCCGACACTCGAACCGGAATCCGCGGTTTCTGCTGGAGCGTGGGCATCCCTAGAGGTCGCGAAGACGATGCGATATCTGGTTTGGGCGCGCTGGAGAGAGCGCTGCGAGCCGTAAGGAATGTGAATCCGGTCCGGATTGCGTTGTCCGGTGTTGGCGTCGTCCTGTAAGCTGGAAGGTGATGCGCCTCCATGTAAGTTTTTCCATCTCTCTTGCCGCCGTAGCTGCCCTGGCTTTGTCTTCCGGAACCCGCGCGCTGGCGCAGAGTACCGCCTCTCCGACGGCCGGCAATGGCACTTACGTTGCCACCGACCCGCTGGCCAACGTGCGCTACGACAACCGCTACGATCTTTCGCTGGGCATGGCCTACGGCCACATCCACGCAGGACCGAACGCCTTGCAAGGCGCCAATCTCGGCGGGCTGGATCTGAGCGGCTCCTATTGGTTCAGCAAGCATTGGGCCGTCGAAGCCTCGGGCCGCAGCTATATGGGCACCAGCGGCGTGGCAAAAGTAGGGGGGACCAACACTGGGCAGAATCTTGTCCGGGGCCCCTTTGTGAGCCAATACCTTTTTCTGGGTGGGCCTGAGTGGCTTGGCCCGCACAACAAGCATGGCGCCCTGATCGCTCATGCGCTGGTGGGCGGGGCGCACTTCGATTCGCACGATTATCCGCTGACTCCGCCTGACGTGGGCTTCTACAACAACCAGACCGCTCTGGCAGCGGTCTTCGGCGGCCACATCGACCTGAACCGCTCGCCGCGCTTGGTCTTCCGCATCACGCCTGACGCGCTGCTAACGCGCTATGACTATAATTTCACCGCCGTGCCCCAGACGACAAAGCCGCACAACAACTGGAACTTCGGCATCTCGGTCGGGGTGGAGTACAAGTTCCAGAAGAAGCGATAAAGCAGCAAAGCCCCAGGCCGGCGCCGAGTGGCGAAAGCCATCTGCGCACCCAAACGGCAATCTTTCCAAAACCGGAACTCCCGCGACAAAATACCTGTCGGCGGGGGTTCCGGTTTTGTGCTGGAGGCATCCGAACTATATACAGTGAGATGTGCGACCATCTTGCGCGGCGTGTGGTATTCTCCATCGTTCGGTAGTGCCTTTGCAAACGTCTCACCGGAAGATATGCTGTATCGGGTAGCGGCAGTCGCAGGCATCTCTGGCAGGTATTGGTACGGAGGCAAGGTCCAATGGACATGAGAGACACACTTGGCGTGCTGCTGGCAGGCGGAGCGGGAGAGCGGCTCTTCCCCCTCACCAGGGATCGCGCCAAGCCGGCCGTGCCCTTTGGCGGGCACTATCGCATCATTGACGTCACCCTGTCGAACTGCATCAACTCCGGCCTGCGCAAGGTTTTCATTCTGACGCAATACAAGGCGCTCTCGCTCAACCGGCATATCCGCGAAGGATGGACGGGCATTGTAGCCCAGGAGCTGGGCGAGTTCTTCGAGCTGCTGCCTCCGATGCAGCGCACCGGCTCGAACTGGTACATGGGGACCGCCGATGCGGTTTACCAGAATATCTACTCGATTGGCAGCGAGCAGCCGAAGTACATGATCATCCTCTCCGGCGACCACATCTACAAGATGGACTATAGCCGGATGCTGGAGTATCACAAGGAGACCAAGGCGGAGGTCACGCTGGCCACGCTGCCGATTGCGCCCGAGGACGTGAAGCAATTCGGCGTGGTTGAGGTGGCCAAGACGGGCGAGGTGCAGGGCTTCCAGGAGAAGGTGCCCTCGACGAGCTTCCGGTCGCCCTTTAACCCGAATGCCGTGGACGCCTCGATGGGCGTCTACATCTTCAGCACCGAGGTGCTGCTCAAGGCGCTGATCGCGGATGCCGAAAACCCGAACTCGAGGCACGATTTCGGCCACGACATTCTGCCCAGCCTGCTCGGCAAGAAGAAGATGATGGCCTACAGCTTTGTGGATGAGAACAAGCAGCAGGCGCTTTACTGGCGCGACGTGGGCACACTGGACGCCTACTACGACGCCAACATGGACCTCTGCTCGGTATCGCCGGTTTTCAACCTCTACGACAAGAACTGGCCGATCCGCACGCGCGCGCGCCAGTATCCGCCGGCCAAGTTTGTCTTCGGCGATCCGGGGCGTTCGGGCATGGCGGTTAACTCGGTGATCACAGCCGGCGTCATCATCTCCGGCGCGTCGGTTGCAAACTGCGTGGTCTCGCAGGACGTGCGCGTCAACTCGTATTCGACCGTGGATGCGAGCATCATCTTTTCGCACGTGAATATCGGACGGCACTGCCGCATCCGGCGGGCGATCATCGATCGCCATGTGCATATTCCCGAGGGAACGGTGATCGGTTACGACCCGGCGGAAGACAAGCGGCGCTACTTCGTGACGCCATCGGGATTGACGATCGTGACCCGCGATGCATCGCTGTTTGAGAATCCGGTCGAGCCGGAGTTCCAACAGAGCTATTAGAGCAAATTTCCTGTTGGTATAGAGTTGTTTAGTTCATTTCGCCGCGCCCCTCCGGGGCGCGGAGGTCTTTGAAGGCAGCGTTCCCAGGGTTTCGCTGCGCTCCACCCTGGGCTATTGTCGATTGCCCCTCCAGGGCAAGAGAGATGAATCCGCGGGATCGCCGCTCCATAACCAAGAGGAGAGAGGTTCTAACCTTTCGAGCCGCTTTCACTTCGATGAGGCCGGAGCCGCTGGTGCTTCGTCGACCCGCGTGATGTGAAGGCTGGCCTGGGTTTCTGGAACGGTGCCGTCGTTGATCTGCACCTCAGCCGGCTTGCCCTGGGTGATGATGCGCGTGGTCAGGCTTTCGCGGGCGGGAATGAGAACGCGCTGAGTGATGGAGTGCACCTGGGAGCCAGAGCCTGAGCGGACAATCACCGGAACCGCAGCGGACGCGTAGCCGGTGTTCGAAATTCTAACAGCGACGAGCCAGTTACCCGCCGCAGCGGTGGTGGGAAAGACATCCTGAATGCTCAGGTCGGGCAGGCCTTTGTCTGCATCGACCCAGTCTGCGAAAAACCACGAGAGTTTGGGATGCTCTTCGGAAGCTTCGAGAAGTTTCTCGAAGGCTCCGGGGGCAGCAAGATTCTCAGCCTGAAACGCGGCGGCGAGAGCCGGGTCGCCGGCGAGGTCGCGAAGCATCCACAGAACATAGGCAGCCTTGGTGCGGTAGTAGACAGGCGAGATGGCCTTGGCCAGAGGCTGGCCTGCGCTTTCGCCGGGGCTGGCAGGCTCAACCAGTGCGAGGGCGGCACGGTCCGCCTCGAGGGCGCGCAGAGCCTGATCCCGTCCGTTCTGCTTTTCGATCCACAACGTGCCCATGAACGTTGCCACTCCTTCATTGAGCCATGCGGGGAGCGGCGGCGAAGTTGGCGAGGTGAGCCAGGCGTGGGTGAGGGCATGAACCAAAACGCCGTTCAATGCGCCCGGAGCCGCTTTGGGGCCGGGCTCGCCGAGCGAGGTGGCTAGCAGAGAGCCTGTCTCGAAGGGAGCGTCGCCGGGATCGGGCAGGTCGAGAAGAGTGAGCTGGGAGCGAGGCTGCCGGCCAAACCAGCTTTCAACGAAGGGCGTGACCGCCGTGGCGGCCTTTGTCCAGAGATCGACAGAGACATTGTTGTCGGGGAGAGTGAAGGCTGCGAGGTTGTCGCCTTTGTGCGGGGTGCGAATGGCAACGAAGAGGCTAGGGGCCTCGAAGCCGAGAATCGTGCTGCCCGAGTCGGCGGTGGCAACTCCATCCACCTCCGCGGTTTGGTCGAGAGCGCTGGAAGGCTCGGTCACCGTTATTGGGACTGAATGGCCGTTGATGAGTGCGACCGTGGGGGCCTGGCCGTGTGGGAACTCGACGGTAAGGTTCAGGCGAAAGTGTGCGCCAAAGAGGCGGAGCTTGTGCTCGCCCATCTCGTCGAAGAGGCGTGCACCGTCGCCCAGGATCACGGGAACGCTCGAGACCGGGTACCAGACGACGTTGCCAAAGCCGCGCAAGCCTGTAAAGGGAAGGCTGATCCGGTCCCAATCCGAGTGGAGGGCCGATTCGGCGGGAGCGCCGATGGTGACAAGCCGCTGGGCAGAGAGGGCGATCTGGCCGGAGTATGTCACGTCGAGCTGTAGGCTCTGACCGGGGACAAGGGGTTGGGCGAGCGGAACGGCTGCTTCGTGCAACTGGCCGGTGTGGTCGGCGTCGGAGTTGAGCGTGGCAACCTGGAAGGCGATGTCTTTGTTCTCAACGCGGATACCTTCCCAGGTGAGCGAAGAGGAGATTTGCAGCGGGATGCGGGTGAGCGGGGATTTGCCGTCGTTGCGGACGGTGACCACCGCGCGGACGGCGATGTGCTGGGAGGCCGGACGGAGATGGAGATAGAGGTCGTAGGCGGTGAAGGTGAGGGCCTGGCGTTCAGTGTCTTCCGCCGTGGGTACGGCCTCGGCTTTGATCGCGGGTTGGGCAGCGGGCCGGGTCGATGGGGTGGTGGTCTTGCCGTTTTCCTCCGTTGAGCGGGAGAAGATGACTGTTCCGTGGTGAGGCTCGCTGGGTCGAGTGGCTGGCGGAGCGGTCTGCGCGGCGCCAGGGTAGACCGTTAGTGCGATGAAGAAGAAAAGTCCAAAGCAGATTCGGGAAAGAGTTCCCTCAGGGGCTAAAGCCCGCCTTGATTCTGGCGGATTGATGTACGGGCTAAAGCCCGTACCCTTCACACTGGAGAGAGCGCGCATTAAGAACCCAGGCCTTTCTGCTTCTTAGGTTTAGACGCAGCAGAGGGGGCGGTCGTGGTGTCTGCGCGGCGGGCTGCGCTACGGCGTTGGCGGAAGGCTTCGTAGAGGACGACGGCCCCGGCGGTGGAGACGTTGAGAGAGCTGACGCCGCCAGCCATGGGAATGCGCAGCATGTGGTCGCAGGTGCGGCGGACCAGCTCGTGAAGGCCTGCGCCTTCGCGGCCAAGCACGAGAACGCAGTCTCCGGTGAGGTCGAATTGGTCGTAGTCGCAGTGCGCCGCGTTCGTCGAGCCCGATGATCCAGAGGTTGCGGCGCTTGAGCTCTTCGAGGGCGCGGACGAGGTTGACGACGCGGGCAATGCGCAGATGCTCGGCGGCTCCGGCGCTGGCCTTTACCGCTACCGGACTCAAGGGGGCTGAACGCCGCTCGGTGAGCAAAACGCCGTCGACTCCCGCTCCATCGGCCACGCGCAGCAGGGCTCCGAGGTTTTGCGGGTCCTCAACGCCGTCGAGAGCGAGAAGCAGGCGGGCGGCGGAGCTGTTGGCCGGGTCAGGCGCGTAAAGGTCTTCGATCGAGAGAAACTCCTGCGGGCGAACTAACGCCACAACGCCTTGATGGGCCGGGGTCTGGGCAAGTTGCGTCAGTTGTTCGCGCGTCTCCTGGCGGACACGGAGACCGGCCTCGCGGCAGAGGGCGACCAGGCGTTCAAGGCGTTCGTCGTGGCGTTCGCGGGCCACCAAAACTTGATCGAAACGCCGCCGTCCGGCCTTGACTGCCTCCTCGACCGGATGCAACCCGTACAAAACTTCCATAGTGGATAGTGTAGAAGATCGATCGAGACTGGTGCGGTTCTTGCGTCGGGAAGGGGCGGGTTGCATACTGTTGCTGCGCGGAAACCATGAGCCCATCGACCATCAAGTCTTTTACCGCGGTGCTTGAACCCCTCCGGACACGACTGCGGTGGGTGATTGCACGGGTGCCCTTCGATCCGGCAAAGGCGTGGCCGGCGCGGCGGGGCTTGCGGGTGTGCGGCGAGATTGAAGGCTTCGCTTTTCGCACTTCGCTGTTTGCCGCCTCGGAGTGGGAAGGCTACTTCCTGCTGGTGAACAAGAAAATGCAGGCGGCAGCAGGGGCTTCGGTGGGTTCGAAGGTGCGGATTCGGCTGGAGCCGGATCTCGAAGAACGCGCGGCGGTGATGCCGCCGGAGTTGACTCGTGCGTTGAAGGGAGATCGCAGGCTGCCAAAGTGGTTTGAGGGGCTGAGCTACTCGATGCGCAAGGAGATTGGCGGATGGGTGAGCGAGCCGAAGAGCGCCGCGATCCGCGAGAAGCGCGCTGAGATGATGGCCGAACGGCTGTTGCTGACCCTGGAAGGCGAGACGGAGTTGCCGCCGATTCTTCAGGCGGCATTTCTGCGCCAGCCGCTGGCGCGCAAGGGTTGGGAAGCGATGACGCCGGTGCAGCGGCGCAGTCAACTGCTGGGTATCTTCTACTACCAGACTGTCGACGCCAGAGAGCGGCGGGCGGCTAAGGCGGTTGAGGAGGCGCTGCGAGTGGCACGGCGGAAGCCGGGAAGCAAATCGGCACAGAGATGAATTGGCTGGGCGAAGTTCATGGTATCCCACATCTCAGAGTCGAGATGTGGGGCACCCGAGAAAGATGCGGGCCGGCGACTCATAGGAAGACCCGATATTGCTTTGGCATCGATACGGATCGCGTTTGACACCGGTTCCGCGACCACCCTAAACTCATATCCGATGACTGCCATTCTCTAATCCGGTTTCGTTGTGTGCACTTGAAACAGCCTCTTGCTTCAAGAGGATTCGGTGCGCGCATACCCCCGCTCCTACAACTTCATGGAGATTAGAGATGCAGCTTTCCTTGCTGGGCTGGAACCAGAGGTTCGCAGCCGCGTTTGTCAGTCATGCTTCTGCCGGGTTGGTCGCCGGGCGTGTCATTCAACAGTTCAATCACATTTACACAGTCGCAACGGAAGGCGGAGAACTGCGTGCGCAACTCTCCGGCCATCTGCGTTATGAGGCAGCGCCAGGGCAACTGCCGGTCACTGGCGATTGGGTTGCCTTGCGTCTGTCGAACCAGGGAGCGACACAGATCCTGGCAGTGTTGCCGCGAGTTACCCAGTTCTCACGCCGCGCAGCCGGGAAAGCTGACCGCGAGCAGGTCATAGCCGCCAATCTCGACTATGCGTTCCTTGTTACTGGCTTGGATAACGACTTCAGCCCTCGACGGATCGAGCGCTATCTAACAGCGGCCTGGGATAGTGGCTCGACTCCAGTGGTGATTCTCAACAAACTCGATCTGTGCGCAGATGCCCCATCCCGGATTCACGCAGTCGAGGTAGTTGCCAGTGGAACGACAATCCACGCAGTGAGCGCTCTGCGCGGAGATGGCTTGGAAGAACTTGCTCGCTACTGTCAGCCGGGGAAGACCGTAGCACTGCTCGGCTCATCGGGAGTAGGCAAGTCAACTTTGATCAACCGCCTGCTGGGAAGCCCGAGCCAGAGTACGCAGCCGGTACGTGAAGACGGCCGGGGACGTCACACCACAACTCGCCGCGAACTGCTGTTCTGCGCACGAGGGGGCATGGTGATCGACACGCCGGGGATGCGCGAGTTGCAACTATGGAACGACGACGAAGGCTTGCAGATGACCTTCGACGAGATCGAGACTCTGGCTCGCAACTGCCGCTATCGCGACTGCCGGCATCAGGAGGAGCCAGGCTGCGCTGTCCGCGAGGCAGTGAATGCCGGGACTCTCGACGCCGAGAGATTATCGAACCTGCACAAGTTGCAGCGTGAAGTTGCCTGGCTGGACCGCCGGGAGGATCCGATGGGGTGCCTGGCCGAAAAACAGCGCTGGAAGAATATTCACAAATCAGTCAAACGCTTCATGAAAGAGTCGGCCAAACACAAGTGACTTCTGTTGATCCGGCAAGAAGAGAGTGAGATTCTTTCCCATCCATTCCCGCAAAACACGCGGGAATGGATGGCGCGCAAGGGTTGGGAGGCGATGACGCCGGCGCAGATCCCGAACCCTGCGGCGTCAGGTGGAGTAATTCTGGAAACAAACGACGCTCTGTCGACGTCCATGATCATAAGATGATCAAGCGAAGGAGCAACCGTATCCAATCTATGCGCACTCTAATCAGAGTATGTCTTATCTTCGGGCTGATCTCCGGCCCAAGCCTCTTCGGCGCCGACTTTTCCATGAAGGTGAACGACAAGAATTACCTGGATACTCAAGGTTTTAGTGTGTTTCTCTACGACAGCACCTACCACCCCGTTTTCGTAGACCAAAAGAATACAGCGATGGAGATGATTCTCCACGGCCAGCGCATCGCCACGAACGGCGACGTGCGCCTGATGCCGACGCCCGAGCAGTGGGATCTGGTGGCAACCCTGAAAGGGCGCCATGCCGACAAGACGAACAATCGTCTCACCGCAAACCTCGCTTATCCGAGCTTCGATCTCAGCTACACGCTGGAAGTGGAAGCAGAGCCGGGCGGCGTGCGCGTCAGCATCAATCTCGACAAGCCTCTGCCGGAGAAGCTGGCCGGGCGCGCGGGATTCAACCTGGAGTTCCTGCCCTCGATTTACATGGGCAAAGCCTATCTCGTGGACGGAAGCAAAGCCGGGATCTTCCCGCGGACGCCGGACGATCCAATGATCAAGGTGTTGCCGCTGCCTGATGAACCGAAGAAAGCCTACTACCTTGAGGACTGGGACAAAGCCAAGGGATACACGCAGCCGCTGCCGTTTGCCGAGGGCAAGACCATCACACTGGGTGTGGACGATTCGCTGGCGCGCGTAAACGTTACGTCGGATACGGCGGACCTCATGCTGTTCGATGGACGCGACCGCGCACAGAACGGCTGGTTCGTCTTGCGCTCGCTCATTCCTACGGGCAAGACCAATGGCGCGATCGTATGGCACATCCGGCCGGACGTGATTCCGAACTGGACGCGGCCGCCGGTCATCGCGCACAGCCAGGTCGGTTATGCGCCGGGCTTCTCCAAGGTGGCAGTGCTCGAACTCGACCCGAGGTACAACGGCCCACAGACGGCCAAAGTGCTGCGTTTGATGGAAGACGGATCGTACAAGCAGGTGTTCGAGGGACCCATCACGCCTTCGACTTCCTGGCTGCGGTATGTCTATTCGAAATTCGATTTCACCCCGGTCAAAGACCCTGGACTTTATGTCATCGAGTACGCAGACCAGCGTACGGCGCCCTTCCCCATCTCGGACAAGGCCTACGCAAACATCTGGCAGGACAGCCTGGATCATCACATTGCAGAACAGATGGATCACGTTGCGGTTCGCGAGGGCTACCGTGTCTGGCACGGCGCTTCGCATCTGGATGATGGCCGCATGGCGCCCGTGGTTGGAGAGCAATTTGACGGATGGAACCAGGCGACGGCCACCGACGGCAAGTGGAAAGGCGGAGATCACATACCGGGGATGAACGTGGGCGGCTGGTACGATGCCGGCGACTTCGACCTCGAGGAGCCCGCACAACTCAGCGTGATTGAGAGCATGGCTTTGGCCTATCGCGAATTCCATCTCAACTACGACGAGCTGACCGTGGATGAAACCGCACGCCAGGTTGAAATGCACCGTCCCGATGGCGTGCCCGACGCGGTCGAGCAGGTCAAGCATGGCGCATTGCTTATCCTCGCGCAATTCCACAATATCGGCCACGCGATTCGCGGCACCCACGAACCGGATCTGCGCCAGTACACGCACCTGGGCGATGGAGCATCGAAGACCGACGGCCGCATCTACGACCCAAAGCTCGGCGAGAACGAAGTGAAAGGCGACTACTCCGGCAAGCCGGACGACCGGTGGATTTTCACGTCAAACAACCCGTTCCTTCAATGGGGCGCAATCGCAGCTCTGGCTGCGGCGGCCGACACCCTCAAAGGCTGGGACGATCCGCTGGCGAAGGATTGCCTCGAAACTGCTGAGAAAGCGTGGAACGACGAGAAGGCTCATCCAACGATTCCGGCGGGCCGCGCCTTCCACGAAGAAGCTCCGGACGGTGATCTCCAAGTGGGCGTTCTGGCTGCCTCGCAGGGAGTGGTATCGAACGCGCAAACTGGTCATAACGAAGGGAGCAGTACAGGCGCTCCGGCAGCTTCGGCCTCGACAAACGCACCGGCCGGCGCGCCGCCTCACTTCGACCGTAAGGCCTTCGAAGCCACGCAGGACTGGTCCGCGGCTCTGGAATTGACCATTG
The DNA here is from genome assembly GCA_963843625.1 of uncultured Acidobacteriaceae bacterium. Lineage (GTDB taxonomy): Bacteria > Acidobacteriota > Terriglobia > Terriglobales > Acidobacteriaceae > Telmatobacter. The sequence goes on from CAWJLK010000012.1 coordinate 96,121, forward strand.
CCACCCATGGCGCCGAGCCTTACAAGTCCCGCCTGAAAGAGCTCTTTCCTCAGATGATCACGCCCCAGCAGATGGGTTTCCGTGGTTGGACGGCAGTCCGGGCACTGCCTTATCTGGACGCGAGCGCGAAAGAACAAATGCGCGAAGCGGTAAAGACCTATAAGGCGGATCTGGACAAGCAGTTGGACTCGACGCCCTTCGGCGTGCCTCCGAGTCTGGGCACCTGGGGCGGATCGGGGGCCGTGGTTGAGATGGCCACACGGATGTACTTCCTGCACGAGGCATTTCCGGATCTTGTGGGCCCCGAATACACGCTTCGCGCCGTCAATTACATCCTTGGCACGCACCCAGTCTCCAGCACTTCGTATGTAGCCGGCGTCGGCACGGTCTCGAAGACAAAGACCTACAGCAACAATCGCGGCGACAACTCGTATATTCCGGGCGCCGTGATTCCGGGATACGTGATCATCAAGCCCGATTTTCCGGAATGCATCGACGACTTCGGGTTCCTGTGGTTCGAGGATGAAGCCGTCGTAGCCGGGTCGGCTAGCTGGGTCGTGGCAGGCAACGCTGCGGAGGCGATCATTAAGGAATCGAAATAAGACCAGCACAAGATGCGCTCGGCGGCCTGAAAGGGTGCCGAGCGCATTTTGTTTTGGAGAAAAAGCCACATAGCCCCGCCTGGAGGAAACATTGATGGCTAGCGACACGTCGCTTTCCTGACGGCTTTCCGCGATTTCAGGCTTCGAGCGTATGACTAGCTAACCGGGGACGGCATTGCTACCCACAATCGGGATGTGTGCAGCCGTGGCAGCGTTTCCTGGGTTCAACTTTACAAAAGTTAACTATGTTTCGGGCGGATAGAGCTGTTTTCAACGGAACTCGAACCTCAATCGGGAGTCTAATGGGATGAGATGAATACCCTCGCCGCTGCTCGCCCTCTCTTCGGTTCAGCTTCTACCACCGCGCAAGACGAACAGGTGCGGCAGGAAAACCTCGCCGTATCCGCCGGGCTGAAGCGCCAGGACGCCGGGCTGCTGGATGAGCTGATCGTTCTCTACCAGCACCGGCTGATGCGCTATCTGCTCTACTTGACTGGCAATCGCGAGATGGCTGAGGATCTCTTTCAGGAGGTCTGGATGCGGGTTCTGGTGCGGGGAGCGCAGTTCAACGGCAAGGCGCGCTTCGGCACGTGGCTCTTCACCATCGCGCGCAACCTGGTGATCGACCAGCGGCGCAAGCGGACCATGGCCAGCCTGGACGAGTTGATTGACGGCAGCGGCGAAGACGACCGGCCGATGGCCTTCGAGGTCGCCGGGGATGATCCGACGCCATTTGACCGCTTTGCGAATCTCGAAGACCGGGAGCGGATTGCCGGGGCGCTGATGGAGATGGACACACTCTATCGTGAGGTGCTGGTGCTGCGATTCCATGAGGAGCTTTCGCTGGAAGAGATCGCCAAAGTTACACGTGCACCACTTTCTACCGTGAAATCAAGGCTTTATCGAGGTTTGGCCGGGATCAAGCCCAAGCTGGGGCACGACCGCTTGCGCCGCCAGACGCTGCGGGGTGGCCAGAGCTGGCGGGCGAGGCGTCGAGAGCAGCATGAATCCAGTTGAGAGCCACGGCGATGACCGCGACCTGCTTTCAGCCCTCTGCGGAAAGCAGGCCGACCGGGAGTGCGCCGTGGCCGATCGCACGCGCCGGGTGGTGATTGCTTCGCAGGGCGTGATGCAGGAGCAGAAGGCCGGCCGGCAGCGATGCCGTGCCGTTGCGCTGGCGGCTACGCTCGTGGTGGTTCTGGTGCTCGGCCCGCTGGTCTGGTGGATCGCCGACACTCTGGTTGAAGATGGGCACATGCTGACCGGGCCGATTGGCCAATTGTGTCTGTGGGTCTCTTTTTTCAGTGCGGCGCTGCTGGCTGCCGTACTGCTGGCCGGGTGGCTGCGGCGCAAGTCCTAGAGTCTGCTGTCTGGCTTAACATTTCTTAACAAATCGCATTCAACCGCGCAACTTCTCGATTTTCTCCTTCGTCCATTCAATAGGGAGGTCAAGTTTGGCTTGATCTTCTTCAATGGCGCTTGAGAGAGAGTCTGTCGATGCGTGATCCGGAATCCATTACCGTCAACGAAGACACGCGGATGATTCCGGTGTGGTCGATCGTGGTGGCCGGGGCGGCCTTCGTGCTGGTGGAGTACTACTTTTGGACTGTTTTGCCCAAGACGCAGCATCATTTGCCGCCGCTCGGCCTCAGAATCTATTTCAATCTCTCCTGGGGATTGCTGGCCGCCATCTATTTTCTGATGGTGGGCTACGTCAGCAAAGATGCTCCGCGGCGGGCGATGAGCGCGCGATTCTGGATCGCGATCTGCTTGGTGATGCCGGGCGGCATCGGCGCCGTGCTCTACTTCCTGCTGCGCCAGCCGGAGGTTTCGCGCTGCCCTGCCTGCTCGACGCATGTGCAGAGCGACTTCCACTTCTGCCCGCAATGCGACTACCGGCTTGCGGCCAGTTGCGGCCACTGCTTCCGGACGGTGCGCACAACGGACGAGTTCTGCACGCAATGCGGCCATGAGCTTGCTATGGACCACATGCCGGCGCGGCTGAGGGCAATGGGCGAGTAATAGAGCAGGGAACAGAAAGCAGCGCCGCCCTCGCGAGGGTTGCGCGCTACCGCGCTCACTTCCTACAATCGAAGTTCTCGATTCTATGACCCTCTCCGCGCTCATTATCGACGACGAACAACTGGCTCGCGACGAGCTCTAGTATCTGCTTGCCCAGGTGGGCGGCGTGGAAGTGGTGGCCCAGGGAACCAATGGCATCGAGGCCGTGGACCTGATCGAGGAACACCATCCCGACATGGTCTTTCTCGATGTGCAGATGCCGGGGCTGGATGGCTTTGCCGTGATCCAGAGGCTGATTGAGCACAGAGCAGCGGCGGCTGCAGAATGGAGAGGCAGAAACGCTGCCGCAGATTGTCTTTGCCACGGCCTACGACCAGTACGCGGTGCGCGCCTTCGATGTGAATGCGGTGGATTACCTGCTGAAGCCCTTCGATCCGCGCGCGCGTCGAACAGGCCGTGGAGCGGGTGCGCGGGCGGCTAACTGGAGGCGCATCGGACGGGCATGGAGGTCGCAGCCGGAGTCGCAAATCGAAGCGCTGCTGCGGCTGCTGAACCGCTCTCAGGGAGCCGCGCGCGCCGCACAGCCGGCCAAACTCATTGTGCAGGCGCAGAGCCGGCTGCTGCTGATCGACCAGGCCGAGATCTGCTTTGCGGCCATCGACGAAGGCGTGATTCGCGTGGTGACGCAGAACTTCGAGGGAAGCTCGAAGTGCCGCACGCTCGAGGAACTGCTCGACCTGATGGACCCGGCCGTCTTCTGGCGCGCCCATCGCGGCTTTGTGGTGAATATCAACCACATTCGCGAAGTGGTGCCGTGGTTCAAGTCCAGCTACCAGTTGCGCATGAACGACAAGAAGCAGACCGAGATTCCGGTGAGCCGCACCCAGACGAAGCGGCTGCGGGAGCTATTTAATCTGTAGGGATGCGATGGCTTCTTCCGACCGGTGTCACGAGATTCAGCGCGCTCGCCAGAGCCGATGGGGCAATAAGTAGGTGAATCCGGCGATTCCCTCCCACTGCGTGGACGTACTTGTAAGGCCGTGGTTGAAGCCTGCATCCGCAACGAGATTCTTCCGGAACGCATACGACACGCACCATAGATTGCCGACGGCATTGCCGCGAATCAGCGGCTGCGAGAAGTGCCACAACTCCGACGCGATGGCGACTCTCTCGCCGATAGGATGAGAGATGGAGATCGTCTGTCCGAATTGCGCGCGCCGGATGCCTGAGTCAGACTGCTCGGAGGCAAAGCCGTTGATATCGAAGTGGAAACCGGCCTGATCTGTGCTGACGAGCAGGATGGCCGTGTTCTTGGCGGTGCCGATGTCGATGTCCGGCGCGGTGCCGCCATAGAGCAGACGGATGTAGCTGGCCGAGACGGTGGGGCGCTTTCCTTCGCCCGGAAAGAGAACGCCTTGAATTCCCGCCGAGACACTGCCGGCATCGGAGCTGCTGGCGTGCGCCAGTATACGTGCTGTGCGCAAACGGTTCGGAGAGAACAAGAAACTGGAGTCGCGAGTTGACGGCGAGCTTGGTGACCTGGTTGATGCTTGACTGAGTTGCGAACTCCCCTGAATCGGAGGCATACAGCCCGCCGTTTTCAAATTGAAGATAGCCGACTGGGGTAAGCGTCGCCGGCGTGGCCACGGTGGGCCTCGCTGGGTTTGCCGCGGGCGTTTCGTCGGCATTCTGCTGAGCCAACGCAAGAGACGCAGTGAAGAGCGATGAGAGCAGGAAGAAGACAGATAGCGTTCTCTTCAAAATATCTCTCCTGAGAAGAACGGAATCGAAAACCGGCCTGGCCGCAAGAGCTGCTCTTCCTCGAGGTTTTCCTGGAGAATTCAATGCACGGCTGAAGAACCGGGATCGTTGGTTCCTTCTTGGTCCGTCAATCGTAGCGCTCGAAGACAATCTGCTTCCTGTGCCAGCCGAAGCCGGTGAGCAGTTCGCGTACGCCGGAGACCATGAAGTTGAGGCCGCAGATGTAGGCGTAGATGTCGAAGTTCAGTTCCGATTGCAACTGGCTGGGGTCGACCGGGGGCACAGGCAACGGCTGGCCGAGGAGGGCGGCTCGCTCCTGGACGATGCGGGTCACGTGCTCCTGAACATGGCCGCGCAGGCCGGTCCAGCTATCGAGGGCGCGGCTCAGCGTGGGCAGGTAGTGAAAGTTGGCGCAGCGTGCCGCGAGGGCCTCGAACTCGGCCTGGTAATAAATGTCGGTCTCGTGGCGTGTGCCGTAGACCAGCCAGATCTGCTTGCCGCCGCTCAGATCGGGACCGTCCTCCGGAAAGAGCCATTGCAGGTAGCCGCGCATGGGCGCGATGCCGGTGCCTGTGGCGATCAGGATCGAGTCGGTGATGGGTTGATGAAGAATGAAGTGGCCGTGGGGGCCGTGAATCTGGATCGTGCCGCCGATGGGCAGATCGGGCAGGTCGGCCAGATGATTGGAGAAAAAGCCCTCTTCGACACGGTTCACACACAACTCGAAGTGGTTGGCTCTGGGCGCCGAGGCAATCGAGTAGGCGCGCGTCTGCTGCTTGCCCTTGTCGTCCAGAGCCACGCCGGAGACGAATTGGCCAGGGGTAAACGCGAAGTTCTCAAGCTCCTCGACGACGAAGTCGAAGTGGTAGCACTGGGCGACCTCGGAGATGCACTCTTTGCGTTCAAGACGCGCGGTAAGGGTTTCACGGGCCAAGGCAGTTCTCGCTGAGGAAGAGATGGAGCCCCCACAACGGGCTAACTCAAGTATCGCCAGATGAGGGGCGCGGTGGCAAGCGAGGCGCGGCTTCACCCTATAATTGACAGGGAGCCGAAGAAGCCCGGAGGGTATTGTCGGCTGCGAATGCTGAACTTTTTGAGGAAGCCATGGCCGCACTGCTTGAAGCAATTACCGTGAAGCGCAAGATGTACTTCGAGTTTGAAAATACACCCTACTACTGCATGGAAGCCGAGGTTTCGACGCCCACGGCGCGGGGCGGCCAGACGCTGGTCAGGCTCAAGATGCGCAACCTGCTGACGCGGGCTGTCTTCGACAAGACCTTCAAGGCCGGCGAGAAGTTCAAGGAGCCGGACCTGGAGCTGGTCGAAGCGTCTTATCTCTACTCGGACGGCGAGGGCTCGCACTTCATGGATCAGGAGAGCTTTGAGACGCATACGCTCAATAGCGACATGATGGGCAATGCGCTGGAGCTGCTGGTCGAGGGCATGATCATCCAACTGCACAAGTTCAACGGCAACCCGATCGGCCTGCTGTTGCCGGAGAAGGTTGAGCTGGAGGTTGTCTACACCGAGGGCGGCGCGCGAGGCGACACCAGCGGCAACGTGACCAAGCTGGCACGGCTCCAGACCGGCCTGGAGATCAAGGCGCCGCTTTATATCGAGGTAGGCGAGAAGGTGAAGGTCTTCACCGAGACGCGGGAGTTTGCGGGAAGAGCGTAAAGGCAGGGACTAGGGAACAAGGACATAGTCCACTTGCATCCAAGGTGGAGTGATACACAGGGAGGACGCTGCGTGAACGAATCAGAGGAATGGTAGTCTGACAACGAGTGGATCCGTAAAGAGATGAGTGCGACGATCACGAAGCGCGGGATCCGCAAACTGTCATTCATGCACGACGGCAAGATTATGGTCGCTGAAGTAGGAAAGCCGAATCCATATAATGGCGTCCCCATCAGGAAGATCTATCAGGACGCCTCGCGAGGGTGCTACCTGCTTTGTGGAGGCACCATCACAATAGCGCCGAAGGATTCTTTCGTCGAGGAATACTAACCCGTTTTCTATGCCCGGTGCCCCATGTCTAGCTTCTGAGGCATGGGGGTCGAAGCAACGATCTATTCACACAAACAATCCCTACACCAGCTCAATTGAAACCTTTCGTCCGACCATCGCCGCGGCGCGCTGCAAGCTCCCTAGCGTAATGTCGTTCTTCGGATCGAGCAGACGGTCCACCTGCGTGCGGCTGGTCTTGAGCAGCGTGGCCATCTTGTTCTTGGAGATCTTCTGCTTCTTCATCGCCTCGGCCAACTGCCATGCAACTACTTCCTTGATCGCCTCGGCCTGCGTCTCTTCGAAGATTCCCTCCGTCTTGAGAAAATCGTCGATGCTCGTACCCATATGCTTTTTGCTCATCGCTCCAACTCCCTCTGACGCTTGCGCGCCAATGCCAGATCGTTCTCCGGCGCGGTCCGTGTCTTCTTGATGAATCCGTGCAGTGCCACCAGATGCCCACGGGAGAGGCAAATCAGCACACGCGCCGTCCGCTTTGTTGGCAGGTCAGTCCGAATCTCCCACAGACCATTTCCCATCGGGCGACAAAGCGGCATCCCCACAGGCCAACGCCATTGCGCCCTGAGCAAATCTCTTCCAATCGCTTGGCGTTCGGCCTCCGGCAACTCCAAAAGCCACTCTCGCACCGGCTCGTTTCCTGAATCAGGACGAAAGAAGATCAGCGGTACTTTCTGCGGTTGAGGATTCTCTTTCATCCTGCACCTTATTTAGTACAAGTGTACCTTAAAATGTACGAGGTCGCAAGGACCCAAATTTTGTGAATTGGAAACATACTACTGCTTAGTGCCGGCCCGAGCAGATCGCCCCAGATCGTTCCAATCCTTCTCGGTTTGGTCGGCATAGACTGAGCGGAATTTGGCTAACGCTTCGCCAAAGCCGTCGCCGGAGCCGATGTAGCCCGCCAGAATCAACGGGTCGCCGAAGCGGGAGTGGCCGCGGGCTAACAGTTCGCCGCAGACTTCTGCGCATGCCTCGAGGCCACTGCCGGCCAAATTTTCCAAGTCGATCGAGCCCTGGTGATCGTTGAAGTGGCGGTCAAGATAGTCGCGGCCTCCGAAGTGCGTCCAGCCCAGGAAGGGATCCGATTGCGCCTGCATCGCCTTCTGGCTCGCGGATCAGCTTTTGCAGGGAACGGTTCAGACTCAAGACTTCGCCAAGCCAGAGAAGAGACTCCAATGACCTCGGGCGGCATACGCGCCGGTTGGGAACCCGTCGTGGAAACCCCCGGCTGTTTAGTCTGGCAGTATTTCAATGTAAATTGTTGAAAATAATGGTCGGGGAGAGAGGATTTGAACCTCCGACCCCCTGGTCCCGAACCAGGTGCTCTACCAGGCTGAGCCACTCCCCGAACTTGGGTTGCAGATGCGTATCATTGGGGCGCGGCCTGGCGCATCTTGCCCCTCGATTGCGCTTGAATCAGTGTAGCAGAATCCCGATCCTCACGGGTCAGCCCAGCGAAGAGCTTCAAAATCTGCTCAAAGGCCGCACAGAACGTGCCAACCACAAAAACCCGGAGCGGTTTGGAAGACTGAGTGATTTCATGCGTTTCTCTGGTTGACGTTTTCATTGTCGATGCGACCGTCTCCCTGGGAAGGCTGAAAAGCCTTGACGCCGCCATTGCCCGCTGCGGCCTCTGAAAGATTGGTGGAGGCCGGAAGAAGAATACTGAACGCGGCTCCAGGCTTCCCATCGGCACGAGGTACAACTTCAATCCTGCCGCCATGCCGTTCCACGATTTCCTTGGTGAGCCACAAACCGAGACCGGTACCGACATCTCGCTTCGTCGTGAAAAACGGTTCAAACAAGTGCGGCTTGTATTCTGGCGAAATGCCGGGTCCATCATCTTCAACCAGAATCTGCAACATCGTGTGGCCGTCCCGCACCACGCTCTCGAGCGTGATGGCAATGATTCCTCGATCGTCCACTGAATCGGTAGCGTTGACGATCAGGTTCGACACCACCTGTTTCAGTTCTCCGGATGCTGCTTGCACACGTGGAAGTTCGCCAAAGTGGCGCTCGATGCGAATGTTTTTCCGTCTCAGCTTATTCGAATAGAGTTCCAGCACCGACTCAACCAGAGCCGGCATGTCAATGGGTTCAGTGGATGGCGATTCCCTGTAGAACCCAAGCGTTTGCTGGGCGATGTGCGATACGCGCTGCAGTTCTCGTTCGGCGAGAGAGAGTTTCGAGACGACCGGTTCGGGCACGTCCGGCGTCGTCCGAGAGAGATAGACCAGGCTTGCGACAGCCTGGAGCGGATTGTTGATCTCGTGTGCGATGGTGGCGGAAAGGCGACCGGCAGCAGCAAGCCGCTCGGTCCTGCGCATGGTTTCCCGTGCCTTGCGATCGTTTGTGACATCGCGGAAAACCAGCACGACTCCGAGCAGTTTGCCCTTGGTGTCGCGGATTGGGGCTGCGCTGTCTTCAATTGGAATCTGGGTCCCATCTTTCCGCAGCAGCGCGGTGTGGTTCGCAAGACCGACCACATGGCCAACTTCCAACACCTTCTTCACTGGGTTTTCGGCAGGTTTATGGGTCTGCTCGTTGATGATGGGAAAGACATCAAGGACATCTCTACCTTTTGCTCGCGCCAAATCCATCCCGGTAAGGGTTTCCGCAACCGGGTTCATGAAGGTTACAACGCCTTCCTTGTCGGTCGCGATCACGGCGTCGCCGATGCTGGTGAGCGTGACCCTGTACCACTCCTCGCGCACCTGCAGTTCCTGAGCGTGCCCTTCACGCAAATTGATCTCTCGAAGGATGTAATAGCCAAGGAGAACCAGGCCGACGACAGCCAAAAAGCTGGCCAGATAAATGCTCGCGACGCTCTGGCGGACGGCGCGCTCGTAAGCAGTCACGCGCAATGATTCAAGCTGCGTTTCCTCGTTTTCCATCTGGGCTATCACGAGACGTACATGATCCATCAGGAGCAGGTCAGTCGATGTGAGGACCAGCTCGCGGGCCGCCTCAGGCTTGCCTGACTGCTGCAGTGCGATCACCTGCGCCAGTTCCACAACTTTTGCATGCACCCGGTTGCGCAGCTCTAGGATCATCGCCTGCTGGCCGGGATTGTCCGCGGTGAGTTGAGCGATTGCGTCGATCTGCGGCCCGATTTTGGTGATTGCGTCCTGGTAAGGCGCGAGGTACTTTTTGTCGCCTGTATACAGATACCCGCGCTGTCCGGTTTCGGCATCGACGACCAGCAATTCCAATTGGTTCAACTCGAAAAGCACCTGGCGCGTATGGGAAAGCCAGGTTGCCGCGCCGGTTTGAAGGCCGATCTGACGCCGCGTGACGGTGGCATTCACGATCAAAAGCGCCAGCAAAAGCGAAAACCCTGTAATGACACCAGTACGCTTGTAAGGAAACCGCATGGAATGCCTCTGCCCTCGACAGCGCTGCGAACTAGCGGCAATCGAGGCTTTCCTGCGTAGGAGTTTTTGTCAGCCAAGCTTAGAGGATGCAAAGCCAGAAGGGAACCGAGTCCCGATCAGGGCTGACCCGAGCCCGTGATCCCAAAGGCAAGCCATCGAAAGGAAGCCTTGGGAATTCCATCTTATTGCGGTCTATAGCGACTTGTAAAGCTCTTCGTCAGTGGGCGGATTTCAGGGAATCCGAGGACGCTTGTATGCCCTTTTGAATTCGCTTGAACAGGCCGTGGCCCCTGCAACACTTATGGGACCTGCGCTTCTTGCTTGTCGCCGAATCGCCTGTGCTCGCAGGCGGATAGAAGCGGATAAAGGAAGGGCGCAGCCGGTTGGCTGCGCCCTTGATTGTTGAGGCTGTCCTGTTGGACTAGGCGTTGGTGTGGGCTGGGCCGCTCATCTTCTCTTCGAGGGCTGCCTGCGCTGCTGCGAGCCTTGCCGTCAGCAGACGGAAGGGCGAGCAGGAGACGTAAGTCAGGCCGATCTTGTGGCAGAACTTGACGGACTCCGGATCGCCGCCGTGTTCGCCGCAGATGCCGAGCTTGATGGTTGGGCGGGTTTGACGGCCCTTGGCAGCGGCCATCTGCACCAGTTGCCCGACGCCAGCCTGATCGAGGGTGGCGAAGGGGTCCTGCTTGAAGATGCCCGCCTTCATGTAGGCCGGCAGGAAGTGGTTGATGTCGTCGCGGCTGATGCCGAAGGTGGTTTGCGTGAGGTCGTTGGTTCCGAAGCTGAAGAACTCGGCCTCTTCGGCGATCTGGTCGGCGGTGAGGGCTGCGCGGGGCAGTTCGATCATGGTGCCGACCATGTAGTCGACCTTCGATGCCCTTCTCCTTGAAGACTTCCTCGGCAACGCGGCGAACGATGGCGGCCTGGTTGCGCATTTCTTCAATGGAGCCGACGAGCGGAATCATGATCTCGACATGCGGGTTGCCGCCCTTGACCTTGGCGGCAACAGCAGCCTCGATGATGGCGCGAACCTGCATTTCGGTGATCTCGGGGAAGGCGATGCCGAGGCGGCAGCCGCGCAGTCCGAGCATGGGGTTGGTCTCGTGGAGTTCTTCGACGCGCGCCAGCAGCGGACGCAGTTCCTTGAGCTTGGGCGAGCGGGGCTTGGTCTCTTCGAGACGAGCGATCTCGACGAGCAGGTCTTCGCGCTTGGGCAGGAACTCGTGCAGCGGCGGATCGAGCAGGCGGATGGTGACCGGGAGCGACTCCATCGCCTTGAAGAGGCCGGCGAAGTCGGCGCGCTGCATGGGCAGAAGCTTCTTGAGTGCGGCGCGGCGCTCCTTTTCGTTGTCGGCGAGAATCATGGTGCGCATGTGCTCGATGCGGTCCTCTGCAAAGAACATGTGCTCGGTGCGGCAGAGGCCGATGCCTTCGGCGCCGAACTGGCGGGCCATCTTGGCGTCGCGAGGAATGTCGGCGTTGGCGCGGACCTTGAGGCGGCGAACGGGATCGACCCAAGCCATGAACGTGACCAGATCGGGATCGTCAGGCTGCGCATCGAGTGTCTTGAGCTTGCCGTTGATGACGCGGCCGGTGGTGCCGTCGAGGGAGATCCAGTCGCCCTGCTTGAAGGTGTGGCCCTTCACGCGGAGTTCCTTCTTGGCTTCGTCGACGATGCAGTCGCCTGCGCCGGCTACGCAGCACTTGCCCATGCCGCGGGTAACGACAGCGGCGTGAGAGGTCATGCCGCCGCGCGAGGTGAGAATGCCGGCGGCAACTTCCATGCCGGCAATGTCCTCAGGCGTTGTTTCGCCGCGGACCAGGATGATGACCGGGAATTTGCCGCTGGCATGCTGCTTGACTGCTTCCTCGGCGGAGAAAACGATCTGTCCAACAGCCGCGCCGGGTGAGGCAGGCAGGCCGGTGGCGAGGACTTCGATCTTCTCGCCCTTTTCGACCAGGCGGGGAACGAGGAAGTCATACAACTGGTTGGGCTCGACACGGTGGATGGCTTCTTCCTGGGTGATGAGCTTTTCCTTGACCATGTCGATGGCGACGCGAACTGCGGCGAGGCCGGTGCGCTTGCCGTTGCGGGTCTGCAGCATGTAGAGCTTGCCATCCTGGATGGTGAACTCGAAGTCCTGCATATCGCGGTAGTGCTTTTCCATTTTGCCGGTGATGGTGCGGAGCTGCTCGTAGCAGAGCGGCATGACGCGCTCGAGTTCGCTGATGGGCAGCGGGGTGCGCACGCCGGAGACGACGTCTTCGCCCTGCGCGTTCATCAGGTACTCGCCGAAGAACATCTTCTCGCCGGTGGCGGGATTGCGCGTGAAGCCGACGCCGGTGCCGGAGGTCTCGCCGAGGTTGCCGAAGACCATGGCCTGCACGTTGACCGCTGTACCCAGCCAGTCGTCGATGCGGTTGATGCGGCGATAGGTCTTGGCGCGCTCGTTCATCCAACTGCGGAAGACGGCGTTGCGGGCGCCGACCAACTGCTCCTTGGGATCTTGCGGGAAGTCCTTGCCGGTCTCTTTCTTCACCAGCTTCTTGTATTCGGCGATGATTTCCTTGAGGGCTTCGGGCTTGAGTTCGTAGTCGAACTTGACCTTCATCTTCTTTTTGACGCCGTCGAAGATGTGCTCGAACTTCTTCTTGGGAACATCGAGAACCACGTCGCCGATACATCTGGATGAGGCGGCGATAGGAGTCATAGGCAAAGCGGGGATTGTTGCTCAGCTTGGCCAGCGCTTCGACGGCCTGATCGTTGAGGCCGAGGTTGAGGATGGTGTCCATCATGCCGGGCATGGAGAACTTTGCGCCGGAGCGAACGCTGACCAGCAGGGGATTGCCGCCCGCGCCCAGCTTCTGCCCTTGCAGCTTCTCAAGGCGCTCAAGAGCGGTGTACATCTCGGCGTCGACCGCGGGGCTCAAAGCGCCGCGCATGAACTCGCGACAGGCCTCGGTCTGAATGGTGAATCCGGGGGGAACGGGCAATCCGGCATTGGTCATCTCGGCCAGGCCGGCGCCCTTGCCGCCCAGCACGTCCTTCATCTTTCCATTGCCGTCGGCCTTGCCGCCGCCAAAGAAGTACACATGCTTTGTTGCTGTCGAGCCTGCTTTATCAGCAGACGCCTGCTCCAGAACGCCCTGCGTCATGGGTGAAGCCTCCATATCTTGGATTCCGCCGTGCGGCACGAATGAGGGGGTGGCGAGACGAAGGCTCAGCACAACAACGAAAATTGGTTGAAGCTTTCAGGCTGAACACGTGCGGGTCATCCATGTATCGGACTACACTTCGCGGGATTGGTTAGTCGTATTACGAATACCGTTCCAAGTATACGGTTGCCTGTGCTCAAGGTCACAACCGATTCGTTGTGGGGTTTGAGCCTTGTACCACGATGAGTCTTGACTTCCCGTGATTTGAGACAGGGATGACGATCAGGTTATGGGAATGAACAAGGACGCGGGCCTTCAGGCGGCAGTGCGCTCGAAGCAGGAGCCGGATTGTGATCTTTACGTCCGCAATGCGGGACAGTAGAATCCGCTCCAGCCCCACCAGGGAGAGAATCTCAGCCACGTGGTGCGTGGGATTCACGACGCTGAAACAATAGCCCGCCTCATAGGCGTTGGCGTGCAGTGAGATCAGAGCCGCGATGCCTGCCGCGTCGATGCGCTGAACCCGGCTCAGGTCGAGAGTAATGCTCTGTTGGCGCACCAGCGGGGTCAGCTTCGCCAACAAGCCCTGCTCACTGCCACGAACCAGCTCAGTCAAGTCAGGCAATTCGATCGGTGCAGCCAACTCGCCGGCTGGGAAGAAGGACGGGGCCGTCAAATTTGGAATCGTGCCGGTCATATGAATACCTCCTTGTGAAGGGGCCCACACGTTAGGACATCCGGTTAGCGGTCTGGGTTTCAAAACCTCGGCGCATGTCCCACGTATCCATTGAATGGCACGTAGGTGGCCAGAACCGCAGGAGAAGGAATCTGCTGAATTCACTGGGGATAGAAGCAATTCCAAATTCCGTGCCGCGCTTTCGGGTGTTCATTTCCGTTTGCCGCTGTCCGCGATTGAACACGCTCAAAATCCAATACGCAAATAGCAGTGCCGCCGGTTCCATGACAGACGCGTGGCGGCCAAAAGAATCGGGCCAACTCCTCTGGTAGAGAATTGAGAGGTGGACCGCCCGTCCTCACAACCCGAAGCTGCAATCGCCGCCAGTCCCAGGCTGAGCAGGGAGCTTGCGCGCTCGTTGGCGCTTGAGGCGGGATTCACTCAAGCCGGGATTGTTGCGCTGCCGCACGCACACAGCAAACGGGATGCGACGCGATTTGAGCGGTGGGTGCAGGCAGGCCGCGCTGGAACCATGCGCTACCTGGAGCGGAGAGAGCCGGGGCCGGACGATGAGACCGGACGGTTGCTGCGGGCGCAGGTGGGAATCCCCTTTCCGTGGGCGCGCTCGGCGGTGGTGTGTTGGGCGAGCTACAACAGTTCGCAGCCGCGGTCGATTGATCCGGCAGCCGCGGGGACGGGATGGATTGCGCGCTACGCCTGGTCGAGCAGAGCTGACACAGATGGGACGAGCCGGCCGAGCGACTATCACAAGGTGCTGCTCAAGCGGATGAAAGCCGTGGAGGCGCGGCTGCATGAGAAGTGCGGAGCCTTCGAGGCGCGGGCCTTTGTGGATACAGGGCCGGTGGTCGAGCGCGCGCTGGCTGAGGCGGCAGGGCTCGGCTGGACGGGCAAAAACACTTGCTTGATTCACCCCAAGCTGGGTCGTTCGGGTTTCTGGCCGTACTGCTCACTTCGCTTGAAGCGGAGACCGAACCAGAGCCGCTGTCGGTTCCGGATCGTTGCGGGAGCTGCCGGCGTTGCCTGGAGGCCTGCCCGACGGGCGCGCTGATCGCGCCTTACCAGATGGATGCGACCCAATGCATCTCGTACCTGACGATTGAGCATCGGGGAGCCATCGCGCCGGAGCTGATGGAAGGCATGGGACGGCAGGTCTTCGGCTGCGACATCTGCCAGGATGTTTGCCCGTGGAACCGCAAAGCGCCGGTGAGCGCAGACCAGGAGTTGATGCCACGCGCCGAGCTGGTGAACCCGGCATTGGAAGCTTTGGCCGCGATGGACGAGGCGGAGTTTGAGCGGCAGTTCAACGGCTCGCCGGTGCGCCGGGCGGGATTTCTCGGGCTCAAGCGCAATGTTGCCATCGCGATCGGCAACAGCGGGCTGCGCAGGTTAGCGCCGTGGCTGGAAGAGTGGGCAGAGGCCGCGGACGAAGGGCTGCGATCGGCGGCGCGGTGGGCGCTCGAGAAACTGAAGAGAGAACTATAAGACGGGTCAGGGTTCGTGGTATCCCACCCTAGCGACAACGGATCAGAATGCGTCGCGAGTGTGGGGCACCCGGTGTGTTGGGCGCTCGGCAAGCTCAACATCGATTAGCGCAAAGAGGCTATCCTAGAAGAAATGACCATGCGTGGAGATGCGTTGCGCGGATGTGAGAATCCGCGGCGGCGTTTTGGCCTGAGAGAAGGAGCAAGTCGTGGCGGAGGAGCAAGTAACGGAGAAACAGGGCGAGGCGACGGTCGAGGTTGTCAGAGCCGCCGATGTGGAGCAACCGGCAAAGCTATCCAAGTGGTATCGCTGGCGCAAGGACGGCACGGCACTCATTAATTACCTGCTCGACAGCGAAGTGCATACCTTTGCTTTCAGCGTTGCGGCCAATGCGATTCTCTCGTTCATTCCTTTCACCGTGCTGCTGTATACGCTTTATGTTTTCATTCGGATGCGATGAAGCTCGTGGTAACTGACATGGTGAACTACTTTCTGCCTTCGGTTACGATCGCAAAAGACTGGATTGCAGATTCACCTGCAGGCTGCGGCGTCAGGACAGGGGGTGTCAGCTTTTCTCGCTGTTGATGATTCTGATCGCCTGCACGGGCATATTTCTTCCGCTTGAAGTGGCGCTGAATCAGGCCTGGGGCGTAACTAAGAGCCGCAACTATCTGCAAAATCAAGTGATCGCTTTTGGCCTCGCAATCATCATGGTGGTGCTGGGCATGGGCAGCATTCTGCTCAACGCGGCCGCGCGCGGTGTGTTGAGGTTCTTTTTCATTCACCAGACAAATATCAAGGTTATTGACTTTGTTCTCAACTTTACTTATCAGGGAACCAGTTTCATCTTGCTTACCGCAACCACCGGCGTGGCCTCAATCCTCTTCTTCTTTTCCATTTACTGGCTGCTGCCCAACCGCAAAGTTCCGTGGCGGTCGGTGCTGCGTACTTCGATCTATACCGGGATGGTCTGGCTGGTTGCGCGATATATTTTCGTGGCCGTGCTGCCGCACCTGGACCTAAAGCGAACTCTATGGGCCATTCTATGTCTCGGTCGGATTGCTCTTCTGGGCCTATGTCTCCGGGCTGATCCTGTTTGCCGGGGCGCAGTTCAGCGTGGCGCGGATGGGGAATGGGAATGGGAAGTCCGAAGTTATACCCAAGCAAGATCGGGTTCAGGGCTGAGTTAGAACTTATCCGTAAATTAAGAAAGGGATGTAGCGCCGGTCTCCAGACCGGCTGTACTGGCGGCGTCCACGCCGCCAGACGTCGCCTGTGGGTCTGGAGACCCACAGAACAGCCGACCTGGAGGTCGGCGCTACCAATTTACGGATAGGCTCTTAGCAGTGTGCGTAACTCCGCCTCGATTATTTTCGGATCGGTCTCGCCTTGAAACTTCGCGCGAACGATTCCGTTCCTGTCGATGAGATAACTCAGAGGCAGACCCATGACGCCGCCATAGAGTTCGCCGAGCTTTTCATCACCCATCGCAGAGGGATAATTCAGCTTGAGCTTTGCCGTGAGTTTGCGAGCCAGAGCCGGGTCGTCGTCCATTGAGATTCCGATCACCTGAAAGCCTTGTGGGCCGTATTGCCGCTGCCACTGGGCAAAGGTGGGCATCTCGGTTTGGCAGGGCGCGCACCAGGTGGCCCAGAAGTTCAGGAGAACAACCTTGCCGCGGAAGCTGGCGAGGTCGAGGTGCGTACCGTTGAGGTCGCTGAGCGCAAACTCCGGAGCGGGCTTGTTGAGGAGAGGTTCGGAGATGAGTGGGGATTGCGCGCTGGCGGCGGATAGGTAGCCAAAAATCCATAAAGCAGAGAGCAGCACAGGGCGAATCGCGGTCGATGCTGTGGAAGCCATACAGACCGTGGTTCGTGGATTCCCACCCTTTCGCCAGAAAAAACGCGAAAGGATAGGGCACGGAAACTTCCGCGCCTGCCAAGCGAAAAGCTTAACGGCCGCGTTCAACCGGATAGCCTTTTGCGACCCAGTCGACGCCGAGGTTGTTGGCCATATAGAGGGTCTTGACGTTGGTGAATCCCATGTCGTGGAGCATCTTGAACGCGGGGCCGACATTCGGGCAGCGGTTCCACGGGCAGCAGCCGCAATAGAGCACGATGAAGCTCTTGCGAGGCAGCGAGTTGACTCTGGCCTTGAGTTGGTTGAGCCCCTCGGGCTGCGCTCCGGCGCCGCCATATTCAGAGCCCGCGATGTGAGCCTGGGCAAAGAGCATGTGCGAGCCGACCTGCAGAACGAGCGGCTTGTTCGCGCCCTTGGCCTGCAAAAGCCGGTTCAACTCCTCGGGCTGAATCAGTTGCGTGGTAGGAATTGAAAATGCGCTATCGGGCGAGGGCGCGCCACTGAACTGCGCATGAAGCTGCGTCTGCGCTGCAACAAAGATTGCCAGAACCGCGATCGCTCCCGTGAACCGAATGAAGCCAAGTCTCATCACGTTATCTCCGCAACCAGTGTAATTCCGCGCATTCGCGGCCGGCTCTAGATGTCGAGGTTCTTCACGTCGAGGGCGTTGTCTTCGATGAATTTGCGGCGCTTCTCGACATCCTCGCCCATCAGGGTGGTGAAGATTGTCGTCGGTTTCGACGATGTCTTCGAGCTTGACCTGGAGCAGCGTGCGGTGCTCGGGGTCCATGGTGGTCTCCCAAAGCTGCGTGGAGGTCATCTCGCCCAGGCCCTTGTAGCGCTGCACCTGGTAGTCCTTCTTGCCCTGCTCGACGATGTAGGCGAAGAGCTCGCGGGCGGTCTGCTTCTCGACCGGCTCGCGGGAGGCGCGGGCATGCGGCGGGCTTGCTTGGCCTCTGCCTGCAGCTCCGCGCTTCCCGGCCTCGGTCTCGTCGGAGTCAGCTTCTGACCGGCCTCGGCGTTGGCCTCGGTGTTGGCTTCTGCGCTGGTCTCGGCGGCAGCAGCCTTGGCCGCGTAACTCGATGAGGAACGGCGGCTCCAAGAACTCCTTGATGAGCGAGTACTTCGCCATCATCTGGCGGAACTCGGGGCTGGAGGCGAGGGTCCAGTCGATGCAGCGCGTGGCGCCCTGCGCATCGGTAAAGCAGATCGACCAGGTGTGATGCTCTTCGTCTTCGACCGGCTCGCTCAGGACTTGAACTGGAACTCGTCGGCCAGCTCGGCCAGTTGAGCGTGAAGCAGCGGCCAGCTTGGGCGGAACGTCGCTTCCGGCCTTCGAGGCGAAGTCGGCGCGGTGCGTGAGTTCGGCGCGGGCCAGCAGCTCGGTGAGCTTCTCGTTGCGGATGCGCTTGTCGACCTTTTCGACGAAGCCGAGATACTCGTTGAGGGTGCCCATGAAGCGGGTGAGGTCGGCGCCTTCGATGCGGCTGGCGGTCTCGCCGTGGCGCACGATCATGCCCTCGGAGGCGCGGTTGACCATGACTTTCACGAACTCGCGATCGTCCTTGATGTACTGCTCGAAGCGGCCCTTCTTGATCTTGTAGAGCGGCGGCTGCGCGATGTAGATGTTGTCGCGCTTGATCAGCTCCGTCATGTGGCGGAAGAAGAAGGTGAGCAGCAGGGTGCGGATGTGCGAGCCGTCGACGTCGGCGTCGGTCATGAGGATGATCTTGCCGTAGCGGATCTTGGTGGCGTCGAAGTCGTCTTTGCCGATGCCGCAGCCGAGCGCGGTGATCATGGCGCGGATTTCCTCGTGGCCGAGCATCTTGTCGTAGCGGGCCTTTTCGACGTTGAGGATCTTGCCCTTGAGCGGGAGGATGGCCTGGAAGCGGCGATCGCGGCCCTGCTTGGCGGTGCCGCCGGCGCTTTCGCCCTCGACCAGGTAGAGTTCGCAGCGGTCGGGGTTGCGCTCGCTGCAGTCGGCCAGCTTGCCGGGCAGGCCGCCGCCGTCGAGCGCGCCCTTGCGGCGGGTGAGGTCGCGGGCTTTGCGGGCAGCTTCGCGGGCGCGGGCGGCCTCAATGGCCTTGTTGATGATGCGCTTGGCGACGGGCGGATTCTGCTCGAGGAACATGCCCGAGGCGCTCGTTGACGAAGGCCTGCACGGTGCCGGCGATGTCGGAGTTGAGCTTGCCCTTGGTCTGGCCCTCGAACTGCGGCTGCGAGAGCTTGACGCTGACCACGGCGACCAGGCCTTCGCGCACATCGTCGCCGCTGAGGTTTTCCTTCAGGTCTTTGAAGAGCCCGAGCGACTGGCCGATGGCGTTGATGGTGCGGGTGAGCGACGGTGCGGAAGCCGGAGAGGTGCGAGCCGCCGTCGACGGTGTTGATGTTGTTGGCGAAGCTGAAGACCGTCTCGGAGTAGCTGTCGTTGTACTGGAGCGCGATCTCGATCTCGACGTTGTCGCGCATCGCTTCCATCACGATGGGCTTGTCGTGCAGCACCGCCTTGCCGCGGTTGAGGTGCTTGACGAACTCGGCGATGCCGCCTGCGTACTTGAACTCGGCGCGGCTTGGCCTCGCCGGTCTTGGCGATCGGCGGTGCGCTCGTCGGTGAGCGTGATTTCGAGGCCCTTGTTGAGGAAGGCCAGCTCGCGCAGGCGCTGCGCCAGGGTGTCGTAGTTGTACTCGGTGTCGGCGAAGATGGACTTGTCGGGCAGGAAGTGAACCTTGGTGCCGCGCCTCTTGCTGGTGCCGGCCTGGCGCAGTTCGCTGGTCGGGATCGCCGCAACTGAAGTCCATCTCCCAGGTGTGGCCGTCGCGCCAGATCTCGACGTTGAACTCCTGCGAGAGCGCGTTAACGCAGCTGACGCCGACGCCGTGCAGGCCGCCGGAGACTTTGTAGGTGGAGGCGTCGAATTTGCCGCCGGCATGAAGCTTGGTGAGCACCACCTGGACGGCGGGCATCATCTTGCCGTTGGACAAGGTCATCATGTCGACGGGAATGCCGCGGCCGTCATCGACGACGGTGATGGAGTTGTCGACGTGAATGATGACATCGATTTTTTTGGCGTAGCCGGCCAGCGCCTCGTCGACGGAGTTGTCCACCACCTCATAGACCAGGTGATGCAGGCCCATCTCGCCGGTCGAGCCGATGTACATGGCCGGACGGAGGCGAACTGCCTCAAGGCCTTCAAGGATCTTGATATTTTCGCCGGTGTAGTTGCCGTTGTCGCCGTTATCGTCGTCGGGAATGGAAACGCTATTCACTACATCAGTTGCCATCGGATACCTTCGCAGGATTTTCGCTTCCAACTCCGTCAGGGGCTGGTTCCAGGGGGTGCAGATCCAGGCCAAAATTCGGGGAACTAACCGGTTGAAAGACAGAGGCTTTTGAGCGAACTTTCCTAGTGTTATTTTACCATGCGGGGATGGCCTGGAGAGGGGCATTCGAGGGGCTACAGGGGAGGTGAGCCGGTAGAAAACACGCCCGTCTGAAAGTACGTTAGTAACAATATCCTTTACTAGTTATTCAACTTTATGAATTTACTGGACTTACTTGGACTACTTGTCTAGGATTTCTAGCATACAGGAGCAACATCTTCTGTCAATCTGAAACCGCAAGGGGTTACCAATATGAAACTCGCCATCCGCGTCATCGCTCTTTTCGTCGTCGTAGCCGGGGCCACCGCAGCCGCCACCACTCCAAAGCCCGCACCAGCCATTCCCAGCCGCATCTCGGCCACCGACACTATGCCAGTTCCATACTGCGGACCCCACATGGGCTGCGCTACCATGCCTATCGGCAACTAGGAACTGAAAGTTCAGGAACTGGAAGTAATCTCCGAGAGTACCCACGAGCGATTACCCTTTGGTGGTTGAGCGGCGTGTCATTACGCGCTATTCTGAGAAGGCTATTAGAATAGCGCGAGGGATTGATGTCTTCACAGGCAACAATGTCGCTGATGAGCGTAGTCGAGTTTGGGCTCTGGTCCGTACTCGGCCTCGTTTTTTGGAGCAAGAATCTGCATCGCCGCTTCCCGGCGATGGGAGCATATCTTGCGCTGCGCGTGGTGTCGATGCCCGTGCTTCTCGTGCTCTTCCGAGGCCAGGCACAGCACTGGGTCAACGATTACGTCTACGTGATTTATTTCTTTACTTTCTGGGCGGTTTATATAGCCAGTGCGGTGCTTCTCTATTTTGTCTGTGCTGAGGTCTTTGCTTCGGCGCTATCGGCATTCTCAGGGATCTTACGGCTTGGGACTGCGGTGTTTCGCTGGGCGGCCCTGGTTTCAGTGGTTGTGAGTTTCTCTTACATCTCCTTCTCGCACATAAGTATTCTTCTGATCCCTCGCATTGCATATGCGCTGATGCGCTCGGTCAGCATCCTCGAGCTTTGCCTGCTGGCGTTTCTATGCCTGAGCATGAATGCATTGCGCCTGACGGCTCGCGATATGGTCTTTGGGATCTCGCTCGGCTTTGGCGTGCTCTCCGCCAACGACTTCATCCAGTCGACATTGAGCACGATCCACACGTCGCTGACCGATCCGATCCAGTTTGCCGGCGAGTTGGTGCTTCTGGCTGGACTTGCGGCCTGGATTGTGTACTTCCTCCAGCCTGAGCCTGCCCGTCAACCCGTCATTATGCCGGCTAACTCCATGCTCTTCCGATGGAATGAGATCGCCTCCGCTCTGGGCCATACCGGAACCCAGGTCGCGGTGCACCAGCCCGCCAGCGGCTTCTTCCTCACCGACGTGGAGAAGGTCGTGGAAGATGTGCTGACACGGAACATGAAGAACCGCGAATCGGAGACTTAACAGGGCACTGAGATCAGCACACAAAGAGGCCACGGCAAACGCCGTGGCCTCTTTGTGTGAGAGTGCGCTGGGCTTACTCGGCTGCTACGGGCTCGATTGAAGCAAAGCGCCCGCGGTTGCCATGGTCGGTGAACTTCACCCGGCCTGTGACCTTGGCGAAGAGCGTATCGTCTGAGCCGATGCCGACGTTGACGCCGGGCTTGATGCGCGTGCCCCGCTGGCGCATGATGATCGAGCCGCCCGTGACCAGCTCGCCGGCAAAGGCCTTGACGCCCAGCCGCTGTGCATTGGAGTCGCTTCCGTTTGTGGAGCTGCCTCCACCCTTCTTATGTGCCATTGCCGAATCCCCTTCCTTGTCTCTTTGCATCCTGCCTTAGCCGCGATGCAAGAAGGCGGCAAGGTTGGAGCACTCAAATTACTTAAAAGTGAAGATGCCTTAGGCGGCGGTGTAGGTCACGCCGTCGGCC
Source organism: uncultured Acidobacteriaceae bacterium (assembly GCA_963843625.1). Lineage (GTDB taxonomy): Bacteria > Acidobacteriota > Terriglobia > Terriglobales > Acidobacteriaceae > Telmatobacter. The sequence goes on from CAWJLK010000012.1 coordinate 118,381, forward strand.
TCGATCGCCTTGATGCGCACCTCGGTAAAGTTCTGCCGATGCCCTTGCAGCTTTTTGTACTGCTTCTTCCGCTTCAGGTGGAAGACCAGAATCTTGTCTCCCCGTCCATCGCCAACGATTTCCGCGGTCACCTTGGCGACGGCCGGCTTGGCCACCGTGCCCGGCTCACCGGAAACGGCGAGAACGTCGTTGAACTCGATGGTCTTGGCTTCCTGGTCCTGTGAAACCACGCTCTCAATCTTCACTACGTCGCCTGGTGCGACACGATACTGTTTACCGCCAGTGCGAATAACCGCGTACATAAACCCTCCAGCGCAGGTCCGGCTTGGCCGATGCGCGTCTAAAAATAGCTCGGGCGGAAACTTCCGAACCGCGGGAGTACGCTCAAGCCCCTCAAGTTCTCAGGTGCGAGGGCGAACGTCCGTCTCCACGGCCACAGGCAGGAATCGCCAAACTAGAGTAGTGTACCGGGTTTACAGGGCAAAGGTCAATTCTGCATCGGGAATGGTGCACTCGAAAGGTGCCACATGCGGGAGCTGCGGGACGGTCGTTGGCGGGCGGTGGAGTGAAACCGCTCGGTCACAGTCTCGCCGGAACGATATAGAAGTAAATGGCGAAGTAATGAGCCACGCTGCCCGCCAGCACAAAGAGGTGCCACAGTGCGTGGAAGTAGCGCAGCCGGTCAAGGGCAAAGAAGATCATGCCCAGCGTATAAGCCGCGCCACCCGCGCCAAGCCACAAGAGCCCTTGCCAGCCGAGAGCATGAATCAGCGGGACGACCGCGACCACAACAAACCAGCCCTGCGCCAGATAGACCAGCGCGGATGCGATCTCGAAGCGACCGACGGCGAAGCTCTTGAAGATGACCCCGGCTACGGCCAGCGACCACTCGACGGCGAGGATCGTCCAACCCAGCGTGCCGCGCAGCGTAACCAGACAGAACGGCGTATAGGTGCCCGCGATAAGAAGGTAAATCGACGCGTGGTCGAGGATATGAAAGACGTGGCGCGCCTTGGTCCGCACCAGCGAGTGGTAGAGCGTCGAGCAGAGGTAGACCAGCACCAGCGTCGTGGAAAAGACGGCGCAGCCCAGCACCACCTGCCACGAAGTGCCGTGTTCCGACGCGACAACGATCAGAATTACCGCGCCAACGATAGCCAGCACAGCACCGATGCCATGCGTGATGGCATTGGCGAGAATGTCGCCCAGATGGTAGTGGGGTTGCACAGATCGATGATAGCGCCGGCACGCGGGAGCGCCGCTTGTGCAATCAGCGGCTTATTCCGAGATTCCGTAGAGCAGTTTTCCGGTGTGGGCCAGAGGAAGGCTGCGCTTGCAGTCCTCAGGCTCATCGAGGAAGGCATCGAAGAGAGTTTTATAGAGGCCATTGCGGCTGGTCAGCCTCTGGCTCCGGTCGCGGAGAAAGGCGAAGCGGAAGGGAGAGGTAGCTTCCAATGCGGCCAGAAATTCGGGCGAAAAGAACTCGTGCGCCTGCGCGACGGCTCCGAGGATAAGCGATCTCCAACTTGTACGGAGCAGCCGCTTGAGCGTCTCGGAGCCATGGGGCAAGGATTCCATCCGTGCAGCGACGTGCTCATGGAAGTTGAGCAACTGTGCGACGTGGCGGTCGAGAGGCGCACCGCGCAAGACAGAAACAGTAAAAAGAGTGGAAAAATCGCGCCGCAGATCCTCACGCAGATCCTGCAGATCGTCGCCGAGCTGCAGCAGTGTGCCCATCTCGAAGGCGAGGAGAGACTCTTGTTCGCTGAGCCAGCCGCGCGCGAGGCAGGCATTGGCCACAACGGATGAGCCGCCTTTGGCGCAACTGATTCGCAGGATCTCGGCTTCGTCGCACCAATTGCGGCCGCCGAGTTGCGCGATGCTCTGCTCCTGCGCCTGGTGAATGGCAAGCATGGAGTCATAGACCTCGGGGAAGACGATGCGCGGGTATTGCTCTTCGATCAGTGCTACCGCGGCCCAGATCGCGGCCTCGCGCTCATCTTTGGACGAGATTTGTTCGCCGCGCAGCCGGCTGCGAAAGCGCGCGCTGAAGCGGAGTTTGTCTTCAGTGGAGACACCCAGGCGGTCAAGGTAGTTGTCGCTATAGGGGTAGAGGAGGCTGTATCCCAGGATGGACGGTGAGAGCTCCATGCGCTCGCCGAGCAGGGGCTGCAATCCGCAGGCGGTCCAGGCATTGCGGCAGGCCTGCACAATATCGGCCATGCTGATGTCCGGGTCGAAGCGTCGCGCCGAACGGGCAAACTCCTTGCCTAGGGGCAGGAAATCGCCGGTGATAAGCTCGATGGCCGCGGGTTCCAGGTCCAACGCGGCTGCGGAGAAGCGGGCGAATACGGCGACTGCCTGCTGCTGCACGGCGATGCGTTTGGCCTTGCGCCGCGGAGCTTTGCGCATCAGGCGTTCGACCTCTCGCACCCCGCCGTCGAAGGCCTTTTCCCGCGCCTGCTGCTCATTCGGGGAATAGCGCGGCCCGGCGGCTGCCAACGGCGTTGCGCTTTGCTGCCAGAGTTCGATGGTCTGCGCCACGCGAGCTTCGACCCATGACCCGTTGTAGACTTGCGACATACTACCGAAGGTTTACGCGCGAACGCATCGGAGAGTTCCACCATCCTTTCATTGGATTGGCTCATTGAACTGGCTTCGATGAGGCCAAGGCTGCTCGGATCTCTGCTTCCGCGAGCCTGGCAAGGCGGGGATTTTGCCGAACTTGACCGGATGCGACCGACAAAAGCGGAACTATCCACACAATTCCTTCGTACAAACGCAATATGCAATGCGTGGGTACATTAAGCTGGAACGGGATGGGAATGGGGCTGGCGTTGCCGGCCAAGCCGTTGCGGCGCGACCGGGAAGCCCCGAGGCGGGAAACCCCGAGAACGGCCACCAGCGGCACTCGAGAGGCCCAGGGGGCGCCCATCTCCGACCGCGTAGAGACGGGCAATGACCTTACGCCAACTGCCCGCCAGGCGCGCGGGGAGGCAGCTTCGTTGGAGATCGACGGCACTCAGGACTGGATTCGGATCGTGCGCCAGTGCATGGACGGGGATTCCGGCGCATGGGCTGAGCTGGTCCGCACCCACCATCGGCGTGTCTATGGGCTTTGCTACCGCTTTACCGGCAACCCGGCCGACGCCGAAGACCTGACGCAGGATGTCTTCCTGAAGGTTTATTCGAATCTGGCCAGCTTTGATCTGGGGCGCGGCAGCCTGCAGGTGTGGATCACGACCATGACCCGCAACCTGCTGGTGGATAACTTCCGCCGGACCAGGAACCAGCGGGCGACCGGCTCGCTGGATGAGGGCTGGGATAAGACCGAGGAATTGAAGCCGGTGGACCGGCTGATGGCCAACGGTCCCTCGCCGCACGAATCGGCGGCAAAGAAAGAACTGGCAAAGATGGTGCAGGAAGCGCTGGCGCGGGTCTCGGTGGAGCTGCGCGAGGCGGTGATTCTGCGGGATCTTACAGGACATGGATTACAAAGAGATCGCCCAGGTGCTGGGCATACCCGAAGGTACCGTGAAGTCCCGCATCAGCAGGGGCCGCGCGGAACTGGCGAGGCTGCTGGAACGTAATAAACGGGAGGTGATGTAACCATGGCAGAGCGCACATTCATTCCGAACTCTCCAGCCTGCGGGCAGTGGGAGACACTTTTGGCGGACGCGCTGGACGGGCTGCTGAGGCCCGAGGACGAGGCGACTTTCACCGTCTCATATGGCCGTCTGCCCGGCCTGCACGGCTCTGTTTGAAGAGGCGCGCCGGGGCCGCGAGTGGCTGGAGTTTCTCTCGGCTGAGCCGGAGGTTCCGGCCGGACTGCTGGACAAGATTCTGGCCCAGACCGGCCCGGGGCAGGTGGCCGGCTATGGACTGGTGACCGGCAGCGGCAACGTTGTGCCGATGATTCCAGCCTGGCAGCGTCCGGGCTTTATGGGTCATGTGCGGCGATTTGCCGAGCCGCGGCTGCTGATGACCGCGGCGATGGCGTTCTTTTCGATCGCCCTGACGCTGAACCTGACCGGCGTTCGCATCTTCGACCTGCGGCTCGCCGACCTGCAGCCCAGCGCGGTGCGCTCGTTCATGGAGCGGCGGCTGACGATGGCCTCGACGCCGATCATCCGCTACTACGACCATCTGCGGCTGGTCTACGAAGTGCAGACCCGGATGCGGGAGCTGCGCCGGAACACCGAGAGCGGCGTGCAGGGCGAAGGCGAAGACAACCGGCAGAACGCAGACTCGGCGCCGGGCGAATCGAAGCAGGCTCCGCCGCACAAAGACGGCGGCTCGCGCGTCGATCCCCCGCAGCAGTCGGGCGATCCGGGGGCTGGACCGGAGCTCGTGCCCACTTCAACGATCGATATCGGACTTACTTTGGAACGTCACTACCCTGGACTTTTCAGGAACGGCCCGCGCATTCCGGCGGCTCCGCTAAGGAAATACGGGAAAGGAGCACAGTATGGACTGCGTAAATCACAGCGGTGTCAGCGCGACCGCCTATTGCCAGAACTGCGGCAAGGCACTCTGCGCCGGCTGCGTGCGCAACGCAGCCGGAGGGCAGATTCTCTGCGAGCCATGCTGGATGGCGTGGCAGAGCTACCAACAGCCGTTTGTGGCGCCGCCGGTGAGCGGGCCCAACCCTGCGGCCGCGGCCGTGCTGGGACTGATTCCCGGCGTGGGCGCGATGTACAACGGCCAGTTCTTCAAGGGCTTCATCCACGTGATGGTCTTCGCGGTGCTGATCTCGATCACCAGCAGCGTCAATGGGATCTTTGGCATCTTCATCGCCGCCTGGATCCTCTACCAGTCGTTTGAGGCCTATCACACGGCCAAGGCGCTGCGCGACGGCCAGCCGCTGCCCGATCCCTTTGGATTGAACGAGGTGGGCAACTGGCTGAACCTGGGCCAGCGGCCGCAGAATCCGGGTCAGCCCGGCGCCGGGCAACCTCCGGCTGGACCGGCAGCGGGAGCATATCAGCCTCCGTATGCCGGGCAGGCTCCGGGGGCCTATCAGGCCCCGTACACGCCGCCGCCAACCGGGATTTCCCGACCCTAACGTACCGCCGTCTGTTTATTGGCGGCGCAGGGAGCCGATCGGCGCCATCGTGCTGATTGGCCTGGGGATGCTGTTTCTGCTGGCGCAACTTGAGTCTTCCACGGCCGGCTTCTTGAGTTCACCTGGCCGCTGTTTCTGATCGGGCTGGGCGTGTGGCTGATCGTTCGCCGTCTTGGAGATTCGCAAGGAGGTCCCAAATGAACCACTACATCATGATTCGCCGTTTGCGCGGCCCTGCATTTCTGATGCTGGTTGGCGTGCTTGCGCTGCTGAACCAGATGGACATTCTGAGTTGGGGCAAGAGCTGGCCTTTGTTGCTGATTCTGGCTGGAGTGCTTGCGCTGGCTGAGCGCGCGGCCTTGGCGACCGGCGGCTCTCCGCAATGGCCGCATTCGGGCCAGCCACTACGGCAGGCCCAAACCTGGGCTGCGACTCTGGAAGGCGCACCGCAGGCTGGAGAACTCCGCATCATCTCAGGCTTTCCACAGGACTCCGGGAAAGATCCCAAAGGAGGACAGTCATGAGCAGCGTACCTCCGAACATGCCCCCAAATACGCCTCCGGGCGGCGGCGCGCCGCCCCGTATCCGCCCTACGATCCGAAGACGCAATACCGGGTCTATCGCGAACAGCAGAAGGCTGCATGGCGCGCGCAGCGCGATGCCTGGAAGGCCCAGCGGCATGCGATGAAGGCCAACTACGTGGGCGCTTATGGCCCGCGGGTTCCCTCGGTCGTCGGCCCCATCATTTTGATCGGCGTCGGCGTCGTGGCGTTGCTGGTGGTGACCGGCCATATCGCGGGCAGTGAGTTCTGGGCCTGGTATGGCAAGTGGTGGCCGCTGCTGTTGATCGGCGCCGGCCTGGCCCTGCTGGGCGAGTGGGTGCTGGACCTGCGCCGGGAGGTTCCGGTGCGGCGTGGCGGCAGCTTTGTGGGCATCATCATCCTGCTGGCTATTCTGGGCTTCTGCGCGGCGGGATGGACTCACATGGGGCCCTGGTTTAATCAATGGGATGAACGACGGCAACGACTTCTTCAACTCCTTCGGCCTGCCCGAGCACGACAACGATTCAGACGTGCCGAGCGCTGCAGATCCCCGCGAATGCCGAACATCAATATCGAGAATCCTCGCGGCGACGTGAGCATTACGGCGGGCGATGGGACCGACGATCGACGTGCAGGCGCAGGAAGTGGCCTACGCCGGCTCGGACTCAGACGCAAAGAAGATCTTCGACGCCGAAGCGCCGCATCTGACGGTAAGCGGAAGCGCCGTGCTGGTGAAGTCGGAAGGCAACTCCAACGGGCGGGTGAACCTGTCGGTGACCGTTCCCCGCAACGCCAGGGTTACGGTGAACACCGGCAAGGGCGACGTAACCGCGGCGGGACTGGGCACCGGCATCAACGTCACCGCGCATGGAGACGTTCACCTCAGCTCGATTGCCGGCGCGGTTCAGGCGCACTTCTCCAACGGCAAGCATGACTTCTCCGCTCACGATATTCAGGGCGACGTGACCGCCGACGGCGATCTGAACGACATCACTTTCTCCGAGGTCAAGGGCAAGATCACGCAGAGCGGAGAGATCCTCGGCGACGTGCATATGGAGAGCATCTCGGGGCCGATTCATCTGCACACCTCGGTGACCGATCTTCAGGTGGCGGAGCTGCCTGGCGACCTGACACTCAACTCCGACGACCTGCGCGTCAACCAGGCCAAGGGCCAGGTGCGCGTGACAACGCACTCGAAGGACGTCGACCTGAACCAGATCTACGGCGACAGCAGCGTGGAAGACCGCGATGGCAGCATCTCGGTGGAGCCGGCAGGCAACTATGCGGTGGACGCGAAGAACAGCAAAGGCGACGTCGAGTTGACGCTGCCGCCTAACGTCTCTGCCTCGGTGAATGCGCGGACGCACAACGGCGACATCGTCTCGGACTATCCCATGCCCTCAACCGAGGGCCAGGACAAGTCGGCCACCTTCCAGATCGGCTCGGGCGGAACGCAGCATCGTGCTGAGCGCGGAGAATGGCGATGTGCACATCAAGAAAGGCCCGGCCTTCCCGCCCGCGCCGCCAATCAACCGCCCGCGCCAAACGGGGCCAAGGCTCCGGCGCCTCCAAAGCTTCCGGCTGCGCCGAATGCGCCGCATTTGAAGCCGTCGAAGGCGCTGCCCGCGGAGCCGGTAACGCAATAGCGGATCGCAACTCAATCGGAATGAGCAGAACCGGCGCAGGAGAGTTCAACCTCCTGCGCCGGTCTTGTTTTTGGCGGATTGGGGATTGTGGCCGACTGTTAGAGCATTTTCGGAATAACTGTAGACTTCCGTGCCCCATCCATTCCGCTTTTTTCTGCGGAATGGGTGGGAAACCTGCAAACTTTCGGTCTACACAATTCCCAAAAATGCTCTAGACAGCGACCCGCGGAACACGCGCCGCGATGCGGGTGAAGACTTCCCACGGAATCGTTTCCGTCGTCTCGGCGTGGTCGAAGGCAGTGATGGTTTGCGTTGCCTTGCGTTCCCAGAATGACGACTTCGTCGCCCACTGCGACGGCCGGGAATCTCGGTCACGTCCACGACAGTCTGGTCCATGCTGATGCGGCCCACAAGAGGCGCGCGCGCTCCGCGAACCAGCAGGCTGAATCGGTTGCCGAGCTTGCGGTCAAGGCCGTCCGCGTAGCCCACGGCAAGCAGCGCCAGGCGCATCGGTTCGGTGGCGACAAAGGTTCCGTTGTAGCCCACCACTGCGCCGGCGGGAATTGAACGAATGCCGATGATGCGGGTCTTCCACTCGAGGACCGGCTTTAACTGGGTGCGCGCAGCCGCCATCGATGGAGGTTCCGGTGACTCGGGCGGAAACTGGGGATCGAATTGAGGAACCAGGCCATAGAGCGCGAGCCCCGGACGAAGCAGCGTCTTCATTCCGTGGCGCGCGGCAAGGGCAGCGATGGTTTCGGCCTGTCCCGCAAGAAGCGCGGCGGAGTTGCCCACGTTGAGCCAATCGGGCAGATGACCGGCGGCTCCGATCTGGCTCAGCGCCGCGTCAAGCCGGTTGAGCTGATCCTCTGTAACCCGGCCATCAGCCTCGTCGGCGGCGAAGAGGTGAGTCATTACGCCTTCGAGGCGTAGGCGCGAGCCTGGAGCAAAGCGAGCCAGCACGGGGGCAAGCCGATCTGGATCGACACCCTGGCGGCTCATGCCGGTGTCGATCTCAAGATGCACGGGGATCGAGCCAGCAGCCGCACCGGCCGCTTGCGCTGCACTGGCTAATTCATCCAACTGCCACGGCTCCCAGGCCACGGCTGTGAGAGCGTTGCGCACGAGCGCCTCGGCCTGGCCGGAAAAAGGCCCGCAAATCACGAGCACACGGGCCTCGGGGCAGAGAGCGCGGGCCGCGAGACCCTCTTCGACGCAGGTGACGCCAAGCCAACGTGCTCCGGCGCGAACAACGGCGGGCGCGCAGATCGAGAGCGAGTGACCGTAGGCATCGGCCTTGACGATGGCCAGCAACTCCGCATGAGGCGCGGCCAGGGCGGCTAGAAAGCGGAAGTTGTCTTCAAGGGCGCGGGTGCAAATCTCAACCCAGCAGGGGCGTGTTGGCATCAGGGGGTCCAAGAACTAGTTTAGCGCGCAGAGACGCCGAACTCACTTGAGCAGCGCAAATGCCACTACGGTTTGATCGTTCGATGGAATCTCGGCGAGCAGGTCTGCCTCGAGTTCAAAGGGAACCTCCATCTCGCAGGCTGCTACCTCGGCCTCGCTTGCGCCTTTGAAACAGAGATCGCAGTGGCCCAGAGCCTCGCCTTCTCCCATGCGCACGGGCGGACCGAAGAGGCGGCAGGTCATGGGCCTAAAAGCGTAGACATCGCAACGGCCGGTCTCGGTGTCGAGCGCCGGGCAAGGTGCTTCATCGGCGAAGTTTTCAAATCGCTCGCGATCTTCATCGGAGTCGCCCAGCACGCCCGTCTCAAAATTGCCGGGAAAGCTCGCCTCATGCTCGACCATCCACATGGAGGCGCGATGCTCAATCTCTCTGGCGAGGTCCGGCTCGTTCTTCCGCAGAACCTCCATGCCCTCACGCAGCCGCAGCGCATCCAACGGGCTGAGGACAAATGCTCCATGACAACACTGCGAACAGCCCGGCTTACACAGCAGATGTTCACCCGCGCGCTGGGCCGCCTCGGCGAACGAAGCGCTCATGATTTGAACTAGTAAAGAATCGCCTGAGGGCAAACCCATATCGCAGAGAATAACCGATTGACCTCGGCTTGTGCTGACGATAATCTTGCGCCGGAGGTTCCCCATGTGCAAAACGGGAAGTACCATTGTCCCCGGTCACCGTTACCGGAATGCACCGGCCGCCATCGAGTGGCTTTGCAAGGTCTTTGGCTTTGAACGGCGTGCCGTCTATGAAGGCGAAGACGGGAGCATCGCCCACGCCCAACTGACCCTCGGCAATGGCATGATCATGCTCGGCTCAAGCAGGGATGACGAGTTTGGTTCGGGCTTCAAATCGCCTGAAGATCTGGGGGGAATCGAGACGCGGAGCGTCTACATCGTAGTGCCGGACGCTGACGCTGCTTATGCCCGTGCCGTCGCCGCCGGAGCCGTGGTGGTGCGGCCGCTGCAGGACACGGATTATGGGAGCCGGGACTTTACCGTGAGGGACCCCGAAGGCCATAGCTGGAGCGTGGGGACTTATGACCCGTGGGCGAAGTAGGAGTAGAAACAGCTGTCAGAGGCCGGTTTTGAAAGGGCATGGCTTTAGCCGTGCCGTAAAATGTCCGGCAAGACTGTGGGCTTTAGCCCCTGAGGGACGCTTTGCACAACGATAATAGTGGTGTTGATCAGATGGCCTCCAAGTGTGATTGGCGGACGCTCAAAGTCGAACAGGTGTACCATAAATCGCATGGCAACCTATCGCGTCGTTCTTCGCAAATCCGAAGAAGGTTACAGCGTTTCGTGCCCCGGCCTGCCCGGTTGCTGGTCGCAGGGAGATACCGAAGAAGAGGCTTTGACCAATATTCAGACCGCGATTCGCGAGTATGTAGATGCCGCTGAGGAGTTGGCGCGGGATGATGAAGGCCGTGTTGTTGAGGTCGCGGTCGCCTAAGCCACGAACTCTTCCCCCAACCTTTGACTGAAGCAAGTCCCATCCAAAATTATTTTTTGCGATGGCCGATAGCTGTGCTTCGATGCAACGATCAAGAACAAAGCATCGTCACAAGTTCCCATATAGTGGGGAATTGTCGAATATCTTAATCACAAATTCCCCGACTATAAGTGCAACAGCATTGATCTGCAAGACCCTGTAATTGCAGGGTTTGCAGATTATTTTAATTTGACTTATACGCTTGGGTAGCGCATCGTTCGAGATGTGCAATGCCGCTCTACGCACTTAGATGAAGCGCTGCTGAGGTAAGTCGTGTCCAAGCTTCCGGGGATCAACCATCTGAGGGCTGTTGCCGCGTTGGAAAAGGCAGGCTTCCGCGTTCTCCGCCAAGGCTCGCACATTGTTATGACGGATGGGACGCGAATTCTGACCATTCCGCGCCACAACCCGGTTAACGCCTTCACGATGGGCGGTATTGTTCGTGACGCGGGGTTAACTCCAGACGAGTTCCGCAAGCTCCTGTAGTCGTGTACCCTACCCGATTGGCAAATCCCAGCTCTCCAGCGCGCCTTGAAACTCAAGCATGAACTTGCCGGCATCGGCGCCGTCGATGGTGCGGTGGTCGAAGCCCAGGCAGAAGTACTGCATCGAGCGAATCGCAATCGTATCGTTGCCTTCGGCGTCGGTGAGCACGACCGGCTCCTTGCGCAGGCCGCCGATGGCCAGAATCGCCGACTCGGGCTGGTTGATGATGGGCGTGCCGTACTCCCCGCCAAAGACGCCGGAGTTGGTCAGCGTGAAGGTGCCGCCGAGAACCTCGTCGGGCAGCAGCTTCTTTGAGCGGGCGCGGGCGGCGAGATCGGCGATGGTGCGGGCAAGGCTCAGGAAGCTCAGCCCCTCGGCCTGCCGGACGACGGGCACAATCAGTCCCCATTCGAGAGCGACGGCGATGCCGAGGTTGATGTTCGGGTGATAGTGGATTGCGCCCTCCACCATCGAGGACATTGACGATGGGGAATTTGCTCAGAGCCTGCAACGGCGGCGGCGGCGATGAACGGCATATAGGTGAGCTTGACGCCGTTCTGCTGCTCAAAGCGGGCCTTTTCGCGGTCGCGCAGGCGGACGATGCGGGTCATGTCGATCTTGTAGACGGTGTGGACGTGGGGGCTGATGCGCACGCTCTCGACCATGCGCTGGGCAATGATGGCGCGCATCTTGGTGAGTGGCACCTCAGTTCGCGGCTAGTCGAGTTGCTTGTGGCGCGGAGGTTCCTGGTCGCCTTGCTGGGCAAGGTGGCGTGCAGCACATCCTCTTTGTTGATGCGGCCATCGGACCCAGTGCCGGCGATCTGGCTCAGGTCGAGGTTGTTCTCTTTCGCGATGCGCCGGACCAGCGGCGAAGAGCGCACTCGCTGCCCGGCCACCTGCGGCGCGGCCGACTGCGCAACTGGCGCGGCAGGATGCGGGGGATACTGAGCTGCGGCCGTGGTGCTGCCGATGCCGGCATGGAAGCTACTGCATCTGTGCTGCTGCCGATGGTTGCGACGACCGTATTGACTTCGACGGTTGCGCCTACGGGAATCTTGATCTCTGTGAGCACGCCGGCTACGGGCGAGGGAATCTCCGCGTCCACTTTGTCGGTCGAAATCTCAAACAGCGGCTCGTCTTTTTCGACGGAGTCGCCGGGGTTCTTGAGCCACTTGGTGATCGTGCCCTCAAAGATCGACTCGCCCATCTGGGGCATGATCACGTCGGTTGGCATGGAGGTCTCTCCCTGTGTGGAAGCCGGTTCGAGTGTCTTCTGGCAGGCTCGAGGCGCGTTCGCTTCCTGCCGGATTATAAATCGCGGCGCGTGAGGCAAGGTTGCGATTGGCAGGCTGCGGTCCGGCATAGGCGCGAGTCTCAGGCGCGAAGGGGGCGCTCGGGCGTGCCGAGCAGGCGCTCGACCTCGGGAGGAGTTTGGAGAGGCGTGTCTTCGGCTGGAAATTGCGGCGCGGCTCTGAGCGCGCAGCGCGGCCAGGCTCTCGACAGCCAGACCTGCTCGCCAAAGACCTCGCCGAATTGCCGCGCAGCCTGATGGGCGATGGCTTCGAGGTGCCGGCAATTCTGCTGGAGGTCTGGATCTCCTTCTCAAGGCTGGTCACCGGATGGTCGGGAATGCCGCAGGGAACGATCAGCGCGAAGTCGTTCAGGTCGGTCGTCACGTTGAAGGCGAAGCCATGCGAGGTGATGCCGCGGGCGACGTGAATGCCGATGGCGCCGATCTTGCGCGCCGGGCTGGTCGTCTGTCCGAAACGCCGCACCAGACGCCCGTCAAGCCGCAGATGCGTCCGGCACGCACGCCAAACCCGCCGCAAAGGCGAATCAGCGCCTCTTCCATTCCGCGCACAAAGTCGACCGGACCCATGCGACTGCCGCTGGGGTTGCGCAGGGTTCGCAGGTCGAAGATCGGGTAGCCGACGAACTGGCCGGGCCCGTGATAGGTGACGTCGCCGCCGCGATTGATCTCATGGACGGTGACGCCGCGGCTGGCAAGCAGTTCATCCGAGGCCAGAATGTTGGAGCGCTTTGCGTTGCGGCCCAGCGTCAGCACCGGCGGATGTTCGAGCAGCAGCAGCACGTTTTGCACGCGTCCATCGGCGACGAGCGCGGCGATCTCCGCCTGAAGGCGCAGGCCTTCGGCGTAGTCCACACGGCCGAGATAGAGGAACTGAATCATCGCTAGCTCGATTGTAGCCAGCTCGCCCTGCACCTTCGCCGGGGCAGCTTTATTCTTCGAGCCGCGCCGCAAAGAGCCTTTCAAACACGATCCGATGCTGCCAGGCAACCAGCAGCCAAAGAAGGGTTGCAAATGCCCCCATTCCAATGCCGCTCGGGTTCATCAGCAGGTGAAACATGAGGATGTTGAAGAGCACCGGTCCCAGCAGCGTCAGCCCCAACCCTACAAACCGGTTCACCAGGAACAGAACTGCGGAGATGACCATAATCGCGCCCACCACATAAAAGTAGTGCGCGGCAAAGAGGGCTGCCGAGAACTGCCCGGCGAGCCCTGTAGGCATCGGCCCCATGGGAATGAAATTCAGGAACATGTTTGAACCGAAGACCAGAAACATCAGGCCCAGCAGATAGCGGGCGATCATCGCGGCAATTTTCATGGAGTTCTCCTTGATTCGAGGCGTGCAACTGAAGCCAAACTCAGGGATGAATCCGATCCTGGACCAAAACCAGTGAGCCTGCAGCCTAACTCGCTTGTTAACACTTCGCAGCTCTCTGTTGGTCGCGACTACTTGAACGTGCTGGTTCCAGGCTTCCTCTTCCCTTGTATTGCTACAGTCGCAAATTCGTAGCCCATCGGGGACGGGAGGCTACTCGATACGCACTTTTGGATGGCTCCATTTAACCGTTAGATTCAAAGGTTTTACCCGCCTCTCCTCCGGATCGGGGGTAGACTGGTGGCGCCTACCCATCCGAGGAGATCATCATGAAACGGGCGACAATCATTCTCTCTGCTTTATCAGTCTGCATATTCCTCGGCGGATGCGGTACGCCGGCCGCCAAGGTCACCCAGCCGCCGCCTGCCAGTCCCACCTCCTTCAGTTACAGTGACCTGTTCTCAAGTGCTACACCGCCGGTGCCTGCCGACGATGGAGCATTCGCCATGCCCGCCAATGCCGCCGCGCCCGCAAATGTCTTCGAAGGCCGCCTGGACCTGGTGAATCCAGCCGGGAATGGCAGCTTCGTGCTCCTGCGAGACGATTTTGGCGCCCTCGGCGGAGGCGATTCGGTGTGGAAGCACCTTGCCGCCTTCAGCTTTGAATTCGTGCAGGACGGCAACGATCTCATACCGGCGCAGCAGGGGCTGGTCCTTACCGGCAACCCGGTTTGGAACTACATCGTCGGCCCGGGGCGGGTTTGGCAACAGAGTGACGACTCCGGCTACACGCGCGCCTCGTTTCCATTTGCGCTGATTCAGAGGAACCAGAATTGCGTCCACAACGGAGCGATGACCTTCCTGTTCAGCAACAGCAAGTCTCCGGCAATTTCGCATGTGCGCTACCAGATCACGCAGGAAACATGCCGGTACGCCAAGTTCAACCTGTGGGGACAGATCTCGGCCACGTACACGCCCTCATCCGTCGCGAACGCCGCCACCATCAAGAGCGATCATGCCGCTGAGATGGCCAATCGCCTGCCCACCAAGCCGCTCAGCGCATTGACAACCGACTTTCCCGGCAGCGGATTCAATGTGGCGGCGATGACCAGCGATCGCCAGTATCCGCAAGACGTCACGATGTATGGGCTGCTCGTCAACGGCGTGAATTATGTGAGCGGATGCCAGACTCGTTACGGCGAGTACGCTTTTTGCTCCGAGATGCGCGTGCCGTCCTACTCCACGGCAAAGAGTGCGTTCAATAGTGTGGCCATGATGCGGCTCGGGCAGCTCTACGGCTCGGGAGTCTATAGCCAACTGATCAAGGACTATGTCCCGGAGTACACGCGCGGCGGCGACTGGAGCACGGTCACCTTCGACAATGGGTCGGACATGGCCACAGGCAACTACCAGAGCGCTGCCTATATGTCGGATGAAAACGGCGCTGACGACGGGGCCTTCCTCGAAGCCGAGTCGTATGCCACCAAGATCGATGACGCCTTCAGGCCCTTTCCCCATAAGGCCGCTCCGGGAACGACATGGGTCTACCAGGACGTTGCGACATTCATCACGAATCACGCGATGGATAACTATCTGAAGCAACAGCAGGGCGCCAGCGCCGATATCTTCAATCTGCTCCGCGACGATGTTTTTAAACCCATCGGGATCAGCCAGGGTGGACTGACCGCTCTGCGCACGGACAACAGCGCAAGCGGCAAGCCGTTAGCCTGCATCGGACTCTTTTATATCCAGGATGATGTCGCGAAGATTGCCAAGTTGCTCAACAACGATCATGGAAAGGTGAACGGCAGCCAGATCCTCGACCCCGCGCGGTTGCAGGACTCGATGTTCCAGAATCCTGCGTCGCTGGGCTTGCTCGTCCCGGATACAGGCACTCCCGTGGTGCCGAATACCAACCGGTACAACAATAACTTCTGGGCCAATAAGGTAACGACGGCTGAATCTCCTCAGTACGGCTGCGATTTCTGGGTGCCCTACATGAGCGGATACGGCGGCATCACCGTAGCCTTGCTGCCCAACGGAACGACCTTCTACATCTTCAGCGACAACAACGAGTGGAACTGGGGTAACGCCGCGTTAGAAGCGAACAAACTGGCGCCGATGTGCCACTGATGGATGGAAGCGCATCGGCTGTACAGCGCTGCGCAGTGTCTCTTTGCGTAGAGTGAATAGTCTTCTATCCTCAGTGGATTCAAAGGATTTGTCTGCCAGATCTTGAAGTTGGCGGTAAACTGGGAGCAGTTGAGGTAGCTCACCATGCGACCGTCCGAAGTATTGCCACAGCATCGGGAGACAATCCGCCAGCTTGTACTTGAGGCTGGCATGGCGAACCCGCGCGTCTTCGGCTCGGTACTACACGGCGACGACCAGGACGGCAGCGACCTTGATCTGCTCGTGGACCCCGCGCCACGTGCCAGCCTGCTGACCATGGTGAGCCTGCAAATGCAACTGGAAAAAGCTACGGGAATCAAAGTCGACCTCCGCACTCCCGGAGAACTTCATCCCCGCTTCCGCAGCAAGGTTCTGGCCGAGGCTGCTTCCCTGTGAACAAGCACGAATTCCGCGCCAAGGACTATCTGCTCCATATGCTTGAGGCCGTGGACCGCATTCTTCAGTACACAACGGGTTTGAACGAGGAGAAGTTCGTCGCCAGTCAGCTGGTGCAGGATGCCGTTGTTCGTAACATTGAGATCATTGGTGAGGCAGCAAAGAATCTTGTTGAAGCGGGTCCCGAGTTTGCGGCCCGCTATCCGTATATCCCGTTTGCTCAAATCTACGGCATGAGAAATCGTGTAGCTCACGGTTACTTTGCCGTTAGCACGGCGATGATATGGGATTCCGTGCAAGTGGACATTCCGGAGCTACGACAGCAAATAGCGAAGGTGCTTGGGGAACTGCAAGAGGAGAAGTAACGTGGAAGAGCAAGTCGAGCCAGAGATACTCTATCATTACACAGATCAGAAAGGCCTACTTGGAATTCTCAAGGGCAAATGATTTGGGCGACACATCTTCGGTATTTGAACGACGAAGGCGAGATCGTTCACGGGGTTGGCAAAAGGCAGCGAAAGAATTCGGATCCAGATAGTTATTTGGAACTGCCCAGCGTATCGCAAGGAAAGATTGAATGCAATGACGAGGAAATCATAAGCCAAGGACAGGAATATCGTCGTGGGTTACACTAAATTGTCTTACGTGAAAAAAGTCCTTTTCTAAGAAAGAAAACCTTCAGCCAATGGAGAGCCTATGCGGGCGCATCCGGAGGACAGTATTGGGGTTTAGCAACGCTTTCGCGCAGAGAACATTTTATGGCGAGATCGCCGGGACGTTCAGATAGCGCCTCAAATGACTTATTAAATGCCGATATTTCGAACCAAACAGAAAAGCAGTCAAAGCGTCTGGATAGGGACCTCAAGAAGACCTAATTGAAACTTCTCGACGTCAATGATTGGGACCGCGCAAGAATCTAAATCCACACAGACTAACCTGGCGCTTCAAATAGCCCAGTGCGAATGTTAAAGCATTTTTACAATTCGGCATACGATCTGCTATTACAAAGACCATGGGTTTCAGGGAGGAAGCTGAATTTAGATCAGTGTTTAGCGCTAAGGGATAATGGACAGACCGATTTGAATTCCGCCTGGGCACTCTCGGACTGACGCCATATTTGAAATCCCGTCGGAATCGAATGGACAGGCTCCATCACCCTTGAAAAGGATTGCATCGTCGGCCCATGCCCTCACAACGAAGGAAGCCGTCGAGGCCGTCAAGATATTCCTTGAAGAAAGAAGACATTCAGTCAAAGTTGAAAATGTCCCGACGAAGAGTCCGAAGCGTCGCCTCCAAAACTCCTGAACAGCAACAAGGGAAATTGGAGAACTGCTCACCGTGCGCTTTCAATCTGCCGCGAGATCCAGCGGCTTAGGCTCACGCCTTCGACTGCTGCGCGCATGACTGCTTTGCGGTGCAGTTCCGGCTCAGTGCGGACCAGAATCTTGCCGTTGAAGGGGCGGTCGGGCTGCTGGCCGGTTTCGGCGCAAAGATCCAGATAGCTATCAATGCTCTCGCGGAAAGCGCGCTCCAGTTCCGTCGCTGTTCTGCCCTCGAAGTGAATCACATCCCGAAGACCAGCAACTGTACCGGAAAATGTTTTGTCCTCCGGATCGAAATCGATAGGTCCGGCGGCATAACCTTTGTATTCCATCATGGCTTCACCCCCGCATTCGTGAGAAATTGGCGAACGGCATCGACCGCGCCCTTCTTGGTTTCAGGCCTTGGATGCGGACGATGAAAGATGGCGGTCACTCCATTCAATCTTGCCGCGACCCGGCTGCCGGCACGTTCGGTTACCTCGCCTCCCAAGGCGCGAATCAGAGACTCAATCGCGGACCAGCGAATGTCTGCTCGCGTTGGGCGGGCGAAGATGGCATTCAGCGTTGCCTGTTGCGCCTTGTTCATGGCAAGGGAAACCGTGCCTTTCTGGTTCCGCAACCTCTGAGAAATGATAGCACATTCCGCTATCGTGAATCTCTGAAGCAGCCGTCAGAAGATCGGCAAGACCGCAAGTGCTGTACACTAACCACTGGCAGGAGGACCGGGCGGTCGCTGCCGGAGGCTCGGGAGACCGGGTCCACCGGGGGAGGAAAGTCCGAACTCCGCAGGGCAGTGTGCCGGATAACGTCCGGGACGCGGGCTTCAAGGCTCGTGGACGGCCAGTGCCACAGAAAAGAAACCGCCTCGGCTACCCCTCTTCCTCACGGTCGAGGGCCACCCTGGAGACGCAAGACCCAAGTGGGCCCGGCTTGCCGGGAATGCTTGCCGTTGCGACAACTCCAGCGCCGGGGTAAGGGTGAAATGGTGCGGTAAGAGCGCACCGCTCCGGCGGTAACGCCGGGGGCAGGGTAAACCCCACACGGAGCAAGACCAAATAGGGAGGGAAGCGCTCGCATCGAGTCATGCGGCGCTGCGCATCGGCCCGACGCGTTCAGGCGGCTCGTAGCAAGTGCCGAAACCTCCGGGTAGGTCGCTGATGAACGTCCGCGGCGACGCGGCGTCTAGAGGAATGACCGCACACGACAGAATTCGGCTTACAGGTCCTTTTGCCGAATGTTCCGCAAATAGACAGCCCCGGCCGGGAGAGCTTTCCGGCCGGGGCTGACCATTTGTGGAGTGCTGAATTACCGGACTGTTTGTCTATTTTGCGATGTAGGCGCCAAGGTAGCCAACCCTAGCCGAAAGAACAAAAACGCGGTGAGGATGGGGCACCCAATCGCATCCATGCCGTTCCCCGATGGGAGCTTACGGCAGGCTGTAGCGGAGGCCGGTGAAGACCATGTTCTCGATGCCCTTGGCTCCGATGCCGGGCGAGCGCGCCGGACCAGCCCTCGCGGACCAGGTAGCCGTACTGGAAGCCCTGACGCAGGCGGCCGCGATCTCCCTTGTAGATGTCGTACCAGTAGCCGCCCGCGATCTCCTGCACAGCGCGGGTCTGCGCGCCGCAGGAACCGCCAGGATAGAAGCCTGTTGAACTGCCATTGATGCCGGGGTTGGCTGTGACATTGCACGCGGCGTTCGAGAGCAGCGGCGAACCGTAGCCGACAGCCGCCGCGGTGGGCGCTGCCCAGTGACCGCCCCAAACGCCATTGGCGTCCTGTGCGGCTGTGGGCGCGGCCAGGGTCAGGCCGCCGGGCGAAGGCGTGCGGCTGGCGTAGTCGCCGCCATAATACGACCACAGCAGCAGGCGCGGCGTCGGAGTCACCTCGGCCGTGAGCAGCCCGCTGAGATTGTGCAGGGGAGAAAATTTGCCCGAAGCGTCCGAGGTCACATCCGGCAGGCAGGAGCCGTAACGGCCCGTGCCCGATCCGTAGAGGCCCTTGGCGCCCAGGCTCACTTTGTTTGAAACAAGCGGAATGCGCAAGCTTCCGCCCATGCCGCCCAGGACAATGCTGTTGGTGAAGGAGCCCGCAGTGGTAAGAGCCGGGGCGACGGGGTTGCAGCCGGGAGTCCCCTTGGGGCAGGCCGCGTCGTAAAGCCCGCCATAGAGGTAGCTGTTGGTGGTTTCGCCGGGGTAGACCGTCTCGTGGGCAAAGCGCGCGATGCCGAAGACCTCATAGTGACCGACGCCAGGGTCGAAGGCGGCCTTGAAGAGCAGGTCGGGAGCCTTGTTGAAGGAGATGTTGGCCAGATTCGTGCAGGAGTTCGTTGTCTTGTAGACCGGAACCGCGACGTTCTTGCCGTTTGAATCGACCGTGTTGGTGTAGTTCACGATCGTGGTTGATGGTGAGCAGGAGCTGATGGCGTTGTTGAACGCGCCTGCATTCAGGCCGGCGCTGCCCACGACGGCATAAGGCGTGTTGCCAGCCAATGCGGCGGCATAAGAGAGCTGCGGGTTTTCGACCGAGACGCCAAAGGCCGCCTTGTTAAAGCTCTTGATCACGCGGAATGCATACTGGCGCGTCCAGACAAAACCGGGCATGTAGTTTGGATCGCCGGTTTGCGGGACGGCGACGTCAGCAGCCGCGGTGGTCATGCCTTTTCTGCCTTCGGTCGCCAGAGACCACACTTGACCTACGGTAAAGGACCAATGGTTGTTGGTCTCAGCCTGCGCGTAAAGCAACCGCTGACGCAGCAGGTAGCTGTTGGACACTGTGTTGCTTGAGCCAGTGCCTACGCCCATGAAGTCGGTCTCGTAGTAGCCCCGCACCGTGCCCCAATTGACTTTGCCCTCTGCCATGAGAGTGAAGCGCGACGCACTGGCCGAGCCGTAGAACTCAGTCAGCGAGTAAGAGTCGGCGTGTTCATAAGGCACTGCGCCGAAGCCCGTGGCGATGTCGCCGCCGGTGGCGTGAGAACGGAAGACAGCATCGCCTTCAAGGAAACCGCCAGGTGTCAGTGTGATTCCTTTGAAGTGCAGGACGGAGGGGCTGTCGATGGCTTTTTTGATCTTGGCCGTCTCGTCGGTCACAGTGGCGGCAAGCGTGGTCTCACTGGCTTTCAAGCCGGTAACCGCCGACTGAAGGGTCGTAACCGCGGCGGTATTTTCTCCGACCGCCTGCTGCTGAACCGTTGCCGCTGCTTCCGCCCTGGCAGCTGCGGCCTGAGCGTCCGCGGCAACCTGAGCAGCCTTCTTCAACTCAGCATCCTTCTCGGCCATGCCGGTCTTCAGGCTTTCAATCTCTTTGGCTTGATCTTCCATCTGCTGACGCAGCGCCTGGATCTGCTCCTGGACCGTCGGCGCGGGAGGCGTCTTGGCTTTCTGCGTTGCTGTATGTTTCTTTGCCGGCGGATTGGTCGCGGCAGTCTGCGAATAACTCGGAACAAGGCACACCACGAGCAGCGCCGCGGCGGCAGCATTGAGGCAAGGTCTCATCGGGTCAATCATTCCTTCCCGGATCGAATGGGTTTATGTCTACTATTATCAATGGAAACAACGGGAATTCTGCCCGAAACTGAACGATGTTCGAAAAAGAATCTGTTGCCGGCGTCGAGGGCTGCTTTGGCCAATCAACTCTACGGATCGCTTAGGATGGAAGCATGTTGCGAGTGAAGCTGTTGGAGGCGGGGGCGCGTGCTCCCGTGGTGGCCCATCCCGGCGAGGATTTGGGTTATGACGTGTTTGCGCTGGAGGCTCCGTGCTGGCGCCGCGCGCCACGGTGAAGGTGCGGACGGGCATTGCTGTCGAGGCGCGGCACCCGGAGACGGGCGCGCCGCTGGGGCTGCTCGTGCGGGACCGCTCGTCGATGGCGGCGCGGGGGATCGCGACCACGGCCGGCGTGATCGATGCTGGCTATCGGGGCGAGATTCTGGTGCTGATGACCAACCTGGGCGATGCCGCCGTCGAGCTGAAGGCCGGCGAGAAGATCGCGCAGATGATTCCGGTTCCGGTGCTGACTGGGAGCGTTGAGACTGTGGAGAGTCTGGAAGATTCTGCGCGCGCGGAGAAGGGATTTGGCAGTTCGGGACATTGATAGAAAGGAGCAGGTTTCCATGATCACAATCCTCGGAGCAGGCGGCGCGATCGCCAATGAGCTGGCCCATGTTCTCACGGCTAGCAAAAAGCCATTCAAGCTGGTAGGCCGTCACCCGGTCTATCAGGAGGGCGCCGCGGAGATTGTCTCCGCCGATCTCTCCGACCAGGAGCAGACGATCAATGCAGTAGCAGGCTCCGACGTGGTGTATCTGCTGGCAGGTCTGAAATACGATCACAAGCTTTGGGCAGAGATGTGGCCGCGCATCATGGCCAACACCATCGAGGCATGCAAGCGCGCGGGCGCAAAGCTGATCTTCTTTGACAACGTGTACATGTACGGCAGAGTCAACGGCGCGATGACCGAAGAGACGCCCTTCAATCCCTGCAGCCGGAAGGGCGAGGTTCGGGCGAAGATCGCCACTTCACTCATCAATCAATGGAAGGCCGGCAATCTGACCGCGATGATCGCGCGCTCGGCGGACTTCTACGGACCGCGCGCAAAGAACGGAATTCCGAACGCGCTTGTCTTCGAGCCGCTCAGCAAGAACCAGAAGGCGATGTGCCTGGCGAGCGATTCCCAGCCGCACTCCTACACCTACACCCCCGATGCGGCGCAGGCGCTTGTCACGCTGGCCGAGAGCGCGACGGCATGGAACCAGACATGGCATCTGCCGACGACTGCGAATCCGCCGACCGGGCGGGAGTTCATTGACTCCGCGGCAAAGGAGATGGGCGTCGAGCCGAAGTTCCGGCTGCTCGGCAGGCCGATGGTGCGTATTGCCGGATGGTTCAAACCGATGGTGGGCGAAGTGTACGAGATGCTCTACCAGAACGATTCGCCGTATCTATTCGATTCGTCAAAGTACGCTCGCGCCTTCGGGTTCGCGGGAACGCCCTACGCGGAGGGGATTCGCGTGACGGCCGCATCGTATCAAGGTGCGGCCTGAATGCGCCGAGCAATCTCCGCTGTCCAGGGTTGGACCCAGCATTGCTGTCACCGGGGACAATCTGGGTTTGCGCACGAATCCCACGTTCAGTTTATCGATGAGTAACTGACGGAGTGGCGACCAACCGGGAGTAAACTGAATAGCGTCCTCTTGGTTTTGTGTGTTGTATGCGCAATCGCACTAAGATTATCGCCATTGCATTGGGGTCCGCTGTCTGTGCCTCCGCCCTAGTTGTGTCTCTTGCTATGCTTTCCCGGTTCTTCATCAGACGGTTTCCGTATCACGACCTTCCTATGATGCCGAAGCCCTTCTTTCTTGTTTGCACTTTTACCGGGATACCTTGCTGGAGAGCAATTCGACGACCCAAGGTTACAGAATGCAGCATTCTATCTAGCTAACGTGCTTGTCTACTCCATCTTGTTCCTTTTTATCCAACAATTTGTCGCCCGCGTGCTCCATGATCATAGAAGGTACAAGCACACAAAGACCGATTGCTAGAGCATTACCGGCTATGCGTCAGTTACTCATCAGTGAACGCATCGAGGCCGCAGATTGCCCCGGTGATAGCAATGTTGGGTCTGCCACGTCTAGCAATGCCTCTTCAAATCCAACCTATGGCATTCGCTTTCTCGTATCCCACCCGTTCGCCAGAAAAAACACAAACGATGGAACGCACGACTATTCGGACTTCGAGGCTATGCGGGGATCTTTCTCTCGTTCGACATAGTCTGTCGAAGACGGGCCATAGCCGGTAATCTGAACCACGACTGCCGATTCTCCAGTCTCGGCAAAATGCGCCACTCCGGGCGGTTCGGTGTAATAGCTTCCCGGGGGAAGTGCCTTGAGCTTTGTCTCGTCGAACTCATCCCCGTAGCCGATGTGCCATGTGCCGGAGATAACCGTGGCGACTCTGTCATCGCGGTGCGAGTGGGCTGCAATCCGCGTATGCGCCGGTACGCGCAGCATGATCGTGTAGACCCCCGCCTGATTCGGGTCCCCCTTAAGAACGACGGTCCGAATGTCGCTCACGCCGGAGCTTCCGGTGCCGGGATTTCCCTGCTCGGGGAACTCGAACTCCGACGAAGCGATCCTTTCCTCGGGAGCGGCGTCGAGAAATTGCCGCAGCAGCCGCACGGTTTCGGCGGGGCGTTCTTCCATGAGCCAATGGCCCGAACCTGCAATAACCGCCTCCTGGACGTTGGTAGCAACGTGGCGCATGATCACAGCCTGAGTCGGACCGAAGGACTTCTCTCCGCCGACCGCCAGGACCGGCATGGTGAGCTTCACCTGTTCAAAGGCCTGATTGTCCTTCGCATCCTGTGGAATGCGGCAAATTGCGCAAAGCCGGCTCTCATTCCTCCCGGCCGCGCATAGGTCGCAGCGAAGAAGTTTCTGGTCGCTTCGTCGGGCTTGCTTCGGTCGCCGGTGAAATCATTCCAGATGCGATCGAAGTAGATGCGCTCACGGCCGTCCACGAGCCGTTCCGCATCGGGTCCGTGAAAGTTGAAGTGCCATACTCCAGGGTTTTGCAGAATCTCGGTCCACGGCTCGATGCCAGGGATCGGCGCATCCATCACGGCCAGCCGCACAACTTTTTCGGGATACGTCGCAGTGTACGCGTATGCGACCATGTTTCCGATGTCATGAGCAACGACAGAGGTCCGGTCAAAGCCGAGCGCAGTCACCACGGCACGAACGTCCGCGGCCTGTGTCTTTTTGTCATAGCCGTCTGTCGGGATCGAAGAGTGGCCGATGCCGCGAAGGTCGGGAACGACGACCGTGTGATCCTTCATCAGATCTTCGGCCAGCGGAGCCCAGGAATCGCTGTTCTCCGCGTAACCATGCAGAAGAACGACGACCGGCCCACTTCCACCGAAGCGCACGAAGATGTCAGCGCCGGCCGGACTGTGAATGGTTCTTGCCTGAAAACTGGCAGGCAGCGATGGCTGGGAGTGACCGGAAGAAACTCCAGCGGCGAAGAGGCAAGCGACGGCGAGATTGCAGAGATAGGCTGCAGGACGAAACATGGGACCTCCATGGGGAAGAGAGCGCCTGCTCCGCGGGGAATGCGGCGCACAGGTGCGACTGGAACAACCGTAGTAATTATTTATCGGATGTCGCGAAGAATTTCAAGCAGGAATTGCGTCTCTGAAGGGTAATCCGCATTTGAATCGTTGAAAGTCATGGCCCAAACATATGATGAAAATCTTGGTTCCGGGAGGGCTTTGTAACCGGGCACGACTGATCCGCCTGCGGAAAACTCACTCAGAGCCTCCAGAAGCGTCAGGGCACGACTTCAGTCGTGCCGCAAACGCTACACAAAAACGGATGGGCTTTAGCCCCTGCGTAGAGGCTCTTTCGCGATTCGATTCCCCCAGTCGCTTAAGCCTGATTCCCTCTGCTGACTCGCAGTCTCTCTACTGAATTCCCAGCCCGTCGTTCTTGTGGTAATTCGGATAGGGCGGAATCGGGATCTCGGGAATCGGATGAGCCTTGAGCTCGTCGAGAACCATCTGCACGCCTGTTTCCAGTTGGCGGTCGTGGCCGGCGGCTTCATCCGCGGGCAGGTCTTCGACCGGCACATCGGGAGCGATGCCGTGGTTCTCCACCTCCCAATCGCCGTGAAGGCCGTAGATGGCGTAGCGAGGCGCCGTCACGCGGCCGCCGTCGATCAGCGTGGGATAGCCGCCAATGCCGACCAGCCCTCCCCAGGTGCGCGTGCCCACCAGCTTGCCGACCCCGGCCTTGCGGAAGTACCAGGGCATGGCGTCGCCGCCTGAGCCGGAGTTCTGGTTGATGAGCATGACCTTGGGTCCGAAGATGGCGCCTACGGGGTCGTGAATCGGCTTGCCGTCGCGCTCTTTTGCCCCGGAGAGCTGCGTGCGCTTGAGCGTGTCGATGACATAGTCGGCGATAAAGCCGCCCTCGTTGTAGCGTTCGTCGAGGACCAGGGCCTGCTTATCGAGCTGCGAATAGAAGTAGCGGTTGAAGTTGGTGTAGCCCGAGCCGCCTGTGTTGGGCATGTAGACATAAGCTACCTTGCCGCCTGAGAGCTCGTCGACCTTGCGGCGGTTGGATTCGATCCAGTCCAGATTGCGAAGGCCATCTTCGTCGCCAATGGGAACAACCGTTACATCGCGCGCGGCCTTGCCGTCCGGGGTAGGTCCGACATGGAGAACGGTCTGCTTGCCGGCGGTAGCGTCGAAGAACTCATAGAGATTGTCGCTGGCCTGCAGCTCGCGGCCATTCACTGCCAGCAGGTATTCGCCCTCGTGAACCGAGACGCCCGGCAAAGTGAGCGGCGAGGCCAGGCCGGGGGTCCAGTTTTGCCCGCCGAGGATCTTGGCGATGCGATAGCGTCCATTCTCGA
This sequence comes from uncultured Acidobacteriaceae bacterium, assembly GCA_963843625.1. Taxonomy (GTDB): domain Bacteria; phylum Acidobacteriota; class Terriglobia; order Terriglobales; family Acidobacteriaceae; genus Telmatobacter. The sequence continues at coordinate 144,005 of CAWJLK010000012.1, forward strand.
CTTTGTAGTCTGCGCCGAGGAGGCCGGTCTTCGGGCCGTTGTCGGGGGAGTGGGGTCCACCGAGGAACATGTGGCCGATGGTGATTTCGCCCAGCATCTCGGTGGAGAGATAGCTGAACTCGGATCGCGAGGCGAGGCCGTCGAGATAGGGCTTGTACTTGGCCTCGATCTTGGGAATGCTGAGGCCGTGGGTGTGGGGATCGTAGAGGAAGTCGCGCTCGATTCGCCAGGTCTCGCGATAAATCTGCCGCCACTCGGCGCGAGCATCCACGACGGTTTCGAGATTTCCAAGATTCAAGGGCTTGCCAGGGGAGCCGTCGCCGGGCTTCAGATCATCGGCCGGGGCGATGGTCCAACTGCCCTTGCGCGAGTAGAGAACCTTGGAACCGTCAGAGGAAACATTGAAGGCATCGACGTCGGTGAGTACCGTCTCGGGCTGGCGCTTTTCGAGGGTAAACCGCCAGACAGCGCGAATGCCAGAACCGCCGCCATCGCCGCTCGAGCGTCCGAAGGGCGAGGTCTCAGAGAGATAAAGGACGCCTGTCTTGCCGACTGAGATGCCGCCGTAGTTGCGCGAAGGAATGGGCAGGGCGAGGATGCGGTCGCCGATCTTGTCCAGATCCATCTTGACTTCGACGGGCTTGTCGGCATCTTTCTTATCGGTGTCCTTTTTGTCCTTATCGTCTTTCTTGTCTTTGTCCTTATCCTTGTCTTTTTTGTCGGCGTCCTTGTTGTCCGCGTCCTTCTTGTCGTCTTTCTTTTCTTCGTCCTTGATCTTTTCGTCGTCGCTTTGCGGGGGAACCGGCGAGGCTCCGTCCTTGGCCAGGACCACAACATACGCGGCGGTGGTTTGCGCGCGGTCGAGCGAAGAGAGATCGATGCCGGCCTTCGACGGGCCGTCGTCGGTGGAGGCCAGGAAGTAGAGGTATTTGCCGTTGGGGTCGAAGACCGGATTGAAGGCGTCGCTCATGCCGTCGGTGACCTGGGTGAACTTGTGGGTCTCAATCGAGTAAACGAAGATGGCACGCAACTGGTTGTCGAGATCGCGGTGATAGGCGAGCCACTTCGAGTCAGGCGACCAGACGGGGCCGAAGTCGGGACCCCAGCTTCCGAAAGTTCCTTTGTCTACGAGCACCGGCTTGCCCGCCGGCACGTCGACGGTCCACAGGCGCAGATGCTTGTCGAAGTAGGCGATGTGCTTTGAGTCGGGCGACCAGGTGGGGCTATAGAAGTAAGCTGGGCTCGGGGCCGAGGTCGATGACTGTCGGAGCCTTGAAGCCGGTCTGGTCGCGCAGGTAGAGCTGATACTCGCCCGAGGCGTCGGAGAAGTAGGCGATCGTCTTGCCGTCGGGGCTCCATGAGGGGTCGCGCTCGGCCACGCCGGAGCTCTGCGTAAGGTTGCGTGTATCGCCCTTCTCGGCCGGTACGGTGAAGATTTCGCCATGAGCCTCAAAGACGGCGCGTGCGCCGGTGGGTGAGAGCTGGGCGTTCTGAATCTCGTCGGCGGCAACGTTGACGCGGTGCGGCGCGAGACCGGACAGCTCGCCATGAACCTGGATGGAGACGGTGCTGTCGGCGTTGCTGGTCAGGTCGAGCAGATGAATGGAACCGAACTGCTCATAGACGATTGCGCCGGGGCCGGCCTGAAAGGACTTCATGTCAAAGCCGGTGTTAGCGACGACCTGCTTGACGTCCTTCGATGGAGTCTCGTAACGGAAAAGGCTGACCGGCCCGTTCCGGTCGGAGAGGAAGTAAATCGCGTCGCCAACCCAGACCGGGTTCGAGTCGTTGGAGTTTTCGCGCGGCACCTTCTGCAGATCGAGGGTCTTGAGGTTGACGATCCAGATGGGAGTGGTTTGGCCGCCGGCATAGCGCTTCCAGGCATCCTCCCATTTCGTAAAGGGCTCGTAGGCGATCGATTGGCCGTCGGGCGAAAACGATCCCTGGTAGGCGGAGGGCAGCGGCAGCGGCTCGGGTATGCCGGAGCCGTCGGCGTGGACGCGGAAGAGCTTGAAGTAGTGGCGGAAGCTGTCAGCCATGCTGAGAACGAGCACATCTTTGCTGTCAGGACTCCATCCGGCGACATAGCTTCCGCTCGCGTGCCAGGTGAGACGGCGGGGAATGCCTCCAGCGGCGGGGATCACATAGACTTCGCTGTTGCCATTCAGGCGTGTCGAGTAGGCGATCGAGGCGCCGTCTGGCGAATAGTACGGACCCTCGTTCACCTTTCCATCCGAGGTCAGCCGCTCTGCCTCGCCGCCTTTGCGGCTGACGGTCCAGATGTCGTCGGCGTAGAGAAAGGCGATCCGGTCCTGCGAGAGGGATGGGTTGCGCAGCAGTAGCGGCGGCTGAGAGGGTGCAGCCGGCGGCGGCGTCTGGGCGGAGGCCAGAACTGGAAGAAGCATGGCGATGGAAAGCAAGGCGAGGGCTAGCCGGGTAAGGACGCGGACCATAGGACCTCCAAAGAAATAGTGGAACGCGGAATTCGATTCAAAAACGGCGCGGAAATATGCGCCAGATCATGCTACGACAATCGGGAGCGGATTGTTTCACCAAAATGCCTGTTTTGATCGGCTTGGGCTGGTTTTTATGAGGATTCGGAACCTCGCGGCGAGTGCTTGCGTATTAAAAGAGGCGGAGAATCGCCTCGTCCTGGCATGGTTTCTTGCCAGCGAAGCGGCCTTATGAGCTTGCGATTCGTCCATTTGAATGAGCGGAGAGTTAAGTACACTGGAGAAGAGCGGGCTGTAGGGTCATTAAGAGAGATACGGCGAGTTCGCTCGTGATGTGCGTGTCGGCAAATTGGCCGGCCGCAGCTATTTCGCAGCGGAGAATCATCGCCCAGGGTAGTTTCGCCGGGCGTCAACAAAGGCTACAGAACAGAAAGCGGGATCATGCTATTCAGTGAGGCCATTCGACTCGCGCTCCAATCTCTGTGGGCGAACAAGATGCGGACTGTGCTGACGCTGCTGGGCATGGTCATTGGCGTGGCTTCGGTGATTATGGTCGTAACGCTGACGAACGGCGCAAAATCGTTTGTCACTACGAAGATCAACACCTACGGCGCGAGCGTGGTCACCATCAGCAAGATGCCGCAGACCTTCATCACGATCGATGAATACCTCAAGTTCCAGAAGCGAAGGGATGTGAGCTACGACGATTACAGAGCCGTCCTGGACGAATGCCGCTCTTGCGTTTCGGTAGGCGCCTCGCGCAGTTCCAATTCCGGAAAGATCGTCTACGAAACCAAGTCGACCACTGATACGAACGTTCGGGGCTGGACCTGGACCATGCCACCGCTTTCTAACCTCAATATCGAGTCCGGGCGCTCTTTTACCGAAGTCGAGGACGAACACAGCGCACACGTAGCCATCGTCGGCAGTGACATCGTAGACAATGTTCTTGGCTCAGTCGACCCGCTTGGCAAGGAGATTCGCGTCGATGGTTCCATTTATACGGTGATCGGAGTCGGCGAACGCCAGGGCAAGATGCTGGGCATGAGCATGGACAACTGGGTTGCCATTCCTCTCGGGGCATTTATGCAAGACCATGGGTCGCAGGGCAGCTTGACTATCTTCGCTGATGCCGGCGGCGGGGGCGAGGTCATCGATGCAGTCTCCGATGAGTTGCGCGTGATCATGCGCGCGCGGCGCCACCTGGCGCCGGGCACGTCGGATACATTCTCAGTGGATACAAGCGCCACTTTTCAAAACCTGTTGAGCAAGATCTTGAATAACTTCGGCGCTGTGGTGGCTGCCATTGCCGCTGTCTCTCTGGTGGTTGGCGGCATTGTGATCATGAACATCATGCTGGTCTCGGTCACTGAACGCACGCGGGAGATCGGTGTCCGCAAGGCCCTGGGCGCGCGCCGCAAAGACATCCTGCTCCAGTTCCTCATCGAATCTGGCACCATGTCTCTCGCCGGCGGCCTGATCGGCGTGATCGCGGGCATCACTGTGGCCAAGATTATTACGCTGGCGATCTCGTTTCCCTCCAACGTGGAGCTTTGGTCGGTGCTGGTCAGCCTGTTTGTGGCGACGGGTGTCGGCTTGTTCTTTGGAGTGTATCCGGCATACAAAGCCGCGGAACTTGATCCCATCGTAGCCCTGAGATCGGAGCTTTAGGCATGAGACTGAGCGACTCAAAAGAGTCCATACTGCTGGCGCTCGACACGCTGCGAAAGAACAAGCTGCGCTCAGGCCTGACCGTGCTGGGAATCTCCATCGGCATCTCCACCGTGATCCTCATCTCTTCGGCAATCAACGGGCTGAATAGCAACATCTCTCAATTCGTCCGCTCTTTGGGCACCAATGACCTGTGGGTCTTTCGCTTTGAACCCTTTGGCAAGCGCCCCACCACCGAGGAACTGAATCGCAAACAACTGACGTATGAGGACGGCGTGGCCATGCGCAGCCTCCCCTACATCGTTGCCGTCGATCCAGGTCTGACTTACCAGGATTTTCGTACTGGCCTTGGAGGTGTCTCCATTAAGCACGGAAGTCATAAAATTCAGAACACCATTCTGAATGGCGGCACTACCGCCGTGAAAGAAACGCAGGATATCGAGCTTGTCGAAGGCCGCATATGGACCGATTCCGAAGAGGAGCGCAGCGCCAAAGTCGTCGTCCTTGGCCACGATGCCGCCGAGGATCTCTTTCCCGGCGAATCTCCTTTAGGCCAGGACATCGATTGCGAAGGCAGCATCTTCACGGTCATCGGAGTACTCGACAAGCAGCCGCAGCCTTTCGGCAGCGGCCGGAACACACAGGACAATTCTGCCTACTTCCCGCTGGAGACATTCCGCCATCTCCACCCCGAACTCAAGGACTTCTGGATCACGGTAAAGTACGACGACCCGGCACATAAACAACTGGTCATTGAAGAGATTCGCGAACTGCTGCGCATTCGCCGCGGTGTCAGGCTTGAGAAGGACGACAATTTTGCTATCTTCGGCCCCGACTCGCTGACTCGCCTCTGGAACTCGCTGACCGATCGGCCTCTTCTCATTTATGGTTGCAGTTTCATCCGTCGGCCTGATGGTGGGCGGCGTGGGCGTGATGAATATCATGCTGGTTTCGGTGACGGAACGCACGCGGGAGATCGGTATTCGCAAGGCCATCGGCGCAACCAAAAAGAACATTCTGCTTCAGTTCACGCTCGAAGCGGTGACGCTATGCGTGGTGGGCGGCCTGCTGGGCATCGTGGCGGGAGGACTGTTCACGCTGATTCTGCATTTTGCCGTGTCGTTCCTTCATGCCGCGCTTTCGTTTACCTGGGTTGCCATAGCCTTTTTTGTTTCCTGCGCCATCGGCCTGATCTTCGGCATTTATCCGGCATGGAAGGCCGCCTCGATGGATCCGATCGAGGCGCTAAGGTACGAATAGGACAGGGAATCTGGAGTGAGTGCCGATGCAATCCGCGGGGGTATTGCAGATAATTGTCCTTGCCAGGCGCAGAATGGTACTGGGGATCAGAACCAGAGGGGCTTTCCTCACAACTGTTCATTTCCCAAGAGATGAATATCAATCTTGCTCAGGCGAGTGGTTGAAGGGGCTAACGCGCTACTGTTTTTCAACCGGGCACGACTTTTCAGACTGCAGAAAAGCTCATTTGGAACAGCGTGAAGCGTCAGGGCACGACTTCAGGATCGGTGCCGCAAAGGCCCCCCAATCAGCCCGGGCTTTAGCCCCTGCGGAATACTCTTGAATCTTTCGACCTGTCTTTGTGCGTCTCCCAGCAAAATGCCTGAGCTAGATTGATATTCATCTTCCTCCGATAAATAGTTGTTCCTGAAAAATCAGTTAACCACTCAAAGAATCAATGACATAGGGCGCAATTTGATGGTATAATATTCTTGGAAGTCATAGAAAACATTACGAAAACAGGGAAAATCCGATGCGCCCCAAGAGTGAACCGAAACATCCACAGCGGGAGTTGTTTCAGATTGAATTGGAGCAGTTGATCGACATGAGCCATCCACTGGTTCGTCTCGGTCTTTGCATAGATTGGTCATCGTTTGAGCAGACCCTGGGCAGCACCTTTCATCCGACCCAGGGTGCTCCCGGCATTTCCACACGCCTGATGGTGGCGCTGCACTATCTGAAGTATCAGCATGACCTGAGCGATGAAGACGTGGTTGCAGCGTGGGTCGAAAATCCCTACTGGCAGCACTTCAGTGGCATGCGCCATTTTCAGCATCGGATGCCGATTGATCCATCGAGCATGACGCGCTGGCGCAAGCGGCTTGGCGAAGCAGGAGCCGAGCAGATGTTGCGGGCCACCATTGAAGCAGGCATGGCGATGCGGGTGATTGGTCCCGCCGAATTGAGGCGCGTCAACGTGGACACGACCGTGCAGACCAAGGCCATTCGTTTCCCCACCGACGCGCGGCTCTATCAGCGCATGCGCGAGCGGCTGGTGAAGACGGCGCGGGCCGAGGGCCTCGTCATCAAGCAGAGTTACGAGCATGTGGGACGCCGCCTGCTGATGCAGTCCAGCCGTTATGCCCATGCCCGTCAGATGAAACGCGCGCGGGCTTGTACGCGTAAGCTGAAAACCCAGTTGGGACGCATTGTTCGTGAGATCGAACGCCAAGCCGAAACCCCTTCGAGCAAACTTGCCAAGTTACTTGCTACCGCACATCGAATCTATGCCCAACAGAAGCACGACAAGAACAAAATCTACTCGGTTCATGAGCCCGAAGTGCAATGCATCGCCAAAGGCAAGGCGGGCAAGCCATATGAGTTCGGCAACAAGGTCAGTGTTGCGGTAAGCAGCCGTGGTGGCTGGTTGGTCGGCGCCAAGAGCTTTACGGGAAATCCCTATGATGGCCACACGTTGGCCGCGCAAATGAAACAGGTGAAAAGGCTGATCGGAAACAAAGTCAGTGAGGCGCACGTGGACATGGGCTATCGCGGCCATGACTATGAAGGCACAGTCGCGGTGCATATCGACAAGCGGCGAAGAGGCCGGACTTCACGAGCACTCTGGCGATGGATGAAACGCCGTGCCGCAGTCGAACCCAGCATCGGACATCTGAAGAATGAACACCGGTTGGAACGTAATCGGCTGAAAGGTGCTGAGGGAAATGCGCTCAATGCCATCCTCGCAGCGGCGGCGATGAACTTCCAAAAGCTCCTGAGAGCTTTTTTGCGCCATTTACTGCGCCAACTTTTGAACAATTGGAGCGGGCTGACGGCCTCGAATGGCTCGCATGCCCGCCACACGCTATCGCAATCTGCCTAAAGCAGCTTTTTCAGGATCGAC
>CAWJLK010000013.1:0-297300 GCA_963843625.1 uncultured Acidobacteriaceae bacterium
GCTTGATCACGATTCTCTTGATCCCATTCACGATATGGATCGCGCTCCATTCGATTCGATCGGGTGAGCATCGGTTTCCCAGTTGAGCATGTGCTGCTGTTCGGAGCGATAGTCGGCATCTACACGGTAATTCGCGCTTGGTATCTGAATCCTGCGAGCCACACTCCTTTCAAAATCTATTGCCTGGATCTGTGGAGCTTTGCACTGCTGGCTTGGGTGGTTCTTTGCATCGGGGACTCGGATTTTTCGCACACTGAAGATCGCTGACCGGCTGGTCCGCGCATGCGGAATCGCCGCTCTTCTCAGCTATTTTGCAGTATGGGCAAATCAGCGGGCCCACGATCGATTTGTATTTGCTGACAAGTCAACTCAGCCGTTATCGACAGTCCCCACATTCATCTACATTCCAAAGGTGCTGGTTCTGCTTTCCTGGATAGCATTACGAAAGAGCGGATAGTTAAGGCGCATCGTGCAGATCTGCGTGGGGTTGGTGGCAGGGATCTTGCGGGTTATCACGGCCGCGTTGGCGACAATTGGAGAGGGTACGCTGTACCTTGCATGGATTGTCTGGGGAGTCTGGACTGGTCTTTTGCTTATCGGCCTGATTCCGCGCATTCGTTTGAGAGTGCGTGAGGTTGGTTCCGCGCTGTATTCGGGTCGCAGCCCGGCCGACGCAGTGGTTCTGCTTGGATTGGCTGTATTGGCCGGATGCATTGCCGATCTCTCGCACTTTGTTCAAATCGATCCAAGCTGGGATCTGGCACTTATCGTGCTCGCGTGGCTCCTGCTTCAGGAGCATTCAACCGGGTATCCGCTTGCGGCGATTGCACGGAAGACTTTAAGGTCGACTGGGTGACGGTCAGTGGAGTGGGGGCTTTCGGAAAACTGTTCCGGCGAAAAGGGACCGAGACCGTGGAAGCGCCAAAAGATGGTGCTCCGGCGAGAGGCAAAACAGGCGTCTTCGTGACAAGCATTGCTATCCTTTTCGTGCTGGTTGCGATTCCGGAACTCTTCAATGCAGGCAAGATGATCGTTGAGCCTTTCACCGACAATCTCTCCACTCCCGAGTCGCCAAAAGGGCAAGAGAGCACAGAGCTTGGCAAAGCGGTTGCGGACCAGATGGTAACACACTCGGACACCTGGAGCAGGAACTCCGTGCCGACCTTTTGGTCTCGGGCGAGGCCGTGATCTTGCCTGGTCATCCGAGCAGCTATGCAACTCGCAAAACCTCTCAGATTGACTCCTGGGTTCCGGCGGCAATCAATGCGGCAAGCGATAGTCAGGCGGTTGTTGCAGGCAATAGTCTTCAAATCCCAGGCACTCAGCTTCCATTCCGCTGGGCTTTTTCGCGACACCAATTCAAAGGCCGCTGAGAGCGGCCCTGCGCGTCACAGTGATCCGGGTACGTTGCACAAAAACGGTTCAGAAAACCTACTGCTCGCAAACTAGTCGAAGGGCGAGTCGTGGAGAGTGAACCGGGAGCTGCCCACGAGCACCTGTCACTCGACCCCCCTGAACTCGGAGCCAACACCAAAGCCGGTCCAGGACGAGAAGGGAGCCGCAGTATCAGCCCCCTCACAGAGTGATGTGGTAAATGAGCTTGCGGAGGGATTGGCGTACAGGATTGTGAGCTCCGATCCGAACTGACAAGACGCGGGATCACCTCGGTCTGGACGGCGATCACTGATTTTCGGAACGGCCTGGCGAGGTGGCAATCGTTTGAGACGACCGCGAACTACGACGACCTGTCGTTATCGATCGGATACTTCAGGGCGGCGATCAACAAAGATCCCAGCTTCGCTCTCGCATATTACAGGTTGGGACTGGCGCTCAAGGCGGACGGCCAGCCTCGACTGGCGGTCGACGCGCTTCGCAACAGCATCCGTGTCAGTCCGCGTTTTCTTCCCGGTCATCTCGCGTTGGCGCAGGTTCTCTCGAACGAGAGCTGCTACGAATACAGCTCCCCGCCTCTCTTTAGGGCAATCCGAGAGTGTCTGCCGCCATTTCGCCCCAGGAGATGCTGTCTCGATTGAAGAGCAGGTACAGCCAATCCTAATGATCTCTCGGCCGCGTCCTGGAAGAGCTGAAGAGCGAGGCAACTCTCACGGATCGAGCCGAGGCGTACGTGGGACTCTGCCGGATTGAGTTGTACAACCAGGATATGCATTTCGAGACTGAGACTCTTCCACCGAATGCTCCTAGCCTGATGAAGCGGTACCGGCAGTTCTTCTACTGCAAGCGAGCGGAGTATCTCTACTCAAAACTGTCGCCGAAGCTGCGGATGGACGTGAGGGTGCTGCCGAACGAGGAGTGGGTGGTAAAAGCGATTGCCTATGTTCTGAGTCACACGGTGAAATTGGCCATCGATGAGCACAAGCCCAATACAGACGAGAATTGGAGTTGCAATGACCAGCCTTTGAAGAACACTTACTTGAGGTTTGCAGCGAGGTCTACCAGAGGGCAACTGGGATGGACCCTTATGACAACGAGGCTTCGTGCGGCTATGCGATGGCTAGGCGGGGTCTGGATCCGGACGATAAAGTACCGATTGATCTGTTGAAAGACACGCCAGCAGCGCGCTTTGCGCTAGGTAGCAGGCTGGAGCAGGAGGGTAAATTCGGAGAAGCCCTGATCGAATACAAGGCAGCGATAGGAGAAGATTCGGACAATGTAAGCGCGATGAACAACTTCGCCTACACCGTCTATCGGTGGCATGTTGAGGCATTGCTTCATCCGGGATCGAAGAAGCTCCCGGGTTCGGAATATATAGACGACGCACGGGATTCTGCGGCGAAGGCGACCCGATTGACCGCGAATGCAGGAGCTCGGATCGACCACCGGATCATGCTCTCAACGGCCGGTGAGTTGGAACTGGCATCGGGCAATCCGATGTATGCGGTGAGCCTGCTGGATGACAGCCTGAAAGAGGACGCCATGAATCCGACAGGAATCAACCATCCATTCTTCGACGAAATACGCTGGGATAGTGCACAGGCCTACACATGCGCGGGAAAAATACCGGAGGCCAAGGGAGAAACTTCTGGTAATACGCGAGGAGGAAAAGGGCCGTGAGGACCAGAGATTCGTGGGACCTCCGGACGATCAATTCGTTGACAGAAACCTCACGGTTCTCGAGATCAATTGCGCGTACTTCAAAGCGAAGAAGTCAAGAATGGGCTCATCGAACTCGTTCTACGTGACGACCGATGGACAGCGACAGGTCGATATGCACTGAAAAACGCCGTTTGCTCCTGGAGCCCCAACCCGTGCGGCGGACACGACATCCATGTCGCCATCGCGACCAGTCAGGACTAATATGCCGTCGATGAGCGAGTTGACGATTTGGCGTCAACCAGACGCATCACGTCGGGAAGCGCGTTCTTGGGATCATGTCGAGAGCGATTTATCCTGCATGGGAGTTCGTCGGCACCCTCTCGAGCAAGTACAGTCAGATACTTAGCCAAATCGACCCGGATGGGCGTGAAATATACGTTCGCCTGGAGCGACCGTATCACCCGCAGCGCCAACCTGGCGAATTCTCGATTCCAATAAGAGAGTAGAGCGGAAGTCAGACGGAAAGGCAATGTTATTCGTCGTCTCCCAATAGGACCGTGAGCGGTCTCCGAGAACTGGAGCTATACCCCAAAACACGTGTGTTCCGCAGCATTTCAACGCAAATCTCAAGAAGCCGAAGGTCGAAGATAGGTTGCGTGAAAATACCTGCGGTCGCCGGCGTCGAGCTTGCGCTCTAGGGAATATCTGAAAAACGTCAATTTGCATGAATCCGTAGGCGGTATTTTCCGCGAGGGCATAGAAACCGCGTGTTAAGGCATGTTCGGCGGTTCGAATAACCCGCCGGAGGCCGCTTGTGGCCCCCAGCGGACACACTACGCCCCTTGAGGGGCCAGCCGTAAGTTGAGTTTCGCCAGCCTCCGGCGATGCTGATAGAGGTTGATCGACGCGAAGGCCGCGCACAGCCAATCATGATTCTTCTTCAACCCGCGATAGCGCACCTTGGTAAATCCGAAGACGCGCTTCAACACGCGAAAGGGCCACTCCACCTTGGCACGCACTCGGGCCTTGGTGCGGATCTTGCGCTTCTCCGCTTCATCCACGCCGGCCTTGGTTTTCACGCGGCGACTGGTCATGTCTTGCGCTGCGGGCGCGGCCTCGCGAATGGCCTCGCTCTGTCCTTGATAACCCGCATCACCCCATACCTTCTTCTCCTCGCCGTGTAGTAGATCGGGCAGCATGTGCACGTCGGAGACACTGGCCGCAGTCGAACAGAGCGAATGCACCATGCCTTCTTTCGAATCCACGCCGATGTGCGCCTTCATGCCGAAGTACCACTGGTTTCCTTTGCGCGTCTGATGCATCGCGGGATCGCGTTCCTTCTTCTCGTTCTTGGTCGACGAGGGCGCATGAATGATCGTCGCATCGACGATGGTGCCGGTGGTGATGCGTATACCGCTGCTGGCCAGATAAAGATTCACCGTATCGAGCATCTGGCCGCATAGATCGTGCTCTTCAAGCAAATGGCGGAAGTTCAAGATGGTCGTCTCGTCCGGCGCAGGCGCACGGCCCAGGTCGACGCCGGCAAAGCGCCGCAGCACGAGCGACTCATACAGCGCGTCTTCCGCCGCCGGATCGGAGAGCGCAAACCACTGTTGCAGAAAATAGACCCGCAGCATGATCCCAAGCCCCACCGGCTTGCGGCCCGACTCGCCCTTCGAGTAATGCGGCGCAACCAGCGCGAATAACTCCGCCCAAGGCATCACGGCATCCATTTCTTCCAAAAACTGCTCGCGCCGCGTCTTCTTCGAGTAACGTTGAAACTCCGCCTGCTGGGCCAAAGTAAGCTGCTTCATCCCTGATCGATCTCCTCACTCCACATTACCCGCACAAACTGTGGAAAGAGGAGTATTTCAGAGGTTCCCTAGATGTCTCCACGATGCGAGCTGTACGGACCATCACTGTATCGAAAATCACAAAGCAGAGAGTAGAGCTCGGCAGCAAGCGAGAGGCAGAAATTCTTGCAGTTGAGAGAGAGAAACGCCGGCCTCCGCGAGGATGGGTGCTAGCTTCCAGGCGTCTTCAAAGCCCTTGCTCTTCAGCCAATCAATCAAAGTCTCTTCGAGCTCACTCGCGTCGAGGGAATTGGTTTAGCTCAGCAACATATCTGATCTTTGACTGGAGAGTCTTCAGCGCCTGGAGTTAAGCGTCAGCGCAATTTGATTCTCCAATCTGAGCCCAAGTTGATACCGCACGTCGCTTCCTTTAACTTTTGACTCCTGATTCAACGCGAGAGCCGCACTTCGCGCCGCTGAAGCTGGATTGTTCAGTTCATGGGCGAGATTGCCTGCGAGCTTGCTCAGTGCCGACAGCTTGCCGATCTGCTCTTCCGCCCTTGCGTACAAACGACTGCGATCAATCAGCAACCTAACATTCGTTCAGTCATTCACGGGATCGCGGAGAGCATTGCGGGGGAATGCGTTTCGTGAAGTTCGTGCAGACCAGACTTTCCCGAGGTTCGACCGTCTCCACTCCATTCTCGGATACGAGAAAAAGGTGGAATCGGTGATCGGGCCAAGTCTACAGGCAAGCACCGACACCGGTCTTGACGATGTCGTTGATCCTTCGTGGCCGACGAGGATGGAGTGAGATGAGGTGGCGGCGTCCCCTGGGAAAAGACCAAATCCCAGTCCTGCACAGAACGCTCACTCCCGGCATCTGCGATCCATCTGAATTCCTCGGGTGTGAGGCCCTTCGAGTTCTTCAATAGACTCAAGGGCCACGATGCGCAGTTTCATTCAGAGGGGACTTCCATCGTAGATTCTCCGCGATTGCTCTTCGGATGTCCATCCGGCAGTTCCAAATAATGGCGACAGCGAGCGAGCCGGATCAAACAACGACTAAGAAGTCTTTCCCGGTGAGTGCATTTCTTTCGTAAGTTCCAAGAGCTGATTCATCGATCGACGAAGGCGCGCGGTGACTGTTGCTGCATACAGGATCAGGGAACCCTGAACGCGTGCAATGCAGTCTTCGGCAAACTGACGCGCCCGGCCCTGTGACATTCCGGTCTCGCGAGCGAGGATGACGACCCGTCTGTCCAGATGGAGAAAATATCGTGTGCAAGCTGGCGGCCCTTAGGGCCGATTTCGGAGACTGCAAGCCTACCCAGCACGCAAGGGTTACGACCATTTGCGTCAAGCTGCGGTGGAGGGCCGCAATCATCTTGCGAATGCGGGCTCTTAGCGGCTCGGATGACTTCGCCACATCAGCAACGGCGGTTTGGATGAAAGCCTTGCCCTTTTCCAAAATCGCCTCAGCCATCTTTTCCTTTTCTCCGTTGTAAAGTGAGGTACAGGCTCGATTTCCTGCTGCTGTCTCGAATGTCGTCCGAATTACGGCATCATACGCAGCCCGCGTGACTCTAATATCCGAGATCCCAAACAGTGACCAGCAAAATTCTGCTTTTGTTCATCATACGACGGAGTTAAATGAATCGCGCTCTTGCCCTTGATGAACCCAACCACCGACGACATCTCAAACTTGGGCAGCCTCGGGGGGAGCATGCGCGCATGGTCAGGCCTAAGATGACCATCCTATATCCGGCACTCCTTCTGCTCGGCCAAACTTCGGAACACGGCGCCATGCTTCCGAAGGGTTCCATACAGCTCTTTCCTGCGGCATTTCGGGATGAAAACAACATGGTACTTGCACTCCCATTTCGAGTGGCTTAAGCTTTCATACTCGTCCATCCGGGATCTCCTTGATGTGTGCGTTGGGCGGCTTACCTTTGGCGTTTCCTGGATGGACTCCAGCAAATGTCAAACTACTACTGCCTCCCGGCAGAGCCGGGGGATCTCCCGGTAATTCGGTGCACACTGGAGGACTTGTCTTATCTGTGCCAGATCGGGTAAAGCATGCCCTCCCATCGCTTCCCGAGCGGAACGGAATTGAGGATGGTCATCATGGCCCTATAACGGCAAGATAGAAGACCATCCTCATTCGTTCCGCTGCGGGGAAGCGATGGCAGGCCATGCTCTACCCGATGACGCCAGATAAAACTAGTGCTCCAGTTGCACTTAATGTACCGGGAGATCCCCCGGCTCTGCCGGGGAGGCAGTAGTAGTTTGACATTTGCTGGAGTCCATCCAGAAACTCCGAGAGGTGAGCAGCCAAGCACACATCAAGGAGAATCCGGAGTGGACGAGTATGAAAGCTTAAGCCACTGGAGGTGGAAATACAAGTACGTGTTGTTTTCATCCCGAAATGCCGCAGGGAGAGTGCTGTCAGGAACCCTGCGGAAGCATTTGGGCGAGGTGTTCCGGAAGACTGGCCGAGCGGAAGGAGTGCCGGATCGAGGAAGGACATCTTCAGGCCGACCAGTGTGGCATGACGAATATGTCGATCCCGCCCCAAGTATTCCATGTCGTCGGTGGGGTTGGGTTCATCAAGGGCAAGAGCACCAACGTCACTTGGCGCGGTCTATGAGGAACGAAAGCGAATTATGCTGGGCACAGTTTCTGGGCACGCGGATATCTCGTGTCAACGGTTGGCCGCGATAAACCGTGTAATTCGGACTACATGCTCAAACTTAGGAGCAGGAAATCAACCTGCTACATCACTTTTTCCGGGAAAGGAACAGATGGCTGAGGCGATTTTGGAAAAGGGCAAGGCTTTCCATCCAAACCGCTGCTGATGTGGCGAAGTCATCCGAGCCGCTAAGAGCCCGCATTCGCAAGATAATGTCCGGCCCTCGATCAGCTCTACGCAAATGGTCGTAACCCTTGCGTGCGGGTAGGCTTGCAGTCTCCGAAATCGGCCCTAAGGGCCGCCAGCTCGCACGATATTTCTCCATCTGGACAAGACGGGGTCGCTATCCTCGCTGGCGAAACCGGATGTCACCGGGGCCGGGGCGCGTCAGCGAGAGACTCGATTGCACGCGTTAAAGGCTCCCTGATATTGTATGCAGCGAACCATAACTGCGCACCATTGTGAACGAGCGATGAATCAGCTCTTGCACTTACCAAAGAAAAGCGCTCCAGCCGGGAAGAGCCATATTGGCCGTAGTTTGATCCGCTGGTTCGCTGCCCCCAGGAACTGCCGGATGGACATCCGAAGAGCAATCGCGAGAATTACGATGGAATGAGCGTCTGGGATCAAACAGACGAGTCGTGGCCCTTGAGTATATTGAAGACTGAAGGGCCTCACACCCGAGGAATTCAGATGGATCGCAGATGCCGTGAGCAATATGTGCAGGACGGGGATTTGGTCTTTTCCCAGGGGACGCCGCCACACCATCTCATCTTCCATCCTCGCCGGCAAAGTAAGGATCAATCGACACACGTCAAGCCCGGTGTCGGGTGCTTGCGACCATAACCGGGAAGACGCCCTTTTCTCAGTATCCGAGAATGGAGTGCAGACGGTCAAGCCTCGGGCAACGTCTGGTTGCTCGAACTTCCGCGAACATAGCAATACTGAGCCGCGATCCCGTCAATGACTGAACGAATAGTCAGGTTGTTGATTGATAGAAATAGAAAGTACACAAGGGACGAAGAGCAGATTGGCAAGCTGTTCGCACTGAGCAAGCGTCGCATGGCCATCTCGCCCATGGACTGAACAATCCCAGTTTCAGCGGCGCGAAGTGCAGCTTGTCCGTTGAGATCAGAACAAAGAGTTAAAGGAAGCGACATGCGGTGTCAACTTGGGCTCAGGATTGGAGAATCAAATTGCGCTCGACGCTCATAACTCTCGTCGGTGAAGACTCTCCAGCAAAGAGTGGCAATGTTATTCCTGGGGCGAATGAATTCCCTCGACGCGAGTGAGCTCGAAAAGTTATGATTGATTGGCTAAGAGCAAGGGCTTTGAAGACGCCTGGAAGCTAGCACCCATCCTCGCGGAGGCCGGCGTTTCTCTCTCAACTGCAAGAATTTCTGCCTCTGCTTGCTGCCGAGCTCTACTCTCTGGCTTTGTGCGATCTCTTCGCTACAGTGATGGTCCCGTCCAGCTCGCACCGATGGAGCTACCTAGGGAACCTCTGAAAAACTCCTCTTTCCACAGTTTGTGCGGGTAATGTGGAGTGAGGAGATCGATCAGGGATGAAGCAGCTTACTTTGGCCCAGCAGGCGGAGTTTCAACGTTACTCGAAGAAGACGCGGCGCGAGCAGTTTTTGGAAGAAATGGATGCCGTGATGCCTTGGGCGGAGTTATTCGCGCTGGTTGCGCCGCACTACTCGAAGGGCGAGTCGGGCCGCAAGCCGGTGGGGCTTGGGATCATGCTGCGGGTCTATTTTCTCCAGCAGTGGTTTGCGCTCTCCGATCCGGCGGCGGAAGACGCGCTGTATGAGTCGGTCGTGCTGCGGCGCTTTGCCGGCGTCGACCTGGGCAGTGCGCCTGCGCCGGACGAGACGACCATCTTGAACTTCCGCCATTTGCTTGAAGAGCACGATCTATGCGGCCAAATGCTCGATGCGGTGAATCTCTACCTGGCCAGCCGCGGTATACGCATCACCACCGGCACCATCGTCGACGCGACGATCATTCATGCGCCCTCGTCGACCAAGAACGAGAAGAAGGAACGCGATCCCGCGATGCATCAGACGCGCAAAGGAAACCAGTGGTACTTCGGCATGAAGGCGCACATCGGCGTGGACTCGAAAGAAGGCGTGGTGCATTCGCTCTGTTCGACTGCGGCCAGTGTCTCCGACGTGCACATGCTGCCCGAGCTACTACACGGCGAGGAGAAGAAGGTATGGGGTGACGCGGGTTATCAAGGACAGAGCGAGGCGATTCGCGAGGCCGCGCCCGCAGCGCAAGACATGACCAGTCGCCGCGTGAAAACCAAGGCCGGTGTGAATGAAGCGGAGAAGCGGAAGAACCGGACCAAGGCGCGAGTGCGTGCCAAGGTGGAGTGGCCCTTTCGCGTGTTGAAGCGCATCTTTGGATTTACCAAGGTGCGCTATCGCGGGTTGAAGAAGAATCATGATTGGCTGTGCGCGGCCTTCGCGTCGATCAACATCTATCAGCATCGCCGGAGGCTGGCGAAACTCAGCTTACGGCTGGCCCCTCAAGGGGCGTAGTGTGTCCGCTGGGGGCCACAAGCGGCCTCCGGCGGGTTATACGAACCGCCGAACATGCCTTAACACGCGGTTTCTATGCCCTCGCGGAAAATACCGCCTACGGATTCTTGCAAATTGACGTTTTTCAGAGATTCCTTAGAGCGCAAGCTCGACGCTGGGGCCGACGGTATTTTCACGCAACCTATCTTCGACCTTCGGCTTCTTGAGATTTGCGTTGAAATGCTGCGGAGACAGAACGTGTTTTGGGGTATAGCTCCAGTTCTCGGAGACCGCTCACGGTCCTATTGGGAGACGACGAATAACATTGCCTTTCCGTCTGACTTCCGCTCTACTCTCGATTGGAATCGAGAATTCGCCAGGTTGGCGCTGCGGGTGATACGGTCGCTCCAGGCGAACGTATATTTCACGCCCATCCGGGTCGATTTGGCTAAGTATCTGACTGGACTTGCTTGAGAGGGTGCCGACGAACTCCCATGCAGGATAAATCGCTCTCGACATGATCCCAAGAACGCGCTTCCCGAACGTGATGCGTCTGGTTGACGCCAAATCGTCAACTCGCTCATCGACGGCATATTAGTCCTGACTGGTCGCGATGGCGACATGGATGTCGTGTCCGCCGCACGGGTTGGGGCTCCAGGAGCAAACGGCGTTTTTCAGTGCATATCGACCTGTCGCTGTCCATCGGTCGTCACGTAGAACGAGTTCGATGAGCCCATTCTTACTTCTTCGCTTTGAAGTACGCGCAATTGATCTCGAGAACCGTGAGGTTTCTGTCAACGAATTGATCGTCCGGAGGTCCCACGAATCTCTGGTCCTCACGGCCCTTTTCCTCCTCGCGTATTACCAGTAGTCTCTCCTTGGCCTCCGGTATTTTTCCCGCGCATGTGTAGGCCTGTGCACTATCCCAGCGTATTTCGTCGAAGAATGGATGGTTGATTCCTGTCGGATTCATGGCGTCCTCTTTCAGGCTGTCATCCAGCAGGCTCACCGCATACATCGGATTGCCCGATGCCAGTTCCAACTCACCGGCCGTTGAGAGCATGATCCGGTGGTCGATCCGAGCTCCTGCATTCGCGGTCAATCGGGTCGCCTTCGCCGCATAATTCCGTGCGTCGTCTATATATTCCGAACCCGGGAGCTTCTTCGATCCCGGATGAAGCAATGCCTCAACATGCCACCGATAGACGGTGTAGGCGAAGTTGTTCATCGCGCTTACATTGTCCGAATCTTCTCCTATCGCTGCCTTGTATTCGATCAGGGCTTCTCCGAATTTACCCTCCTGCTCCAGCCTGCTACCTAGCGCAAAGCGCGCTGCTGGCGTGTCTTTCAACAGATCAATCGGTACTTTATCGTCCGGATCCAGACCCCGCCTAGCCATCGCATAGCCGCACGAAGCCTCGTTGTCATAAGGGTCCATCTCAGTTGCCCTCTGGTAGTACCTCGCTGCAAACCTCAAGTAAGTGTTCTTCAAAGGCTGGTCATTGCAACTCCAATTCTCGTCTGTATTGGGCTTGTGCTCATCGATGGCCAATTTCACCGTGTGACTCAGAACATAGGCAATCGCTTTTACCACCCACTCCTCGTTCGGCAGCACCCTCACGTCCATCCGCAGCTTCGGCGACAGTTTTGAGTAGAGATACTCCGCTCGCTTGCAGTAGAAGAACTGCCGGTACCGCTTCATCAGGCTAGGAGCATTCGGTGGAAGAGTCTCAGTCTCGAAATGCATATCCTGGTTGTACAACTCAATCCGGCAGAGTCCCACGTACGCCTCGGCTCGATCCGTGAGAGTTGCCTCGCTCTTCAGCTCTTCCAGGACGCGGCCCAGCAACCACTCGGATTGGCTGTACCTGCTCTTCAATCGAGAGAGCATCTCCTGGGGCGAAATGGCGGCAGACACTCTCGGATTGCCCGAAAGAGAGGGCGGGGAGCTGTATTCGTACAGCTCGTAGTTCGAGAGAACCTGCGCCAACGCGAGATGACCGGCAACAAAACGCGGACTGACACGGATGCTGTTGCGAAGCGCGTCGACCGCCAGTCCAGGCTGGCCGTCCGCCTCGAGCGCCAGTCCCAACCTGTAATATGCGAGAGCGAAGCTGGGATCTTTGTCGATCGCCGCCCTGAAGCATCCGATCGATAATGACAGGTCGTCGTAGTTCGCGGTCGTCTCAAACGATTGCCACCTCGCCAGGCCGTTCCGAAAATCAGTGATCGCCGTCCAGACCGAGGTGATCCCGCGTCTTGTCAGGTTCGGATCGGAGCTCACAATCCTGTACGCCAATCCCTCCGCAAGCTCATTTACCACATCACTCTGTGAGGGGGCTGAGACCGCGGCTCCCTTCTCGTCCTGGACCGGCTTCGGTGTTGGCTCCGAGTTCAGGGGGGTCGAGTGACAGGTGCTCGTGGGCAGCTCCCGGTTCACTCTCCACGACTCGCCCTTCGATGAGTTTGCGAGCAGTAGGTATTCTGAACCGTTTTTCTGCAACGTACCCCGGATCACTGTGACGCGCAGGGCCGCTCTCAGCGGCCTTTGAATCGGTGTCGCGAAAAAGCCCAGCGGAATGGAAAACTGAGTGCCTGGGATTTGAAGACTATTGCCTGCAACAACCGCCTGACTATCGCTTGCCGCATCGATTGCCGCCGGAACCCAGGAGTCAATCTGAGAGGTTTTGCGAGTTGCATAGCTGCTCGGATGACCAGGCAAGATCACGGCCTCGCCCGAGACCAAAAGGTCGGGACGCAGTTCCTGTTTCAGTTGTCCGAGTGTGTTTACCATCCGGTCCGCAACCGCTTTGCCAAGCTCTGTGCTCTCTTGCCCTTTTGGCGACTCGGGAGTGGAGAGATTGTCGGTGAAAGGCTCAACGATCATCTTGCCTGCATTGAAGAGTTCCGGAATCGCAACCAGCACGAAAAGGATAGCAATGCTTGTCACGAAGACGCCTGTTTTGCCTCTCGCCGGAGCACCATCTTTTGGCGCTTCCACGGTCTCGGTCCCTTTTCGCCGGAACAGTTTTCCGAAAGCCCCCACTCCACTGACCGTCACCCAGTCGACCTTAAGAGTCTTCCGTGCAATCGCCGCAAGCGGATACCCGGTTGAATGCTCCTGAAGCAGGAGCCACGCCAGCACGATAAGTGCCAGATCCCAGCTTGGATCGATTTGAACAAAGTGCGAGAGATCGGCAATGCATCCGGCCAATACAGCCAATCCAAGCAGAACCACTGCGTCGGCCGGGCTGCGATCCCGCAATACAGCGCGGAACCAACCTCTACGCACTCTCGAACGAATGCGCGGAATCAGGCCGATAAGCAAAAGACCAGTCCAGACTCCCCAGACAATCCATGCAAGGTACAGCGTACCCTCTCCAATTGTCGCCAACGCGGCCGTGATAAGCCCCAGCATCCCTGCCACCAACCCCACGCAGATCTGCACGATGCGCCTGAACCATCCGCTCTTTCGTAATGCAATCCAGGAAAGCAGAACCAGCACCATTGGAATGCAGATGAATGCGGTGATTGTCCATAACGGCTGAGTTGACTTGTCAGCAAATACAAATCCATCGTGGGCCCGCTGATTTGCCCATACTGCAAAATAGCTGAGAAGGGCGGCGATTCCGCATGCGCGGACCAGCCGGTCAGCGATCTTCAGTGTGCTAAAAATCCAGTCCCCGATGCAAAGAACCACCCAAGCCAGCAGCGCAAAGCTCCACAGATCCAGGCAATAGATTTTGAAAGGAGTGTGGCTCGCAGGATTCAGATACCAAGCGCGAATTACTGTGTAGATGCCGACTATCGCTCCGAGCAGCAGCATGATGCTCAACCGGGAAAACCGATGCTCACCCGATCGAATCGAATGAAGCGCCATCCATATCGTGAATGGGATCAAGAGAATCGTGATCAAGCACCACGTCCACGCGACATTCCCCTCGGCCAGGATCACGCTATATTCCGGGCTGATGATCAAAGATCCAGATGCGAACAGTGAATACGCGATCACAGCGGAAACAACCAGCAATAGGTTCAATATCCCCGTGATTCGCTGATCAAGCCTGTTTTCCTTTCGGAATAGCAGCAGTGCACCGTGAAACGCCAGCAGAGCTAGCCCGGCAAGCATCAGCGCAGTTGGGATCCATGTCATTGCACACCTCCACGATGTTCTCGCGCGCATGCCCGACCCAAAACTAAAAAATCAAAATGGTGGACTTTGGTATGAAATGAAACAAGGTACAGAACAGCTCATCTTCGCGGATTGGGAAGCACCTCGCATGCGCCGCGTGAATGCAAAAGCCGCATTTGTTCCAGCGTCCTGCAATCACTATCTATTTACCCCTGCTCCATTAATGAGTCTGTATCCTGTATCACGCCAATTTGGGTGCCCCGTTTTCAACTTACTCTTGGGCTGTCCATGAGGATTAGACCACTCAGCGCTCTTTGTCTCGACCGAAGTGCCTTCAACTCTCCCAGGACAGGTTGTTCAACGCTAACGAATCGCTTGATAGTTACCCATAAGTCGGCATGGCGACTGGAATCACGAGCCCTCCCGCTGGGCTGGGGTCCGAGGAGGCTCCCGAAGCAAAGGCCCGATACTAATCTGGAAAAGGCTGAATTCTCAGCGACAGGCCGGGGCAATCAGCTAGTTCGACTGTTCGCGCAAACTTCGAATTGAATTACCGAGCTATTCGGCGCGAAGGGCGTCCACCGGATTTACAGAAGCAGCACGCCGAGCCGGAAAGTAACTGGCAAGCAGCGCAGCAACCGCCATTATCATAGCCACCCTGGCCAGCGTAGAAGCATCCCAGGCCTGCGTCCCATACAGCAGCTTCCGCATCAGCATTGCGGCAAACACAGCTCCAACCAGTCCCGCCGCAATCCCGGCCGCCGTGAGCCACCCTGCCTCACGCAGAATCAGCCGATAGATAGTCCCACGCTGCGCGCCCAGCGCCATCCGCACGCCAATCTCGCGTGTCCGCTGGCTAACCGAGTACGCAATCACCCCATAAAGCCCCACTGTCCCCAGCAGAAGTGCAATCCCTGCAAAACCTCCTACCAGCCAAGCCGCGGAGCGATGCAAATAAGCTGTCGGAGTGTCGTTGATTTTGGCCACTAGAGTATCCGCATCCTCGGTTATGACCGCAGGATCGATGTGATGGACTACTGCAGGCATCGAACGCAGGACGGTTTCGTCGGAGGATGCTGTGCGAATCGTTACGTAGATATCGCTATCCGGGACCTGTTCGTAGGACACGTAGGCGGCACTTCTTTGCGGTGCATCGAGACTCTCTTCCTGGATATCGTGGATAACTCCGACGACTTCCAGAAGAGTAGTTTTTCGGTACTGGTCGATGATATGTTTCCCAATCGGATTCTCCGACGGAAACATCTGTTTGGCCATGGTTTCGTTGATCACCACCACAGGCCGCGACGAGGCGTTATCACTGTCGGTGAAAAATCTTCCCGCCAGGAGTCGAGCACGCACCGTTTCGAAATAGCCTACCCCAGCATCAAGATCATTCGCTTCATCTCCTTCGCCGATGTAGGTTCTTCCCGCCACACGAAAATGTGCCCAGTTATCCGTGTTGTTGACAGGCTCCGAATAGGAAATACCTGCTGAAGTCACTCCTGGTAGCGCTGTCATCTGCGCCAAGATGCACCGTTCCAGTTGTACTCGTTCCTTCTCGGTCCGCTCAATCGGCATGATGACATGCATGACTGCAAGACGTTCAGGTGCAATGCCAATATCCACGTGTAGCAGATTGTGGAAACTCCTACCCAGCAACCCGGCGCTTGTCAGCAATACGACTGCAATCGCGATCTCTGTGGCAACAAGCTTCGAGCCCAACTTGCGCCATGAACTACCGGCTACACTTCGTCCGTCCCCTGCAATGCCGCCCGCATGTCGGCGCTAAAGAAACGGATTGCCGGCACGGCCGAAAACACAAAAAAGCATGCCACCGCGATGACACCCGTTAAGAGCAACACGTGCGGATTGAAACGAGCTTCGTGCAGGTAGGGCATGCCGCCTTGCAGCGCCGAGGGGATCTGATTGCGCAGGACGCTCATCGCAATTAGCGCCGACCCCAGTCCAGCCGCAATGCCGAACCAAGTCAGAAGAATCGCCTCAACGGCAAACTGCCGGACAAGCCGGTTCCGCGAGGCTCCCAGAGCGCCGCGTACGGCCATCTCGCGCTTTCGGCTTTCGGCCCTCGCCACCAGCAGACTCGTCACGTTAATGAAGCCTATGGACAGTAGCAGGCTGGCTCCGCACAAAAGCGCCAGCAGAATCGGCCGAATCTCGCCGAGAATAACCTCTGTGAGCGGGATGGTTGTGGCACCACGATCGCGATTTGAAACTGGATACTTCTGAGCGATCTGTAGCGCGATGGTCCCAAGATCGGCGCGTGCTGAATCCAGGGTGACGCCATCCTGCAGTCGCGCCACGCCGTAATAACGGTGGCAGTCTCGGTCTGTCGTCTCGCCGCATGCGCCATGCATCGTAATCCAGAACTCCGCTGGACCTACCGGCGCAAAATGAAATCTGGGCTCCAGCACGCCCACCACAACAAACGAGGTACCATCGAGCGTGACCGTTGTGCCGATGACACTGCGGTTCGCCCCGAACCGTTTCTGCCATGCCGCATAGCTGAGGATTACTGTCCGTGGAGCGCTGGGATTGTCTTCGCCCTGCACAAAGCCGCGCCCTAGCATCGGTGATGCGCCCAGAGTTCGAAAGAAGCCGTCACTCACACGTGCAACGGGCACCCGTATGACTCCGCCCGGGGCAGCAATTGTCAGCCGTTCCAGATCATAAACGTCCAGCGATGCGAAGGTATGATTGAGCCGCTTCCAATCAAAATAGTCTCCATAGGAGATGTGGTAGCGATCGCCCACGGGAGTGCTCTCGTAGAGGGCAACAAGATGGGACGGATCACGGTAGGGCAGCGGCTTGATCAGGGCTGCATCCACAAATGCGAAGATGGCCATGCTCGAACCAATGCTCAGCGTCAGCACCACAATCGCTGTGAACGCAAACCCCGGATTCTTAACCAACTGACGCCATGCAAAGCGAATGTCCGCCCAGATGCTGTCCAGCGCCAGCACCGTATCCATGTGCGCAACCTTCTCTTTGGTGACCGCACGATTGCCAAAACGCACCAGAGCATCGCGCCGAGCTTCTTCCGGAGTCATGCCGGCCGCAAGATTGTCCTCAACACGCATCTCAATGTGCGATCTGAGCTCGGCGTCGATTTCCCGGTCAACGTTGGCACGGGAAAACAGGTTCGATACACGGCGCATTAATGACATGACACTTCCACCTCACGCATAGCGCAAGATTGCACGGACGCCTTTGACCAGATGTTCGAAATTCTTTTCCTCTTCTAGCAAATGCTTGCGACCGGCCGGGGAAAGCCGATAATACTTGGCTTTGCGGGAGGTCTCCGTCAATGCCCACTCTGAGGCAATCCAGCCTCTCTGCTCCATCCGGTGCAGGGCAGGATAAAGCGAGCCCTCTTCCACACTCAGCAACTCATCGGAGGCTCTTTGTATGTGAACTACAATTCCGTACCCATGTAAGTTGCCGGTCTGCGACAGAGTCTTCAACACCAGCAGATCCAACGTTCCTTGAAGGTCGTTTTTCGCCATGCGGCATTACCCCTAAACAACTGTGTATGAACAACTGTATCCATAGACGATTATGGGTGTCAAGACGGGAAAACCAGGTTGCATCAATGGCCGCTTTCCCATGCCTGAGGTTCGCGGTCGTTCGTCGCAGGCTCATCTCTGATGATGAACAATTCGCTCGTTGAAGGATGATCTGTCTTGATAAGTCGCCATCGCAACTGAGATCTCGCGCACTTCGCCGGGCTGAAATCCGAAGAGACTCCCAAAGCCTGGGGAGTTTTCCAGAGTAATCATGAGATTCGTGTGTAACCAACGTTCAGTGAGCGATTTGCCTTCCCATTAAGCGGACCAACACGTGTTGTGTAAGTTGACGATCATTCGCTGCGGAGCGTTTCCAACGGATCGGCAAACGCCGCACGGCGAGCGGGGATGAGCGTGGCGACAGAACCGGCAATTGCGAGCACGAGACTTGCCGCGATGATTGCGAGTGAATTTGCACTGACAGACCCGTACAGGAAGTGACTTGCTGCGCGCACCGCGAGAATCGATAGAATTGCGCCGGGCAGAATGCCGGCGAGCAGGATGCGCGCGGTCTGACCGACGATGAGCATCTGAATGTGACCCCGAGTGGCGCCGAGAGCAAGGCGTATGCCGAACTCGCTCTTGCGGCGCGTTGTGCGGGATGACATGACGCCATAGAAGCCGATGGCGACCAGCAAGCAGCGTGAGGCTCGCATAGATTCCCGCAAGACGCGCAAGGAGCTTTTCCGTGCCGAGGTCGCCATCCAACTCCGTGGCCAAAGGCACAATTTCGCTGACAGGCAGAGCGGGATCAACTTCATGCAGCGCGTGACGCACACTATCCGATAATTGGCGCGGATCACCTACCGCCCGCACTCGGATGCTGTTTACCGGTGCAGGATTCTGGTTGATGCTCATGTAAACCACCGGCGGAGCCTCGCGCTCCGCACCGTTCACGTGCGCATCGGCCACTTCACCCACAATCAGAAATTTGTGATCATCCGGTGCCGGCGCATAACCAACCCATTGGCCGATCGGGTCCGCATCTCCAAACAATTGGCGCGCGTATGCGCGGCTGATGATCGCCACACGCTGCGTCTTGTCCGTATCGCTCGAAGAGAAATCGCGCCCGCGCAGAATTGGAATGCCAAGCGTGGAAAAGAAGCCGAGGCCGACATGATCTTCCTGCCCATGCACCTGCGCGTCCGTAAGATTGTTGCGCCCATGCACGTAGAGCGCCGTAATCCAGCCGCAGTGAATGCCGCCGCACATTTCTACGGCTGCGCTGCGCACGCCGGGAAGTGCTTGCAGGCGCTCCTGTATCCGGCTATAAAGCTCGGGCAGCATTTCGCTATGATCGGTGTACCTTGGCTGATGCAGTTCCGGGCGCACAATCAGCACATGCTCACGATCCATGCCCACATCCACAGTTTCCCAGTGCACCAGCGTCGCAGCGAAACATGCCGACATGGTTGAAAGCAGAAGTGAAAGACTGACCTGCGTGCCAAGCAGCACATTGGAACGAAAGCGTTGGCGTGCGGTTTGGGAAATGCCTGCAACTTTAGCGCGCGATCCTGCCGTCTGCCCAACGCCGGTACGGATGGCGATGACAGCCGGAAGAATGCTGAAGCATAGCAGCGACAGCAGCATAAGCCCTGCGCCGAGGGCCGCAAGAGGCAAGTTTGGATGCAGATCGAACGTGAAAAGAGCATTGCGATTGGAAACCCAGCGAACGAGAATGCCGCTGGCCGCGCGGCCCAGCACAAACGCGCCCACAGAGCCGCCAGCAACGTAGCAGCGCATCCTCAAGAACAATCTGACGAATAAGCCTGCCCCTGCTTGCTCCAAGCGCCATACGCACACTCAGTTCATGCTCACGCGCATGGAGCCGCGCAAGCTGAAGGTTGGCGAGATTCAGACAGCCCACCAGAAAGATGGAAGCTGAAAGCGCCATCAGTATCGTCAGAGGAACCATGAATCTTTTCCTCATGCCGTTCTCGCTGAGCGGCGCTACTCCGGTCTTCACGTTCAGAAGCGCGGCTTTCACAGCCGGATCGGCTGTCGCTTCCGTCATCACCTCACGATCATTGCGAAAGACCTGGTCCCAATGCGCAAGCACCGCGGCGCGGCGTTCTGGCGGGATGCGCGCTGTGAGCGCAAGCCAGAAGATCGTGGGCTGGTTATACCAGGGCTTGTCGAGCGATACATCATGGCCCGGCCCAAGCGAGTCCCATGAAAAGGCAAATGCGCCGGTGCTTTGCAGACTCAAGGGGCAACCAGATGTCGGGAGCGTGTCCCGTTATGTCGCCGAGGAACCTCCGGTGCGCCACGCCGATCACAACGAACGAGCGGCCGTTTAGGAGCATATGTTGGCCCACCGCCTGCCCCGCCGAGCCGAATGTGTTGCGCGCAAAATCATAGCGAAGCACGGCGGGCCACTCGTCCTGCCCCTGGCGGGCATCTGCCTGGATAAACAGCCGACCGGCTGCCGGAGTAACGCCAAGCCCACTGAAGTAGTTGTCTGAAACGGGTGTGCAGGAGGCCTTTATCGACGCGCGGTTGGGAAGCTCAAGCCTGGCATCCTCAACAACATAGGCGGTCGCCATCAGCGGAACATCGGGAGTGGCGGCACGCAGACGCTGGTATGCGGGATAAGAAATCGTCCAGCTCTGATCGAAGGGGGTGCGCGCAGCGTGGATTCTGACAACTTCTTCAGGATGAGGAATAGGCAACTCGGCCAGAATCACTGCATAGAGCAGCTGAAACACGCCAAGATTCGCGCCGATACCAAAGGCCAGCGTGAGCAGCGCCGTTGCCGTAAACGCAGGAGAGCGGCGAAGCTGGCGCAGCGCATAGCGAGTATCGCTGAGAAGATTTTCCAGCCACATCCATCCCCAGCGCTCACGCGTAACATCCTCGATAAGCGGCACGTTGCCGAGTTCACGCAGTGCGGCGGCGCGCGCCTGTGCCGGGTCCTCTCCATCAGCAACACGCTCAGCAATCGCCATTTGCAGATGAGCTTCGAGCTCTTCGGATAAGCTTTCCTTTGCTCGTTCCCACGGCCAGTGCATCAAGGCTGCACCTCCGGCTCCATCACAGCACCAATAGCGCGAACTAACTGGAGCCAGCGCTGGTGGTCAGTAGTGAGTTGCTTCTTCCCGAGAGCCGTAAGTTGATAGAATTTTGCGCGCTGTTTGCTTTCGGTCAGTTTCCATTCGGACTTTACCCATTTCTGCCGTTCGAGACGATGCAGAGCGGGGTACAGAGATCCGGTCTCCACCGTGAATACTTCGCCGGACCTACTGCGGATCACTTGTGCAATGGCGTAACCGTGCATGGGTTCGCGCAGAAGCGCTTGCAAGACGAGCATGTCCAGTGTTCCCTGCAACAGCTCAATACGGTTCTGGTATTTCGTGGTCTCGTTCATCTGGATGTAGAGATTCTACTGCCATGGGTGAAGACTGTCTACTCCCATGTGCCAGCGACCTTTTCAAATCAGATTGTGCTGCTTCGCTAAACTCCCGTGTCTTATTTATCAGCTCAAAGCGCGCCTCATCGCCATAAGCATCCATCGAGATCGGATCGATTCCCTGAAGTGGCCTTCCCGCAAGTTTTTCTTGGTAACGCCGCCGATCCGAGCGATTGGCAGCAACTCGTCCCCGACACATTCGGGGATCGGGCGGCTGCCATGGCCGCACTTGGTGTTTGCTGGTTTGCTCCATATGCTCTGCCGGCATAGTCACCGCCAACATAATGTCCCAGAGCTTGATAGCCTCTGGGACTTTATGTTGGGCGCTGAGCGCGGGCTACTCTGCTACAGGAACAACCAAAGCTGCTTTAGCCGCCTTAGCTGCCTTTTTCTTTTCCCGCTTAACCTTGGCCCAGCGCTTTTGCTGAGCAGCGGCGATCCTGGCTCGTCCCTCATCGCTCATGCGGCCTCTTGCGGCCTTTTTTGCGGGCGCCTTTGTTGACTTGGCTGTCTTGGCTGCGGTTGCCTTGGCCTTCGGTACAACAGCCTCACCTTTCAAACACAAGGCACGTACCTTCTGCAAGGCGTTGATGCCACGATCGATTTCGGCCAGTAGCTGTTTCGTGCTCATTCAAAATCCTCCCTTTGAGTCTACACGGGTTATAGATATGGTTAGGCGAGGCGATGTTCGGACCAAACGTTGCCAAAATGCCAACAAATGCGCATGAGGATGAAACCCTTTTTTCTTTCGACATATAGTGAGGTTTTGAGTGCTATAACCCCATAAAATCAAAGAGAAAATGGCTTTCAATCCGAACTGGACGGCGGTATACTCCGAACTGGACGTGATTATATTCCGAACTGGACGGGGATTGTATCCGCAATGGACGATAAACGAAGTGCACTCTATCAACGGTTTGCATCTGAACTCATCGCAACTGCGCTTGAGGATACGCCGGTTGTACTCGTAGCTGGTCCCCGCCAGTGCGGCAAGACTACTCTGGTCCAGAAACTGGTCTCAGGTAATCGTGAGTTTCTCACCTTGGACGACGATACCGTTCTGGCTGCGGCGCGCAGTGACCCGGCCGGATTGGTACGCGGGCTCGAAGAGTCCACCATTGACGAGATTCAGCGAGCGCCCGATCTTCTCCGGGCCATCAAGCGGTCTGTGGATGAGGATCGCCGAGCGGGCCGGTTTCTCTTGACTGGATCAGCCAATCTTCTGACCGTGCCGAAGGTTTCCGAGAGTTTGGCGGGTCGCATGGAGATCGTCAATCTGCTCCCTCTCTCGCAAGCCGAAATACACGGCGTCAAGCCCATGTTTCTGAAAACAGCGTTTCAGGGAAAGCTCGGCAAACCCGGTAAAATTCTGATCGGCGAGGCTCTCGTGGAAGCCGTATTGACTGGTGGCTATCCCGAGATGTTGCAGCGAAAACAACCGGAGAGGCGCCGGGCATGGGCGCGAGACTACATCCGTGCCATTGTGCAGAGAGACGTGCGCGACATTGCCGATATCGAAAAACTGGATCAAATGCCGAGGCTGCTCCAGGTGCTTGCTCAACGCTCCGGGCAGCTTATAAATTTCAGTCAGGTGGGCGGTCAGATTGGTTTTGACGACAAAACGACTAGAAAATACATCGCCATTCTGGAGCAGTTGTTTCTTGTTTGCCGCATAGAACCGTGGTACCGGAATCCGTTGAAACGGATGGTGAAGACGCCAAAACTGCACTTTCTGGATTCCGGGCTGCTCGCTACCCTTGTGGGAGTCACTGCGGAACGCATTAAAAAGGATCGAGGCATATTTGGGGGATTGCTGGAGACGTTCGTCTTCTCGGAGGTCTTGAAACAGACTTCCTGGATGGAAACCACCTGCGCCCTATATCACTACCGGGATAAGGATCAGAACGAGGTGGATATAGTGGCCGAGGATAGTGCCGGAGCTTTAGTGGGCATCGAGGTTAAAGCAAGCGCAACCGTGAACACGGGAGACTTCAAAGGACTTCGGAAGTTGGCAGAGGCCTATGGCAATGACTTCAAATTGGGCGTCGTGCTCTACGACGGCGAAAAGAGCGTCCCCTTTGGCGACCGCCTTTATGCCGCGCCGCTGTCGTGTCTTTGGAGGTGATATTGCTCCCGGGGCCGAGCATAGTCATCAGGATGAATCTTTGTTATCCAGGATGACACTTTATTGTCGTTGAACAGAATGACCGGGCCTCACCCAGCTCACCCATCACGACGCTTCGGCCGTCGGCGTGGTCATGGCGCTGCAATTTGGGCTGCTGCTCTCCAGGCTCCCTGACACTGTGGCGTTTATCGGGGTGTTTCCTGCTATCGCCGCTCAATTTCTGTCCTATGAGTCATTTGGCCTGAAAGGCGAGTTGAAGGAGACAGTTGCTGGACGGACTGACATGTGCGGCGGTTGCCGTAGCTCTGATGGTAATCGGACTGATCGCATCCATTCTTCCCGCAAGTAGGGCCGCGTCGATCGAGCCCATACAGACCCTGAGAGAAGAGTGAGGCTTTTGGATTACTCGTGAATTCTGGTTGCTTGGATTGCGTCCTCAAATCGTCAATTTGTGCATTGACTATTCGATAAGTACCCTGAAGCCGGCCAGTGTTCGCCGATCTGCCTGGACATGGTTCTGAGTTGTCGCCAACAGACCGATGTGCAGTTCCCGACTTGCGCAGCATGCGCGAAGCAGTCTGCATTACTTCGGCTCTCTACCTGTTGGATCGGCATTTGTCAGTACTAATCGATGGTGACAACTCAATAGGTCGGCACACATGGCTGGGTGCCGCGCTCACAAGGCATAGTGCCAGTGTTCCTTTATTGTCGAAATTGCGTGCAAGTTCCGTCACCGCGTCCGTTCTACTCAGAGAAGCCCCTTGCGCGGGAACTAATTTCCGCGATGCGGGGTCTAAGTGAAAGAGAGGAACGTCCATGTCGATTACCGCGCGTCGTATCCCTGGTTGGCTGGTTATCTCAGCACTGATGTTTGGTGTTGTATGTCTTGTTTGCAGTCGCAGTGAAGTAACCGTGCAGGCCGGCACACAGCCGGGCGCGGGCTCTTTGCAGGTGCTCTCGAAAGACGGCGCAGTTACTTCCTCTGTCCGTTGAAACACACAGAGGTGCGCGGCCGCGTCAGCGGGTTCATCGCGCGCGTCACGGTCACGCAAGTGTTTGAGAATCCTGCAAAGGAGAAGATCGAAGCCGTCTATACCTTCCCGCTACCGCAAGATGCTGCTGTTGACGACATGACGATCAAGGTTGGCGATCGCATTGTGCGAGGTGTGATCAAGAAGAGGGAGGAGGCGCGCGAGATCTATGAGCAAGCAAAGCGCACCGGGCACGTCGCGGCGCTGCTCGATCAGGAGCGACCGAACATCTTCTCGCAGGCCGTCGCAAATATTCTGCCGGGTGAATCGGTGTCGGTAACGATCAGCTACGTGGAGATGTTGCACTACGAAGATGGCGCGTATGAGTTCGTGTTCCCAATGGTGGTCGGGCCGCGATACATTCCGGGACAGCCGATCGGACAGCAGGGTGGAGGCTGGGCTCCAGACACGAACAAGGTCCCGGACGCGTCGAAGATCACGCCCCCGGTGGCTGTTCCGGGGACACGAGCGGGGCACGACATCTCGCTTGAACTGGCGATCGATGCGGGCGTTCCGATCGAGGGCTTGAGTTCGAAGTCTCACAAGATCGAGGTTGAGCACACTGGCGCGCATTCTGCAATTGCGCGGCTGGCAAACCTCGATGAGATTCCGAACAAGGACTTCATCCTGAAGTACAACGTCGCTGGCGAAAAGATCGATGACTCGATTCTGCTGACGCCTGGGGCGAAGTCAAAAGGCGGTTACTTCACGCTGATTCTGCAACCGCCGGCTCGCATTGCCGACTCTGACGTGACGCCAAAAGAACTGGTGTTTGTGCTCGACACTTCGGGATCGATGTCAGGATTTCCGATCGAGAAGGCGAAGGAACTGATTCGTCACGCGCTCGACGACCTGCGCCCAGGGGACACGTTCAACCTGATCACGTTCGCGGGCGACACGAGGATTCTGTTTCCGGAGCCGGTTTTCCCGACGGCGCAGAATCTTGAGATCGCCAAGCGCTTCCTGGATGGCCGGAGTGGAGGCGGAGGTACGGAGATGATGAAGGCCATCCGCGCTTCTCTTGAGCCGAGCGACGCGCAGGATCATGTGCGCATTGTGTGCTTCGCAACGGACGGCTATGTTGGCAATGACATGGAGATCATCGGCGAAGTGCAGAAGCATCCGCATGCGCGCGTCTTTGCGTTTGGCATCGGTACGTCGGTGAATCGTTTCCTGCTCGACGGCATGGCGCGCGCTGGCCGAGGCGCAGTGGATTACGTGACGTTGGCAGAGAAGGCCGACGAAGCCTCGAAGCGTTTCTATGAGCGTGTCCACTCACCTCTGTTGACTGACGTGTCCGTGGCGTGGAATGGGCTTCCAGTAGAGGACGTATATCCGCGGCAAATTCCGGATCTGTTCAGCGGGGCGCCGATCATCATTTCGGGCCGTTTCACGGGGCCTGGTGCTGGCACGCTAACTATTCACGGCAACCGTGCCGGTTCGTCATACGCGCGTGATGTTGCGGTCGACTTCTCAAAGGCCTCGCCGGAACACGACGCTCTGGCGGGCTTCTGGGCGCGGCGGCGCATTGACGACCTGATGTCGCAGGACTGGAATGGAATGCAGAATGCTCAGCCAAAACCCGAAGTGCAGCAGCAGATCGCGCAACTGGGTCTGGACTTCCATTTAATGACCCAGTTCACCTCGTTTGTTGCCGTCGAGGAGCGCATAGTCACAACCGACGGACAGCCGAGGACTGTTCAGGTTCCGGTTGAGATGCCGGAAGGCGTGAGCTACGAGGGCGTTTTCGGCAAGGAAGAGAATGACTCTCTGGCGTCTAATGGCGGGAACGTGATGGGGTCATCCTCAACAATGAAAAAGACGAGATCAGCCGCGATGCAGATTTCTGGTGGAGCTGGAGGCGGCTTCGGCGCGGGAAGTTATGGTGGCATCATGGCTGCGCCAAGTGGGATGGTCGCGCCTGCGCGGATCACGGAAGCCGACTCAGGTCCAGAAACTGCAATGGTGAGGGATGAGCGGAAGCAGACGCCATCGTCGAAACTGGACCCGGCTTTGCTGGAGGCGCTTCATTGTTCGAATGCGGGCAAACAGGGCTGCAAACTTGTTGATAAAGGCGAGGTCAGGATCGTGGTCTTCCTCAAAGACGCCTCGGACGCAACGCTGCAACAACTCAAGTCTGCAGGGCTGGTGTTCATCAACGATGGCAAGCAGAAGAGAGTGATCGGGCGTATTGCGATCACAAAACTCGAAGCATTTACGAAGATCGAAGCTGTGCGGTTTGTCGCCGCCGTTCGTGGTTAGCGTCACACCAAGAACGGCCTTTATCGAACGAGGATGGCAGAATCTCCAGCACTTCCGATGTCTCAAAGGGCTGAGCCTGCCGCTTCTTGGCTACAGCCTTTTGGGTCGTCGCACTTCGGAGGCCTGGGTGTATCCGACCCACGGGATCGCTCCCGGGAAAGTCGCCATGGCGACTGGAATCCCGTGTTCTCCAGCCGCACTGAAGGCCAGGGAGGCTCCCGGAGCCTGCGGCGTTTGTCGTTATCTATCTTGCATCCGCTTATAAGAGATGGGATTGGTCCCCTCACCGTCACTCGGCCGACGGATAAGGGAGGCTCCGTACACATCAACGCCGTTTACTCAAGAACAATCTACGGTTGAGACAAACCAGACAGAGCTCTCGATCCGACCTCCGGCCGAAAGCATTCAGCAATTCCTTCTTTCTATTTGTCGCGCGTGAGAACGGGGCGCAACAACGCGTTGCGCGGTAGGAGGCGAGTAATCATTGACGTGGTTGTGAAGGGCTTTGGCGTCTTATTCGCCGTTCTCGATCGAATCACCGCTAGCCAAGATCGGAAACGACTCGTGCACGATGCGCGAGGGCGACGGGTTGTTTGTGCGAGTCGATTTCGATTCGGAGGGAAAAAGGGAGCCGCAGGTTCGAACTCCTGGAAGAATACCGCGTTCTTAGTCATGCTTAGTGCCCGGACAAGCCCGTAGCTAGAAGCCAGGTGGTCGTTCGGCGGCAACCGCGAACTCCCTCTCTAATGCCACTCCGACCTCTGCCAATCTTCCTTCGCCAAATAGCGGACCAATCAGTGTAATCCCATGCGGTACGTGCCGCGGTGGCGAGAACTTAGGCAGTGAACGCTTTGGGTCTGGAGCCCAATCGCTGCGCGCCTCAGAGACCTCAATAAATCCGGCGCGCAGAGTCAGCGATGGGTGTCCTGTAAAGTTGGTAATCACCAGCATCTCGTCTCGTAATGAGGGCACGAGCAGCAAGTCCACCTTAGTGAACAACCGCGCCATCTCCTCGGCCACCTTGCGCCGAAATCGATCCGCCTGCACAAAATCGACTGCCGAGAGAAAGCGTGCCTGACGAAAACAGTTGGGCCACGCGTCTGGAACCTGCATCTTCAATTTATCAACCTGGTGGCTCAGAGTTAGGTCTTCAAAGGCCGCAGCTGCTTCGCTAAACAGAATCACGTAGAGCGAGTCATAAGGCCAGTCTGGAAGGGCTACATCGACAGGTTTCATGCCGAGCCTCTTAGCAACCTCCAGCGCAGCCCGATCAACCTCCGTCGCCGGAGCCTCCTTCATCCAACCGGGGAAATAACCGATGCGCATGCCTTTTACATCAGCTGCGGCATCGATACGACAGCTTAGCTGGCACGCTGGCTGAATCGTGCCCAGTCGGGTCCTGAAATTGCATTCAACACGAGCACCGTGTCTTCCACACTCCGCGCCATTGGCCCAAGTTTATCGAGCGACCAACAGAGCGTCATGGCGCCAGTGCGTGGGACTCGTCCAAACGTGGGACGCAATCCTGTTACTCCGCAACGCATCGATGGACTCGACAATGCTTCCACCAGTTTGACTGCCAATTGCGAAGCCCACCAGTCCGGCCGCTACCGCTGCGCCAGGCCCGGCGCTCGAACCCGAGGAACCCTCTTCCAGCAGCCATGGATTCATCGTTTGCCCGCCAAACCAAACGTCGTTCAGTGCCAGAGCGCCTAAACTCAGCTTCGCCACAAGTACCGCGCCAGCAGCGTTAAGACGCTCGACAACAGAAGCGTCCGCCGCCGGTACACGGTTCCGATAAGGCTCCGCTCCATACGTAGTAGGAATTCCAGCCGTATCGAGCAAGTCCTTTGCTCCCCAGGGAATGCCATGAAGCGGGCCGCGATACTGCCCCATCGCAATTTCGGCATCCGCCTGCCGGGCCTGCACCATGGAGTGCTCTCGCAACAACGTAATGACACAACGGAGCTGACCATTGAAGCGCTCCAGACGGCTCAGATAGATCTGCGTCAACCTGATTGAGGTGAGTTCCCGCTTCTCAATGCACCTTGAAAGTTGACTCACTGGAGCGAAGGCAATTGCGTCCTCAGTCGTTGGCAATGTCTCACCCGCATCTGCGAGGCGCGTGACAACACCATTGCCTAGATCGTGGTTCACACTTCCAGGCAGGCTCGGATTCCATTGCATAGCGGGGGCAAGCGTTGCCTCCAACTCAATTCGCCTCGGCCCGGTGCGACGCTCCAGAAGCGGCGCCATTTGCATGCGCCAATTGCTCGCCGCGGTTGCGCGATCTTCAGGGATCATCTGTAATCGCATCAGCTTTTCAGCCTCCGCAAACGTCGCGGACGATACCTCAGGCCCAACCGCTGGCGCGGTGCCGAATGCGGGTGGCGCTCCCGGCGGCAGTACCTGAGCCTGTTGGATCGAGGACTGGGCCGTCGCTTGCATGACAGCAGCAAGTGCTCCCAGGAACTGTAAGTGAGAAACTCCCTACGCGAACGAACCATAATCCCTCTTTGTGCTCGGGTTTTCAGATTCCGGATTCTCCAACCGCCTACACAGAATGCTCATGTTCATGTGGCCATACCGAACCTCTTTCGCACGAAGGGGTTTTACCGGATCTCTCGGTCTGTTCTCGTGCGCTGACGCGGGGGTGGTCACGAGAAGTGCTTCAAGGGTTGGGCAGCGGTGGAGGTCAGGAACTGGATGAGGTAGTCCTTCCAGACGGCGGCCGGCGGTGTGGGTGCCGTGGCCGCGGGTCTGGTCGGAGATGGGGATGAGGACGAAGCGTGCTGGGGCATCTGCTTGACGAGCTTTTCGGCGATGCCGAGCTCGGGCGGATTGATGAAGTCGTCGGCGGAGTTGATCTACATGACCGGCACGGTGATGCGCTCCAGGTCGGGCTGGGGTTGTAGTTGCGGGTGGCGTCGACGTAGTAGATGAAGTTGTTGGCGTCGGTGTGCGGCGATGGTGCGCGTCGAGGTAGTTGTCGACGTACTTCTCGGCGGCTCGCGGGTGGGTGCGGCCTTCTGGACAGCAGAGGGCTGGAGCCCATGATGAAGAGCATCTCGTTGGCGGTGCGAATGCCGTAGACAGGCTCGGTGGTGTAGTTGCCGTTGTTCCAGGCTGGGTCGCGCTTGATGTTCTCGATGGCCATGTAGCGCATCATGCGGTTGCGGCCGGCGATCTCGGTGGGCAGGCAGGCGAGCGGCATGAGTGCGTCGGCGAAGCCGGGATAGGTCTCGCCCCAGACGAAGGACTGCATGCAGCCCATGGAGGTGCCGAGGATGAGGCGGAGATGGTCGACGTGCAGGCCCTCGAGGAGCATCTGGTGCTGCGAGCGGACCATGTCGTCGTAGTCGTAGTGCGGGAAGTTCATCTTCAGGCCGTCGGAGGGCTTGGAGACTGTCGCCCTGGCCGATGTCGTCGGGAAAGATGAGGAAGTATTTGTGTGATGTCGAGCGGCTGGCCGGGGCCGAAGAGGACGTCGGAGAAGAGCTGGGTTGAGCAGCGAGTGGCGCGTTGCCGCCGGTGCCGTGCAGGAGAAGCACGGCGTTGTCGACGTGGCCGGCGGCGTTGCGGTGCGGAGTGCCGAGCGTGAGGTAGTGGAGATTGAGTCGGGGAGGGTTTCGCCGGTGCCGAAGCGGAAGTTGGGTAACAGGACTGTACCGTCGACCGCAGGCCAGGTTGTGGCCTGCGGTGGCGCCACGGAGGGCTGACTCGCTGGTGCTGTTGAACCCGTCTGGCTCCATGCGTTCAGGCCAAGCAGGAGATAAGTGGCAATCAGAATCCTCGCCGTGCGCAAACTAGTTGAAGAACTTCTCAGGTCGTCGCGGGTCATCGTGTATCGAATCTCCTTGTTGCGTCCGATTCCCAACATTGTACCACCCATGGAAAAAACTGATCCACAGATGCTGGATCTGTCGTAATCGAAAAAATCCAGTCTGCGCAGCGTGGTTGTACGGCCAGCCGCTCCTTCAGCACGTGGTTCGCCTGTTCGCCCACCCATCCGCCAGTAAAAAGCGAATGGATGGGGCACGATACTGGTACAAGAACAAACGGTGAGAGGCCTAGAAGACGAACTTCGCGCTGATCTGAAGCTGCCGCGACGAGCCGCCATCACT
This sequence comes from uncultured Acidobacteriaceae bacterium, assembly GCA_963843625.1. Lineage (GTDB taxonomy): Bacteria > Acidobacteriota > Terriglobia > Terriglobales > Acidobacteriaceae > Telmatobacter. The sequence goes on from CAWJLK010000013.1 coordinate 30,732, forward strand.
GGTGGCAAAGCGTGTCGACGATGATCTGGCCAAAGCTCGACGACTGCACGTTGCCCGACGGCTGCCCGAAGTTCGGGATGGTTCAGAATGTCGAACGCATCGGCGCGCAGAATGAAGGAGAGACCTTCGAAGAGATCTTCGTCTCCTTCTCTCCCGAGAGATCGAGATCCGCAAATCCCGGCCCCGTGAAAGCATTGCGCTGCATCGTGCCCAGGCCCGTGTAGACGGTCGGTGCGTCGCGCCGGTCGCGCTCGCCTGTGTTCCGACAACTGCAAGACTGCAGGCCGATGTGTACGTTCGTCACATCGCAGATAGAGCCGCCATAGCCCAGGCCGGCGATTTGGAACAAGGTGACGTTGGCGCTGTCCCGGCACTTGCTGCTTCGGCCGCATGATCGGGACCAACCAGCTTCGGACGGATCAATGCCGCTGTTGCCGTTGAAACCTCGAACTGCTCGCCACGATGTTCACCGGGTTGCCCGTCTGGTATTGGAAGATGCTCTCCAGCCGATAGCCCGACACCAAGCCGGTTGCCCTTGAAGGGCAGCGTCATAGATCGCCGTTCCCGCAAAGTGATGGCGCACGTCGAAGTCCGACAGCCCATAGTTTTCGACGGGATTGGTGCTGTCCGGAAGAACACCGCTCCACCCTGCGAGCCGAGCGAGTTGATGTCCATCGACTTCGCCCACTCATAGTTCATATTGAACTGCAGGCCATTCGACATCGTTCTTCCAGAGCACGCCCACGTCGCGTTGTAGTTCGAGTAGCCAATGCTGTTTCTGCTAGCCGGATGTTCGAAGCAATCGACACGCCCGGATCGATCGGGCTGTTGGCCGCCAGCTTCGTGAATGGCCGCACCTGGGCTAGCATTCGTTGCGCCCACCGCCTGGTTGGCATTGGTTACAATCAGCAAGATGGTGCCCCGTCGACCCGTAGTAGCCAATCGATGCCACCAGGTTCCACGGCAGCGCCTGCTGCACATTCAGGTTGAAGTCCTCGACGTACGCATTCTGGAAGTTCGGATTCACCTAGCCCAGAGCGATATCCCGATGCCGCCTTCGCCGACGCATAAGAGCGACGAGACCAGGAATCGGAGCCGCGCTGTTGCTATACGAAACCGCCGTGGTGAACGGAGGATTCCCCGTCAGGATGTCACCGTGCCCGCCACCGGCTGATCCACCAGCAACCCATACGCGCCGCGAACCACCGTCTTGTCGTTGTTGAAGATGTCGTACGCAAAGCCCAGCCGCGGCTCAAGGTTGTAGTTCTGCTTGTACGCTCCGTTCGCCGCGAACCCGTTGGTCCCCGCCTGGGTCAGCGTGATGTTCGCGGGGTTGAAGATCGAGAAGCGATTCTCACCTTCCACCGGCGTTCCATTCCACTCAAACCGCAGACCGCCTTCCAGCGTCAGGCCCGGCGTCATCTGGTAGTTGTCCTGGACAAACCCGTCAGCCGCATCCGCATAGATGCGGTAGTCGATAATGTTCGGCTGAATGCTGAACACCGGTCGTCACATCCGTCTGCAAGAGACTGTTCGGGTCGTCGAAGTCGTATAGCGTCAGCTGCCAATGTTGCCGGCGAAGCTGTACAGCAGGTAGCGCCGGAACTCTCCGCCCCACTTGATCGGTGTGCTTGCCCTTCATCATCGTCACCGTATCCGACGAGCACGCCCGTCGTCGTGTCGCGCCCCTGCGGGAATCCCGACGGTCCGCCGAAGGTGAAGCCCACATCGGAGATCGTCGTCTGCGGAATGCCGACGTTCCCGGTAAGACCGTCCACGATTCCCAGGCTGGCCGGGCTGATCGTGTTCGCCGGGATTGAACGAGATCGAGATGCGGTTGAAGCCCAGCCGCGCTTCATTCACGATGGTTGGGGTTGAAGATATGCGACGTACTGCAGCGTGCCAATCTGCCGATGCGCCGCCCGATGGTCGCCCCAGCCCGGCAGCGTGTCGCCCTGCAGCGCCGGCTCCGTCCGCACATCCTTCTGGAAGGCATAGAAGCCGTGCATCGAATCGCTGGCCCCAACTGCTGCAACACGTCTCCGGTGTACTGGTCGATCTGCACCGGCCCCGGCGTAAACGACACATAGTTAGACCCGCTGTTCGGCAGCGGAACCAGCGCCGCAAACGCCGCCGCGATCGGATGCGTTCGCCGCATTCGCCGCAAATGCCGTCTGCTGCGCCTGCGAGAACACCGGGCTGTTCTGCAGAATGCCCTGGTGCTGCCGCAGATCCCTCATAGCTGAAGAAGAAGAACGTGTGGTTCCTCCAGACCGGCCCGCCCACCGACCCGCCAAAGTTATTGCGCTTCAGCGGAGCCTTGTTCCCGGTGTTCGCCACCAGCGGCAGCCCGGTCGTCGGGTTGAAGCTGCGGTTGAAGTAGTTGCGCGCATCCAGCGCCTCGTTGCGGAAGTAATCAAAAGCCTCGCCATGGAAAATGGTCCGTGCCCGACCGCGTCGCCACCGTCACAATCGAGCCATCGCTGCGCCCATACTCCGCGCTGAACGTCTGGTTATTGATCCGGAACTCCGACGTCGTATCAATCGAAGGCTGAAACGTAATCTGGTTCTGGCTGATGTCATTCAGATTGATGCCGTTGATCTGAAAGTTCACCGAGTCTTCGCGATTGCCCGCCGTAATAAACGAGTTCGCTCCCAGCCCGCGGCTCGGCCGCCGTCAGGCTTCCCGCTCGTCGGAGCCACCACGCCGCCCGGCGTCAGCACCGTCAGATCCAGGAAGTGCCGCCCATTCAGCGGCAGCTCCTGCACCGTGTTCTGGCCAATCACCTCGCCCACCGTGATCGTGCTGCGGCTTCAATCTGCGAGCCGCGCTCTCCACCTGCACCGTCTCGCCCGCCGAGGCGACCGCCAGCTGCATGTTCACCGTGACTTGCCTGGCCACCTGCAGCGTCACCTTCTGAATCGTGTACGTGCTGAAGCCGGCCGCCGTCGCCTGCACCTTGTAATCGCCCGGCTGCAGCGAAGGCACCACATACAAGGCCGGAGCGTCCGTATCGACAAGGCGATCGGCGCCGGTAGCCAGGGAGTGCACGGTCACGTGCGCGTTCGGCAAGCACGGCACCGCTGGGATCGGTGATGGTCCTAGAGAGTGTAGCGGTGGATTGGCCCCCTGCTTTCAGGGCAAAGACACAGAGAAGAGCAGCTGTGCAGAACAACTGAGTATGCCTCATTGTGACCTCCAAAATGGCGGACTGATAACGACAGATTGACCGGTCAAGGGAAGGTGTTCGCAACCGAAGGGGCGCAGTCACGAACCTATTTGATCGCAGAATACAATAAATTCATTTTCCACACAAGCTTCTGGGGCTCACCATATTGCATGCTCGCGCTTGCAAGGCCTTCGTGTGCCCACAAGCTGCCAAGCACCCTTTATAAGGCACTCGCTCACAGCTTCCAGCATTCAGCTCCGCTCACCTAAGGACCTCTCCCCTTTCGCTGCTTCAGTTACGTGCTTTAACAATAGACGCCATCAGAGCTAAGTGAGTCGCTGAGGCTGATTACTCCTGAAATGTCGCCTTTGCTCCTTCCGAAGAATCCCTTGGAAGAAGTGCACCTATGATGAGGGGATAGCCATAGGTGGTATCATTCCGGCAAATGTCAGAACGTGCAGAACTTCTTTTCAATCGGCTACAAATGCGAAGGCATCCGCGCTCATCGGGCAGGCGGAAGACGGCGATTCGACTGTAAGGAATGGCATGGAGAGGACTCGTGAATGCTATCGTTGCGAGGGCGGGTGCGTCGCTCCTGGGGCGGCGTGATCGTGGTGGGGATGACGGCTAAGTCTAGCGGTGCGAATACGCCGACGTCGTTGCCGGGTGGAAAACTGTAGCTGACAGAGAAGCGTCAAGTCGCAGTACGGACTCATTCTGAAGCAAGTGGACCCCGGTGTCACCGGCGTTCGCGCTCATACCGTACCCGATAAGCCGAAAGCGAAATCCGGCTTCGTACTTCTATACATTCCCGAGATGGACGGTACCCCGCAACGGTCGAGGCAAGATTGGCAGTTCTAGTGCGGAACGCTAGCGGTACGTCCGATGGAATATTTTCAGATGCGGATCGGTTCGGGAGCAGGCCGCATCCGAAGTTGGAGTTGATCTTTGACGAACGACATACGGGACGAACCCCTATCAGCAGCCAGAACGTAACTTCGTGCTGGGGTTGAAGAAATAGATCGAAGCATCGCAAGGTTTCCAGCCGTGTGGTTCTTGCAAGGTGCTGTTCATCCCGAGACGTTGGGTATTGATGGAAACACAAACTCTGGTTTGCCACGCAGACAGTGGAAGATACTCTGATAAGATTTGCCGGCGGCATTGACATTGTGATTTTCCAGGGCAAAAGCTAATAGTTGCGAAGTTGGCCCAGACGGGAACCAAGAGCGACCTAAACCTAGACAGGTACACACCGAACCGCTAGTCACATGGGCCAGCGTAAAAACGCGCTACGCGTTACCAGCATTCAACTTCACATGCTCAATATCATGAGAGGGATGCCCAACAGAAGCAATAGAGATAACTTACGAAGCGAGAGAGTTTATCAGCGATATTTAGCGCATGCAGGAAAAGCCCAGCGTAACGTTACAGAGTCGGCGTGCCGAGATATCTGAAACGGGCTTCACGCATCTGACCTCAGGCGAGGTCTTATCGTGCCAGTCAATCGCCGAAGGGCTAGCCGAAGGCGGATAGCTCCCGAAATGTCGCCATGGCGACTGGGATATCGTGCCTTCCGCTGCGCTGAGGGCTCCCGTCGCAAACGGCGTTTCAGGGGGACTTGTGTGGCCGGAGTGCGCCGTTTAAAAGCTCCTATCTCCCCAGCCAGGAACGCATTCCTCATGACCTTCCGGTTTTAATTCTTGCGCACGCGTCGGGAAAACGCCCTATCCGTTGACGGAACCATCCGCAGGAATTGTCGGCTGTCATGAAGCGTGGCCCCGTCCTACGGCAGTACCGCTGCTACCAATAAGAATCAGCAACCACCCACGCGCCAGCCAACAGCGCCGTGTTAAGGATGGTCTCACTCCACTGGAACGGGTCTTTGGAGCCCGCAGCCACGATAGGTATCCACACCACGAACAGGAATAGTGCGAGTTGAAAGGCTGAGAGCGCGACGGCCAACCGTGCACAGAATCCAATGAGGGTCGCGATGCCCGCTGCAATGAAGGCACAGCCCGTGAAATACGCCCAGAAGAGGTGGCCCGGCAGCCAATGGGGGATGAGCGATACCGTGTCTTTCACGTCGATGAAGTGGGCTACGCCGAAAAAGATCAAGCAGAGGCCGTAGAGCATGCGCGCGATGCGTAGGCCGTCGTTGCTGCTGAGAAATCTGAAGTGTTTACGGTCCCAGTCAGCGGCAAACCGGACATAGAGCACCCACGTGGCTGCCAGCATGACCGTGAGCGGAAACACCGACCAGCAAGCGCCGAAAGCGGGTTCATGAAGAAAGTTTGGCAACCGGAATAGCAGCAACCAAAGGAAGAGAGTGGCGAGCAGCAAGCGCGCGGCAATGGCCGCCATGCGCGGAACAAGCAGACCAATGCCGGCTATGAGGGAGATGAGGGCGCCAAAGTAAATGAACAGTTCGCGTGCGGGGAGACCGGTGGGCACAGGATTCCACAACGGAACGAAATCGGGATGGAGCAGGCCCACGGCTCCGAGACCGATCATGGTGACGGCGAAGATAGTATGACCTACACTTGCGATGCGCATCGGCATGTGCTCCAAGTGATGCTTCAGTTTATAGGCAATCCTACGAACACGTCGAGCTGTCTGAGGCCGGAACGCCGTGGGTCGGTTCGACATCGACAGTGCAGTACCGGACAATCCCGATAGAAAATCCGGCTCGTGCATCGCAATCGGGACCAATGGTCGGCGATTTGAAGTAGTGGCGGCTTAGAGTGGTTCCAGGGTAGGTATACCCATTTTCGAGGGACTTCAGGGTCGCTGCTTCTTGGGGTCGCATCAACTTGAGTGTTGTGGTGTGGGGTACATCAACCTGGAACCGCTGTAATCCCCGCAAGTCGGCATGGCGACTGGAATCCATGGCCGGTCAGCGCTTTGAAGATCGGAGTTGGGATGGGCGTTTGCCGGGACCGATCCTGTAGACCGTGGGCTTCTTCTTGCTAGTTAAGGTCCGAAGTCTCCCCGGTCCCCAAGAGCGATAGACCAGATCTCGGTGCGGTCTTTGGGCGTCGAGACCGAGGCCATTCGCCGGGAAACGCGATCACATAGGAGAATTCGCTATCACAAGTATTTTCACCTTGAAAAAACTCAGGCCATTAGAGGACCCACCTACCCAATTTTCTTCAACCGTGACTTGTTGTCGATGATCAGGACGCCTTTTCAAGTTTCCATCTCATTGAGGTCGGCGGGGCGCCGGTGGGCTTCAGGATCAACGTGTCGCCGTTGATGGTGTACTTTCCCTGATGCGCGGCAATGACCGGCTTCACGCTGCCGGCCGGGTACTGCTTCAAGGCTTGCGCCGTTAGCTTTGAGGTGAAGCTCGTAGACGCCGCTCTTGTTCAGCATCAGCGTCATCACGGCCATCGGAAGTCCATCCGGAGAACCGCTTTAGGTGCCCATAGCGCAACCACGATGACGCTCTTGCTGAGAGTGGGTTCCTCCTGACTGACGCCGGCCGACTCGATCAGCTCCACGCCGCTCCTGCCGGCGGCTCGCTTGGCGTAGCTCATCGCTGTTTCGCCCGCGCCGTTCTTCAGTTTGGCGTTGGCGCCCTTGTCCATCAGCAGCCGCATCAGCTTGTCGTTGCCGGCCCCGGAGGCCAGCATCAGCGCTGTCTCGCCCTTGTCGTTGGTCGCATCCAGATTGGCTCCCTTGCCGATCAGCAGCGCGGCCCTTTCGTAGCCCAGCGAGGTGCGGATTGCCGACAGGCAGCCATCAGCGCCGTTGTTCCGTCGCCGCTCGGAAAGTTGATATCTGCCTTTCTGGACAGCAAGTAATTCAGGATGGCGATATTGTTCTTTTTATTGGTTGGATTGGGATTGCCTGCAGTATTTACCAGCGGCGTACCCATAACACTGATCGGTGACTTCACGTTGACGGCTGCCCCGGACTCGACCAGCAGTTGCACCATCGCCGGGAGGGCTCAATCCCGCGGCCGCCAGCAGCGGTGTCTGGCCGCCGACATCGGTACTTCTTGAGATTCGCCTTGCGCTTGATCAGCAGTTTAGCCGCTTCCATCTGATTGTTGTACACAGCGTAATGCAGCGCCGTCCCGCCTTTGGCCAGGCTCTTCAACTCGAGCGTGGCGCCATGATCCAGCAGCAGCGCCATCGAATCGAGCCGCCCGAACTGCGCGGCCAGTTGCAGGGCCGTATAACCGCCGTCGTTGTTGCCGATCCGCTGCAGATCCAGCTTCGGTTTGAATGAGGAGATAAAATATTCCTCGAAATCGAGGACGCGCTTCGCGTCCTTGCCTTGCTGCATCTCGACTGCATCAATCAAGGTGGTCCCGCCGTTATCCATATTGACGTCGGCGCCTTGGGCCACCAGGTAATCGAGCACTTCACGTTTCTTGTGCAAAATGGTGGTGGACAGCACGGACGTTCCGGAGTTGTTCGCTATATTGACTGCCGCTCCGTGCTCGTGCAGCAGTTCCACCGCCGTCGATCTTGAATTCCGAGAGGAACCACAGGGCTGTCTTGCCTTCGCCAGTCTTCGCGTTGATCTGAGCCCCTTGGCCAGGGTAGCGAGCACCTGGATCACATCCAGATGGTCGGTCTTGGCGGCCTTGAGCAATGCCGTTTCGCCGCGCGCCTCTGGCTTGCCGTCCACACTGTCCCTGGCGTTCACCAGGGCGCTCTTTTGGAGCAGCAAGCTCACCATCTCAGCCTGGCCACTGCGTGCAGCTAAAATCAGCGGCGTACGCGTCCACTCTCTCATGTGGTCGTAGGAGGTGCCCTGCTTGTTCACATTCACGCCTGGCGATTGCGGAGCAGCTTTGTGACCTCGGGATTATCGCCGCGCAACGCCCAGCAGAGCATGGTATCGCGGTCGTCGATGGCATTCACATCCGCCCCGTTCCGCAGGGCTTGCTGGACCTTGGCCGTATCGCCACGATAGATCGCATATCTCAGCGGCGGCATGGTATCTTCTTCTGATTGTGCAAAAAGGGGTGCAACCGACCACACCACGGACAACGCGATCAACGACGGTAACAATACTTTATGAAGGTTCACAGATGGCCTCCCAAGACTTTGTTCGGCCTCAGTCGATTAGCCGACGGTTTTCAATCTTTTGTGAGATGACCTAACCATATCATTTTCTGTTTGCAGAACCGGACGATGGCTGAGGCTGTGATGAGCCGAGATAGGATTGATTCCCTGCGAGTTCCGGCAACCGAATAGGAACTCCGGAGGGCACAATCCGAAGCCTCGCATGCCAACCGCCGCGTTGCCGCCAACCTCAGGTTGATGGTCGAGGAAGCGCAATACCGTTGCCGCAGAGAGATTCGATACCCCGTTACGACGGTCTTTTTGAATGTGGGACGCGGCTTCGAACGATACCAGTCAATGAATTCGCGAATCGCGGGGTCATTGGATCTCTGAAAACTGAGAGAAGTCAGGCAGCCAAGTACAGCCGATTTGGATTCTCAAGACCGAGGAGTTTCGGGGCAGCTTTGGGTGCCCGTTTACGTTTTGATTTGTCCTTTCGCGTCCTTGCCATGGCCCCTCCCAGCCATGCCAACTACGTTAACCTGCTGATCGTCTCCTGACCATCTACCCGTTTTTTTGTTTGTACGAAAGTCGCCATCACGAATGGAATCAGTGACAGGTCATCGCTTTGGAGATCGGAGTTGGGATCGGCGTTTTTCAGGAGTGATCCGACGATCGCGCATAACCGGTTGTCGATGAGTGGTTTGGGCTGTTGGCGACGATCGACATCCGATTTTATATACTCTGACTGACAAGGCGGGAGAGATCATAGTAGCGATCCGATCTCATCTCGTTGGTTCACACCCGAATATGACGGCCTTAACCGAGGCCAACAGCTAGGAGTGTCCTGATGCTCTTGCGCCGGTTTAGCTTGCCCCTTCTTGGTTGTTCAGCATTATTTGCTACTGCTCAGCCCATGAGGGCACTCGACTCACTTGGCGAGGTTCACTTTCCTACGTCATGCGAGCCGACTACCCTGCGGCAATTCGATTTGGGTGTGGCGCTGTTGCATTCCTTTGAGTTCAGGGAGGCTGAGGCCGCTTTCCGCAATGTTGAGAAGGAAGACCGAATGCGTAACAGCGGCTTGGGGCATTGCGCTTTCGACCACCGAAAGATCGGGCGCCGATGCGCCGCAGAAGGATTTATCAAAGGGCTGGGAAGAGCTGAGGCCCTGGCTTGCAGCGAAGGCTGATACGGAACGAGAGCAGATGTACATTGACGCCGTTCGCGCGATGTATGAGGGCTACGCCAGTGTACCCGGCTCGAAGCGCTGGATACTACCTCGCTCGCATGGAGCAGCTTCGGATAAAATACCCCGATGACATCAATGCCAGCCTCTTCTATGGGCTTGGCCTCACTTGGACAGCAGGTTCGGGAGAAAAAGGACTACAACAACGACGGCAGGCTTTGGCAATCTTTGAGCCAATCTTCAGCAAATATCCGAACAACCCCGGTGCAGCTCATTACATCATCCATGCAGCAGACACGGCCGAGCTTGCATCCGAGGTCACCCGCCGCGCGGAAATATGCAGCCGTCGCTCCAGATTCGCCGCGCTCCCTGCCGTCTCCTCTTCATAGACTCGTTTGTGACTTCCTTCAGACGATGAGAGTCGGCTCGTTCGCGACGATGGTGAAAGGTCGCGCGGATTTCGACGATTTCCGCTCTTAACACTCGTTGCTCGCTTCACTGGGGAGAGGTCGAAGCAAGGCTGTTGGTGAGATCCTTCTTAGCTCCTGGCGATCTTGGCTTTCCTAGATGCCGTCTCTCGCTTGAGACCCTTGGCGGTGCCTCAGATCGACGCTTCGTCTCGCGTTCGGAGATTTCGTGCTTTTGGTCGCTATAGGTGCGCCAGTCGGCGACTGAAGAGAGCCAGAGCGCTCTAGCAATTCGTGTCGGCGGCTGGGCGGCCGTTGGTGACTCTTGGCTTGTTTGCGGCCGGCTGGCTCTGTTTCGGGGAGCAGAGGGCGTTGCGTTGCGAGCTGCTGATTTGACGCGTCCCTGTTTTGCGGCCCCCGCCGGGAGATGTTGGGAGACTGCTCGCATGAGAGACCGCGAGGCCTTCGCGTCAGAGGCCGCGCTGCCCGCGTTTGCTCTCTGATAGGTGCGAGCAGGCTGCGGCGCTCGCCGGAGCCGTCGCATCGGGGCTCGTCAGCGAGGTGTCGCTCGCGCTAGACTTACTGGCCCTAGCCCCCGCAAACGCTAATGCAAACGGGAGTTCCCCCGGCTCTGCCGGGGAGGCAGTAGAAGTTTGACATATGCGGGAGTCCATCCAAGAGACTCCGAGAGGTGAGCCGCCAAGCACACGTCAAGGAGAAACTGGATGGACGAATTTGAGAGCTTAAGCCACTCGAAGTGGGAGTGCAAGTACCACGTTGTTTTTATACCGAAATGCCGGCGGAAGGTGTTGTATGGAAACCTGCGGCAGCATTTAGGCGAGGTGTTCCGAAAACTGGCCGAGCAGAAGGAGTGCCGGATCGAGGAAGGGCATCTTCTGGCCGACCATGTGCACATGATGATCTCGATACCGCCGAAGTATGCCATGTCGTCGGTGGTTGGGTTCATCAAGGGCAAGAGCGCGATTCACTTGGCGCGGGTGTACGGGGAGCGGAAGCAGAATTATGCTGGGCAGAGCTTCTGGGCACGAGGATATTTCGTGTCAACGGTGGGCCGCGATGAGGCGGTAATTCGGGACTACATCCGCAACCAGGAGCAGGAAGACAAGCGGCTGGATCAGATGAACATGTGGCGATGACCTGCCACCGATAAGGTGGCCCAACTCAATCGGGGCCGCGTTAGCGACCCCGCTCAAGCCGCTTTGAGCGGCTCACAAAATAAAGCCCCCGGCTCTGCCGGGGGTAATCTCACTGAGGCACTCCCAGAGGAAACTGGGAGCAATGGATAGACCCAACCTACGGAATACCGCGCCAGTCCTCGACCCTACCGCCCAGTGTCCGGGATTCGGACTCAGGCAGTTGAAAGCGATCCACGGCCCAAACGCGTATTCGGGGACGAATCCCGAGAACCTCTCGTAACCGATTCTCGATGAGTGCACTTCCCTGTTGTTGTCTTCATTCGACAATCCACCAACAATCAAGGGCACCGAACTCAGATCAGACCAATCGGGAAGCATGCCTTTCCGATTGATCTCCATATTCCCAGTCAAATGGCGCCCGGCGTCGCCGATGATGAAGCGGAACACCTGCAAGCGGCCTTTACTCTCCGGTCGGCAGAATTTCTTCGATCCCTTCCCAGGGTCCGCCTTGAAGCACGAGGTACTTCAGGTAAAGTTCTGCGCCCATTCGATCTGCAGATGCGAGTAAGCTACGTGCTGCTTCCTTGACCCGCTCATTGGTCAGGGTGGCATAGTCAAAGCTCTCCTCGATCATGCCCTCGGAATGGGGGATGTGGAGCAATTCGAGAAAGTTGATAATCACGGCGCGATGCTCATGGAGAAGGTACTTCTTCAGCATATCTTCCACGATTGGGTCAGGCAACGTCATGGTTGTCGCCGTCCAGTTGACAAGTCGCTCAATCGGGGATTTGCGGACAAATACCTCACGCAGTTTTTTCGCTTTTGCGAGAGCGGCAAAGAGGAATTGCTTCGATGCGCCGGATGACTCAGCCCAAATAAGTTTACTGGCGGCGACTCTGGTCTCATCGGGCAATTGTCGCCAAACACGATTTACAGAAATTGACATCAGCGGTCCTCTCACACGTTGAATCTGAAGTATTAGCTTTGATGATAATGGATGCTGGAAGAGTTTGTACGGTGAGGCTGCAGACACTTCCGACCGAATAAAGGAGATGAGATGAGCAAACAAGTGATTCACGAATTGGCGATTGCAACACAGCAAGGCAAGATGACCTTCCCCGAGGTGGTCAAAGGGCTGCTCGAAGCCGGAGTGGAATCGTACCTTGTGGACTTCGCTACAAAGCAGAACACGCACTATCTGACAGACGGAAGCACGCACACGGTGCCAATGATCCTGAATCCCGATCTCATTGCGGCAGATTTTGATAGTGCTGCATTGGTGGCGGCAATTCGTGGCGCACAGGCAGACACGGTGCGGTACCCCGAATTTGTGAAGCGGTCGACTGCGGCAGGCGTGATTGGCTATTGGGCCTTCCTGACCGGCAAACGGGTGATCTACTTCGGCCGGAAGGGCGAACAGCACATCGAGGAGTTCCCGAAGCCGAAGGTGTGAGCAGGAGTAGACCTCATTCACCATCTGATCGGGACCAAAAGGGGAGAGACTAGACCCCACGCAAGAATTCCTTAGGTGCGCTATTGAGCTGCGCAGCGAGTCTTTTCATCGCTGCATTTTCGCGGATCACTTCACCAGCTTCTCGACTGTGCAAAACTATCTCTGCGGCGATTGAGCGACCGAGAATTCGCTGATCGATATTGCCAAACGGTCCAGGCACGAGGCTTCCCAACCAACCGACCCAGGCCGGGGTATGAGCGTTGCCCACAATGATGCCGGGGCGAAAGATGGCGAGGCGGGTAAAACCGATGTTGCGCACGGTGTCTTCCTTCATGCCCATTACGCGGACATAGCGAAACCGGCTGCGAGCTGTGCTTCCTGCCGCAGAAAGCAGGCAAAACTGGGCGATTCCGGCGTCATGGCAGCCACGCGCAAAGGCACCGACGACGCCGAGTTCAAGCCGCTTCAATTCTTCTTCGCTCCAGCGCATCGATCCAGAACCGACACCCACACAGCTCACAGCGCTGACGGGACCTTGGCTTAAAACTTCGCGGGCAAGGGCGGCAGTGCGCTCGGCAAAGTCAGCAGCGCCGGTATCAAGAACGACGTTGCGCACCCGCGATCGCGGCGCAATGGGCTTTCTGGTGACCATCACCACTTCACGGCATTCCGGAATTGCCAGCAGCTCCGCGACGGCTGCACCACCGACTTGCCCAGTACCACCGAGGATAATTGCGGCGAAATTCTGATTCATAAAGAGGACCTCTTGAAGTTCATTTAAGCCTCCAGCCACTCCAACCGTCGAGGTTTCCATTCTAGAACCCGTTTCGCCTTCGCATTCGAGGCTCCGCTCAGTTTCATCGCGTAGTACACCACATCTTCCCCTGCAATTGCCGCCGCTTCCGTATACTTCGGCATCTCACTCTGCTCCTTTGGCAGAGACGTCAATTCATCGATTATTACTTCCGCTTTCACAACCAAATAGAGACCGCTACCGTCGCTCAGCCGGTGCTCTTTCTTGCCCGGCTTGGCCTGTTTCGCTTCGAGCTCACTAAGCTTATTGATTTCCATTGTTTGCGATCCAAGACGATACCACCGCTCTTACCCCCGGATCAAACCCGGACACCGATGGAGGAGCGCGGACGAGCGCGGATAATGAACTCAATATTTTCAGTAATTTACGATTTCGAGCAGACCGGAATGGACGTATCTGGACAGATGTGGAATGGAAGTGGCGGAGGGAGAGGGATTCGAACCCCCGGTACCCTTTCAGGCACAACGGTTTTCAAGACCGCCGGTATCAACCGCTCACCCATCCCTCCGCAGGGGGGGCTCTATCCGATTGTACGTCGAAACGGGCTTTCTCCGGCAGGCTTTGCGGCTGATCGCGGTTGTTCGTCTTTCGCTTAGCCAGTCAGCAAGGGAGCCGTTGCGGTTCCCCTGCTGCTGACTGGCGGTGCTGACAAACGTTATTTCTTGCCTTCGAGTTCATCGGCCAGCGCGCCGGCTCCGTAGAGCTTGCGCAAGCCTTCGATCATGCCAGCCGAATGCACCGCTACCGCGCGGTTCTTGCTTCCGTCATAGACGAAATCGCCGGCCAGCGACTCGATGTTGCCATCGAAGATCAGGCCTACCAGTTCGCCATTGCGATTGACCACCGGCGAGCCGGAGTTGCCGCCGATAATGTCGCCTGTCGAGACGAAGTCGAATGGCGTGGCGAGATCCAGCTTGTCGCGGCCGGCCGCTTCTTTGGGTGTCAGATCGAAGGGCGGCTGGTTGCTGAAGCTGGCCGCGCGGTCATAGAGCCCGTAGAAGGTGGTGAAGGGCGGAGCGATGGTGCCGTTGTAGGGGAAGCCGTTCACGGTTCCATAGCTCAAGCGCAGGGTGAAAGTGGCGTCGGGATAGGCGTTCTTGCCATAGACCAGGAAGCGCGCTTTGCCGAGCTTTTCGCCGGCCGGGGTGAGCACGCTTTCAATGGTGTTCTTGCATGCGGCTGATTGGCGCGCGGACAGATGGGATCGGCGCGGCGGGCGGCCACGATCATGGGATCGGTGGAGGCGGCAACGGCCGCTTCGCCGCCATCGATGAGAGATTTGCGGAAGGCCGGATCGGCGAGCTTGGTTCCGTCAATCACGGCATTGGCGGTTGCGTCGATATCGCCGCCTTGCAGGATGGCCTGCACAATAGGCGTCGTCCTTGCCCATCTTCTCTTCGGCCAGCGAGGGAGCGCGTGGTCATGTACAGCTTCTCAGTGGAGGGATAGATCGGGGCAGGGGAGAGCAGCTGGTAGCGGAGCGATTCCAGGCCGGCGTCGTGGAACTGATCGAGGCGCTCGCCATCGGGCTTCTTGATCTCGGCAACGTATTGCACGAGCTCGAGTGCGATGGTGAAAAGGCGCGCTGTCGGTGCGGCGGAAGATCTGGCCTTGATCTCCGGCTTGACCTTCTCCTCGGCGGCGGCGATCTGTGTCCCATGCGCCGCCGTAGGCCTTCTTCCATTCGGGATTGGCGGCCACCTTGGCGCGGAAGTCGGTCTTCCTCGGCCTGCTTCTTGGCCAGGATCGCCTGGTCGGCCAGGGCCTCGCGCGCGGCCCAGATAAACCTTCAGGCTGTTCTGCAGGCCGAAGATGGTCGCTGCCGACAAGGCGCGCCTGTTCCGGCCCCTTGGCGGCAAAGGCCTGGGCTGCGGCGATGCGGCGCTGGAGGTATTCGGTGATCGCCGGGCCGCGAACAGTCGCGCTCCATGAGCAACTGCGGCCACGGTGTCGTCGCGCTGGGTCGAGCCGGGATGGCCGGAGATGAAGATCAGCTCGCCCGGCGCGGCGCCCTTGGCGCTCCACTTGAGATAGTTATCGGTGTGCAGCGGCTTGCCGTTGTCGTAGACGCGGAAGAGCGCCATGTCGAGGTCGTAGCGCGGATAGGTGAAGTTATCCGGATCGCCGCCGAAGAAGGCCGCCTGCTGCTCGGGCGCGAAGACCAGCCGCACATCGGTGTAGGCCTTGTATTGATAGAGCCAGTATTCGCCGCCCTGGTAGAGCGAGACCACGTCGGAGCGCAGGCCGGTCTTGTCTTTGCTTTCCTTCTCGATGGCTGCGATCTCGGCGTCGCGGGCCTTCAGCGCCTTGGCCTCGTCGGCAATGCCTTTGGCCGCGCCCTGCACGCGCGCCGTCACATCCTGCATGGCGACAAGCACGTTCACTTCGAGGTCGGGAGACTTCATCTCCTCATCGGACGTGGTGGCATAGAAGCCGTCGCGCACGTAGTCGTGCTCGGCCGTCGAGTTCTTCTGCAACTGGCCGCGGGCCACGTGGTGATTGGTCAGCAGCAGGCCGTTGGGGCTGACAAACGAGCCCGAACCGCCGTCGTTGAGCCGCACGCTCGAGAGGCGCAGATGGTCGAGCCAGGCCTGCGTCGGGTGGAAGTCATACTTGGCCGCCAACTGCTTCAGGGGCGGGTTGTCAAAGGTCCACATGCCTTCTTCGGCGTGAATCATGGGCGCGGCGGCCAGCAGGAATGCGGCCGGCAGCAGGACGATGGAACGGAGATTTCGAGTGAACATTTGGAGCCTCATGAGTTAGCAAGTCAGCAAATCAGCGAGTAGCATAGCAAGTCAGCGAGTCAGCATCGAACCTCGCCGACTTGCTGACTCGCTTACGGCGGGGCCGTGCTGACTCGCTGTTACGGCATCACCAGCACTTCCACGCCGCTGGCCGCGTCCTTCTGACGGAATACCTGCTCGGTGGCCTTTTGAAACTCTTCCGGCCTGGCGTTGGGAATGTCGGTGAAGGTCTGCGGGTTGCGATCCGTCAACGGAAACCAGGAACTCTGGACCTGCACCATGATGCGATGGCCGCGGCGGAAGGTGTGGAAGAGATCGGGCATGGTGAAGTTGAGATCGGCTTCTTTGCCCGGCGTGAGCGGCTCGGGCTTCTCCCAACTGTTACGGAACTTCGCGCGGAAGGGTTCGCCGCGCAGCAGTTGCTGATAGCCGCCCATGTGTATGGGCGGCGCATCCAGAATGCGCTTGTTGCCGTGCGATGTCTCCTCCGGATCGGGATAATTCTCCGGATAGACGTCAATCAGTTTTACGTCGAAGTCGGAGTCCGTGCCCGAACTGGCAATTTTAAGCTTCGGCGAGATCGGCCCGGCGATGGTCACGTCCTCTTCGAGCGGCTCGGTCTGATAGACCAGCACATCGGGCCGGTAGCTGGCGAAGCGCTGGTCGTCGACCATGTAGCGCTGCGGAACGGTGTCGGTGGTGTAGCCCACAAAAGGCACCGGATGATTTGGGTCGCTGACGTACTCGTCCACGCCGTTCGCTTCTGTTGGCGGATCGAAGCTCAGCTTGCCGCCGGCGTGGAAGTAGAGCGTCTTGGCGCGGCAGCTTTGGGCGGCCATGAATCCAAGTTGCGCCAGACATTCGTGCCGGTCTCAAAGACCACTGCCTTGGGTTGCGCCGCGCCTTTGCCTTTCAGATAGTGCTCGAAGAAGGGAAACTGCATGTTCGCGCGGAAGTACTCGCTGGTCTTCGAGTTGAACTCGATGTCGCCCAGGCTGGCTGCCGTCGCTGCGCGCCCAGCCGCCATGAACCCATGGACCCTCAACAAGCGTCGTGGGCGTTTCCGGGTTGAACTTGTTGATCGCATAGAAGGTCTTGTAGGGGCCGCTCAGATCTTCTGCGTCATACCAGCCGCCCACCACCAGCACCGCGCAGCGCACGTTCTTCATGTGGCGCGATAGATCGCGCTCCTGCCAGTAGGCGTCATAGGTGTCGTGTTTCGCCTGATCGTTGAAGAGCCAGTTGGAGCCCTTCAGATAGAGCTTGTCGAGGTTGGCGATATTTCCGGCATCCAGATAGAACTTGTAGCTGTCGGGCGTGCCGAAGTCGAAGGGAACGGTGGGCTTTGGAATTTGCGGTTGGTCTTGCGGATGGAAGAAGGCGCATAGAAGCCGAAGTTGGCCGAGAGCATGAAGGCTCCGCCGTGATAGCCGTCGTCGCCCAGAAACAGATCGGTCATCGGCGCCTGCGGACTGGCGGCCACCAGCGCCGGATGCGAGTCGATGATCGACGCCGAGGTATAGAAGCCGGGATAGGAGATTCCCCAGATCCCCGCCTTGCCGTTGTTGTTGGGCACATGCTTGAGCAGGAACTCGATCGTGTCGTAGGTGTCTGAGGCGTCGTCCACGTCCTTCGGGGACTTCTTCTCGTCGATGTGCGGCCGCATCTCGACAAACTCGCCCTCGCTCATCCAGCGTCCGCGCACATCCTGGTAGACGAAGATGTAGCCGCCCTTCTCAAACTCATCGGAAGGGCCCAGGTGCTTGGGGTAGAGGTCTTCGCCATAGGGCGCAGCGCTGTACGGAGTCCGGTCCATCAGAAATGGGTAAGGGCCGCCGGCTTCTTTGGGCACATAGACCGCGGTGAAGAGCCGTATGCCATCGCGCATCGGGATGCGGAATTCATACTTGGTGTAGTGGGCGCGGACGTAGTCTTCCTTGGCCGGGTCGGGCGGATTTTGCTGAGCGCAGGCTAAAGGGAATGCAACGGCGAGAACGGCAAAAACGGCGAATGGAATGCGGCACGGCTTGAGCATCTTCGGCTTCAATCTCCTGAACAACCAGAGTACTCCAGCGAGGCGGGGGTTTGGCAGGGGAGCTTGGCAAAACGCGGTGCGTTCCCAGGCGCGGCCGACGAGTCTCCGGCGGGGTGGCCGGCGATTTTCTTATACTGAATGGATGGGGACAGCCACGGTTTGCGGATGGACGCTGGAAGAGGCCGCGCGCGGGTGCGGGGCGCTGCGCATTGCGGGGCTGGACGAGGTGGGCCGCGGGCCGCTCTTTGGGCCGGTCGTCGCCGCCGCCGTTATTCTTCCCAGAGGCTGCTCTCTGCCAGGGTTGAACGATTCGAAGAAGCTCTCGGAAAAGAAGCGCAACGAACTCGACGTGGAGATTCGCGCGAACGCTGTCAGTTGGGCTATCGCGGCAGTGGACGCGGAGGCTATCGACCGGATCAACATTCGCCAGGCATCGTTGCTGGCCATGCGCCGCGCCGTCGAGCAGTTGGCGCTCAGCCCCGACTTTCTTCTCATCGATGGCCGCGACAAGATCGACTGGGAGTGCCAGCAGCAGGCTGTTATCCAGGGGGACGGCATCAGCTTTTCGATCGCTGCCGCCTCGGTGATCGCCAAGGTTTATCGCGACAGGCTGCTGGTGGAGCTGGACCGCGAATATCCCGGATACGGCCTGGCGCAGCACAAAGGCTACCCCTGCCCAGCGCACCTTGAAGCTCTGGGACGGCTGGGGCCGACGCCGCTGCACCGCAAGAGCTATCACCCGGTGGCGCAGGCAGCGTTACAATTCCCTGAGTCCTGAGATCCAGTGGAGGCTTGCGATGGCGCGTTGGCGCTGGCTGTGGATTTCCGCGTGCGTCTGCCTTTTTGCGGGCGGTTGCGACAAGCACTCGGCCAAGAAGCCCGATCCAACCAAGGGTGCGGTTACCGGTGTCGTAATCTGTGCGGATACCGGCAAACCGGCGCGATTTGCCACCGTCAATCTCGCCGCAGTTCCTAAAGTGGACCCCAAGGCTGACGATCAGTCTCCAGCCATGGAAAGCACTGTGACCGACATCGAGGGCCGCTTCAGGCTTGAGGCTGTCGATCCTGGCCAGTACCTCGCTTACGCGGCGATGGAGGGTTACTTGGACCCGGTCCGCGGTCTCGATTTTAGCCGGCTCGATGCACATGGGAACGACAGAGAGCAAACCCTGGACGTAATCAACCAGTGGAAGGCTCACCTCGTCGAAGTGACCGTGAGCAGGCATCGTACGGCCGAGTTATCAATCCAGATCGAGCGTGGCGCCGAGATCAGCGGAACCGTCACCTATGACGATGGCAGTCCGGCCATCGGAATGCACTTCCAGCTTCTTCGCAAGGCCGAAAAGAGCAGTTGGAGCGGCGTCGGCCTCGCGCTCTTCAGAGGCTGGTCGATCGAGTCAAAGAGCGATGGGCACGGCCACTATAACCTCACCAATCTGCCGGCAGGCGAGTACAAGGTCTGCGCTTCGATGCCTCTGGACAACGAAGATGCCGCGCCAGCCATCTGCCTCGGTGACACCTTTCGCAAGAAGGATGCGAAGATTACCAAACTGGCAGCCGGGGAGGTCGTGAACGGCGCGGATATCGTGATCCCTCTCTCCGGACTGCATACCCTTTCAGGAAGCGTGACAGTCCATCGCCGACGGCCACGTGCCCGCCCATGCGAAAGTCCATTTGCTCTGTGCGGACGACCGCGAAGAGGCTCGAAATCTCTCTGTTAGCGAAGATGGGAGTTTTGCTTTCGAGTATGTCCCGGAAGGCAAGTACATCCTTCAAGTGACGGGCGCGGAAGACGCGGAGAAAACCATCGTCGCTCCCGACCCAGGCGGCTCAGAACCTTCTCCTCCAAAGACGAAGGCCGTCCATTATGCCGATAAAGAGATCCCGTTGACAGTTCAAAACGATCTGGTAGATCTCTCTGTCACGTTGGTCGCGGCGACACCTGCTGTGCCGGTCGCGCCTTGATTCGTGGTGCCTGGTTTCAATCGGCAGCCCGCGCAGTCTTCACGCTCTGAAGCCGTTTTTGCCATAAAGCCCACGCTGGCCGCGCCAGGAGAAGAACCGCCAAAATCAGCGTCATGCTCATCGGCGCAAGGACGCCGGGCTTCACCTGCCACCAGTAGTGGATCACGCCGCAGATAGCAGCCAGGTAGACCAGCTTGTGCAGGCGGTTCCAGCGCTTGCCGCCCAGCTTGCGGATGGCCCAGTTGGTCGAGGTCGCTGCCAGTGGCACCAGCAGCAGCCATGCGGCGACACCGACGGTGATGAAGCGGCGCTTGGCGATGTCGGTGGCCATGGCGTTGATATCGAAGCCGGCATAAAGCGCGATGTAGGTCAGCAAGATGCAGCGTGGCATAGAAGAACGCGAACAGTCCGAGCAGGCGGCGGAATTTGATCAGCCAGCTCAGCGCGCGGAATGAGGCGGCGCAGCGGCGTGATGGCCAGCGAGATGGTGAGCAGACGCAGCGTGGTGAGACCGGTGGCGAAGGTGATGGTTGCCGTGGGGTCGGGGCCGAGATTGTTGGTCGACCGCGCCCCAGACAAGCCAGGCCCAGCGGCCAGAGGCAGGCCGAGCCAGGTGAGCGTCTTGAGCAGGATGAGAGTCGTTACGATTCATAGATCTTTGCGAAGGTACTGAGCGGAGTTAGCAGGGTCAGCCTGACGCAGGCGTCAGATCTGCTTGCGCTAACTCGCCGCTGCTTTCTCCGCTCAGAAGTATCTTCTTCAGGTCCATGCCGTTGTACAGCGAGGCGACCTGGTCGCCATAGCCGTTGAACATGAGCGTGGTGCGGCGCTGCGCGTAGAAGGGCAGGCCGATGCGGCGCTCGGTCTTCTGGCTCCAGCGGGGATGGTCCACGTTGGGATTCACGTTGGAGTAGAAGCCGTACTCGTTGGGCGCCTGATCGTTCCAGGTGGTGGGCGGCTGCTTGTCGACGAAGCGGACGGTGACGATGGACTTGGCGGATTTGAAGCCGTACTTCCAGGGCACCACGATGCGCACCGGCGCGCCGTCCTGGTTGGGCAGCGTCTCGCCGTAGAGGCCGAAGGTGAGCAGGGTGAGCGGGTTCATGGCCTCGTCCATGCGCAGGCCTTCGGAGTAGGGCCAGTAAGATGCTGGTCTCGGTAGGCCCACTTCTCCACCTTGCGGTCGTAGTAGGAGAGGAACTGCACGTACTTTGCGCTGGGCAGCGGCTCGCACTGCTTGATGAACTCCGAGAGCGAGTAGCCGACCCAGGGAATGACCATGCTCCAGGCCTCGACGCAGCGATGGCGGTAGACGCGGTCTTCGAGCGGGCGCAGCTTGAGCAGGGCGTCGATGTCGAAGGTCTTGGGCTTGGCTTGACCTTGCCTTCGACTTTGACGGTCCAGGGGCGCGTGGGCAGGCCGCCGGCGTTCTTCGCGGGATCGTCCTTGTCGACGCCGAACTCGTAGAAGTTGTTGTAGTGGGTGATGTCCTCGAAGGCTGGTGAGCTGCTCGCCGGTGGTGGTGAGCGGGCTCTTGACGGTCTGCAGCTTGGTTCCGGCGAGCGCGCAGGTGCGCGGCGCGACGAGCTCGGCCAAGGCGATCGGCGCCGAGGGCGGCTGCGCCAGCGCTGCGCGCCGGAGGCGGCTCCGCGCAGAAACCGGCGGCGGTTCAGGTATCGTCGTAGTCGTCTTGGGGCGTGATCTCGGAGGAGGGGATGTCGGGCGGTTTGCCGATGAGCATGGGTTGACCTCGCGCGGGGAAGGCCGACTGCAATCTATTAGACACGAGCGGTGGGGCGTGGACGTTACAGAGAATTCTGACGGCAAGTGCCGGGTGGATCAGGCGGTTAGTCTGTTGCGGACTGGCAAACGGCCACTGCCCGAAGCCGCCTGGCGCGCGAACGAGATAGATCAGCGTGCCGGAGACGGCGATGCCGGCGGCCGACAGCCAGAGCCCTGCCGAGCGCGTGGTGCGCGATTGACGAGCATGAAAAGAAAGCCGGCGATGGCGACGAGCGGCGGCAGCGGGATAGAGCGGAATGCGGAAGGGCCGCGGCAGATCGGGCCGCTGGATGCGCAGCAGGATCACGCCGACCTGCTGCAGGAAGAATTGCAGCAGGATGCGCGTGATGACCAGCATGGTGATGACCTGCGCGAGCGAGAAGAAGCAGAAGACCGCGGCCACCAGGCCGAGCGCGACGAGCGAACGGTGGGGAATGGCGTGCTTCGGATGGACGGCGGCGAGAAAGCGGAAGTAGTTGCCGTCGCGGGCGGCGGCGTAGGGCACGCGCGAGTAGCCGAGCAGCAGCGAGAAGACGATGGCGAAGGCGGTCCAGACAATCAGCGCGGCCATGAGGTAGCCGGCCCAGTGGCCGAAGGCGGAGCGCGCGATGTCGGCGACCAGTTGCACGCGCACGGCGGCGCTCTGCGGCGGCGTGGGCGGCGGCATCGCGCAGGGAAGGCAGCGCGGCCAGATTCATGGCGACGTAGAACGCCGCGACGAAGAGGACCGAGAGCAGAATGGCGCGGGGGATGGTGCGCTCGGGCTGGCGAACCTCGCTGCCGAGGAAAGGAGATGTTGTAGTAGCCCCAGTAATCGTAGGTGGTGATGAGCGTGGCCTGGGCCAGCCCGCCGAGGCGAGCGGCGACTGAGAGCGCGGGCGACGGCGGGCATGTGCCAGCCGCCGGTGGCTGCGGCGTGGGCAAAGCCGGAGACGATGACGCCGGCGATGGCCGCCATGCACGCCGGCAAAGAGCACCCAGGCCAGGCGCGTGACGGAGCTGAGATTGCGATAGAGCAGCGCGGTGACCAGCAGGCAGGCGGCCGCCGCGGCGAAGTTGGAGTAGTGCAGCGCGGGCAGGGCGGCGAATGGGCGCGGCGTCGAGGCCGCGGCCAGAACTAGCCAGAAAGCTGGAGAGGCCGATGCAGCCCGAGGCGATGGAGAGCGGCGCGGAAAAGCTGAGCTGCCAGACGTAGAGAAAGCTGAGCCAGTTGCCGGCGCGCTCGGGGCCGTAGATTCGCGCAGAAAAGCATAGGAGCCGCCGGCGCGCGGGAAGGCGGCGCCGAGCTCGGCCCAGACCAGGCCGTCGGCGACGGCGATGGCCGCGCCCAGGACCCAGGCCCAGACGGAGAGATGGTAGCCCGCCGCGGCGATGACCAGCGGCAGGGTGATGAAGGGGCCGACGCCGATCATCTCCAGCATGTTGAAGAGCACGGCCGAGCGCAGGCCGATGCGGCGTTCGAGAGTGGTGCTGCTGCCGGAGGTGGATGGTGGCTGCAGGAATGACATGAGGCTCTATTGCGCTCCCCGGATTGTACACTGACGGCAAGTATGTTCGCTCCCATGAGAGTTCAACGAAGCACTGTGCAGCAGCATTGGTCGCGGGCCTGGTGATGGCGGCAGCGGGCCTGTTGTGCATCAGCGCGCAGCAGCTGCAGCGCAGGCTGCGCTGCGAAGCGGCGGGCGAGCTCGACTGCGGTTCCGCTGCCTGAGCCGATCGCCGATACGCGCTGCCGCTGCCGGAGGATCGCGGCGCGGCGGCGCTGGAGCAGACGCTGAAGCGGCTGGGCACGACGGCCAGCGTGATGATGATCGTCGCGCATCCCGACGACGAAGACGGCGCGCTGCTGACGTATCTGAGCGCGGCCTGGGCGTGCGCGCCACGCTGCTGACGCTGACGCGCGGCGAGGGCGGGCAGAACGCCATGTCGGCCGACAGCTACGACGCGCTGGGGCTGATCCGCACCAAGGAACTGCTGAAGGCCGACGAGTATTACGGCGCAAAGCAGCTGTGGGGCACGGAGGCGGACTTCGGCTTCTCGAAGACGCAGGAGGAGGCGTTCGCGCAACTGGGGCCACGAGCGCGTGCTCTACGACGCGGTGCTGGCGGTGCGCCGCGAGCGGCCGCAGGTGATTGTCGCCACCTTTGTGGGCGGCGGTGAGCGACGGGCACGGGCAGCACCAGGTCTCGGGCGAGATTGCGCAGGAGGTCATTCAAGGCGGCCGGCGATCCGAAGGTGTTTCCCGAGCAGTTGAAGGACGGGCTTGAGCCGTGGCAGCCGCTGGCGGTCTACTCGCATGGCGCCGTTCGCGCCGCATCACGGCGCAAGGGCATGTTCGACTACGCGACGGGCAAATGGGCGCCGGCGAAGTTTCAACAACTACGTGACCGGCGAGTGGACGAGGGCGCGCTCTCGACGGATGTGACGCATCCCGGTGGGCACGTGGGATCCGGCGCTGGGCCGCAGCTATGTGCAGATTGCGCGCGAGGGCTGGGGCGAGCAGAAGTCGCAGAACGGCGGCGCCAACCCGACGCTGAGCGGCCCGGCGACGACGCGATATCACCTGTGGGCCGTGGCGCCTGAGGCGGCCAGCGGCAAGCCGGGGACGAAGACAGACAACGACGAGTCTCTTCCACAACAGCAAGGTCGATATCGACACGAGCATTGCCGGACTGGCTCGCCTGGCGGGCTCTCCGGCCCGGCGATGGCTGGCTGCGACGCCTCGCGCGAGATTCGACGCGGCAATCAAGGAGGTCGATCAGAGTGCCCGTGCAGCGCGAGCTTGCGCAGGCGCGCATGAGCTGGCGCCGGTCTATCGCGCAGACGCTCGAACTCCGTATGGCAGTGTGCAAAGAGCAGCGCTCGACGCCCAGAGGCCAAAGCGAACCTGCTCTTTGAACTCGACGCCAAGATCGACGAATTTCAAGCGGCGCTTCAAGGAACTGCTGGGCCTGGACTGATCGCGTTCACCACCAAGGCGGACAGCGTGCAGAGTGGCGGTGCGTTCCGCGGCGGCTCGGCCGACGAGACCCCGCGCAGCGTGACACCGGGCGAGGAGTTCAAGGTTCGCGTCCACGCCGCGCAGGCAACCGCCGAGCCCATCTCGAAAAGGTCTGGCTCGTGAGCCACAGCGGCGACGCCGTGGAAGGCCGAGAACGCGACCGGCGCAATCGAGCCGGCGGCTCCGGTCGCCGACTCCATCTTCCGCGTGCATGCGGCCGGACAATGCCGATGCCGACCGAGCCCTACTTCACGCGGCCGAGCATCGAGCAGCCATACTACGACATCACTCGGCCGGCGTGGCGGCAGCGCTCCTTCGCGCCCTAGCCGCTTGCAGGCGTGGGCGGAGTTTAGGTTTGACGGGCTGCCGATCCGCGTCGGCCAGAGTGGTGCAGACGCTGGAGCGCGTGCACGGGGCCGGGCGGCATCTATGAGCCGCTGGTGGTCACGCCGCCGATCGGCGTGCGCGTGGAGCCCGAGGCGCGCATCCTGCCGCTCGACGGCAGCGCCCTGCCGGTGCAGAGTGACGGTGCACACCGAGGGTGCGGCCGAGGGAACCGTCACGCTGAAGCTGCCGGCCGGATGGGCAGCCGAGCCGGCCGAGGCGCAGTTTCATCGCGACAGCGCCGGCGACACCGAGCCGCTGCTCTTTTCCGTGACGCCGGCTGGCGCCACGACAGGAGCCTATGACATCAAGGCGGTGGCGCACTCCGGCGGGCACGACTATCGGACCGGCTGGCACAGCGTGGGTTACCCCGGGTTGCGGCCTTATAACCTGTACAGACCGGCGGAGTTGAAGACGCGCAAGGTGGACGTGAAGCTGGCGCCGGGGCTGCGCATCGGCTACGTGATGGGCACCGGCGACCTGGTTCCCGAGGCCATCGAGGCGATGGGCGTGACGCCGCACCTGCTTACTGCCGCTGAGTTGGCATCGGGCGACCTCTCTGCGTGGAATGTCATCGTGATCGGCATTCGCGCCTACTCCGGCGCGGCCCGAGCTGACCCGGCCCAGCCCGGCTTGACGAGTTTGTGCGCCGCGGCGGAACGCTGATCGTGCAGTACCAGAGCGCCAACTTCCCTGCTCCGTTTCCGCTTTCGATGGGGCGCATGGCGGAGCGGGTGGTGGACGAGACAGCGCCGGTAAAGCTGCTGGACCCGGCGAACCCGCTGCTGACTTCGCCCAACGCCATCACCGCGGCGGACTTCGACGGATGGGTGGAGGAGCGCGGCCACTCCTTCCTCGATAGCTGGGACGCGGGTTACACGCCGCTGACCGAGACCGCCGATCCCGGCCAGGACCCGCAGCGCGGCGGACTGCTTGGTGGCGCATCCCGGCAAGGGAACTTATATCTATGTCGCCTATGCGCTCTATCGCCAGTTTCCCGAGTTAGTGCCGGGAGCGTACCGCATGCTGGCCAACCTGCTCAGCGCAAGAGAGGGTCAGTGCGCTCGGCGGATCTGCGAAATTCAAGCGCCGAAACCATAGGCGTTTGGCTTCATTCCGCACATCAAACCCGCGGACTGGCCCGGCTTATAGCATTTTCACCGAGGGTGTTTGGCTCTGAACACATCTCCCGCACTGCCTCACCTCGATGAGTCCTTCGACTCGGGCCAGCGATCCGAAAGAGTCCATTCCTATTGCAGCCCTGACACCACGTAGAGATCCGAAAGCAGACGAGTGTACCCGTAGACATAAGACCGGCCGTCGGCGCTGAACCTGAACTTGGGCATGTCGCACAGCCCCTTGGTATCCGAAGGGGTGAGTTCTTTGAAGAGCTGCCGTTGACCGGTCTCGATATTCAGGCGATAGATCTTGACCGGCGGCTGCTTCCATTGGTGTACGTACAGGAATTTCGGGTCGGAGGTCCAGTCGAAGCTCTCTGAAGGCAACAAACCGGGAATGGGCTCAGGCTTGCCTCCATCGACCTGATATAGAAGGGCCTGATTGGTGATAGATTCTCTGGCTGCCACCAGCTTTCCATCGGGCGAAATAAAGCACGCGGAAACTCCCTCCGGCGTAACCGGCCGAGGGTGGCCGTCATCGATATTCTGAATGAAGCACCGGGCCGGACGGCCAGGCAGGCTTCCCGCGAAAAGGATTCGCTTGCCGTCAGGCAGCCAACGAACCGGGTGACCGTACTGTTGGATACCGCCGCGCTCGATCTTCCTGGAGGTGCCCGCACCGGTAGGCAACAGCACAATCTGGGAGTAGTCCACCGTTGCAGCCACCCATTTGCCATCAGGAGAAATCCCGCCGGACATGCCTTCTCCCAGCGGAACGGGCGGCGATCCGAGCAGGTCGCGAATGGCAACTATATAACTGGGTCCGGCCTGTTCTCCCTCCTCGTCGAAAACCACCCATTTCCCATCTGGAGAGAGATCGGTGGGAAGCGACCAGTCCCGCCATGA
Source organism: uncultured Acidobacteriaceae bacterium (assembly GCA_963843625.1). Taxonomy (GTDB): domain Bacteria; phylum Acidobacteriota; class Terriglobia; order Terriglobales; family Acidobacteriaceae; genus Telmatobacter. The sequence goes on from CAWJLK010000013.1 coordinate 57,875, forward strand.
AAGGTCTCTTTCGCGGGTGGCTCCGGCGGTCATGCCCATGATTCCGGTGCGATGCTCGTCGCGTGTGAGCAGGAGTCGTCCATCCGGAGCGATGTCGTGAAGCGTAACGCCGCCGGGCCCACGGAAACTCAAATGCACTTTCCCTGAGAGATCCACTGTATAGAGTTGGCGTTGCAGCCCGGCCACCGTGGCTGTGAACCACACTTCGTTCCCGCTCGGTGACCAGGCCAACCCCTCCTCACTCTCCCATCCGGTGGAAAGTACCCTCTTGTGTCCCGCAAGGTCAACCACTGAAACCACTCCGCGATCGTCGCTAGGGTTTGGGTGGTCGAGAAAAGCCACCAGATCACCTTTGGGCGACACCCTCGGGTGGCTCACCCAGCCGGTAGTTTCGTAGAGGACGTGCCCCTCGGGAAACTCAAGGCGCTGACTGCCCGCCGTTTCACGGACCACGGCGAGCGTCTTTCCATCCGGCGCCCAGTCGGCCCAATCGACATTCTCGGCAATCTGGCGAGGCGACCCTCCCGAGAGTGGAACCTGGCCGAGTGTGCCGCGCAGGGTCATCATAAAGCGCGGGCTGGGCGACTGCTGAACAGCCAGCTCTCCCGTTGAGGACACCGCCAGCAGAGAAGTCTCCTGTAAGCCGAGCCTTCGTGAACCTGGGAGTTTCGCGTCCGTAGCGAAGATCTCGATCGGCGCCCCATCCCACGATGCGGCATAAATTATGGTGTGTCCGTCCGGCGCAAATCGAGCCGAATAGACCGTGCCATACATAACGGTAATGCGTCGGAAATCAGGAACTTGTGTCTGAACAGTACGTCGGCCGAGTAGAACCCCAAGTGCTATCAGAACTGCGACGGCACCAACGACGCATACTGCTCGAAGCACCCATTTGCGCCTGGGCTTGCCCTCGTCAGGCAGGTCGCGAGCAGGCGAAGGCAAAGTGGGGACGATTTCAATGGGGCGCTCTTCGACGGTTGCGACAAACCGGTAACCGCGCCGCGGAATCGTCTCAACAAAGCGTGGGTCGTCGGCTGAATCCCCAAGAGCGGTTCGCAACTTGCCCACCGCTACATTGACCGCGTGGTCGAAGTCGCCGTAGCTCTCCTCCGGCCAAATACGGGACTGAAGTTCTTCACGGGTGACCAGTTTGCCGGGCTGCTCCAGCAGAATCTGGAGCACCTTGAAGGGCTGCTCCTGGAGTTTGATCCGAACTCCCGCTTTACGAACCTCTCCAGCGTGGAGATCTGCCTCAAACATGTCAAACCGAACCGTTCCGTTTCCGTTGATCGCCACGGGTAATCTGCTCTCGGCAAAGTTAAGCATCCGACCTCCGCATCCTTTTGATGCCACAGAAAACGTGCCCTTTCAACTATTTTTGCGGGAGAGGTTGCTCTTCCAAACCTCTCCTACTTCTCTCCCGCCTGGGAAACAACTCTCGATCTACAAGATAGACCCAGTGAATTGAGGTCCCACCGCGTTGAATCCAACATGGCTTTCATTGAGGTGAGAGCCATGCGGCAGTTCTGGTTGATCGTTGTTTTGACGGGTCTGGTGGTGGCAGGTCAGCCGACTGCCAGAGCAAATGCAGACAGCGGGATGGTGCAGCGTGGGAAAACGAAGGTCGACTTCGACCTCTACCAAAACTACTTGATTGTTGTTCGGGGATCAGCAGGCCCTTTGAAAGGCCTCAACTTCCTGTTCGATACCGGAGCCACCCCGAGCGTGCTCGATCCCCGGATCGCGAAAAAGCTGCACCTCGTCACCGAATCGACTCCCATCGCCGTTGTGGGCGGCTTGATCGAAGGCCGGTCGGCAACCGTGGCCAGTATGCAAATCGGTCCAATCGCCAGAGAGAATGTCCCGGTCTTGGTACAGGACTTGTCTTCTATTCAGATTGGACTCCCAATCCGGCTCGATGGCATCGTGGGTCTCGATATTTTGGGGCAGAGCACGTTTGTCATCGACTATTCGTCGCGCCAGATCCGCTTCGGTCCTCTTCCCCTGATGACGGATTCGATCCCGTTCCATTTCAAGGGAGGGTTTCCGCTCGTCGATGCCGTGGTGAATCGGTCGCCGGTCCACCTCCTTGTGGATACGGGAGCCTCTTCTATGGTTCTTTTCGAGGCGGCTCCGGGGCCGGCATCCACCGCAGGAGCTCGGAAACGCACCGTCGTCAAAGACCTTCGGCGATTTCGACCGCCGCCGGATACGGCCGATCGACCTGAAGCTCGGCGCGACAGGAGTTCGGTAACGAATCGGCATTTGTCATTCAGAGCAAGAGGGATGAGGGCCACGATTTTGACGGGCTCATGAGTCCCGCCGCTCTGGGTGTTCGAGGAGTTGCGGTTGATCTCGCGCAGGGAAAGTTGTCACTGATTTGCGACAGGTAAAGCGGGTTTGACCGGGCACTCGTATTCAACGGCCGCACCCCACACGTCCGAGCCCCTGACTACCAGAATTCGCACGCAACAAGGTGCGGCGGGCCGGCGTGATTGTCCAGAATTTGCGTGCGCACGACAGCTTCCATATTGAGCCGCTGCCAGTTGCGCGGCGCGTGTGCGGTCAATTCCGCAGTGCGAGCAGGGTCCAGCAGAAACTGCGCGGCGGCGGTTGTTCCGTTGGCGCCCAGACCGGCCACCACCAGCACCGGCCGGCCGGTGGTCTGGTCGAAGATGCGGGCCACCAGCGCGAAATCCTCGCTGGCACGGTCGGGGGCCTGCGACAGGTCCACGTGCCACCCTCCGAGTTCAGGGTGGCGCCGATCCTCAATGGCGTAAACAGCGGACGAAGGGAAGCGAACGAAGTGAAAGCGCAGCGGTTCGGTCAAGCGCATGGTCCACATGTTGTCCAGACCGCCGATCAGCACGCTTGCGCCGCGCTGCAAATCCGGGTACGTTGCCTGAGTTGAGAGCTCAAGCGCGTAGGGTTTGTTGTGTTTGGCCAGGAAGGCCACGATACCGGATTGCGCCAGGCTGTCGCGATAATTGACCATTTCGCCCATGCGCAACAGAGCTGTGACTTGGCTGGCCTCGTTGCCAGGCAGGTTCTGGTTTTGCGTCAGCGAGGCGGAGAGATCGGGAAGCACCAATCGCACCTGTCCCGGCTCATCGAGAATCGGAGCCCAGATCTGACGATCAGCGTCCTCTGGACCCTGGCTTGACTGCCACCACAGGATGCCTGCCGCTGATGCCACCAGCACCAGAGCCATCGCCGTCAACCATCGCAAACGCCTGGGAACGTGTCCGAAACGGAGCACAGGCAATGCTTCCGCGCGGGAATTACGAGATGGAGGCTCCAGTCCGGCGATACTGTTGAGCCCGTTCAGCTCAGCTGGCGCCTGATGCGCATGTTCCGGCTCTTGTTCGCCTGCGGTTCTCCGCTCCTCGGGGGCGTGATTGAAGACCGGCACATAGCTGCCCGGCCGAAGATCAATGCGCAGTTCTCCGCTGTGTTCCGGCTGGTGATAGTACTGCGCAATTCGCTTGCGCACCTCGCCGGCCGTCAGGCGCACGACGGTGTCCTCGCTGGTGTCATAATCCGCCGGGCGATGAAAGACCGTGACGCCCAGCAGACGCTCCTTCAGAAGGTCCCTGTTGCCTTCCAGCGACTGTTCCACCAGGTAGCGGAGCAGGGCAGGGTAGCGTTTGCTGTTCCGGAACAGGGGACTCTCCAACATCCGCTCCAACTGGACGTAGATCGTCTTTCGATCGGCTTCCGTTGCCGGGGTCCAATCGCCGGAATGTGGTTCCACTTCTATCATCGGGTTTGCCAGCTCGGTCTTCGGCTTCTAGTGGGCCATGAAACCGTGGAATCCCTCACCGAATAACGTAGCATACGTCCCCAGTGCCGGGCCGACGAATAGGCCAACAGGCCACAAAACAGAATACTTATGCGGCGCACGCTCGATTCTCGCTCCCCCATACCGTAGCACCCTTGCGCGCCTGATTCTCGGCCCCTACCATCGAGCCGGATCAATCGTGTGCGCTTTGCGCGGTGCAGGTATTGACCGTGTGCAATGCCAATCCGGCGAGTCTGCAGGCGATGACCTATTTAGAGAGGCGGAAGATTGTGATGATGCGATCGAATCGCCAGAGCCGCGCCGCATGCGCTTTCGCTCTGGCTGTAGCTTTTGTAGCGGCTCCACTGGCCTTTTCTCAATTCCCAGGGATGCAGCAGCCCAAACACTATCCCTGGTCGGACTCCAGCCTGTCGCCCGATGTGCGCGCCGACATGGTGATCAAGGAACTGACTTTCGACGAGAAAATCTCGCTTCTTCATGGGCAGGGCGCGCCCTTTTTCGGGGCCGCGATCAATGAGTCGAACGGCGGCGCCGGCTATTCCAACTCCATTCCCCGGCTGGGTATTCCGGCCGTTCAAATGGCGGATTCGGCCTATGGAGTAACCAGGGGCGCATCGGCTGGTCGCTACTCGACAGTCCTGCCCAACAACCTGGGTGCAGCCTCTTCCTGGGACCCGCAGGCCGCTTTTGACTACGGCGCGCTGATTGGCCGAGAGCTGCGCAACCAAGGCTACAGCATGTCGCTCGGCGGCGGCGTGAACATGCCCCGCGAGCCGCGCAATGGGCGTACCTTCGAGTACCAGGGCGAAGATCCGCTGCTGGCCGGTACGCTGGCCGGCAACTTCGCCAAGGGCGTGCAATCGCAGCATGTGATCGGCGACCTGAAGCACTACGCTCTGAACGACCAGGAAAGCGGACGGAACGCAGTCAATGTCAATATAGACAAGCGCTCCATGCGCGAGACTGATCTGCGCGCCTTTGGCATTGCGCTGGCCATCTCTGACGCGCAGGGAGTGATGTGCTCCTACAACCGCGTCAACGGCGACTTTGCCTGCGAGAACAGCTACCTGCTAAACGATGTGTTGAAGAAGGCCTTCAACTTCAAGGGCTTCGTTCTCTCCGATTGGGGCGGAACGCACTCCGCAGTCAAAGCCTCGCACGCCGGCCTGGACCAGGAACAGCCTGACAAGTATTTCTTCGGCGATACGCTCAAGAAGGCAGTTGAAGACGGCGAGGTCTCCCGCGAGGAGATCAACGAACACGTACATCGCGTCCTGCGCGCCATCTTTGCTACCGGCCTGTTTGACAACCCGGTTGAGAAGCAGGTGCCGGACGTGGAGAGTGGCTACGCGCTGGCGCAAAGCATTGCGGAGAAGTCCATCGTTTTGCTCAAGAACGACCGCAAGGTCCTGCCCCTGACGACTGGCCTGCACTCTGTGGTGCTGATTGGCGGCCATGCCGACAAGGGGGTAATCACCGGCGGCGGCTCGGCGCAGGTCGACGCTCCCGGGGGCTCCGCCGTTCCGCCGCCTCCGCCCGGAAAGAACCCCTTTGACGCCTTCATGCGTCCTCAGTGGCTGCCCAGTTCGCCTCTGCGCGCGCTGACCGCCAAGCTGCCTGGCGTCAAGGTCTCCTATGTCTCTGGAGACGATCTGGCCGCCGCCGTTTCCGCTGCCAAGAGCGCCAATGTCGCCATCGTCTTTGGCTACCAGTGGGAGTCCGAGGGACTGGACCTGCCCACTCTGAGCCTGGCGCCTGAGCAGAATGCGCTGATTGAAGCCGTAACGGCCGCCAACCCCAAGACCATTGTGGTCCTGGAAACGGGCAGCCCTGCCACCATGCCCTGGGTGGAAAAGGCCGCAGGTGTGGTCGAGGCCTGGTATCCCGGTATTCGCGGCGCAGAAGCGCTGGCAAATCTGCTCACCGGACAGGTTAATCCCAGCGCCAAGCTGGCCATTACCTTCCCCAAGAGCGATGCTGACCTGCCCCATCCCACGCTTGTAAAGCCTCCACCCGAGTCGGAGCCCAACTACGCGGCGATGGGCGGAGACATCTCAAACGTGATGAGCATCATGGCCAAGGGGCTGCCTGCCTTCCAGACCACCTACGATGAGAAGCTCGAAGTGGGCTACAAGTGGTACGACGCGAAGAAGAAGGCTGTTCTCTTTCCCTTCGGCTTTGGTCTCTCCTACACCACATATGCCTATTCCGGCCTGAAGGTAAAAACCGGCGATGCACTCGAAGTTTCTTTCACTTTGAAGAACACCGGCAAGCGCGCAGGAACCGAGATCGCCCAGGTTTACGCATCGCTTCCGGATGCAGCCGGCGAGCCGCCCAAGCGGCTCATAGGCTGGGCTCGCATCGAGTTGGCTGCGGGCGAATCCAAGCTGGTTTCCATCCCCGTGGACCGCGAGCGCCTGACCGTCTTTGACGAAGGGACCGATGGATGGAAGCTGGTTTCGGGCGATTACAACGTGCTGGCCGGAAGCTCTTCTCAGGATCTCCCGCTGCACCAGACTGTAACACTACAGTAGTCCCGTTCACTCGCATCCAATTGCGCCGCGCCTAAGTTTGATTCTTGGGCGCGGCATTTTCTTGGGGGGCAGGATGACGAAATCAATAGATGCCTTGTTGATGATCGCCTTGGCATTGATTTGTCTTCTGTCTGGGGCCGCCGGGGCGCAGCAACAGCAAGCGAAAGGCCAGGGGCTGCGAGCGGAGAAGAAGATACTAATCGCTTATCTTTCTCGAACGAACAACACCAAGGCAATCGCGGACATCATCCACGAAGAGGTTGGCGGCAAACTGGTCGCGCTCGAGATGGAAACGCCATATCCCGCTCCACTCCAGAGCCGCGTCAATCGTTAGGGAAGAGAGCTGCCACCACACAAAGGAGAAGCAATGCAAAAGCGTACTCTCGGACAGAATCTCGAGGTCTCTGCTCTCGGCCTCGGCTGCATGGGTATGAGCTCGGCTTATGGCCCGGTATCCGCCAAGGGCGAGATGATCAAGCTGATTCGTTCCGCCCATGATCTCGGCGTGACCCACTTCGATACCGCAGTAGCGTATGGGCCGTTCGTGAATGAAGAACTGGTGGGCGAGGCGCTCCAGCCGATCCGCGACAAGGTGACGATTGCCACCAAATTCGGCTTCGACATCGATCCAGATACGGGCGCGCGAACTGGCGGAACCAACAGCAAGCCCGCACATATCAAGCGTGTGGCGGAAGACGCTCTGAAGCGCCTGCGTACCGACCACATCGATCTCTTCTATCGTAAGCGTCAGACCAAACGCATGGATGACGTTCTTGCGGCCCAGGCGGCAGGAGTAAGGTCTGCGATGCGCTGAAGCGGTGCGTTCGCGAGTCCGGGCAGGATGTCGGCGAGGTAATCGCGCACCGAGATTTTGAGGAGCCGGCAGCTTTCGATTACGGAGAGGTTAGCGGCTACTCGCGGTCCGGCCTGCTCGCTCCCGATGTGGATCCAGTTATTGCGACCAACCGCCATTCCCCAGACATTCTGCCCATATCGGTGAAGAATTAGAGATTCATTATCCTTGGCACCCGCTTTACGGGCGGAAGGTTCGCTATCGAGATAGCGAAAAACGCGGCCCAGGGGGTGTTGTCCATGTGGACGACGGCTCTGGCATGGTCACGATGGTCCCCACATGGATGTTGGATCCAGTAGTTTGCGTTGGCATGAAGCTTGGTGAGCCGCGAGTCTCTTTGGCCGCTTTGCAACAACTGCATCATCGACTGGTTGAGCGCGGTTTGCGAGGAAACTCCTCTAACGATTTCAATCTCGTTCAGGAGGAGTGCGATGAGTCCGACTTGCGAGATCGTTCGGCGGCCACTTCAGGTGCTGGCCGTAACACTGCGTCAGAGCTGCCTGGCGTTTACCTCAGATCAGCTTTCCGGGATGAATCCATCGCAGAGGGCGCGAGCACTGAGTTGCCTGGCCAACCTTCTGATGTTGGCCGCCGCCGGCGCAAATCAGGAGGCCCACGATGATCAACGCTGAACTCTTGCCTTCAGTGGTGCTCCAACGCAAGGCCGTAGTCTACGTCCGGCAATCGACTCAGGCGCAGGTGCAAATGAATCTCGAAAGTCAGCGGCGGCAGTACGATCTGGTCGGCGAGGCCAGACGTCTGGGCTTTCGCGACATTGAGGTGATTGACGATGACCTTGGCCGTTCCGCCAGTGGAACGGTAGCCCGGCCGGGCTTTGAGAAGCTGGTAGCCTGGCTTTGCGCCGGAGAAGTTGGTGCTGTGCTATGTCTGGATGCGTCCCGGCTGGCAAGAAATGGACGCGACTGGCACCATTTACTGGAACTTTGCGGTTTGGTTGAGGCGCGGGTGATCGATCCGGACGGTGTATACGATCCTTGTCGAGCCAATGATCGGTTGCTTCTGGGCATGAAGGGGAGTATCAGCGAATTCGAAATAAGTGTGCTGCGTTCTCGGATGTTCGAGGCGGTTCGCGCCAAGGCCAGGCGCGGAGAGTTACGAATCAGCGTGCCGATAGGTTATGTCTGGCATCGTGAGCTTGGTTTGGATTTCGATCCTGATCAACGCCTGCAGGAAGTGATTCGGCTGATCTTTGCGCGCTTCCGCGAGATCGGTAGTGCACGACAAGTATTTCTGGCGTTGCGGGCGGCGCAGATCCACTTCCCGCGGCCTTCCGATGGCCGGACGCTGGTGTCGTTCGACTGGACGCTAATACGCTACCGCAACGTGATCTCAGTTCTCAAGAACCCCTTCTATGCTGGAGTGTATGTGTACGGCAAGAGCGAGAAGCGGACTGTGATTCGCGATGGGCGAGCGCACCGAAGCTATGGCCATGGCAAGCCGTTCGACGACTGGGAAGTATTCATCAAAGATCACCACAAGAGCTATATAGACTGGGAAGAGTTTCAGCGCAACCAGAAGCAGATCGCGGCCAACGCTTATAGCAAAGTCGGGGATGTTAAATCGGGACGAGGTGGGGCGGCATTGCTATCCGGTTTTCTTGCCTGCGCTCGTTGTGGGCGCCGCTTGTCGATAGCTTACAGAGGGCATGCGCCGAGACAGACCGTCTATCGCTGCAATAGCATGGACCTGACCGGCTTGGCCCGATGCATGACGTTTGGAGGTTCCCATGTGGACGCTGCCATCGCAAAGGAGTTGCTGAGCGCGGTGCAGCCGATGGCTATCGATGCAGCCATGGAGGCGGAGCGTATGCATTTGCAGACTCTGAACGAACAGCAGCGCGTTGTGGAGCTGGAACTTGTGCAGGCGCGCTATGAATCCACGCTTGCTGAGCGGCGCTATGCCGCTTGCGATCCGGAGAATCGCCTGATCGCCGCGCAGCTGGAAAAGAGCTGGGAAAGTACACTGCGCCGCGTTGAGGCTTGCCAGGCGAGGCTTGATGCCATGTGCGCGTCGGCGCAGGAAAGTATTGCTGCACCGGACTTCACCGGGCTTGCCGAAGATCTTGAAGCGGCATGGAATGCTCCCGGCGTAACCATGCGCGCGCGCCAGCAACTTGTGAGGGCCTTGATTACCGATATCATCGCCGACGTCGATGAGAAGGCGCGTGAAGTAATCTTGACTATTCACTGGCAAGGAGGGCAGCACTCCGAACTGCGGGTACGCAAGCCAAAAACAGGCGAACATGGCCGCCGCACCTCCGAAGAGGCGCTTGCTGTTATCCGAAGCATGTCTTGTCGATGGTCCGACCAAGACATAGCCGCATCACTCAATCGTATGGGCATGCGTACGGGGCAGGGTATGACCTGGAATGCGCAGCGCGTATGTTCCGTGCGGCGCGAGCATGGTATCCATGCCTATCGTTCCGCCGAAAAGAATGGCGAGTGGCTGACGATGTCTGAAGCTGCCAAACTGGCTGGCGTTACTCATTACTTCATCCGGCGCCTGATCAACGAGCGGATTCTGCATGCCGACCAAGTCGTACCCGATGCACCATACCAAATCCGGGCCAGCGATCTCGAAAGTGAGGCAGTTGCTGCCGCCATTGCCCGTAAACGACGCCCGTGTCGGTTGAATGCGGACGGCCAACTCTCAATGTTTATCAGTACTTCAGAAGGAGGGGCACAATGAACACCCCATCGCTATAGGCCGCATCGAGTTCTCCGCAAGGTTGTTGCTGAGCTCCAGTTCGGGATAATCGAGGAAGCGAATCAGCTTTTGCCAAATCGCAAGCGTGTATCTGCAAGCCTGGCCGGCAGCGCTGCTGGGCAGTACCGTCTTGCTCATATCGAGGATGTGAGTGCGGTTTTCGTCGAGCAGCGGCGGAGCCTTCTCATGGCGCAGAGCGTGGCGTGCGGCGTGGTCCATCTTTTCGCTCCGCGCTTGAGCATCGATCGCCAATAACTCGTTTATCAGTTCAACTGCGCGGATGGCCGCGGCATCCTGTCTATTGAGTTTGACCGCGTCTACGAAGTATCTTCTGGAGTGGCTCCAGCATCCCGCATGCACCATCTTCTCGCCGCCCACGCGATCATATGCGGCGTAGCCATCTGTTTGGAGAAGTCCTTCGAAGTTGCCGAGGAAGTTCAGCGGGCCCTCGCGCTTGCGGCTCATGCGGAAATCAAAAACCGTCATGCCCCACGGCGTTCCGTACTGCCAGAGATACGCCTGATGATTGGTGCCGCCGCCGTCGTGCGTTTGTACGTCGACCGGAGTTTGGTTTCCCTGGATGTAGGCGCCAGCAAGCAACTGGTTCCGCATCGTTCCGACTACAGGCATCAACATCTCTCCGATGGTCACCGTAGCGAAATACCGGCTGTTGAGCGGATTGTCGACATTGATCTGCGCGCTGATGTGCGCCTTGCCGTATGTCATCATAGGAACGCAATTTGCGGGTAATTGAAAGGGCTCTGTTGGGGAAGAGTTACAGTCAAACGGCGCGACGCGGTAGAAGCGTACGCCATTCGCAGGAGACGATAAATAGTCCGAGGCTTCGTGTTTGCCACTCACCAACTTCGCATATTCTGTCGCAACCGCGTAAATACAAAATGAGACTAAACGTCAACGGGAGCATCCTCGCCGATCAGTGCGCGGCGCAGCCAAAGTGGCGGATCACCACGGAGCATTTCCTGAAGACGAACGATGACATCGGCGATCTCTCTCTGATCATCGACCTTCACCGTGAAGATCTTTACCTCGTTTAGCGCGAGCACTGAAAATGCGTTCAGAGTCTTGTTGACAAAAAGCACTGATACGCCAGCGAGGCTTGCTGCCTTGGCAAGAATTTCCTTTTCATCGATGGGTTCATCCTTCTTTTTGCCGCCGCCGCAGCCACCGCCTCCACCAGGACCGCCTTTGCCATTCCGGCCAAGCTCCGATGGATCGGGCACTTTCGACGGACCGCTTTGATAAGTCACCGCATGACATTCTCTTGCGCCGATCGTACTCACTTCATAGATGACGATCTGCCGGGCTTGTTCAAAGCCGGCGTTGACCTGCAATCTGTCTCCGGTGGCAAATGCCGCTTTCACCATCCTGTCATTGAGCACATCGCCCTCCTCTCTCTTCCGAATTGCCCTCTGTTTTCTTCGGCCTGCATATGCTACTGGTATTGCTCCCAGCGAATCGCCTTGGATCGGAAAGCTGCCTCCCAGTCGTTGGCGACGATTTCGAGCATGTTGACCATTCCTTCATATCCGAAGTAGGCACTGTCGCGATAGAAGGTCCGATTGGTCGGCTGCAGAAGATCGAACGCGACTTTCGTGCCAATTTCCTCGGCTAGATATTTTTCCCAGGCTGACCCAAAGACCGCATCCAGATCGCAGGAAGCCAGCGCCTGCTTGACTCTGTAGCCATCGACCCCAAAGGCGACGCGCGGCGAGATACCCAGACTGCTCAACTCCGTTTCCAGAACTGACTTGGCCTGCTTGGAATTAGAGCGGACCAAAAGCAGATCGGGGATCATCTCCAATTCCTCGAAGAGCATGCGCACCAGGCCGATCGTCATCGAAGCATCGGCGGAGACAGCGACCCTGGCGTTGCGATAGCGCGGAATAATCATCAGCCCGCGCCTGCGAAGCGTGCCGGTAACCAGTGCTTCGCCGTTATCAATCAACTGCTCGGCAACGGCGCCAGCGTCAAAATACTCTCCCAGCGCCCTGAGCCAATTCGATGTGTTCTTCAAGCCAATGGGCAAGGGTTGGTCGCTGAGGATCGTAGGCACATCATGCTTCTCTTCCATCTCGCGCGCAAAGGCAAACCCCATGTCGTGAGTCAGCATGATATTTGCCGAGGCCGCCGAAGCCAGCGATAACTCTTCAATTGAAATATCGCTGGGAAAGACGCAATGAGTCTCGACGCCCATCGCGGTTAATACGCTCTTTGTCCACTTCAGGTCGGCCCACCAGGTCGGGTTCAGGCTAGCCTGTGGAGCAATCAAGTTGACGGTTCTTGACAGCTTCGGCCCGACCCACGGCTGCACAAAGGAAAGCAGCGTACTCAGTCCCAGGTCCATCCCCGCATATAAGTCTCCACGAAATCCGCCCGAGTGCATAGGGATAAGGCGCGCGCTGACCTTGGGCTGCAAAGACCGGCAGAGGCCGTCGATATCTTCGCCGATGATGTCGGCCGAGCAAGTGCCCACCACAAACATCACCTTGGTTTTGTACGTCGCGTCCGCCTTGAGAATCAGGTCGCGCAGTTTATCCGTCGCGCCCATGATGATGTCTGTCTCAAAGAGTCGCGTACAGGCGACTTTGCGCTGCGTAAAGTCGGTTTCATGATTGTCATAACCCATGGCAACGGTCGATGCGCAGCCCTGGGGCGAATGGAGAACGATGCTGATGTCGCGGATGCCGGCAATGATGTTGCTGACACCTTCAAGAGCGCAGCCAACAACCGGATCATGGGAGTGCGTGCAGTCTTGGAATTTCAACTCATCAAGCATTTTCCCCTCCTCTTATGTCCGGCATACATTGTGCAATCCGGCATATCTTGCGCAAGTTTCCCAGTCAGGGATTGAACTGAAACAAGCCCGGAATTCTTCGGAAAAACAATTCGCTTGCTCATCGCGCTGCGCGGCCTGAAAGCATAATCGAGAGATGTCTTGATGCACTTGGCGACCTTCAACGCGCCGCGATAGCCAAAGCGCGGCCGGTTCAAAATCGCATTCAGGTCGACAAGAGGAATGTTGGGAAAAGCCAAAGACGATCCGAAGTAGACCGTCTCCATGGGATTGAGACTGCCCAGAAGTTCCAGCAGTTCGGCCTCGGTCTGCTGCATGGATTCATACTTGCCCAAGGCCAGCGTGCCTTTAGTGATGAGGATCTCCGGATCAAGTCCCGTCTCGAGCAGGTAGTCGATGCTTGTTTCACGCGCCTCGGCACTCCACGGATGGAAGTTATAAACGATTGCGCGCATCTCGAAATCACGCTCCAGCATATGAGCGATTGAGAGCGATTTGATTGCGTCATGGCCTTCGATGATCGCCGTCTTGCCCACCAGGTGGCTTTTTACCTGCTCATACTCGTCCTTGATCTCTTCGTACTCGCGCTCCATCAGCGCCTTAGCTTCGACGGTTTTACCAATGTACTGTGCAGCTCCCAGAATCCATCGCTCAGTAGCCGCGATCCCATAGGGAAGGATCGTAGAGTTCAGTGGCGTTCCAAACGCATCTCGCATCGCCGAGCCAATAGCATAACCAAGGTCAAGGCACAATGCGCAATTCACTGCTGCGCTCGGGGCGCGGCGCAATTCATCAAGGGAGCAGTTGCCGGCAATGACCGCGTGCACCTTGCCACCGATGCCCTCGATCAACCGCACCAGCTCTTTCACATCGGTATCGACCTCCGACCGCTCGGGGCCCATCTTCGCACCCACGATGTTCACGTAACCGGCAAGCTCGGCTTTGCTCGCCTCGGTTGGAGCGTCCATCAGTTTGGTAATCTCGCGAAAGACCAGATCGAAGCCGCTGCGATACTCTCCCGCGAATCCCTCGCAGTGAATCGGCATGATTTTCGCATGGATCTCAGGGGCGATCTTCGCTGTTACTGCATCGACGTTGTCGCCGATAATTCCGGTAGCGCAACTGGTGGCGACAAAGATGATGGACGGCTTGTATTTTGCGTCGACTTCTTGAATCGCGGATTTGAGTTCCCGCTCGCCGCCGTAGACAATCTCGCCCTGCTTTAGATTCGTGCTGATTACCGGCTCGTACGGTGCGGCGCTGTTTCTGCTGTTTGTCAGCTTATAGGCTTGCTTGACGCTAAAGGCGCATCCGCTCGGACCGTGCGTGAGTAGGATGGAATTGCGGATTCCACTTAAGATCTTCGATGCAGTCCAGAACTTGCATGGTCTGGTATGACTCCCCTGGAGCGATGTGGGAATCTTGCCTCCCTTTGCCAGGCGATATAACTCACTAAGCGGACCGTGAAATACGATGCTCTCGGCGATGCCTGGTGCGGTGACGGCGTCTGGATTCGGCATGGGCGTCTCCTGGTAGAGCTGCGTGTGGTCGACCGCGCAACGCATTCTTACTCTCGATACTCACGGCGATATTATTGATCACTCCTAACGTTCGATCTTGCCCTTGCGGCGGCATGATCACGCGATGAGAGAAACAGGACAGCCCGCCAAGGGCTGCCCTGCGAAGAGCCGGTTCAGCGAATCATTACCAGGTGTTAAGCAGCCATTCGCGGTCCTTCTTGAATTCCATCTGCGCGAAAAGTGTGTTGGCAATGGTTTCTCCGAGCCACATGGCACCCTTGTAGCCGATCACCGGATTGCGATAGATGCCTGCGCGGTCGAATGTCGGGAAGCCAACTCGCACCATCGGTATGCCGGCGTCGATGGCAATGTAGCGTCCCTTCGAGTGCCCCATGATCAGGTCGAGTTCAATCTCCTTTGACTTGATCCGCTTCTCAAGCTCCCAAAGATCGGCATTGCAGACGATCTCCATGTCATAGTCCACATTCTGCTGGAGATCGGAATACCGGGATCTTTGGCATAGCCGCCATTTTCGTCGCCGAGCAGCAGAAGCACAGGCTTCAGTTCCACTTCACGGCAGAATTCCGCCAGAGCAATCACAAGATCTGGATTGCCGTAGATCGCGACCTTCTTGTCCGCAAAGAACATGTGAGCCAGGTCGGCCAGCGCGTCAAGAGCCACTCCGCGTTCACGAACCAGCGACTCGGGAATCTCTTTGCCCGTGATCTTGCGGAGCTGCTGAAGCATAATGTCAGTGTTGCGAATGCCGATTGGCGTCGGCGTCAGTGTAGCCGGCACTTCGAAGGTATTTTCCAAAATACTGCGCCGCGCTATATCCTTCGTAGCGGCTCAATGCAATCGAAGCCGCGGCGTTGGCAGAGCCTTCGATATCTTCCACCGTTGTGCTGCCATGAGTGAACGAGTCCTTTGACGGCATCATCGGGGAATCGAACGACTCAATGTCCAGAAGAACCGTCGCGTCAATTCCCATCTCCGTCAGATAGTGCTTCAGTTCTGTGATGTCGCCTGGGTTTACCCATCCCGTGAAGACATTGAGCTTCCCGTTAGGCTCGGTCTTTGGCGATCGTCGTCACCATCGACTGAACAGCGACGTTGTATCCACTGACGGGCGCTGCCGGTATAGCTCGGCGTGTGAACGGAAACCAAATGAACCACACGGCCAGGATGATCTCGCTTCAACATCCTTTGCAGCTTTCGAATGGATCCTTCAATGTCGTCGCCGATCGTCTCCGTCGAGCAGGTCGTGAATAATAGGAATCACGCGAAGCTCCGGATAACGCTTGACGAGGCTGTCGACACCCGCTTCCAGGCGCTTGATGCCGCCGAAACAGCGGCCTCTTCGTGCAGCGAAGACGATGCAATGTCGAAGTTCTCCTTGAAGTGCTGCGCAAAAAGCAGCCGCACAAACATACTGCATCCCTGCCCCCCGTGAACCAGGGGGATGCAGTCTTTCACGCCGATTCCGGCATATTGGGCGCCGGCGGGCTGGCAATTAAATATTGGATTAATGATGCCAGACCGTTCTTTATTAGTTACTGTGCATCCCATAGATTCCTCCTCGATTCACTCGTGCCGCCGTTGCAGGCTGCGATTGCGCTACTTATAGCAAAACCAGGGTTGACGTATCCCGAGCCAGGACTCCCAGTCTATGCGACCAACAGAGAGCGGCAACCTACTCTGGAGCGAATCAGGCTACACCATCCCTGGTTTTGCTCTAGTAGCCCGGCTGATTCAATTCCCCATTCCTCGAATTCTTGACCGTGATCTCGTGAATTCGCTTAATGGCTCCGGTAATAACAGCGAAGATCTCATCCTTGCCGAGATGACCGATCCAGGGAAATTCCGACTTGATCTCCGATGCAAGATGATTTGCATTCGCAAAGTGCAGCCGGTCCATCTCGTTAGCTTCGGCGTCCTCCCGTAAGCAGAATGCCTACGAGGGTGAGAACGCCGTCGATGTTTTCTTCCCGGTCAGGGGCGCGTGAGACAAACTGCCAAAGGCAGCGCTCCTGGATGAACGTGACCAGAGATTCGGATTTATCCGCCATTGCTACACCGCCTCCTTGATGTTTTTTCCCGCGAGCGCCCAGAGTGGCGAGTTGACGGCGTTATAGAAATCCCTCGCCAGATTCACAAAACCCTCAAATCCCATGTATGGCCCATTGTGATACGCGTGGCCGTTGATATAAGGGATGTGGAGTTTCTTGACCAGCTCGCCGACGCGAGGTCCGGTGAAGATGACATCCGGCTTGACCATTTCGATGACCTCGAAGAACTCGAGTTCATTGCCGTCGTCGATGTAGACCGTGCCCTCGCGGCCGCGTGCGATGACCTTCTCAAAAATCTTCCTGGCGGCCGAACTTTGAGGCCATTGCCACAACCTGTACGCCGAGGTCTGTCCGGCAACCGCGCGCGTCCAATGCCATAGGCGCGGGCCACCGGTCCAGATCGCCATCTTCTTGCCCTTCAGGCGCTCCTTGTACCAGTCGATCTTGGGCTTCCACTTGTCTTCTTCTTCCTCGATCAGCGCCTCAACCTTGTCCTGGATGCCAAAGAAGTCGCCAACCTTGCGAAGGCCTGTGGCCATATAACTGAATCCCCAGGAATCAATATCCAGGCGTGGAATGCCATACTTCTTCTTCAGCTCGTTGGCGATATATCGGCTGAGCGGGCGCAGTTCACCACGTTCAATTGCGCACGGTGCATGCCGCGGCATTCATCGTAGGTCGCATTGCCGGTGAAGTGCGCAAGCACCTGAATGCCGAGCTTGTGCCAATATCTCTGCAATACATCCGTGTCGCCCTGAATGTTGTAGTCGCCGATGAAGTTGATCGTGTAGGGGCTGGTGATCTTTGGCTCGACCTGGCCAACCTTTTCGTGAATCCACCCCATATTCAGAACGTGATGCCCCTTCGACTGGCTGACTCCGGCAAAGCCTGGGCACTCAACGACAAAGATGTCCACGTCATGCTGCTGATGACTGCCTTCGCGACTGCTTTTGGGTCATCGCCGATCAGAGCCGTCGAGCATGTTGTGTAAACAAACATGCGCTTGATGGTCGGCATCGCGTCGAAAACTTCATTGATCGCCTGCTTCAAGAGCTTTTCAGCTCCAAAGACGACGTTCTTTTCCTTGACGTTTGTCGACCAGGCATACTTGAGCTGGAAGTTATCGTTGTCGCTTGGATAACGCTTTGTGTGCCATGTATCGTAGGCGCAGCCAAAGGGCCCATGGATCAACTGAATCGTATCTTTCAGCACGCCACCGATAACGAGCTTCGCCCCGCAAAACGCGCACCCGCGCTCTGACAGCGTACCTGGAATCGTGGCGGCATTGGAGATCGGAAGGAACTGCGTTGTATCCTCGCCAGCCTCCTTGATGTACACATGTTTTTCCCTTTCAGGAATAACTGTGTCGCAATCAAGCAACTTCATTGGCAGAGCCTTGTTTCCGCGGTCGTAGCATGGCTTGCGGCTACGAAGGATCGACAGCGTGATGGATTGGGATGCCGCTCTCAGTTAGCTGCGCGAGTGCTGAAAGCGGCCCAAGTGTGCAGTGCGTTTCCTGATTGCATTGGCAACGGGTGAAGGTCAGTCTGGAATGCCGTAGCTGACAACCATCTCTTCCAGTTCCGACATCGGCATGGGAGTCGGCACAACGAAATCCGTGTTTTCAATAATCTTGCGGGCTAACTCGGAGTATTCGCTGGCCTGGTTGCATGTCTCGTCGTACTCGATGACCGTCTTCTTGTTGAACTCAGCCTTCTGCACAATATTGTCGCGGGGGACAAAGTGAATCATCTTGGTACCGAGCCTCTTGGTAAACTCGGCCATCAGATCCAGCTCGCCATCCACTTTGCGGCTGTTAATGATGCCGCCAAGCCTGACGCCGCTCTGATCGGCATACTTCAGCAAGCCGCGGGCGATGTTATTGGCCGCATACATGGCCATCATTTCTCCCGAAGCGACAATATAGATCTCCTGGGCCTTGCCTTCGCGCATCGGCATCGCAAAACCGCCGCACACAACGTCACCCAGAACATCGAAGAATGTGAAGTCCAGTTCCGGACTATAGGCTCCCAGCTCTTCCATCATGTTGATCGCCGTGATCACGCCTCGGCCGGCGCAGCCTACGCCCGGCTCGGGGCCGCCAGACTCAACGCAGCGAATGCCGGAATAGCCTGTCTTTACGACCTTTTCAACGGTCACATTCTCTTCACCCACATCGCGCAGCATGTCCATCACTGTGTCCTGCGGCTTGCCGCCCAGGATCAGGCGAGTCGAATCGGCCTTCGGGTCGCAACCATGAATGAACACCTTTTTGCCGAAGCGATGCGCCATCGCGCTTGCCGTGTTCTGCTGCGTCGTGGATTTACCGATTCCGCCTTTACCATAAAAAGCGATCTTCCTTGTCATAGTGACTCCTCCTTCGGAATTGAATCTGCTCCCTATCCGTCTTGCAGGGTTTTTGGCCGATTACGCTTGTCCTGCGGTGATGACGGCACTACCAAATCCGGGAGGCAAAAGTGCGCGTCGTATGTTCATAAGTTTGCCGAACGCTTTGGATAGTTGCACGATGTTTGCCAACGGGATGAAAACCTTCCGCGGTCCCTGATAGATTCCATGCATCTCCGCTGCTGCAACTGATATCCTTGCATTATGAGAGTGATGCCGAAATAAAAGAATCTTCGAAATGCCGTTGGAATAAAGACAGGATCTATCGCTGAAACAATTTATTGAGAACTCTGGCAGATTGCGAGAGACGAAACCGAGACGGGAAGCTCAGCGAATGTGCAATTCCGTCTATGATTGAACAATTACGAACAGATCCTGGACTTGTCCTTTGTACATATTTGTTCACTGGAAATAATGTAGAAACGAGAGGGCATTCAAAAAGCGCACTTGCGCGATCGGTTCGAGTCAGGAGGCTTCTGCGCCGATCTATTGAGCGGGGATTGTGGCTTGCTGCTTCTTTTCAACAATTCTGTAGTCTTTGTAACTAATTCCGTATTTCTGCATGCGGAGAGTTAGTATTCTGCGCGTGAGTCCCAGTTCCCGGGCCGCCTCCGTCATGTTGCCGTCCTGAAATTCTTCAGCGCATCCACGATCATCTCGTATTCAATCGCGCCCAGCCTGGCGCCGAGGCCGCCCTTCTGCACCGTTCCCGACAAGACCGGCGTCTGCAGCGAAGGAGGCAGATCGTAGCCGTGAATCACGCCGCCCTCTGAGAGGATCGTCGCTCGCTCAATTACGTTCTCCAGCTCGCGGACATTGCCCTGGCCAGTGATAGCTCATCAGCATGTTCAATGCGGGAGTCGAGATTCGCTTGACACCCTTATTGCATTCCTTTGCATACCGGGAAACAAAGAAATCGGCCAGTGCGATCACATCGCTATCGCGGTCGCGAAAGAGGCGGAATCGTGATCGGAATACGTTCAGCCGGTAGTAGAGATCTTCGCGGAAGGTCCGCTCTTTCACCATCTCGGTCAGGTCGCGATTTGTTGCGGCCACGATGCGAATATCGACCTTGATGGGCTTGTTGCAACCAACCCTCTCAAGCGTCTTTTCCGAAGCACGCGGAGCAGCTTCGCCTGTGCGGGCAAAGGGAGGTCGCCGATTTCATCCAGGAAGACCGTTCCGCCGTCCGCTTCCTCAAAGCGGCCTTTCCTGAAGTTGGTTGCACCTGTGAACGATCCCTTTTCGTGGCCGAACAGCTCACTTTCAACAAATTTTCCGGGATGGCGGCACAGTTAAACTGGACCAGAGGCGCCTCTTGGCCAAGCCCTGAATAGTGGATCGCGTTGGCTACCAATTCCTTTCCCACGCCGCTTTCCCCCAGGATCAGCACCGTTGTCTTGGTCTTGGCCACTTTCTCGATGAGCGAATAGACTTCGAGCATCCCCTTGCTATTTCCGATTATGTTTGAGGGGCGAACCGGTCCTTGAGCGCATTTTGCAGGCGCCGGTTTTCATTCATCAGCGATACTTTTTCAACGTTCTCAATCAGGTAGAGTTCGACAGCCTGGGCCATCATTGAGGCGACTATGCCCATCAATTCCGTATCCAGCTTGAGCAGGACATCATTGTCGTACTTGCGCTCGCGCTGATCGTTCCCAGCACCTTGTTTCCTCGCTTGATGGGAACGCACAGGAACGACAGATCGTTATCCTCTTCCGTGCGGGTGCGCGTCATGTTCAGAAAGTCTTTGACGTTTCCGATCTGCGGAACAACCATTGCTTGTCCGCTCTCGACAACCTTTCCTGTAATTCCTTCTCCGAATCGATAGATGCCGCGCGCCTCTTCTTCCGCGGTCAGCCCAAAGCTCTCATGGATATAGATGGTTCCGGCTTGCCGGTCGCACAGGCTCACCGTGCCCCGTACGACACTCATATACTTCTCCATGATTTTCAAAAGGATCTGAACCGTATGAGACAGGTCTGCGCTTTCGGCAATCACCTGGCTCATCTCGTGCAGAGAAGGCCATGCCTGGATGCGGCACTCGCCGGCGAGACAGGTCCAGTTGTCAATTCCTTTGATTGCCATTCCTTCCCCTCAACTCGGCCCAGCTGATCAACCCGATTGTTCAAGCTTCGTTCTGCGTAATTCCTCTGACTGAGACACTTCGCCTCCCTGCGTCTGTAGGACTCTCTCGGGAAGCGTCGGATTTCCTGTAATCAAGCCATTAAGGAAATGGATATTTCCACTGAAACCGCATCGCTGTTCATCGCCGCCGCTGATCTCTTATGCAGACGACATCATCAACGCGCGTCACAACGGCAGTACGGCACATTAGCCGCACGAACGCGAACAGAAGAACTCATGGGATTTTGGAATACGCTCGAATGGATTGCCGGCAGGCATTGCGCCTCGGCTCGCGGCACGATGCCGCAGCTAGACCGATCAAGAGATACTCCATGCGTGGACATAGATAAACTTACCACGAAAACAACACAATCGTCAATGAATATAGGGTCTTCCCGACTTTTATTGGCCATTCCTTATGCCATCTTTATAACTGCAATCACAATGCGGCATGTTCGGACTGATAGCAAAATGCATGGCTATCGAAATACGCGCATCTCCCATGACAGGATGGCGAGTGACTGCAATCTTCTCCGCAGAAGTCGCTGTTGGTCACATAATCGGACCTGATCTTCATTTCTCTTCTCCGCGCCGTTCAATGCAATCACTTCAACAAAGGGCCATGTCGCATTAGGAGGCGAGTCCAAGCACGAAGAGCTGATCGATGGATGCCGGCCTGCATCGATTCTTGACCATGCGATGGAATCGCCACAGGTCTTCGTGGGACGGCGGCACTTTGTTAGTTACATAATGATCGCGGACATAGGAAAGAATCTCTTTGGCTTCCTCCTGTTCGAGCGTGATTCCAAGTTCGTTGAAGGCCCACTGCACAGTCGCGGCCCCTGAATGCTTTCCAAGAACAATCTGGTGCGAGCGTCCAAATGCCGCGGGATCTAGGAATTGATAGTTCTTCGGATCACGCAGCAGGCCGCTGACGTGAATCCCCGATTCATGCGTAAAAATCGCGGAACCCACAACAGCCTTGTTCACGGCAATCGACCGGCCAGACGCATTGGCTACCATCGTCGATAGCATCTTGAGAGTTCCAGGGCAGACGCCCGTCTCTCTTCCCTCGAGCAGCCGCATCGCCATCACGACCTCTTCAAGCGGCGCATTGCCGGCTCGCTCCCCTAGGCCATTGACCGTGGTGCTCACATGTGTTGCGCCGCCGCGAACAGCGGCCAGCGAGTTCGCGGTTGCCAGCCCGAGATCGTTGTGCGCGTGAATCTCCAGCTCCATTCCCGTCGCCTGCCGCAGCCTCTTGAACTTCTCCAGCGTAACGAATGGATCCAGCACGCCCAGCGTATCGGCAAAGCGAAAGCGCGTTGCGCCCGCTCGTTCAGCGACCTCCAGAAGCTCAAGCAGAAAATCCATATCCGCGCGCGAGCTGTCCTCGCCGCCAAGAGAAACCGTCAGCCCGCTTTCAAGCGCGCTCTTGATGATCCGCTCGGTCTGTTGCAGCACCCAGCTCCGGTTGCGCTGCAGCTTGCGCGTGATCTGCTGGTCTGAGACGGAGATGGATAGATTGACCATCGAAACGCGGCACGCAAGCGCGGCGCGCAAGTCGTCGTTGTGCATGCGGCACCACGCGATCAGTCTCGTCGGCAGCTCAAGGGCCGCCATCGCGCGAATCTCATCCTGCTCGTGAGCCCCCATCGCCGGAATTCCGACTTCAATCTCCGGCACGCCGGCGGCGGCCAGTGCCGACGCGATCTCCAGCCGCTCTTTGAGCGTGAAGGCAACCCCGGCTGTCTGCTCTCCATCACGCAGTGTCGTGTCGTTGATGACCACAGGGAGCATCGCTTCTTGAAACAAAGCTTGAGCTTTCATACGAGCAACCTCCCGTTTCTGTTGGAGTGGTTCTGTTGGCTCATGCGATTGCGGATGCGCGAGGTTGACCTGCGCATCCGCATCAATCCTTCCAGGCCGGGAACACTCGAATCGGCCTGCCCAGAGTTTCCGTCAGATGCCTGCGAATTCCGCCCAGCGTCTGCCCGGCCATGTGGCATCCGGCGCAGGCTCCTCCCAGTTGAATGCGAGCAATGTCATTTTCAAAACTGAGCAGATCGAGGTCGCCGCCGTCACTCTGCACTCCTGCTCGAATCAATTCGATCGCGCCTTGAATCACGTGAAGTTCCTGCTCGCTGGCCGGCATGTTTTCCCCTTCCATAGTGACTTCGTTGGTTGAATCTACGCGCACCCATCCGCATCGCCGCTGCATGATGTACCGCAAACGAACTTGGGCTTTACCATGAACATCAGATCTTTCCCCGTCGCGGTGGCGCCGAGCGCTTCGTCGATCATGCCTTCAACAATTGCAACGGTGATTCCGTGATGAGCAAAGATCTTTCTCGGAACCGCGCCAGCCCCGCTCACCAGGATGCCGCAGCAATCCTTCATCTTGTCGATCATGCTTAGCCAGCGCGCTGAGCCTCCCGCCTCGCTGGCGATGTTGCGTATATCGACAAGCGTCGAGCGTCTCTCGGACGGCTTGTAGATCCTCACCTGCGTGGCCTCGCCGAGATGCTGGTTGACGAAGAGGCCATCCCGGCTTGCCACGGCAACGTAGGGCCGTTCCGCTGTCGTCATCAGCCGCAGCTCTTGAGAGAGTGTCATTGGCAGCCCGGCATCCATGGCAGGCGCACTGGCCGGTGCGGCATCTGCTGAGAGATTCGACGAGATCTGAAGCAACTCAATATTCTTTTGCGAGTTCTCTTCTCCAATCAATCCGGCTGCGTCGGCGCGGCACCGCGAGCAGTGCGTCATCTGCGGCAGGTAGCGCCCGGCCAGCGCGCGGGCTTGCTGAACAGCCTTCTTGTCTGGCTCCTTGATGTCTGCAAATGGTGTATTCGCAGTGGGAAGCAGCGGCATGATGTTCAGGATCGTTGCATCGAGCACAGACATCGTCTGGGCAACTTGCTCGATGTGCGAGTCGTTGATGCCCGGCGTATAGATCGTGTTGATCTTGACGATTACGCCCTTGGCTACGAGGGCGCGGATCGCACTCCGCTGCCTCTCCCACAGCAATGTGGCGGCTTCCAATCCCTCATAGCGATGTCCATCCACCACCATCCATTTGTAGAACTTCGCGCCGATCCTCGGATCGACAGCATTGACCGTGACCGTGACATGCGAGAGGCCGATCGCAGCCAGTTCGTCTACATAAGGAAACAGGTTCAGGCCGTTCGATGCCACGCAGAGAAGCAGATGCGGATATCTGGCCTTGACCATCCGCAGCGTTTCAAGTGTCTCGCTGGCACAGGCAAATGGATCGCCAGGACCCGCGATGCCAACGACGCTCAGGTTCGATACCTTCTCCGTATATTTGCGCAGATACACGATCGACTGCCCCGGAGTGAGCATCGCGCTGGTGACTCCCGGCCTGCTTTCGTTTACGCAACTGTATTTGCGATTGCAATAGTTGCACTGCATGTTGCAGTGCGGGGCCACGGGAAGATGAATCCGCGCATGGGTGTGGCGCGCCTCCTGATTGAAACATGGATGTGTATCGAGCTTAAGTGCGGCTTGTCCGGCCATGCCTGAAAGGATCGGGTTCACGTGACCTCCTTTGGGCTCCACGTTCTGTTTTTTTGCGTTGAGAACATCTCTAGCCGCGGACATCGAAAGATGGAAGGGAGAGCCGCTGTTTGTCTTAATGCAATTGCGATTCCAATTCCTCCAGGCGGCGCTCCATTCGCAAATCAATCCTTCATCTCAGTGCAATGTTCTGATGGATGCGCGACAAGACCCCGGCGGAGTTAACGCGGTGTAACTCACGCAACGCTCTCAATATGAGAGTTTTATCGCTCGGCATGGCTCTTCGATTAAGAATGCGATTTCGCCAGGCGGATTTTCAAGATGCGGATATGAAGAAGGAAGACAAGTTGCTTTGGCAGATGCGAAGGCGGCAGATGTACGTTCCCGTCTGCCGCCTCCTGTTTCGTACGAAAATGTTCTCTGCGGAAATGCGCTGTGACCGCGCTCAAAAGTCCAGTTTCGAGGCCACTTGCAGAAACCTGGGCGCAGGCGCGCGTTCTCTCGCGCCCATTTCATCACGCGATCGCAATCTCAAAACAAATATTTGTTAAGCCGCGGCGTTTTGCCTCGTGCACTCAGCGTGTTGAGCCAGTTGCATCACGGCATCGCCGGTCAACCGCATATTCCGCCATTGATCAACAAAACGCGCTCCCAGTGAGCCATAGAACTCGATTGCCGGCAAGTTCCAATCTAGCACCTCCCACTGCAATCTCCGGCTGCCGTTTTCGACTGCGATTGCGGCCGCATAGGACAGCAGTTCTCTGCCTATTCCAAATCCGCGCATCTCCGGCACCACATACAGATCCTCGATGTGAAGCGCCATTTGCCCATCGAAGGTGGAGTAGTTGTATTGGTAGATGGCAAAGCCCGCCGGCTCTCCATCGTGCTCGGCAAGCAGGCAGCGGAAGAGCGGATTCTCTCCGAAGCCGTCGCGCTCGATGCCCGCTTCCGTCGCATGGACCGCCTCTGGCGGCACATGCTCGTACTCGGCGAGCGCCCGGACAAAAGTGAAGATCTGCGGAACATCTGCTTTGGTGGCTTTACGGATAACAATCATCTTGGACCCCATTTCTCAGCACCGGCTTGTTTGAGTTGGACTGCATTTTGACTGTCCCCGCAACTTTACGGAGCAGCTACTTGTTGCGCTTCCCTCTTTTCTTGCACGACTATTGCCAACGCGCAGCTAGTCGCAGAAAGTGATTGAAGTCCAGACGAAATCTTCAAGCAGGCTCAGGCGATCATGTTCATGAACCTGGACGATTTATTCCCGTGCAGAACGGTCGGCGATGTTTCTCACATGCTGAATATTCGCTGTATTCAAAACCGTTTTTGCGATGACGGCAAAGTAGATTTGCTTCAGAAATGTTCCGGTTCGTACATTTTCGTTTCGCTCGGTACGAATTTGCACATCGGAATTCAACCCTTCGATCTTCGACACTGGAATCGCTTAAGCCCTTCGCGTACGTTTTTGCACGTTTATCGATCTGAATGTACCTGATAGAACATACAGAATCGAACTTTCTCGCCTTCTCCAGATCCTGAAACCAACTCGAAGCGTAGACTGCTGCATGAAAGAACTCTGCTCACTCGATCGATTTTTTCTGCAATATCAATAAAAACCTTGGGCTAGAAGTGTTCAAGACTTTCGTCTGATCGCGCGTATTTCATCATGCGCGCCCTCACAGCAATCTTTGGCATTCCTCGTGCTACGTACAAAGGCGAGTACAACCAGCACTGTACGCTGCAATGGCCAGTTGAGCACTTTAGCAACAGGAAGTGCGCGACAGAGTTGTACGCAAGCAGAAAACTCGGCACTGGTTCTCAACAATGATTGATCAACAAAAAGTCAAAGAAAAGGAAAACATGCCATGAAGATGATCAGAGCGATCTTACGCCCCGAAGCAGCCGAAGGTGTCGCAGAAGCACTCGCAGACGCCGGATTTGTCTCCATGACACAAGCTCATGTTTTTGGCCGAGGCAAGCAGAAGGGCATCACTGTCGGGACGATTCGCTACGAGGAGCTTCCCAAAACGTTGATCCTGATGGTCGTCGAGGACAAAAGCGTTGACGATGTCATCGACATAATCAAGGACAGAGCATACACGGGAAACTTCGGCGACGGCAAGGTCTTCGTCAGCCCCGTCGAGGCCGCATACACCGTCCGCACCGGCACGAAAGGTCTCTAGGAGGGATCCATGAAGGAAATCATTGCCATCATTCGCCCCAAAAAAGTGGGACCGACGCGGAGTGCACTCGAAGAACTTGGCTTCCCAAGCATGACTGCAACTGCGGTAACTGGCCGTGGAATGCAGCGTGGAATCGCCGGCGAGGTCAACATGGAATGCGCTCCCGAGCTTCTCGCGCCAAACAAGCCCGGCGGGATGAAGTACATTCCCAAGCGGCTGGTGTCCATTGCCGTTCAGAATTCCGACGTCGATACAGTGGTCAAGACGATCATTGAAGTGAATCAAACCGGCCAGATCGGGGACGGAAAGATCTTCATCTGCCCGCTCGATACGGCAGTCCGAGTGCGAACTGATGAACGGGGCGAAAGCGCCGTATTGTAGAACAGAACCGGTGTATGTCTGAATCGCTCGTCTGTTAGCTAGAGACTCCGGCACGCAGTCGGATGATCGAATGAACAGAGAGTTGAGCCGGAGATTGCGGCGTCCGATCTTGCATCGGGCGCCAATCTCCCAAGTACACGCATACGTGCACCGAAACAGATCCAGCAAATCCAATGCGTCCTCTGGTTCTACGCACGATCGCACCATAAGTGCTCTAGATACGAATAATGCCGCGTCCATTCGCGCTGCAGCCGGAACCTGCGCACTTTGGCATGGCTCGTGCACAAGGAATTCCATGTTAATCATCAACAGCGGATATGCAAGAAAGCTGATGTAAGTCGCTGCTGATTCCTCATTCCATCGGCGCCTTGTTCACAATCGGACGATTTAGTCATTTTCCTTCGTGGCGGCTGAAACGCCAAGCCTGAGATTGATAACCCGCAAGCTGAGAAGCAAAAACTGTTTCTTCGTCCTCCAGTCGACCAGGTCGGCGCACAACATCTATAGTCCGCAAGGAGAAAATATGATACGAGTTTCCATTTATATTCCACATTCATTCTCTCGCTTGTTGTCATCGATGATTGTCGCCGCTGGATTTGCGTTGATGAGTGCGCATGGCAGCGCGCAATCCACGGCCGCCAGCCAGACTGAGCCTGCCGATGCTTCCAAGGAAACGGTTCTTCCAGAAGTTGTTGTAGCGGACAAAAAAGAGGTCAAGACAGCAGCCAGGGAAGGAAGCGCGGAGAGCGGCTACAAGGCAACGAAGTCGACGGTCGGTCCGCTCGGGGAAATGTCGCTGCAGGAGACTCCTTATTCGATCAATGTTGTGCCCGGAGATCTCATTGAAAACCGCCAGGTGCATACGCTCTATGAGGCTGTGCAGACCAATCCAGCGGTCTCCAATCTGTTGTTGCCAAACGTGCAGAGCTCCATGGTGCAGCTGATGATTCGCGGCGCGGATGCATCGGACCGCGGTGAGATGCGCGACGGGCTGGTAGATCGCAGCTTTACCAATCCTCCGCTTGAAAACGTCGAGCGGGTGGAAATCCTCAATGGCTTTTCCAGTTTTCTTTATGGCATTTCGAATGTGGGCGGCGCGTTCAACTTTATCACCAAGCAGCCGACAGCCGATCCCGTGGCCTCCATCTCCGTCGGGCAGCAGGGCGGCGGGCAAAACTTTATTTATATCGATTTCGGCGGCCCCATCCCGTCGACCGGCAGCAGGCTGAAGACCCGCCTGAATATCTACAAAGACGACGGCGATTCTTTTCTCGAGAACAGCAAGGCCCGGCGAACTTTGCTTTCCGATGTGCTGAGTTATCAGTTGACGCCCAGCACTGAAATCAGATTCGACATTTATGCGCAGGATGCCCATCAGCGCGGCCTGGCGACCTACTTCAATGCGGCCAACTATGCAGACAACATGTGGACCGCCAACGGCATTGACGTGCCTTCGGCCTCGAAGTTCAAGGCCTCCAGGCAGTATGGGCAGAACTGGACCTGCACGGAATCGCAGAAGGTTTACGGCGGTCTTTTGATCAACTCAAAACTGAGCAAGATTCTTACGCTCAGAGCTGCGGGGCGCTATGGTCAGATGCACCGTGGGTACAACTACATCGACGCCATCCTGACCGACAATGCCGGCAGCTATACAGAAATGCTTTACGACAACGTGCCTCAGCACGAGAGGACCAACGCCGAGTACGGACTGCTGGATGCCTCCTTCAATACGAAAGCCGTGCATCACGACATCACCTTTGGCTATACCGGAAACTACTATCACTTTGAGAAGGCATCGTATGCAACGAGGAATCTGGGCGCAAGCAGCGCAGCCTCTCCCGCAACCTACACCAATCCTCACTTGACTCTCCCGGCATCCGATATCGTCCGCGATCAGCCGACCGGCAACGTGATCCTGGGCGATCACCTGCGGTTGACCAATGCGCTTTCCGCCTTGATTGGCGTGAACTTCGCGCAGATCTGGTATGACGCCTGGAATAAAACCACGCATGCGCACACCTCGGCCTATTCGCAGCACGCTTTTACGCCGACCTATGCGTTGAACTATCGCCTGCCGCACGATGTTTCAGCCTATTTTTCTTACATGCAGGGACTGAATCCGGGAGGCAGCACCTCTGCTGCCCAGGCCAAAAACGCCAATGAAATTCTGCCACCATCCGTTGACGGTCAATACGAAATCGGCGCCAAAGCCAAGGTGCAAGGCACACAGATTTCCCTGGCGTTCTACCGCATGAGTCTGATCAATGAATACCTTGATCCTGACGATGAGGTTTACAAGAAGGATGGCCGTCAAATCAACCAAGGCGTCGAATTCAATGCAAGCGGCAAAGCCGCCAAGAACTTGACCTTGGTGGGCGGCTTCGCATTGATGAATGCCAGAATTACGCGCGAGAAGGATCACCCAACCTGGGAGCATAAAATCCCCATCAACGTTCCAGAGCAGCAGGTGCGCCTTTACGCTGAATACAACCTCCCGCCCGCGACCCACCTCACCACGACCTTTGCGGTGAATTACTCAGGCAGGCGGCCGGTCGATTCGACGAATGCGCATTTTATCGACGGCTCAACCGTCTTTGATACCGGTCTTCGCTACGAAGGAATAATCCTGAAGCACGATCTCAAACTGGCGATCAACGCAACGAACATCGGCGACAAAAGCTACTGGGCCACTTACTACTCCGGCGATGGCATCATCCTCGGCCAGCCGCGCATTGTCTCCTTCTCCGCCAAGTTCGCGTGGTAGTGAACACTCATCTGCCTCGCCGTTGCCTGCGGCGAGGCAGATGGTTTTTCCGGCATCTCTCTTAAACCTGCGATTGGTTGACGATGAAACATGGCCCATCCATTCCGAAACTGCTGCTGCTTCTGCTATCCGCTGCGTCGATATGTGCCTTCGTAAATCGGCTGGCGTCCGTTTCGCCCAATGAGATAAGTCAAACGAAGTTGAATCGGTCTGTGATTGATATGGCCGGGCGCCGCGTGGCGCTTCCAGATGTTACTCAAAGGGCCGGCGGACTGGAGGTCCTGGCCTACGAGAAATCCTTTCTGGTCGGACAAAGCGGCAAGATCGTCATCATGACCACCACCAGCCCGCAGTGGATGGACAAGATCAGTCCCGGAGTGAAAAACGTACCGAAATATGCGGGCACTCCGAATATGGAAGATCTCTTGCGCCTCAATGTTGACACGGCTTTTTTCCTCTATGACGCCAAGCGGACAACAGCCAGGTTAAAGACCGCTGGCATCCCTGCGGTCATCACGCAGTCAGTGAAGTACGAGCAGGGCGATCCAGGTGCATTTCAAGAAGAGACCAAACGCGCCGTTCGCCTCTTCGGTGACATTTACGGTGGCGATGCGAGGAAGAAAGCCGACGAGTGGTGCAATTACTACGACGAGAAAATTCACTATGTTACCGCGCGAACATCGAAGATCCCCACGAGCCAATGGGTAAAGTTTTATTACGCGCGCGGCCCGAGCCCACAGGTGACAAACGGGCACAACAGCAACCTGAGATGGTATGGCCAAATGGCCGCGGCGGATATGGTCACCAAGGAATACAAGGCCAGCGACCCAACGGCACCGATGGAAGACGTGCTACTGATGAACCCGGAGTTCATCCTTGTCGGCCGTCAATATCCCGCCAGCATTGTGCTCAATGACAAGCGCTGGCGCGAGGTGAGGGCGGTAAAAGAGGGCAAGGTCTATGTTCTGCCCGGCGGGCTTTTTTTCTGGGATGGAAGCACGGAAGGTGTGCTCATGCTGGAATACATGGCCAAGCTCTTTCATCCGGATCTGTTTCCTGATCTGGATATGAAGAAAGAGGTGCGCGATTACTTTGCCCGCTTCTATCACTACAACCTGACAGACAAGGAAGTAGACCGATACCTGCAAGGCATGACTCCCTGAACAACTCTGTACGGCTTCAGCGCAATCGCACACAAATGCACGAAATCAGGCAGGCTCGTTTCAGCCGCTGTTTTCGCATCTGGCAAATCGCACTCCAGCATAATCCACACTCCAAACGAGATAACACCGCCTTTGTCCAACTGAAAAATTGTCGGTCCGGTCAGCGAGCGTATGTGCGGAGTTTGGAACCGGAAATGCATTAAAGATGCATACCCTACCGTTGCGCGCGTTCTCCCGCTCCAGAGTTGCTTTCTGGAGGCAAGCGTTTTCCCCCGGCAAGGAGGCCGGCAAATCATGGCGATGAAGCTGGCGGCTTGCGTTTTGTTTCTTCTGCTGCTCACAGCCGGCTCGCTTACGATCGGGCATTACCCGGTCCATGCCGGAACAGCATTGTCGATTCTTGCCTCGAAGTTCGTGGCCGTGACGCCGTACTGGAGCCCGGCGATGGAGACTGTCGTTTGCAGCATCCGTCTGCCACGCATCCTGGCCGCAGTGCTGATCGGCGCGGCGCTATCGGTCTCCGGTGCCGCCTATCAGGGGCTCTTCCGCAATCCGCTGGTCTCGCCCGACATCCTCGGCGTTTCAGCCGGAGCCGGTTGCGGTGCGGCCCTGGCGATGCTCTTCAACCAGAGTGTGGCCGTGATTGAGGCCGCGGCTTTTATCTTCGCTCTTGCGGCGGTCGGCATCAGTTACCTGATCAGCCGCATCTTCGGACGCCAGGGAACGCCGGTCCTGCTGCTGATTCTGAGCGGCATGATCATCGGCACGCTCTTCAATTCCTTCGTCTCGATCACCAAGCTCGTCGCCGATCCAAACAACACGCTGCCGGCGATCACCTTCTGGCTGATGGGCAGCCTGGCCACCATCAGTGCCGCCGATGTAACTGTTATCGCAGGACCGATTCTCCTCGGTCTGGTCGGCATCTATCTGTTGCGCTGGAATCTCAATGTAATGGCCTTCGGCGAGGAGGAGGCCCGCTCCATGGGCGTTGAGACCCAGACTGCTGCGGTTGGGCGTCATCGCCTGCGCCACGCTGATGACCGCCGCTGCGGTCTCGGTCAGCGGCGTAATCGCGCTCGTCGGATTGATCGTGCCTCATCTGGCCCGCCTGCTTGTCGGGCCTAACTACCGCTACTTGATTCCCGTCTCCACGCTGCTCGGCGCAAGTTTTTTGCTGGTGGTCGACGACCTGAGCCGCATGCTGAGCGTGACCGAAATCCCAACCGGGATTGTGACCTCGATCCTCGGCGCGCCGCTCTTCCTCTATCTGCTCTTTCACACACGCAAAGGGTGGGTATAGCCATGCTCGAAGTCAAAGCCGTTCACTGCGGGTATGGAAAACAGGTCGTGCTCAAGGATATTTCCTTCACGCTGGCCGCCGGCGAGTTGCTCTGTCTGCTCGGTCCAAACGGCGTCGGCAAAACCACGCTGTTCAAAACCATCCTCGGCGCAATCAAGCCGCTCTCCGGGCAGATCCTGCTCGACGGCCGCGAGATCAGCCGGCTCAATCGCCGCCACTTCGCCCGCCTGGTCGGCTACGTGCCGCAGGCCCATGTGCCGCCCTTTCCCTTCCGTGTGATCGACGTGGTCACGATGGGACGCACCGCCCATTTCTGCGTCTTCTCAACGCCCACTGCGCATGATGTCGACGTTGCCGGGCAGATGCTGCGCGCGATGAATATCGAACATCTCCGCGACAAGATCTACACCGAGATCAGCGGCGGCGAGCGTCAGTTGGTGCTCATCGCCCGCGCCCTGGCGCAGCAGCCCAAAGTCCTCATCATGGACGAGCCGACCTCGAACCTGGACTTCGGCCATCAGCTCATGGTGCTCGATCACATCCGGGCTGTGGCCCGCGCCCAGAAGGCCGGCATTATTCTGACCACGCACTCGCCCAACCATGCGCTGGCCTATGCATCGAAGGTGGCCATTCTCGACCGCGACGGCGGCTTTTCCATCGGGCGTCCCGATGAGGTGATCTCCGAGTCGTACCTGCAGCAGACCTACAGCGTTGAGGCCGAGTTACTCGACATCCGCACCCGGCGCGGCGATCAAGTCACGCTCTGCGTGCCGCTGGTCTCGGCCAGATCGAAGCTTTGCCTTAGCTGAACGCGCGAAAGCCCTAGCCGGTTGCACGAAAGGAGGAGAAGAAGATGAAATCCATCGGTTTCATTTCGGCGCTGCTTCATGCTGTCTTCTTCAGTGCGGTCGTCGAAATCGGCTCGCAGCAGAGCCGCCCGCTCGCTCCCCCGACGGAAGTGCGTGTGGTGGAGATGACGCTGGGCTCGGCGCCACGGCTGGCCACGCCTCCGTCCGCTGTCCGCAAAACGGCTCCCGCAGCGGCGAAGCGTATCGCGATGCTCACGCCGACCGTCACGCCTGCCCCGCCTGTTCCCGAGTTGCAAACCTCGCCGGTTGCATCACCGATTGTTGCCGCCGGTACAGCCAATGCTGCGGTCGAAGAAAAGAGGCTTGCGGTCGCAGGCAATGGAGCGGCGATCGCCGCTTCCGGCGCTGGAACCGGCGCATCAAGCGGCGCGAGCGGGCATGCGGGCAGCGTCGCCGGCGCCAGCCATCAGCCCTATCTAATCTCCAGCCCGCCACCGATTTATCCGAGTGATGCGCGCCACAAGGGCTGGAGCGGCAACGTGCGCGTGCGCGTGCTGATCTCGGAAGAGGGTTCTGTGCGCGAGGTGCAGTTGGCTGCCACTTCGGGATACTCCAGTTTGGATGCGGCCGCCCTTGAGGCTCTGCGTCACTGGCTTTTTCGTCCTGCCCAGATCGATGGTGATGCCGTCGCTGCTTGGGTGGTTGTTCCCGTGCGCTTCCGGCTCGATTAGGCGATGACGCGCTGGAGTTTTGTTCCATAGGCAATGCTGGAAGGAGGGCTGAGGATGGCGACGACATGGACGGCGGAACCTTGCCGCGATAGCCGGCAGCAAGCCGCATCGGGCGGCTGTGCATTGCGCGGGGCCAAGCTGGCCTTGCAGCCAATCACCAACGCCGTTCACGTTGTGCACGGCAGCGCCAGTTGCCTTGGCCAC
The DNA here is from genome assembly GCA_963843625.1 of uncultured Acidobacteriaceae bacterium. GTDB lineage: Bacteria > Acidobacteriota > Terriglobia > Terriglobales > Acidobacteriaceae > Telmatobacter. The sequence goes on from CAWJLK010000013.1 coordinate 91,802, forward strand.
GTCTGGTCCTCTCGCCCGACGGCCAGCAGCGGATCGCATCTGCATCGCTACTCAGTGACCACGGCGCTCGGCGAGGTCGAGTTGATTCTCGGCGGAGCGGCGAGGCTCCAGGATCTGCTCGACCGCATCGTCGTCGAACTGGCTCCGGCGGCCATCTTTGTCTATCAGAGCTGCGTGACGGCGATGATGGGCGAGGATCTGCGCGCCGAGTGCCGCGCCGCCACTGAGCGGCTCGGGCTGCCCGTGCTGGCGGTTGAGGCCTCGGGCCTCGATGGCGGCAAGCAGCGCGGCCATCAGTTGGCCGTCAAGCTGCTCTGCGATCGGGTCATCGGCACCATCGAACCGGCCTTCCGCTCCCCCGCCGACATCAACCTGATCGGTGAGTTCAACGTCTGCGGCGAGGTCTCCGAGTTGCGCGGAATTCTGCGCCACATGGGCATCCGCATTCTCGCCTCCATCCCCGGCGACGCACGCTACCAGGAGATCGCCACCGCGCATCGCGCCAACGTCAGTCTCGACCTTTGTTCACAGGCCATGCCCGATCTTGGCCGAGAACCTCGAACGCACCTATGGAATTCCCTGCGTCCGCGGCAGCCTCTACGGCAGCAGAAGCTTTGCCGGCACATTGCGGCGACTGGCTTTGGTGCTGATCGACCGCGGCGCCGAAAAGACCATCCTTGCCAAGCTCGATCTCTGGATTGAGCAGCAGCAGCAACGCTTCGAGCAGCTTCTCGCAGGCTATCGGAAACGCCTCGCGGGCAAGCGCGTGCTGGTCTACCTCGGCGGTGTCAAAACCTGGTCGCTGATCGATGATCTGCAATCGGCCGGCTTGATCGTGCGCGGCATCTCCCTGCACAAGTGCAGCGAACGGGATCGCAGTATCCATCTCTCGATCAAGCAGCGCTGCCGTCAGCAGGGCCTGCCCGAGTGGCAGGACTCCGAGCTTGAAGAGCTGCTTCGTGGCGGCGGCATCGACCTGATCCTCTCCGGCAGCAGTCTGAAATACCAGGCGCAAAAGTACGCCATTCCCTGCGTCGATCTGAGTCATGAGCGCGACTTCAGCCTGCTCGGCTACGAGGGCGTTCTGCGTGTGCTGGCCGAGATCGACCGCTTGTTGAGTTCCCCGGTCTGGAAGCTGTCGGCGACAACCATTGAGAGCCTCGCGCCTGTTTCCGCGTCTTCCTCATCGCCCGTGATTCATTCCAACCTCCACCTCGGCAGCATCAATCCATTCGCCCTCACGCAGCCCATCGGTGCAGTGCTGGCGCTGCAGGGCATCCGCCGCTGCCATCCGTTGCTGTTCGGCGCTCAAGGCTGCGCCACGAGCGGCACGGTCTTTCTCAGCCGTTACTTCGGCGAACAGATCACCCTCGATACGGTCGCCATGAACGAGCACGACACAATCTCCGGCGGCCATCAGGCGCTGCGTTCGGCCCTCGTCCGCCTCAGCGGACAGTCGCCAGAGATGATTGCCGTCGTGACCACCGGCGCGATCGAAGCCCAGGGAGCCAGCGCGGTCTCAATGCCGCCCGTGCCAGGCACATCCGCTGCTCGGCAACCCCTCCTGCTGTTTCTGCATACTCCGGACTTTGAAGGCTCCTTGCAGGACGGCTGGGGAAAGGCCGCGCACGCCGTTGTCTCGCATCTGCTCGGCGACCGTACGCGCTCCCGCGCCCCGCAGCCGCGTCAGCTCGTTATTCTGCCCGGCTCTCACCTCTCCATCGGCGACATCGAGTGGATCAAGGAGACGGTGGCCGACTTTGGCCTCTCGTCATTGGTCCTGCCGGATATCAGCACGGCTCTCGATGGCCGCTTCGGTCCGCGCAATCGCAGCGCCTTTGACGGCGGCGTCAGCCTCTCTGCACTCGAGCAGCTCGGCGCCAGTGTCTCCTATCTTGCCTTCGGCGAACAGATGCGCGCATCGGCCGACGAGCTCACTCGCGCCGGATTGCAGGGAACGCTCCTGCCCACCGTCACCGGCCTGCAACAGACAGATACTTTGCTGCAATGCCTCTCTCAAATCTCCGGCCAGCCAATCGCTGAAAAATATCACATGCAGCGCAGCCAGTTGCTCGACGCCATGATCGACAACGCCCGCAATCTTGGCCACATGCGCGCGGCCATTGCCGCCGAGCCGGATCTTCTTTTCGATCTGAGCGCGTGGCTGTGCGAGTTGGGAGCCGAACCGCGGCTTGCAGTCAGTCCCACCCGCTCTGAAACTCTGCATCGCCTGCCGGTTGATCGCGTCTGCATTGGCGATTATCAGTTGCTTGAGGCCAGGATCGACGCCTGCAACCTGCTCCTGGCTCCGGACTCGGCCCGTTCACTGGCGCGCGAACAGCATCTCGCCCACTACGCCATCGGCCTGCACGAGCAGCGCCACGCCGGCGCCCAGCACCTCACGCGCATGGGCTACCGCGGCGCACGCGACCAGTTATTCCACCTGGTCAATCTTCTTATGTAGTCTTCCGTCCATGCACTGTTCAATCTGCGTTCAAAGTCATATCGGCATGGAACTCAACTTGTGCCCGAATCCAGTGACCTGCTCGTCGTTTTTTCGTATCAGCCGCTGACGACAAGGAGAACGCGCGCCTAATCCAAAGCGGAGATCCCCCGGCTCTGCCGGGGTGGCAGTAGAACTTTGAGAATTCCGGGAGTATGTTCTCCCTCGAATTGCCTGTGCTGTGGCAGTGAAGACAGCAATACGAGTCTTTTGCTTTTGTTCTTGCTTCGGACGGTTGCGAAAAGGCCCCTTTGAGGGGCCAGCAACCGTAAAGCCGCCGGCTCTGCCGGTGGATACTTACTACAGCAAGAGCAAGATACCCGCGCGTCGTGTCCTTCTATGAGCTACTTGCCGAAATGATTGAGTTCCGGAATGGGAGCGTGAGCCGGTCATTTGAAGGCGGAGAATTGAGAACCGGGACGCCGGATCGGTAAAGGAAACGCCGCAGGGTCCTATCAAAGGTTTCCGGCCAATGCTTCAGCTTGCTCTTTTGCTGGCATGAGCGCGTTGATGCGATTCCGTCTCGGGATCTGGGCTGAATTTCTGGACACGGTTTGTCATCAGTACTCCTGGGTGGGGATGGTTGTGCGCTCACTTCGCGCCAGGGCAGTTATTCGATACTTCTGTTTGGTTCCAGCAACCCGGACTCCCGCATTTCAGCGTCAGTAAGCACCGCAGCCTCCGGACAAGGGAATGGCCGCGTTTGCTTTAGGAAAACTTGCGCAATGGCGACTTTTGGTTACCGACCAGGATGGATTTGAATGCACACCAATAAACGACCCCATCGGACCAACCAGTTCCAAGCGAGAGCGAACCCGGATGTTCCAGACTATTTTATTTTAAAATACCTATTTTACAAATAGGTATTTTAGTGCTATTGTTCATCCCATGGCCAAGAACTCCGAACATCGCGACCTTTTCCCCGGTGCGCTGGAAATCATGATCCTGCAATCGCTTCGCCTGCGCCCAATGCATGGCTATGCGCTGGTGAAACACATCAAGCAAGTCTCGGACAACCTGCTCCAGATTGAAGAGGGATCCCTGTACCCGGCATTGCAGCGCATGCTGCGGGAGGGATTGCTGGAATCGGAAGCTGGGTTGTCGGCGAAGGGGCGTCCCACCCGAATCTACCGGCTCACGGATGCAGGGGTTCGCCACCTGGAGCAGGAAGTGGTCAGCTTCGAGAAAATGTTCGCCGGAATCACGCGCGTGCTGGCCGTGGCCAAGGCCTAGGAGATTAACCATGCAGGGTCTGCGCAAACTGTTCAGCCGCCGTCGCCGCTATGACGATATCTCGGTCTCGATCCAGGAGCACATCGAAGAGCGCACCGAGGAACTGATGGCCGAGGGAATGCCGCGCAAGGAGGCCGAGCAAGCGGCGAGGCGCGAGTTCGGCAACGTGACTCTCCTGCAAGAGCGCAGCCGCGAAGAGTGGCAGTGGGCGGCTCTTGAATCCATTCTTGCCGACCTGAAATTGACTTTGCGCCGGCTGAGGAAGTCGCCGGGATTTGCCATCACTGTGCTGCTGACGATAGCACTGGGGATCGGCGCCAACACGACCGTCTTCAGCGTGATCAACAGCGTGCTGCTGAAGCCGCTGCGTTATCCCGATTCCAGCCGGCTCGCCGCTCTCACGTTGAACGCTCCGGGCGCCGAGGGGATGGCCGATTTTTCCACCGGTCTGCAGGCTTTCGCCGTCGATGTATCTGACTTTTTCCGAGCACAACCGGACATTCCAGTCGTTGGGTGTCTGGACGACGGGCACGGCAAACGTGACCGGGGTTGCTCAGCCGGAAGAGGTGCGCACAGCGCTCGTCAGTGGCGGCGTGCTGGAGACGCTCGGCGTCCTTCCCAGGGCCGGCCGGTGGTTCTCGCAGGCTGACCAGGACCCGCGCGGCGCAAAGACGGTGATGCTGAGCTACGGCTACTGGCAGCGGCGTTTCGGCGGAGAGCAATCCGCGATTGGGCGCACGATCCAGGTGGATGCGGAGACGCGAGAGATTGTGGGCGTCATGCCGCGCGGCTTCAAGATGGTCGATCAGGATTTCGACATGCTGGTGCCGCTGGCCTTCGATCGAACCAATCAAAAGCTGGCGCCATTCTTCGCCGAGGGAATTGGCCGGCTTAAACCGGGAGTGACCCTGGCAGAAGCCGACGCGGACGTGTCGCGGCTGATTATGCTCTGGATGGATTCCTGGTCGAACGGTCCGGGAACCAACCCGCATTTCTACGAGAGGTGGAAGATCACCCCTGCTTTTCGTCCGCTGAAACAGCGTGTTGTTGGCGATGTGGGCGGTGTACTGTGGGTGGTGATGGCGACGGTTGGCCTGGTGATGCTGATTGCCTGCACCAACGTTGCGAATCTGCTGCTGGTGCGCGCTGATTCGCGGCAGCAGGAGCTTTCGATCCGAGCCGCATTGGGCGCCGGGCGCTCCCGCATTGCGCGGGAACTGCTGACGGAGAGCGTGTTGCTCGGACTGATCGGGGGCGTGATCGGAGTCGGCGTAGCCTATGCTGGATTGCGGCTTCTGACGGCTATTGGCCCGGCCGACCTGCCACGGCTCAGCGAAGTCTCGCTCGATCTGCGCGCGCTTGGTTTCACGCTGCTTCTTTCGGTTTTGTCAGGGTTGCTCTTCGGATGCATTCCGGCGCTACGGTACGCGGGGGGAAAGGTTCAGACAACGATCGGGAGCGCAAACCGGACCGCCAGTGCAGGCCGAGTACGGCAGCGCTCGAGGAATGTGCTGGTGGTAGCGCAGGTAGCCATGGCCCTGGTTCTGCTGGTGAGCGCTCTGCTGATGATCCGCACCTTCGCCGCGCTGCGCAACGTCGATCCAGGGTTCTCCGACGCTCCGCATTTACAGACGATGCGCATCTCGATTCCTGATTTGCTGGTTTCCGATCCGATGACGGTTACGCGCGACCAGAACAACATTGTGGACAAGATCGCGGCCATTCCCGGCGTTACCTCCGTCGGGTTCGCAGGCGCAGTACCGATGGACAATGACGATCCCAACTGGGACATCATCTGGGTTGAGGGAAAACATTATGAGGGCGGAGAGCCGCCGATCCGGCTTTTCAATTACGTCGCGCCGGGTTACTTCAAGACGATGGGCACAAAACTGGTTGCAGGCCGCGATTTTACGTGGGACGACATTTACGGCCTGAGACCGATGGTGATCGTGTCGGAGAAATTTGCACGTGAAGCGTGGGGCTCAGCCTCGGCCGGTGTGGGCAAACGGGTCCGGCAGTTCTCGAACAGGCCGTGGCTGGAGGTGATTGGCGTGGTACAGGATGTTCGCGTGCATGGCGTGGACCAGGATGCGCCGCAAATCGTCTACTGGCCAGCAATGCTCGACAGTCCCTATACCCCAAAGCCAACCACTGAAGCTCGACGCGCGGTCACCTTTGTGATTCGCAGCAACCGTGCTGGGAATGAAGGCTTTCTCAGTGAAGTGCAACGAGCGGTCTGGTCGGTGAATTCCAACCTGCCGCTGGCGTCAGTCGAAACCATGCAGGACCTTTACCGCAAGTCGCTGGCGCGCACTTCCTTCACGCTGGTCATGCTGGCAATCGCGGGCTCGATGGCACTTGCGCTTGGCATCATCGGCATCTACGGCGTCATCTCTTATGCTGTCTCGCAGCGCACACGCGAAATAGGAATTCGCCTGGCGCTCGGTGCGCAGAGGGGCGAGTTGAAGTGGATGTTTGTGCGGTCTGCGCTGCTTCTGACGGTGGTTGGCGTCCTCATTGGCCTGGGAACGGCAGCTGCGGTGATGCATCTGATGAAGTCGCTGCTGTTTGGCATCAGTCCGCTCGATCCCTTCACTTACGTCACGGTGCCGCTGATCCTGGCGATCTCCGCGGCGCTCGCGAGCTATCTACCTGCCCGTCGTGCGGCAGCGGTCGATCCAGTTGAAGCGTTGAGAGCTGAGTAGGGCTGCGGGGTAACCCCGCCCGCTCAATGCGACATGTCAATAATTGTGCGGCGGATTGGCAGGACGGTACGGTTGTTCCTTTTTTGGCGACGCCACGCACCGCGTTGTCCTGGACGAGGAAAAGACGGAATTCGGTGTAACGATCAATGCTCGTCTTCATCTGCCAGGCGTCGCCGGGGATGAATCCGAGTAGTCGATAACACTCAATGCTCGGCCAATGGCGGGGGAACTGCTGAAAAGAGTAGATCCCGAAAACGCCGTATGGACCTGCAGCAGTTTTCGATTTCTAAATCTCCGCCGAGTCACTCAGCGAACCTCCCATCAAGATGAAAAGTCACGACCCTTCCGACCATGCGAGTTGAGAACGGCAGGCACCCAATCGACAATTAACAGTTCACAGTCGAAGAATTATTAGACCTCAACGGAAATGCGTCACTGCCTTACGCCGTGCCGCGATGTGCTGTTTTACAGGCCGAAGGAATCCTCATCCTGTCAGCGCGACCATATGTGCAGGTTGATGGGCTATTGTAGATGGTCTGGATGGAGCGCCTGAGACTGGTGAACGCTCCCCGTATCGTGTGTGCCCGGCGGACCAGCCGACTCGGCTCTCGGATAATGAGCTAAATCTACTTTTGAGCCGTGCGTTCATTGACTTATAATTCTCTATGAAGCTTGATCGTGGCCTAGCGGGAACTGCAAATAGGTGCGGATTTTTGGAGGCGGCTTCCGGATTCAGTTGTTTGAATATGCGAGGCACCACAGAATAATAGAGTAAGTAGTTGACTCTAAAGGGCGGGAGTAGTTCAGTGGCAGAACGTCAGCTTCCCAAGCTGAATGTCGCCGGTTCGATCCCGGTCTCCCGCTCCAATATCCGGTCTAAATGCAGAGCGTAGATGCGCGCACGACGAGGCGCGGGTTTACCAAAACCGTTTTTGGGCGAATTGGCTCTTTTGAACCGACTAGCGTGAGAGCCAGCTTTGCGGCATGCAGGCCGATGGCGAAGCTGTCCTGATCGATGGAAGTGAGCGGAACGCGGAGAAAATCCGAGTAGAGCACATTGCCGCATCCCACCACTGCAATGTCCCCTGGTATACGCATTCCGGCATCGAGGATTGCCCGCATTGCGCCCAGCGCAACCGGATCGTTGAAGCAGAAGATTCCGTCTGGCGGCGGGTTTACGGCCATGAGCTTCTTGGTGGTTTCATACCCTCCCGGTTCGCCCCTGTCGTCGCCGGACGATCCGATGGAAACGATATGGCCAGGCAACGGCGTCAGCCGATGGGCGGCAAGGGCACGCTGGTAGCCTTCCAGGCGGCCAAGCGCGGTGCTTGTTTCAGGGCCGCGAATATGCGCGATTCTCTTGCAGCCTTGCTCGATCAGGTGATTGGTCGCAAGCATGCCGACGGCCACATCGTTCACTCCCACAAAATTCGCATCGAGGCCTTTGAACCGGCGATCGATGAGGACATACGGAATTCTTTGCTCATCCATCGAGCGAAAGTTCTCCGGGGTTCTTTGTGCCGATGCAACCAGCATGGCATCCACGCGGCGCGCCAGCAATCCCTCGATCTCTTGCCGTTCAAGCTCCGGGTCCTCTTCCGAAGAAGTGATCATCAGGCTGTATCCCTGGCCGCGAATCTCTGCCGAGATCGCCTTTGCAACTTGCGCAAAGAACGGATGCAGCAGGTCCGGAACCACCAGCCCGATGGTCCAGGTTCGTCCCGTAATGAGTGCGCGTGCGGCAAAGTTGGGTTGATAGTGAAGCTCCTTCATGCGCTTCAGCACACGCTTGCGTGTCTCTTCGCTGATGTCGGGATGGCCGCGCAGCACCTTCGAAATCGTGACGGTTGACAGGCCCATGTCGCTTGCGATGTCCTTCAAGCGCACGGACGTGCTTTTGCGAACCTTCCCCTCTTCATTCCTACCGCCGCTTGAGGGCTTCATTTCTCACACTTTCGATTGACCGCCAGTTGCTTTTTGTGCCTGGCTGTCTAGCAGATGATCGCGGCGGCTGATTCGCTCGATCACGAGCCACCGCGCGCTCCAATGTTGACACTTCTCGGGCTCAAGTATATTCTTTTGAGGTCAGAGTTATCGATAACTTTGCTCGAAATAGGAGTTCCGGTGAGCGTCAGCCAATCTGTGACCAATTGTGTAGACCCTGCAGCCGTCCCTCAAAGGCTCTTGCATACCGGAGCCAAAATGCCGGCCATTGGGCTGGGCACCTTTGGGTCGGACCATGTCACGCCCAGCCAGGTGGCCGAGGCGGTGAAGGGCGCCGCGGCCGTCGGCTATCGTCACTTCGACTGCGCCTCAGTCTATGGCAATGAGGCCGAAATCGGCGCTTCTTTCGAGGCAATTCTCGGCAAGGGCATTCAGCGCGAAGAGATCTGGGTCACTTCAAAGCTGTGGAACGATAAGCATGGCGAGGCCGATGTGATCGCGTCGTGCCGCAAGTCGCTCGCCGACCTCCGCCTGGAATATCTCGATCTCTATCTGGTGCACTGGCCTTTCCCGAATTTTCATCCGGCGGGCTGCGATGTGACCTCGCGCAGCGCGGATGCCAAACCCTACATTCACGCCAATTACATGAAGACATGGCGCAAGATGGAGGAGCTTGTCGACCTCGGACTGGTGCGTCATATCGGCACGTCCAATATGACCATCCCCAAGCTGAAGCTGGTGCTCCGGGATGCCCGCATCAAGCCCGCGGTGAACGAGATGGAATTGCATCCGCATTTTCAGCAGCAGGAGTTGTTCGATTTCGTGATGGAAAATGGCATGCAGCCCGTTGGCTATTGTCCGATCGGTTCGCCGGGAAGACCGGAGCGTGACCGCACTCCCACGGATACATCGCCGACGGAGGATCCGGTGATCTTGAAGATTGCCCAGAGACATGGCGTTCATCCCGCGGTCGTCTGCATCAAGTGGGCTATTCAGCGCGGCCAGACGCCGATTCCGTTTTCAACCAACCCTCGCAACTATCTTGCAAATCTGCGCGGCGCTGTAGACGACCCGCTGACAGACGAGGAGATGCAGGAGATTGCCGGTCTCGACCGCAACTGCCGCCTGATCAAAGGCCAGGTCTTTTTATGGAAAGACGGACAGACCTGGGAAGACCTGTGGGACACCAACGGAGAAATCACACCGCCCTAGCTGCGGCATAGGCGGCTGTTGACGCGGACCGAGCACGGAGAAGAACAAAATGGAAACGACGATGACCGCGGCATTTCTGCCCGGCAACAGCACGGTTGAATTGCGCACTGCGCCGGTTCCCGCACCGGGCCACGGAGAAGTCCTGCTGCGGATGAAGGCCTCCACAATCTGCGGTTCCGACATTCGATGCATCTATCACGAGCATCTCGGCAAAGGCCCTGAAGGCTATCAGGGAGTGATTGCCGGCCACGAGCCCTGTGGCCAGATCGTCGAGACCGGCGCAGGATGCCGCCGCTTCAAGACCGGCGATCGCGTCATCGTTTATCACATCTCGGGCTGCGGAGTGTGCAACGACTGCCGGCGCGGCTACATGATTTCATGCACCAGCGAGAAGTATCGCCGTGCTTATGGATGGCAGCGCGACGGCGGAATGGCCGAGTATATGGTGGCCGAAGAGAAGGACCTCATCGCGCTGCCCGAAGAGCTCTCCTATGCCGATGGCGCGCAGGTGGCCTGCGGTTTCGGAACCGTCTACGAAGGTCTGGAAAAGATCGGAATCAATGGCAATCATGCTGTGCTCATCACTGGTCTCGGCCCTGTTGGGCTGGCCACCGGCGCGCTCTGCCGCAAACTCGGCGCCAACAAGATCATCGGCATCGATGTGGTTCCCGAGCGCATGAAGATCGCGCTCGATATGGGACTTTGCGATGCGGTTTTGGCCTCGGGTCCTGACAACGTAGACGAAGTGAAGAGCCTGACCGGCGGCATGGGCGTCGAGCGCGCGGTGGACTGTTCGGCTCATCACGCGGCGCGCGCGACGGCGATTCGCGCCACCCGCAAGTGGGGCAGGATCGTTTTCATCGGCGAAGGCGGAAAGGTCGAGATCAATCCATCCCCCGATATGATTCACGATCAGAAGACCGTCTATGGCTCGTGGGTGACTTCGACCTGGTTGATGGAAGAGCTGGTGGAAAGACTGGTTCGCTGGAATCTGCATCCGGCCGAAATCATCACCCACCGTTTTCCTTTGCAACGCGCAGCCGAAGCCTATGCCCTGATGGCTTCAGGCAAATGCGGCAAAGTGGCCGTCTGTCAGGATGAAGAGCTCGTTTAGCGAGAGTACTCTGCAAGAGGTTGTCAGGTTCAGCACTTGCCGGCGCACTCTGCCGGCGGCAAGGAAGAAATGATGACAGATTGGGAACGCAGGCTCTCTGAGTGCCTTCCGCTCTATGGGCATCGCAACTGGATCGTAGTAGCCGATGCCGCGTATCCCGCTCAATCGCGGCCCGGCATTGAAACTCTGGTGACAGGCGCCGATCAGATCGCCACACTCGCGTCGAGTTCTGAATGCAATCAAGGCGTGCAAGCACATCGAGGCCACCGTCTACACCGACTCCGAGATCGGTTTCGTCGCAGAGCCCGATGCACCGGGAATCTCGGAGTACCGGCGTCAGTTGGATGAACTGCTCGCAGGCTCGACCAGGAAGCAGCTTCCGCATGAAGAGATCATTGCCCGGCTCGACCAATCCGCGCAGCTCTTCAACATTCTGATCATCAAAACCGAAATGACAATTCCTTACACCTCAGTCTTCTTCGAACTTGGCTGCGGCTATTGGAATGCCGAGGCGGAAGCTCGCCTTCGCCAGTCGATGAAGGCTTAGGGAGATGTGAACTAATCATGCCTGACGTAAATCTCGATCGCACAAAACCGGCGCAACCGAAGGGCGGGATCTTCCCATCCGGACAGATTGCTCTTTTCGTTCTGATCACGGTGCTCTTTTTTCTGTGGGCCATTCCGAACAACCTCAACGATGTACTGATCAAGCAGTTCATGAAGTCCTTCGAGATTTCGCGCTTTCAGGCAGGATTGGTGCAATCGGCATTTTACATGGGGTATTTTCTGCTGGCCATGCCCGCGGCGCTGCTGATGCGCAAGAGGGGTTATAAGTTCGGCTTTGTCATCGGACTGCTGCTTTACAGTTTGGGCACATTTCTTTTCTGGCCGGCCGCGCTGGTCGGGCAATACTGGTTCATTCTCATCGCGCTCTTTGTCATCGCCAGCGGCCTCTCGTTTCTTGAAACTGCCTCGAATCCATTCATCGCGCAGATGGGATCGCCCGAGACCTCGGAACAGCGGCTGAACTTCGCGCAGGCCTTCAATCCGCTGGGCGCAATCACCGGCGTGCTGATCGGCAAGTCTTTATCTTTTCCGGCATCGAGCTGACTCCCGACCAGGTAGCCGCGATGAAGCACGCCGGGACGTATGCAGCCTATCTGCACGATGAGATCCTGCGCATCTAAATGCCATATCTATCTCTTGGCTTGGTGGTCTTCGCATGGGCCATGCTGATTTTGATCAAGAAGTTTCCGAAGGTTCACAGCGAGCACGAAGATGCGTGGCGATCATGGGCGCATCCGCGATCTGCTCAAATATCCGCATTTTCTCTTTGCTGTCTTCGCCCAGTTTATGTACGTAGGCGCGCAGGTCGGCACCTGGAGTTACTTCATTCAATATGTGCAGGAGACATACTCATCCGGAGAGAAGGCCGCGGCATACTTTCTTAACAGGCACGCTGGTGGCCTTCGGCGTCGGCCGATTTATCGCTACCGCGCTCATGCGAGTCATAAAGCCCAACCTGCTGATGGGTTCGTTCGCGTCATCAATGTGCTGCTGGTCGCGATCGGCGTGCTGCACCCGAGCTGGATCGGCCTGTGGGCAATCTTTCTCACCAGCTTCTTCATGTCGCTGATGTTCCCGACGATCTTCGCGCTGGGCATCAAGGGGCTAGGCCCGAATACCAAGATCGGCGGCTCGCTGATCATCATGGCGATCATCGGCGGCGCGGTGCTGACGCCGGCCATGGGTCTGCTCTCTCAAGCAGGCCATGGCGTGGCGCTTGCCTACCTGGTCCCGTTGGTCGCCTATCTTTGTGTCGGCGTCTATGGCTTCGTCGGCGCAAGATGGGGACTGGAATCCGATGCGGCATGATTCAGGTGCAGGATGTGTTGAGAAGCGATGATGCATCTGTTGCCGCAAGACTAATCGACACAGAAACTGATCGATGATGATAGGAGGAGTATCCATGCGACGCAGAGATTTCTGCAAACTGGTTGCGGCCGCGGCGGCTGCAAGAACGGTACGTCTTGGGGCGCAATCCGGTGATGCGGCGCAGTCGCCCGCGTTCCGCGAATTCGACACTTATACAGAAGACTACGCGCAATTCTGCGCTACGCCGGCAGCTCAGCGACTCTTCTATGCCCTCGAGAACGGCCAGATTGCGAAGAAGCATCTCGATGAGAACACCTGGAAACCGCCCGCCTGGGGTGAGCCTCCCGCGTTGCCCATACCCGGCGGCTCGTGGGATGGCGTGCCGATGGATTCTCCCATTCCCGATCTAGCGGGTGAAGGTCCGTACAAGCCGACGTGGGATTCTCTGCTGCAATACGATGCTCCGGAGTGGTATCAGGATGCCAAGTTTGGCATCTGGGCTCACTGGAGCCCGCAGTGCGTGCCCGAGGCAGGCGACTGGTATGCGCGAAATATGTATGAGCAGGGACAGGGGCAATACAAGGATCAGTTGGCCCATTATGGCCATCCTTCCAAATTCGGATACAAGGATCTTTGTGCTCAGTGGACGCTGCTCAACTGGGAACCGGACGAACTGATCGAACGCTACAAGAAGGCCGGAGCAAAGTTTTTTATCTCGCTGGCCAATCATCATGACGGCTTCGATGCCTGGGACTCGAAGCATCATCCCTGGAATGCGGCGAATCTTGGCCCCCATCGCGATGTCGTCGGCGCCTGGGCCGCGGCTGCCCGCAAACAGGGCCTGCGGTTCGGCGTCACCGTGCACCAGGCGAGGAACTGGTGGTGGTTTCAAACTGCGCACAGCGCCGATAAGACAGGTCCCTTCGCGGGAGTTCCATACGATGGTGACCTTACGGCTGCCGAGGGTAAAGATCAGTGGTGGCAGGGACTTGACCCGCAACGCCTCTACGGCGTCAAGCATCCCTTCGATGCCTTGCCCGACATCTCTTATGTCAAGAACTTCTACGATCGCACTCGCGATCTGATCGATCAGCACGACCCCGACCTGCTTTACTTCGACAATTCGCTGCTTCCGCTCGGCTGGGGCGGCATGAATATCGGATCGTATTTCTACAATCACAACCTGAAGACCCATGGCGGCAAGCTGGAAGCAGTCGTCAACATCAAGGATGTTCCGGATCGTCTGGTCAAAGCGGTCGTTGCCGATTACGAGCGCGGCCTGACCAGCGAAATCGCGCGCTATGCATGGCAATCGGAAACCTGTATCGGCGAGTGGCATTACAATCGCGGACTCTTCGACAAACCGGGCGAGTATGGCGGCTATCTCAATCCGCGTGATGTGATCCATTGGCTCATTGACACCGTGAGCAAGAACGGCACCTTCGTCCTCAACATTCCAGGCAAACCCGATGGCACGATCGACTCGAAGGAGATTGCGGTCCTCGACAAGATCACAGACTGGATGCAGATGAACGGCGAGGCAATCTACGCGACGCGGCCCTGGAAGGTGTACGGCGAAGGACCCAATTCAGTGAAGAGCGGGAAGTTCCAGGGAGACAGCATCAGCAAGCTGGGTGTCAATGACATCCGCTTCACCCGCAACAAAGCCAATAACGTGGTCTACGCAATCGTTCTGGGCTGGCCCGACGGACCGGTGGTCGTGCAGTCGCTCGGCAGCGAAGCTGCCACCAAACCCGGCAAGGTCGGCCATGTTGAATTGATCGGAACCGGCGAAAAGGTTGTCTGGAAACAGATGCCCAACGGCCTTCGTGTTGAACTGCCAAAGAGCTTTCATCCTGCAACGGATTTTGCAGCGGCGTTGAAGGTTTCTTTGGCCTGATTTTCACCGGATGTCTGGCATCGCGAGAGCTTGCGATGCCTTGAGTAAGTGTTTTGAGTCGTCCCGGAACTGGAGCATGACCATGGCATCGTACATTGTTCCCGAATTAGAAACTCCCATACCTGTGGCTGCAAAAGAAGTTCTTTTGATCGCCAGCGGAGATCTGCGCCAGTCGGCCAATCAAATGTGCTGGCCGGCGCAATCGGCAATGGAAGCGAAGCTCACAGAAGCATTCAAGGCGGAAGGATTCACCTTGCGCCGTGCGCATCCCTACGACCCGAAACTCCAGCACGGCTTCATATGCAGCCAGCGCATGGGCATGGATGTGTTCATGCACATTCCTGCGGATGCGCCCATCGTTGTTGCCGAGGCGGTATGGCAATACAGCAATCATGTTCTGGCCGGCCTGCTCAGTCATCGCGGTCCTATTCTCACCGTGGCCAACTGGTCGGGCCAGTGGCCAGGGCTGGTGGGCATGCTCAATCTGAATGGATGCCTGTACAAGGCTGGCGTGAAATTCAGCACGCTCTGGAGCGAGAACTTTGAAGACGAGACCTTCAAGCAGCGACTAAGGCAATGGCTCAAAGAGCACCGCGTCGTTTACGACATGAGCCATGTCCGCGATCTCGCTGTGGATGCTCTGCCGGCCGCCGAGCGGAATCTTGGAGAGGCATTGGCTCGTCAATTCAAGGCGCGCAAAGCGATTCTTGGAGTCTTCGATGAAGGTTGCATGGGAATGTATAACGCACTCATCGAAGACCCCCAACTGAATCCCCTCGGAGTTTATAAAGAACGGCTCAGCCAATCGGCGCTGGTGGCCGCCATGCGTGAGGTCACCGACGCTGAAGCGCAGAAGATTCGCAAATGGCTCGACGCGAGCGGCCTCACCTTCAAGACCGGCACGAACGAGGAGACAGACCTGACCGACGCGCAGATTCTCGAGCAGTGCAAAATGTATATCGCTGCTATGCGGGTTGCCGCTGAATTCGGTTGCGACGCCATCGGCATTCAATATCAACAGGGATTGAAGGACATGGCCCCGGCGTCAGACCTTGCCGAGGGACTTCTCAATAATGTGGAGCGCCCGCCGGTATTCTCGAAAGATGGCCGCGAGCTGTATGCGGGCCTGCCACTGCCTCACTTCAATGAGGTGGATGAATGCGCCGGGCTGGATCTGCTCATTACCAATCGCGTCTGGACCGCGATGAAACTCGATCCGGCAAGCACACTGCACGATGTGCGTTGGGGTGAGCGTTATAAGGGGCAGGGGATCGATGACTTCGTTTGGGTATTTCAGATCTCCGGTGCGGTGCCGGCCTCGCATATCGCCGGCGGTTACGCACATGCCGTAAGCGAACGCCAGCCTCCAATGTATTTCAGGCTCGGCGGCGGAACGCTGAAGGGAATCTGCAAACCTGGCCCTGTTGTCTGGAGCCGCGTCTTTGTTGAGGGCGGCAAGGTCCACGTGGACATGGGCCGTGCTACGGCAGTTGAACTCCCCGCCGGCGAGACAGAACGGCGCTGGCAAGCTACCACGCCGCAGTGGCCAATCATGCATGTGATTCTGCATGGCGTCGCACAGGATCAGTTCATGGCGAGGCATCACGCCAACCATGTAAATGTGGCCTATGCGCCGACGCCGGAGGATGCGGATCGGGCGCTGGCTGCAAAGGCGGCGATGTTTGCCGAACTTGGCGTGCAGGCGCATCTCTGCGGTATTTGAAGTGCAGTTCGCAGGCTATCTGCAGAAGAAATTTCGAGCGATTCATTGTCGTCGATGCGCATCAACGAGAGTAATCGCCTTCTCAGTTCGTTGACGTCTGACTAATGAACCTTATCTCCTGGATGCGGCTACGAATTTCGCGTTCGGGCTCCGCCGAAACACAGACCGCTCACTCGGCGATGCACAGATAATCTCCGAAGTTGGTCTTCTTATACGGAAAAATGTCAGATGCGACGATGCGATAACCGTAGCCGGCCAACAGAGTAAAGAGGTCCTCTATCTTCTGACCCTCCGGAAGCCACGTTGGATGAGTCGCAATAATCAGCGCCGGCCGGCTTTCAGCCAGAAGGCGCCTCGCTCCTTCACATACCCACAGTTCCGCGCCCTCGGTATCGATCTTGATCATCGCGGGTACAAGCCCCGTCTGCTGAGTGTAAGAGTCCAGGGTGACAGCTTCCACCTGAATCATAGTGCTGCCTCGCGGATCGCTTTTGACCTCTTCAATCTCAACCAACGAGTTCATGACGGCATCCCCGCTTCCCACGAGGATGAACGGTGTCGTCGCCGCGTCATCCCGGGTGACCGCTTTGGGTATGATTTCCATCTGGGTGAGCCGGTTAACGCGCTTGTGGTAGATCAGAAAATCGACCGATATAGGCGACGGCTCGAAGGCCACGACTCTGCCGTTCGGTCCAGTTCGACGCGCCGCAACCATAGACATCCACCCGTAGTGCGCCCCAACATCGAAAAAGACATCGCCCGGCTTCAGGCGCTCGGTGATCCAACGCAAAACACTATCTCCCCACACCACTCGATTCCACAGTTGGAAATGTGTCCAGACGGGCCTGCCCCAAAGCATCTTTGGCAATGGCAATCCTGTACGCTGAACGCCACGCTTAATCACGTGATGAAGACCCGGAGCATATCTTCTGAGACCTGAATTGACGGTATCAAGCATCTCGCACCTCGATCCCCCGCCTCTCCAATCTGGAACGGGTAGAGCGTTCTATTGTCGTTTGTCAAATGAATGGTCAATCATCTTGTCTTCGCGGGTCGGCCTGTTTTGAGCAGCGGGGCCTACGACACAAACGGCAGCACAGTCGCCGACTCTAGTGCCGGCGCAGGCTTGTAGTTCAAAGAGCAGACACATCGGCTACAGATGGGATTTTCCGCAATATTCAGGGATGCGCGAAACTCTCTCGCCTCATCGCCGTTGATCACCTGCTCCAAAGTCCGCTCCCGCGTACTTCCAATGGACCTGTGAAAGAAACACGGACGAACAGAACCATCTACCTCCATGACCGCCGACACCCACGGTGCGTTGCATGGCGGAGCAATCGGAGCCAATTCTCCTAACTGCTCTCTGAAACGGCGGACGATGCGTCTTAACTTTGCCTGCGATTCCAGAATGTATCCTGACCGAATATCACCGGCGTTCTCTCGAATCAGAGCTTCAACTTCCTGCTCAAGCATCTCGATCTCTTGCTTTGTAAGTGCGATCTGGTTTTGTCTTTCTCCTGGCCACACAAGCTCCCGGTTGAATGCTTGAGATGTCACATCCGCGGCCAGGAACGAAATCGAATCCATTGATAGAGCCTTTGCGCCTTCCACCGTCTTGCGCAACAAACGATGGTTAGCCTTCTGGACCGTGCTGCGCCCATGAACAGGCATTCCGGGCTTCTTCTCTCTTACCGCCTGTACTCCCTCGTTAATGAGCCGATAAGCTCCCTTCACTCTTCTCACTTGATCATGCACTTCTTCTGGTCCATCGAGGGAGATGATGATTTCGTCGATACCCGTCTGCTACAACGGATGCCCGTTGTGAGAGTAGCAATCCCGTAGTCAAAAGTGTGATCTGTACGCCGCACTCTCTAAGAAAACCGCATAAACCTTTGAGATCCCGATGCAGCAGCGGCTCTCCGCCGGTAAGGACCACTTGGCGAACGCCAAGCCGCAAGAGCGATTCGCGATGGCGCGCAAAATCTGCCAAATCAAGTTCCTTGCCGTCTTTTCGTTGCCAGATATCGCACATCAGGCAGCGGCAGTTACAGTGCTCGTGGACGTTCAGCAAAAGAATCGGAAGGCAGGTGAGTCGTTTCTCTCAGCAGTCCGCTGTCTTCTCGTTCGTGAACTGAAGCTGGAGTCTCCGATGTAAGTTCAGCGGACATGATGAGCCCCCATGCGCGCCGGAATGCGAATCGGCTTACCACCTAGCTCGACACTGCCTGTGCCCAATACATCTTCGGCTCTCCTCAAGAGCTCCTGTACAGGAGCTCTTAGCCATCGGATCGTTCCGCCGACCGACAACGGTTCGAGTTCCTCCCTCGTCGATTCTGGCAGCCGCTCCAGAACAGCTTCGGAAGCTAGCTGAACACGCCCTCCAATCATTACGAACTCCACGTCAGCCGAGGAGAGCGTCTGCAACCTGTCTGCTGCATCGCAGTTTGTGTCTCGCACGGCAATCAAATCTCCTCTCCCGGAGACTCTTATCGAGCCTTCCGCATCGTGCAGGCGGAGAATTGCGGCAGGAGCATCCGTGACCATGCCATACGCGACTCCGGATGGAATGCCACAAAAGCGCATCGCAAAGCGAACCTCGTCCAATAGATCGCCCGTTGCCGTCAAGGGTGAGTCACTTCCCATGGCCAATCGTCCAATACTCTGAAGAAGCTGCATATCCGGCACTTTCCCAAAGAGAAAATGGTTGGACGACGGACAGACAAGGAGCGATGCTCCGCGCATACGCATGAGTGCCGCGCCCTCTTGATCGATTGCGAGTCCGTGCACAATCACGGTATCTGCATCCAAAACTCCAAGCCGATCAAGTTCCCAAATCTCCTTCCGAGCCTCGTCGTCAATGCCCTCGCATGCATGCACAATAAATGCGCAACCTTTAGGTGTGGCCGAGTGCGCATGGCGAAGATCGCCGCCAAAAGTCAACGAATGTCCCCATCCGAATTCCTGAACAACTCTTACTGGAAAGTCCTGCCGCTGCAACTCCGGTTCAAGAGGGTTGTGATGGCATACCGTCGTCACTCCGCAAAGAAGATTCCGCAAACCGCCCCACCATAAGCGCACATCTCTGGGTACGGACCGGTGCATCGCGATTACATCGGAAAAGCAGTCATGTATATCTTTTGCCCAGACGGTGGCATTTGGGTATTTCGTACTTGCAAGCCTTGGAAATAGAGCGAACTCCAGATGGTCATGTGCATTGATCAGACCAGGCATTAGCAAATAACCGTTCAGGTCAATCTCTACACAGCAAGACGCAGCAGTAGACTCTGAAAACCGTTCACTCAGGATGTGAATTATTCGATCGTCGCTGATTTCCACTAAGGCGTGTGCAGTTTCTTGTGGTCCGAAAACGCAACGAACGCCGTGCACTATCGTTTGGTTTTGCCGCTCGATTCTCTTGTGGGCTGCCTGACATTTCCGCAGATGCAGTAAATAAATGGCCGGGTAGCTTTCAGCTTCATGAAATCGCTCTAGTCGACCAGTGTCGATAAAGATCTCGCGTTCCTGAGTTCCGAATTCCGGTTCGATCGCCGCACACAGCTCCCACCCCAGAGAATTGAAGATCTTGACGATCTCGCGAAGGTCGTGCCTCGCGGTTTTAACCTCGACTTCGCTCTGGCCATCTCGAAAGGTGCGTTTCCAGGCCAAACGATCCTGTGTCTCCGGATGCATATCCGACACAAACAGATGGCATCCATCGCGGGCGATGCGGTCTGTCTCCACGGCTAAGTCGTATATGTCTTCAATGTAACTCAGAACAAACGACGATAGAATCAGGTCGAAGCTGTGGTTTTCAAATGGGGTGACGTCGCATGGGCACTGAAGAAGTTCGACGCCCGGTATGCTCTTCTGCGAAGCAATTTGAAGCATTGCAGACGATAGATCGATTCCCCGCAGGCTGTGCGGCTTCTTGTTGGCGAGATAACTCAGCCATCGTCCAGATCCGCATCCGGCGTCCAGCACATCCCGGCCAGATATCTCAGGAAGCATCGTTTCCAGATAGCGCTTTTCGAGTATCAGAAGCGGATTCGGCTGCGAGTCATAGGTCTGCGCCCACGCGTCGAACAGGCAATTGTTGCGCAGATCTTTGGTCGAGCTGACCTTTATGCTTTGAGCCAGTTGACTCATAGGCTCTCTCGTTTTGGCTTTCTTAGCTGGATGAACCTGTTCGCGAGTTCGAGCTCAAATGGATAGCTGTAGAACTGCATGGCATACCGCCATGCACTGAGGGTTTGCAGGAGCTTTCTGCTCCAGCGCGGGGCGCGGATATCCTGCACAGTCGGCCAACGGGATGCCACGACAAGCTCAAAATTGTCAATGAGCTTCTTCGTCTTTCTCTTTAGCCATGGAGCGCTCGTATCGATGCGCAGCGTAAAATTCATCCACTGTTTAGTGGCCCATTGCGCCGGCGTGTCGGGGAATGCAATCTTTCCGTCAACATCGCCATACATCGATCCTGGCTGCGGTGTCGGCGTGTAGTGTTGCACAATGATCTCCGAATCGGGATTGATGCGCTTGATCTTCCTAATAAAATCTAGCGTTTCGCGCGTGTCTCGTTCGGGATCTTTGGGATTGCCCACCACAAATGAGAATTCTGGAATGATGTCGAACTCACGCGTGCGGCGTGCCATAATCAGCGTCTGTTCGGTAGTGATTCCTTTCTGCATTTCCTTGAGTGCCCAGTCGGAACCCGATTCGGCGCCAAAGAAAATCATGGTGCAGCCCGCGCGCCGAATTGCGGCCATGGTGGCGTCGGAATAGCGTGACAGGATGTCGACACGAGCTTCACACCACCACCGCAGTTTCAAGGGAACAAGTAACTCAAGCAGCTCCAAAGCATGATCTTCCCGAAGAAAGAAGTTCATGTCATAGAACTGAACGGAGTCGGCGCCGTAATCTTCCACCAGATGCTTGAGGATCGCGAAGGTCCGCTGCGGCGACTCCATCTTCTCATCGCGTCCATATGCGGCATGGACTCCGCAAAAACTGCAGTTGAATGGGCAGCCGATGCTCGCATGGTGAACTGCCGTTCGTTTTCCAAAAAACGATGGCCGTAAATACTGCTTAACCGGTATGCGGTGAAACGGAGACCATGGAAAACTGTCCGGTCCTTTCATGGGTCTCTCTTGGTTGCTGCGATGCAGACCGAACGAGTCCTTGTAAGAAAGGCCGAGGATCGAGTCGAAAGATCTCTTTCCTCGCAAAGCATCGAGTAACTCCAGCAGCGTATCTTCGCCCTGACCGCGCACAACGAAATCGACATATTTCGCATTCAGCGCCGCGTCTGGATAGATCGATGGGAAATAGCCGCCCCAAACGATCTTGACTTGAGGCCGCAGCCGGCGTATCTCCCGCGACGCCTCCATGGCCGCAACCATCTGAGGTCCAGGCATGGCAGAAACTCCGAGTAGCTCGACCTCGCGCGTGTCGATCAACTTCAACAAGGCCCCGATCGGTTTGTCGTCGATATTTCCGTCCACAATCTCATATTCTTCACGGCCCTCGAGCACCGCGGCCAAGGCCAGCACCGCGAGCGGAAGACGGCAGTTCTGCGGCCGCGTGGCCCGAGGATGAAAGAGAATGATCATGCGCATTTCCGGGTAACATAAATGCGGAACCGGGAGGGTTCGCGTCTGCGGCGCAGTTTCGCTATGAGAGGACGCATTGCCCATCTGAGGCCATACTGAGGAGAATGGATTCTCCACCGAATCGATAGCCTCTCTTCGAGGATTTGCAACCGGGCGTCCGTGAGATACTCGATGCTCTCGATGGAATCGGAGGCCGTTCCATAACTCCCAAGAAATGCGGCATGGCGCTCATTTACCATTTGCCTGCCGCTCTCCTCTTTGGAGTACCACGGGGTGTCGCTGATGATTACCATGCCGCCGCTTCTGACACAACGGAGCGCGTCGCGCAGAGTAGCTTCGGAATCTTCGGTGTAATGGAAGGATGCATTGAACACGATGGCGTCGAACTGTCCATCACGGAACGGAAGATGCCCCATTTCTGCCTGAAATCGCGGGAAGAGTTGCGGCAAGTGAGTTCGAAAATGTACCGCAGCGCCCAGACCGTCGCGCTCGTTCGTGAGCAAGTCCACAGCAAAGGGTTGGAACCCAGACATCGCCAAGCGGAAGCTCATCCAGCAATTACCGGCGCCAAGGTCGAGTATCCGCCGCCCCTTACACTGATCGCCCTCTTTCAAAACATGTCGAATCAAATAGTCATAGCTGCACGCCCGGATCTGCCATTGTTTCATATTGTTTCCAGAGATATCTTTATAGGGAAGACTAAGATAGAATTCGTCACTTTCGCTACCTCTGCCCTCCGCCATTCTTATGCGCTCGTAATCCTGTACAAACTGCGCGTAATGCGCCGCTCTCTCCGGAGGCAGGGCATGCACAATGCCATCGGCGACTTCCATTCGGAATGCGCAGCACGGGCAATCCAAACCTATCGTATTGCTCCCGCAGCGAGGGCACTTCAGCAGAACTCCCAAGCGAACAGAGGCATCGCTCTCAACGGAATTGTAAGTCGCGGCCAAACTCATTAGAGCTCCAGACCTGGATCGGAATAGAAGGCGCAACCCCCAAGGCAATGGCTGTCCGTAAGAGCAATCATTGCTCCACCTCGGCATATGTGGCCTGCATGCCTGCCCTGGCCTCAGAAATCTCCTGCTCAAGAGACGCCAACGCCAACTCATCCTGGGCCGCATTCATCTTGAGCAGGCGGTCACGCTCCACTTCATCCCGCAAGAGTTTATCCACATGCGCATAGAACTGCCGAGTATGTTTTCCTTTGACTCTGAGTTCACGATCGGAACTCAGAGTCCATGGTTCCAACTGCACAAGACGGTCTGCAATCTTCTTATAGTACGGAGTTCCTTTGATCGGGTACGAAACCGTCGTAAAGAAGATATCGGGATTTGACGTCCTGACATGATCGATCGTCGCTTCGATATCTTCCAGTTCCTCGCCTTCATATCCCCACATCAGGAACATGCCACTCTGAATGCCTCGCTCGCGGCTCATGCGCACCGCATCCTGCACCTGCTCCACCTTTACGCCGCGATCCATCGCGTCGAGAATGCGCTGTGACCCGCTCTCCGAGCCAATCCAGAGGCGAAAGCAACCCAGTTCCGCCAGCAGGTCGAGCATTTCTGCATTCAGCCTGTCCGCGCGCGAGATACATTCAAAGGGGACCCGAATGCCTCTCCGCTTCATCTCGGCAGCATAGGTGCGAATCCATCCGTGGTTGATGGTGAATACGTCATCGGAGATCCAGACCATCTCAGGCGAGTACTTGCCGAGCAGCCATTCCACTTCGTCGACCACCAGTATGGGGTCGCGGCGCCGGTGCGATTGACCGTAGACTTGATGGCTGCACCAGTTACAGCGAAATGCGCAGCCGCGGGCTGTAATGAAATTCACAGAGCCGCTGCCATGATGGGTTCGCCATGTCTCCACATATTTCTGGATGTCGATGGCTTCCCGAGCAGGCCACGGTTGCAGGTCCAGATTCGCAATCTGGCCGCGAGGTGCTCCCTGCATCATTTGGGAGTTTTCATCCAGCCATGAGAGCCCGGCAATCTTCGTGAAATCAGGATCGTCGCAACGCAAAGCCTGCAGCAGTTCCTCCATCGTGATTTCGCCTTCTCCGGAAATGACGAAATCCGCTCCAGACTGGAGATACTCCAGCGTATAAGCGCCTGGCTCAGGACCTCCTACAACGGTCTTCCATCCCGCCTCGCGCGCAACTCCAAGAATCTCGATCACATTACCACGAGTCATCAAGTTCGCATAAACTCCGAGGATGGATGGCTTCTCGGAGCGCAGGTAGTGGAAGAGGTCTCCGCGACTGGCAAAGGTCGTATCGAAAACATCGACATCGAATCCTTTTTTGCGAAGATGCGAGCAGAGATAGAGGATTCCGAGCGGCGCATAGGGTTTCATGATCTGCCGCTCTTTCGGATCCTCGAAGAGGAAATAACCATGGGTCAGAAGAAGTTCGCGCATCTACGCCTCCCTGGCCAGGGTCAACTCGTGAAGAGGCACGATGACAGAGGAATTCGCGGCAGCGATCCCTTCTTCTAATGACGCTAGCGAATCAGCGTTCCGGCTTACCGGCTCCAGTTCGTTGACTCTGCGCCACAGTGTTTCAATATTGGAGCCTTCGTTGCATGGAATCTCCGCGGCCTCGTGCCAAGAGTCGACCTCGGCGTGCAGAGCCTCGCGAACAGCGCGATAGAAATCGGTCGTGTAAGCTCCCTTGAACATGATGCAAAGATCGTCGCTATCCTTCCAATTCCGCTTGCGCCCAAGTTGCGCTTGCACGCGCTCATAAAACACGGTGCCTGGCAGCGGATATGAAAACGAGATGCCAACGTCGTCCGGGCGGGTTTCACGAACGAATGCGATCGTCTGCTGCAATTCTGTCCAGGTCTCGCCGGGATAACCAAACTGCAGAAAATAGCACGCACGAATGCCTGCCTCTTTCAGCCTGCTGCGCGCAGAGAGAACGGACGAGATCCGCAATCCCTTGTCCATGGCGTCAAGCACAGCCTGCGATCCGGATTCGACACCCATCCATACCTCTGCACAGCCCGCGGCCTTGAGATTCCTGACAGTTTCCTCGCTCATCAGGTCAGCGCGAGATTGTATTTTGAAGGGAACAACCGCGTCTCTTTTTCTGACTTCTTCAACGAATTGCTCCACCCAGTGTTGATTCAATGCAAAAACATCGTCTCCAAACCAGATGTGCTGCACTCCTGCATTCACCTTCAGCAGTCTCATCTCGTTGGCCACAGCCGATGCCGGCCGCAGATGAAATCTATTTCCAGAGATCGGCTTTGCGCACCAGTTGCAGTGGTATGGACACCCGCGGCTCGAGACCATATTGGCTGAGAAATATCCATGGGCCTTCATCCACGCAGCCCGATATGGCTCCAGATCAATCAAGTCGCGTGATGGCAAGGGCAATTCTGCCCACGCGGGATTTGTCGAGAGCCTCTGCGCGCTTCGAACTGCGCGACCGTCCTCATCGAGCTTGACCATGCCGTCGATATCCGGTACTTCTCGGCCGTGAAGTATGGACGAGCAGAGCTGCACCAGCGTCTCCTCCGCTTCGCCGCACAGCACATAATCGAATCCATTTTCCAAGAACAACTCAGGATTGTCGGTCGAGTCCGAGCCATGCACAACGACCACTGCGTTTGCCGCGCGGGCCGCTGTCGAGATGTCCCGCGCCACTTCTCTCATGCGTGTCAGGCACATCTTTGAGAGGAAATTGAAGTCGTCCTCGTAGACTGCCACGACCTTTGGGCGATGCTGCTCCAGCATTGCCGCGAACTTTGCGCCCGGCTCTTCGAGCATCATGTCGAACACCACTACGGAAATGTTTTGTTCCCGCAGCGCAGTTGCGGCATAGAGGGTCCCGATCGGCGTGTAGGGCTGCATCTTGCGCAGTTGCTTCGCGTCGTATGGAAGATGATACGAGTGTGTCAGCAGTACATCTGCCAATGTTCACCTCGAAGCTTACGCGCGGGCTGGTTCAGCAAGCGGCTTCTGCCGGTGTGCGCGCCAGACGCTTTGCATCTACAGCTGGTTTCATTTCCACGATCTTCTTCATCTGGTCGTTTAGCCAAAGCTCAACGGGCAGTTGATAAACATCGTGATCGAGTCTCCAACGCGCCGGAAAGGAAATTGCTTTCTGCGCCAGGCGTGTGATTTTGCCGCGATTATCAGCCCTGATCGGAATCCGATCGAATGCAATGCGCAGATAGTCCCGTATGATCTGCAGGCGTTTGTGCTCGGCTCCATCGAGCCACGGAAGCCTTGTATATCTCGGAAAGAAATCGGACCACCCTTCCAGAGAGGTTGGCATATCGATTCCCAGTTCCCTCGTTCGTTCAAAGATAGGAGAGCCCGGGTAAGGCGTGAAGATATTGGTCCAGAACTCACTTCCTGGAAATCGCCTGCACACGTCCATCATGAAATTGATCGTCTCGCGGCGCTCTTTGTTCGTTTCTCCGGGGAATGCGAAGATGATGTTGAATGAAGGACGAATGCCGGCTTCGAGGCAACGCGCCGCGCTCTCGTAGATAGACTCGAAGTCCTGCCAATCCTTGTGCATCGCCTTCAAGACCACATGCGAACCGGAGTCCACACCTTGGCAGATCTGGTGAAGACCGGATCGACGAAGCAGTTTCAGATCTTCTGAAGTCAACTTCGACGTCATGTTCGTCGTGGCCTGTATACTCCACCGGTAATGCGAATTCTCCCTGACAAGCCCCTCTGCGATTCCACGAGCGCGGTCCAGATCGACCAGGAAATTGTCGTCGACGATCCAGAGCATCTCCAGCGAGTAACGGCGGCTCAGGTCAACTGTCTCCTCTACAAACTGTTCGGGTGGCAGAGCATTCCACTTTCGCCCATACACGCCGGAGTTTGTGCAATATGCGCAGTTGAACGGGCACGCCAGACTCGATGTATACATTGCCCAGCGTCGCCCGCACCCACGCTCGTAAGCATCGAAGTCGGCGATTTCGTATGCCTTTGGCGGCATCTCGACGAGCGGCTTTAGCGCGCGTTCCGGGGTCATGATCAACCGTCCATCGCGTTTGAATCCGATGCCGGGGATCAGATCGGGTGCGGCGCCCGCTTGTATATGTTGAACAAGTTCCAGCAGCGCGTACTCGCCCTGGCCGCGGACGATGTAGTCGATGTACGGCGCCTCCAGCGTCTGCTTTGGCAAGAGCGACGGATGCCATCCACCCAAAATAATTGGAAATTCCGGATTCCACGCTTTGATTGACTTGGCGATATCTACTGTCTCCCGGATCATCGGGCCAGTTACAAGCGAGATGCCAAGACATAGCGCGTCGCGCACCTCGGACAAGACGCGCTGTTTGAAATTCGGTGTGATGGTAGAGTCGACCAGGACCACCTCGAACCCTGCGCGCTTCAATGGCGTGGCTACCGCGAGGATTCCAAGCGGCGCCGTCGCCTCAGAGCTGGCGAATGAGGGAAAGAAGAAAACGATCTTCTTGGATGGACGCAAGAGACACACTCCATTCTGCTATAGGAAGCCTAGCCCTGTCCTATACGGTCGGTTGTCGCGAAATTGTCAACTGAATGTAATCTCTGCACATAGCTCGAACAGCGTTGAGCCTTGATGAGATATGCATTATCCGAGCTGGTGTTGTGACTCGGAGGAGACGCTCTCCTCGCACAATGAGATAGGTCCATATTTCTGAAGCTGATGCCGCTCCAGCGACGCCTTCAAAAGGGAATCGTTTCCGCGGAGCCGCCATGCCTGATACATGCCGTGGATTACACATAACTCTTCATCGTGAGCCGGCGTTTCGTCGGAGATAACTCTGGCAACAAAGAACACATGGCTGCCGAATTTGTGGATTTGCTCCACCTCCATTTCTCTAACTCTGAGAGCGAAATCCGGAATCGGAATTCCCATAGTTCTCGATTTTCGGAGGGCAAACGGGAGCTGATCCCACGCGATCGACTGCTTGTAATGATGGGCAGCAAACTGGTAGACCAGCGGCGCACACCGCGTCGGAATGCTGCTGAGAGCCAATTTGCGTGTGCATTCCACCAGGTGAACCGTATTCCACGTGTCGTTTAGACCGAAGCCAAACCGGCCTGGGCCTAAATTACCCGTCATCAGTACTGGAAAAATATTTGCGCCAAAGTCGCCGTCGACACTCATAAGACCTTTGGGATGGGGGCGAATATAAGTAACCCATGCGGCCCGCGATTCGAGAAACGACATCTTCACGTTGGTCGTGTTGACGAATTTCCAATTCTGATAGATCCGCCACAGATAGTGAGCCCACAAGCGGGGGCGGGGCAGGCAATAGTTGGCCGCGCTTCGCGGCGTGAAGAAGATCAGGTTGAACCCCTCGGTCACACTGGCGGAATGGAATCGCAATCCGATCTTGCCCAACACACGCTTGCGCCCGCTACGCTCACTGAATCTGAGAGACAGCTTGTTCAGCTTCTGTTTGTCTGGAATGCACGTATCGTTGAAGGCAATGCAGATGATAAACGGCGCTGCGCACGCTGTAGATAGTCGGGTCGTAACATCGATGGGATCTCCCATCCCATGCAGCCATACCGAGACTTCGGCCTGCGGGTCCGTCATGCCGATGGTAAACTCCTGAGGAAGCAGCGTCTCTCTAAATACAATCTGTCGTATCAATTTGCTGGCACGCTGAAGCGGTGTACGATCACGCACGTCTGGCTTCATACGCCACCTCCTCAAATGCTTCTGTCCGATAGAGAATCTCCACATCGGCCGCCTCAGGCTCGACGTGACGATGCCACCCAGACGGCCGCACATCGGTTAATTGGAACGACCGGTCCCTTCCAGCGAGCATTGAAATGGTCCGGCCGGATGGGCTATTGCCTATGTAAAGAAAATAGCCGCGCGACACACGCGCAATTTCGCCCATGTACGATTCCATCGCTACAGTCGAAAGATCCGACATGGCATGAGAACTGAAGACAAGGTCGGCGCTTCCTCCCGGCATGCTCGCCAGTTCGACTAGCGGCAACAGCACGACATTGGCTCGGGAGATCGCATCGCTCGTGGCCGCCGCTTCGCCGTAAAGCAGTACCTTCAAATCCGGGAATGTTTTGAGGATGTAATAAGCGGTGAGCGCGCAACTCTCCGGTACATCGAAATCGACATAGGTCGTGCGGGGCCGATCTCGCAGCAGATAGTAGGCCATTCCGCCATACCCGCCCCCGATCTCCACAACCGTAGCTGGACCCGATGCAAGGAGGCGGCGAATCCTGTGCGCACAATAGTGCTGATGGTCCGAGCCCATTCTGATAAGCGTTCCATCCAGCATGACGCCGAAAGGGTTTCCGATCGAAGGCCCGGCCAAGTCGCGGTGGGTATAGCCACCACCTGTTTGTAAGTTCCAATGCTCGATGCGATACAGAAAATCGACCAGGAAAAGATGCCGATGAATATCTCCGATGGTCTCACCAAAATAATCTCTTGACATGCTTTGCGGAGCGATGAGACCGGCGGAGCATGGATCGCGAAAGAAGTTACCGTACATGCGTCGAAGAGCCGAGAGGTCGCGTGTTTTCAAGGCCTGCATAACCGGCTTGAGAGAGCACTTCCTCTGCTCTTCCCACCATGGTGTAGGTTCATACGCTGGCGGGGCTTCTTGCTGCCTCTCTACTGAACGGATGTAAGCCGTGCAGATCCTGTCGAGCAACATCTCGTCAGAGTCTTGATCTCTAAGGCAAGGAGCAAACCCTCTGCTCACGTTGTCAAGATCGTAGCGAACGTCACCCCGAAACCGGCGCCGGCCGCGATGGATAAGGCGCACCGTCTTCCAGCGGCTGACCCAGCAGAACCGTCGCGGAGCGCATTGTTCTGAATAGGTGGCGAAGATGTCTCCATTTCAGTTTCATGGGTCGTAGAAATCATTCCGCAGTGCGATGTACGATGATGCACTCGCGAGCTGTTGGGTTCCGAGTCCTCAACGATACTCACTAAACTCCAAGCGCATCTGAGGCCTGCACTGTCTATTAATTAGTGCATCGGCCACGCGCCCAAGATGTCGCCGGTGTGTCTTTACATTGTCATAAAGTGCTAAGGAAGCTCTGTGCGGGTTCCCGTTCCACAGCCATGTAACGGGGGTGTCGCCAGGAGTCAATCGCGGGCGCTGCCAGGGGTCGGTCTCTGAAGCTGTTTATTCTATTTGGTGCCCGGAGGGGGACTTGAACCCCCACGGCCTTGCGGCCTGCGGATTTTAAGTCCGCTGCGTCTGCCAATTTCGCCATCCGGGCCAAGGACGGCAACCTATTGCGGCTTCCCGATGCTCCCGTCGATTGCTCCTCAGATTGAATTCTAGAGCAAAACCAGTGAACCTGTAGCCTGACTCGCTGCTATTGCTGTGCCGAATGGGAATCCGCAGACTGCTGCGCTCAGGAAAGGAAGCTATGCGGCGTTCTCCGCGCTCGCAGGCTGCGGCGGTTCGTTCCTTCAATGAAAGCGCGGAATGCTGAATTGATACTCAGCGCCGAGGGTGAAGCCCTGAGGTTTGAGTCGTCCGGAGGGCCGGGCAGGCGCGGCAGCGGTTGCCGGATGCTTGAAAAAATCGGGCCAGGACTGGTACTCGTAATCTACTCTCATCCAGACCTGCCGGAAGAGCCGGTATTTCACGCCGCCACCCCAACTAAGGAACGTTCGAGAGTCATGATTGCGATGGGTAGCTGTCACCCCGTCGTCTGCATTGCCGTATCCACCTGAAAACTTCCCATAGGGGCGAAAGTTTCGGAAGTGAGGCCAGGCATAAATCAATCCGCCTTGGGCAGTATCTTCGCGCAGATTCGCTGGTTGGGTCGATGAGCGGCCGTAGTTGAGATCGCGCGCCTCGGCTTCAAAGCCAATTCCTTGCAAAGCCCATGGCACGCGGGCCGGGGTATAGCCAATCCACAGCGTGCCGCCGACCAGGTGACCGTGGCCAAAATCGGGGTTGTAGCCGGAGATACCCGCGCCGATGGACCAAGGTGGTTGATCCCGGGTGGCTGACGGTGCCGATTGAGCATGAACGGAATATGACGAGCAAACAAGAAGAACTGCGAAGGCCAGCCCCACGTACGGCTTCAAACGCATTCTGCGTCTCCTTCAAAGTTGCAGGGCGCCCTTCTGCGAGGCATTCCCTTTCGGTTGAGTGTACATCGGCAATATCAAAATGCAAAACAAAGATTCCGTGAGGGTTCTCCTCCTCACGGCCATGAATTTCATGTTGGCACCATGCTCCTGCGCAGTCCCAGAAGCGGGCAACCGGCCTTTTGTAGGCCCGCAGCAATCATCGGTTCGGCCAGCGAGGCGTAATGCGAATCAGCTCCAGAGCGCTCGGCGCCGGTCCGCTCAAATCTTGCTTGCCCAGGTCTTCCACGGTGAACTCGGGCGAAGCTGCGGGGATGGCCGCGATAGCTCCCGTGGGCAGTTCCACAGACTCGAAGCCTGTCCCGGCGATTCTTGCCGCTCCTTTTGCTGCAAAAAGATATGCCAGACCGGGGATCTGTTCGCCCTCGCCTTGCAGACTGCTGCTGGTCCTGCTGCCATTCACGGGAATGCGCTCGACGCGGAAATAATCTCCTTCGATCAGCAGGGTCCGATCGCCCAAGGCTCTGGCAGGCACTTTGCCGGCGCGGGTCTTGAGCCGCGTGGCCTCGAGAGACTTGGCGATGTGCAACTCGCGCCCCCGCCCGTAGTCGTACATCCGATAAGTCAGGTCGCAGTTCTGCTGGGTCTCGAGCAGAATCGATCCAGGCCAGATGGCATGCACCGTTCCCGCATCCACGAAGATCATGTCGCTCGCGGCAACATCGAGCAGGTTCAGGCTGCCTTCGAGCGTGCCCGCGTCGATCCCTTCTTTGACCTGGTCCAGAGTGACGCCCGGCTTGAGCCCGCATGCCACCTGCGCGCCCGGCTCGGCCCCAAGCGCGTACCAGCACTCCGTCTTGCCGCGAGGATCGCCGTACTTCTGCGCCATCCTGTCGTCCGGATGCACCTGCACGCTGAGCTTCTCCCTGGCGAAGATGACCTTAACCAGCAGCGGCGAACCGCTCTGTGGCGCATCCTTTCCAAGCAGCGCTTCGGGATTGTCGTGAAAGAGCGCTGCAAGCGACTGGCCGGCGTGCGCGCCGTCAGACGCCACGCACTGGTCTCCGGTGAGCCACGCCTCGCCGATTGGCTCGCCGCCTTCAGCCACAACGTCATACCAGGGGTGAAGATCGCGGTAGCCCCACACCCGCTCGGAGAAGCTGGGCTCGATACGAAAAGGAGCCCACTCGGATGAGGTGGATTGCGAGAGACTTGACATGAGATCTGCCCCCTGGAGAGTTTTCGGATTTACTGTAGACGTCCGTGCCCCACCCATTCCGCGTTTTTCTGCGGAATCGGTAGGAAACCTACAAAACCTCGGTTTACACAATTCCCAAAAATGCTCTGATTCTATCGATACGCAAGCCGGTTGCTGGTTGGTCGACGGCCTCTTCGCCGTTCCCGCAGGCTGCAATCTTACTCTACCAGAGAGCCAAATCCGCTCGCCGCCGGCCAGAAGGTTGTGAATGCCTTTTCAACCGGGTCTCCGCTCGTCATGGAGCAATCGACTGAATCCATATTGCAATCATGTAAATCCATTTTGCTCGCAAGACTAGTTTTCTGACCGCATGATTCTGTATCTGTAGCGCCGGTCTCCTGACCGGCTGTCGTGCGGGTTTCCAGACCCGCATTTGGTGCGAATTCACACGGCCAGAGACCTGTTTCCAACTTCAATCGCGCCGGAGGCGCAACGATCGTTAGCCCCGCGCTTCAGCGTGGGCAAGCTAGCTAGCAACAGGCAGTCAGCCCTGGAGGGGCGGCGCAAAGAGCGAAATTGTCGTTAACACATCGTTCATGCGCTTGCCCTAGCCTCCCCCGACCGGCTAGCCTTGGGATGGTAGATTCTTGACCGTCGGGGCATGCGAATTGTCTCCCGTCTGTCAAATCCGGAGGTCATGCACTCAGGGGCCGGCGTTTGAGGAAATGCCCCTTTAGAGCCGCAGCGCGGCTTACATGCCAACCGGGCGGGGAATCCTCACCACTGCCACCTCATGAAAGCCATCGAGGAGACAACAATCACATGTCGCAAGTATCCATTTGTGTGATCGGGTCCGGTTACGTGGGCCTCGTTGCCGCGGTTTGCTTTGCGGAAATAGGCCACCAGGTTACTTGCGTGGACAATGACGAAGCCAAGGTGAAGCAGCTCCGCGAAGGGGGCGTGCCCATCTTTGAGCGCTATCTGCCCGAGCTTCTGGCCACGCAAAACGGACGCGGCGTCACGTTTACCTCCGATCTGGGCGCGGCCGTGGAGCGCAGCGAGGCCATCTTCATCGCCGTGGGCACGCCTCAGGGCGATACCGGCGCGGCCGACCTGTCTTACGTCGAGGCGGTGGTCTCAGAGATTGCCCGCTCCATCAACGGCTACAAAGTAATCGTGGAAAAGAGCACGGTGCCGGTCTACACCAACGAGTGGATACGGCGCGTGCTGCAGCGGCACGGCGTGGATCCCAAGAGCTTCGATGTGGTCTCGAATCCCGAGTTCCTGCGCGAAGGCACCGCGGTCATCGATTTTCTGCATCCCGACCGCATCGTGGTGGGGGCCAACACTGAGCGCTCCGCCGAGGTGTTGCGGCGCATCTATGAGCCGCTCACCGGCGGCAGCTACTACGAGTCGCCAACTGCTTTGCCGGGGTGCTGCTCGATGCAGTGCCCGGCCAAGCTTCTGGTCACTTCGGCGCAGAGCGCGGAGATCATCAAGCACGCATCCAATGCCTTTCTGGCGATGAAGATCTCGTTCATCAACGCCGTGGCCAACCTGGCCGAGGCGGTGGACGCGGACATCGAGGACATTGCCGCCGGGATGGGCCTGGACAGCCGCATCGGCCCCAAATTTCTCTGCGCCGGCCTGGGTTATGGCGGCTCTTGCTTTCCCAAGGACGTGGCCGCGTTTCACTGGGTGGCGCAGCAGCAGGGCGTCGACTTCCAATTGCTCGAGGAGATTCGCAAGATCAACGAAACGCAGTAGGAAGTCTTCTTCAACAAGGTGCGCTCGGCGCTGTGGACTCTGCGCGGCAAACGGCTGGCCGCGCTGGGCTTGGCCTTCAAGGGCGACACCGACGACATTCGCGAGTCTCCCGCCATCGCCATGATCAAGAAGCTGCTGGCACGCCGGCGCCTGCGTCACCGCCTACGATCCGGCCGCCATGGAGCGCGCCAAGGAGGTGCTGCCGGCCTCGGAGCATCTGCAGTTACGCCGCCGATCTCTACGAGGCCGCGACAGGCGCCGACGCGGTATTGATTCTGACCGATTGGAAGGAGTTTGCCGAGATCGATCTGACGCGCCTCAACCAGGCGGTGCGCTTCCCCATCGTGATCGACGGTCGCAATCTCTACAAGCCGCGGAAGATGCCGACCATGGCTTCACTTATGTGAGCGTGGGCCGGCCGGCGGCCTATCAGGCGCAGCAAGGCAAACCCCGCAAATTGATGGTGTAAATACGAGGTTAGCCGGGCACGGCCGCAAGCGCATGAGGCCCGGCATAACTCCGTTCTCGAACTGTTGAAGAGTGTTTGGAGCATGAAGACTTGAATCAGCACGTGCTTGTCACCGGCGCCGCCGGATTTCTTGGCTCTCACCTCACCGATCGCCTGCTGGCCGAGGGCCACACCGTCATCGGCGTCGATAATCTCTCGACCGGCAATCTGGAAAACCTCGCTCATCTGGCGAATGAACCTCGCTTCCATTTTGAGGAGCGCGACATCTGCCAGGCCTTTCGATCCCGGGCCCGTGGACTACGTCTTCAATATCGCTTCGCCGGCCAGCCCGCCGGAGTATCTTCGCCTGGCAATCGAAACCTGCGCGTCGGCTCCATCGGCGTCGAAAACACCCTGGAGATCGCCGCCCGGTATGGCGCGGGCTTTCTCCACGCCTCCACCTCGGAGTGCTACGGCGATCCCGCTCGAGCATCCGCAGCGGGAGAGTTACTGGGGCAACGTGAACCCGGTCGGCCCGCGCTCGGTCTACGACGAGGCCAAGCGCTTCGCCGAGGCGCTGGTGATGGCCTACCATCGCTCGCGCGGCGTCAACACCCATCTGGTGCGCATCTTCAACACCTACGGCCCGCGCCTGCATCCCAGCGACGGCCGCGTCATCTCCAACTTCATGATGCAGGCCCTGCGCGGCGAGCCGCTCACCATCTATGGCGACGGCAGACAGACGCGCAGCTTTTGCTACGTCGACGACCTGATCGAAGGCATCCTGCGCCTCTCGCGCATGCGAAGAGCACTCTCCCCGTCAACATCGGCAACCCCGACGAGTTCACCATCCTCGAATGCGCGCAGGCCGTGCTCGAAGTGACTGGCTCGAAGAGCGAGATGCGCTTTGAAGACCTGCCCGTGGACGATCCCACGCGCCGCTGCCCCGACATCACCAAGGCGCGCGCACTGCTCGACTGGGAGCCGCGAATCAATCTAATGGAAGGCCTGCGCAAGTCGCTGGCGTTCTTCAAAGACAAGGCTCCAATTCAGGCGTAGGCGTTCTCAATCGTTCGCATCCAGGGCCGAGAAACATTTCCTCCGGGGTTTCCGCCGGGCAAGGCTTCGCGCTAGGATACTAGCGGGTGACCTGAGATGCGGAGACTGTTTTTGCTTGCGCTCATTGCGGTCCTGGTTCTTCCTGCCGGTGCAACCAAACGTGTCACAGTCGAACAATTGGAGCAGACCCTTGCGGCCGACATCTCAGTCCATCGGGACGACGCTGAACTGGCGCGCCAGCTCAATGACATTGAACTCAGCAAACGGCTCACCGCTGCCACACTAGCTCGCTTTACCGCAAAACTCCCTCTGGGACCCAAGGCGGCGCTGGCGCTTCAACTGCTGGCCGATCGATCGGCCTTCCTCGACCCGCCCGTCGACGAACTGCCCGCCACAGCGCCGCCCGACACGGCCACGCAACAGCGCATCATGGATGCGGCGCGCGGCTATGTCGTCCAGACGACGCCCCACCTGATCGACTTCTTCGCTATGCGCACCACCTACCGTTTTGACGACAGCCCGCAGGTGCTTGATAAGGGCGATTGGCCGGTTCGCGCCGGACTGCACATGGTGGGATGGTCGAGTCAGGAGGTCACGCTCCGCGATGGCAAAGAAAGCCGGCAGGCCGCGCAAAAAACCAAGGCAAAGCCCACCGTCGTTCCGCAGGAAGAGCAGGAGAAGGGCCTCAGTTCCTGGGGTGAATTCGGTCCGGCTCTGGCCGTTGTCCTGACCGACACAGCCAAAGGCGCCGTGAGTTGGAGCCATTGGGAGATGACGCCGGCGGGCCTGGCTGCGGTCTTCCATTATTCTGTGCCCAAGTCGGCGTCGCACTATGCGGTCAGTTATTGCTGCGTTCTCGGCGATCCGTCAACTCTGAACACGAGGCCCCTCGGGGAAGGTGGGGAGTTGAAGTTGCAGTTCCCCGGCGATCACGCCTTCAACGAGACGCCTGGCTATCGTGGCTCTCTGGCGGTTGATCCGGCCACCGGAGCCATCCTGCGCATCAGCATCGAGGCGGAACTGAAAGGCGACAGCCCGCTGACGCAAGCCGCAACCGTGGTTGAGTACGGTCCGGTTCAGCTCGGCGACCGGAGCTTCATCTGCCCACTTCGAGCGTTAGCCTTTTCGATGGAAGAACCGCAAGGGCATCCGATTTCTGCTTCGGCTTCCTACCATACGAACGCGCCGAAGATGCTGTTGAACGAGACCCTATTCTCGGATTACCACCGCCTGGCTACTACGGCGCGCATCGTACCCAGCGAGACTCCGGCTGGGCTGCAGGATCGAGGAGTGCCGCCCCCGAGTCCCGCTGCCGCGAGCGATTCGCCTTCTTTCGCCGCAGTTGCCGAGTCGCAACCTCAGCCGGCTCCGGTGGCCGCCCAACCAGCGCCACCACCGGCAGTTCCGCCCGGGCCTGTGATTCCCGAGGTCAGCCTCAGTGCTGCCACCGGCGTGCCGGATGAACCCGCCGGAGCCCCTCTGTCTCCGGATGCGGGCATCACGCTCAAGCTCACCTCACGGCTGGTGGATGTGGGCCTCATGGCCTACGACAAAAAAGGCCATCCGGTAAAGGACCTCAAGCAGAGCGAACTTGAGGTCTATGACAACGGACGAAAGCAGGAGATCCGTTTCTTTTCGCAATTCTCAACGAGATGCGCAGGCCGCTCCGGCTGCTCCCAAAGGGGTGGAGAGCGTCTTCTCCAACCGCAAAGCCGATGCGAAAATCGGGACATTGGCAACACCCGCGCCCGAGACCAGCGCCACGATTCTCCTGATCGACCAAAGCCACATCGGCTGGAGCGATCTGAGCAATGCGCGTGCAGCAGATACTCAAGTTCCTTGCCGGTCTTCCTCCCGGCGAGCGCGTCGGCCTCTATGCCATGACCGGGATGGGCTTTCATGTGCTCACCGAGATCACCACGGACCATGCAGTACTCATTGCCCGGCTGCAGAAATGGATGCCCACGGCGCAATCGGTCTCGCAGGCTCAGCAAGAAGAGGTGCGCAATCGCCAGCAGTTCGACTATGTGCGCAATCCCTCCGATCTTCTTTCGGTGAATGGCAACACTGTTGACCAGAAGTCGCAGGACAATTCGGTCGACGTTCAACTGCGCGATTTTGGCGCGAATCCGGCGCGCGATGCACTGATCGTTCTTCGCGGTGTCGCGCGGCGCCTCGCGGCTGTTCCGGGGCACAAGAACCTCGTATGGGTGTCGAGCGACAACGTCTTTGCCGACTGGACCAATCAGGCCGTAGACACAGAAAAAGGCACCAAGGGCCTGGACAGCTTTGCCCTGCGTGCGCAGGAGGCCATGAACGAGGCCCACGCGGCAGTTTTTCCCTTCGACGTTTCTCAGCTTGAGGGCGGGGCCGTCACCGCCGAAATGCAAGAACCGCGGTGTAGAACTGGCGCCGGGGCGCCCAGGATCTAAAACGCCTTACTCCAGAACAGCAGGAAGCCCTTGCGCGGGGGAAGAATTCGGGCCACACCACCGCTGCAGATGCAGCAGGACACCCACCCCATCCAGCAGCCCATCCAGCAGGTGGCCGATGCTACCGGTGGACGCGCGATCCGCCGCTCCGGCGATCTGGCCGCCGCTCTGGCAGGGATTGTCGAAGACGGTCATGCCACGTACCAGTTGAGCTTCTCGCCCCAGGGGCCCGCGGACGACAAGTACCACACCATCACCGTCAAGCTGGTCGGACAAGCGCGGCCTGACCCTGCGCTACCGCACCGGTTACCTGTATGCAAAGGAACCGGCGACGCTCAAAGACCGCTTCCGCGAGGCGATCTGGCGGCCGGCGGAGATGAACGAGGTGGCGGTGAGCGCCGATGTGGACGCTCAGGCTTCAGGAGCTACTGTGAAGATCAACATCGCGGCCGGCGATCTGGGCCTGAAAGAGCA
This sequence comes from uncultured Acidobacteriaceae bacterium, assembly GCA_963843625.1. GTDB lineage: Bacteria > Acidobacteriota > Terriglobia > Terriglobales > Acidobacteriaceae > Telmatobacter. The sequence continues at coordinate 130,056 of CAWJLK010000013.1, forward strand.
GGATGGGCGATGGATGGACAATCTGGACATCTTCTTCATCCAGCGCGACGACGCGGGACTTCATGCGCAGCTCGATGGCCAGACGCTCGGGCTCCAGCTCAAATCTTCGACTTATCAAAGCTTGCTCGCCGAAGGTGTTCCCTTCGATCACTTTGTCGAATTGCGGCCGGGCATGGATTCGTTGCGCGTGCTGGTGGTTGACCGGAACTCCGGCCGCATGGGCTCGGTGACGGTTCCCGCCTCAGCGATGAATTCTGGGAAGTAATCAGAGGCGCGACTTAACATCCGTCGCGGTGAACGACTGTGGCTCCCAGACACGCCAGCGTATTTTCACCAATAGCGTAAGGAATCTCCGTGCCCCATCCATTTCACGTTCTTTGTGAAATGGGTGGGAAACCACAAAGCCAGTCTCACAGGATCTGCGAAAATATTCTAGGCACAAGAGAAAAACCACCGCTGGTTGGCGGTGGTTTTTCATTTGACCGAGCCCTATACCTTCCAATCGAAGCTCAGTCGCAGCACTCGGGCAGTTTCACAAGCCGCGCCTCGAGCAGCGCCTCGATCGTTCCCAGCGCCTCCAGCACCTTGTCGGAGACCGGCGCATCCACCTGCACCACAGCCAGCGCCTTCACCGGCTTCGCTCCGCCGCGCTCGCGGCCCAGCGCGAAGTTGGCGATGTTCACGCCGTGCTCGCCCAGGATCGTGCCGATCTTGCCGATCACGCCCGGCACGTCGAGGTTGCGGCAGACCAGCAGATTGCCTTCGAGCGGCGCCTCGATGTCGATGCCGTCGAACTCCAGCAGCCGCGGCTGCTCGCCGTGAATCACCGTGGCGCTGGCGTGGCTCTCGCCTGCGCCGTGTGCAGCTCGATGGTCAGCACTGTGCCGCGCCGCCGCGATGGCTCTCCGCCTGCTTCTCCTCGTGCACGCGAATGCCGCGCTCCTCGGCCACCGCCGCCGCGTTGATGCGGTTCACATTCTCCGAGCCCTGCAGCAGTCCGGCGATGGCCGCGTTGCGCACCAGGTCGGTCTTGGCCTCGGCCAGCGCGCCGCCATAGATCAGATGAATCGCCTCGATGCCGCCCTTGCCGGCCTGCGCCAGGAACGAGCCCAGCCGCCCGGCCAGATCGATGTACGGCGCCAGCTGCACATACTCTTCGTGGCTCAGCGACGGCAGATTCACGGCATTCTGCACCACGCCCAGCTTCAGATACTCGCGCACCTGCCGCGCAATCTGGATGCCCACCGCCTCCTGCGCCTCGGCCGTCGATCCGGCGATGTGCGGCGTCAGAATCACGTTGTCCATCGTCGCATAAGGCGAATCCTTCGGCGGCTCCTCGGAAAGACATCGAGCGCCGCGCCGGCCACCTGGCCGCTCTTCAGCGCCGCAACCAGCGCCGCATCGTCAACCAGCTCGCCGCGCGCGCAGTTGACGATGCGCACGCCCTTCTTCATCGTCGCAAGCGTCTTGGCGTTGATGATGCCCGTCGTCTGCGGCGTCAGCCCGACGTGCAGCGTGAGGTAGTCGGACTCGGCAAGCAGCTCATCCATCGGCACCAGCTTGATGCCGTTCTCGCGCGCCACCGCCGCCGAGACAAACGGATCGCTGCCGATGATCTCCATGCCGAAGCCCTCGCGCGCGCCTCGCCACTTCAAGGCCGATGCGGCCCAGGCCCAGAATGCCCAGCGTCTTGCCGCGCAGCTCCGCGCCCTGCAGGATCTTCTTCTCCCACTTGCCGGCGTGCATGGTCGCGTTGGCCGCGGCAGACTTGCGCGCCAGCGCGAGCATCAGGCCGATGGTCAGCTCGGCCACGGCCACCGCGTTCGCGCCCGGCGTATTCATCACCACAATGCCGCGCCGCGTGGCCGCATCGGCGTCGATGTTGTCCACGCCCACGCCGGCGCGGCCAATCACGCGCAGCTTGGGCGCGTGCTCCATCAGCGCATCGTCCACCTGCACCGCGCTGCGCACCACCAGCGCATCGGCATCGGCCAGCGCGGCCGCCAGTCCGTCCGGCAACTGGTCGTGCGTCAGAACTTCCCATCCCGGCTCGGCCGCAAACACGGCCAGCGTGGCCGGAGAAACCTTCTCCGCCAGAACGATCTTCATCGCCTCTCCCTTGTCCTTGCGTGCAGCTCTCGTACTCGTCAAAGCGGATGCCGTGCTGTTCGCAGAGCAGCTCGAACATCCGCACCACCGCCGCATGCGGCTTGCCCTCGCCGCGCTCGTACTTGGTGAGCGAGTTGGCATGCACGCCCAGCCGCTCGGCCATCTCGTATTGAAAGAGGTCAAGCTGCTTGCGCGCGATCAGCAGCTTTTCTCCGAAAGTCAGTTCGGACATGAAAACCAGCTCCTAGCTGCCAGTTGTCTAGCTGATCAGCTGTAAGCTCGGGTGCCCGCAGCTGCGCCGCGAATGTGCTTGCGCATGGTCAATGCTCACGAACCTGGGTGCCCGATCCATCGCATTTGGCGACCGGGGATCCCGCGAACCTCAAGCTGACGCTACAGCTAGCTGTTCGTCGCCTCCGCATACACCTCCTGCGCCGCCGCCACGCCCTGCCCGTAGGTCACCGGCAGCCCCAGCGTGTCCTTGGCGATGTGCTCCATCGCGCCCAGAACGCAACCGTGTCGAGATAGTCGAAGAAGCCCAGATGCGCCACGCGGAAGATCTTGCCCTGCATCTCGCCCTGGCCGTTGGCCGTGACCAGCGCGAACCTCGCCTTCAGCGCCTTCACCACCGCGCCCGAGTCCATGCCCTCCGGCACCGCAACCGCCGTGGCCGCCGCCGCCGGCGAGACCGGCGCAAACAGCGTGAAGCCCAGCGCCACCAGCCCCGCGCGCGTCGCCGCCGCATTCACCTGCGCATTGTCGATCAGCGCGATGCGGCCCTTTTCGAGATCGCCGCCCGCCTGCCCGGCAATGTAGTCGAGCGCCGCGCCCAGCCCCGCAACCAGCGCGACCGCCGGCGTGTACGCGCTCTCGCCCTTGACCTGCGTTCTTGCGCTCCTTGCGCAGGTCAAAGTAGTAGCGCGGATTCTTCGCCGTCTCCATCGCCTCCCACGCCTTCTCGCTCACGCTCAGATACGCCAGCCCCGGCGGAATCATCACCGCCTTCTGCGAGCCGCCGATCAGCGACGTCGATGCCCCAGCCGTCCACGTCGAAGTGCGTCGTGCCGAGGCCGGTGATGCCGTCCACCACCAGCAGCGTGTCGGTGCCCTTGACGCAGCTTCGCGACCGCTTCCACGTCGTGGCGTCACCGCCGTCGAAGTCTCCGTGGCCTGCATGTAGACGGCCTTGTGCTCCGGCTTCAGCGCGGCCTTCACCTCGGCCAGGTCAAAGGTCTGCCCATAGGGCTGCTCACCACATCGACCTCGCAGCCAAAGGCCTTGGCCAGGTCCACCCAGCGCTCGCCAAATTTGCCCGCCGTCAGCACCAGCACCCGGTCGCCGGGCGAGGTCAGATTCGAGACCGAAGCCTCCATCGCGCCCGTGCCCGAACAGGACAGCAGCAGCACGTCATTCTTCGTGCCGACAAAGACCTTCAGCTGCGCCAGCACCTTCTGAAACAGCGCGCGAAACTCCGGCGTGCGGTGATGCATGTCGGCCGCCGCCATGGCAAACTGGGCGGCGGGAAGCAGCGGCGTCGGACCGGGTGTAAAAAGGCGCGTCTTGCGAATCATGGAATTCTCCTTGTTTTCTGCCGGGGCTGAACAGACCTGTAGACAAAATTGGCTGGTTAAGTCTCCCGGTGACGATTGGCTAATCACATAATACACAAGATTGTGGTTTTTGTGGTTTATATTTTCTGTGGAAATCTTCTGATCATCTCAAAGCGGGCGCTTGCGTAAGGACGGGAATCTATCGGATTAGAATGAAGGTTATGAGCGAAGCAGGCTCACTCGAAACCCAGGTCAACCAGCAGGTCATCCTCGCCATGAAGGCCCACGACGCAGTGCGTACCACCACGCTGCGCCTTATCAAGAACGCCCTCAAAAACAAGTCCATCGAAAAGCGCGAGCCACTCACCCCGGCCGAGGAGCAGCAGGCGCTGGCGACCATGATCAAGCAGCGCCGCGACTCGATCGAGCAGTTCACCAAGGGTAGCCGGCCTGAGTTGGCCGCCAAAGAGGCCGCCGAGATCACCGTGATCGAGGAGTTCCTGCCGAAAGCCCTCGACGACTCGGCTCTTGCAAGCCCTGGTCGCCGAAGCCATCGCCGAAGTCACGGCCGCCAGCGGAAAAGCCACCCACCCCCAAAGAGATGGGCCAGGTGATGAAGGCCGTACAGGCAAAGTTGCAAGCCGCCAGCCTCCGCGCCGAGGGGCGAACCGTCAGTGAGATGGTCAAGAAGGCATTGGCAGGATAGGAGAGCCTCTCGGGCGCACATGGCTCCGGGGATCAGCCTTTGTTGTGCCCAATCACCTCGAGGAACCGGTCCAGCTCCTCGCGGGAGGCGCCATCGGCGCCATTATATGGATTGCGAGGATCGCGAACCACAAACGCCAGGCCCACGCCGTCGTTGCCCCACCGTAGCGCCTGGGCATGCAGGGCAATCGAAACCTCGCTCTTGGGTCCGCCCGTGCCTACCTTTTTCAGAGTCATCTGAATCAGCGTGCCTGGGTACCAGCGCTCCTCCGTCACCACATACAATCCCGTATAACTGATGTCTCTGATCTCGTGCGGCACAGGGGTTCCGCCGGTCCAGAAGTACGCAGTGAGGCCGGGCAGAGAGATCCGCATGGTCTTTCTGGGCTCCACGGGTGCGGGAGCGAGCAATTTCTGCAGCCAGCTCTTTTTCTTCGGAGGATCTGTCTTCTCCGGTTCAGTCCTGACAGCCTCTGCCGCCGGCTCGGGTGGAGCAGCTTCCACTCTGGAGCGTTCCTCTTCGATCCGCGGGGCCTGCGCGGCAACCGCACCCGGCTCTTGCCGCGTCCTGAGCGCCTCTTCTGCGGCGTTGGCGGCAGCGCCTGAGCCGAAGAGCAAAGCCAGCTCATGCTCGACATCCTCGACATGGCCAAAGGCGATCTGATCCCCAGGCTGGGTATGCGAGGCAAAGATCGAGTGAATGGGGAGAGCCAGTACGCTTGCAGCTGGCGGGCTCGATGGCGAAACGCGGAATGTAGGGAAGAATTCCACGATCTCGATAACTCGGCAGTCCCGGTTGAGGTAAATCAGATCCAGAGGTACCGGCACTTCCATCGCGGGAATCCCGCGAAATGGAGCCATCCAGAGCCCGGCGCCTGATTTAGGCGCGAGTAATGGCAACCGGTCTTTGAGATTGGCGGCTGAAAAATCGCCGCAAGCGATCTCCACGCCGAGGATATAACCTCTCGTTTTATTATAGGCGCACCGGTTTTTCGTTTCGGCGCAGTCCCCGCCTATCGGCGGATTCTCGTCGTATGTGCGGTAAAACCCGGCCTCGCTCGATCTTTCCACTTGCATCTCCAAGCACCAGGAGAAGAACACCGCTGCTGTGGCCTTCCGTTCCTCCTTCTCTATCGGCAATATCCCGATTTATCTTCACGTTTATGAGAAGGAGATGAGAAACAGGCCTCCAAACTACCCGTCTCTCCAGCCAATAACACCCTTTTAGACTACCATCCTCCGATTTCGACTGCTTTGCTATGGAGCAAATCGGAGTTGCCTTCGTTAACAGCAATTTTATAGCCAAATTCATAAAAAAGAGCTGAAAATCCCACTCTGCATAGAAAAATTGCGCTGGAGCCGCCGATTGCCGGCCCCAGCGCAAAAGAAGGACAGTTCTAGAATCCGTCGCAGTTGTCCACATGCCGGGCCAGCAGGATCGGCGCGCCCGTCTTTGGATCCTTGAGCAGCAGACCCACAATCGCGTACTTTGGCTCCGTCGGTCAGGTCGCCAAGGTGGCCCCAGCCGAAGCGGAAGTCCGTCCTGCCGGCAAGGTAAACCGTGACTGGCTTCGGCATCAGCACGCCCGCAAAACCGGTGATCTGCATCTGGAATTGATCTTTCGTGCTGTCAATGCTGCCGGCGACCACGGTGCCATTGAAGCCCCATTGCTTGAGCACCACCCGTTTCACCGTTACGGCCTGCGCATTGGCTGCTCCCGTCGCAGGTCCGCCGATTGAGATCGCCTGGCCGGGAACGATCTGGCTCGAGTTGAAGAGGAACTGCGACATCGGGTTGTGCATCCAGAAAATGTCGAAGTCCTCAGAGCCGCTCAACGTCACAGTTGCGATCTGGCCGAGGGTCAGTCCTGTGTTGGTTGGCAGCAGGCTGCGCACATAGAGGTCAAAGCTGGTGGCCGTTCCAGTCGGCGGCTGGACAAAGGTCACCTGTCCGCTGGCGGTGAACCCGGTTTGGGTGAGAATCTCCACCTCGTCGGCGTCCAGCGTCTGATCGGCCTTATCCAGCACTCCGGCAACTTCGACGATGCTGCTGGCTGTCAGATCGGCCAGGGTTCCCGTGCCGTCCCACTCGGTTTGCGCGGTGGTGTTGATGGTGAACTGCTCGCCGTGCGGTCCTTGCACGACGAACGATTGTGCCGTTGTATCCACGCTGACAACCGCGGCTTCAAAGACGTCGATGTGGGCTTTGGGATGGTTCGTGGTGACGGTGGTGATCTCGAATGTGGGCGTCACCTGCCCGTTGATCTGGCCCATCGAGTCCACCTGGATCGACTTCGCCAGGTTGAAGTCCACATTCAAGCCGACCGGCTCCGCTGCCTGCGCGATCACCAGAGGCGTGGCAAGAGTCACGGTAACTGTCGGCGAGGTGAACGTAGCCGGCTCGGTCTTGATCGTCGGCGCTCCGGTCCCCGAGGTGTCGAGATAACCGATCGTGCCGGCGCCCAGGGTGATGGAGACGCTGTTGTAGGTGCCGACCGGAACATCCTTCATATCGAGCAGGGTCTGCAATCCGTTGAAACGCGCAAAATCGACTGTGGGTGTTCCGGTCAGCAGGGAAACGCTGTTTCCGCTCGTGTCCACAGCATTCACAGCCTGAAGCTGCACTGAAAACGATGTGACGGCGGCCAGCGGCGCGTCGGTGCCGACCACAAAAGATGAGCCTTTGACAACATTTGGGTTGGCCATCGAGCCGGCGCCGTTGTTGCAGCCTGCCTCAAACAGTACGGCTGGGGCAAGCAAAAGAAGGGTCGTCAGAAAGGACTTGATGTGGCATTGAGGGGACATGTCAGATTCTTCCTTCTGCGGACATCCGCGGTTTGGGTGGACAAACGCGAAGTGGCCTATCGTGCTGCCTCTCCACCGATCATGCGATAGAGTCAGCGTGAGATTCCGGAAGGCACGCGTGCGTGCGCCAGGCTGGCTCAATCTCACCTTGGCAATCAACGAGGAAGGTCGTGCGGACTAAAGCATTTTTGGATTTACTGTAGACTTCCGTGCCCCATCCATTCCGCGTTTTTCTTCGGAATGGGTGGGAAACCTGCAAAATTCAGGTCTACACAATTCCCAAAACGCCCTAAAGGGAAGGTCGCGTGGCGTACTCGCGCCGGGTCGTGCGGATGGTGGCCTCTGCATTGGAGCTTCGAGTCAACAGACGCCGCTTATTGCGTTAGACACAATTCTCCTGCGGGAGTTGCGGTCTCCGCCGAAGTTTTTTTCACCATCGCCTTCAGCGCCCGTCCTTTCCTCCGGTCTTTTTCAGCGGAGGGTGGGAACCCCTGGGGATTTTCGTCTGGTTTTGCAGATATTTACTCGCGATTGGCGCACACTGGCAGATATGAAGGCCACTCTAGTCCGAATTTCTCACAGGCCGCCGAGAGCTGCAGCGCCGGCCTCCCGGTCGGCTGTCTTGAGGGCCTCCTGGCCCTCGATGACCACGCCAGACCTCGAATTCAGGCTTGTCGCGCCGCCTGTGAGGAACGCAGGCTAGGAAATCCGTCAGCCTGCGAGGATACCCCCACCCCCCTCCCCCTACGGAATCGATTTCTTTTGCCTAATCATTACTAATAAATAGTTGTATATAAATGCTTTACAGGTTTATTCCATTAGCAGATTAGCGATTTTAAGCCCCCGATTTTGCCCATTTTTTGGCTCAAAAACCGTTGTTTTTTACGAAAAATCACGCTTCTTTGTGGCCGTTCAAGCTCGGTCCTTGATACGAGCGTCCATAGAAGATAATCAGCTCATGGCAGACCAATTGGTTTCCATCGCCGAAATCCGCGCAGCCGCCGAACGCATCGCGCACATCGCCGTCAAGACTCCACTCGTTCAGGCGCAATTCCACCGCATCTCCGGCTACGGAACCGGCAGGCAAATCTGGCTCAAGGCTGAGAGCCTTCAGCCCATTGGCGCATTCAAAATCCGTGGCGCGGCCAACAAGATTCTGCAGCTAACTCCGGAAGAAATCGCCCGAGGAGTCATCACCTATTCGAGCGGCAACCATGCGCAAGGCGTCGCTTATGCAGCGCGCGAAGTTGGGGCCAAAGCTGGGGTCCCCACGGACAGGTCTTCGTCCGTGGGGTGTAAAGCCGTCATCGTGATGCCCTCGAATGCGCCAGCCATCAAGCGCGCTGCGACGCTTGCGCTCGGCGCAGAGATCGTTGATGTGGGGCTGGCATCGAGCGAACGTCTTGCCGTCGCCGAACGGTTAGTCCGCGATCACGGCTATGTCGTCATTCCGCCCTACGACGACGAGCAGATCATCGCCGGACAGGCAACCTGCGGCCTCGAAATCGTCGAAGCTCTGCCCGACGTGGATCTGGTTCTCGCGCCTGTCTCGGGCGGAGGTCTTCTCAGCGGCGTCGCAGCAGCCGTCAAGCAGCTCAACCCCAAAGCCAAGGTCTTCGGCGTCGAGCCGGAACTGGCCGGCGATGCATCGGAGAGCTTTCGCGCCGGCGTCATTGCGACCTGGCCTGCCGAACTTGTCAGCCGTACGATCGCCGACGGCCTGCGCACCCAAAGTGTCGGTGTACGCAACTTCGCCCACATCCAGGCCTTCGTGGATGGCATCATCACCGTCAGCGAAGCCGAGATTCGCTCCGCCATGCGCGCCATCGTCGCCGCCACGCGTCTCGTTCCCGAGCCTAGCGGAGCGGTCGCCACCGCGGCTCTGCTCTTCCACGCAGCCGAACTGCCGCCCTACACAAAAGCCGTCGCCGTAGTGAGTGGCGGCAACGTCGCGCCGGAAATGCTGAGTGAGGTGCTCACCGAAGCCGCTCAGTAACGTCGTTCGACTATGATTCTCTCTGTGATGAAATCACGAACCCTCGCCCTCGCCTTAGCTCTGTTTTGCACGGTCCTGCCCGCCGTTGCCGACAAGAAGCCCCCGCAACTGGTAAAGCCGATGGCCGGCCCGCGCGCCACGGCTCTGCGCGTGACCTGGCTCTATATCTCGCCCGATAAGAGTTCGCAAAAGGTCGATCGCGTGCAGATTGGCCGCGAGATGGTGGTGGCCGAGCGGAGCGGCTCGTGGTTGCGTGTCTATGCCAACACAGATGTCCAGGAGGCGAGTCAGAAGGATGCTCCTCTGTTCGGAAGCGACGAAACGACGCCGCCCATCTCCGGCTGGATGGAGGCGCGCGGAGTGGTCGCCGAGACGACGCCAAACGGTGACCTGGTGCTGATGGGCGAGGCAGCGAACGAGGAGTCGCTCGCTTCTGACCCGCGCGGCCCGCTGAACGCGGCAAAGAGCGCAAGGCTGCTCTATCGCCGGCTGGCCGAGATGTTTCCCAATTCGCCGCTGGCTCCTGAGGCCGCATGGCGCGCGGCCGATATCTTATGGCAGTTGCAGAAGACCGACGCAGCCTCGCGGCCCTCCGCCAAAGAGCGCGATCCTTATCTGCGCGACCAGATGGACGAGGACGAGATGAAGAAGGTCATCAAGCTCTATCCTCACACCCGCCAGGCCGATCTTGCAGCCTACGATCTGATCGACAACAAGCTCTGCGGCGACTGGCAAGGCTCGACCAAGTGTCCGGAGAAAGAGGCCGCAATCTACGAGAAGTACGCCGACGAGGCCCCTGACGGCCCGCGGACGGCGCAGGCACTCTACCTGGCGGTCTATCGGCAGGCGGTGCTCACCGATATGTTTGCCGCCGATGGCAGCGACAACAAGAGCAGTGCCGCCCACAATCGCGCCCGGGCGCTGGCCTCACGGTTAAAAGACAAGTTTCCACAGTCGGATTTCTCCGACCGGGCCGCGGCCCTCGTGTTCAAATTGGATGAGGGCGTTCCCGTCTACGGCATCGACCGGGAGTGATGAGCGCCCCGGAGGCTTCTTGAATCCATACATTCAGTCTGTCTTGTTGGGCATTGTGGAGGGCCTGACCGAGTTTCTCCCGGTCAGCTCGACGGCGCACCTGCGCATCACCGAAGCGCTGATGAAGATTCCGCTCGATGACGCCTATTGGACGATGTACACAATCGTCATCCAGTTGGGAGCCATTCTGGCGCTGGTGCTGCTCTTCCTTAGCCGCATCATCGACTTCCTGCGCACCTTTCCCAAGGGCGAAGGCGGAGACCGCAACTGGCTCAACCACCCCATCTCGCTGACGATGATTGCCTGTGCATTTACGTCGGCCCCGGCGCTGCTCTTGCATAAGTGGAGCGAGAAGAATCTGGGCAGCCTCAACGTAATGGCGCTGGCGCTGTTGATCGGCGGCATCGTGATGTGGGTCGTCGATGTCAGAAGCGATCGTTACGAGGCGAACACCAACCATGTCGAAGAAATGACGCTGCCGCAAGCCATCTGGATCGGCCTCTGCCAGACGTTTTCGGCGATCTTCCCCGGAGTCTCGCGATCCATGTCCACCATCGCAGCGGGCCAGTTGGTGGGCCTCGACCGGCCCGCGGCCCTCGAGTTCAGCTTCCTGCTTTCGATCCCCACGATGATTGCCGCCACGGGCTGGGATCTGCTCAAGGAGATTCGTCCGCACAAGGCCGCGGAAGCAGCCGGGGCCGCGGTTGCTCATGTCACCATGAGCGGCGAACGCTGGATCGTTCTTCTTATCGGCGCCGTAGTCTCGTTCATCGTAGCCCTGGGCGTGGTCGAGTGGTTCCTCTTGTGGGTACGCAAGCATGGCTTCACGGTCTTCGCGATCTACCGCATTCTGCTCGGCGGTGCGCTGCTGCTCTGGGGCGCGAAGTTTATCGGGCAGTGAACGGCATTATTCAGAAGGCAGAACGCGATGCGAAAGTCCTTTAGGCTCTGGCGGATTTATCGGAGTAGAGGGAACTACTTGTGGGGTTCGATGCTCGGCCTCGCATCTTGCTGGATATCGCTGAACATGCTCCGCGAAAGCTTCCAAATAAATGCTGGAGGGTTTGTCCTGTTTATCTCGGAAAACTGGATATTCACCCTTTCGGCCGTTCTGGGCGCCACGCTGTGGGCTGTCGCAACCTGGCAGCGTCTTTTCCAGATCGCACACTCAAACTGGGCGGCGGTCTTCGGCACGATTTGCCTGGCAGGCATTTGGGGATACCTCCTCCGCTATCGGATTGGCCTGCCTCTCGCCATAGGGCTGTTTCTCATCGCACCTGTGCCATTGGCAGTGCCGAAAGGTGGTGAGGAAAGACGCAAGGCACCGCCGGAGAACACAGAAGAAATTCTCTGATGGAAGACTTGCCACTTTCCCTAATCTTAGCTAATCTAAGTTAGCAGGGAAGAGAAACCTATGATTTCTTCAACCATCTTTGAAGCAAAGACCAACCTATCGAGCCTCGTCAAGCAGGCCCAGAAGGGCGAGGTTGTCCTCATCACCTCCGGCCGGGCGAAGACGCCGGTTGCTCGGCTTGAGGCCGTCCATCCTCAAGCAAAAAAACGGCTTGGCGCGCTGGAAACCCCGGGGTTTGCTCTCTCCGAGCAATTCTTCGAGCCATTGCCGGAGGAAGAGCTTCGCCTTTGGAATGAGGGCGGCGAGTGAAGGTTCTGCTCGACACCTGCACTCTCATCTGGGCAACTCTAGCTCCCTCGGCCCTCAGCAGTGAAGCCCGCCAGATCGTCGCCGACGAGTCCAACGTGATCCTGGTTTCCGCGGCCTCGGCCTGGGAGATTGCCACCAAGGTGCGTCTGGGAAAACTCCCGCGGCGCAGAGAGGCTCGAGAGAGAATTCATCGACGTGACGGAAGCGGCAGGCTATACGATGCTATCGATTGACGCCGCATCCGCTCTGCGCGCTGGCCGGCTGGTTGCCGAGCACCGCGACCCCTTCGACCGCATGATCGCGGCCCAGGCTCTGAGCCTCGACATTCCGGTTCTTAGCCCCGATTCGCAGTTTGACCAGTTCGCTGTGCGGCGGATCTGGTGAGAGTCGATTCCCCGCGAAAGTCGCTGACGGCCGGGGGTCCACACCAAGGTTCCTCCCGCCATCTTTTGCCCAAAATTCGCCTCTTGCGCGGGAGATAATAGAGACTGCTCTGGGAGTCTCAAGTCCGCTCTTCAGTTCGCTCGCGGCAGGGTCCCGAGTGAGCCACGAAGACGGAGCGCCCACGCCATGAAACCTATTCGCATTGTTCTCGCGCCGACGCGCAGCCGCCCATTCAATATTCTCTTGGGCCTCGTGCTGGTCTTGGCCGCGCTTCTGCTTCTCCTTGCACTGGCCACTTATCACTCCACCGACCCCTCGTGGAACACAGCCTCGGGCGTGACCGGGCCCCATGCCGTGCGCAACTGGGTCGGCCTCTTCGGCGCATGGCTCGGAGACCTGCTGCTGCAGGCTTTGGGGATCACTGCCTTCTTTCTCCCTTTGTGGCTGGGCGGGCTCGGCTGGACCTGGATGCGTTCGCGCCCCGGCGGATCGGCATGGCTGCGTTGGATGGGCACAGTGCTCGCGCTCGCCTTCTTCCCTGCCGTTCTCGGCCTGTTGCCCTGGCACTGGCGGTGGCTGCATGCGTTGCCGGTCGAGGGCGTGGCAGGCAAGCTCATGGCAGGGCTGCTCGTCACCTATCTGAACATCCAGGGCGCATGGCTGGTGGCTGGAGTGCTGGCCGGCGCCGGACTCTGGTTTGCCTCGGCCGTCAGCTTCTGGGCGATCAAAGAGGGAGTCGGCGACCGCTGGCTGCAGGCCCTCAACCTGCGTGACCGCTGGCGCAACTGGCGCGAGGAGCGCGCGGAACGCAAGGAAGAGCGGCTCGCCGAGCGCGAGATTTTGCGCATGCAAGAGAGCGACCACGAATCAGGCCCGCAACTCGTCTCTCCGCGTCTGATTCCCGACGCCATGCCGAACGCGGATGCAGAAGAGAACTCTGACGAAGCGCGGCCGGGATTCTTTGCCCGCCTCTTCCGCCGCAAGAGCACGCTCCCAACAGACCCGCAAGATATTCCCGCCTTTCAGCGCGCAATCCCATCGGCTGAGAACCAGAGTGCCACCGCCGCGCAGTCCCGCAACCCAAGCATCTGGGAACGCACTGGCGATGAGCCGGCGCCCGCGCCGGTCGAGCAGATTCCGATCACCAAAAATGTTGTTGCGGCCAATGCGGAAGCCCCACAACCCGCGCCTTCAAGGCCCCAGCCCGCGCACTTTCGGCCTCTGGAATCGCGTGTGGGTGATGCGCGCCCCGCCAATGCCCGCTTTGAGCCAACCACGGCGCAGCCCGCCTTTGCTCCAACCGCCCCAGCCGTCGCAGCCGCTCCACACAACGACGAAATTGCCATCCATCTGCGCGCAGACGCCGAGGCACACACCGTCACCGTGCCGCCCAAACATGTGAGCGGATTCAAGCTCCCTCCCAGCACTCTGCTCAACGAAGGCGATGGTCCGCAGGCTGTGCGAGAAGACGAACTGCGCGACGAAGCCCGCGTTCTCAAAGAAAAATGTGCCGAGTTCGACGTCCGCGGAGATGTCGTTCAGATCAACCCCGGGCCGATGGTCACGACCTACGAATTCAAGCCCGAGGCGGGCGTGAAGTACTCGCGCGTCACCGGCCTGGCCGACGATCTTTGCCTCGCCATGCGCGCCGAGAGCATTCTCATCGAGCGCATGCCCGGCAAGAACACCGTCGGAATTCAAGTGCCCAACCACCGCCGCGAGACGATCAACCTGCGCGGCTGCCTTGAGTCCGAGGTCTTCAACAAGGCCAAATCGCGCCTCACCATCGCCATGGGCAAGGACATCAATGGCCGCTTCATCACCGCCGATCTGACCGGAATGCCTCACGTGCTCATCGCCGGCTCCACGGGTTCGGGCAAGTCGGTTGCGATCAACGCCATGATTATGAGTTTGTTGTATCGCACCACGCCCGCGCAGGTTCGCCTCATTCTCGTCGATCCCAAGCGCGTCGAATTGGGCATGTACGAAGGCGTGCCGCATCTCTTCACGCCCATCATCACCGAACCCAAGCTCGCCGCCAACGCGCTAAAAAACGCCGTTCGCGAGATGGAGCGGCGTCTCAAACTGCTGGCCTCGCGCAGCGTGCGCAACATCGACCAGTACAACAAACTCTTTGAAGGCGTCATGCCCTCGCTCTTCGACGACGGCGCAGACGAACAGCCGCTGCCTTGCATCGTCATCATCATCGACGAGCTCGCCGACCTGATGATGCTTGATCGCGCGAATGTTGAAGAGTCGATCACGCGCCTCGCTCAAATGGCCCGCGCTGTCGGCATTCATCTCATCCTTGCTACACAGCGGCCCAGCGTGGACGTCATCACCGGCCTCATCAAGGCCAACATCCCCACACGCATCAGCTTCCGCCTGGCGACAAAAGTTGACTCGCGCACAATCCTCGACACTAACGGGGCAGAGGCTCTGCTAGGCCGCGGCGACATGCTCTTTCTGCCGCCCGGCACGAGCCGCCTGATGCGCTTGCACGCGCCCTATGTCAGTGAAAAGGAAACCGCCGCCGTCGTCGATTTCTGGAAGGCGCAGGGTCAGGCCGAGTACGTCGAAGGCTTCCTCGAATCGCCCAAGGATGATCGTGCTCAGGTAGAGGGCTCGAACTCAGATCCCGACGAAAACGATCCGCTCTTCAACGACGCGGTGACGTTGGTCTTCGAATTCGGCAAGGCCTCGACCTCGCTGCTGCAACGCCGTCTGAGAATCGGCTATGGCCGCGCCGCACATCTTGATCGACCTGATGGAGCGCGATGGCCTGGTCGGCGCAGCCGACGGCTCCCGTCCCCGTGAGCTGCTAAAAGCCCCCGGCTGGCTGCACGAGATCGCCTCCACCGCCAACGAATGATACAGATCCTGTACTCTTCCGTCTAACCACTTCGACAACTCCGTGCCCCATCCTTTCCGTTTCATTTTGTGGAAAGGGTGGGAAACCATATGCAGATGTGGCATGTGGCCCTCGAACAAACGGGCTGCCAATCGGCAGCCCGTCTGTGCAAATACTCGCTCCCGCTCTACCAGCTTCCCCAGGCGCGGCTGATGTAGTCGGCCATGGTCATCGAGATCAGCACCAGAAACATGAAGATGCCCGAGAAGACAGTCAGCTTCGTCAGCTTGGTCGAGTACTTCACGTGCATGAAAAACAGCACCACCAGCATGGCTTTGCCGGTTGCGATGGCCAGCGCAATCACGGGATTCCACGGGCCCAGTTCGAGAAACGACGCCCAAACCGTAAGCCCCGTGCCGATCAACAGCGCGAACAGAATCGTTACGTAGACTCCAGGTCCAACAATGTGGTGCGCGTGTTCGTCGTGTGTTGTTTGCTCGCTCATTTGTGGCTCCTCTTCCATCGAACAGTCGTCCGCTGTTCCCTATTCCCTATTCCCTAGTCCCTTGTTTCACTGATGCCTGCTGATCAGGTAGAGCAAGGCGAACAGAAAGATCCAGATAATGTCCACAAAGTGCCAGTACAGGCCGAAGTTCTCAACAAATGTCACGTGCCCCGTGGTGTAAGCGCCGGCCCTGGCGCGGGCGATCATGAATCCAAGAATTCCGATGCCGATGATCATGTGCAGCGCGTGCATGCCGGTCATGGCGAAGTAGAGCGAAAAGTAGAGCTCTGTGTGGCGCGCCATGTCCAGTGGCAAGGGCTTGTCGTGGTACTCGTTGTAAATCTCGGGGTCGGAGGCCGGATCGGTAAACGAATTGAGGCTGTAGTGAAAGCCGGGAACGTGGTGCTTCTCCCATTTCTCGTGGTACTCGATGCTCTTGATGCCCAGGAAACACAGGCCCAGGATGAAGGTGAGCATAAGGCAGAGAACCAGCCCGTTCTTGCGCCGCGTCTCCGCGCACCAGACGCCCATGGCCATGGTGAAGCTGGAGAGGATCAGCACCGCGGTGTTCGTGGTGCCCCAGACGATATTCAACTGGTGCGAGCCGTCCACAAAGGCCGGGTAGTACCAGTTGCGATAGATCAGATAGGCGGTGAACAGACCGCCGAAGAACATGACTTCAGTCAGCAGGAAGAGCCACATGGCAAAGTTGGTGGCGTCGGCCTGCTGCCCGATGGAGTTGAAGTGATGGCGCAGATAGGGCGGGTGCTCCGTGAAGATTGCCGGCAGTGCCGGCGTTGAAGCCGATTTCGTCGGCTTTGGGGGCCATCGCTGTGCTATCCGGCACTGGTCACCTCTTGCCTCTCGGCGCTCTTCTTGCTGGCCTTCCAGCCACTCGTAGTCGTAGGCTTCGTGGTCCATGATGGGAATCTCGGCAAAGTTCTCGGTCAGCGGCGGCGACTGCGTCTGCCATTCCAGGCCCGTCGCCTGCCAGGGATTGTTGCCCGCGATCTCGCCATACTTCAGCGACCAGGTGAGATAAAGCACCGGCAGCAGATAACCCACGCCCAGAATCGTGGCGCCCGCGGTCGAGAAGACATTCAGGACCTGGAACTCCGGCGGATAGGAGGCATAGCGCCGCGGCATGCCCAGCGTGCCGAGAATGAACTGCGGGAAGAAGGTCAGGTTGAATCCGATGAAGGTGATCACCGCCGCCAGCTGCGAAATCTTCTCCGGGTACATGCGGCCGGTCATCTTGGGCCACCAGAAGTGGATGCCGGAGAGGAACGCCATCAGCATGCCGCCCACCATGACGAAGTGGAAGTGGGCCACGATGAAGTAGGTCTCGGTGAGGTGAATGTCGGTGCCCGAAGCGCCGAGGAAGACGCCGGTCATGCCGCCGATGGTGAACAGGCCCATGAAGCCGAAGGCGTAGAGCATCGGCGTTTCAAAGGTGATGGAGCCCTTGTAAAGCGTGAAGGCCCAGTTGAAGATCTTGATGGCCGAGGGCACCGCAACCAGCATGGTCAGCAGCGAGAACACCAGCACCGCGTAGTTCGAGATGCCCATGATGAACATGTGATGGGCCCAGACAAAGAAGCCGAAGACCGCGATGGCCACCGAAGAGAACGCGACCGCCGTGTAGCCGAAGACGCGCTTGCGGCTGAAGGTCGAGATCACTTCGGAGATGACGCCCATGCCGGGCAGAATCATGATGTAGACGGCCGGATGCGAGTAGAACCAGAACAAATGCTGGAAGAGCAGCGGATCGCCGCCCTTGGTGGGATCGAAGACGCCGATGCCGATGGTGCGCTCGAGCACCACCAGCACCAGGGTGATGGCCAGCACCGGCGTGCCCAGCACCATCAGGATGCTGGCCGCATAGTGCGACCAGACAAACAGCGGCAGCCGGAACCAGGTCATGCCCGGCGCGCGCATCTTGTGGATGGTCACGATGAAGTTCAGCCCGGTAAGATGGAGCTGAATCCGGCGACGAAGACCGCCAGGCCGGTGGTGATCACATTGCGTGTTCACATAGTGCGTGGAGAGCGGCGTGGTGAAGGTCCAGCCCGTATCCACGCCGCCGGCGGCCATCGTGTAGAGCGGCCAGGATGCCGCCCGCCATATAGAGATACCAGCTGAGCAGGTTGATCTTGGGCAGCGCCAGATCCTTGGCGCCGATCATCATCGGGATCAGGAAATTGCCCAGCGTGGCCGGCACCGACGGCACCAGGAAGAAGAAGACCATGATGACGCCGTGCATGGTGAACACCTTGTTATAGGTGTCGGTGGCCATCAGGTCCGACTGCGGCGTCAGCAGTTCCAGGCGGATCAGCCCGGCCAGCGCGCCGCCGATGAAGAAGAAGAACGTGATCGAGATCAGATAGAGAATGGCGATCCGCTTGTGGTCGCCGGTCAGCAGCCAGCTCAGCAGGCCATTCTCCTTGGTGAGGAAGTTCATCTTCGGAATCCTGGCCGTCGACTGGTCGGGAAGACTGACGATGGTGGATGCGCTCATGGCTTCACCATCCCTTTCGAGGCTGGCCCGTTTTGCGGCCGGCGCTTTGCCTTCGCTCTCCGGCAGCAGGTCGGTCGTATTCAGCGTCTGCTCGATGCGGTAGTCGGAGTTGAGGTTCTTGATGTATTCCACCAGCGCGATCACGCCTTCTTCGCTGATCTGTCCCTGGTAGGTGGGCATGATCGGCGCATAGCCCTGGGTGATGTGCTGCGAGGGATTCAGAATCGCCTCGCGCAGATAGGCATCGTCGGCAGTGATCGGTCTGCCGTTCGAGAGCGTCAGCTTCGAGCCGTAGACATTCGCCAGGCTCGGTCCGCGCGCATCGGGCCGCGTGTTGTGGCAGGCGTTGCAGCTCAGGCTGGCAAACAGCCGCTCGCCGTTCTGCGCCAGCGAATTGCCGCTGGTCGAGCTGGCCAGCCACTTCTTGAAGTCGTCCGGCGTCATCACCACCACGTCGCCGATCATGTGCGAGTGGTCGGTGCCGCAGTATTGCGTGCAGAACAGGTGATAGGTGCCCGGCGTGGTGGCTTCAAACCAGACCGTCGTGTAGCGGCCGGGAATCGCTTCGCGCTTCACGCGGAAGGCGGGAATCGAAAAGCTGTGAAACACATCCTGCGAAATCAGCGTCAGCTGGATCGGCGCGGCCCGTGGGCACATGCAGCGCGTTGATCTCGTGCTGGCCGCCCGGATGCTCCGCCTTCCACATCCACTGCTTGCCCACCACGTAGATGTTCATGGCGTTGGCCGGCGGCGTGTAGATGCGGAAATAGAGCAGCGCGCCCCAGACAAACATGATCAGGAACAGGCCCAGCGGAATGATGGTCCACGTGGCTTCAAGCAGCGTGGAGCCTTCGATCTGCACCGCCACCGGATGGCGCTTCTTGCTGTAGAGGATCGAGAAGCTCGACACCAGCAGAACCACGATCGTCAGCCCGACCAGGCTCACCAGGACCATGAAGAAATACAGCGCGTCCATCTGCGGCGCAATCTTCGACGCCTCCGGCGGAAACAGCGCGAAGTTCGTCATCCACTTGACGAGAAACTGCCAGAGTACTGGACTGATGTGATCCATTCCGTTATCCGTTCACCTTTGTTCCTGTCCCATGCGTTCCTGATTTCTGCCTGGTCGTCGCTGCGTGATAGTCCCTGCGGAACATCACGAACATGAATCCGCCCAGCGTGACCACCGTGACAAGTCCGCCCAACTGCACCACCCGCGCCACGATCAGCGAGTGCTTGTTGGTCTGCGGATCGTAGTGGTAGCAGTAGGTCAGAATGTTGTCCACCGGCGAACCGATGCGGTTCGACGAAGCTTCGTCCAGCCCCAGCAGCAGATCCTTGGGCGAGTACTCGACGCCCATGTAGTACTGCGCCAGCTTGCCTTCCGGCGTCACAATCTGGATCGAGCTGGCGTGCGCAAACTGCGTCAGCTTGCCGTCCGGCCCTGGCATCTTCACATAGCCGAAGCCGACCGCCTTGGTCAGCGCATCGATGTTCGGCTGCGTGCCGGTCAGGAAGTGCCAGCCCGTCGGCCGTCTCCGGATGCCCGTAGCGCTTCACGTAGCTGCGCTTCTTGGCCGCGGCCAGATCGGTGCCCTCGCGTGGGATCGATGCTGACCACGATCATGTTGAAGTCCTTGCCGGGAACGAACGTTCACCATCTGCAGCGCGCTGGTCAGCCCGTCCAGCTCCTCTGAGCACAGCATCGGGCAGTGGTAGTAAACCAGCGCCAGAATCGCCGGCTGCTTGCCGAAGTAGCTGGCCAGCTGCACCTGCTTGCCCGGCGTCGTCGGTGAAGGTCAGGTTCAGCGGCAGCTGCTCGTTGAGATGCTGCGCGATGCCCACGCCGTTCAGGATCGAAGGCGGCTTGTCGTTCGCCGGCCCCATCTGCTTGTCGCCGTAGCTGGAGACCTGCGCCGCAAGCGATGCGAGCGAATGAGCAGACCGCGCACAATCGCAGCCGCAGCTGCCATCGACCGCGCCTGTGCCAACTTCTCCGGATTGTGCCTGCGCTCTGCATGACTGCTCCTTTCTCTACTCGTCAATTTCGTGCACCGTCGCCTGTTCCTCGCCAGCTACCTGCGCTCGTTCTCGGCACTGTGAAACCACGAACCCATTCCGCTCTATCTTTGCTGCCTGTCCCTCGATCTTCTGCGTCGCCGCCTGTTCCTGCTCATAGCCGGTGCGCGCAAATCCGTTGGTCAGCGGCACCGCACCGTCGGCTTCGCTGTCTCCGGTCATCAGCGGCTGCCTGCTGCACCGCCGGCGCCACCGGCAATCCGCGCTGCGCAATCAACTCCATCGCCCGCTCGATCGGAATCCTCACCTTGCCCTGCGACTGATCGACCCAGCTGTAGTTGTCCAGCAGCAGGTCTTCGCGCGCATGCAGATCGGCCACATCCTGGTTGCCGTCGTCGGTCTGCACCCGCGGCGTGGGAAAGTTCTGCGTCAGTCTCGGCCATCTTGTTCTGCATCTCGGGATTGATCGGCATATTGCCCAGCTGGCGCACATCCACCGTCTTGGTCCACTTGCTCGTTCGGCCCGTCTTCCTTGTTCATGTGCGCGTTGATCACCTTGCCGATGCCGTAGCACAGCACCGCCGTCACCGCCACAAAGATGCCCAGCGCGACCAGAAAGACCACGATGCCCGTGACGCGGACGTCGGTGCGCTCGTAGCCCTGCGATGCATCGATCTCTTCCGGCTTGTGATCTTCCGGCTCGTGTCGTGATTATGCGTGGGCATGTTCAGGCTCCAGAATCTCCGCCAGATGCGGATCGTTGGTCTGCACCAGCGGCCGCGTCTTCAGCTGCATGCAGAAGTAGGCCACCCAGAAGGCCACCATCGCCACCGGCACAGCCACGTATTCCAAGAATTCCCCAACTGAAGTGCAGGTTGCGCGCCGCGTCCTTGAAGTTCGGCTCGATCAGCCAGAACAGATCGAAGGCCTCGGCGAAGATCATCCACTGGCACACCCGGATCAGCCGCTTCTTGTTGCGCTTGAGGTCGCGCGACAGCAGCAGCGTGAACGGAATCAGCCAGTGGAAGATGAAGTCGAGGGTGATGATGACGCCCCAGCCGCCGCGGATGCGGTCGAGATACCAGTTGATCTCTTCCGGCAGGTTGCCCGACCAGATGATCAGGAACTGCCCGAAGGCCAGATAGATATTCAGCATCACAAAGGCGAAGGTGAGCTTGCCCAGGTCGTGCTGCTCGGTCTGGCGCAGGATGGTCTTGAACGGCTCGGCCTTGGAGAGCGAGAGCGAAACGATGATGCGCGAGCGCCAGCACCTGGTAGCCCTGCCCCACCAGGAACAGCAGCCCGTAGACCGACGAGTACCAGGTCGGATCCAGCGACATGACCCAGTAGATGGCCGCCGCCGTCATGGTGAGCGAGTAGACCACGATGCCGGGGCCGCTGATGTTCTCAAACTTCTTGATCCAGTAGGGCGTGTTCTCCGGCGAATCCGCGTCGCGCTTCAGGCCCAGCGAGTTCAGCCGCCAGGTGTAAAAGCCCCAGATGGCGAAGCAGAGCAGGCTCACCCAGATAAACGCGTCGGGATTCAGCATGGGCCGCTTGAAGTCGATGCAGTGCGCCTGAATCTCGTTGATGCAGTCCCGCCTTCAGCGCCGCCGCCGTATCGCTCACAGTGGTGAACTGCGCCCACAGGTAGAGCTTCTTCATCGAAGAGCGCAACCACCAGCCAGTAGACAAAGACCAGCGGCAGCGTGCGGCTCATCGCTTCCAGCGGCCGGCGCAGCAGCAGGCCCCACTTGCCGCCCGAGCAGTACTGCACCATCAGCAGCGCCAGCCCGCCCACGGCGAAGCCGAAGGTCAGCATCAGGCCCAGCACCCAGGCGCGCAGCACGTGGTCCGACCGAGCCGTCCTGCGCAAGGCCAGAGCCAGGCCGGCGATCACCGAGAAGACCACCCCGACCATCAGCGCGCGCGTTCTTCCAGCCGTCGACAAAGGCCGGCGCGCCGAGATCGGCGGGAAGCGTCTTGGCGTGCGTGTGCTTCGTGAGCCATTCCGTCTCGTCCTTACTTCGCGGCCGCGGGGGCCGGTTTGCGTTACGGGAATCTTGATCTTCGGATCTGCCGGATTGGCCGGAGCCATCGCCGGAGTTCCCTGCTTCGCATCGTGCGGATATGCCTGAACCGCCGTCGACGGCAGCGTCCACGGCTGCGCAAACTCCGGGTGACCGCTCTCGGCGGCAATCTCCTTCAGGCTTCTGAACCTGCGCGCCCGCCGGCACATCCTTCACCTTGGCCGCCTGGCTCAATTGCAGCGCGCGAATGTAAGCCGCCACCGCCCAGCGATCCGCCGGCGCAAGCTGCGCCGAGTAGTCCGGCATCGCGCCGTAGCCGTGCGTCATCACGTAGAAGTAGTGCGAGATGCGGCTGCGCCAGGCGCACCTGGTCGTGCAGATTGGCGGCCGGCTTGTAGCCGCGCTGCACAATCTCGCCCAGCCCGTTGCCCACCCGCGAGTGGCACGGCGTGCAGTAAATGTTGAACCGCTCCTGCCCGCGCTTGAGCACTTCCATCGTCACCGGGAACGGCATCTCGTTCTTCTCTTCGCGATAGCCGTTCGGCGCCCTGCACCACGCCGGTGTAGAAGTAGCTGTCTTCGTGCAGCTGGCCGCGGGCCACGGTGTTCACCACCTGCGGCCGCGCCCCGCGATGGTCGGCAAACAAATCCGAGCCGCGCTGCGGAATCATCTTCGGCTGGTCCTGCATATCCTGCCGGCAGCCGGCGATCAGCAGCAGTGCAGACATGGATGCCAGGGCCAGCGGCTTCCCACCCTTTCGCCAGAAAAAACGCGAAAGGACGGGGCACGGAGCTCTGATCCCTGATCCGCTGTCTCTGATCTCTGATCATCAGTACTCCACCTCCACCACCGAAACCGGCTGCAAGCTCTCGAGATACGCTCTTCGTCTCCACCAGATCGAACTTCGGATCCAGCGCCTCCAGGCACAGGAAGAACTTGTCCGTCGTCGCGCCGTCGCGGAAGTTGGGCGCGTTGAACAGCGGATGATAGAGCGCGGCAACCCGTTCAGCGCCAGCATGCCGAAGGCCGCCGAAAGCCCGGCCCACAGAATCGTCCACTCGTAGGCGGGCACAACGAACGCCGGCCAGGAATACGTCGGACGTCCGGCGATGTTCAGCGGATACGCCAGCACCGAGATCCAGGTCTCCAGCGAGAACATCGCCGCCAGGCCCATCAGTCCGCCGATCAGCGTGACCAGCGGCACCTTGTTGCGATGGAAGCCGATGGCCTCGGCCGCTTCTTCCACCGGATAAGGCGTGTAGCAGTCCATGCGCCGCCAGCCGTCCTTCGCGCGCCTGCTGCGCGGCGCGCACCAGGTCGCTCGGCGTATCGAATTCGGCCAGCAGGCCGTAGGTTCCTTCGCGTGCGGGCATCAGTCACCTGCCTTCGCCGCCGCCTTGGGCTTGATCTTGGCCCCCGGCAGCATCATGCGGATTTCGTTCATGGGAATCATGGGCAGGAAGCGCACAAACAGCAGGAACAGCGACGTGAACAGTCCCAGCGTGCCCACAAAGGTCATGTAGTCCCACTTGGTCGCGCGATAGGTGCCCCACGACGAGGGCAGAAAGTCGCGATAGAGGCTGGTCACGACGATCACGAAGCGCTCAAACCACATGCCCGTGTTCACCATGATGGAGATGCAAGAACATGAAGGTCATGTTGGTGCGCAGCTTGCGCGACCACAAGCGTGGTCAGCGGAATCGCCAGGTTGCAGGTGATCAGCACCCAGTACGACCAGCCCATCGGCCCGAACATGCGGTTCCAGAACATGAAGGCTTCCCAGTGCGAGGCCGAGTACCAGGCCATGAAGACTTCCATGCCGTAGCCGTAGGCCACAATGAAGCCGGTCGCCAGCATCACCTTGCCCATGTTGTCGATGTGGCGCTCGGTGACCAGCTCTTCAAGGTGATAGAACTTGCGCAGCGGAATCGCCAGCGTCAGCACCATGGCGAAGCCGGAGTAGATGGCGCCGGCCACAAAGTAGGGCGGGAAGATCGTCGTGTGCCAGCCCGGCAGCACCGCCACCGCGAAGTCGAAGCTGATGACCGTGTGCACCGAGAGCACCAGCGGCGTTGCCAGGCCGGCCAGCAGCAGCGAGGCCGTCTCATAGCGCATCCAGTGGCGCACCGAGCCGCGCCAGCCCAGCGACAGCAGGCCGTAGAAGTACTGCGCCAGCTTCGATTCGGCGCGGTCGCGCAGCGTGCCGAAGTCGGGCACCATGCCGATGTACCAGAAGACCACCGAGATCGTCGCGTAGGTCGAAACCGCGAAGACGTCCCACATCAGCGGCGAGCGGAACTGCGGCCACACCGTCATCGTGAAGGGCAGCGGGAGCATCCAGTAACCCAGCCACGGACGGCCCACGTGAATCAGCGGGAACATGCCGGCGCAGACCACGGCGAAGATCGTCATGGCCTCGGCAAAGCGGCTGATGGAGTTGCGCCAGCTCTGCTTGAACAGCAGCAGAATGGCCGAGATCAGCGTGCCGGCGTGGCCGATGCCGATCCACCAGACGAAGTTGATGATGGCAAAGCCCCAGGCCACCGGCTGCGTGATGGCCCAGATGCCGACGCCCTTCAGGAACAGCCAGCGTCACGGCCACCAGCAGCATCGTGGCGCCGCGCGCCGGCAATGCCGAAGAGGGCAAACCAGCCCAGCGGCGTGTGCGGCGTGAGCACAATGCGCGCGATCTTCTCGGTGACCGACCGGAAGGTCTGCCCCGGCGCGATGACCCGGTATTCTCCGGTCGCGGGATCGATCCTCGGGTTGTCTTTCAATTCGGTTGGCGTCATCGTCGCTCCGCTTACTCACTAACTTGCAACTTCGCTTCTTCACTATTCACTTGTTCACTGCTTTCGTTCAACCCTTCGCCGGCACGTGTTCCACCGGCGCTTCTTCAAGTTCCTGGATTCGGATTCAGAACCTCGGCCACATACGTGGTCCGCGGACGCGTGTTCAGGTCGGCGAGCACCTGGTAGCTGCGCTCATCGGCTTGCAGCTTGGCCACCCGGCTTGTCTTGTCGTTGATGTTGCCGAAGGTGATCGCCGTTGCCGGGCAGGCCTGCTGGCAGGCGGTCACGATCTCGCCGTCGCGGATGGCGCGGTTCTCCTTGTCGGCCTCGATCTTGGCCGCCGAGATGCGCTGCACGCAGTAGCTGCACTTCTCCATCACGCCGCGCGAGCGCACCGTCACGTCCGGGTTGCGCATCAGCTTCAGGCTCTCCGTCTCGTAGTCGGAGAAGAGCAGGAAGTTGAAGCGCCGCACCTTGTAGGGGCAGTTGTTCGAGCAGTAGCGCGTGCCCACGCAGCGGTTGTAGACCATCATGTTCAGGCCTTCCGGCGTGTGCACCGTCGCGCCCACCGGGCAAACCTGCTCGCAGGGCGCGTTCTCGCAGTGCTGGCAGGTCATGGGCTGGAAGTGCGCGCGCGGCGCGGCCAGATCGCCCTCAAAGTAGGTGTCGATGCGCAGCCACTGCATGTTGCGGCCGATGCGCACCTGCTGCTTGCCCACCACCGCGAATATTGTTCTCCGCATAGCAGCTCACGATGCAGGCGTTGCAGCCCGTGCAGCTGTTCATGTCGATCGACATGCCCCAGGCGTTGGCCTCGTTGTACGGCCAGTTGGGGAACAGCGAGGTGTCGCGTGTTCGTCGTCTCGTGCCTCTCGCCCTCGTTGGCAAAGTCCGGATTGGCCTTGTACTCGTCGAGCGTGGCGTAGCGGATGATGCCGCGCTCGCCGAGCGCCTCGTCGGCTTCGAGCGAGTTGTTGCCGTTGCCCTGCGGCTGGCCGAAGCGTCGCGCCGCGATGATCCTGGTAGTGGCTCTTGGTGATCGCGACGCCCCACTTGCCTTCGACCTTCTTGATCGAGCCGGTGGCGTAGAACGGCGCCCGCTGGATGCGGATCAGATAGGCGTTGAAGCCCGCGCCCGAACCCACGCGGCCGGCAAACTCGCGCCCATAGCCAAGATAGACCGTGACCGAGTTGTCAGGATGGCCCGGCGCAACAATCACCGGCGCCTTCACCTTGCGGCCATTGCCACGGTCAACTCGACGATGTCGTCTTCTTCCAGGCCCAGCTTGGTCAGCGTCGCGCCGGAAACGATCGCCGCATTGTCCCAGCTCAGGTTCGTCACCGGCTTGGGCAGCTCCTGCAGCCAGCCCACATTCGACCAGCGGCCGTCATAGACATTCGGGATCGGGCCGGAAGATGATCTCGAGCGAATCCTTCGGCGACGGCGCGGGAACGGCCTGCTGGGCGCCAATGCCCGCTGCAAATCCAGCTCCGGAGCTCGCAGCCGCCGCGCTGTCCGCAATCCAGCCATCGTGCAGCGCCTTGCGCCAGCCGGTTTCGAAGTCGCCCTTGATGGTCGGCTTCCACGTCTCGCGCACCGCATCGTACGGGCTCAGCCATCGGCTCAGTCAGCAGCGTCTGGAAAACATGGTGCGCCGTCCTGCCGCCATAGAGCGGATCGATCATCGGCTGCACGATCGAAACCGTGCCGTCGTAGGCCCGCGCGTCCGACCACGACTCCAGATAATGCGCCGCCGGAATATGCCAGTGCGAAATCTGCCCCGTCTCGTCGACATGCGAGCCGAGATGCGCGACGATCTTTGCCTTGTTGAACGCGTCGCAAAATCCAGATCGGCAGGCGCGGCGTAGATCGGATTGGCATTCAGAATCACCAGCCAATCCACCTTGCCCGCATTCAGGTCGGCGACCAGCGCCTTGAAGTCCGCCAACTGGTCGGTGGGCAGCGGATTCGCCGAGACCGCGGAGTACGATAACCGTCTTGCCCACGTTGCCGAGCGCATTGTTGATGCCAGCGCCAGCGCTGCAACCGACGGATCCTGATAAAGCCCCGGAATCACCGCGCTCTTGCCTGCGTTGGCCTTCAGGTCCTTCGCCAGCGCGGCCAGGAATTTCTTCTGCTCGTCGGTCCACGCATATGCCGGAGCATTCAACGCCCGCAACGCCCACCGCCTTCGCCAACTCCGCCGCAAACGCCGGAATCTCGCTCGCCCGCAATCCCAGCCGATGCTCGGCCTTCATGCCGGTCGTCGTCGGTGTGCACTCGACCGCGTAAAGCCGGTTCAGCTTCTCCGGCGATCTTGCGCCGCTCCGCATAGTCGCGCACCAGCTTATGGAAGCCGGGATAGCTCGCGCCCGAAAGGAAATCCGCATCGAGCGAAACAATCACATCGGCCTCGGTCAGGTCGTACTGAACGTTCAGCCCGCTTGCCAATGCTGTCCCCGCAATCGCCGGGTCGTACTGCACCAGCTTCGCCTTGGGCTAAGCCGCCTGCACTGCCTTCCACTGCCGCGCCAGCGTCGGCGAAGTAATGGTCGCGCTCAGGAAGTAGATGCCCGTCCCGTCCTTGGTGCGCAGCGACCTTGTCGCGGAACGCCTGCGGCAAACTCCGCCCACTCGCGGTTCTCGCCGCGATAGGTCACATGCTGCGAGCGGTCGGGATCGTAGAGGTCGAGCAGCGTCCCCTGCGTAAACGGATCCGACGAGCCCTGGTTATAGGCATGCTCGGGATTGCCGTCGATCTTGATCGGCCGGAACTGGTCGCTCTTGACCAGCAGCGGCACCGCGCCGGTCGACGAACGGATGCGCCGTGGCAAAGTACATCGGCTTGCCCAGAATCAGATCTTCCGGCGCCTTGACGTAGGGATAGATCGGCTCGTCGGGCTGCTTGGTGCAACCGGCCAGCCCGGCCAGCGCCATCGACGCGCCCATCAGCTTCAGGAAGCCGCGCCGCGAAACCGGATCGACCCACTCCTGCGCCGCCGAGGGAAACTCCGCTCTCACCGCCGCCTGAAACTCCGGCGTGTTGGCCAGCTCATCGAGCGAGCGCCAGTACTTCTTGCCCTTCACGCCCTTCAGCTTCTCGCGCACCGCGGCCAGCGTCATCGGCGCGGCTTGATCGTCGTCACCAGATCGTTCCCTCTTCCGCGATCCAAGGCTGCCCCCGTCTTGCTCGTGCTTGCCTTCATTGCGTCTTCGACAGTCTGGCCATTCATCTCTTTCGCTCATCGGTGGCAGACCTCGCAACTGGTCAGATCCTTCGGAGTGCGAATCTTGTAGTGGTCCAGCAGAAAGTGGCCCAGCTCATCCTGGCTGGTGAACTTCTGATAGTTCGGCGCCGAGCCGGCAAGCGCCGCCGCAACATCGCCCGCCAGCCCTTGCGCGCCATGGCAGATGCAGCGAAGCCACCTCCGACGCCCGCATCGCTCGGATCTTTCGTCGTGCAGCTCACGCTCTGCGCCGTCGGCACGCCGCTCATCTTCTCATCGCCTTGCCGCACCGCGCACCACACCGGCTTGTCTTCGGCCGGCTTTTCCCACGCCATGTTGTAGATCTCGCTGGTCGGCCGCAGATTCTTCGCCGGATTGCGATGGCAGTCCAGGCACCACTCCATCTGCAGCGTGTTCTGCGCATACATCAGCGGCATCTGGTCCACGCGGCCGTGACAGCTCGCGCAGCCGATGCCCTTGTTCACATGAATCTCGTGGTTGAAGTAGACAAAGTCGGGAAGGTCGTGCACCTTGGTCCAGGCCAGCGACTGGCCCGTCGCCCAGCTCTGCCGCACCGGCTCCAGCAGCTGAGCATTGGTCCAGATCTGCGCGTGGCAGTTCATGCAGGTGCTGGTGGGCGGAATTCCGGCGTAGCTCGACTTCTCCACCGTGTACGTGGCAGTACTGGCACTGCAAGCCCAGCCCCTGCACGTGATGCTTGTGGCTGAAGGGCACCGGCTGATCCGGGCGCTGGCCCTGCCGCGTCACCCACGGCGAGCGCTGCAACTGGTCCAGCGTGACCCCCAGGGCGATCACGATCAGCCCCGTCAACACCAGGCTCATCCGAGCCAGTGCATTGGAGCTGCGATCAAATATCTGCGCCATGCGTTCGTTCCCTGCCTGGACTTCTCGTTTTGGATGTGCGCGCAGTGCTGGCGGTCACACAATTTGTGGACAATAGTTGCTCAGGAGCGAATGGCACCCGCGAGGCGGAGAGCCCCGAAGATCCAAGATGGCAGCCGGACACCGATTCATAAGAGGGGAAGCCCAAAAACCAAAAAGTGCGTATCGGCACAGGAGGGGAAGCCGCTCGAAGAATAACCCCTTGGTTTGATCGCCGTGCAGGGGCTCCCGTGCCGTTTCTCTGGCCGTCTGCATTCCAGAGATATCCATCTCCAAAAAAATACCACATCATTATGGACTTCGCCAGTCCAAAAACAAAAATAGTCTTCTTTTTCTTCAAATTGCCGGCCCCACCTCCACTCCCACACATAAAAATGAACCTGCATCGCCGAGTGCCGGACTGCGGCCTGACCGGTGCCTCGCCTCGCCGGAGCCGGTCGCTCATGAGGAACTCATGCGAGCTTCACGCCACATTTGTTCGATTGGATGCCGATCCCCAAATCTTGTTCGGCAATCCCTCCAGGCCCGGATATAGTGGGATGGGACTCCCAAATGCTCAAACTTCTGCGATTCCTGACTGCCGGTTTCCTCTTCGCCTGTGCGATTGTTCCGGCACAGTCACAGGCCCTTCGTGGCGCTGGCCGTCACCAGCAGCCCTCACCCAAGCAGGAGACCGGCTTTCTCAATCGCACCATCCAGTGTGCAAGGCGCAAGCTATCACTTCCAGATCTACCTGCCCGAAGCCTTTCGGCGGGACGACCGCAAAAAGTGGCCGGTCATTCTCTTTCTGCACGGGCGCGGTGAGCGTGGCTCGGAAGGCATGTGGCAGACTCAGATCGGGCTGCCCAGGGCGGTGCGCGATCACCCGGAGCGCTGGCCGTTCGTCATCGTCATGCCGCAGTGTCCGCAGGACAATTACTGGACCGACCGGGAGATGCTCTCGATGGCCATGGCCACTCTCGACCAGGAGACGCGCGAGTTTCACCTCGATTCGGAACGAACCTATCTGACCGGCCTCTCGATGGGCGGCTATGGCGTCTGGGAGCTGGCTCGGCTGCATCCCCGGCGCTGGGCGGCCGTAGCCATTGCTGCCGGCGGCATCTTCTGGAGCTATGAGCCGGAGCGCTGGCAGCGGGAGTCCACGCTGCCGGCCGAGTACGCGCGCGCCGTGGGCCGCCTGCCGCTTTGGCTCTTTCACGGAAGTGTCGACAACGTCGTCGAAGCTCGCCAGGATGAGTTGCTCTACAACGCGCTGAAGGCCTCCGGCGGCCGCGTCCGGCTGTGGATCTACCAGGGACTCCGGCACGATTGCTGGACCCGCGCCTATGGTCAGCCGGAGCTGCCCCTCTGGTTCCTCTCCCACCGCACCAAGAAACAGGAAGAGCCTGAGTTGCCGCCCTATGCCCAGCGGGTGGAGATCCCGCTGCACCCACCGGCCATCAAGCTCTCTGCTGGTGCGCTCGATTCGCTGGCCGGAGAATATCGCGATGAAGACGGTCGCCAAGTGGCGACCATCTTCCGCCAGGGCGACGTGCTCTATGAGAAGAATCAGATTGGCGAGATCGCCGAACTGGCCGCCGAAACACCGGTAACCTTCTTCTACCCCAACGGATCGAGCCTCACCCGTCTCATCTTCGAGCGCGACACCGATGGCCGCGTGACCTCAGTCCTCTTCCGCGACGACCGCCACGAAGAGCGATGGGAGAAGCGATCTGCAACTTCCAGCCGCAATTGATTCATCCCAAAATCAATGAACACCCGTGCCCCATCCTTTCGCCTTTTTTCTGGCGAAAGGGTGGGAACATCGAACCATCGGAGGGCCGTATCCGTAGCTTGCCCCCGCCGCGGAGCCCCCGCTCAAGCATTCGTCTTCAGGGCCTCCTGAGTCCATGCGATGGCCTCTGCATGGCAGCGCATCAGATTTTCGTGGCCCAGGCCGTGCGCGCGGACGATCTTGTCGCACGCCACCCAGTCTCCGTGCTCTTCGCAGACAATCCAATGCAGCAAAATGCCCTCCGGAACGTCCAGGCCCAGCAAAGCCTCGCAAGCGGCTTGGCGCAGAGGCAGCATCCGCACCATATCCTCCATCAGAATCCGCAGCATCGCCGGAAACAGGCTGACCATGCCGATCAAATACTGCTCGTTGGGAGCCAATCCGCGAAGGCCTGCCGCCAATTCGCAGAAGCGAGCCCGCTCAAAAGCCATGCGAAGAATCTCCGCCGGCTGGTTGGAGTTGAAGTCGCTGGCGATGGCCAGCATCGCGATGCGCCGGAAGATTGTCTCGCCCACCAGCATCAACGCCGACTGGATCGAGGTGATCTCCTGGCGCATAGCGCAGAGAGGCGAGTTCACCAGCCGCAGCAGCCGGTAGGTGAGCGACGCGTCGCACATCACCAACTGGCTCAATCGCGCCAGATCCACGGGCTCGTTTTGCAGCACCTCGAGAATCTCCAGATGCACCAGGCGGTTGCCCGGAATCCTGTGGCTCTCCAGCGGCTCGGGTCGGCAGAAATAGTACCCCTGAAAGAGCTCGAAGCCCTCCCGGCAGGCCAGCCCGTACTGCTCCTGCGTCTCCACATTCTGCGCCACCAGCCGAGCCCAGGAGCCGTCCAGCTTGCCCGGCAGATTCCGCCGTTCGAGCGCATCGAGGCGGGCGATATCCACCTTCACGTAGTCGGCCAGATCGGCCAATGGCTTGGACTGCCGCTTCCCGGTGAAGTCGTTCAGCGCCAGCCGGAAGCCCTTTGCCTTGAGCTTGCGGCAGGCTGCCAACAGCTCCGGCGTAGGCTCCGTGTCGGCTGGCAGCTCCAGCACGGTCATCCTCGGCGGCAGCACCTGCACCCACTCCTCGGTCAGCGACTCCGCCGTGCAGTTCACAAAGGCAGACAGCCCGTGCGCCAGCTCCTCCAGCCCGAAGACCACCGTATTGTCGAGCATTGTCCGGGTGGCGATCTCGCTGTCGGCATGAATGATCGGCTCGCGGCCATTCCAGAAGAGCAGCTCGTAGCCATGCACCTTGCCGCTCAGATCCAGAATCGGCTGGCGCGCCACGTAGCGAAGTTCCCCTGTCTGCTTTTGCGCCGAATCGGCGGCCATCTCCTCCGTTGCGTGCCTCGCCATCCAAACCATCTCCTATCCCGTTTATCGTTGCTTTCGTCTCGAACGTGAGAGCCTTTGCGGAATGGGGAAGGTACTACCGGGTAATGGCCACTTTTGCCGTGCAGAGGCCAGTTTGCAGCATGCAAGATTCGCAACGGCTGGAATTTTCTCCCCGAGCCACTGGAATGGAGCGCCGGTCTCCTGGCCGGCTGTAGCGCGGGCATCCCTGCCCGCGCCAACTCTATAGTTGGGCGGTATCGGTTGGTTGACCTACCCCCTTGTGGAGGCGGATTTTTAAGTTAAAATATGATTTAACTTGCACATAATAAACATCTTGAAATCTCTTCCACTGACTGATTGGCAACTGCAAAAGGGCGTTTTTTGCTCGATTTTGGCTCCAGAAGCCGCCAATTGAAGCCTTTTCAGTCAAAAAATTGAGCACCGGCAACACAACTCTCGAGCCGTTTCCGGCGCGGGTCAGAAACTTCCGCGAGCGATCAGCGAGCTTTTGGCCTCACCGCGGGTGGCTAGTACACTGGAATCGTTCGATCAGGATTCCCCATGAAGAAGCTAGCCATTGGCCTCTATGCCGCCGTCACCGTCGCCCTCATGGTCTGGGGCTTCTACCAGGCCATCTACGTCGCTCCCGACGACGCCATGCAGGGCTATGTATTTCGCATCATCTACTATCACGTACCCTCGGCTTCTGTCGCATTCCTGTTCTTCGCCATCAGTCTCGTCGGTTCCATCGGCTACCTTGCCTGGCGCCGCAGTCGCCCGGCTTGGGCGCAGATCGGCGATGCCTGGGCTCTTGCCGGCGCCGAGGTCGGTGTTGTCTTTTGCACCGTGGTGCTGACCACAGGACCGTTGTGGGGCCGGCGCGCCTGGGGCATCTGGTGGACCTGGGACGCTCGCTTGACCACTACGCTGGTTCTCTGGCTCATTTACGTGAGCTACTTGCTGCTTCGGCGCTTTGCAGCCGGACCGCAGGTGCAAACGCTGGCCGCCGTTCTGGGCATCTTCGGTGCTCTCGACGTGCCCATCGTCTACATGTCCAACCGCTGGTGGCGAACGCAACATCCCGCGCCGGTCTTTGGCGGCAGTGAGGGGTCTGGAATGGCCCCATCGATGGCCCACGTCCTTCTTTGGAACATGCTCGCCTGGCTCTGCTGGGGCCTGTTGATTCTTGTGCTACGTTACCGTCTGGAACGCAACCACCAACAGATCGCTGCACAAGAAGCACTGGAAGCGCTTGAAGCGAATGGTTGACTTGCCGGGAACCTCGTCCGTGACGCGAAGAAACAGAGGAAAAGAATGGATCAAGCCGCAATTCTCGATCACCAATTTGTCGTTGCCGCGTACTGCGTGACCTGGGCCATCCAACTGGGCTACCTGGCCTGGCTCGGCCTCAAATGGCGCGCGCAAAAGCACATCGCCGCCCGCACGGCCCGCAATCCGCGTTGAACCCTCCGCACTCCATCTGAGCCGCCTACCGCTCCGGCTATCGAAGCCCGATTCCCGGTCGCGCCGAAGAACCGGTCTTTCCCTTAAAAATCTCTCATTTCTCCCTCCGAGTTTTGGCACGGAGGATGCCAAAGGTAGCTGGGGAATTGGACTCTCGATAGCCTTCGCCGTCGTCAGAAGCTGAGAGAGACCAAAGGCCAGACAGGCGCCCCCCTGCCCGGAAGACCGGGAGATCGGAATCGTCCATGCCCGCCAACTTTGGAGAGATCGCCAGCTACCACAATCGACTGGCCATACGGCACATCGCGCTCGCGCAGGCCGCCCGCGAGGCTGGAGACCTCAATGCAGCCGACTACCAGACCCAACTCGCCGTTCGCTACATCGAGGCAGCCCAGGAGCAGAGTTTCGCGATGAGCCAGGTGCCCGGCCTTTCCGCCGCACGTCCTGCGTCGCGCCCCTGGGCCACAGGGCCAAATCCCGCCGCAAAGCGGATTCCAAGCTCCGCTCCTTTAGCCGCGAGCTGCCTGTCGGTCATTCGCCGCGGCGCTGGATCGATCGCTACCGCCCTTCAGCACTCCATCTCCCGGCGCAGCGCTCCTATTCAGAGTCTCTCGCTCCGTTGACAGTGGAGCGAGCAGCGGCTCAGGGCAGTTTGAATGCCTTCACCGCGATAGCGTTGGGGGAGCGCCCCGCGGGCAGCAGAGTGAAGAGCGAACGCGAGGCGGTACGGACCACAGCGATGTCGCCCGAGCGGGTATCGACGGCGAAGAGCAACAGACCAGAGCCGGAAAAAGCCAGCGCCGAGGGTCCATCGCCCACCTGCACCGATCCGATCCGTTTGCCGTCGTCGACTGAGTAGACGGTGACGTACTGGGAGCGGAAGTTGGCGACGTAGAGCAGCGCATTGTCGGCCGAGACCAGGCCCCGTACCGGATCGTCTCCAATCATGTACGCGCCGCCGACGTCGTTGGTGCTGGTCACCACCTCAGAGATCGAGTTCGACAGGGAATTCAAGACAAAGAGCTCGCCGCCGTCCGGCTTGAGAGCCAGTTCGAGCGGAGCCTTGCCTACGTCGAGCAGAGCCTCGAGACGGTCAGGCCGGGCTGGGCCAGGCTGAGCCGGACCGGGCTCGCCTGCATGCGTCTCCGCGCGCGCCAGTCCGATGGCCATGATCTGATGGCCAGCCGAGCAGGTGACAAATGCTTTTGAAGAATCGGGAAGAATTACGGCGTCGTTCGCGCCGGGGCAGCCCTCGAAGACCTGGCGCACACGCCGTGCGGCTGGATCGATGAGACTGACCGAGCCCGCCTTGCGGTTGGCCACCACCAGAGTTTTGCCGTCGGGCGAGAGGCGCGCCGCCGCCGGCTCCTCGCCCGCGCCGATGGCTGCGACCTCGCGTCGCGTCTTCAGATCCAGCACAGAAATGGTGTTCGAGCCCGAGTCGGCAACATAGGCCAGGTCGCCCTTGGGGTCGATATCGATCGAGACAGGCTGGCGATGAACGGAGATTGTTGCCGCGACGGTATTGTTCTCCGCATTGATGACCGAAACTGAACCGTCCCGGCCGGCTGGGCCGAGTTGACCACGTAGACTTCGTTCCGCGTGGGGCTGGCGGCTACGGCCACCGGATTCTCTCCGACCGCAATCTCCCGGTCCACACGCACGTCCACCACATCGACGACCGTCACGGTGTTGCTGCCGCCGTTGGTCACATAGGCGTATTCGCGATAGTTCGGCGGGTACTGCGGGAAGTCGTGGGGGCGGCAGCCTGTGAGAGCCAGGGCGAGCAGCGTGAAGCCAACGAGGCGGGCGATCGGGTCGTGCGACGAGTTCATGCGATGAGTCCGGCGTTCATAAAAGGGTAGACCTCGGCGTCACGATTTTGCTGCCTCGATGCGGATGCCACGCGGCAGCTTGCGGCCCACCACCGGGGCGATCTGTTCCAGTTCGTCCATCATGGCGGCGAACTGGGCGGGATAAATCGACTGCGGGCCGTCGGAGAGCGCCTTTTCAGGATGGTTGTGGACCTCGACCAGGATGCCGTCTGCGCCCGAGGCCACCGCGGCGCGGGCCATCGGCAGAACGCTGTCGCGCCTGCCGGTGGCGTGGCTGGGATCGACCAGAATCGGCAGATGGCTTAGCCGCTGGATGGCGGGAATGATGCTCAGGTCGAGGGTGTTGCGCGCGTGGTCGGCAAAGGTGCGCACGCCGCGCTCGCACAGGATCACCTGGTAGTTGCCTTCGCTCATCACGTACTCGGCCGACATCAAAAACTCTTCCAGCGTCGCCGAGAGGCCGCGCTTGATCAGCACCGGCTTGCGCAGCCGTCCGGCGCGCTTCAGCAGCGAGAAATTCTGCATGTTGCGCGCGCCGATCTGCACCACGTCGGCCCATTCGGCCACCAGGTCGAGGCTCTCGTTGTCGATGGCCTCGGTGACAATGCGCAGCCCGAAGCGCTCGCGGATCTCCGCCATGATGCGCAGCGCCTCCAGGCCCAGGCCCTGAAATGCGTAAGGCGATGTGCGCGGCTTGTACGCTCCGCCGCGGAAGAACTGCGCGCCCGAGGCAGCCACCTCCTCGGCAATCGCAAAGGCCTGCTCGCGGCTCTCGATCGAGCACGGCCCGGCGATGATGGCCAGCCCGCTTCCGCCGATCGCGGCATCCGTCCCGGCGAAGCGGATGACGGTGTCTTCTTCCTTCACGTCGCGGCTGGCCAGTTTGTAGGCCTTGGACACGCGGATGACTTCGGCCACGCCGGAGAGCTCTTCCAGGTTGCCGCGGTCCACTTCGCCCTGGTTGCCGGTGATGCCGATGGCCGTGCGCTGGGCGCCGGGAAGCGGATGAGGCGCGGAAGCCCAACTGCTCGATATATTCGCAAACCGCCTGGATCTGCTCCGGCGTCGCCTGCGCCTTCATCACAACCAACATGGCTGGCCCCTCGACCCCTCAGTCTAATCGTCAGAGAGTGCGAGAGGGCAATCGTCTTCGGCGAGACGGCTCCGCTGGAGCGTTGAGATCCTGCCGCGGAACTTTTTCCCGGCTGCGGGGTTTGCACACATGACAGCTTTCGCGACATCCCGTCTAATGAGGGTGAACCGGGAGCAAGAGTTGAGGCGCAGGAGAATGAAGATGGATCGGCCAAGGTTCAAAAGAATGTTGTTCCAGGCCCTTGCATGGGCCGGTTTGGTTGCCCTTTGCGGCGTGTTCGCACTGGCCCAGGACGCCCCGGCGGCTCAGGCCTCCGGAGCCCGCTCGGACGGCCAGATCGAGATGGACGTGGTGCACGCCCTCGACGCCTCCCAGGCGCTCAAGAACGACCTGATTACCGCGGCCACCATTCAGAGCGAGGTCACGCTCTCTGGAACCGTTTCGAGCGAGTCCAATCGCGAACTGGCCGAGTCGATTGCCGCGCAGTGTGCCGGGCGTAACCAAGGTCAACAACAACCTCACTGTGGGCGATCCTCAGGCCGCCGCCAACGCCGCCGATCAGCCGATGGAAGGCAGCGAGTCAGACGACTCCCCATGGCGCCCATTCCGCCTCCGCCTCCCGCCGAAGGACAGCAGCAAGCTTCGGAACAGACTCCCTACCCGAGTCAGTCGCAGACCACAGCCCGACCGGCCTCAGTACGCACCGGCGCGTCCTCCGGACACCCGCGGCCTCCCGCTTATGAGATGCCCAAGGCCCGATGACCATCTCTCACGGGAACGCTGCTCCAGTTGCGGACCAACGAGCCTGTAGCGAGCAAGCGAGCCACGTGAGGGCACTCCGGTTGAATTCACCGTGATCCGCGACGTGGCCGTTGGTGGCGTGCTGGCCATTCCCCGCGGAGCAACCGCTCATGGCGTCGTCACCGAGATCAAGAAGGCCGGCCAATTGACCGGAAGCTCCGAGTTGGCTCTCCAGCTCACCTCGCTCGATCTCGGCGGGCAGAACTATCCGCTGCATGACCGACCAGTTCAGGGTCAAGGGGCCGGGCAAGGGTGGACGGACGGCCAGCAATGTGGTAGGCGGCGCGATGCTTGGTACGATTATTGGCTGTATCGCCGGGCGCGGCGTGGGCTGCGCCATTGGCGCCGGTGCAGGCGCGGCGGCGGGCACGGCGGCTTCGGCGGCCTCTCGCGGGCCGGGTGTCTGGATTCCTTCAGAGGCGCGGGTGGACTTCCACCTGGCCGCGCCCTTGACGGTTAACCCGGTCAGCGCGCAAGAGGTGGCTCGCCTGGCGCAAGGGCTTTATTCCGGCGGCCCCACTCTCCACCGGCGAGCTCGTTACTCCCCCTACGGCCGGCCATATCCGGCTTATGGCTATCCCTATTACGGCTATCCGCCGGTCTACTACCGGCCGTATTACATGGTCGGCGGGTTCTACTACTGGCGTTAAATGCGAGACGAGTCCAGCCAGAAAGACAACGGGCATCCCGGTCTTCGGGATGCCCGCCGTGTCTTGGGAAGCCACGCGCCTCGCCACCCGCTCGTCTATAATTGCAATGAATCGCGCCAAGCCACAATTGCGCGACAATGCGAGTCCGAATGCCCGCCCTCGAGCCGTCACGCTTCGCAGGGGCGCTTTCAGCCTGCATGCGCGTAGAGAGTTGAAGGTCCAAGTCAATCCATGATCCGTTTCCTGCAGAGAGATAATCGCATCACCAAGGCATTCTTCGTAGTCGTCATCGCCGCCGCTTCGGTGGGCATGGTGGTGTACCTGATTCCCGGCCTAACCGGCATGGGAGCCCCAACCACCGACACCTACGCAGTGATTTACCCCCACTGGTACAGCCGTTTCCTCTCTTCCGGCAGTGACTGTCAGCCAGCAGCGGGTGAGCCAGCTTGCCCGCCAGCAGATGCAGCGCAGCCGCTATCCCGACAACCCGATGATCGAGCGCCTCATCGAGCAGCAGGTCGGCCAGCAACTGGTGCAGCAGCAGATCTTGCTCGCTGAGGCCCAAAAGCTGGGCATCACCGCCACCGACGACGACGTGAGGAATTTCCTGCACCAGGGCCAGTTTGGCGAGTATCTCTTCCCCAACGGCAATTACATCGGCGAAGACCGTTACTGCTGCCTTCATCGCCAATCAGTTCAACATGTCGGTCACGCAGTTTGAGCAAGAGATCAAGCAGGAGCATCCTCATTCGCCGCCTTCAGGCGCATGATCACCGCCGGGGTTGCGGTGAGTGACCAGGAAGTCCGCGACACTTATCGCAAGCAGAACATCAAGATCAAGTTCGACTATGCGGTCATCTCCTCCGACGACCTGCGCAAGACGATCAATCCCTCGGACGCCGAGCCTTCAGGCGTTCTTCAAGAAGAACACGGCGCGCTATGCCACGGCCGTGCCCGAGCAGCGCAAGATCACCTACTTTGCCTTCACGCCCAATGAGCTGCCGGGCGGTGTTCCGCAGCCCACGCAGCAGGAGATTCAGCAGTACTTCAACGCGCACCAGGCCGAATACTCGGTTCCGGAGCAGGCGCGTGCCCGCCACATCCTCATCAAGGTGGCGCCGGGCGCGGATGCCAAGACCGACGCCGCGGCCAAGGCCAAAGCCGAGGGTCTGCTCAAGCAGATTCAGGGTGGCGCGAACTTCGCCGATCTGGCCAAGAAGTACTCCGACGACCCCGGCAGCAAGGACAAAGGCGGCGAGTTGGGCTTTGCCCGCCGCGGCATGATGGTGCCGGAGTTCGACAACGCAATTTTCTCCCAGAAGATCGGCGACATCAAAATCGTGAAGACGCAATTCGGCTATCACATCGTGCAGGTGGAGGAGCGGCAAGCGGCGCACTCGCAGTCGCTCAATGAAGTGCTGCCCACCATCCAGGCAACGCTGATCCGCCAGAAGGCCGCCAAGGCCGAGCAGGACTACGCGCAGACGCTAACATCCGAAGCCATCAAGAACGGCCTGGAGAAGACAGCCGCGGCCCATCATCTTCAACTGGAGACGACTC
This sequence comes from uncultured Acidobacteriaceae bacterium, assembly GCA_963843625.1. Taxonomy (GTDB): domain Bacteria; phylum Acidobacteriota; class Terriglobia; order Terriglobales; family Acidobacteriaceae; genus Telmatobacter. Next base: position 169,652 of record CAWJLK010000013.1, read on the forward strand.
CGCTGCTTGGCTCAAAGGACGTGATAGCCGCGCTGCCAGACTCCTCCGCAAATCATGGCCAAGGCCTTCGAATCCAAGCAGGGCGATCCGCCGCAGTTTGCCACAACCGGCGAGGGCTATGCGATCTTCCAGGTCACTGGTGTCGCCCCGGCGCACGCGCCCGACTTTGCCGCCTGGAAGAGCCATGTCGCCGACGACTACCGCGATCAGAGTGCTTCCTACGCCTGCTGAGCAGAAAACCCAGGAGCTGGCCAACAAGGCCAAGTCCCTGAACGATCTTGCCAAAGCCGCCAAGGAAGTGGGTGCAACCGTCAAGACCAGCGATCTGGTGGGCGAGACCGGCCAGGTGCCAGACTTCGGCGAGGTCGGCCAGGTGGCGCCGCAGCTCTTCGACCTCAAGCCCGGCGACATCAGCGGCCCCATCAATGCGGGAAGAACCGGCGTCGTGGTGAAGATTCTCGACAAGCAGGAGCCCACCGCCGCCGAGATCGCCAAGAATCTTGATCAAACCAAAGATCAGATTCTCAACCAGCGCCGCGGAGAAGCCTTCAGTGTCTTCTTGAGCAACCTCATGGAAGACTACAAAAAGCACAATCGCATCCAGATCCTCAAACAAAAGGAACCCGCGATTCCAGGCATGTAATCGAAGATCCTTCCGGCAACACGAAGGCCCGCGAGCCGTACGCTTCGCGGGCCTTTTTACGTCTGAGCGCAATACGATCTCAACGCAATCCAACGGTCTGGAATGGCAGCCCGGTCACCGGCCAATGATCGGGCTGGGCATCGAGATTAGGCTCGATCTCAACATCGTGCAGGTTGGCCGGAACGACCGTCACATTCCATCCATCCACCGTCACCAGTGGGTCGTCCCCATGGAAGGCGCTCAGATCGGCCTCAATGGTGATCGTCTTGAACTCATTCGCCGTCAGCGAAACGTAGTTATCGCTGTAGTAGACCGGCAGCACGCGCTCGCCGGAGTGCTGCCGGCGCAGTTGCAGATGAGTCATCAGCGCAATGTTCGCGGTTGGATTGTGCAGCGTGAGCGTCAAAACCCGCTTGCCGTTTGCGTCCGCGCGTGCAACCTGAAACTCGATTGGGACCGCGGGCATCTTGTCGAGATCGGTGAGAACGTCAGGATAACCCGGCTCGCCGCGCCAGTAAAAATTCGAGGAAACGACCTTTCCTTCTGCATCGTCGAGTTCCAGCTTGATGAAGTGCGTTGAAGTGAGCAGATCGGGAAACTTCACCGGCCCCAGGCTTGGTGGCCGCGCTGCCTTCGGCTGTCAACTTCGTCTCGTACTGAGTAGCCAGCGACCCATCGAGCAAATAGATTGAGACGCGCGCCACCGCATCGGTCAGCGGCTGCGGCAGGTTGTTGATCACCTCCAACGCGCCGTTGGACTCGTTGAATTGAATGTGCACCGGTTCGCATGCTCTCTTGACAGCAAAAAGCGACGCGTTCGGCTCAAGATCGTAGTGGTAGAGCTGCCAGACGAAGCTCGGCTGTGCCGGGTTGCTCATCCAGGTAATGAGCGCCGTCGTCGGATGGAAAAGCTGCGCATTGCGGCCTTCGTACATTGCGCGAAAGGCCTCGTAGTTCATCATCTGCGCCTTGCGCACGAAGTCGGCCAGGTTGGCGACCTTCCCATAGCGCGCGGCCAGTATGCCTGGGTAGCTGTCTCCGTTTTGCGCGCCCTTGGCCAGATCGTGCTCGGCCCAGTCGTCGTTGATCGTCTCCCAATCCTTCTTCGGCATCATGCCGTGGATCGATTCGAGCGTCGGTACCGAAACGCTGCCCGTCTCGGTCTTGAAGAAATCGTCGGTGATGGTATAGAACTCGCGCGGAGCCCGCCAGTAATAAGGGCCATTCGAGCGAACTCCGGCGCCGTCTGTCGAACTGGGCTGGTAGCGCCGCGTTGGCTCAAGCTCTGCCATCAGCTTGCGCAACTCCGCGTCGATCTCCGGCGGCGGAAAGCCCTCGTTGCGCGCGCACCACAGTGCAATCGAAGGATGGTTGCGGAAGCGCAGAATCTTCTCCCGCACATTGGCGATGTAGGTGTCGATGTCGGTGGGATTGGGTCCGTCGTTCGGATTGGGCTGGAAAAACTCGTCCCACACCAGAATGCCGTACTTGTCGCACAGCTCGTAGAAGTCCTCGCTGGTGCTCTGGCCTACCCAGTTGCGAATCAGATTCAGGTTGGCCAGTTGATGCATGCGAATCTGCGCTTCGAGCCGCTCGCGGGGGATGCGCTTCATTGCCTCGTCCAGGCCCCAGTTGCCGCCGCGAATGAAGATCGGAACGCCATTGACCGAGATGGTCAGGTGTCGGTGCCGGGAACACTGTAGGTGATTTTCCGAACGCCAAAACTCACGTCCTGCGCATCGGATTGGTTGTCTCCTACCTTGAAGCTGAGATGCAGCTTGTAGAGATTCTGCGCGCCATAGCCATTGGGCCACCACAGCCGCGGATGCTCGATGTGCAGCGCCGGCGTGTCTTTTGCATCGAAGCTGACAATCTGCTTGCTGTGCGGAGCAAGCTCGACCTGCCGTTCAAACGTGATCTCTTCAATGCTTCCGGAGAGCACGCCCGTTACCGGCTTGTCGCTCACATTCTCGACAGTCGCCTGTACCGCCACATCCGCCGAGTCCGTGCTGGGCAAGGGAAGATCGGTGGTCACCAGCGGGTCCTTCACCACCACCGGGCCGGTCGCCGACAGATAGACCTTCTGCCAGATGCCCGTGTCGCGGTCGCGAATCGCCGGAATCCAGTCCCAGCCGATGGTCGAGAGAAAGGTTGGCCCGTCGATCGCCGTGATGCCGCCGTTCTTCCCCATGCCGTCGCGCAGGGTGTGTTCATGCGGAACGCCGGGGTGCGGCTGCGGCGTCACCAGCACGGCCACCACGGCTTGCTTGCCCGGCTTCACATTGGCCGTGATGTCGAAGATGCCGCGGACAAACGCTCCGCGCATCGTGCCCACCTGCGCGCCATTCACCCACACCTCCGCCGAGTAGTTGATGCCCTCGAAGTTCAGCCAGACATGCTTGCCCTCATAGCTCCTGGGAATCTCGACCAGCGTCCTATACCAATACGAAGTACGCGCCAGGCTCTCCGGAATCACCTCCGGCCGGTTGTTCTCGCCGTAGAGCGGCTCGGGATAGACGTGATTGTTCACAAGCGTCGTAAGCACCGTTCCCGGAACCGTGGCCGCATACCATCCCACGGTCGAGAAGCCCGAAGCCGAAACCTGCGCGCCAGCTTGCGGCGCCTTGGCCACATCCTGCAACATGCCAGCCTGAGCCCAGCACAACAGGCTCGGCAGGCGCAGTTTTCTTCGCGAGGAGCGTAGACAGCGAAGCGGGAAGCGACCACGCGAGTGGCGCCAATGCCAACAATGCCAAAGATGAAATAAAGAATCGGCCGAATCGGTTTTGCACGAGATTTGCTCCTCCGGGACTTTCAGAATGCTGTGCGGGCTTCACTTCCCGGACAGAGGGATTATAGCCGCCGCGCCGGCCTCGGATGATCATTCGTACCATCCCGGCGATAATGGGGATATGCAATTTCAGCGTTCCTCCGGAGTTCTGCTCCACGTCAGTTCGCTGCCCTCTTATGGGGGCATCGGCGACCTTGGCCCCGCCGCACACGAGTTTCTCGCATTTCTCGCCGCCGCCAAACAGCATCTCTGGCAGGTACTCCCGCTCTGCCCCACCGGCTACGGCAACTCGCCCTACGCGGGCTCCTCGGCCTTCGCGGGCAATCCATTTCTCATCAGCCTCGAACTCCTCGCCGAGTGGGGCTGGATCGCTGCAGAACGTATTGTCGCTATCGCAGGTCAAGCCGGGAGCAGCGGCTTCGTGAATTTCGACGAGATCGAGAGTCGCAAGCTCCCGCTGCTCGATGAAGCCGCAGGCAACTTCCTCGATCGCGCTCCCCGCGCCACCAGCGCCGAGCCGCATTGGCCTCGCAGTGGGCTCAGTATGAAGAACTTCTGCCGCGCCGAGGCGAACTGGCTTACCGACTATGCTCTTTACGCCGAGCTGCGCCGCCAGTTCAACACCGGCGCATGGGCCGACTGGCCTGAGCCGCTGCGCCGCCGCGAGCCCGAGGCCCTGGCCCATGCTGCCGCCACGCATGCCCGCCGCGTGGCCGAGGAGCAGGTCCTGCAATTCGCTTTCTCTCTCCAGTGGAACAGTCTGCGCGAGGCCGCCGCGGAGAATGGAATCCGCATCCTCGGCGACATGGCCATCTTCGTGAATATGGACTCGGCCGACGTCTGGGTCCACCCCGAGATCTTTGAGCTCGACGAAGACCTCCAGCCGATCCGCATCGCCGGCGTTCCGCCCGACTACTTTTTCGTCCACCGGCCAGCGCTGGGGCAACCCACTCTATCGCTGGGATGTGCTCGCCGACAGCGGCTTCGACTGGTGGATCGACCGCATCCGCCGCGCTTGCCGAGCTCTACGACATCGTTCGCCTCGACCACTTCCGCGGCTTCGAGGCCTACTGGGCCATTCCCGCCGACGAGGAAACGGCCGTCAACGGCGAGTGGGTCAAGGCGCCCGGCCTCGAGCTTTTCCGCGCGCTTGAAAAGGCGCTCGGCCCGCTTCCGTTTGTGGCCGAAGACCTCGGGCTCATCACTCCCGAGGTCGACGCGCTGCGCCAGGAGCTGGGCCTGCCGGGGATGAAGGTTCTTCAGTTCGGCTTCAGCGACAAGGGCGCGCACATCCACCTGCCCCACCGCTTCACCCCCGGCACCGTGGCCTACACCGGCACGCACGACAACGACACAACGCTGGGCTGGTGGCGGACGGTCGGCGAACCAGAACGCAATGCCGTCAAGGCTTACGTGGGCTTGGTGGGCGACAATCCGGTCTGGCCGCTGATTCGCGCCCTGGAGTCCAGCGTCGCGGAGATCGCCATCGTTCCCGCGCAGGACCTGCTCGAATTGCGGCTCCGAGGCCCGCATGAACACGCCGGCCGTAGCCGCAGGCAACTGGAGCTGGCGCGCCCCCGAAGCAGCCTGGACGCCTGATTTAGCCGCAAAGCTGGCCGCCCTGGCCGAAGTCACCGATCGCGACAACGATCCCCTAGGCAAGCCAGGGGAAGAGCCGGCAAGTTAGTCCTGTATGTTTGTGAACCTCCCATCTTTCGCCGGCAGCGAAGGATGGGAGGTAACTCTTGATACCTTCAGCTTACTGACCGTTCCCCTTGGTCATTTCGGTTGAAACCGCGGTCAAGTACCCGAGCAGGCCCCCCGACTCACTGCCGGGACCAGCAGCAAAGTAAAGCTCGGCGGCAGGTGCTGAGGCGGCGTTGTAATTGCCGGTACTCGCATTGCCGGGACTGATGCTCCAAAGCCCATCGATCGTGATCGGTGCGCCGGTCGAGTCCTCAAGCAACCCCTCGAAGGCGCCCGACGCCAGATCGTATGCCGCGATGTTGCCGCTGCCGAACTGGCCGATCAGCAGGTCGTGACTGAAGACCCCAAAGTCCAGCGGAGCCAGAGCAACTCCCCACGGTGCATTAAGCCACTTTCCATGCTGTAGCCGGCGAAGCAGCCGCCCGCTCGATGTGTAAACGTCGACGAAGCCCAGTCCAGGCCCTTCGATTTGATCCATGCTGCCTCTCTGATGCAGAGCATAGGTCACCACAATGTCGTTCCCGATGGCCTGCACATTGAAAGGCGAAAAATCCCATGGAATATTCTCGTCGAAGAAGCTCTCGCCAAAAAAGTGCATTCGATTGAATGCCGAGTCGTAGACATCCACGCGCCCCTTGGAGAAGTTGGCGACATAGAGGTAGAGCTTGCCATTGACGGTTGCGCTGGTCAACCCCTTAAATGAGGAACCGTCCTTGGTGTTCACGACGGTCATGGCCATCGTTGACGGTGGCGAGCCGCCTGCCGGCACGCCCACACCAGGGTTCCAGCCCGCGATCGTGCCATCCTCGGTCGCAAACAGGAAGAGCGCTTGTTTGCCCGGCGCCAGCAGGAAGTCGGTCGTGCTGCCGTTGAAGATGGTTCCAGTTGGAGTTCCGGTGTTGCCGGAAACAGCAGGCGGAATCGTGACGATGAGGCCTTGCTTGGTTCCTGCTCCGTTATAGAGCGTGCTCAGTCCCGTCCCATTGTCCGAGGCCCACCACGGAGTGCCGGAACCGCGGCTCATTCCCCAGGGATTGATCAGATCCGAATCGGTAACGGCCGCGACTCCTGATGTGTTCGAGACCAGATTGGTTTGCGTGTAATGCTGTCCGAACGCAACAGCTCCTGCCAGAGACAGCATCGATGCCGTTCCGGCCACAAAGCGCAGAATTCTGCTCATGGATAACCTCCAAGATTCAGTAAGTTGCACCTGCGCATGGAGCCTTACTGGTGATCGGGGCTCCTCTGGCTGCTCGTTTTGCCGCAAAGAGGTGGGGATCCTCGCGCAGATGGGAACTTACATGGGAGTTTGAACTCCGAGTTGGATGTTACGCCCGCTTATATGAATGCTTGTTCTCGGATTTGTCAGAAGATTGTCTGAAGTTTGTCGCGGGTGCCTCGAATTTCAAAGTTGTGCCGCACCGGGATTCCTGGCGCGGCGCAACTTTGGGAATGGGCAGTGTTCTGAAAACTATAAGTCCGTTGCTCAATTCACCGTGACAGTCAGTGGGGCCGCCCGTTGAATCGTTCCTGCAGTTGCTGTCACCGTAATCGTCGAGGCAATTGGGGTAGAAGGCGTTTTGCCTTGAAGACCGCCACAGCCGCTCAGCGCAGTCAGTCCCAAAGCAACTCCGGCGATGAAGAGTCCTAAATGCAATCTCCGGCGGCTCCGAAATCCAATCGCGCAAAAAAGAAATCCGGCTGCGGTGATCGGAATCAGAGGCGATATCCCCCGACTGACCAACACACTCGTACTGGCTGTGACGGTAAGAATCGCGGTGGCTTGGGTTCCGCCTGTCTTAACAGACGAAGGAGAAAATGCGCACGACAGCCCTGTTGGAAGTCCGGCGCATCCGAGCGATACAGGCTGATTCAATCCGTTGACCTGGTTGATTGCGACCGTGCTCGTCCCAGACTGTCCACTCGCCAACGAAAGCGAACTGGGACTGAGTGAGATATTGAAGTCCGGCGAAATGGTGTAAGCTGCCGAAGCAACTGAGCTGTTGGCAAAACCCGTCTCGACTGCAATTGCTTGGATCGTCTCGGTTGTGCTTACCGTGATCGCGCCGCTGTACTTTGTCGACGAGGTTGTTGGTGTTGTGCCGTCAGTGGTGTAGTAGATTGTCGTGCCGGATATCGCATCGCTGATTGTGACTGACTGCGATGTCGAGTAAGTGCCGCCAGCAGGCGAGAAGATGGGCGCAGGCAGTCCTGTGGCAGCGGTGATGGTGTAAGCGGCCGTTGCAACAGCGCTATTGGTGGAACCGGTTTTAACCGCGATGGCTTTGATCGTTTCCGTCGCACTTACCGTGATTGGTCCGCTGTAGACGCTCGACGAAGTTGTCGGCGTGGTGCCGTCAGTGGTGTAGTAGATGGTTGTGCCGGCTGTCGCATCACTGATTGTTACTGACTGCGATGAGGAGTAAGTGCCGCCGGCAGGCGAGAATGTTGGCGCGGGAAGCGCCGCGCTGCCGATGGTGTACGTCGCTGTTGCCACGGCGCTGTTGCTGTAGCCTGTTGCAACCGCGATGGCTTCAATCGTCTCCGTTACGTTTACCGTAATCGGTCCGCTGTAGACGCTGGACGACGTGGTTGGCGTCGTTCCATTGGTGGTGTAGTAAATTGTTGCGCCAGCCGTCGCGTCGCTGATGGTCACCGACTGCGATGTCGAGTAAGTTCCGGCCGCCGGGCTTAAGGTTGGCATCGCCGCGGTTGTCAGGCCCGTCGAGTCGTAGTCAAGCGCAGTGGCCGAGTGAGGCGGCAGCGTAATCGAGCCTGGGCTGGAGAGCGTGGACGTTTCAATCGCAACGGTGGCCGGCGCCAGATTGGTGAGAACTCCGGTGTGCGTTTCGTTCATGTCATTCAGATTCGCGGGAGCATACTGTCTTTGCGTAACCGTTCCTGCCGGCGGATTGGTTCCCGCAAAGCTGATTGTGTGGCTGCTGGAGAGATCGGTGTTGATCAATACCAGCGAGCGCTTGGTCCCATTCTCAAAGCAGAACGCGTAGAGATAGGGAACGTTGTTGAGAGCGGGCGTGGTAGGGATGCCGTTCTGCGAACCGGCGAAGTTGAATGTCGGGTTGTTGGCGATCGGGCAGGAGTACATGGAGCCGATGATCGACTGGTTCACCAGTTGCACGCCCAGGAACTCCGGACGAACGTTGTTCGTTGCGCCTCCCATGTCGATGACGTTGCCCCACAGTTTGTTGACCAAACCGTTCGACGCGCCGTTTCTGAACTCGGTCAGCGAAAAGAACGATTGAGGGCCGATGCCGTAGTACTGAAGATTGAGCAGAGGCTGCAGAGCCATCACCACGCCCTGTCCGGCTCCGGCGTTGATGTAGTCCATGTGCGTCTGGTCGATGCTGCCGGCGATCGTGCCTTGACCCCACTCGTAAATGCTGACCTTACAGGTTGCCGTGCCCGATGCTCCACAAGTTTTCTGCGACTGATAGTCGTGGACGGATTGATAGAAGTTATAGATATCCGACGGATTGGTCACCTTCTCGTAAGGTTCGACCATGGCAGGCTGCCACAGGGCCGTGTCCGTGGAAAAGTCGTTCACCGTCATATATGTGTAGGCTTCGATCTCGATCGAATCCGGATGGGCTCTTTGAATCGCCGTGTCCATCGTGTAATTGGTGGCTGTCTGCGCATTCATCACAAGGTCGAAGGAAGGCGCCGAGTAATATGCATCGGCGCGCATCGCGGCAAAGATGTCCCGTGTGCGCAGGCTGTAGTCGTAGTAGTACTCGGAGTTAGGCGCGCCCGCGCGACTGGGAAGCGACTGGCCGGCAAATGACATTCCGTTCCAGCATTCATTGCAGAAGGAGAGATGAATCGTGCCGAATACGCTGGTCCAAGGGTCTACCTGACCCAGGCCCGCTCGCCGCGCGCCATAGGTTGTGCTCGATGGGCTGGCGAGAAACTCGATCAGATTCGCCGCGTCCGTCTCCGAGAAGGTCACTGGAACTTCGAGGTAGGGCTCCGCGTTCAGCAGTTGGCAGATGACCAGATAGTCCTCGAGCGAAAGACTCACCACTCCCGATCCACCCGGACCGACAAAAGTTCCGGTCCCGCCGCCGGTTGGCGCATGTGCGTAATCGGGCTGCGTCCAATTGCTCATCGACTCCGCGTTCTGGTTCACCCAGTAGCGGAAGGTGCCGGGGTTGTTGCCTACCGATGGGCCATAGTAGTTCTTCAACGTGTCAATGACTTCATCGCGCAGAACCGTTGTGTTGCTGGAGTCGCCATTGATCTTCTCGAAGCTGACGTTGTCGAGATAGACCGAGCCCCCGGTGACATTGAATCCCACCTTGGCGTTACCTGGTGATGTTGCTCCCTGCGATTCAGAAGCCGTGCATGTAAAGGTGTATTTCGCCCAACTCGAAGTCAGACTCGGGGTGTAAGTGCCGCAATTGAATCCCCCCGTCGAAAGCCGTTGGGCTGTAACGGTCAGCGCTGGCGTGCCCGAGGCCGCCTTGGCCCAGAAGGAGAGCTGGTAGGTTCCATTTACCAGGACGAAGAGGTTATCGTTTGTTTCGCTATCAAAATAGAATGCCGCGTTGGCGGAGCCACCCGCCGCGGCATTCATGTTGAGAGACTGGCTGCCGCAGGTGGCGCAAAGATCGGTGGTATCGGAGAGCAGTTGGCCGCCACCCGAAACCGATCCCATCATCCCACCCTGTCCGCCGCTCTCCCACCAAGACTCAGGTGTGGGAGCGGTGGTCTTCTCTATGACAACCGTATCGCCGGCGGCGAAGGCAGCGTTGCACGGCGTGGAAACGATCACTGACGGAGCAACATAGGTCAACTGGCCAACGAGGGGATAATTTGGGCCGGTGTTCGAGGCAATAGTACCGGTGCAGCCAAGCTCCGCCCCGCCAGATTGCGACTCGACGACGGTAAATGTGCCGCCTGCCCAGTAGTTCAGCGGAACTCCATCGTATATGTCCGGAACGATGAACGTAGTTGCGGTTCCCGGTGCTGTCAAAGCCCATATCTGCCGGTTCTGCAATGGCTCAAAGCCCGGATTTGTCGCTCCAATCAGGTTCTTGAGAATCTGACCGTTGCTCCAATAGTCGATGGATCCAATGTTCACTCCAATGCGACTCGTTTTGCTTTGAAGGATCGACCCATCGTTGAGGTTTAATGTCTGCGTCCATGCGGGAATGGAGCAAAAAACCACGATCCACGATGCAAAAACTGCGAATGTCTTCTTCATGAATGAATCCCTTCTGCGGCTCCTTGATTTCTCTTCGGCGGTAGGTCTCGGCCAGTCCATTTGGAGGGCAAGCCTTACCGTCAACCATGGCAATCGCAAAAGGTCAAATCTGCATAAGAGTCATCATTTGGCTACCGCCAAACGATGATTCTCCGGTAAAAACAAAATGCTTTAACGGTCTTGTCTAACTTTTCTCGCATGCCGCAAAAGCCGCGTGCAGATCGCAAACCACGATAAAAACTTCAGAACAGCGTGCCAAGGCGGAGCCGATCTTCCGGCATCTTTACGCCCAAGTGGACCCGGTTAACCCCTGGCTTGCGGGTAAACTGAACCGGTAACGCACAGGTTCCACAATTCTTCAAGCAGAACCAACCCGATTGTTCGGTCCCTACAGATGCGATCTGTAATGAATTCTACAGTGTCCGAAAGCAATTGCAAGACCCATGCCGAATTTTTCGTCGAAAAAGCAATTCACGCGTCCCGGCCTCGACCTCCAATCGGAGGCGTTCCTCGCCTATTCCCGACTATTATTCTTTCTCCCTCTGTATTCAGCGGCAACATAGCAATCCATCGCAATATTGCTTCGAATTGTTCTGGCCGGATACCTCTTCGCAAGCGGCAGCCAATTGTCCAACCCTCTTTCGGCTCAAAAATAGCCATTGCCAACAAAAAGGCAGGGCTGATTTTCGATTGACAACGGACCCACCGGCGAGCAGACAATAGACTTGGAAACACGCCGCCACCGGCATGCGATTCTGCAAAAAATGCTTATGAGAACAAACACCGTATTACTCGTTGTGGCGTTCTGTCTGGCTTGCGGGAGTGCGCGGGCGAAGGCTGGGAGCGCCGAGCGCAAATGCCCTGTTGTCATCAATAGCGTTGAGTTGAGTTATAACCATCAGGGCGGGGCATCGAAGCCGCAACTCAGGGTACAGTTTGAAAACCATGCCGGCAAGAGAATCTCGAGCGTCACGTTCAGTTTGTCGGTGCTCGATGCCGACGGCAATCCTCGTCCTTATCCCGACGACCTGACATATCGAGATGGTTTGGATGCCGGCAAGAAAAAAGTGTTTATCTGGGATCTGGCACCCGAGATTGTCGACATTCATCGTACCGGCGAAACGGTCGTTGTGAAAGTGGCCGGGTTTTTCGATTCGAAGGACTGGATTGACGACGGCTCGGAATCTTGCGCGTTCAAGGTCGACTATCACGCGAGATAACATCCGGGCCCGGAGCCTCATGACTCAGAAGTTCCGCGCCACAACCACAATGTGGCCCGTCCAGCGCGTGTAGAGGCAGTTCGATGAAGAAATGGCCGATTGGCTGCATCGTTTCTGTAAAGACTTGAATCAAAATAGTGTAGCCGGTTACCAACGCATTGAATAGATTTGCATTCTGACCGGCAGTTTGTGCATGATCCTCGTGAGCATCGGGGGTGCACGGGAGGCATCAAATGGCGCGTCGCTACGCGATTTGTAACATTCTGTTGCTTTGTGTTGTTCCAGGCCTGTGGGCGCAGGCACCGATTGCCTCAGGCTCATCGGCAAGCGGGGCCGCAACCCTTCCGGCAGCGGGAAGCGAGTTGAAATCCTACACGGTCCCTGCCGGGACCAGGATTCTGCTTTCACTCAAGCATGAAATCAGCACACGTGTCGCAAAGCCAGGTGACGCGGCGTATCTCGTCTCCGATTTTCCGGTTGTTGAAGAGGGGGTTGTAGTGATCCCTGCCGGCATGTATGTGAAGGGAACGATCGACCGCGTCCAACGGCCCGGCAAGGTGAAGGGAAGGGCGCTGCTTCAGATGCACCTGACGTCAATGATCTTTCCAAACGGCGTGGAGATTGCGATCCCAGGTCCGATCGACAGTATTCCCGGCTCAACTGGGGCAAAGGTCAAAAACGCCGAGGGCACAGTCGAGCAGGCTGGAACTGTCGGACACGACGCGCAATCGATTACGGGCACCACCGTAGAGGGCGCAGGCGTTGGCAGTCTGGTTGGATTGGGGACAGGGAACGTTGGAATGGGAGCTGGAATCGGCGCGGGAGCCGGTGCGGCGGCGGGAATTCTGACCACCCTTTTTACGCGCGGGAACGATATCGTGTTTCCTCAAGGAACCACATTGGAGATGGTCCTTGCGCGTCCCGTCGTTGTGCGGCAGGAACAACTTGCCGGTATGCCCAGCTATACAGGGATGACCATGTCCCCACAGGCGTCCAAGCCTTGACCGAACGAGAGGTCCACCGGCTACCATGAACTCTCTCGCCGGATGGCTGAACCCTACGCGATTCATCGGACTGGTTGCATACCTTTTTGCCGCTACTTGCTGCGGCATCGCGTGGGGCAGAAGCCGGGGCGCTCCGCAACGTGGCCGTCTTGCATCGATTCTTGCGATGCTGGAGACAGGGTTATTTCTCGATATGGCATTCAGCGTCGCGCTGGCAACTGCATGACCTGCTGGAAGGCCAAGCGATTCGAGAAAGTCTATATGGCCAGCGCGCTGGCCCGCAGCTTGTTGCGCTAGGTCTGCTGGGTGTGGCGGCGGCAGCCGGAATGGGGTTCGCCTTTCAGCGTCTTCGCGGCAGAACCAGCGCAATTGTGGCGGTCTGCGGCGCCATCCTCTCATTGAGTTGTTGGTGTGCCGAAGTCATTTCCTTGCACGCCACCGACACCGTTTTTTATCACATGATTGGTGGAGTCAAGCTCATTAGTCTTTGCTGGGTCGCATGCTCAACGATGACCGGCTTCGGCATTCTCTGGGATGCTCGGGCCGCTTGTGCTATGCGCGCCACGGCGTGAGCCCCTCTTTGAAGCCGCCGTCTTTTCTCACAGGTTCTTGATAAAAAAGCCGGTGAGTTTCTGGAAGAGGACCAAGCGTGCGCCGCGATCCTCGAACAAATCCTGGCGATCGGGAAAGAGCAAGGTATCGGCGTATTTTCCCTGGTCCAATAGCTCGTCGAGCAACATGAGGGAATTTTCCTGATGGACTTTCTCGTCCAGCGTTGCCTCTCCGAGCAGGAGTGGCGCGTTGAGGTTCTTGGCATTCTCGACGGGAGAAGACGATAACCAGCCATCCTGATTACGCGTCGGATCTTCCAGATAGCGCTCTGCGAAGACCGCGTCATAAAGATGCCAATCTGTAATCGGAGAACCGGCAAACCCTGCTTTGAAAAGCAAAGGCCGGTCGAGCAAACCATGAAGTGCCAGGAATCCTCCGTACGCCCATCCGCAAATCCCGATGCGCGTAGGGTCGACCCAGGGCAATGAATGGAGATACAAAACTCCGTCTCGCAGATCGGCCATTTCTGCCGCGGAAAGCCGCAAGTGGACCGGCTCCTCAAATAAATGGCCTCGTCCGGCAGAACCTCGGCTATCGACGGCGAACACGATATAACCCTTCTGCGCCATCGAAGCGAACCATAAAGAAATATCCCCGCCCCAGGCCTCGCGCACGATCTGCTCACCAGGTCCAGCGGCAGCGTAGAGTATCACCGGGTATTTTCGTGTCGCATCGAAGTTCGGAGGCTTTATCATCCAGGCGTTTAAGTCCATGCCCAGGTGTGTTTTCACGGTAAAGAACTCCATGGAGTTCAGTTGGTCCGTCGTCCAGCCGGCGGTCTCCTTGTCACCTAGGTGTGCAATCGAGCTACCGTCGGTTCGCAGAAGCTCGCTGCGGGGTGGCGTGGAATGGTTTGACCAGGTGTCGACCAAAACATCACCCGAGGGCGACAGCACCGGACTGTGAGTCCCTTTCTCGCGCGTGATGCGAGTAAATCCTGAACCACCAAGATTCACGCGATAGAGTTGTCGCTCCAGTGCGCTTGCCTCGGTTGAGGTAAAGTAGACAATGCCCGCAGCTTCATCGGTCCCAACGAGTGAAGTAACTTCCCAATTGCCCTTTGTAAGTTGGGCGAGTTCGCGGCCGGAGAGATCGTAAAGATAGAGATGGCGATAACCCGAGCGTTCGCTCGACCAAAGAAAGCGGCGCGAGTCTTTGAGAAAGTGCAGGTCGTCGCTCAGGTTGATCCAGTAGGCGTCCTTTTCGGTGAGGATCGTGCGCGTCTTTCCTGTGGTTGCGTCGGCCAGTAGAAGATCGAGAATCTTCTGATCGCGGTTGAGACGCTCGATCGCAAGATGTTTGCCATCCGGTAACCATTGAACCCGCGGGATGTATACGTTCGCGTCGCTGCCGAGATCGACTTGAAGCGGCTTGCGGCCGGACACGGATTTTACGAATAGGTGAAGCGTTGGAATTGTCCCGCCCGGTTTGGGGTAGGCTATCGAGCGCTCATCGCCATCGGAGGAGCGGAGTTGGTATTTATCGACGGCGCGATCGTCCGTCTCGATCCACGCGATAGAGGACGAGTCCGGCGACCACCAATAGGCCGAATGCAATCCTAACTCGTGAAGATAGACCCAGTCCGGCTCGCCCTCTAGCAGGTCGCCTTTTCCCATAGGCGTAAAGGCACGCGCGGCGCCAGTTGCGGCATTCGCCAGCCAGAGAGAGTGGCCGTCAATGAAGCTGACGAAACGCCCGTCCGGGCTGATCTGAGGATTGCTGAGACTGCCTCGGCCAGTTACCAGAGGACGTGACGAACGAGCGTTGAGGTCAAACCACGCGAGTTCGGAATGGGAGGCAAGCAACAGAGCGTGCCCGTCTGGGGCCCAGGCATAATCCTGAAGCTGTGTCGTTGCGTCGGCGTCGTCGCCGGTTGGCCCGCCATGAGGTCGATCGCTGCCGAAGATCGCGGCTAACTCGGTTTCGGAGACAAGCTGCTTTTGCTTGCCTGTCGTTGCATCGATGCTCCAGATCGAGGTGGCTGGGGAACTGTTAGCTGATTTGCCCGGGACGGGAGTCGTCTGAGTAAAGCTGAGACTTTTGCCGGAGGGGCTCCATGCCAGATTTGCAGGCAGCGCTTTCTCGAGTTCACGCTCCTCGGCTATCCGTTCGATGGAAAGAGGTCCGGCCGCAGGCGGATGTTGCGCGGTCAGTTTTCCAGCCATTCCCGCCAGCGAGAGTGACACCAATGCGAGAATCAATTGCCGCGAAGCGTTTCCTGTCTTCATGCCAATCCCGATGCTCCTTCCATGAGCCTGCGTCTTTGCAGGAATTGTAACAAGGGATAGCGTTCAACCGAATGGATTCAATCGTTATCGATTGCAAGGCTCTCTGGGTTTTGGGCATCTTCCATCTGCCATTGCCACGATCTGCGCGGTAACCATTCGCCGTTACCAATGTGCAGTGTGTTCTTTTTTACTTTCGTTCTACAATGTGAATGTCTGAGTTCCCCAAAACTCTCAGACAACATCAGTCAACAACACAAAATCAGAAGCTGTTTAGGGCTAATTCTTCTTTTCTTTGAGCATGCTGGATATTCGTATCTGGCCCATGTCAAGAGGAAGGGATTGGGTCAAATCAAGGGAGTAGATCTCTTTTGCCGCCGGCGTTATTCGGCGGCGCTGTCTGCGTCTCTGTCGTTTGACTGAAACGATTGCGCGCGGGAGATGGACTATCTACCGAGCCGGTTGGGAAGCAAGTAGAAAAAGATAGTCGCGGTTCCTTGGCTTGGCGCTTTGCAATGGAGTTTCGGGGCTAGGGGGTCGGTTCTTGCTCGAATGAAGTGGAACCGATAAGAGGGGGTCGTTCATGGCAAGTTCGCACGAAGTGCGCCGGGCAGCGGCGAAAGTGTGCAGCGGCCTGCAGGCGCTGTTCGGAACGTTTTTTCTTCTGGCGGTCGGCGGTCTATCGCTAAATGCTCAGGTCAGTGTAACTACCTCGCTCAATGACATTGGACGAACCGGGCAGAACCTCAATGAGACTATTCTGAATCCGTCCAATGTCAATCCCACGCAGTTTGGCAAACTCTTCTCGCAGGCCGTGGATGGATATGTCTACGCACAGCCGCTCTATCTTCCGAACGTGACAATCGGCGGTCAATCGCACAATGTGGTCTTTGTTGCGACCGAGCATGACAGCGTTTATGCATTCGACGCGGACAGTAACGGCGGAGCCAACGCAAACCCTCTCTGGTTTGCCTCGATGCTTACCCCAGCGCATGGAGCAGCGGCCGGAGCTACCACCGTATCTTCAAGTATTGTAGGTACCGATATTGTTCCGGAGTCGGGGATTACGGGAACTCCGGTGATCGATCCCGCGACCGGCACGCTGTATGTGGTCAGCGCCACCCAGGAAGGCAGCAGCTTTTTTCTGCGGCTGCACGCTCTTGACATCACTTCGGGAGCGGAGAAGTTGGGCGGCCCGGTCGTCATTACAGCTTCGATTCCCGGCACCGGAAATGGCAGCTCTGGCGGCACGCTCACCTTGGACCCCGAGTGGTCCAATCAGCGGCCCGGGCTTCTGCTGCTCAATGGAATTATCTATATCGCATTCGCTTCTCACGGAGACAACGGCCCGTGGCATGGATGGCTTTTGGGATATAACGAACAGACCCTGAAGCAGACCGGCGTATTCTGCGCCTCACCAAACGGCGTAGGCTCCGGCATATGGATGAGTGGCGCCGGTCTGGCAGCCGACGTGATCGATCCAGTCAATCATCCTTATGGGCGGATCTTCCTGGCTACAGGAAATGGCGATTACAGGGCGACTACACCGTATGCGGCAGGCATGGACTTTGGAGATAGCATTCTCAATCTCGACCTGACTAACGGCGTACCGACCATTCAGGACGCGTTCACGCCGGCGGGCCAGCTGCAACTGGATCAGTGGGATCTGGATCAGGCATCCGGGGGAGTTATGATCGTTCCCACCCAGACCACGGGAAGTAATCCATATTTGTTAGTTCAGACGGGAAAATCGGGAATCGCTTACCTGCTTAATCGTCAGAATCTTGGGGGATATAACACCGCCGGTGACAATGTAGTGCAGGAGTTGCCGAACTCAGTTGGTGGGGCAGGCGCCTGGAGCTCACCGGCGTATTGGAACGGAACTGTCTATTATTGGGGACAAGCCGACTTTCTGAAGGCATTTCCGCTCGTGAATGGGTTGCTTACCGGCCCCACAGCCAGATCCTCAGAAAGATATGGCTATCCGGGAGCTAGCCCGGTGATTTCGGCCAACGGAAATACGCAGGGAATCGTTTGGAGTCTTAAGACCGACGGATACATGACATCCGGCCCAGCTGTTTTGATGGCTCACAGCGCAACCAACGTGTCCACCACGCTCTATTCAAGCAGCACAAATTCGACACGCGACGACCCCGGCCTTGCGGTGAAATTCACGGTGCCTACAGTGGTCAACGGGAAAGTCTATGTCGGCGCGCAAAATGAATTGAGCGTCTTCGGATTGTTCAGCGGGCAACAGACGGCGTCGGATCCGGTGTTGAGTCCGGGGGCGCAGACCTTCAGCGGAAGTCTCGCTGTGAGCATAACGGAAGCGACGCCTGGAGCGACCATTTACTACACTCTCGACGGCAGCACACCGACCGTGGCGTCCGCGGTTTACACGGCCCCAATAGCGCTCACGGCGACCACTACGATTCAGGCGATGGCGAGCGCTCCCGGCTATCTGCAGAGCGGGGTAACTTCACAGACTTACGTCGATTCCGTGCAGGTGAGCACACCGACCTTCACTCCGGGTAGTAGCACATCCTCGCAACCTCTTTCGGTGACCATCGCCGATTCGACGGCCGGAGCGACAATTTACTACACAACCGACGGCACGACTCCGACAGCCTCTTCAACGCAGTACACCGGAGCGGTGACGGTGAGCGCTACAGAAACCTTGAACGCGATCGCGGCGGCCCCTGGCTTTGCCAACAGCGAGGTGGCGAGCGCGACTTACACAATCAATATAGGACAAACGGGGATAGACTTCCCCGTGGGGTTTGCGGCGACCCAGGGAATTATGATCCTGAACGGCAGCACCGCCCTGAACGATTCCCGGCTGCAACTAACCAACGGACAAACTGGGGAAGCTGGTTCGGCATGGTACTACCAGCCGGTAAATATTCAGGCATTCACGAGCGAATTCCGTTTCCAGCTATCCAATCCGGCTGGAGAGGGCATTACTTTCGCAATTCAGGGAAATGGCAACACGGCTCTTGGCGCTTCCGCATCAGGACTGGGATATCAGGGGATCGCCAACAGCATCGCAATCAAGTTCGATCTGGACAACGCAGCGGGTGAGGGGACGGATTCAATCGGCCTTTATACCAACGGCGCAAGCCCCACGGTTCCAGCCATTGACCTGAGCACAACTGGAATTGATCTGCACAGCGACGATACGATGGACGTGACGGTGGCTTATAACGGCTCCATCCTATCGATCACCATTACAGACATCGTCACCGGAGCCGCCTATTCGACAAGCTGGCCGGTGAATATTCCATCGATCGTAGGCGGCAACACCGCCTATGTTGGGTTTACAGGTGGAACAGGCGACCTTGCCTCCAGCCAAAAGATTGAGACGTGGGTTTACACAACCGTATCGAGTGCCTTGCCGGTTACGACTTCACCAATCTTCAGCCCTCCCGGCGGAGCATACGCCACGTCACAGTCGGTGAGCATGGCCAGCGGATCGGCTGGTGCAACGATCTATTACACGACGAATGGAACGACTCCAACTACCTCATCGACGATCTATAGTGCGCCAATTACGATAAGTGCTTCGGGAACATTGGAAGCAATTGCCGTTGCCTCAGGCTACGCTCCGAGTGCGGTGGGAACCGCTGTCTATAGCATCGCTCCAAATCTGCCCGCGCCTGTCTTATCTCCTTCCGCAGGCACTTACACGACGCCGCAGACTGTGACGATCACCGATGCAGCCCCTGGAGCCACCATCTACTACACAATCGATGGGACGACTCCCACAAGCTCTTCCAGCATCTATAGCGCGCCAATTTCTGTAACTGCGAGTGAGACCGTGCTGGCGCTGGCAGTGGAAACAGGTTATAGCAATAGCCCGGTTACTGGCGGCACCTACACCATAGCAGCTCTGTCAGGCGTCACTTACATCAACTATCCCAGCAATGGATTCACTTCCGACAGCTTGTCGCTAAACAATGGACCACAAGTGACCGGTGGCGTGCTGCAAATCACCGACGGTGGAGTCGGAGAAGATCGATCTGCCTGGTTTGCATCCGAGGTTCCTGTACAGAGCTTTGTTACCAACTTTACCTTTCAGCAGTCGAATGCCTCCGCTGATGGCATGACGTTTGCGATTCAGGGAGAAAACATCTGGTCGCTCGGGGATCCTGGCGGGGGATTGGGCTATCAGGGAATTTCGAACAGCGTGGCAGTCAAGTTTGACCTCTACGACAACGCCGGCGAGGGTATCGATTCCACGGGGTTGTATTCCGGTGGTGCGATACCCACGGCGCCATTCGTGGATCTGAGTTCCACGGGAATCAACTTGCACAGCGGGGACATCATGAACGCGCAACTGGTTTATGACGGAACCAATCTGACCATGACACTGACCGACACAGTGACCCATGCCTCGGTGACGGAGGTATATTCCAGTAAACATTCCTAGCATTGTGGGGGGTAGTACGGCTTATGTCGGATTCACCGGCGCAACGGGTGGATTGACTGCAACGCAGAATGTGCTGTCGTGGACATACGTGATTCCGGCAAGCAATGCCGCTGCCGCGCCGACGTTCTCGCCGGCATCAGGGACCTATGCGACTTCTCAATCGGTGACGATTAGCGACTCAACGGCCGGAACAACCATCTACTACACAACGAACGGGACGACGCCAACCACGTCGTCGACCGCATTCAGTGGCCCAATCACAGTGAGCGCGACAGAGACACTAAAGGCAATTGCTGTTGAAACAGGCTATACCAACAGTGCAGTTGCAACAGCGACCTACACCATTACTCCGATTCTTCCCGCGCCTACGTTCTCTCCTGCGGCTGGCACATATGCCACATCTCAGTCGGCGACGATCAGCGACGCCACCAGCGGGACGACCATTTACTACACTACGAATGGGACGACGCCGACAACATCGTCGACCGCGTACAGCGGCCCGATCACAGTGAGTGCGACAGAGACGCTGGAGGCCATCGCAGTCGAGACTGGCTATACCAACAGTGCGGTTGCGACAGCGGCCTACACCATTACTCCGGTTCTTCCCGCGCCGACATTCTCGCCCGGAGCCGGTACATATACGACTTCGCAGTCGGTTACCATCAGCGATGCCACCAGCGGCACGACTATTTACTACACAACGAATGGGACGACGCCGACAACGTCATCAACGAAGTACACTGGCGCGATCGCGGTGAGCGCGACAGAGACGATGGAGGCCATCGCCGTTGAAACGGGCTATACCAACAGTGCAGTTGCAACAGCGGCTTACACTATTACTCCGGTCCTTCCTGCGCCGACCTTCTCACCTGCCGCGGGAACATACGCCACCTCGCAGTCGGTGACGATCAGTGATGCTACCAGCGGAACAACCATCTACTACACAACGAACGGAACAACGCCAACCACATCGTCGACCGCGTACAGTGGCCCAATCACAGTAAGCGCGACAGGGACGCTGAAGGCCATTGCTGTCAAGACCGGTTCCACTAACAGTGCGGTTTCGATGGCGACCTACACCATTACTCCGGTTCTCCCCGCGCCCACATTCTCGCCTGCTGCTGGAACATACGCCACATCGCAGTCAGTGACGATCAGCGACGCCACCAGCGGAACGACTATCTACTACACAACGAACGGTACGACGCCAACCACATCGTCGACCGCGTACAGCGGCCCAATTACAGTGAGCACGACAGAGACGGTGAAGGCCATTGCTGTCAAGACCGGCTCCACGAACAGTGCGGTTTCGACGGCGGCCTATACCATTGGCGCGGTGACCACCTACATCAACTATCCCAGCAATGGATTCACTTCCAATAGCTTGTCGCTGAACAATGGGCCACAAGTGACCGGCGGAGTGCTGCAAATCACCGACGGAGGAGTCGGAGAAGATCGATCTGCCTGGTTTGCTTCTGAAGTTCCTGTGCAGAGCTTTGTTACCAACTTTACATTTCAGCAGTCGAATGCCTCCGCTGATGGCATGACGTTTGCGATTCAGGGAAACAACATCTGGTCGCTCGGGGCTCCTGGCGGGGGATTGGGCTATCAGGGAATTCCGAATAGTGTGGCTGTCAAGTTTGACCTCTACGACAACGCCGGCGAGGGCATCGACTCCACGGGGTTGTATACCGGTGGTGCGATACCCACGGCGCCATTCGTGGATCTAAGTTCCACGGGAATCAACCTGCACAGCGGGGACATCATGAACGCGCAACTGGTTTATGACGGAACCAATCTGACCATGACACTGACCGACACAGTGACCCATGCCTCGGTGACGGAGGTATTTCCAGTAAACATTCCTAGCATTGTGGGGGGCAGTACGGCTTATGTCGGATTCACCGGCGCAACGGGTGGATTGACTGCAACGCAGAATGTGCTGTCGTGGACATACACTACGCCGTAGCGCGATACGAATCTGTCGAGCGAAATAGGAGAAAAGAATTCGTAACGACCTTCATGCGATGTAGAATAACTGGAAAGTCCAGAACGCTTCTATGGGCCTACATGGGGCCATACCCTGGGCAGACACATACCTCACGACGACTGGACAGGAGACAGAACCCATGTTCAATATCGAGCTTTTCGGTATGTGGCGAGATCTCTATCTTAACTGCCTTGCTGCATCTCCACTCCTTGGCTCCCAATTTCGCATTCTCCTCTATCGCAGCTACGGCATCACCGTTGGTAAACAGAGCATTATCTCGCCACGCTGCTTTATCGGCGATTGCCATATCACTATCGGGAAGCGTTGCTATCTTAACTATGGCTGTTTCCTGGATAACTTGGCCCCCATCTCTATTGGAGATGACTGTTCTATCGGCATGGAAGTACTGCTCTGCACCTCCACGCACGAACTTGGACCTAGCCTCCGACGCGCCGGGCCCTTTGCTGGAAAGCCGATCATCATTGGCAACGGCTGCTGGATTGGGGCCCGCGCCATCATCCTTTCTGGAGTTACCGTTGGCCCGGGGTCTATTATCGGTGCCGGATCTGTTGTCACGAAAGACTGTGAACCGAATGGACTCTACTGTGGAAGTCCTGCCCGGCTCGTGCGAAAACTGAGCTCAGCCCGAGAGGAATCCAGGAGCGCAAGTTTATGTCTTGCTGGGTAAACTCTTTATAGGATCAAGCGTAAGCACCGGGTTCGAGGCCGTAGATGTCTTTGCAGCACGCTCCAGGAATCCCCATGTGAGGGCTGAACGGGAAGGCTCAAATAGTCTGCTGGATATCTCTGAAGAATTCGACCGCGGAACTGGCTATCTCTTCGACCGCTGACGCCGGGCCAATCTATAAGCCGCTTCGATAGGCTAATCTATTTTTATGAATGCGATATTCCTCCTGCCCGGTCTGATTTCGCTCTATTTTGTGATCCGCGGGCGGATTGAGACGGCGTTTCTGTCCGTCTACCTTCCCGTTCTTTTGCTGCTTCCTGACGGATACGCTCTCAAATTCCCTCATTTGCCTTCAATCTCCGCAGCCCAGTCGGCGTTGATCCCGATAGGAGCAGTGGCGCTGGTTCGCCTTTTGCGCAACGGCATTCCCTCGCTGATGGATATTCTGGTGGCATTGTTCATCGTGAGTTCTACCGCAAGCGAGGTTCTTCGCGAACACGTGATGAACGACGGCATCTTCACCGCCTTTATCTCTTTCATCTCCATCTGTCTCGCATATGCGGCGGGGCGCATGCTCATCGAGCCAGGCCTGCGCCTCGTCACTGTACGGCGCTTTGTAATCCTGATTCTGCTTCTTGGCCCTATTGGTCTGTACGAATGGCGGATGGGGCAGAGTCTCTATGGCGTCATAGGACAGAGGATCTTCCATCTGGACACTGTCCGGGCATTTATTCAGATGAGATCCGGACACGGAAGAGTGGCGGTCTCCTTCAACGATGCCGAGTTGGCTGGAATCGTTTTTGGAATGACTGCGGCTTTAAATGTATGGCTGGTATACCTTCGCAAATGGGGTTCTACCCCAAATCTCGGCAAGCCGCTTGATTGGCTTGAGAAGTATCACATTCCAGGCCTGCTGCTCTTGCTCTACGTCTTCCTTACGCAATCCCGCGGGCCTATGATTGCTGTGGGGCTTGCCTACCTTATTCTTCAGATTCCAAAATTCAAGAACAAAAAGATAGCGACCGCCTTGGTGGCCATTCTCATCGCCGCGGCCGCTCTGGCTGCATACGAGTACTTCGCTCGCTACACAAATGTCTCCGACCCAGGCGCAATTGTGAATGAGCAGCAGGGCAGCGCGCTGTATCGGCGGCAAATGAACGAACTCTACAAGCCCATTGTGAAACAAGGTGGCTTCCTCGGATGGGGTGTACTCAGTCATCCAGTTCTTCCCGGCTTGTTCTCTTTGGATAACGAGTATTTGCGCGTTCATCTCGGCTATGGAGACTCGGGGTATATCCTCTTTCTGCTTATTGCCGCGGAAACCTTCCGGCGATTGATTGTGCGCTCATGGACACTGCGGGCGCCTGAGGATCAAGCCTTTGCCATTTCGCTCCTTGCGGCCATGGCGGTCTTCTGGGTTACGATCTCCACTGTTTTTATGGGAGAGCAAACGCCGCAGATCGCCTTCTTGCTGGTCGGCTGGAGTCAGTCTATCCTGCCGGTTTCCGTCGAGCCGGCAGTGGTACCGGAAGAAACAACGCGTTCCAGGTTCAGCTTCAGGCGAATATTCACTTAGCTACGCATTCAGCTCCACCGGGGGCGCGGAGTTGGCGTTCAGACGCCCTTAGGCTTGGATGACCTTGACTCGCCAAAGTCAGAAGATCATTAGGAGATCCAAGCGATCCGGCGCATGGCGGGTGAGTCGAAATGCTGATTGAAGAGGGACGAGCGATCAGCGTGACTCTGGGGGCCGCATCGCAAGAGTGAGTTTATGTGAATATCGAACTCTTCGGCAGATGATTCAGTCGCTTTAGATTGACAGTTACTAAAGTACTTTCCCTTAGTCATCGCAATAAAAAACTTGATGAAACAGAAGTAATGCTTGTGATCAAGATCACTGCCTCCGCTTGAACTGCGGCAGATGATGCAAGCAAGGATTAGAAGAATCTTGAAGGCTGTGATTGAAGGCAATCGACAAGTCTGCTGCACAGCCGGCATAGCGCCCATCACCGCAAGAGGGCCGTTATGCTGTTCGGAGCATGGCGAGTGAAGATGCCGAAAGATCGGCTCCTCTTCGATTGGTTCCGGATAGTATCTTCTTTTTTTTGTGCTCTGTACGTTTGCTTCTGCGCTTAGAAAGAAATGAAAGACACGCCGCGCACGAGCATGATCTTGAAGGCTTTCCGATGCCTGGAGGCCCGTCAAGAGCTAGATATTGGGAGGATGCAAGGATGAACGTTCACGTAATTTTCGATGAAGCTCTTCTCGCGAAATCTTCAAACGCAGTAAGTTCGTACACGACTCGGCTCAGGGACACTTTAGTAACTGAATAGGTCTGAACAAGCCGCCGATTATGTCGATATTGCTGTTTGGTTGCGGCCAAACACAGATTCTCCTTTGGATTTGCTCCACTGTGATTGCGTTGGCTGACAGTTGAAAGTTCGACGCGCGTTAGGACGTGGCCAAGCAATCGTTGTGCGGCCTGCAACGTCACTGAGCGAACCCTTGGAGGATGCATGGTGAACTGCATCCGTAGCCCGCTTCCCTGCGGCCCCATCCAGGAGCAGTAACCATGAAGAAGTATCCGTGTTTTGCTATCGTAATGTTTGCTTTAAGCATTTTTGCTCTTCTTTCCGTATCCGTTTCGGCACAGACATTGTCACTCAACGATGGGTCGATCATTCAAAGCAAGACGAATCGCATCGGAGTGAACATTGGAGCCATCGACTATTGGGATAGCGGCCAGATTCTCAAGAACCTGATTGGAGCGACAAATCCGGGCTTCGAGCCATTGCAGAACCGGCAGATATGGGCTTTGACGGCGGCTGGGACCGCGACGACGTTCACCATTCCAGATCAATACGATGGCATTCCTCCGAACTACTGGGCAGGCGGCACCTTTACCGTTGTCGAGTCGCAATCGGGCGGGGCTGAGCTTGGCTGCACCGGTACTATTGCCTCGAACACAGGCCCGAATTATCCCCTGGTAGGTCAGTCGACTTATACTGCTCCGTCGATCACGGTTTCCACGTCGTGCAACTCTGCTTTCAGCGTCGGCGATACGGTTGTCCTGACCAAGTCGACTTTTCCCACGCCTGAGTCGTGGTGGGAGAGCGGTGGACGGGGCGGGATGATGGGATCGGTTTCGGGTGGCGGCCAATTGCTCACCGATACCACCGATCTTTGCGCCACCTGCGGCACCCAGTCTCTCAACATGAATGCCGCGGCGGGCGGCTCCTCGGCAAACGCCTCATTCTATTTTGACAGTTGCAACACCGATGACAT
Organism: uncultured Acidobacteriaceae bacterium; assembly: GCA_963843625.1. Classification (GTDB taxonomy): domain Bacteria; phylum Acidobacteriota; class Terriglobia; order Terriglobales; family Acidobacteriaceae; genus Telmatobacter. The sequence continues at coordinate 195,470 of CAWJLK010000013.1, forward strand.
GTTCGTCATGATGAACGGCACTTATCAGCTCTCGTTTTGGGCCAAGGCAGCCTCGGGTACGCCGGTGCTAAGCGCTTCGGCAAGCAGGCTCTCGGCGGGAGGTTTTAATTGCGGAACGTACACTCCGAAACTGAGTTCCAGCTGGGCGCAGTACACATTTAACTGTACGGCCTCCGAATCACAGGGAGCCACGACGCCGGGCAACTCTCAGGTGGCATTCAACGTCACCGGGGGCTCGGTCTATCTCGACAACGTCAGCTTCGAGAAGACAAACACCGATTCCAGCAATACGACGGTTCTGCGCGACGAAGTCATTGATACGCTGAAGAAATACTATGGCCCGTCGGTGGGCAGCAACCCCGGCACGTTCCGCTACTGGGTAAACCAAAACGCGGAGTCGATGAGCAATTGGACGCAGCCCAAATATGCACAAGCTCCAACCGGAGGCGGGACGGGATATTTTGTCGGTCCTGGTGGATCTGGAGTGGTGAGTCTTTCGCTCGAGGACTATCTGGTCATCTGCCAACTGTTGAACGCGGAGCCTTACCTGGAAGTTCCAGTGACCTTCTCGACGTCGGAGGCGGCGAATCTGATCGAGTTTCTCGCCAGCCCATCGAGCACAACCTATGGCGCGCGGCGCGCAACACTAGGGCAGGACGACCCGTGGACCAGCGTCTTCAGCACGATTCATCTCTCCTTCTGCAATGAGTGCTGGAACGGCGGGTCCTTTCCAGCCCAATCGCTTGCATACCGTTCCAGCGTTCCTAACTCGGAGTACTACTACGACTACAGCCTTCGCACACGGGACATCTTTGCCGCGATGCGCGCCGATGCATATTACTCGGCGCCTTCTTTCGATCTGGTGATGAATGCACAGACGGCTACCAGCTACTCGATGGACACGGCTATTCAACGAGCACGCCCCGATTCGATCGAGATCGAAGGCTACACCTACTCGTACGTGAACAGCTTCGACACGGACACAGCCCTATGGCAGCCGGCGATGGTCGAACCCTATGAGAAGGTGACCAATCCTTCCGATATCTATAACTTCTATCAATCCGTCCACGACTATCAGTCGCAGAAGACCTGCGGCGCGTCGGGCACGGCGGCCTGCAATGTGAACATCTACGAGTGGGGACAGGGCACGATCGGCGGCAGCATCGATCAGACGCATATGGATTACATCAATGCCGGAGCCGGAGAGGGCGTGGTGATGGCCCTGCAGCCTCTGCTCAATCTTCAGTACTTCGGCATTCGTCCTCAATCGTTCTTCTCGCTGACCGAGTTCAGGAACGGTGCGGGGAATGGCCTGGTCAACAAACTGTGGGGCAACGTCGTCGACATGGGCGGCGCGACGAATAACGTTCGTCCGGAGTTCCTCGGCGTGCAACTGGTGAACCAATCGATCATCGGCTCGATGTACGCCTGCCCGATCGCCAACAACCCGACATTTAACTTCGCCGGTTCGCCGAACGGCATCACTCCTATGCCCGCTCTCAACAACGTTCCTTATCTCTACGCCTTCTGCTTCGAGAATGGGACCAAGCGCTCGCTGGTGCTGATCAATACCGATCTTTCCAGCAGCCACACGATCAGCTTTGCGGGAACCAATCCTCCGGCGGGAACGGTGACGCAACGGCAGTATGCTCCCGCGGCACTGAATGACATGAACGAATCGCACAGCGGCACCGTCACCAATCTGGCGCCGGCTACCGTTGCGATTGAAACGTCTACTCTCTCCAGCCCAGGCTCGATTACTCTGCCGCCTCATTCGGCCACTGCGCTTGACTACGACTCGACGGGCTTGACAACCGCGGCGATGCCAACATTCAGCCCGGCGGCCGGAACTTACTCGACATCGCAGTCAGTGACGATCAGCGACGCGACGGCTGGCGCAACCATCTACTACACCACCAACGGCACAACGCCGACCACCTCGTCCAGCATCTTCAGCGGACCGATCACGGTAAGCGCAACGGAGACGATTGAAGCCATCGCGGTTGAAACAGGCTACAGCAATAGCGTCGTGGCAACAGCGACGTACACCATCGGCAGCGCAGCGCTTCCCGCGCCAACATTCTCGCCTGCTGGCGGCACTTACTCCACATCGCAGTCAGTAACGATCAGCGATGCGACAGCCGGCACAACGATCTACTACACCACCAACGGCACCACGCCGACGACGTCGTCGAGCGTCTACAGCGGACCGATCACGGTAAGCGCGACGGAGACGATTGAAGCCATCGCCGTTGAAACAGGCTACAGCAACAGCGCCGTGGCTACAGCGACATATACTATCGGCAGCGCGGCGCTTCCCACGCCAACATTCTCGCCCGCAGCTGGCACGTATTCCGCTTCGCAATCGGTAACCATCAGCGATGCGACAGCCGGAACGACGATCTACTACACCACCAATGGCGCCACGCCGACGACTTCGTCGACCAAGTACACAGGTGCGATCACGGTAAGCGCAACAGAGACGATTGAAGCAATTGCGGTTGAAACGGGCTACAGCAATAGCGCTGTTGCAACCGCCGCTTACACCATCGGCTCAGGGCTGCCTGCACCGGCGTTCTCGCCTGTGCCTGGAACCTTTACCTCGCCACAATCGGTAACAATCAGCGACACAACGACAGGCGCAGCAATCTACTACACCACCGACGGTACGACACCGACGGCTTCCTCGACACGATACATAGGCGCGATTTGGCAGAGTTCCACGCAGACGCTGAAAGCCATCGCAGTTGAGACTGGCTATGCCAATAGCCCGGTAACGACGGCGGCTTACACTATTGCTCCGGTGCTGCCGGCGCCCACCTTTAGCCCGCAAGGCGGTGGTGCTTCATGGGCGCTCTTTACCACGCCTCCCTCGGTGACCATCAGCGACTCACACTCTGGGGTCACCTTCTACTACACCACCAACGGCGCCACGCCGACGACTTCATCGACCTTGTATACCGGCCCGATCACAGTGAGCGCAACGGAAACGATTGAAGCTATTGCCGTACAGACGGGCTATGCCAACAGTCCCGTAAGTTCGATGTTGTACACCATTGCTCCGCTGTTGCCTGCGCCAACGTTTTCCCTCGCGGGCGGCAACTATACCTCGTCGCAGACGGTAACGATCAGTGACGTGACAGCCGGTACAACAATCTACTACACCACCAATGGAAGCACACCCACTACGTCGTCGACCATGTATACGGGCGCGATCACGGTGAGCGCAACGGAGACGATTAAGGCCATCGCGGCTGAAACGGGTTATTGCAATAGCCCGGCGGCCGCGGCCTCATACACCATCAGCGCAGCGCTGCCTTCACCTGCGTTCTCGCCCGCAGCCGGCACTTACACCACATCGCAAACGGTGGCCATTGGCGACTCGCAATCTGGCACGACCATCTACTACACAACCAACGGCACCATTCCCACAACATCGTCTTCCAAGTACTCAGGTGCGATTACGGTGAGCGCGACACAGACGATAAATGCCATCGCGACCGAGACGGGCTACACCAACAGCACTGTGGCAACTGCCGCTTATACCATCAACCCTGTGCTGCCCACGCCCACGTTCTCACTCACACCAGGCAGTTACACGACTTCGCAATCGGTAACCATCAGCGACGCGACAGCTGGGACAACCATTTACTACACCACCAATGGCTCCACGCCAACCACGTCATCCAGTGTCTACAGCGGTGCGATCACGGTGAATGCGACCGAAACACTGGAGGCTATCGCGGTCAAGTCAGGCTACACCAACAGTGCAGTGGGAACTGCGGCTTACTCCATCAGTCTGGTACTTCCCGCGCCGACCTTCTCGCTTGCGGCGGGTAACTACACCACATCGCAGTCGGTAACCATCAGCGACGCGACGGCTGGGACCACGATTTACTACACAACCAACGGCACCACGCCAACAACGTCTTCGACGAAGTACACGGGCGCGATCACTGTGAGCGTTACAGAGACGTTGGAGGCAATTGCGGTCGAGTCGGGTTACAGCAACAGCCCGGCAGTTGTAGCCGCCTACACCATATCTCCTGCGGTGTCAGCGCCGATATTCTCGCCAGCACCCGGAACCTTCACCTCGCCGCAATCGGTATCAATCAGCGACGGGACATCAGGCGCGGCCATTTACTATACCACCGATGGATCCACGCCGACGGCTTCCTCGACGCGGTACATGGGCGCAATCTGGCAGAGTTCCACACAGACGCTAAAAGCCATTGCAGTCGAGACTGGTTATGCGAATAGCCCGGTAACGACTGCGTCTTACGCCATCGCACCCGTGCTGCCGGCGCCCACATTCAGCCCGCAAGGCGGCGGTCCCTCCTGGGCGCTCTTCACCACACCTCCAGCGGTGACGCTCAGCGATACGCAAGCGGGTGTCACCTTCTACTACACCACCAACGGCACTACTCCGACGACCTCGTCTACGCTGTATACCGGCCCGATCACGGTGAATGCAACGGAGACCATCGAGGCCATCGCGGTCAAGACGGGATACACAAACAGCCCGGCGAGTTCGATGTTGTACAGCATCGCTCCGTTGCTGCCCGCGCCCGCGTTCTCGCTAGCGGGCGGCAACTACACGTCTTCGCAGACTGTGACCATCAGCGACGCGACGGCCGGCACAACTATCTACTACACGACGAACGGCACTACGCCGACGACCTCGTCGACAAAGTATGCGGGCGCAATCACTGTAAAAGCAACGGAGACGTTGGAAGCAATCGCGGTCGAGTCGGGATATTGCAACAGCGCGGCCGCAACAGCCACTTACACCATCAGTGGCAGCGCAAATACCTCGACGGTCTCGGGCTTCACTATCAGCTCTTCGACTCCCTCGGCAACCGCGACTCCTGGAGGTTCGGTTGCCATCGCCCTCACGGTAACGCCGCTGTCTCCGGCAACGACGTTTCCGACCGCAGTCAACCTGCTAGCCAGCGGGTTGCCTGTGGGCGCAACATATAGCCTCTCACCGGCCTCAGTAGCGGAGGGCGCAGGCCCAACCGCTGTAACCTTAACAGTCAAATTGCCGCAAACCGTATCGAATAGCAGACCCCCTCAGGGAGTCGGAGGAACTCCTGGTTCCCGAATGACCCCGTTCGCTCTTGCGCTCCTGCTTATGCCCTTCGCAGGTAAGCTGCGCAATGCCGGCAAGCGGTTAGGGCGCATGCGTCCCACGCTTTTGATGCTTGCTGCAGCTATGGTCGTTATAGCGGGGCTTGGCGGTTGCGGAGCGACAAATGACGTGGTGGGTCCAACGCACCAAGTACAAACCTACACAATGACAGTGATTGGAACCACAGGCACGCTATCAGAGTCAACCACCGTCACGCTCACGGTCAAATCATAGGTCATTCAACTGGTTCGAATGGCAGGCAGGAGATAGGTGTCCGTTACTCCACTGGATATGATCCGCGCGGGTCATGTCGATGGTCTTGCTGGCTTATTATCTCTATATTGATAAATCGCACATGTAAGATTTCGCAAATGTTAATTCGGATTAGCACAAGAGCCACTTAAAGAGAAACCTCGTGGACAATTTCGCCAGCAATCAATCTTTGCTTATACTTTGTAATCTACCGGGGTCGCCGAAAAGAGCGGCGTTGTGCCATCCGAGTTAGCTAGGCACAAATTAAAGGAGGTCCTGTGAGTCCTTGGAGGGCGCAGAGTGACTTATCTGTTATTGCCGCCTAAACGCACCTCGAAACCTATCCTCGCTACTCGGGGCATAGACAATGTGGTTGTAGGAGTCTTGGCGACCTCGATCTTGCGGTCGAACAGGTTTTCGCCCGCCGCGAACACCCTGGTGCGTTTGCCGAAGTCATGAGAGACGTAGGCGTCCAGGCGGAAATACCCGTGGAGAAGGGAAGTATTCGCCGCATTGTCAAACTGACGTCCGCTCATCCGGCCTTGCAGGTTGAGGGTTCCAAATCGCTGCCGGTAAGCGCGCGCATTGAGCGTGGCTACGTTGCGTGCGACCTCAGGAATCCAGTTGCTCACGTACTCGTTACCCTGGCTAACAATCGCATGGGCATGTTGATATCCACCATCAATGGATAACCAATTGCGGGGAGCGAGTGTAAAGTCCAGCGACACGCCACGGCTCTCGATCTGGCCAAGGTTTTCGCGCTTGAGCAGGATGGGAGAAGACTCTCCGTTGATGGTAACAGCGGTGATAGGCCGGTTGACCTGGGTGAGGAAGTAGCTCGAACGGATGGTGCCCCAGCGCCACTCGGTCGCGAGACCAGCCTCCCAACCGGTGGCGCGTTCGCTGAGCAACACACCGTTGGGTGTAGTGAGCTGGTTACCCACCTGGGTGGAGCGATAGAGTTCGTTAGGCGTTGGCGCGCGGAAGGCTCGAAAACCGGAGCTGGAGATGGCCCAATGATTCCAGAGCTTGCGCGTGAGACCCAGACGGGGATCGAAGACCTGCTGGCTGGTTTGTGCGGGTTGGGTCGCGGACGGCTCCCAGTTCGATCCAGTCCATATCCATTGCCTGCCGTCGTAGTTCTGGAACCAATCGATACGGCCGCCTGCGACCAGAGTCCAGGCGTTGTGGACCCACATTAGCTCACCATAGACCGCGGAGTCCCGTTGATGATCGTGCAGATTCGTCAGAGTGGAATTCCCGTATGTCATCTCGCGATCCCACACGCGGACATCGTGAACATCGGCTCCGGAAACAAGAAGCAGTCCGGCGCCGAGCGGTTGATTCCAATGGACAGCCGCGCCTAACTCATTATTGGGGGTCAGCGAAAACTTTGTGAGTGTTTCGCCGTTGCGCAAACTGGTTGGATTTGCGATTTGAGAAAAAGTCTGCCGGTAATGCTCCGTCGAGCCGTAGAGCCGCGCGCCCAGGGAACTGGTGCGCGGACCGTGCCAGTCTCCTCCGGTCGCGTAACGCCAGAGTCGGGTCCCATTGGTTTGCAACGGCGTTCCATTATTGCGTGCTTCGTTGAAGCCACTGCCTCGAATGAATAGGCGCAACGCGCTCTTGTCGTGTTCGGTCAGGATTATGCCGTTTTGGCTATGCACGTTGGATGCAATGTCAACCGGACCGCGTTGCCACGGAGCCTCTTGGATATAGCCATCGGTGCCGAGAATGCCACCAGTCGCCATTATGCCCCAGGGGCCGTGCTTGGATTGGAGACGCAGGTTGTCGTCGTAGGTTCCTTCCGAGCCGTAGCTGGTTCTCAACTGGGCCAAGTCGGAGGTGGGCCGCACCGATGTCAGGCCGATCACGCCGCCGATGGCGCTCGATCCATACAGGTCGCTGGCGCCGCCTCGGACAACCTCAATTCTCTGAATCGATAGTTCGGGCTGTTCCTCCCAATGGATCCATCCACCGAATGCGTCGTTAAGTGGAACATCATCTTCGGTGACCAGCGTGCGGCTGGCCGAAGTAGAACCCAGGCCGCGCAGGCTGACGCCTTGAGAGGAGGGATTTGCTACCAGAGAACTGGAACGTCGAAACAATTCGACTCCAGGAAGTTGGCGTATCTCGCCATCCAGGGTCACAGTTGGTGTGGTTTCGAGCGCCGTCTGCGAGAGCAGTCGTGAATCGGTGGGGCTCTCCAGAGCGCCAAGCGGGGCTCGATAGGCAGTAACTGTCACCTCTTCGTTGGTTGAAGCAGGCTGCAGCCGCACAATTGCGTTGACACTAAGTTGTAGGCGCTTGTCGTCAAATCCTAGCGCGCTCACACGCACGGCGCAAGGAGCCGAACATTCAAGAGTCAGCCGGCCTTGAGCGTCCGTGAGGCCTAAATGGTGGCCAGCGGCATCTTCGATCGTCGCGCCTCCCACGACAGCGCCGCCGCTATCCTCAACCACCAGAGTTAAAGTTGCCTGGGCGCCAATCTGCGAAGAAGTTAACGCTGCTGCTGACAGCGCCAAAGCGCCACCCAACAGTCTTTGCATTTGCCACCGCATGCACGGCCTTTCTCAAATGAGTAGGATTTGCACCGCATGATGTCTTGCGATTCGATCGGAGGTTCCTTAGCCAACGCTGCCTGTTTGCAGGTTAGCTGAGGGATTTAGCGCTGCTCAATCTCAGTCGGCATGTCGTTCCTTGTACTCGATCAGCTTCCGTGCTCGCTTCCGCTTTTTGCTCAACTCATATTGCAGTTGTCCCACGAAGATCGGCACCTGTTGCAGATGAGAGTGAAGTCCATAAAGCAGCAGGACGCCAACTGAGGCGCCCTTCCAGCGAGCCTTCCATGCCGATCTCGCCGACAACAGGAGCAGAATGATGAGCCAGACTGCAATAGGAAAAAATCCAAAGCGTATGCTGGAGACGATTGCGAAGGCTAACGTGATGAGCCAACCGCAACCACGCATCAGGTTTCGTCTGCGCTCGGAGCTCCAGAAGGGATCAGCGCTGTTCCTGAAGCGCTCCGACACTTCAGCATAGGCGTGGCCAGCTCTTTCGGCACGCTTCCAGTACTGGCTCAAGCGTGTAATCTGCAAATCATGAGCAGTCATTGGACTATCTATATGGAGAATCTCATATCCTCGTGCCCTGATTCGACGGCAAAGCTCCGGCTCTTCTCCCGCGATCAAGCTCTCGTCGAAACCTCCTGTCTCTTCCAGGACCTTGCGACACATCATCACGTCTCCGCCGCAGAACTCAGTAACTCCCGGCGGATAGATCCAATCAAGATCGAGAATGCGGTTATAGATCGACGCCTGGGGATGAATCTCGCGCCTATGTCCCCACACTGCTGCAATTGAAGGCTTCCGAGTCAATTCGCCACACGCCAAGAAGGCAAACTCTGGATGCAGCACGGTGTCTCCGTCAAGAAAAAGAATCAGATCTGATCCAGCCCGCCGCCAGCCGGCATTGCGTCCCAGCGCCGCAGTTGGCTTCTCCGATCGAACCACGATCACGGTAGCGCCATATTGGTACGCCAGTTCGGGGCTGTTGTCGGTCGAGGCGGAGTCGACATAAATCAACTCGTTCACGGTTATGCCTCGCACCTTTTTGATGGACTCCAAGCACGAGGCCAGCCGCTGCCCCTCGTTACGCCCGATCACGACAATCGAGAGTGCGGGAAGAGCTGTCTTTATGCGACGCCGCGAAGCGCTTTCAAACCCTTCCTGCATGTACACTCCGATCTTGCTCCGCCTCAATCTGCATCGGCTCCTCGCTTGCCGCTGTCACTGCTTTTCGCGGAAGCACTCGGGCCGGTACGCCCACAGCAATGGAATTGGACGGAACATCGGTGAGCACTACCGCATTGGCGCCGATCAGCACATCGTCCCCTATATGAATCGCTCCCAGAACCTTGGCCCCGGCGCCGATGTCCACACGGTTGCCCAGAACCGGCGCTCCGCGCTGGCCTGCATGTTTCAGTCCCACAGTGACTCCGTTGCGAATCACACAATCATCTCCAAAGATGGCGTCACCGCTGATGACAATCCCCCCGAAATGATCGATTCGGAAACGTCGCCCCAATGTTGCCTCGCAAGGAAGCTCGATGCCTGTAATGACCTCGGAGACCGGCTTGAGAACCTTGTATACAAATGAAAAAGGCACCCGCAGCCATCTCCAGCGAATGGTGTAACGCCAACGTCCATAGCGGTACACAGCCATTGACCACAGACCCTGACGGGAAAGTTGGCGGCCATGCGTGCGCCAGTCCTCACGGATATTCTCAAACAATCGAATCCTCCAGAGGCAGAAGAAACTGCGGAGCGTTGCCATTCATAACGAGATTGAGGTAACTCTCAATTCGGCGATATTGCATTTCTGATAACTTGGATAACTGATAACTGGCGATGATTTCAATGATCAAGCGCGAATTCTCTTGATTGTGCTTGTGATGATGGGAGGCGTGATGGCATGGAAGACTTTGCGAATCACATTTGGCTCATGCCGCTCCGCCCCCGGACGATGCTGAAACAGCGTGGTGTGAGAGTCGGCAACCTCCTCTTCGGGGCGTCCATTGGAATAGTAATAGGTTGCGATTGATTTGCGTGTCCGTCCCGGAGGACAGGCAAGCGGAGTTGGATGCCCGTGATAAGAATGGCTGGTTGTGCTGAAGATGGCGCAACGATTGAAGAGTGGAAGGATCTTTTGCTCGGCGTGGGTCATCTCGCGATTCCAAAGCTCAAAATGGCCGCCATATTCTTCATGCCAGTCCTTGTTCAGATAGATCAATACATTGATGCGCCGGTCGAGTTTAAGTTTCTCGTGATAGTTGAAGTCCGCATGAACCTCGAGATTGCCGCCGGGCTTGATCTGGTGCAAGCCACCGCCCACATAGTATGGATCGGGGATCACACCCTGGATGCCAGTGAGATCCTCAAGAAACTGAATCATCGGCCTGCTGTTCAGAAAGTAGAGAACATCGCGCGCGGCCGCGGGGAGCTTCTCCACAATGTCAAAGGCCAGCTTTCGCTCGGTAGGCGAATTGAATTCGCTCCATGCCAGTTGCTTGGGTTCTGGAAAATCTCTCAGCGCTGCTTCCGCTGCTGCTTCAGGTAGAAAGTTATCAAAGTAGATGTGCGGAAATGGCTTATTGTTCTTGTATTCTTCGGCCTTTTCTTTTCCAAGAACTTCGAGCTTATGGATATTCTCGTTGCTCAGTAATTCCTTCATTGCAAACTCCTCTCAATTGGGGGCTATCCCGTTGGAATGTGAGTGTGGATCGTTTATGCTCATTTTCCCTACAGCAGCCGTGGTTATCGCGTTTGGCCAGCGCCAACGGGTCGTGCTGGCACACCTGCAACCATTGCTCCCGCCGGAACATCGTGGGTGACCACTGCATTGGCCCCCACGGTCGCGCCGTCTCCGATGGTGACGCCGCCCAGCACGGTTACGCCACGTCCAATCCACACTTCTCTGCCGATCGTGATGGGGCTGGCGATATGACCGGAATCGCGAATCGTCAAACCCGGAAGGCGTGCGTGATTTGCGTCGCGTATGCTCGAATACTCGCCAATCATCGTGCCGTCGCCGATCGTGATCCAGTCGCGCGAGACAATGTGAACCCCTCGAGAAATCACGACTCCGTCGCCGATCTCGATCGAACCGCTCTCCTCTGTCTCCAAATACAGTGCCGGATAGAGAAGCACATCCTGCCCAAAGTGGATCATGCCTGTGCCGTGTACCTCCGCTGGACCCAGCACCACGACGGACGCATCGAGCGAAGTAGACAGGGAAGATGAAAGCAGAGCGTGGTTACGGATACGCGCGATGTTGCGCCGCAAGCCGGCCGTTGCCTTGTAGAACGACGACAAAAGGGATGTAAACGACGACTTGAATTTGCGACGCATCAAGTTATCCGGCATGTCGGTCTTTGTCATTCGTAAGCAAGCTCTCTACCAGGGCTGCGCGGGAGAGAAGCGTCCTCCCATCGTATCGCGCCATGCCTGGTTCAAGATTGATATCAGTTGTATGTCGGCGCCCGCGCTTGCGCGGCGATCCGGATTTCTGCTCCACCGCCTGCGCTGCGACCGAAGCCAGTACCAGACAGCCTCTAACCCCATTGCGAGCCATGCTGAAAACCCATGATGCTTGCGGTAGTAAAGCAACATGCTTCGCATGCGCCACAAAGTAAGCTGCGCTCCAGTCCGCGAGAGTTGAAGCGACCGGATCTGGCGCGAAGACTCGCCGCCAATATGGATGATGGCAATATCCGGCCAATACCAGATCGAGTACCCGGCGTTCTTGATTCGTTTGCACAGGTCCACTTCCTCGTAGTAAAGAAAGAACCGCTCGTCGAAAAAGCCGATTGACTTCAGTACTTCGGCTCGCACGATCGAGTAAGCTCCAGGAACCCAGTCGACCTCAGCGGACTCCATTGGGTTTGCCCAGGTGCGGTCGGCGCGTCCAAAAAAGCGCGACCGCGGAAAGCGCGCCGCAAGCCCAGAAAGAACGAGCAGGTCGCTGAACACAGAGGGAAACATGCGTGCCGAAGGTTGCCACGAGCCATCGCGTCCTACTAGACGTCCGCCTCCAAGTCCCACACCTGCATTCGCATCCATATGTGCCACAGAGCGCTCCAGCGATCCTTGGGTTAAGAATGCGTCAGAGTTAAGGAGCACAATATATCTGCCATTTGCCGACCGAAGTCCGAGGTTGTTTGCCGGGCCGAAGCCAAGATTGATTTTGCTCCGAATCAAGAACACATCCGGGAACTCCTGTTCAACCATTTCAGGAGAGCCATCCGTCGATGCGTTATCGACCACAATAATCTGCACGCGCAACGCGCCATTTTCACGAATGACCGATTCCAGGCATTCCCGAAGCACATCGCGTGTATTAAAGGACACGATCACGATGGATACGTCGGATTGGAAGGAAGAAGTAATCAAATATGAAGCGTCCTTTCAACTCTTGAGTGGTGCATTTTCGCGGAAGACATTTGCGAGCATGCTGACATTTTCAGGCAGATTATAAAGATCGTGGACTCGCTTGCGTCCTGCAATGCCAATGCTGCGCCGCAGCAAAGGATCTTCGACGAGCCGTTCGAGCGCCTCGGTCAGCAGTTCGACCGAAGATGCAGGAACAAGCATTCCATCGAGACCATCGCGAATCAGTTCCGGAATTCCGGCAATCTCGGTGCTCACGCAGGGCACTTCCATCGCCATCGCCTCCATCAATGCCACTGGGACACCCTCGGCGAAACTGGCCAGCGCAAAGATGTCCGCCCGTCCAAGCAAGTGCCGCGTCTCATCGTGAGTCCTTGCTCCTTCAAAAACTACCGGGATCTTCTCCCTTTTCGCGAACTCCTCCAAATGTTTGCGATCCGGCCCATCACCCACCAGACGCACGCGGATCGGACGTCCCTTGGAATTCAGGATAGCGCAGGCGCGCAACAGAATCAGCTGGCCTTTCGATGGAACCAGCCGGCCTACGCAAAGAATCTCCAGAGTTTGATCTGGCTTGGGTTGCGCTCTCATCGGCGAGAAAAGATCCGGATCTACGCCCAGGCGCACCACGTGCATCTTGTCCCAGTGCTCTGGAGATGCAATGCGCATCAGTTGGCTGCGGCAAAAGTTGCTGATGCAAAGTATAAATTTTGCGCCTTCGACTTTTTGACGAAGATAAAACTTCTCCACATCGTAGAACTCGTCTGGACCATGCACGGTCATCGAGTAGGAGAATCCCCACGCCATCGAGGCCAGCATACCGACCGTCGCCACTGGCCCGCAGAAATGTATGTGCAGATGGCGATGGCCGTGAGAGCGCATCCAGTCGCCCAGGATAAGTGCCTCCACGAAGTAAAAGAGCGCGTAGATCGTTGTGCGGGGATCCCACAACCCCAGGCGCAGAGCGGTCGTGAGCCCCCGAAAAAAAACTCTCGGTCTGAACAGGAGCGTTCGGGCTGTAACAGCCGTGGCCCTCGCGATCCCCGTGGATTTGATGTAAAAAGTCTTCTTCGTCTCTTCTACTTCAAGCTCTGGCATCAACGAGCGCGAACGATCGGGATCGTTGATCGAGGCTACTTCGACTGTGAAACCGCATTTCCTTAGTTCCAGAATCTCATTCAAAAAGAAGGTATGCGAAACAGCCGGATATCGGCTTAGGAGATAGAGGAGACGCGGCGTCTTTGCATCCGGGGCCTCGGAGGCAAAGACCTCTGGAGCAAGCCCGAAGTCTGTTGTTGATTCGACATTTGACATGGCCTACCCCCAGCTTGCGGTTTACACTTTCGAGTTTTGCGCACAACGCGCGTCTCGATCATCTTCAGTTCGATTGGGAAGTGGCGGCGGAAGAAACCGCGGTTGCCTTCAACCCTTGTGGAACCTCCGAGTTCTCCGCGACAGAACGAAATATGCCAATCATCCTATCGATCTTCTTTTGCCAGTCGAAATCGCGAATCGCCCGTTCATGCCCTGCGGCCCCCATGGACTTGGCAAGACCGGGAGAGTCGAGTAGCCTGCGCATCGCTTCGGCAAATCCGGCCACCAGACCCGCATAGCTATCCGGCTCCACAAGCACCCCGCAGGAGGCATCAAGATAATCTGCCGGGCCGCCCCAGCGAGTGGCAATCACCGGTTTGCCCATGGCCATAGCTTCAAGCACCACAGCACCGCCGCATTCATACAGACTGGGAAGAACCAGCGCAACGGAATTCAACACGCGGCTGGCGCATTCGCTCTGCGTTAGCCAGCCTGTAAAGTGGACACGATCCTTTAGTCCAAGCTTCGCAGCGAGTGATTTCCAGATGTCGAGCATAGGACCGTCGCCAACGATATCGAGTTCGGCGGATGGAACTCTTTCGATGGCCCGGATCGCAACATCCACAGCCTTCCAATCCACCAGGCGTCCGACGAAGATAAAGCGTGGAGTCGCGCTTGCCGCCGCTGCCTGCGCTCCTCGCCAAACATCGGTGTCGATTCCATTCTCCACCAACTCGATCACCTCGCCGCGAACACCGGAAGGCAGCGCAAGGCGCGTTCTTTCATTGGCCACCAGCACGACTCTTGCATGCTTTTTTCCGGGCAGCAGCGTGTTGCCAGCATTCGCAAACAAGCGGGCGAAGGCAAGCGCCGTGCGGCTCATCCACGATTCGGAGCCGCGAAAGGCCGGAGGGTATTCCATGCCGCCGTTCAGCGGTCCGATCACTACCGGAACACCCAGTCCGAAGATCGCGGAAGGAAATCGTGGAGCGACCGGAATGGGCTGGTGAATCACATCGATGCCATGATCGCGGATCAGTCCGCGCACGATAGACCGCTGACACAATTGCGTGACGATCTGATTGAAAAGTCCCAGCGTAGCTTCAGACAACCGCCTGGGCAAAAATCGGCTCAGATAGAAGACAAGCTTGTGAATCCATAGATCCGGAACAAACCTGATTCGGTCGATATCATTTGGGAAGAGTTCCCTCGCTTCGCTCTCGGTTCGAGAGTGAACAACCATCCAGCATTCGATGCCCCGAGATCGCAGCGATCGAAAGTAGTGAACCGGAAGAATGGCCTCGCCGCCATAGCGTGTCGAAGCGTTCTCGGCAACGATGCAAATTCGCATAGACACTCACGCAGTACGGAAGATTTGGTAGTATCCCAACGCCTGCAGCATTCGCTTGAACGCCAGTTCCCGCGCGTATTGTGCTGGGGTCAACTCCTCGAAAGGAATCACGCGGCCTGGCTGGTGGAGTGTAGCCCGTCCATCGAGCATGCCCGATTCACGAGCTTTGTGCAGCCACCACTTTGCCTCGCCGCCTGCGTGAAAGCACTTCAGGCCGGCCCAGGATTCCGATTTCAGAATACGCTGGCCGCTCACGCCAAGCTTGGTCATCAGTCGTTTTCCAGGCGACCTGCGCCAGCATTTCCAGTATTCGGGGTCGAGGTGTCCTCCGCCCACTCGCATAGCCAGAGCCGCCCACACAATCGCTTCCACATGCATGATGCGTGGCAGGTTGGTCCCGCCCAGTCTGCCGATCAACCAGTCGAGCCAGTCCAGATCGGCCGATGCGCGCCAATGTGCCACCCCGATGTCCACGTGGTGCGCAAGCCGAATGCTGCGGCCGATCGCTGTCTTCACCACTTCAGGCGGAAAGAGGCAGTTCGGTTGCTGCCACATCAACAGAAGGCCGTTTTCGGGTGTCGACTCAAACTGAAAACGATTGGGAAAGTAGAGGTCCGGGTCGAGCAGAACCAATTCTTCGTCTGGCTCACTGAGCAGCAGCGGATCGGTAATCTTGCGCCAGCAGGGATGACCGCGGCGGAATGCTCGCAGGTTATCGTGCCCGGCGAAGAGCGCATCCTCTCTCTCAGCCAGATCCTGTTCCGAATATACAGTCCATCGATGCGTTCTTGAATCGATCGCTGCCAGCGTCTCGCTCAACTCTTCCTTGTCCTGCCCCGAGTCGGTGATCAGGCGCAGATGCAGAGTCTCGTCGGAATTGTTGAACAAACTCTCGAGCGCGTCCCGTGCGTAGCTCAGGGAGCGCGGCGACAGCACCATGTACACTTGGCGAAATTTCATCGGACTGCATCCTCGGTCACTAACCACGAAGCTTGTTCGCTCAGGTGAACTTCAGCGGCATCGGAATGTTCCAGACGAGCTCTCAGTTGCGATGCCAAAACTTGAATGTTCGGTTCCCGGAAGACCAGATCGTGATCGCCGGGCAGTTCATACACCTCCAGGCCACCCTTCGCAATCGGCGCCCATCCCAGATCCATTGGGAGCCGGGGATCGGGCTGTACAGCGGCGCGGAAGAGCGTCACCGGTCCGAACCAAGGTCGCGGCTGATAGTTCATTGCAGCCACCCAGGTAATATCGTCGGTGCTCTTCATGAACGAAGGCACGGAGCGAATTCCGAGCATCGCTGCAAGCGAATATATCCGGCGCAAGGTTCGGGTACATAACTTCTTCCACAGATAATTGATCTTTTCCCCGAGCGTGAGACCGGAGAGATTACCCAGAAATCGATCGATGCGGCGATCGAAACGCGCCCGCGTGGAATCGCTTCGTTGCGCCACGCCGATACAATCGCGATGGCGGCTATCGAGCATACCAAGCAGTTCTACATTCTCTCCGATGGCGCGTAGTTGATGCGCGATTTCAAGAGCAATCGTTCCGCCATAGGAGTATCCCAGGAAATAGTACGGACCTTTTGGCTGGATCTCTCGTATCTCGGCCAGATAGAACGCCGCCTGATCTTCCAGGCGAAGCAGCGCAGGCTGGCCATCCAGCAGAGACTGCGCTTGTACGCCATAGATCGGGTGGTCCGTTCCGACAAGCATCGCAAGCTGGTAAAAGCGGATGACATTTCCCCCGGCGCCGTGAATGATGAAAAGAGGAGTTGCCGTTCCGGTCGGCTGCATGGGCACTATCGAAGAACTGCCGTTCGCAGAAAGACGCTGACTGACTAACTCCGCCATTCGCTCGACCGTGTGCCCTGAGAACAGAGAGGCAAGACCAAAATTGAGCGAATAAGTCTTGTTGATCCGGGAAACAATTTGCATCGCCGCGAGAGATCGTCCGCCGAGGTCGAAGAAGCTGCTTCGAACGCTTAGATTCGTAACCCCGATCGCTGTCTCCCATATTCTGGCGATCTGCGCCTCAAGAGCATCGCGCGGCGCCAAATAATCTTCGCTCTGCTCGTTTGCGGCGGGCGCTCCCAGACTCGTATAGCCGTTCAGGTGTCCATTCCGATTGACAGTCTCGTCGGCGGTTCCAGGTTCAGTCGTTCTGCGTGAATCCGCGACGAGTTGTTGCCCGTCCTCCTCCTTCGTTGCTTCAGTTGCGGGGCTATCCACGCTCCTTAGCAAGGTCTCGAGAATCCGCACATAGAGATGAAGGATTCGCTGGATGGTCGAAACGCGGAAAAACCCTGGATTGTATTCCATCTGCAGCCGGGGGCCTTCGGTCCGCTCCACAATGCTCAAGAGCAGGTCGAACATTGTTCCCGGACTGACGGAGCGCAGAGGAACGATCTCCAGAGACGGAGTCTTCTGGGCCTGCATGAAAGCCTTTTGATAGATGAAGTACACCTGGAGCGAGATCTGATTCTTGTCGCGGCAGAAGAACTCGTCGTTGTTCAGATCTTCGAAGGGCAGATCCTGATGAGCTAGCGGCACCCAATGACCAATCCTGGACGCTCTCGACAATCGAGCCGAGAGTATCTCCGCCCTCGATCTTGATGCGAATAACCTGGGGATTCGAAAAGGGGCCGATCAGGTTCTCTGCCTCTGGCCGCCGGTTGGCGCAAGGCGTGCCGATAAGGAAGTCTTCCTGGCCAGTCAGCCTGTGCAGCATTGCCGCGTAGACCGACAGGAGAAGCATATAAAGCGTCACCCCGCGGGCTGCGCAGAAATCCCTCGCTTGGCGCGCCAGATCCGGAGACAGCAGAAGAGTTTCGATATCGCCATGTTCTTCGCCGCCGCCGCGAAAGTCGCGCTGGATCTGAAGCGGAGTAAAGTCTCCACCCAGTGTTTTGCGCCAGTACTCGAGAGACTTTGTGGACTCTTCTCCCTTTCTCCACCGGTCAAGCCAGACCGCGAAATCGCCAAACTGAATAGGCAACTCCGGCAGCCCAGGAGGAAGGCTGCGCATGAGGCCGTCGTAGATCGCGGCAAAGTCCCGAAGCACCACACCGTTCGACCATCCATCGCAGACGCTGTGATGGATCGTGATCAGAAGGATGTGCTCGTCCTCGTCCATCCGTATCGCCCGGGTGAAGAGCAGCGGCCCTTTCTCCATATCGATCTGGATGCGAGATTGATCGTGGATGATCTTGTCGGCTTGCACCCGCCGTGCATCATTCTGCTAAATACCGCAAGTCCTCAACCGGCAGAGGAACTTCGACGGGCGGATGAATCACCTGCGACAGATGACCATCCACCAGTTCGAATGTGGTGCGCAGAGATTCATGGCGGCGCACCAGTTCCGTCATCGCGGCTGCCGCCACTTCGACGGAGAAGCTTCCCATGCAAGTCCATGCGAGGGGCATATTCAGAGCGTGGTTATCGGGATGCATCTGGTGCAGCAACCAAAAGCGCGTCTGGCTCGGGGTCGCTGGCATCACGAAGACATCCGGGTCCGTCTCAGTCGCCCGGCCCTCACACTCCAGCGTAGAGATCATCTTGTCCTGTGAGCTTTTCATTAGGCTTTCGTTCTCCGAAATCTTTCCCTCGACACAGCGGTAATCGCGGTGCCTGCCACTAGCCTTTTCCGGGCTCGTTATTCTGGCTTCTCCCAGAGCGTTCGACAGATCTGCGATGGTGCGGTATTGAAAGATCTGCGCAGGCTGGATCGGCAGGCCTTCCTGCCCGGCGCGCGCTGAGATTCTGAAGATCAGCAGCGAATCAGCTCCCAACTCGAATATGCTGTCGGTGATGCTGACTTGATCGAGTTTCAGAATGTCGGCCCAGATCGCAGCCAGCTTCTTTTGCTGCGGCGTTACTGCGGGGGAAAATGGCCGTACCTTCGTCTGTCCGCCAAAGGCCGGCTGCGGAAGAGCCTTGCGATCAATCTTGCCGTTCGCCGTTCGTGGCAACGTGGGCAGAACGGTGATGATTGCCGGTTGCATATACTCGGGCAACTTCGTTGTTAGCAGGTCACGCAGTTGTGCGCTCAGATCTGCCGGCGGTTG
Source organism: uncultured Acidobacteriaceae bacterium (assembly GCA_963843625.1). Lineage (GTDB taxonomy): Bacteria > Acidobacteriota > Terriglobia > Terriglobales > Acidobacteriaceae > Telmatobacter. The sequence goes on from CAWJLK010000013.1 coordinate 214,537, forward strand.
GGATAATGCTGAGTCCACCCAGGCTGCCAGTCGCATGTCTCCCGGCCTTACTTCTACGGCCGTTACAACCGCATCGCGAACTGCTACATGGCTCGCGAGGGCGGCCTCGATTTCGCCCAATTCAATCCGGAAGCCCCGTATCTTCACCTGGAAATCGGTCCGGCCCAGGATCTCAACGTGACCGTCCCGCAGCCAGCGCGCCTGATCGCCGGTGCGATAGATTCGTCCTCCGCCAAATGGATTGGGCAGGAACTTCTCGGCAGTCAATTCAGGCCTATTCCAGTAGCCGCGCGCCAATCCCGCGCCACCGATGTACAACTCGCCTGTCACGCCTACAGGCACCGGTTGCAGGCGCTCGTCGAGCACGTAGAATTGCGTGTTGGCGATGGGAGGCCCAATCGGTACTGGGCCTGTCTGCTTTTCGAGCCGGGTTGCCGAAGACCAGATCGTGGTCTCAGTCGGCCCATAGACGTTCCACACTTCGCTGCTGCAATCCAGCAGCGAATCCGCCAGATCGCGCGGCAAAGCCTCGCCGCCACAAAGCACCTTCAGCCGTGGCTGGCCTTTCCAGCCGGCCTCCAGCAGAATCCGCCAGCCTGCGGGAGTGGCTTGCATCACGGTGGCATGGCATTGCTTCAACAGGCTCAGCAAGCGGAAGCCATCGAGAACCTGATCTTTTGTAGCAATCGCCAGCCTGGCTCCAGCCATCAATGGCAGGAAGAGTTCGAGAGCCGCAATATCGAACGACAAGGTCGTGACCGAGACCAGCGTGTCCTTGGCGCTCAAGCCCGGCTCACGTTCCATGCTGCGCAGCAAGTTAGTCAGCGCGCCGTGTTCGATGGCCACGCCCTTGGGCCGTCCCGTGGAACCGGAGGTGTAGATCACATACGCCAGCGAATCCGCCGAGCTTTTTATTGCCAGATCGGTTGTGCTCTCCCGTGCCCACAGTGTCTGTTCGCTGTCCAGGCAAACGATCCGCGCGCTAGTATGCAGCCGCGAGGTCAGATGCTCCTGAGTAAGCAGCAGCGATAGTTGTGCGTCAGAGAGTACCAACTCCAGACGCTCGGCTGGATGGCTGGGGTCCAGTGGCAGATAGGCCGCGCCCGCCTTGAGTACGCCCAGCACCGCGCCCAGCATCTGGAAGGAGCGCTCCACGCACACGCCCACAAGAGAACCTTCTCGAATACCCTGGCGGCGCAAGTGTCGCGCCAACTGGTTGCTGTACTCGTTCAGTTGCCGATAGGTCCATTCTGCTCCGTCGCAGATCACCGCAACCTGATTGGGTCTCTGAGCGGCTTGCCGCTCGATGATTTGATAGACCGGTTCGAACGGCCCAAGATCCACAGCGGTTTGGTTCCAATCGTCAAGGACCAGCTTTCGCTCGTTCTCTTCCAGGATCTCGAGATCCTCGACTTCCCGGTTTGCATCCGCCGCAATTCCGCGCAGGATCGTCGCATACGAGGCCAGCCACCGCTCCAGTGTGCTGCGGTCGATCAGATCCGTATTGAAGTCGCAATTCAGCAGAAGGTCGTTGCTGGTTTCAACGATGTTCAAGAAGAGGTCCGTGTTCACGAACTTCTTCGGATTCGCATGGATCTCGCTCTTCGAGTCCCTCGAAGTGCAGATTGTGTTCCCAGCTTTTCAAGGTTGAACTGAACCTCGATCAACGGCAAACGGCCTGAGTCGCGCTGAATCGGCAGCTTGCGCAGCAGCGTGCCATAGGTGAATTCCTGATGATCGTAGGCATCGAGAAGTTGTCCGCGCGTGGCCGTGAGGTGTTGCTTGACCGTGCAGTTCTTCGGGAGCGCGCTCAACATCGGTAGAAAATGGACGCAATGTCCCAACCAGGCTCGTGTCGTCGAAGAGTGCCTGTCCTGCGGACGAGATGCCCACCACAACCTCGGATTGCCGCGTGAACCGATGCAGCAGAATCTGAAAAGCCGACAGCAGCGTAACGTAAAGCGTGCAACCCAACCGGGAGCTGGCATGCTTCAGTTCCGCCGACAATTCCGCACCCAGAGAAGCATTCAGCGTGGAGCCGTTGTAGCTCTTCAATGCCGGACGCGGCCGGTCGGTTGGCAGGTCCAGCACCGGCGTGTGACCGGTGAAAACCTCCACCCAATAGTGCTCGTTCTCGGCATAGGCGCCAGCCTGAGCCTCCTCATGCTCCTTCAGCGCATAGCTGCTGAAGGGCATCAACTGCGCTAACGCTGGATCGGATTTCTTCTTTGCCGCGCTGTAGATCTTGCCCATATCCTCCAGCAATTGATTCGAAGACCACCCGTCCAGCACGATATGATGTCCGGTCGCGAGCAGCACCAGTTCGTCGGGCGCGGTGCGGAAGAGCGTCGCGCGAAACAGCGGGCCATGGGTCAGATCGAAAGGAGTGCTCCCTTCTTCCGCGATCCTCGCGTCGATGAATGCACTCGCGTTCTTCTGCTGAAAGCGCGCTCAAGTCAACGAACGGTATCTGGCCGGAGAAAGCAGGTTCGATTCTCATGCATTCCTCGTCCGGATCGATCGTCGAACGAAGGGCGTCGTGGCGGGCAATCGCCGACTTCGAGCGCATGAAGCACTTCATCCTCATGGGCTTGTCCTTGCAGGCGAAGCGTCAGTGATTCATTGAATGCGCAGTTGGCATCGTCACCCCGCGCGGCGGCCAGCCAGATCTCTCGCTGCGACTCAGTGAGAGGTGCCTTGGTTGGAGATTCGAAGACAGCCGTCTTGTCACACGCTGTAGAACTCATTTCCAGCAAGGCCTTCGATGCAGGCGCGGATATCTCCTTCTCCGCAGGGCCGGCAACATGCCGCCCCGGCGCATCTCCTGGATCGATTCGCGAAAGATATCTACCACGCGAGCAAAATCCTCGTCGGAGTGCGCGGTGGTAAAGAAGCAAGGGTAACTCTCGAGAATGTGAATCCCCTTTTGGCGCATGTGGTAGTACAAGAGGCTGCCAAAGCGGGCTTCCGCAGGCAGGCTGAACGAGAACCACGCGCCGCACGGGTGCACGCCAACATCGAGTCCGGCATCGCGAAAACTTTCTTCCACGGCGCGTGCTGCATTGGCCACCTTGCGGCTCAACGTTTCCTGCAGCTCCGGCCCCGCTTTCTTCAGATGGTGCAGAACGGCCTTGGCCGCGGCCAGCGCAAGAGGATGGCGAACAAAAGTTCCCGCGAAGAAGGTCATCCCAACCTCAGGTGCGGAATCGTCGCCGTATTGCCACGCGCCGCCGTCGAGCGTGTCCAGGTACTCCGCTTTTCCCGCGACCACGCCGATCGGATAACCGCCGCCGATCACCTTTCCATAGGTGGCCAGATCGGCGCGAATCCCGTAGTACTCCTGCGCCCCGCCTAGAGCCACACGGAAGCCGGTCACCACCTCGTCGAAGATCAGCGCCGTTCCCGCCTGCTCCGTGATCCTGCGCAGCTCATGCAGAAATTCACGCGGCTGTACCTCCGGGTGGCGGCTCTGCATCGGCTCTACCAACACCGCGGCAATTTCGTTGCCGTGTGTGCGAATGAACTCCAACGAAGCCTCCGCACCGTACTCCAGCACCACCGTGTTGTTCCCGTTTCCCGCCATAATGCCGGGTGCGATCGGTGCGGCCCCGTGCGGCGTGGCACGCAGTAGAACTTCGTCGAACGTGCCGTGATAGTCGCCGGTGAAATATACGATCTTGTCGCGCGCGGTCACGGTGCGGGCCACTCTTAGCGCCGCCATCACCGCTTCGGAGCCGGTATTACAGAATGCTGCGCGCTCCATGCCTGTCAGTTCGCAGATCAACTCCGCCACCTCTCCGGCGAGTGAACTCTGCGGGCCGATCTCAACTCCAAGATCGACTTGCTTGTGCACGGCGTCGGTCACAAACTCCGGACCATGACCGAACATGATCGCGCCAAAGCCGTTGACGATGTCGATGTACTCATTACCGTCGAGATCCCAGATGCGAGAGCCCTTGGAACGGTTCGTCACCAGCGGATAAACCATTTCTTTCCACAGCGACCGGAAGCCTGCGACGGCGCGAGGATCGGTAAGGTGCGGTCTGTATTTCTGCGTATACTCCTTCGACTTTCCGGTGCGGCTCGTGTATCGAGCGATCAGTGATTCGATGTACTCGTGCTGCTGCTCCGTGAGGCCGTCTTTCGTACCTGCCTGCACCGGCTTGAAAGGACCATGCGCCTTGAGCCCGCTGGAAGGCGCAACTGAAGTGGCTTCGTTCGCTGGGACGCTTTTTGCTGCGACGGACGAAGAGATCGCCGACTGCGCAGAGGCACGCGGCGCTTCGGCAGCAGGCGCCGCTCCACGTACCGCCGCCAGTTGCTGCTCAAAGAGCTGGGACATCGCCTGCATCTGCGCCTTGAGCAGTTGTTCAAGAGACGATCCTGCTTCGGCCGACGGCAGCGTAGCAATTGTGGCGGGAGCAGCCACAGCCAAAGCCGCGGCTGGCCGTGCCTGCTCTGCGGGAAATGCATCCGCCGGGAGGATCGCATCCAGGCGATCGGCGAGCATGCGAATGCTCGAATACTGTTCTACGATCTGCCGGAAGGTCACCTTCACTCCGAATCGGCGCTGCACGGCTTGCGTCGCCTGGGTCAGAAACAGAGAGTCGAGTCCCAGTTCCAGAAACGAAGTTTCGAAGGATTCAGGGCCGGTGGCAATTCCGCTTAGTTCTTCAAAGAGGCTTGCCACAATAGGCTGAAGCCGGAGCCGGCGTTCAGGTGTGGTTCCATTTGCATCAAGGGTCATCTTGGCTTCTCCCTCAATTTGTGCTTCAGTTTCTCGTGGTGCAGTTGCGGCCTGTGCGAGGACATTGGCAGCCGTCGTGTGAGCTGGCGGCTCGATCCAATGCTTCTTGCGCTCGAATGGATAGGTGGGAAGCGAAACGCGCCGTCTGTGTTCGTGGCTCCAAACGTGCTTCCACTCCGGTTGAACTCCGGCCGTCCACAAACGGCCCAGAGCCTCCAGCATTGTTCCCGAATCGCCCGCATCGGCGGCACGTTCCGGCATCGACGCTACGATCGGTACGGCGCGGTTGCCACGCTGCTGGCGCGCAAGGATGGTCAGCGGCTGCCCAGGCCCCACTTCCAACAGCACAGCTTCGGGCAGATCGAGCAGGAGTCTCGCCGCATCCGCGAAACGCACGGGCTTTCGGCAATGGTCCCGCCAATAGCGCGGCGTGATCACTTCTTCCGCTTTGATCCACGTTCCCGTCACTCCGGACACATACGGAATCGATGGCGCATGAAATGTAACCCGGCGAACCTCATCCTCGAAGGCGTCGAGCATCGGATCCATCATTGCGGAGTGGAAGGCATGCGAAGTCCGCAGGCGTTTGCATTCAACCTGCTCCTCTTGCAAGCGCTTCTCCAGTTCCTCAACGGCGTCCATCGGCCCGGATACCACACTCAGCAATGGGCTGTTCAGTCCGGCTATCGAAAGCCGCTTGCCGAGCAACGCACCGAGTCGTTCTTCTCCAAGGCGCACCGACAGCATCGCCCCGCGCTTCATCTGCTGCATCAGTCGGCCGCGTGCTGCCACCAGTCTGAGACCGTCTTCGCGGCTCATTACATCTGCCACAACGGCTGCGACAAACTCTCCGAGGCTATGTCCCGTCATCGCCTTCGGCTGGATGCCCCATTCCATCCACAGTCTCGCCATCGCCAGTTCGGTGATGAACAGAGCCGGCTGCGCCAGGCGCGTCTCAGTGAGAGCCTCGACGCTGGCTGTGTCATTCGTATCCTTCGGAAAAAGTATTGTGCGCAGGTCAAGACCCAGCACAGGCTGTAGAATCTCCGCGCACTCATCGATCTGTTTTCGATAGACAGGCTCGGCTTGGTAGAGAGCGCGGCCCATTCCTGGAAACTGCGCGCCCTGCCCGGTGAAGAGAAAGACCGGCTGGGGCCGCGCGAAGATGCTTGCCGATCTGTGAATCTGAGGTCCAGCGGGCTCTGCAAGCATCCGTGCAGCTTCATCTATGCTGGAGCATGCTAGCGAGGCGCGATGATCGAAGCCGTGGCGTCCGGTCTGGAGAGTATAGGAAACGTCCGCCAGATTCGAGTCGGGATGCTCCTTGAGATGGCGGCCGAGGTTGCCCAGTGCCGCATCGAGAGCGGCTTCTGAACGGGCCGAAACACAGAGCAACTGCGCCGGGCGCAAAGAAGTTTCCGGCGAAGCTTCCGGTCCCTCTTCAAGCACCACATGCGCATTCACGCCTCCCACGCCAAATGCGCTCACGCCGGCCATGCGCGGTCCGTTGGGCTGCCACGGCGAGGCCTCGCCGCTCACATGAAACGGCGTGCTCGCGAAATCGATGTGCGGATTCGGCTTGCGGAAGTTCGCAACCGGAGGAATCGTTCTATGCCGCATGGCAAGCACGGTCTTGATCAAACCGCTGACTCCCGCCGCGGCGTCCAGATGGCCGATGTTCGCCTTCGTGCTGCCAAGGGCGCAGAATCCGTTTCGTTGCGTGCTCTGGCGGAAGGCGCGGGTCAGCGCCGCAACCTCGACGGGATCGCCGAGCGGCGTTGCAGTTCCGTGTGCCTCAACATATGTAATCGCATCCGCGCTGATTCCCGCCATCGCCTGGGCAGCCGCGATTGCCGCCGATTGCCCATCCACGCCGGGAGCCATGTAGCTGACCTTCGCCGCGCCGTCGTTGTTCACTGCAAAGCCGCGAATCACGGCGTCGATCCGATCGCCGTCGGCCAGCGCGTCTTCAAGACGCTTCAGCAGCACAACTCCCACGCCGTGCCCAAAGACCGTGCCGGTTGCGTCTGCGTCGAATGGGCGGCAACGTCCGTCGCGCGATCCCATGCTGCCTTCCTGAAAGACGTGGCCGCGATGCTGCGGAAATGTGACCGAGACGCCGCCGGCCAGTGCCATGTCGCACTGATAGGTCAGAAGGTTCTGGCACGCCTGACAGATCGCCACCAGCGACGTAGCGCATGCGCCTTGTACCGTCATGCACGGTCCGCGCAGGTTCAGTTTGTAGGCCACGCGTGAGCAGAGGAAATCCTTGTCGTTGCCCAGCGTCGTCTGCAACTCGCCGACCTGGTAGTTGCCCGTAAGTTCGTCGATAAATTCCCGGCCTGTGCTCAGGTTCGCCAGCAGATATGTGTTCAGGCTGCATCCGCCAAAGACGCCGATCTGGCCGGAGAACTGAGCCGGATCGTATCCACCGTCTTCGAGCGCATTCCGGCACGTCTCCAGAAACAGCCGGTGCTGCGGATCAAGAGTGTCAGCTTCACGCGGTGGAATGCCGAAGAAGCCGGCATCAAACAACTCAGCTCCCTCCAGAACGCCGTGAGCGGCCACATAGTCGGGGCCGAACTCCAAAGATGCGCCGTTTCTCGCCTCCAGCTCCGCACGCGAAAAGCGGGTGATCGTATCCTTACCCGCAGCGATGTTTGCCCAGAACGTCTCCAGATCCGGCGCGCCAGGGAACTTGCCCGCCATGCCGATGATCGCAATGCCTTCCAGCCGGTTTTCATTTTCGGGACTGCTCATAGGGCCGCCTTTCTCGCCGCGCGGGCGCGTGCAAATGCCGCCCGCTGTTTCTGAGCCTGATCCTGTGTCCGGTCTTGCGCCGAATGTCCTCGATCCGGAGTCCTGCACCGAACCTCCCAGCATTTTCGAAAGTGAGCGGACCGTCGTGTGCGCAAACAGTTCAGCGACGGGAATCTTCTTGTTGAGCATTGTTTGCAACTTCGCGTGCACCGACACAAGCAGCAGCGAGTTCCCGCCAATATCGAAAAAGTTGTCGTCCAGACCGACGTGATCGGCGCCTAACACCGCACGCCACGCGCCGGCCACTTCCTGTTCGAGATCCGTGCCCTCGGCTTCTGCGGAGCCGCAGGCCGATCCAGCCATAGGTGCTGGTAACTTGGCGTAATCCACCTTGCCGTGAGGAGTCAGCGGAAACGCTGCGATGGGCAGATAGACGGAGGGCATCATCCACGGCGGAAGCTTTTTGCTTAGATGCTCGCTCAGCTCTCGCGTGGGAAGCACCTCGCTCTCACGTGTCACGTAATACGCTGCAAGCCGCTTCGTTCCTGCTTCGTCCGTATGCGCAACCACTCGCGCCTCCCGTATTTTGTCGTGACCCGCGATGGCGGCTTCGATCTCGCCGAGTTCGATACGAAAGCCTTGAATCTTCACCTGCGCATCGCCGCGCCCGAGATACTCCACTTCTCCATCCGGCAGCAGGCGGGCCAGATCGCCCGATCTGTACATTCGCGCACCCGGAGTTTTGGCAAACGGATCGGGAACAAAACGCTCTGCGTTGAGTTCAGGGCGATTCAAATACCCACGCGCCACACCAGCTCCGCCGACACAAATCTCGCCCACTTCTCCGGCTGGCACAGGCTTACTATCGTCGCCAAGCAGGTAGAGCTGCAGATCCGGAATCGGGACGCCAATCAAGCTGCGCGCTCCGTCGGCGGCATCGGCTGCGGTTACTTCCCGATAGGTCACATGTACGGTGGTCTCTGTGATGCCGTACATGTTGATTAATAGTGGCCGCCGCTCGTCATGCGTTTCAAACCATGGCCGCAGCGTCTTGAAGTTCAACGCCTCCCCGCCAAAGATGATCAGTCGTAAAGCCAACTCCGGCGAACTCCGTGCCTGGTCGACTGTCATCAGCTGATAGAACGCGGATGGTGTCTGGTTGAGGACCGTCACCTGTTCCTTCGCCAGTAGCTCATGAAAATCCTCCGGCGAGCGCGAGACGGTGAAGGGAACGATGACCAGTCTTCCGCCGTGCAGAAGGCAGCCCCATATCTCCCAGACCGAGAAGTCGAAGGCAAGAGAATGAAAGAGCGTCCACACATCGAGTTCGTTGAAGTGGAACCACTCATCAGTCGCGCTCAACAGGCGCGCAACATTGCCGTGCGTCACCATCACGCCCTTGGGCTTTCCCGTCGATCCCGAGGTGTAGATGACATACGCCAGGTTCTCTTCGCCTGCGCCCGGCTCGAACGCGAGATACTCCGGAGAAGAATCCGCCGCCGGCTCGCGATCCAGGCAAATCGTATGTGCGCAATGCGAAGGCAGCCGGTCGAGAAGATGTTCCTCGGTCAGCAAGACCGCTGGCTTGGCATCGTCGAGGATGGTGGCTATGCGCTCGCTTGGATAGGCGGGATCGAGCGGTAGATATGCTCCACCGGCTTTCACAACTGCCAGCAGCGCAACGATCGCCTGAGCCGAGCGTTCTAGAAATACGCCCACCAGAGAATCGGGGCCTACACCCAAATTGCGCAGGCGGCTTGCAAGCAAGCTGGCCTGCGCATGAAGCTCGCGGTAAGTGAGCTGCTGGTCGCCGAAGGTTACCGCGGTCCGGCTGGCAAATTGCTCGACGACTTCATCGAAGATTTGCCACAAAGGCTTCCGTGCGGGAGAGACCCCGCACTCGACTGACCGTCCCATTGTTCCCAGGGCGGTCTCCCACGTTCTCAGCGTGCTTTCAGTAGTAGTGGTCATCGTAGGCAACTAACTCGCAAGTGATTCAAATGAAGTGATGCTTGTTATGGTTGATCGAATACTCTGAACGTGCAGGAAATCGTGTTAACCGAGAATGGCTTTGCGAAGAGCAAGGCCCAACGCCAAAAGAACCAGAAAAACTCCCGTCGCCTTCAGATCCTGTCGCCACGTCGAGACACCCTCGCGGCTCGCAGCAGTCACCAATACGAAATAGAAAGGCAGATCGCCGGCGGCAACAGCAATGACCGCGCCGAACATCCCGTAGAAATGAAATGCCAAAGGTATGGCTGTTATCACTGCGGCGCAATAGACTGCGTTGCCGACTGCCTGGTAATGCGACTTGCCGAGAGAGAGGAGCGCGGGCATTGTCGTCGCATACAGCATCGTGTGCCAGAGGCCAAGCGCCAAAACCGGCACCATCCATGAAGCTTCCTGATAGCGGCGATCGTACATCATCGTGACGAGAAAACCGCCGAGGTGAACCATCAGGCACAGCATCACTGCGCCGGCCAGCAGAATTCGAAGACGATATTGAAGAAATACTTTACGGAATTCCGGGATCGGTAAATGGACCATCTTCGCTATAAACGGAAAACCGACTTTATTGGAAAATGCGTAGATGATCGCTCGCGGAATATCCGAAACCGAGTACGCAATTCCATACACCCCAAGCAAGCTAAAGCTGATCAGTTTTCCAAGAATTAGCCGGTCCGCCTGCGACGCGAAAAAGAAGAACGCTGTCGACATCAGTATCCATTTGCCGAAGTGGACCAAACCATGCAAACTCTCGCGATCCCAGCAGAAAGAATTCCGGATGCCCGGAATCAGCCTTCGGTAAAAGCTGAAAGCAAGCTTGAAAATCGAGCTCAGAATCGCTCCGATGACCAGTGCCCACACTGACCGGTAAACCAATGCGCATCCGGCCGTGACCAGCAGGGTGAATATCTGGGTGGTGAAGTCGAGTACAAAAAGTCTGCGCACGCCCATATGCCGCGACATCGTAAGCAGATTCGAGCTGTTGAAGGAACTGATGGCAACATTGACGCCCAGTGCCGGCAGCAGTGCGAACAGTCGCGGTTCATGGTAGATCAGCGCCATCGGCCAGGCCAGCATCAGTGAGACTACGAAGATGCCCAGGCCGCGAAGCACCTGCAGGGTCCAGACGGTATTCAGAAGCGTGGGCTCGTCCCCGCGCGGGTTTTGAATCACGCTGGGGCCCAGGCCGATATCCGAGATCAGGCTGATTCCAACCACCAGCGTCGTCACCAGCGTCATCAGTCCGAAAGACTCCGGCATTAGAAGGCGAGTGAGAACCAGGCTGTTGACGACGCGCAGCGCCATCGAGCAGCCATAGTCCATAACGGTCCAAAACGTGGCCCGAATGGCCGTTGATTCCAGCGCTTTATTTGCACGCACTGAAACACGGGCGAGCTCTTCCGCCTCTGCTTCAAGGTCGGGAAGAGTCATGGTCGAAGATGTTGAGTCAGAGGTCAATATTTTTCTCGCTGTATTGATATTTTTTGAGTTTGAGTTGGGGCTGCAGATCTGCAGCCGAAGGATATGTCAAAAGACGTAGTTCAATTCTGTTGATGGAAGGAGGTTCTACTCCAATGTCCAGACTGCCGATTGTGCGGATCACTCCGCGGCTTGGGAGGCAACCTCGGACTGCATCTCTTGTCCAGTTGTCCTGCCCGCGGAGATCGTCGGCACGGGCGCCGGCAACTTCTGTCCCGCTCTAGAGATAGTGCTCAAAAATGCAGTTGCGTTACGCGCGAGAGAAAACAATTGCTTGAGAACAGATTCTCGGGCAAGGAAATGACGTTCGATAAGGAACCATGAAAGAGCGCCTACCCCTACTGAAAGCGGAGCAGCCAGCAGGAAGAGCTTTAGCGGCGCCATCGTCCCCCCTCCGTACTTCACAATCAACTGCTCAATCGGATAGGCATAAAGATAGGTGCCATAGGAAAAATCCCCGAAGCGTCCCAGATTCAACGGACGAAGCAGAGGCAGATAAGCCAGGCCTAGCAGAAGATATGCGCCGCAAATTGGAAGCGTAACAAGAAGCCCATTCGGGATAAAGTTCGATGCAACGAGAATCGCAAAGGCCGCAATCATCAGAGGCTTGCGAAACAATTCAGTACCGCCGAAAAGATGAAAGAGAGTTCCGGCAAGGAAAAAGGGAAGAACAATTGCCCAGAACAATGGGAAGCCAAAGATCACCCCAAGGATCTTGCCTCCTGGGAGCCATCCCGTTATCGATAAGTAAAAATGCCACGCGATCACCGCCGCGAAGATCGCCACCACCAACCAGCGGCGCCTGAGCATTCCTGTGACTCCAAGCAGCAGGATTCCGATATAGCACCAGAACTCAAAGGGTACCGACCAAAGAGAGCCATTCAGCGCATTGGGATTAGCGTTATGGACAAAAACGGGTGAAACATCGAAAACCTGCAACCTGAGTGTTTGCATCAGAAAGTTTCCGATTGCGATCGGACGGCGCGTCGCCGGATCCGTTGCGAATGGAACAACAACCAATGCCGTGAGCAATGCCGCAACGATGAATCCTGGGTAGATACGCGAAACGCGCCGCTTGAGGAACTTCAGCGGATTCGGAGAGCGAGTCCAGCTTTGCGCGATGAGAAATCCGCTGATGACAAAAAAGCCCAAACGCTCACATTCCCAAACGTAATTTGCCCATGAGTGAGCACAAAGAGAGGTTCGGTTTCGTTGGAGCCGCGACCCAGCGCATAGCTATGCGAAAAGATCACCAGCACCGCAAAAAACAGACGCAGCGTGTCGAAGCTATTGTCGGCGTGGCGGCTTCCGTTTCCTGTAGTCTGCATTTCCTTACCTCATAACTGAGTAGGTTCTCCCAAAGGCAGCACCGGAAGACCTTCAATGTAAGTCATTTTCAAAGTTAGAGAGTTAGTATTCCTGCAAGGCAATACCCTAAATTCCGAATCGCGACCGGAGACCGCTTCGCGCTGCATGTGCTCCTTCGTAAAGCTTGCCGAAAATCAGATTCTTCACTCGATCGAGTACTGGGCTTCGCCCTGGTATGGTGGGATGCATACCAATCTTTCGCACATAATAATTCGCTCGGTATGCTCCTATTGCATCGTTCTGCGCTCGCTTGAAATTGATGCTGACGGATACTGAGACATTGTCGTTGTTCTTGACCCAGTGTGGAAATGTGGCGGGGTTGAAGACGCCCACGCCTGGGGATACCTCGTAACGCCACTGTCCTTCGGCGAGTTCCTCGTGCCATCTGGGAGCCAGCAAGTTCCCCGTCCAATACCGCTCCGTCTCCTCCGGGGTTAGAATGCGCGGATCGTGCGCATTATAGAGAAACACTGACTTGCTGCCCTGCACCTGCGCTAGAAAATTGGATTCGCCATCCAGATGATAAGGCGTGATGCGGTTGGGTGAAGTAATGAAGATTGTCAGAATCGGGTCGCGATATCTGCGGCGCAAATCCGTGCCAGTTAGTTCTGACAGTTCCGATATGAAGAGTTCCAGGGCTGCGCGGTACTCCGGCTCTTCGTGAATGCGCTTCAAAATGATCCAGTTCTTTCCTCCCCCGATCCGCTCCAGCGCCTCAACCAATGTCATATTTGTAGGCTTGCTGCCAAAGTGGCCGTCCACCACAGGCTCGCCTGTCTCGAAATGGCTCTTATGCTGGCGCTTGCGCATGCACCGCTCAGCTAGGTTCAACAGTGCCGGCATCTGAAATATCTCCATCTTATCGAGATAGTGGTGAAACTCAAATGGGCAGTGGTCGAAGTTTGCGGCAAACAGGTTTCCGGTCTCGGTGCCGTGAAAAAAGACGTTTTGCGGAGCTGTTGAGGGAATCGCTGTAGCCATCGATCCTCCTTCAATCCTTGATTGGATGGAGTCGAAAAATGGAGTGCGACTGCCAGAGGCGCATCTACCAGAGCCTGCCTCTGGCGTGCTGAATCGTCATGTGTACCTTCCCGCGAGAGCACATTAAGGGCAAGGGAATCGCGGCTTAAACCAGGATTAAATTCCTGCGGAGAGAAAAGGCTATTTGGCGACCGGCATATAGAGGTCGCCGTAGCCAGGCTTCGCCCATTTAACTCCCATCAGCCTGGGTGAAGATAAATGTGCTGTTACAAATTGGATGTGAGATATAAGTGATGGTTGCAATGAATTGTCACTTTCGTTTGAGGATGTTTTCGGTTTTTCTTGAATGGTGGCTCCCGTCATCAACTGCCTGGGTACTCGATCTTTTGAATCTAGCCGTCCACCAGGATTAGGCCCCAAAGCCGCAGTTATGAGAGGACGTTAGGACCCGGTCCCGGCAATAACCACGCCAATTGTGCGTAGGATGATCTTGAAGTCCAGCCAGACGCTCCAATTTTCGATATAGGTCACATCCAGCGAGATATAGCTGTCGAAGGAGGGATCTTGGCGCGCCTGCACCTGCCATAGCCCGGTGATGCCGGGAGTTACGTCGAGACGACGCAATTGGCTAAGCTTGTACTCCTGCACTTCACTGGCGATCGGGGGACGGGGACCTACTATGCTCATGTCGCCATGCAGCACATTGAAGAACTGAGGCAGCTCGTCGAGGGAGTATTTGCGCAGGAATCTTCCCAATCTGGTGATGCGCGGGTCGTTCGTGATTTTGAACAGCACGCCGTTGCGTTCGTTCATATGCAGAATTTCGGCTCGGCGCTTCTCTGCATCGCTTACCATGGTGCGAAATTTGAAGCATCCGAAGACACGGCCCTTCTTTCCGATGCGTTCCGAAATGTAGAAGATCGGGCCAGGTGAATCAAACTTGATGGCGATGGCGATGGCCAGCAGCATCGGTGAAATGGCAATCAAGATCAAGCTGGAAAGCATGATATCGACCAGCCGCTTGAGCAAGAGAGCAATCTCCGGCACACTGCCATGATGCAACGGAATCGTCGGAAATTGGCCGATGTATTCGATCGGGCTGTCCCACACCAGCCCGTCGTACATGTCTGGAACCACACGCACGTCCACGCCGTGCGCGCGTGCCTGCTCCAGCATGTCCTTGACGACGCCACGCTGTTCGCAGGGTGCGGTGAAGAATACTTCATCCACAAAAAGCTTGCGAGTATGCTGGAAGAGCGTGTCGAGTGTGCCCACTACGTCGCTGGTGACTTCGCCGAAGCGCGAGCAGCCGCCAGGAAACTCGATGTAGCCCTTGAAGTTGTAGCCAAGATGCCGGATGCGATCCAGATGGTTGCGAAGCGCATGAGCCTCGGGTCCGGTTCCAACGATCAACACGTTGCGGGTGCCGATGCCGCGTTCGAGTCTGCGATAAAGCAGAAAGCGGTAAACGAACCGGCGAAGGCTCAGCCCAATGGTGACCAGCAGGATTGTCATAACCACGATGCTGCGGGGAATGACTTCGGCGTGAAGCAGAAAGAGAGCACCGGTCAGCAGCAGCCCAGATGTGAGACAGGCCTGAATACTTAGGCTTTGCTCATGCGAAAAGCTGTTCAGGCGCTCGGGCGTATATAGATGCAGCCGTCGGCTGGTGATCATAAGCGAAGCAGCAAACCCGCACAAGGCCGCCAACAGAATTCCCGTCGAACTGCCTTGAATAAGAGCACCATGCCATAACATGCTGTTTGCGCCGGCTGCCGACCACAAATGCTGCTCGTAGAGCGTAACGAACGCCGCCGAGGCCAAAATTGTGACTCCATCCAGGACCATCCACAGCGCAACCATGCCACGCGAACCCTGCGAAGATCCTGCCGCCGGCCTTTCCTCCCATTGCCGGGAAGTGGAAATGTTTGCAGAGACCCTTTGCCAAAAGCTAGATGTCGCCATATTTGTTCCAATGACCTCGCACTTTCAAGAATTCAGGGGGAAGATGTGTATATGATTTTCGTACAGCCATCCAGCACGCAGAGTCTATAACTTCCTCTTATAGTGATCTGGTCCTTCACATCGTTTCAGAGCAATTCCAGCTCGCAATCGCACTCTTGTGGCCTCTCTGAGACGACTTCTTTTAACCCAGTCGTACCAGAAAAGCTCATTGCACTTATACGTTAGAATCAAACTCGGGGGAACGCCGCTTTGAATCGAAATACTCTCTGGCTTCAGGTCCGGCCGACGGTAGGGAATCCGCGCATGCGCCTCTTCTGTCTGCCTCATGCGGGCGGCGGAGCTACCGCATATCATTCATGGCACACCGAGTTACCCGCCTTTGTACAGTTATGCCCGGTTCTGCTCCCCGGCCGGGAGACGCGTCTCTCCGAGACTCTTGAAACGCAGATAGACCCGTTGGTGGAGCGCATGGATCGGGAACTGCGGCCTTGGTTGGACACTCCATACGCCATCTTCGGACATAGTATGGGTGCATTACTCGCCTTCGAGTGGACTCGCAGATTGCAGCGAGACAAGTTACCTATGCCGGCCTGTCTCTTTCTCTCTGGCCGTCGAGCACCAGATGTGGCGGGCGATGTTAGCAATCTGCATTCGCTTTCCGACCGCGAGTTTCTGAAGGAACTGACTCGCATCTACGGTGGAATCCCACAGGAGTTTCTGGAGGATGAGTCGCTTCGGGAAGTCTTTCTACCAATTCTGCGCGCTGATATCGCTGTCGTTGAGAGTTATTGCTTCCAGGAGGGCGAACCGCTTGACTGTCCGATTACAGTTTTCTCCGGCATGAACGATGCGAGTGTAAGCTGGGATGAGTTGCTCGCCTGGAAGCGTCATACAAGCCATCGCCGCGTCGCAATGCAGATCTTTCCCGGAGGTCACTTTTATCCTCAGCGTGCCCTGCTGGAAACGATCTCTTCGACCCTGACCGGTCTTTGTCCCTGAATTTGTCGCTGAGGTCCAAGTCGACTTCAGCTTGTCCCTGCCAGTTGTGCGATCCTTCTGTTCTGCTCGCGCGCTTCCGGCGGAATATGCGGCCGTCCCTTAACCGCTTGCTTCGCCCTTTGTATCGCGGTAAATGTCGCGCTCTTGATTCGGTCGGATGCCGGATGTGCTCCTGGCGGATGTGGCGTCATTCCTGCCCTGCGCAGGTAGTAATTCGCCTTATACAAGTTAGCCCAGTACCTGTCGTGGAACTGGAAATTGACATTCAGAGTTACAGAAATATTGTTCTTGTTATGCAGCCAGTGCGGGGAATTGATGGGAATGTGAACGCCGGTCCCCGGGCGCATTTGATAAACCATGGCTCTGGATTCGTACTCCGGTTTGTAGCATGCCGCGCGATTGTCGGCCGTCCAGTAGACCTCGAGTTCCTGGTCCGGGACGATGTCTTTGTCGGCGCGATCGAAAAGGTGAATCTCCTTTTCGCCCTGTAGCTGAAGAATCCAGGAAACCTCCCGATCCAGGTGGTATTCCGTTACGCGATTCGGAGATGTGATGAAGAGAATCGCTTCGAACCATTTGATCTTGCGCAGAAGCTCCGCTCCGGAGAGTTCAAGAATGTCGCGAATGCAGCCCTCCAGCACTTCGCGATAGCCAGGCTCTCGCTCCACATGCTTCAGAATGATCCACGCCTGCGCGGTATCGATCTTGCGAATCAAATCGGCCGCCGCCGTTCGCGGCAGGTCCGGACGCGAAGGTTTCTCGCCCGGCTCAATCAGCCCATCGTTGAAATACACGTCTCCACCAGCCAGATGGGGAGTGGCGCGCGTCGCCACTTTCTCAGCCAAATCCACAAGCCGGGAAAGCTCGAAGAGAGGGGTTCCGGCAAGAGTGTGAGCAAACTCGTAAGGCAGCCGGTTCAGGTTCTGGGTAAAGACATCGGGTGCGCACTGGATAACGCGATCAGAAACTGCGGGCATATGGCCCTTCCTCCCCATGCGGGTCTGAAGAACTGGTTTGGAGTTAGAGAAGCTTGGTCCCCATTGCGGCATGGGGTTGCGCTGGAAAACAACGCTACTTTCGTAGCTTCATTCAAATACAATATGCAGCGGGACTGACTAAAGAGTTCGCAAAAATCGCGGTTAGACTTGTCATTGGCCGCCGGAACCGATCGATGGAGCGGTCCCTTTCTCGCTCGTCGCCCATGTTTCCAGCGAAGCTTCCGCGTATGGTACGGAGCGCGCGCGAAGGATCTCGGGGTCTTCTCCTCGAAGCGTCTTATCAAAGAAAGCAACTATGTAGCTCCGGACTATGCTCTGAATTCTCCGCGCGGGAATTGTGCCGCGATGGGAGATGATACGCAGGGGAGAAACTAGGGGCTGATCCGTAAAGTCGTCATGGGCTGCGCCCTTCACCGATAGCAGATATCCGCCAAGTTTGCGAAGTGAAACCTCTGTATCAGTCGAGTCAGCAGCATCAAGAACATCCTCTACCGTCGCTTTAGGACCTGGCGTTCCGATTCCCTGGCCGACTGTAGCGTCGATGACCAGTAGTTGCTGATTCGGACCTCGCTCGTGAATAGCATCGAAGGACCATCCGTCCATGTTTACCGATGAACGGACCCTTCGATCTGCTGCGCACATCGCAGTCGCCGCCGATCCGCCAAATGAATGCCCGATGGTTCCTACCCTATTTGTGTCCAGGCGGCCGAACCAAGATGATCCTGCGGCTTGATTCATGATCTCCAGTTGATCCAGAACGAAACGCTGATCCGCTACCCACTTGATCAACTCCTTGTTCCAGATTGCCTTCACTCGCTCTGGAGTGCTGCTGTCCGGATCATTGATGTCGTTCGCTGCATCGTCGTGCACGATCCGCCCGTCCGGAAATGCCACCAGTCTTGCATTGTAAGTGTGATCGATGCTGGCGACGATATATCCATGACTCGCCAGTTCCTCGGTCAGGAAGGTATCGTTGGTCCGCCTGCCATCCCAGGCAGGGTTAAAGAGGATAACTGGATAGGGCGCTCCCGTGAGCGCAACTGGGGCATTTAGCCGGGAGTGAGTAGCGATAGCGCTCTGATATGAACTCAGGGCATCGGTTTCCCGTGGTTCGCGGTAGCGCGCAAAACGATGATGCGATGGTTGTGCCGGATACCAGAGCTGAACCATCAGTTCTCGCGCCGAGCCGCTCGACGGCGCGGCATCTTCGGTGCGATTGGAATCTTTCAAGTAAAGGATCGAAGTGCCAATCGGATAAGGTCCCGTGGGTTGAGGCAGGCTGAACATCGGCAAGAGAATTGAGAATATAACGCTTGACGACGTAAGCAGCAACGCCATCAATGCCGTGAGTCTCCGAAATCGTATCTGGACTCCGCCTGACTTGAAGACTGCTAGACAAAGAATCCCGGTGGCTGCGTATGCGGGAATCATCTGCCAGTGTGCGCCCTCGAAAACAGCGTGCGCTACCAATACCAGCAAAGCAAAGGCCATCAGCAAGCGTCTGGCTCGCTGCCCACGGCCCACAAGCAGGCAGGCGGTCGCTGTAGCAAGAAGAAATACAAGAGAGATCTCAAGTGGGCGCATAGCTTGACCGCAGGCCTACTGCCGCGGAACTGATTTTTCTCCAATGGTGCATTCGCAGTGAGTCGTGCTCATCCGGTTCAGGTTGTCAGGCGCTTGCGCGTTCCCGCCGCGTTGGGTCCTTCGCGGACGTTGCTCGACGATGCCTAAACGATTGTTCGTAGGTATGCAGTTCTTGCTTCAGAGCGCGATCCGCTCGCTCTAAGTTGATCTTGTTCAGAACCACCGCTACGCCGGCAACATCCAGTCGTTCCAACAGCCGCGCGGCGCGGTCCAGCTCCTGCTTGGTCGTCTCGCTGGACTGAACAACGAGAACCGTTACATCGGAAACCCTTGCCAGATATTCGGTATGCGCTGAAATGGGCAGTGGACTCGCATCGATCAAGATCGCGTCGTACTGTTCGTTCGCGTGATGCAAGCCTTGCATCACTGAATTCAGCGTTGGCGCCTCTTGCCCCGCCTCGTATTCCGGGCGGCTGTGAGTTGCCGTGATTGGCGCAAGGGCGGCAAGCCGGATCTCCTCGGTCTTGTTGCGCCTTTGCAGGAGCAGTTGAGACCGCCAGGAATAAATCGTCGGCGCAATTTCCATCCCTTCGGATGCCGATGCGACAATCGTCTGCGTTCTTAAATCGAGACTGCGCAGCTTGTCGCCCAACTCTCTCACAACAGTACTGGTTCCACTGCCGTGCGACGGAGAGGTAAAAAGAAACACCCGCGCCCCCGAGTTCCTGACGGCATGATCGATGCCTGCAGCCAATCGCAGATAGTATTCGCCCGAAATCTCGCGTCGAAACTCGCGATTGTCGAGTAATACACCGAGCGGATGGAAGCCCATCACTTGCTCAACATCCTGCGCCGTGAATATTCTGTTGTCCAGCATGTCCATCGCAACTGGAGCGGCAATCGCGCAGGCGAGACTGAACAATACCAAACCAAGCAGATAGATCTTCACTTTGCTTGGCTCAGGGTTCAGCGGAGTGAATGCCATTGAGGAGATGTGGATTGATCCAGGAGAACTGCTTTCAAGTTCCAGGTCGCGGATGCGGTCGTCAACCGCGCTATATGCCTTTTGAAGGCTGTCGATCTCGGGTCCGAGCGCCGCGGCTTTTTGAAATTTGGGAGCCGCCGAAGTAGCCGTGTGCGTCCTTTCTGCCAGTTCCTGGGTCAACTGGAGTTCAATCATGCGCGTGCGCGCTACTTCCTGGCGCAATCTGTCCTGCAAGTGTCCGCCCGCCTGGCGCCGCAGGTTGTTCATCATTCCGTCGATCGAGTTTAATTCATCCTTGTCTTTCTGATAGATTGGATGATCCGGTCGCAGACCGTTCATTTCCTGCATTAACGCGGCTTTTCGGTTGTTCAGTGTTGTTCTCACCCCGGATAGCCCTGGGTCGGTGGCGATCGCCTGGTCCTCATCGGCTTCCATCGCTGTCGATCCACCGGCGCCGCTTCCTTTCACTACGGCCTGCAGTTGTGCCTCCGCCGCTTGTCTTTGCAACCGCGCGGTAACCTGTTCTTCGCTTAGTTTCTGTAAGTTTGAATCATAGATGTCCGTCCCGCCGGTTTTAAAGGAAAGCGTGGCCACGCCAAGTTGCTGCATGAGCTGCGCCTGCTCTACCATCTTGTCGTCTAGCTGTTTCTGCAGCCGGACCTTCTCCTCCCGAAGAGTATTCAGGCGATCATCCAGCCCGAAAAACTCCTCGTTCTTCATGCGGTCCATATATGTGTTCGTGACCGTGTTCACAATCTCGGCGAGATCCTTGGGCGAAACTCCATGCAGCTCGATGGACATCTGATAACTCGAGCCGATTCTCTTGACTTCAAGCTCCCTCTGCAATAGTTCAATTTCGTAGGGCAGCGCCGGCCCTTGATACGACGCAGCTAAACCTCTGCGGTACCGCACGGCGTAGGGCAGCTTCGAGATTGCATCCGCAATGATGTCGCGCCGAGTCACCGTCTGGATCTGGTCCTGAACATACGAGTCATAAGGCAGCTCAACCTCTGTATCTCCGGCCAGCATCTTCGGAAACTTCGGAGATAGATAGACCACGCTGTGAGCCTCGTAGGATGGCTTGGCCTTCTTCCACAGGACGAAGCCGCCGCAGCAGGCAAAGAAGAGAAGCACAATCGCGGAGACATACCAATGACGGCGAAGACTCCCAGCCACATTGATGGCCGGGAGTGCCCGTTCTGAAGAACCTCCGGTCGGGCGCGGTGGCGCCGGGAGCAGGTTCTTGGAGCCTCCGGGAAGTGAGTTGTTCGATGTTGAATTCATCATGATCAGCCTTTCCGAGTTAGTGAACGGCGAGTGCCGCAAAACTCGCCATTGTCACGAACGGTGCTAGTTGCTGCATCACAAGGCCCATTTTGGCCATTCCACTCTTGGGCACAAAGACGATGTCACCGGGATTCAGCGAGACTTCCAATCCGCCGCTCGGTTTGAGCAGATCGTTGAAGCGGACAAACTGAGTCTTGCCTCCCTTCGAGCGGTGGACGATTTGAATCTCCGGGTTTCCGCCGGCTGAATCGCTTAACCCGCCGGCCTCGCCCAGGACGGAAGAAAGCGTCGAGTCGTGCTTCAAAGCTATCGGCCCCGGATGCTGCACCTGTCCCATGATGGTGATGGTTCTTGTCGACAAGGCTGGCACAAACACCACATCGTTGCGGCGCAACCGAAGATCGGCAAGCGGGCTGCCCGTTGTCAGCAGCTCTTGTAGTTCAACCCAGTACACCTGATCTCCCCGGTAGATTACGCATTGCTCTGGCATGCTGCCGTCGGGGCGTGCTTCAATGCCGCCTCTTGAGAGCACTTCCAGCAGAGTCGGGGTTTGTTCAAAACTCACCATTCCCGGACTCTTCACATCGCCAAGCAAAGTGACATGGTTCGAACCGTATTTCGTAACCTCGACGGTTGCTGTCAGCTTCGTATAGTAAGGTGACAGCGCCTCGGCGACCTTCTCTCCCGCGGCTTCACGAGTCAGGCCGGCGAGCTTGATCGGCCCGGCCAGTGAAAGCGTCACGCGCCCGTCGGGGCCAATCACATTCTTGCTGGTCAAATCGGGCCGGCCGGGATACTCAATCGAGATATCATCCCCCGCCCCCAACGTGTATTCCTCATCCGCCGAAGGCTCGAACTTGCGCAATGTCTCGATCGGGCTCAGTTTCAGCTTCGGATTGGGCAGGCTCTCCTGGCTCGTATCGGCAGTTGTCTGAACGCTCGGCTGCGAATCCTTGGCCGACGGCTTGTCTCCTGCTTGGGCGGCTCCGGCGGGCCGGGCATAGAATACGCCGAGTGCAAGAACGGCAAAGCCGCAAAGTGTGAGTAGATGACGTTGACTCGTCAGATTCATGAATAGCTCCTTCAGCGGTTGCAAGGCATCGCGCCTTGAGAACCGTTTGGCGCGTTTCCCCGCTAGGGCAGGGCATTGATTGAATTGCAGACGCCAGATCTTATTTCGGGTCATTGGCCGTCTCCCGGTAGATCGCGGGCAGTGCGCACCCACGCGGAATCCGCACGGGAAGCGCGCCACACTTCAGGCAGCATCCGCAACTTCCAGAAGATATATCCCGGAACCGTCGCCAGAACTTTCATCGTTCCCCGCAATCCGGAACCGCATGCGCCGGCCGCCGTTACATGCAAAGCCAGCACCAGAAATCCCGTCAGCGCGTACAGCCGGAGCCACGCGACAGGCAGGCAGGCTGCAATCAACAATAGACATACCTCCGTGGCGATCGGTGCGGCCAGCAGATCGAGGAGCGGTTCCATCAACCGTACTCGTCCGCGCATCACGTCCCCCATCAGCCTGGGAGCCCATTGTTTAGTGATCCGGCGGCGTCCGCCTTCCCATCGCGCGCGCTGCGTGCGCGCGCCTTGATCCGAATGCGGCATCTCTCCGCTGACCATCGCCGTCTCAACAAACTCCACCCGAATGCCGGCTCGAATCAGAGCGAGGTGATACTCCAGGTCTTCAACAACGGAATAGGCTCCATATGGAATCCGCGTCAGTACTTCACGGTGAAGCGCGAAGCCATTGCCCAGGATGCCCACCGAGAGACCAAGGCGCTCGCGGCCGCGCGGACGAATCACGTTGAACCCTTGAAAGGCAAGCGTCATCAGCCTGGTTCGGCTGCTTTCGTCGGAGTTCAAGACCTCATAGCGGCATTGCACAGCCCGCGCGCCTGTCAGGAACCTTTGCCGCACCGCCGCGATCAGGCCGGGGCTGACGACCGAGTCCGCATCGATAACCAGCACTGCCTGCGAAGGACCGGCCAGAGCGTCGGCGAAGCCAAAATTCAGCGCGCAGCCCTTGCCTTTCTGATCTGGATCGTTCAGCACAAGAACCCTTGCTCCGGCAGCTTCGGCCTCCTCCGCCGTCGCGTCCGTGCAGTTATGTGCGATCACCACCAGCTCCACACCCAGGTCCGCTGACGAAGCAAGGCTCCGAATGCAGCGCCCGATAAGAGCCTCTTCATTGTGTGCCGGAACTACGACTGTGAGAAGCAATTCCTCCTCTGGACCGTCTAGTTTCCTTGCTCGTGTGCGTGGCAGCAATGAGGCTGTGGTCAGCATCAGCAGTTCCGCAAGCAATGGAAACGCCGCAAGCGCCAGCATGAACCCGATAATGTTGAGCGCTTGCGATAAATGCATGCGATTGATCTCCGACGTACCTGCCAGTATTGGCGAGAGTTACGAAAGCGCCCATGTCTTTGACGTCATGCAAGCGAGCGCGAATGGAACTTCATGAACTCCGGCTGGTCTGCCAGAGTCCCGACTTACGCGGCATCCGCAGGAGCCAGTCCATGCATCAATCCATCGATCTCGCGGCCGCCTTGCGACATCACCTGCATGTGATCAACCGGGAATCCCCGGCTGAGTAATTGCTGCACCTGCCGGTATACGGCGGGAACTTCCTGGGCGTGAATTGGAACCAACTGGCCGCCAATGCGGAACAGAGCCCAATCCTCACCGGATTGCGGAACCGGCGTCATCTCCGGTTGAATGCGCCGCAACGCCTCCGCAACCTTCGGAGCCATGCGAAAGAAAAGTCTCAGCCTGGAGGCGCCTAACACGCGGGCCAGATACCGATTCAGCCCGGCCACCCAGAGTTCGCGCCTCCAGCAGCGTGCTGCATTCATGACGTAAATCAGCGAGGCCAGTGCATCCGCTCCAATGTATGCCGTGCTGCTCATATCGAGCACCACGTGAGAACCGCCAAGCACAGCGTCCAGAACGTCGGACTCAAATTGCGGCAGTAGCGCACCAGTGAAATCGCCGTCGATTCGCAGTACCCGGGCCGTGCCAATCGTCTCTTGCGAAATCCGCGCCTCTCTGCGCCGCTTCCCCTGCATCGCCAGGGCCGCAAGTTGCACAGGAAGATAACGCAGCAGACACAGCGCATTGCAGAGATAACGCTTCGCCAGACGCGATGGCTCCTGGATCATGCGATAGAGCCATTCCATGCCGCTTTGCTGCATCCACAGAGGCGCGCGGGGAATTCTTCCGCTCAGAAAATCGAACGAGCCGCCGACTCCGATGCAGACAGGAACCTCCAGCCGGCGCCGATGCATGGCCAGCCACTTCTCCTGCTTGGGGTTTCCGAAGGCCACCAAAAGAATGTCCGGACGGGCAGCCTCGATCCTTGAGAGGATCTCCTCGTGATCCATCTCTTCGAGCGGTTGATACTTCGGACTATAGCGTCCGGCAATGCAGACGCCCGGATAATTCTGCTCCATCCACTCTGCCGTGCCGGCGGAACTCTCTTCTTCGGCTCCCAGCAGGAAAATACGATAGCCGCGTTCAGCCGACAATCTCGCCAGTTGCGGCACAAGATCGGCTCCCGCCACCCGCTCTTTCAACCCTGAGCCCAATAAACGCGAAGCCCAGACCAGCGGCGCACCATCAGCCAGGACCAGATCGCAGCAGGCCAGCGTTTCGTATAGTTCCTCATCGTGGATTGACTTCATTAGAAAATCTACATTGGCGGTAGCAATCTGATGGAAGCCTCCCTCCGTAATATTGGCTTCCACGGCGTCCAGAACTTCTTCCATCGTCAGGTTGTCGACTGCTACTCCCAGGATGGCAACACGGGGATCCTTGAACTTCGCCATGGTGATCGCTCCTTGATGTTTTACTCAGTGACGGGCAGCCGGGCTCTCTTCGGCTTTCTAGAAAGAGCGGGTTGAGCCTGTTGTGGTGAGAAAACGAGCTACGGCTTTTTTCGTGACCGGTGCAGAAAAGGTGGGGAAGCCTTCTTGCGGAGCTTTCTTCAGAAGGACGCCTTGATTGCGGCGATTGCATCCTGCAGAAAGCGAAAGAATGTTGCGGCTCGCAACAGCGGATGATCATTCCGTTATGACGGGATGGATTGATATTTCCCGGATTCCATTCGCTCGCTCTCTCCGAGTTCCGGTTGAGGGGACTAGTTTTCTGACTGCATGATTCTGTATCTGTAGCGCCGGTCTCCTGACCGGCTGTCGTGCGGGTCTCCAGACCCGCATTTGGTACGAATTCACGCGGCCACAGACCTAGTTTGATTTAGATCGATCGTGCACGGCTTCCACGTCGCACAGATTAAGTTCCGCCGAAATCGCCTGGGAAAAGACCGAGATCGTAACGATCAGGCGAAGGTTATTCTTGATGCGCGCCAGCCGTCCCTGCACGCCTGCTAAGGGACCTCTCGTGACTTGTACCAGTGTGCCCGGCGTCAGCGCATCGCAGCGTTCGCACGGCAATCTGCTGCCGAGTGTGCGGCGAACTGCCTCGATTTCGACCTCGGAGATCGGGTTCGGCGCATGGTTTCCTCCCAGCAGGCGAACAATGCCATTCGTCTCCAGCACTTTGACCCGATTGCGCAAATTCGGCTCGCAGTGAACAAACAGGTAGCCGCCGAAGGCCGGCACAGCAACAACTTTGCGGCGATCCTTCCATTGATGCACCTCTTGCAGCAATGGAAGATAGGTCCTGAATCCCTTTGCGGTCAGTCCCGACGCTACACGCTGCTCGCAGCGGTAGGCGGTTTGAACTCCGTACCAGGCTTGATTGGGATCCTCCGCATACGGCATCTCCCCAACCCGATTTTCCGCGCTTAAGCAGGCTTCGCCCATATCACTCCCATCTGAGTGCTGAATAGTGGATTTAATTTGTCCTAAATGGTAAGGAAGAGATGCTCAAGAGCGGGGTAGCTCTTGGCACCAAAGCAACTTCAACAAGTGACGCCAATCGACCAGTTATTGGTGGAGAAGATTATCGCCGACTACCACGTTCGTCCTGATAGTGCCGGTTTCCTTCATTACCGTTTCAAAAAGCCAGTCCGCATCGCACCCCAACACCGTAGCGATCTCTTGTCGCATTTGCTGCCGGGGTACACGAACTCCATTGATGATGCGGCTGAGGTACGCCTCGTCGATGCCTAATAGCTTGGCCAATCGATTCTGGCGCATGCCCGTCGTGTACATCCGCAGCTTGAGATTAGGGTAGATACTCTGCTCCTTACTTTGCATGATGCTTCAGTGAATTCCTTTTGAAAGCCGCTTCAAAACGTGTGTGTCGGCTGTCACAGCGAAACTCACCCCCTGCAACTACACTTGCAGTAACCCAAGAGTATGCGAAGTGACAACTTTTTGCCAGAAAACTTTGGTAATTTGGAAGTGTATCTTAGGTATCACTTCATCACAGAAATCGGCTAGTTAATCCTCGTAATTATCTAATTTTAAACGCTTTATATGGTTCAACTCATTGATCAAGAAACTCGTGGTCCTATATAAAATGCTTATGAATCGAACGTCCTGTCAATTTCTTGACTCGCACCTTCGGTAATCATCGGACATTTGCAGTCCAAAAGCTGTTCAGGCCTCTCTCGGAGCCCTGTGTAACCTCAGTTCATGCTCAAATCGAAGAAAACTGTGTCAATCCACCCAGCCTGATCGGGCAATCCGGGCACGTGCCGTCAGCTCAAATCAACCCGGCAAACCCGCCGATGGTCTCTTCGCAATCAAGGGAATGTTGACGGACCGACCAATCTCCCGTTGGCGCCGCAACAGCTCCCGCGAAGCCTTCCATCAACTCCAGATCCCGTATTCGCCAGTCGGACTCGTCCATCTCGCCTGTCGCCGAACACAGCCTTATTTGATCCAATGGAGCACGGGAGACGTCGAACCCCTCCAATCCTCCCAGTAGTCCGCAGCCGGCTGCCTTCAGCACGGCTTCCTTGCGCGTCCAAAACCGCAGAAAGATACGTGCCTGTTCCTGCGCCGAATCTGCCGCTGCGATCATGGCCGTTTCGCTCCTGGTGAAATTCGCTGTCGCGATTTCCAGAGCCTCGACATCACGCTGAATCGACTCCACGTCGATGCCCACTTCTCCGACAGTTGTAAAGGCGATCGCTCCCAGCCCGCCGGAATGAGATACATTGAAATGCAGTGCGGAGCCTTCGGCAAGAAATGGCTTTCCGTGGCGATTCGTCGCCATCACGATCTTTTGCGGTGTCGTCTCCAGATACCGGGCCAATCCGAGCCGCAGCATGGCCCGGCAACGTTTGAACCGGTGTGCGTCTCTCGAAGAAAGGAAGCGTTCCGCTCGATTCCGCTCTTCGACTGACAAGACCTCGTCGAGATTCGCGCCTGAATTCAACGGCCTGTCCAGATCGATCATCCAGACTTCAACGATCCCGGCAGCCGGCAGTTTACCAACTGGAAAGCCCTCGTTCATGGAGTTCCTTTTTGTGAGAGGAAAGATCCCCTGAGCGGCAGAGGATCAGCGATTTCGCACCAGCTTCAAAGCAACGCAACGGTTCCGAAAACGCCGTAAGGAGGCATCCCGCGAACTCTATGCACATCTCCCCGTTCGTCATCCTTCTCGTGTGGATACCGGTTGGTGCATCTCTTTTCCGGCTTTGTCCGGTCCGCACTGCAATTCTAGCGAACTTTCTCGGAGGTTGGGCGATTCTGCCCGGTGCAAACTATCAGGCGACGCCCGCCGCATTTCCTTACTGGATTCTCGGCGTCTGTCTGCCGGCGAACTATTTTCTCACCAAAGCCACGGCTACCGGACTGGCCGCTCTGGCAGGAGTTCTTCTTTTTCATTTCGCGGATTTGAAGAAATTCAGGCCCAGCATCTGCGACCTTCCCATGATCCTATGGTGCAGTGTGCCCCTTCTGTCGGCCTTTGCGCATTGGTTCACGCTTCGCGAAGCTCTTCTCGGCGCAATCTACCAGACCATCGCCTGGGGTGCTCCATGGCTCCTTGGCCGCATCTACTTTTCCGACAGTGGATCGCTGCTCCTGGCGGCAAAAGCCTGCGTAATCGCCGGAATTTGTTATGTCCCAATCTGTCTCTTCGAGGTTTGCGCCGGACCTCAGCTCTATGCGTTCTTTTATGGCTATCAACCCTACCGCTGGGTCGGCGCGCAACGTTATATCGGCTTTCGTCCTATTGGCCTTCTGGAGGACGGGAATCAACTGGGCATTTGGATGGCGGCGGCGACCCTGCTTGCGATATTCCTTGCTGTGCGCCGGCAGTCTGGCCCGATTCTCGGCGTGCCGATCGGATGGATCGCAGCCGGTTTGGCTGCCGTCACGCTGCTCTGCCAGTCCGCAGGCAGTATTGTTTTGCTGCTGTTTCTCGTGCCCTTGGCATTGTTGAAGCGGCACTCTATTCTGCGGGCGATTCTCACCATTTTTGTCGTGGTAATTATGGCATTCGCACTCTTCCGAATGTCGAACCTCGTATCCCTGCGAGCGCTGGCGCAGCGGCCTGGTCCGGCCCATTCACTCTCAACCGAACTGACATACGTGGGTCGCCACTCGCTTGTCTGGCGCTTCGCTCAGGACGAAGGCCACATCACCGTTGCTCTCCAGCGGCCTCTTCTCGGCTCCGGACAATGGAACTGGTGGCAAAGCAGCGACTCCCGGCCCTGGAGTCTGTGGCTGCTCATCTTTGGCATGTATGGGTTGGTTGGTCTGGCAGCCTTCGGGGCAATATTGTTTCTGCCGGTTTTGCGTGCGGCCTGGCCTCCCGCGGGAGGTTACGCTCCCGGCGAGCCGGATCTTCGGCTGGCCATGGCTGCACTCATTCTGATGGTGGCCATTGACAATCTGCTCAACGGATCGATGATTCTTCCCTATCTGCTGATCATGGGCGGCCTGGTTGCCCCTCAGATTCGTCTCTCTTGCCCCGGAGGAGCAATCGACAATAGCCACAGGCTGCTCACGCCACGGCCGCAGCAAGATCCGGCTCTCGACTTGAAGCCAACCGCCATTCACCAACGAGCGATAATCGGGGAAGGGAATTGGAGGCAAAGAATGATGCAGAGGGTAAGACTTTGCGGAGCGCTGCTGTTGACGGCGCTGGTTATCAGTTCGTGCGGAGTTGCGTTTGCCCAGGCGCAGGACTACTTCAGCAACTGGCCGAAGGGCACCTCCCCTCAGGAGGTCGGCAAGCTTCTCGCCGGGCATTTCGTCACCAGTCCTCACCAATATACGGCGACCATTCACTATTCCGAGGTCGCAACCTGGTATGGCGCCTTGACGTTTGCCAATCTTACTCACGACGATGCGCTGAGAACCGAGCTAATCCGCAAATTTGAGCCGTTGATGCCTGGTGGGGCCGAAGCCGCGCGCATCCCGCAGCGCCGCCATGTGGACGATTCCATCTTCGGCATCGTTCCCCTTGAAATTGCCATCCAGACCAAGGACCCGAAGTACCTGGCCGAAGGCAGACGGTGGGCGGATCGCCAGTGGGAGAACCCGCGCCCCGATGGCCTCTCTGCCGAAACCCGCTTCTGGGTCGACGACATGTATATGCTGACCATCTTGCAGCTTGAGGCCTATCGCGCCACGGGTGACCGCAAGTATCTGGATCGCGACGCAAACGAAATGGTCGCCTACCTTGACAAGCTTCAGCAACCCAACGGCCTCTTCTACCATGCGCCCGACGTGCCATTCTTCTGGGGACGCGGCGATGGCTGGTTTGCCGCCGGCATGGCGGAGATTCTTCGCGACCTGCCGCAGGATCACCCGCAACGGGCGCGCATACTGGCCGGCTACCGGACCATGATGGCATCCCTGTTGCGCTACCAGGGCAAGGACGGCATGTGGCGTCAACTGATCGATCACGATGAAGCCTGGCCCGAGAGTTCCAGCTCCGCCATGTTCACCTTTGCGCTGATATCCGGGGTCAAAATGGGATTGCTCGATGCCGCAACCTACGGCCCCGCGGCACGCAAAGGATGGCTTGCCGTTGTGGGTTACATCGATCAGAATGGCGACGTCACCAGCGTCTGCGAGGGTACGGGTAAGAAGGACGACTTAGCCTACTATCTTGCCCGCCGCCGCCGCACCGGGGACTTCCACGGCCAGGCTCCAGTGCTGTGGGCGGCATCGGCACTGCTCCGGTAGACACTTTGCCCGATTCGCAAAAACAATCTCGTACACCGCGTCTGGGGTAGCCGGCGTTCTATAAATCGAGCCGTCGATCTCTCGTGATCTCGTTTCAAAAATGCCGCATTGCGTCAGGGCAGACTTCACAGGTTGCGGAAAATTTTACAATGGCGACATGCACCTGAGGCCGGTCCTGAGCTGTCCGAATCACGATAGCCTCATCCACAGAAAGGACAATATCGCCTGCCCGCACCTGCCGGAGCATAAACTCGCCGAATTCTTCATTGCGATAGACGTTCCGTTTCTCTATCGGATGTACTTTCCTTCCGGGACTCCACCTGCAACAATCGGTGTCAGAGATGCGCGCTTCGCTCTTTATTACCTGCTATAACGACACTCTCTTTCCCGAGACGGGCAAGGCCTCGGTGCGCCTGCTGGAGCGTCTGGGCGTGGAGATGGACTTCCACCCCCGGCAAACCTGCTGCGGCCAAATGCACGCCAATACCGGCTTTCGCGGCGAGGCTTTCTCCCAGGCCAAACGCTTTGTCCGCCTCTACGGGGAAGCGGAAGCCGTGGTCATTCCTTCCTCGTCCTGCGTGGCCATGATCCGCGATCAGTATCCCGGCCTCTTCGAGGAGCTGGGCAACGATGCCCTCCGCAAGGAGTTTCAAGCCCTCCTGCCCAGGGTCTATGAACTGAGCGAGTTCCTCATTGACCGCTTGGCTGTGGAGGACGTGGGCGCCTATTTCCCCCATCGCGTGGCCTATCATGCCAGTTGCCACGGTGTGCGCGCGCTCCACTTGGGCGAGCGGCCCTATAGGCTCCTGGCCAAAGTGAGAGGTCTCGATCTGGCCGCGATTCCAAATTCGGACCGCTGTTGCGGATTCGGCGGAACATTTTCGGTCAAGAATGCCGAAGTTTCATCGGCCATGCTTGGAGCCAAGCTGCAGGACGTCATCTCCACCCGCGCCGAGTACTGCACCGCCCTCGATAACAGTTGCCTGATGCATCTGGGCGGGGCGATGCACCGGCAATACGCCGGAATGAAAACGATCCATATGGTGCAGATTCTGGCCAGTACAGAGGACTGCCCGCCGGAGGCCGTGCTATGAGCAATGCTCCTCCCGATCGCGCGGTGCTCGATCCTCGTTATGCTGCTCCGTTTCCCCAGGCCGCCCTTCCTGTTCTGCGCAATCCGCAACTGCGCAAGAATGTGGCTCATGCAATCGACGTGATTCAGGCCAAACGCGCCAGGCTGGTTGTTGAAAAGTCCGATTGGCAAGCGCTGCGCACGGCGGCCTCCTCCATCCGCGCTCATGCCTTGGAGAATCTGGGCGCATATCTCGAACAGTTTGAAACCCGCTGTACGGCGCGTGGGGGCATCGTCCACTGGGCCGCCGACGCAACGGAGGCGCGCCAGATCGTCCTCGATTTGTTGAACGAGGAAAAGGCTACCGAAGTCATCAAGATCAAGACCATGACCTCGGCCGAGATGCAATTGAATCCTTTCCTTGAGAGCGCCGGCGTCAGCGTCTTTGAAACGGACCTGGCCGAGATCATCCTGCAGTTGGGCCAGGAAGAGCCCTCCCACATCGTTGTCCCCGCTTTGCACGTCAATCGCAGCCAGGTGCGCGAAATCTTCGCGCGCCGCATGGGCCTCAAGAACCTCTCCGACGATCCTGAGGAACTGACCAACGCCGCCCGCACCTTCCTGCGTCACAAGTTTCTCTCGGTTCCTACCGCCATCAGCGGCGCCAACTTCCTGATCGCCGAAACCGGCGCCGTCGCAATTGTCGAATCCGAAGGCAACGGCCGCATGTGCCTCACCCTCCCCCGCACCATGATTACCGTGGCTGGCATCGACAAGGTGCTGCCCCGTTTCCGCGATCTGGAAGTGATGCTCCAGTTGCTCGCCCGTTCAGCCACCGGCGAGCGCATGAATCCCTATACCTCGCTGTGGACCGGCGTCACTCCCGGCGACGGCCCGCAACGCTTCCACGTGATTCTGCTCGATAATGGCCGATCTTCGATCCTCGCCAAACCCAAGCAGCGCCAGACGCTTAAGTGCATCCGTTGCGCGGCGTGCATGAACGCCTGCCCGGTCTACCGTCAGACCGGCGGCCACGCCTACGGTTCGGTCTATCCCGGCCCAATTGGCGCAATCCTCACGCCGCAACTGATGAATATGGAGTACGCCCAGTCGCTGCCCTTCGCCTCGTCTCTATGCGGAGCCTGTTTTGAGGTCTGCCCGGTCAAGATCGATATTCCCGCGGTGCTGCTCGAACTGCGCTCGCAGGTGATTGGCCAGGAGCGCAGCCAGCCCGGTCGCTTCTTCGATCCCCTCTATCTGGGCCTGCGCATCGCCAATTGGATCTTTGCCCAGGCCTGGCGTTTCCACGCCGCGCAGTGGCTGGGCCGGATCGCTCTCGGCCTCTTCACGCGCAGGGACGGATGGATTCACTCCCTGCCCGGCATCGGCGCCAAATGGACCCAGACCCGCGATTTGCGCGGCTTGCCCCGCCAGAGCTTTCACCAATGGTGGGCAGCGCGAGACAGGGAGGCAAAATGACCGTCTTCGCATCGTCGCGGCAAACAATCCTCGATCGCATCCGCAATGCAACTCGCGACATTTCGACCGGCAACCATCTCGGAGAAGAGCAAACCGCGGCGGGCCCGCTCTACATCCGTCGCGGCGCATTGCAGCGCGATGCCTGCCTGCGACTCATGATCGAGCGCCTTCGCGAGTATGACGCCGAAGTCGTGGAATCCACACCCGGGCAGTTGCCAGCCGCCATCGCCGCGCAGCTTGCTTCGAGCGGAAGACGAAGCCTTGTCGCGCCTGCAGGATTACCCGCCAAATGGCTCGTCTCCGGCTTCGAATGGAAGATCGACGGCAATCTGACTGATCGACGAGATTGAACACGCTGACGGTGTCGTCACGGAGGCCTTCTGCGGCGTCGCGGATTCGGGAACCATCGTGCTGCATCACTCCGTCGCCGAGGGCAGGCGGGTTTTGACGCTGTTGCCCGATTGGTACCTGTGCATTCTCAAAGCCAGCCAGATCGTTGAAACGCTCCCCGAATACTTTGACCGCTGTCCGGAGCCGCCCACTCTGGCTACCTATATCTCCGGTCCAAGCGCCACTGCGGACATCGAGATGACGCGCATCAAAGGCGTTCATGGACCGCGCTTCCTGCACGTGATTCTGCTGCGCGATGAATGAGAAAATGCCATAGAGCAATTTCGGAATTGCTGTAGACTTCCGTGCCCCATCCATTCCGCGTTTTTCTGCGGAATCGGGGTCCCCAACGACAGGTCCTCGTCGTTGGGGTGAAAATGGGTGGGAACCCTACAAAATTTCGGTCTACACGATTTCCAGAAGATGAATATCAATCTTGCTCAGGCGGACCGACAAACTGGTCAACACACCGCTGCTCTGTAACAGGGCATGACTTCAGTCGTGCCGAAATCGCCCTAAAAAAACCGGGCTTTAGCCCCTGCGGAATACTTTTGATTCCTTCTCGTTTCGGTCTTAAGAATTGAGTTTCAAGGGGCACTATATTTTTTGCATATTATTTCCGGCTTTTTGCTATCTTGAAACCGGGTCGACTCTTCTCTCAGAGTCGACCCGGTTTGGGGCATCCTGGGAGGGTACCCCCTCCCCCCTCTTTCCTGTAAACCCATGAAATCGTTGTAGCGCCGGTCTCCTGACCGGCTGTAGTGCGGGCGTCCCCGCCCGCGCCTGTTCAAGACTAACTACTAGCTCTTGAACTCATGACGAGCGCTGACTTCGCTCGGCGATGATCGCAACAGAATAGAAACAGTGGAAATGCCTTAGCCCTTTCGCTCCGCGGCCAGACTGTCCGGCGTTACCACGCGCTGCCGTACATAGTTGTAAGGCGGCACCGAGTACCCGCGCATGATTGAGATGCCAAGTTGAATGAGACGGGGACCGTAGGTTTCAGCTTCGTGGGATATGGAACCGATGATTGCGCTCTTCCCGCCGCGCATCTCTTCCAAGACTTCGGGAATGCAGTCCTGCCCGGCGATGGCGACGTCGTGCTCGCGTCCAGCCTGGCGGATCGCATCGAGAACGCCTAGAGCGCTGGAATCGGTGGCGGCGGCCACCAGGATGTGCTCACCCTTGCGGCGTCGATTGAGAAAGTCGGTAAACGCCAGTTGGCTGGGTTGACGCATGCCTCGGCCCTCAAGCACAACAAAGCGATTCGCCGGCAAGTCGGGAAGGGCTTCGCGAATACTGTCGAATGCGCCGGTGATGCGGCTCTGGACAAAGCTTCCCGCCTCGGCAAATCCGACGCCTACAATCCAGTCTGCTTTTCCCTTCCACTTTCGCTGTGCGTGCTGGGCGAGCAAGACACCCGCCTCGTAGCCAACTTCGAAGTTGTCCACGCCAAAATAAGTGGCATGAGGATGGGGTACATCGATGGCGATCAGCGGGATCTCGGCCTTTTTGAAGATATGGGCAATGCGAGGAGCTACATGCTCCTCCACCTGAAACTCCAGCACCAGATCGACACGCTTTGCCACCAGCTCCTCGGCGTTTTGGATTGCCACATCGGGATCGTAGCGATTGTCGAGCATCAGCAACTCGACCCCAGACGAAGCGGCCGCGGAAGAGACGCTCTGCGCCACGGCTACCGAAAACGGCATCTCCGCGCTCTGCGTGGCAAATCCGAAGCGCAACCGCTTGGGACGTGAAACAAGCCGGTAAAGGCCATCCTGCGACTGAGCAACGTAGCCCCGGTGTACAAAGGTCTTCAGGATGCGAAAGACGCTCGTTTTGGAGATATGCGTTTTTTGAAAGACATCTTCAAGAGAAACCGAGACAGGACTCTCCTCAAGCAACTCCAGAACATCGAGAGCTTTGGAAAGAATGGGAATCAGGTATAGCCGTTTGATCTTTGCCATGGGATACTATTTCGTCCGATCGTCTTCTGTTTTAGAAATGCTGGATATGAAACAGAATAGCCACTGTCAACGAAACCAGTCGAATATGTGAACCGTAAAGGCAGGAAACCACCTGGGTTGGAACAAGAAGATCACTTTGACACAAGCTATTCCGCCTGCTACATTTTACCGAATAGAAAATGAGTTCACATGCGAAATGATACTCCGGAGACTGCGGAACTGATGCTCGAGAGGTTGCAGACCCCAGCGAATCGTCCCACTGGAACCACGTGGAGAAAGACGGAACTGTGAGCGCAAACCCTTTGCTTGGAGTGTTCTTGTGCTGGTTGGGCGGCCTGGCTTCGGCCAGCTTCTACGTTCCCTTCCGCAAGGTGCGAGGCTGGTCGTGGGAGACGTATTGGCTCACTGCCGGCGTGATGAGTTGGATCGTCGCTCCCTGGCTCCTGGCTGCGCTGCTCACCCATCATCTGTTAGCCGTGCTGCAGACTGCCCCGGCATCGTCCATCATTTGGACCTATTCCTTCGGCGTTCTGTGGGGGATAGGAGGACTCACCTTTGGCCTGGCTCTGCGCTACCTGGGCGTGTCGTTGGGCATGGCGGTGGGCTTGGGCAACTGCGCGGTCTTCGGTACATTGGTTCCGCCCATCTTCCACGGCCAGATCGGGCAAATGCTCTCGCAGCGATCGGGCATCGTCACCTTAACCGGCGTGGCTGTATGCGCGCTAGGCATTGTTTTTGCGGGTGCCGCCGGTGTCTCCAAGGAAAAGGAACTCACCTCTGAAGCCAAGAAAGCCGGTGTAAGCGAATTCAATCTCCGGCTTGGCTTGAGCGTGGGGATCTTTGCCGGTGTGATGAGCGCCTGCTTCGCGTTTGGCCTCGATGCGGCCAGTCCCATCGAGTCTGTTGCCGTGGCCTTGGGCAACAATGTGCTCTGGCAGGGATTGCCGGCGCTGGTGGTGGTATTGGCTGGCGGATTCACCACCAACCTTCTGTGGTGCCTCCTCCTTAACTACCGCAATCGCAGTTTCGCGGAATACGTCGTGCCAGTCGGCGATGCGGCAAGTCCGAATGCCTCGAAGCCCCCGTCGCTCTTCTCAAACTACTTCTTTTCAGGGCTGGCAGGCGCCATCTGGTACATGCAGTTTTTCTTCTATACCATGGGTGAATCGCAGATGGGCCGCTACAAGTTCTCCAGTTGGACACTACTCATGTCCACCACGATTATCTTTAGCACTCTATGGGGCATCGCCTTGAAGGAGTGGCGCGGAACGAGCCTCAGGACCAAGGTCCTGGTTTTTCTGACACTTCTAACTCTGGTGGGAGCAACGGTGATCGTCGGCTACGGCAATCTACTAGCTTCGTGATGTTCGTACATGATTCACAGCAATAGACTTGCAAGAAGATTTTGCAGACGTTATGCCAACTGCTAAAATGGAAACTATTTCAATACAAACACTGTTTCGTTGAGTGAATCTTGGCTATAATCTCACTCAGCGACCTTGGCTCCCGTGCACGAGATAGAGAGCTCCTGAATCTATCCATGCCAGATTTACGACCGGCAGGGTGAATCGATAGAGAAGTTGTGATGTTTTGACGGGACACGAAATGGCGGGCGTAAAGAAAGGCCAAATGGAGAATGAAGAAGGCCTGATCGCGCAGAATCCCTGCTGGGTCGCGGTTGACCTTGGCGCCTCCAGTGGCCGAGTCATTGGCGGACAGGTCACTGATGGGCGCTTGCTCTTGCACGAGGTGAGCCGGTTTTCAACGGCATTTTCTCCCGACCCTGACAGCGGTTATCTTTGCTGGGACCTCGATGCCATCGAAGGCCATATGCGCAGCGGAATCGAAAAAGCCGCCGCAATGGCTCCTCTTGTCAGCGTTGGCGTAGATAGTTGGGGAGTGGATTACGTCCTTCTCGACGCGCAACTGCAGCGGGTTGGCAAAGCCGTTTGCTATCGCGACAACCGTACTGGGGGCATGATCGAGCGAGTGACCAGGCAGATCTCCGCGGCAGAGATCTACCGGCGCACGGGAATCCAGTTTCAACCATTCAACACGCTCTACCAATTGGCCGCCGTGGCTGCGCGAGAGCCGCGGTGGGTCAGCGATACTCGCCATCTGCTCATGATTCCCGACTACTTTCACTTCAGGCTCTCCGGTGTGCTGGCCAATGAATATACCAATGCCACTACAACGCAGCTTCTCGGCCTGCGAGGTGAATGGGAAGAGGAGTTGTTCGCGGCTGCCGGAGTTCCGGAAACTTGGGTAAAGCCGCCGGTCGAAGCGGGAACAGTTTTGGGCAGTCTGCGATTCGGCAACAGCGGCGCTCAGGTCGTTGCGCCGGCTACCCACGATACGGCATCGGCGGTGGCGGGAACGCCTCTTGAGAATGAGAGTGAAGCCTTTCTCAGCTCGGGAACCTGGTCGCTACTTGGCATCGAGAGTATGGTTCCGTTTGCCTCCGAGCAGGCGGCGCCCTTGAACTTCTCCAATGAAGGCGGAATCGGACGCCGCTACCGCGTACTGAAAAACATTATGGGGTTGTGGATTCTACAGCGGCTCTGCCAGGAGTTTGAGATTCCCATCGACGACGCGCTCCTCAGCGCCTCGGCAAAGGCGACATCGTGGAGATCGATCGTCAACCCTGACGATGCGCGTTTCTTGAACCCAGTTTCGATGAGAGATGCCATCAGTGCGTATTGCCGCGAAACCGGGCAGCCCGAGCCTTCGTCGGCTGCGGAGTTCGCGCGTTGCGCTCTTGAGAGCCTGGCTCTCCGCTATCGAATGGTGAAAGAGGAAATCGAGTTGCTGCGCGGGCAAAGCCTCACTAAAATCCGCATTGTCGGCGGAGGTTCGCAGAATCGCCTCCTCAACCAGCTTTGCGCCGATGCCTGCCAGCTTCCCGTGAGCGCCGGGCCGGTCGAAGCATCGGCTTTGGGAAACATCGTCGCGCAAATGATCGCGACCGGGCATGCCGCGGGAATCTCCGAAGCGCGTGCCCTAATCCGGCGCTCGGTAGACATCGTTGATTTTTATCCTCAGAATCAGATTCCAGATCAGGTTTGGAGCCGATTCCGCGACTATTCCGCAACCCGTTTGCAGGAGACGATCCAATGAAACAAGCAACGCAGAAGATTCAAGCGGCCTATGAGTTGGCCAAGGAACGTTTCGCGACCGTGGGCGTGGATACCGAGGAGGCTCTTCGCAAACTGGATCGAGATTCCCATCTCCATCCATTGCTGGCAGGGAGATGATGTGCGCGGCTTTGAGAATCCCGAAGGCAATTTGACCGGCGGCATTCAGACCACGGGCAATTATCCCGGACGGGCGCGGACCGGCGATGAATTGCGCGCCGATCTGGAGGTTGTGCTGGCGCAGATCCCCGGCAAGAAGCGTCTGAACCTGCATGCCATGTATTACGAGTCACCCGCGCCGGTAGCGTGGGACAAGCTTGAGCCCAAGCACTTCGAGCGTTGGGTCAAGTGGGCCAAGGCCAACGATCTTGGCCTCGATTTCAATCCCACCTGCTTCTCCCATCCCTTGAGCGAAAAGGCCACGCTCAGCCATCCGGATGAAAAGGTGCGCCAATTCTGGATCGATCATTGCCTCGCCTGCCGCCGCATCAGCGAATACTTCGGCATCGAGCTCGGTACTCCGGCGGTGATGAATATCTGGATTCCCGACGGCGAAAAAGATAACCTGGTCGATCGCACCGCCCCGCGCAAGAGACTCATTGCCGCACTCGACAAGATCATCGCCGTACCGATTGGAGAGCATCATAAGGTCGCTGTGGAAGGCAAGCTCTTCGGCATCGGCAGTGAAAGCTTATACGGTCGGATCGAACGACTTCTATCTTGGCTATGCCGCTACGCGCAAGACGTTGCTCACTCTCGACGCCGGACACTTTCATCCCACCGAAAGCGTGGCCGACAAGATCTCTTCGGCGTTATGCTTCGTCGACGAGTTGCTTCTTCACGTTTCGCGCCCCGTGCGTTGGGATTCCGATCACGTTGTTCTGCTGGACGATGCGACCATCGCTATCGCACAGGAGATTGTGCGCTCCGGCAAGATCGAGAAGATTCACGTCGGCCTGGACTACTTCGATGCCAGCATCAATCGTCTGGCGGCATGGATCGTAGGCGCCAGAAATATGAGAAAGGCTCTGTTGCTCGCTCTTCTCGAGCCGTCGGCCAGGTTGCTCGAAGCGGAAGCAAGTGGCGACGGCGCGGCGCGTCTGGCCCTCTTCGAGGAACAAAAATCGATGCCATGGCCCGCGGTGTGGGAGCATTATTGCGCGAGCGGCAACTTTTCCGCCGGAATCGAATGGCTGGATACGGTTCGTGATTTTGAAAAGAAAGTCTTGTCCAGGCGTGGAGTGAAAAAATGAGCAACTCCGTGATGGAATCATGGTTTATCAAAGCCATGATCAAGGCCACCGCCGATATGTGGCTGAAAGGGTGGCATGAGCGCAATGGCGGCAACGTCAGCCTGCGCCTGCTGCCCGAGGATTTCGCGCCGTATCGTCAGTGCTTGACTGAAAACCGTGTTGTCGAAATCGGAGAGACCATTGCCGATCTGGCCGGCCAGTACTTCCTGGTCACAGGCTCTGGAAAGTATTTGCGCAATGTGCAACTACACGCCGAAGAAAACCTTGGCATCATCCGAATCGCGGAAGACGGCAAGCAGGCTCACATCCTTTGGGGACTGCGAGACAACGGGATTCCTACCTCCGAATTGTCCGCTCATCTTCGGTCGCATCATTCGCGGCAGCAGGTTTCGCAACATGCAAGCCGCGTCATCATGCACTGTCATGCCACCAACCTGATCGCGCTCTCTTATGTCTTGGATCTGTCTTCCACGGTGTTCACGCGCGCATTGTGGGAGATGAGCACGGAGTGCCTGGTCGTCTTTCCTGAAGGGGTTGGCGTTCTGCCATGGATGGTGCCCGGCACACCTGCGATCGGTGAAGCCACAGCGGCCCTCATGCTAAAACAGGCGCTGGTCTTGTGGCCATTTCACGGTATCTTCGCCGCAGGCGCCACGCTCGACGAGGCCTTTGGACTCATTGATACGGCCGAAAAAGCCGCACAGATTCTGGTCAAGGTTCTCTCGATGGGCGGGAAAAGACAATCCATCAGTACGCAGCAACTCAAGGACCTTGCAGCAAGATTCCATGTAGAGCCGATGTCCGAAGCGCTGGCGCTTGAGAAATGGATCTCTTGACCGCTATCCGTTGCTTATCCCGATAATCGTCAGCTCGTCTTCTTGTTGGCGTATCGGGATCGATACCGATACGCCAACATTTAGAGCAATTTCGGATCTACTGTAGACTTCCGTGCCCCATCCATTCCGCTTTTTTTCTGCGGAATGGGTGGGAAACCTGCAAAATTTCGGTCTACACAATTCCCCAAAATGCTATAGTCACTCTCCTCACCCGCTATTCGGGCAAGGCGAATTGGCCATCGATTTGGAAATGCCCGCTGACACTCGGCGCTCCCGTATCGGGCTGGCCGCCGCCGATGCTGATTGTGTAATCACCGCCGGCGATGATCGGATTACCATCCTCGGTGACCATGCCCAGATCGCGGTCCTTCAGTTCGAAGTGCAGCTTCTGGCTTGCGCCCGGTTCGAGATGTATGCGCTGGAATCCGCGGAGAGCGATTTGAGGCGCGCCCTTCACTGCTGGGAATTTGAGATAGACCTGGACGGCCTCATCTCCCGCGACCTTGCCGGTGTTTGTCACTGTCACATCGGCGGCGACAGGTTGTCCCGCGGCAACAGCCTGCGCCGGGACGCTCAGATCGCTGTACTTGAAGGTTGTGTAGCTGAGCCCGTAGCCAAACGGATAGAGGGGCTTGCCGGTGAAGTAGCGATAGGTCCGTTTCTCCATCGAGTAATCTTCGAAGTTGGGCAACTGGCTGAGTTCCTTGTAAAACGTAACTGGCAGCCTTCCCGCCGGATTGTTTTTGCCGCTGAGGGTCTCTGCGACAGCGGTTCCGCCTTCTTCGCCGGGGTACCACGCTTCGACAATCGCGTTGGCATGATCGTTGATCCAGTTCACAGCCAGGGCGCTGCCATTGATCAGAACGACAGCAAGTGGCTTGCCGGTAGCGGCCACGGCCTCAACAAGCGCCTCTTCCGGCTCGGGAAGATCGATGCTGGTGCGGTCTCCGCCGAGGAATCCCGGTTCACTGACCGGCATTTCTTCCCCTTCAAGTGAACTCGTGATGCCCACCACGGCAATCACGAGATCGGCGTTCTTTGCCGCTGCGATCGCCTTAGATGAAGGCGCATAGTTTACCTTTGCCCAGATCAGTTGTGCGTACGTCTTGCCATTGCTGTTGCC
Organism: uncultured Acidobacteriaceae bacterium; assembly: GCA_963843625.1. Lineage (GTDB taxonomy): Bacteria > Acidobacteriota > Terriglobia > Terriglobales > Acidobacteriaceae > Telmatobacter. The sequence continues at coordinate 256,070 of CAWJLK010000013.1, forward strand.
ATAGTTGATGCTGATGGCAACCTTCTGGCCCTTCTCCAGGTGGACGCGGCCGACACCCGCATCGATTCCGCCGCCGCCTCTGCCCGCCATGGCAACCTGCTTATCATCGACGGTGAGTCGTGCAAAGCCCTCTGAGCGAATGCCCATAAGATAGTCGCCCGACTCAGGAGGCGTCAGGAATCCCGACCAGTGCACGCCAAGGGATTTCTTGCCGGCAACTTCCTTTGGCAGATTGCTCTCGCTGAGGTTGGCGTTCGGCTCGGTACGGCTGACAATCGGCGGCGGACCCGATTCGACGGGGGGCCGTCTCTGCCATTCGCCGTAATCTGCCTTGAGACCGGGCTTTCCATCCGCGGTGGTCAAGAGAGCATCGGGCACAGGATCTCCCTCATTGCTTAGGAACTGGGTTCCTGGAACGAAGGTGATCTCAGCCTTTGGAAATTCGGCGCGTAGGCCTTCCATAATCGAGACGATGTGGGTCGGCTGGCCTGCGTAGTTGCCGATCAGCGGCCGAGTCTGGTCGGCGAGAGGTCCGACAACGGCAATCTTCTTGATTCCTGGCTTGAGCGGAAGCAGACCATCGTTCTTGAGCAGAACCATGGCCTCGTTCGCCAGCTTGTGAGCAAGGGCGCGGTGTTCGGCGCTATCAAGTTCCTTCTCGTCGATCTTGGTGTAAGGAACCATCTCCGGCGGGTCAAACATGCCGAGTTTCATGCGCGCGGTGAAGAGCCGCACAAGCGCCGTGTCCAGCGTGCCTTCAGGCAGGTAGCCCTGCTGCACGGCATCGATATAGGCCTTGTCGACGGGGTCGCCATGCCTTTGAGTGAAGGTGACGCACTCGTTATCCATGCCGCGGATCACGGAGATGGCCACACCCTGCGCCTGGTTCGTACGATAGCGATGATTGGTAGCCACATCCCACACGGCGTCGCAATCTGAAACCACATAACCCTGGAAGCCCCACTTGGCGCGCAATTGGTCTTGCAACAAATACTGGCTCGCGCAGGCCGGTTCGCCATTGATTGCGTTATAGGCGCACATCACCGAACCGGCTTTGCCTTCCACGATCGCAGCGCGGAATCCAGGCTCGAAAGTATCTACTTCGTCGTGCTTGCTCACATCCACATCAGCAAAGTGCCGCGTTGGCTCGGGTCCGCTGTGCACGGCATAGTGCTTCGGCGTCGAAATCGCCCGGTAATACTTGGGGTCGTCGCCTTGCATCCCGGTGACGTAGGCAACTCCCAGGCGGCCGGTGAGAAAGGGATCTTCGCCGTAGGTCTCTTGTCCGCGGCCCCAGCGCGGGTCGCGGAAGATGTTCAGATTCGGTGACCAGAAATCCAAACCTCCACCGATGCCCATGTGTCCGGCGCGCGCATCTTGCACATGTTTGATGCGTCCTTCAATGCCAATCTGGGTCGCCATCGTGTGAATTCCCGGCGCATCGAAGGTCGCGGCAAGACCGATCGGCTCAGGATACTCCGTCACGCCTTGATCGATGACGCCATGCAGCGCCTCACTCCACCATTGGTATGCGGGAACATTGAGCCGCGGAATTGCCGCGGAATTGTTGTACATTTGCGAAGCCTTCTCCGCAAGAGTCATGCGATGTACCAGATCAACAGCCCGCTGCTCCGGTGAAAGCTTCGGATTCATATAGGGGAGATTCGCTGGTTCCTGGGCAACTGCGGATTGCAGAGTTGCCCCAAAGAAGAGTGCTGCGGTGCATGCGACAATGCCTGCAACAATTCGCGTCATGCGGCTTTTCATCTTGATTCTCCAGGTTGAATGTGTGCGACTGCCATAGTCTCTTAACCTACCGGACTACCGGAAACCGATAGATATTCACGCTGATGGGCGCCACGGTGATTGTTGCCGGAGCGTCGCCGATGGACGATTCCTTGATCGCGAGCTGCGGCGCCTGTCCGACACGGTTGACTGCGTCGACGCTATTTGCGGTCAACTGCCAGAGTGTCGACGCCCCCGCCAGATGCGAGCCGGCGACGCTCAGGTCAAGCTTCTGCTCCGACTCGGTCGCATTTACGACGGAGACGATCAGAAACTTGCGATCGGGGCTGATTGCCGCATACATATCCAGAGGATAGGTCGGGCTCCCCGAGCTCTTCTCTGGCTGATCGGGACTGCCAGCGGGATACTTCGGCGCAGGCTGAGGCGAATTCCCCGAGAGAGCGACCGGAATCGCGCCGACGAAGTGATCGCCGTACATCTTATAAACGAGTCCGAGCCCATTCATCGTCGAGGCGGTGCGGTTGAAGTCGATCAGTGAAACGCCCGTGGTCTGTGCCCCCATGGTAAGAAAATCTGTATAGCGGGCCATCTCGTTGAGGATCATTGCATAGGCGAGGGATTGTTTGAGATTCTCCCCACCAAATGGGCCCCCAGCAGTGAAGTTGAAGAAGGCGTACTCGTCAATCGAGAGTGGAATCTTCTTCTCGGCCAACTTCGGAAAGCGCTTCTCGTATCCCTGCCATTGCTCGGCCTTCAGACGCACCGTGTCGGCGGGATAACGCGCAAACTCGAGCAGCGTCTGGTCAACTTTTACATAGGCATCGTCATTGGGTTTATCGGCCGCGAGAGTCTTGGCTTTTTCCATATCCCAATGGTGGCCGCCACCTGCGTACCAGTGTTCGGCGATGATGTCGAAGTTGCCCCAGCAATCCTTGAGGAAGCCGCCGTCCCAGTCAGACTCCGACCCGTACAGAGCTACCAGGTTCCCGACATACTTGGCGCGCTGATCGGGCGGGACATTATCATTCTGCAGCATCAGTCCCGATGCAATCAGCGTGATCGATGGATCCACCTCGCGCATCGCTTTGGCAAATTCGTTGTGCTTCATCATGAAGTACTTCATGTCCGTACGGCCAAGCTGCCAGACGCCCCACGGCTCATTGCCAATATTCCAGAGCTTGACGTGGTAGGGCTCCGGGTGGCCGTTCTTCGCGCGTTGCGCTCCCATGTGCGTGCTGGCCGATCCGTTCATATACTCGACTTCTTCGGCTGCCGAGTGCGAATCGCCAAAGCCTGCATTGACGCTGATGTACGGCTCGACATCGATCAGCTTGCACAACGTCATGAATTCGTCCAGGCCTAGATCGTTGGTCTGCATCGCGCCCCATGCGTTGTCGAAGTCCGGCGGACGCTTATCGATGTCGCCGACAATGTGATACCAGATCAAGCCCGAAGTGTAATTGCCGCCATACCGCCAGAAGCCCATCTTGATCTGGCGCAGCAGGGAAGTGGTGTCGGGCCGGAAGCCCTGAATGTTGTCCGCCGGCATCAGCGAGAGCGTGCCGATGTGAAAGTTGCCTGTGCCGGTACCGGCGATCTCAATCGCCGCATCCGTGGCTGTCGGCCTTCGCCGTAAAGGCGAGCGGGAACTTTTTGTACTCACCGGTAAGCGCCGGAATGGTAATCGTCTGGCGGTCGTTTTCGCCCGCGCCCCAGATCAGCGAGACCTTGACCTTGCTTCCAGGAGTTCCGCGAAGATAAATCCGTCCGGTGTACTTCTTGTCCTTGACCAGCGCAAGTCCTGCTTGCCGGATGCCGTGCGGCGTGGCGGCGTCGAGTGCGATGCGCGGGCTCTGGTCGCCCACAAACGGCTTCTCCTTATCCATCACCACTACTTCAGCGGGGCCGACAGGATGCCATTCGCGAACCTTCATGCTGAATGGGCTGCCAGCCGGCACGGCAGAAGCCGCGGGCTTTTCGACGGTGATGGGGAAGTAGAACTTGCGGTCATCGACCATCTCGGCCCACAGGCTGCCATACATCGTGCCGCCGATGTGCTCGATGAACTGGCCATACAAATACTTCGAAACCGGCGGTGCCGTCTGTTGTGTATCGATGGTTACCTTCAACTGGTCAGGAACAGCCGGCCCAGCTTGTTGAGCAGTGGCTACGACAGCACTCCCAAGCCACAATGCCGCTGCGACGAAGATCAACTTCTTTGCATTCATCGTTCCCCATCCTTGTCTTTCTTCTCGGTGATTGCTTCACCCAAGCAACTCCGCATTCGAGCCCCGGCCTGCCTGAAGATATGTATCGAACGCGGATAATCTTACCGCCTGACCCCAGCCGCTTGGAAACGCAAAATGCTCGCCGATCGGCCTGCGGAAACTGGCCGCGGGGCATTGAAGGTCGCAATCTTCTGCACTTCAATCCGAGCCGGGAGGGTCCAAATTGATCGCCAAACAGTCTCGAAAACGACCCTTCAGTTGTAGACGGAACAGGCGCTGTTAAAGTTGAGCCTTAAAATTCCATAACTTCCCAGAGCTCCTTCGGCGGCATGAAAGGTCTGTCCAGCTCTGATGGAATGGATGCAACAGACCCCGAGTGACATAAGTTACTGCGCGCGAGCCGTGGCCACTCTACCGTCGTTAGTGGAGAGTGTCTATGTCCACTTCAACGCAAACCATTCGTGAAGTAGTCGCAACCCAATCCTCGGCAGCCAGGGTCTTTGAACGCTTCGATATTGATCTGTGCTCGCAGGCCGAGAAGTCCATTGACGACGCTTGCGCCGAACTTCAACTCTCGGTTGACCAGGTTCTCGAAAAACTGGCCGATGCCGAGGTCCAGGAACATGGGAGTCTGAGTGCAGATGCCGCAAGCCTACCCATCAATCGGTTGGTTCAGCACATCGTGCGCATTCACCACCAGTTTGTGCGTCGAGAGTTGCCAAGACTCTATGAGATGGCGCGCGAACTTGCATCGAAACGCGACGATCTGGACCCCAAACTGAAAGATATCGCGGCCTTGCTCAATGAACTTCGCGCTGACATGTTCGCGCATATTCAGAAAGAAGAACAGGTATTGTTTTCGTTCATCTATGAGATGGACCAAAAGTCGACCGTTGCGTATCCGCCTGCTCGTGTAAGCTCTCGCGCTATCTCAAATTCCGTTTCGACGGTGATGCAGGAGCATGAGTCCGCCAATCACATCATGGCTGAAATTCGTCGCATCACAACAGATTATGAAGTGCCTGAGTGGGCCTGCGCCACACACACCGCGCTCTTCACCGGTTTGCGCGCATTCGAGAAGGACCTCAAGCAGCATCTGCATCTTGAAAACGATGTTCTGTTCCCGCGTGCCATCAAGCTGGAAGCCGAGTTGAACGGCAGGGTGTAGAGATGGACACAGTGTTTCAAGTCGACCCCGCGCCCTCTCGTGGGAGCACACCTTTGGCCTATGATGGCCTGCGTCAAAAAACAGCCCAGCCCCATAAGCTTCCTGTGACAAAAGTCCCTGCATTCAACTGAGCGAGTCTCTACGGTGAGAGGAGCACAGTCTCTTGCGTTTTCATTCGAGGAGGAATCATGTCCTATAAGCGGTACTGGGTGGCACTGGCCATCGTCATCATTGGGTCGTTCGCCGTGCTCGGAGGAGTGGGCCGGAAGATGATCAGCGAAGCTCCGCCCCTTCCCGATGTCTACACGACCGGCGGGCAGCTTCTCTTCACAGGCAGTTCTATTACCGATGGGCAGGGCGTCTGGCAGTCGATCGGCGGTCAGGAGATCGGCACCGTCTGGGGCCACGGCGCATATGTTGCGCCCGACTGGAGCGCGGACTGGCTGCATCGGGAATCGGAGATTCTGCTCAACACCTGGGCTGTCAGGGCCGGCGCAGCAAACTTTGCCGCTCTCGGGCAGGATCAGCAGGCGATCTTCAAGGCTCGCCTGATTCGTGAGATGCGGACGAACACCTACGACGCTTCGACCAATCGAGTCACCCTGAGCGCTGATCGCGCCGCGGCATTCGAGCAACTGCGCGCCTACTACACCGACGTTTTTGCCGCAGGCCGGCCGGAGTACGCGATTCCGAGCGGCGCATTGACCAACGCCGCCAAGCAGCATCAACTCGCCGCATTCTTCTGGTGGACTTCATGGGCCGCGAGCACCGAGCGCCCCGGTTCCGAAACCACCTACACCAACAATTGGCCGCATGAGCCTTTGATCGGCAATGTCCCAACTTCTGGCGCAGTGCTATGGAGCATCCTGAGCTTCGTCGGCTTGCTCGCAGGCATCGGCGGCCTCGTCTGGTGGTACGCGTCGCAGGAGAAGGAACTTGTTCATGGGCCCTATCCGGAAAAAGATCCATTCCTGGCTTTCACACCGACTCCTTCGCAACGCGCGACTTTGAAATATTTCTATGTGGTGGTCATCCTCTGGGGCGTTCAGATTTTGATGGGCGTCCTGACGGCTCACTACGGTGTCGAGGGACAGTCCTTCTTTGGATTTCCCCTCGCAAAGTATCTACCCTACGCCGTCACGCGCACTTGGCATCTGCAAATCGCCATTTTCTGGATCGCAACGTCATGGTTGGCGACAGGCCTTTATGTTGGACCTGCCGTCAGCCAACACGAGCCAAAGTATCAGCGACTCGGCGTGAACGCACTCTTTGGTGCGCTCATCCTCGTGGTCGGAGGTTCCCTTGCCGGCGAGTGGCTGGGTATCCAGCAGCGTCTCGGAAACATGTGGTTCTGGTTCGGAAGCCAAGGTTATGAATATGTCGATCTTGGTCGCTTCTGGCAAATTCTCCTTTTCATCGGCTTGGTCCTTTGGCTTGTCCTCATGGTCGCGGCGCTCAAGCCTGCGCTCGTTCGCAAGAGCGAAGACAGGTCACTTCTGATTCTCTTTCTTATTTCCAGCATTGCCATTCCACTGTTCTACTCGGCCGGCCTCATGTACGGGCAACGCAGCCATCTCGTCACTGCCGAATACTGGCGTTGGTGGGTAGTGCACCTCTGGGTCGAAGGCTTCTTCGAAGTGTTCGCAACCGTCGTGATCGGATTCCTTTTTACTCGACTCCGGTTAATCGAGATCCGCACAGCAACCAAGGCCGCCCTCTTCTCGACGACGATTTTTCTCTCAGGCGGAATCATCGGCACATTTCATCACTTGTACTTTGCCGGTGCGACGCCCGCAGTCATCGGTCTCGGAGCGATCTTCAGCGCATTTGAAGTTGTGCCATTAACACTCATCGGCTATGAAGCCTGGGAGAACATTCGTCTCGCGCAGCCGACGAAGAAGTCTGCGTGGATTGCAAACTACAAGTGGCCCATCTACTTCTTCGTTGCGGTCGCATTCTGGAACCTCGTCGGAGCAGGCCTGTTTGGGTTCCTCATCAATCCGCCGATCGCTCTCTATTATGTCCAGGGGCTCAATCTTACTCCGGTCCACGGCCACACTGCCCTGTTCGGCGTATACGGAATGCTGGGCCTCGGGCTGACGCTCTTCTGCCTGCGTGCTTTGAATCCAGGCCGCAAGTGGAAGCAAGGGCCGTTGAAGTTGTCGTTCTGGTCTCTCAATCTGGGGCTGGTCTTCATGGTGATTCTCAGCATGCTGCCCGTCGGATTGCTGCAAGCCTGGGCATCCATTGAACACGGCACATGGTACGCGCGATCCTCGGAGTTCATGCAGTCTGGCACGATGCAAACGCTCCGCTGGATGCGTGTTCCCGGAGACATTGTGTTTGCTCTCGGCGCGGCGTTCTTCGCTTGGTTTGTCCTCGGGTTGCTGACCGGGCATTCCTACGACAAGGAGAGATCCATCAACCAGGGTGCTGCTTCCGTCTTGACAGGAAAGGAACACGACGCAGTTCTATCGGGTCGCTGATCGTGAAACCGCGCGGCGCCCTTGAAGGAGCCAAGGCCGAGAGCGCCGCGCGCCGAAACACAGTCGCTATTGACGAAAGTGAAGGGACAAATATGAGGATCAACAACCAACCGCCATCGCCGTTGCGTCTCCTTGTTGCACACGGACATTAGTGTTCAACAATCTGTGCCCGAGGCGCTCGCCAATCCGGGATCGATCTCAAGGCACTCGACGCTCTTCACCCGGCCTCGAAGGCAATCCGTTGTCATGCCGGGTCCTGGACCAAGCTCCAGGGCCGCATAGCCGAGTTCAAGGCCTTCGAGCGTCCAGGGAAGAATCACATTCTTAGAACTTATCTGTAAATTGAGAACGGAATGTAGCGCCGGTCTCCAGACCGGCTGTACTGGCGGCGTCCACGCCGCCGGACGTCGCCTGTGGGTCTGGAGACCCACAGAACAGCCGGCCTGGAGGTCGGCGCTACCAATTTACGGATAGGCTCTTAATCTTTCTCTTCCAGTGACCCGATCGGCAGTACCATTTGTGGAATCGATTCATATTGCTGCATCTTTCTGCGAATAACCCGATCCTATTGAATGACAACAAATGCCTGGCGGAAGCGACTTTAGTCACTGCATACAAAGAGTGCCTCTGCTCTGATCGTGAAGTCAACCCATTCATGCTTGCTGAGATGCGCGCTCAGAGCGACAGAGGAAGAACCTGGTTTATGAAGAATCCGTCTTCACCGGCTACGCAGTTGACCCTTGGCACGGGGGCGTTCGCTCTTTGCTTTGCGGTCTTTGGATCGCTTTCGGCGATGATGCCAATTCTCAGCAAGCAGATGCACCTGACCCCGATTCAAAAGAGTGTCGCGGTGGCCGTACCGGTACTTCTCGGCAGCCTGGGACGCATTCCCCTCGGGATGCTCACCGACCGTTTCGGCGGGCGAATTATTTTCAGCGCGGTCATGTTCCTCACCATCCTGCCGGCGCTGCTCATGGGCACAGTGCAGAACTACTCGCAACTGATCGTTTACGGCTTCCTCATTGGCATCGGGCTTGCCAGCTTCTCCGTAGGTGTCGGATTTGTGAGCGGCTGGTACTCGGCAGCGAGGCAGGGAACGGCTCTTGGTGTCTATGGAGCCGGGAACATCGGTCAGTCGCTTGCGGCCTTCGGCTCTCCCTTCATTGCCGCCGCGTTCGGCATCCAATGGGGCTTCTGGACGTTTGGCGTTCTGCTCTCCGCATGGTTTCTGATCTTCGCCGTCTTTGCCCGCAACGCTCCGCGAAGTGCGCCCGTCAGATCATTCGCTGAAACCGTGAGGCCGCTGGGCAATTCCCAAAGCTGGATTCTTAGCCTTTACTACTTTCTTACCTTCGGCGGCTTTGTCGCGATGGCGGTTTATCTGCCCATCTTCCTGACTGAAACCTTCAAGTTGAGTCCGCAGCAAGCGGGCCTGCGCACGGCGGGCTTCGTTGTTTTGGCGACCGCGACCAGGCCTATCGGCGGAATGCTGGCAGATAAGGTCGGCGGCCGCGCGATTCTTCGGTGGGTCTTCCCGGCCACCGCACTGTTCAGCATCTTCCTTGCTTGTCCCACCATGCTGACCTTTACGATTGGCGCCTTGGGAGTCGCCGCATCGATCGGCCTGGGCAATGGCGCAGTTTTCAAATTGGTGCCGGAGTACTTTCCGCAATCAGTCGGAAGTGTTACTGGGATCGTTGGCGCTGCAGGAGGGCTGGGAGGATTCTTCCCGCCTCTCATCCTCGGTTTGATCAAGCAGGAGACAGGAAGCTTTACAATTGGATTTGTCCTGTTGGGCCTGTTTTCTCTCGCATGTCTTGCCGTTCTGCTTCGCCCGGCTCTGAAGAGTGCGCCCGTGCACGTTGGCTAGGAGTCAATGCAAAAGCGCATTTTGCCAGCAACGGGTTCGGATACAGTGCACGCCACAACGTGGGGCCTGATTGCGGCCCTGTCGCTGGTCGTAGGCATATTCGTCGGCAGCCGCGGCCTGCGTGACTTCGATCCTGCGCTCGTCTCCTACGCCGGCGCATGCGTGTTCTCCGCATTCGGACTGGGATATCGTTATGCGATGTGGCTGCGTCGCCCTCCGACGCGCCTCTATTGGTTTCGCGGCTGGAATATCTTTTTTCAGCGCAAGCATTTCATTCGCAACTCTCTGCATCTGGCGCGCATCGTCTGGGACAACATTGTCATGCAGCGCTTTATCGATCGGCGCTCTCATTCGCGCTGGACGGCGCATTGGTTCCTTGCGTGGGGATGTTTACTGGCCGGAGCTGTAACCTTCCCGCTCTCATTCGGATGGGTTCGCTTCGAGACGGCCATCGACAATCAGCAGATCTATCGCGCCTTCATCTTCGGCATTCCCCTCGGCAGTTTTCGCCTCGGCACCTGGATGGCGGCACTGACCTTCAACATTCTCGATATAGCAGCTGTCATGGTGTTGATTGGTATCTTCTTTGCCCTGCGGCGGCGCGGTCGAGACCACGGGGCCATGAGCGTACAACAGTTTTCCAATGACCTGACCCCGCTGATCATGCTCTTCGCCATCAGCGTCACCGGACTCTTTCTCACCGTTTCGACCCACCTGATGCATGGACTCTATTACATCTTTCTCTCTCAATTGCACGCGATCACCGTCATCCTGACCTTGCTCTATCTGCCTTTTGGAAAGTTCTTCCATATATTCCAGCGGCCGGCGCAGCTGGGGCTGGACTTCTATAAGAGAGCCGGTGCGGAAGGGCCGCAGGCAAAGTGCCTGCGATGCGGACAGGAGTACTGTTCCGAGTTGCAGATTGAAGACCTGAAGGCAGTCGAGGCTGCTCTTCAAATCAGATATCGGATGACAGATGGGTCGCACTATCAGGATGTGTGTCCTCAGTGCCGGCGAAAGAATCTGGCGCTCGCACAAGATGGGCTTTGGAGGTCGACAGACATGTCGACAAGGGGGCTGCTGTAATGGCAAAACTGCCGGTTGAAGTTCCAGAATTGATTCGCATCTTTGGCCCCACTCTCCACTATGTGCCCGCGGGCGGCTGGACGCGGACCACCGAAGACGAGAAACTCGTCAAGACCCATTGCTGCTTTTGCGGACAGCAGTGTGGCATTCAGTTGCGCGTGCAGAACAACAAAGTCGTAGGCTTCGAGCCGTGGGAAGACTTCCCATTCAATCGCGGCAAGCTCTGTCCCAAAGGCGTCAAGCGCTATATGCAGGACGAGCACCCGGATCGGCTGAAGCATCCGCTTCAGCGAGTTGAAGGCGCGGGCTTCGAGGCTATCTCCTGGGATTTCGCCATGCAGCGTGTGGTCAGCGAAATTCAGCGAATCCAGGCCGCCTACGGCAAAGACGCATTCGCAGTGTTGACCGGCGCATCGCTTACGAATGAAAAGGCCTACCTGATGGGCAAGTTTGCCCGCGTAGCCTTGCAGACGGCCAACATCGATTACAACGGCAGGCTGTGCATGGTTTCCGCCGGCGCCGCTTCAAAGAAAGTCTTTGGCGTGGATCGAAGCGCAAATCCATGGAGCGATATTCCCAAGGCTAAGGTCATTCTCGCAGCGGGAGCCAACATCGCGGAGTGTGCGCCCATCACGACCGACTATCTCTGGCAGGCGCGGGAGAATGGAGCGAAGCTGATTATCCTCGATCCGCGCATGACTCCCATCGCACGGAATGCGGATCTATTCATTCCCGTTCGTCCCGGCGGAGATATCGGCGTCTTCAACGGCATGTTGCACATCCTCATCGAACGCGGATGGATCGATCGCAAGTTCATCGATGAACACACCACCGGATTCGATCAGCTCGCGGAGTCCGTGAAGAAATACACGCCGGAATATTCGTCGAAGATAGCCGGTGTTCCGGCGGAGATGATCGTCAAGGCGGCAGAGCTATGGGGACCTGCGCCAACCAGCTTCCTGATGCACGCGCGCGGGATCGAGCATCACACCAAAGGCGTTGACAACTGCATGGCGGCGATCAACCTGGTTGTCGCGACCGGCAGGATCGGACGCGAAGGCTGCGGTTACGCCATGATCACCGGGCAAGGCAACGGCCAGGGAGCACGCGAACAGGGCCAGAAATGCGATCAGCTTCCGGGCAGCCGCGACATCTCAAATCCAGAACATCGAAGATACATCGCGAATATATGGGGCGTAACCGAAGAATCATTGCCTCAAAAGGGCCTGTCGGCGATACCGCTCGTCGAAGCCATTCATGAGGGCAAGATCAAAGGTCTCATCTCCATCTGCTTCAATCCCGTGGTTTCGCTGCCCGATGCAAACTTCGTCCGTGAGGCTTTGGAAAAACTCGAATTCTACACCTGCATCGATTTCTTCCTTTCCGAGACCGCGCGCTATGCGGACATTGTTCTTGCAGGCTCGTTGATGGAAGAGGACGAAGGAACGACGACCAGCGTGGAAGGCCGCGTCATCCGGCATCGCAAAGCGATCACACCTCCCGCCAACGCTCGTGAAGACTGGAAGATCATTTGCGACATTGCGAGCGGTCTTGGACATGCGAATAAATTCAATTATGCGTCGCCCGAGGAGATTTTTGAGGAGCTTCGTATCGCATCGAAGGGCGGCGTTTCCGACTATTACGGCATGACCTGGAAGCGCCTGGACGAGAGCAACGGATTGTTCTGGCCGTGTCCTGAACTGAATCACCCCGGAACGCCGCGCTTATACGAGAACGGGAAGTTCGGTCATCCTGACGGACGAGCGCATTTCATGCCGGTCGACTGGAAGCCATCCGCTGAAATGCCCGACGAGGAGTATCCCGTCATCCTGACCACCGGCCGCGTCGTCTCGCAGTTTCTCTCCGGGACCCAGACCCGCCGCATCGGCGCACTTGTCGATCAGACCCCGCAGCCGTTCTGCGAGATTCACCCGCGACTGGCCGAGAGATATGCGATTGCAGATGGCGACTTTGTAAAAGTCGAGAGCCGGCGGGGAAGCATCGTGGTTCACGCAAAAGTCGTGAAGACGATTCGGCCGGACACTGTTTTTGTCCCCTATCATTGGCCTCTTGACCGCTCCGCGAACAACTGCACCATCCGGGCAATCGATCCGGTCTCCAATATTCCTGAATTCAAAATATGCGCCGTCCGGCTGAGTAAAGTTGATCAGCCCGCGGACACGATTGCCATGCTCGAAGTTCAGGCCGGAGGTATTCGATGAGTGCGGCAGCATTCTTCATCGATTACTCCCGCTGCATAGGCTGCGAGGCGTGCGTGAAGGCTTGCGCCGAGTGCGACACCCATCGCGGGACGAGCATGATTCACCTGGAGACGATCGAACGCCGTGACAGCGTGCAGACAGCGCCGCAGGTCTGCATGCACTGTGAAGATCCCATATGCGCTCAAGTATGTCCCGCCGATGCGATCAAGAAAACACCGGATGGCGTCGTGCAGAGTTCGCTGAAGCCGCGCTGCATCGGCTGCTCCAACTGCGTGCTTGCTTGCCCCTTCGGCGTGCCGAAATACATGAGTGGCATCGATCAGATGATGAAGTGCGATATGTGTTACGACCGCAGCAGCGTCGGCAAGAAGCCAATGTGCGCCTCCGTGTGTCCATCCGGCGCGTTGACCTACACGACGATGGAAGAGATTCAGCGAACCCGCCAGGGCATACCCATCAACACTTGGAAGTTCGGAGCAGAAGAAGTGAAAACGAAGGTTTACGTCATGGTTCCTCGGGCTGTCACCCGCGTCGAAATCGATCTGGTCCAGATTCTCTCCACGCCTTCGACCTTGCAGAAAGATCCCTATGACGTTGCACTGATGCTGGAGGGAATGGAATGAAGAGTGACCAGGAACCCTGCACTTCATGCCAGAAGACCGAGAAATGGCGCGATGACTTTCCCATCGAGTGGGAAGGCGACAATTACGTAACCCGCAGAGAGATGGTGAAATTCCTTACCCTCGGTTCAATGGTTCTCGCCATTGCCAACTGGTTCACCGTCATCGGCTCCAGGTTTCTGCGCGGCGGGTCAAAAGGCGAGCAGATGCTTGGTTTGTCGGCGGATCTAAAGGTGAATGCATCGGCGCTCTTTCGATATCCCACGGCCAAAGACCCTTGCATTGCCGTTCGTACCGCGGAGGGGAAGCTGGTCGCCTATTCTCAGGTCTGCACACATCTTTCCTGCGCTGTCGTTTATGACAAGGAAGAGCAGAGTCTGTTCTGCCCTTGTCACAATGGACGATTTGATCTCGACCGGGGCGTCCCGATCGCAGGTCCACCGACGCGTCCACTTCCGCGAGTCAGACTCGAAGAGCGCGATGGGCGCATCTACGCCACTGAACGGGAGGCATCGTGAGCAAGCGACAGCAGGGAACTGTTCTCTTTACAGGAATCCTCTTCCTGGTATCGACCACCGTCGTAGTCCAACTCTGGTTGCTAACCGTATCGATGGAGGCTCTGCTTGATGGAAACCTGCGCGCCTTGGTGCCGGCGGCGTCGGCATCCACAATCCTGCTATGCATCAACGCCGGCCTGTTGCGATATGTCTTCCGCTTCGATCGCCAGCTTCATTCTTCGCAGTAGACGCAGTTGAAGCACGTCACCGCGGATGCCGTCTTCAATGAAGTCTCATGGCGCGTCGGATCGTGGGGCATTTGGGCAGACGTTGTCACTTCCGCCGCATTGTCTGCTTCCAGTGCTACTCAAACACCGCAAAGCGGAAGCCCATCAGCGAGACATTGAGTGCGCGGCGACTTACTCCATCGCATGCGGATCGGGGGCGGTCTTCATGGCTTTGAAGTGGCGGACATCGTCGCCCTGGACCCAGAAGATCACGTCTTCGGCGATGTTGGTGGCGTGGTCGGCCACGCGCTCAAGGCTGCGGCAGATCATCAGCGCGTTCAGGGCCTGCGGAGCCATGATGGCTCTGCTCTTCCATCACTTTGGTCAGCGCCTTATAGGCCGCGCGGTTCATGGCGTCGACGGCATCGTCCATGGTGAGCACCGTGCGCGCCAACTCGGCGTCGGCCTCGATGAACGACTGCAGGCTCTTGCGCACCATGTCGGCGGCCAGCGACGGCCATGCGCGGAATATCGACAGGCAGATCGACCTGGGCCATCTGCTCCATGTGCCCGTACGCGGTCGCTGATGCTCTTGGCGGCGTCGCCCACGCGCTCGAGATCGGCGTTGATCTTGATCACGCTGAGGATGAAGCGCAGGTCGATGGCCATGGGCTGCTCCATGGCCAGCAGGTCGAGCGCCGCCTGATCGATGTCGCGCTCCATGCGATTGATGGCGATCTCGCTGCGGTTGACCAGGTCGCAGATGGAGAGGTCGCGCACGCGATAAGCCTCGATGGCGCGCTGAATGGCCTGCTCGGCGAGCCCGGCCATGACCAGCAGACTGCTCCTTCAGGTCTTCCAGGCTTTGTTGAAAGCGTATGCGCGTCATCCGAACCTGCCCGTGATGTAATCCTCCGTGCGCTTGTCGCTGGGGTTGGTGAAGATCTTGTGGGTCGAGTCGAACTCGACCATGCGGCCGTTGAGGAAGAAGCCGGTCTTCTCGGCGACGCGGGCTGCCTGCTGCATGTTATGGGTCACAATCACGATAGTGTACTGCGATTTGAGCTGGAAGATAAGGTCTTCGATCTTGGAAGTGGAAACGGGATCGAGCGCCGAGGCCGGCTCGTCCATCAGCAGCACCTCGGGATCGACGGCAAGGGCGCGCGCGATGCAGAGGCGCTGCTGCTGGCCGCCGGAGAGGCTGGCGCCGGATTTCTTCTTCAGGTCGTCCTTCACTTCGTCCCACAGCGCCGAGTTCTTCAGCGACTTTTCGACGATTTCGTCGAGGACGCGGCGATTGGTGTAGCCGTTGAGCTTGAGGCCGGCGGCGACGTTGTCGTAAATCGACATGGTGGGAAAGGGATTGGGCCGCTGGAAGACCATGCCCACGCGGCGGCGAATCTCGACGGGCTTGGCGTCGGCATAGATGTCGAGGTCGCCGATGCGCACCGAGCCGGTGACGCGGGCGATGGGATTGGTTTCGTGCATGCGGTTGAGGCAGCGCACAAAGGTGCTCTTGCCGCAGCCCGAGGGGCCGATGAGGGCCGTGGCATGGTTGGCTGGGATATTCAGATTGATGTCCTGCAGCGTGTGATTGGTGCCGTACCACGCGTTCAGGTTGGTTACCTCGATGCCGACGCCCACTTAGCTTGCCCCTTTCAAAACGCCGCGGCTGGTGACAAAGCGCACCAGCGAAACCGCGAGCACAATCAGCACAATCAACACCAGCGCGCCCGCCCACGCCAGCCGGTGCCAGTCGTCGTAGGGCGAGAGGGCGTAGACGTAAATCTGCAAGCGGCAGAGCGGCGATGGGCTGGTTGAGCTCGGTGCTCCAGAACTCGTTGCCGAAGCGCGGTAAAGATCAGCGGCGCGGTTTCGCCGGCGACGCGGGCAAAGGCCAGCATGCAGCCGGTGATGATGCCGGGCGAGGCGGTCTTGACGGTGATGGACAGCACCGAGCGCCAGTTGGGCACGCCCAGAGCCAGAGCCGCCTCGCGGACCGCGTGCGGCACCATCAGCAGCATCTCTTCGGTCGTGCGGCAGACGGTGGGAATCATCATGATGCCCAGCGCCACGCCGCCGGAGAAGGCGGAGAAGTGGCCCTGGGGCACGACGATCAGCGCGTAGATGGCGATGCCCATGACGATGGAAGGGACGCCGTTGAGCACATCGGCGGTGAAGCGGACGGCATTGGCCAGCTTGGTGCCGCGGCCGAACTCGGCGAGGAAGATGCCGCCGCCGATGCCGATGGGAACGCCGATGAGGCTGGCGAGTCCGAGAAGGATCGCCGAACCCGACAATGGCATTGGCCATGCCGCCGCCGGCCTCGCCGACCGGCTTGGGAATCTGGGTGAAGAAGTCCAGATTGAGCGAACTGGCGCCCTGGTAGATGAGATAGACGAAGATGGCGACCAGCGGCGTGACCACCAGCAGGGTGGACAGGACCGCCAGAGCCGGTAGCCGCGCCATCGGTCGACCGTTCTGAATCTCGCCCGCATTTTGTGTTCGGTGTTCAGTTTTTCTTCTCCCGCGTACGATACCGAGCATCTGCTCTCTGTTCTCTGCGCTTCAATGCGCCGTGACGGCGCTCCGCGCGTAACCGCCCACACCAGCAACTGGGCAAATGCGTTGACGATGATGGTGACGATAAACAGCGCGAGGCCGATCTCCATCAGCGCGCTCAGATGCAGATCGCCGACGGCCTCGGCGAATTCGTTGGCAATGACCGAGGCCATCGTGTTGCCGTTTGACAGCAGCGATCGCTGGATCTCGAGGCTGTTGCCGATGACCATGGTGACGGCCATGGTTTCGCCGAGTGCGCGGCCAAGGCCGAGAATGACGGCGCCCACGATGCCGATGCGCGCATTGCGCAGAACGCCCATGCGGATCATCTCCCAGCGCGTTGCGCCGAGGGCCAGCACGGCTTCGCGCTGCGAGTGCGGAACGGCCGTCATGACTTCGCGGGTGAGCGAGGAGATGATGGGCAGGATCATGATGGCCAGGATGACTGCCGGCAGCGAGAAAGCCCAGGCCGGTGGGATTGTCGTCGGCAAAGAAGCCCGTCCAGCCAAGCAGTCTTGATCGAGCCAGGGATTCACGTGCTCGCGGAGCAGCGGCACCAGCACGAAGACCGCCCAAAGCCCATAGATGACGCTGGGAATGGCCGCCAGCAATTCGGTGAGGAAGGCCAGCGGGCCGCGCAGCAAGCCTGGGCACATTTCGGTGAGGAAGACGGCCACGCCGATGGCCAGCGGAACCGCCATCAGCAAGCGCCAGAAACGACGAAACCAGCGTGCCATAGAGGAATGGCAAGGCGCTGAAATGCCCGTTGACCGGATCCCAGTAGAGCGTCTGTTTGGTATATGGATCGACAAACGCCTTGTAGAAGAAGTCCAGGCCAAACTGATGCCAGGCCATCTTCGAACGCACCACCAACTCGATGGCAATGAGCACCACGATGCCGAAGATGCTCAGGGCGCAGAGCACCATCAGCCAGTGGAAGCCGCGGTCGGCGATGGCCGAGTTGCCGCGCGAGAGCAGGAACGCTCGAATCGGGGAGATCTCGCGCGGAAGCGCCTCCTCCGGACGTTGCTCGTCTGGAGCGTTGGGCTCGGGCTGAAATTGCGCTTGGGAGATCCGAAACTCGGGCACTTGGGCTATCACCTAAGTTAGGCTAACGGGCCAATGTGAATGGGAGGTTACAAAGAGAGCAAAATCAGATGCATGCAAGGGGAAAATGCACTCCATGCAAAGTGCCTGCCGGTCCAGTGGGAGGCAGAAATTGCTCCGAATTTCGTGGCAGGAAATACTGTGTCGGTATGCGGGAATCGCTATTGCCTGAAAAGCTAACCGTCTGATTTTTGCTTGAATTTCCTGAGATCAAGCACATAAACTAGTGCTACACGAAATCAGGTGCCACTATGAAGACCAATGTCACGTTGAAGATTGAGGCAGACCTGCTTCAGGAGGCCCGTGTTCTGGCTGCTGAAGAAGGCTCTTCGATCAGTGCCTTGCTGGCTACGCGGCTTGAGGAGGCCGTGCGTGAGCGCAAGGGATACCATCAGGCTCGGCGGAGCGCGATAGCACGGCTTCGGTCGGGCTTCGACCTGCGTTGGGCTCCGAGCCGCTCTCGGGGTGAACTGCATGAGCGGTAAGTGCTTCGTCGATACCGACATTCTGGTCTACGCGCACGACCGCTCGGCCGGATCGAAGCATATGCGCGCTCAGATGCTGCTGGAGCAGCTTTGGGCATCCGGCTGGGGGGTCGTGAGCGCACAGGTGCTGCACGAGCTTTGCATTCAGCTTTGCCGCGTTGCGGACAATCCCATGCCTGTGGAGGATGTGCGCTTGCTAATCCGCGACTATTCGGCCTGGGAGGTGGTTCCGAGCACTCCGGCATCGGTGCTGGAGGCGCTGGAGATCGTGATGCGCCACCGGGTCCAGTTCTGGGACGCGATGATTCTGGAGGCCGCCGAGCGCTGCGGAGCGTCGATCCTCTACTCCGAGCATCTGGCCACGGGGCAGCGGTACGGAGCGATTCAGGTTGTGAATCCGCTGGTAGACGCGCCAACGATGTAAAGGCTTTCAACTTCACGTCGCAGAATGGAAACCTGAAGTGCTCGGCGCAGGGCTCTGTCTCGAACCCAGCGAAGCCATCCTATCTATCGCCGTAATCTCACTGGGAGATCCTGACCCGCACCATCTTCCCCGCTACTCCAGCATCTGCAGATCCAATGGATCTTCGAGCAGGTAGTCTTTGCCGCGAAGGACCTCGAGGGCGCGCTTGAGCGCCGAGGATTTGCATGGCTCGACGGTCATCACAAAGGGCAAGGCTTTCGCGGGAAAGCCGGGTTTCTGCACGATGGCGCGGATGTTGATGCCCTCGCTGGCCAAGGCCACGGTGATGTCGGCGATGATGCCCGGCTTGTCGTTGACCATGAAGCGGATGTAATGCGGAACCTCGAACTCGGCGCTCAAGCCAGCCGGCGCAGCAGGAACCTTGACTCGCCGCGAGCCATGCGCCAGGGCCAGCAGGTCGCTGACGACCGCAACAGCCGTGGGATGACCGCCGGCTCCATGGCCTGAGAAGACCACATCGCCGCCATATTTGCCGCTGAAGATCACCATGTTTTCCGTGCCGCGCGACCAGGCCAGCGGCGAATGCAGGTCAACAAGCATCGGTCCTACACTGGCGGCGATCTTGCCCTCGGCGTAGTCGGCCCGCGCAATCTGCCGGATGGTGCAGTTGAGGTCGCGCGCATAACTGAAGTCGACGGCAGCGATCTTTGTGATGGGCTGAGGCTCGATCTCCTCAGGGTTCACCTCGACGCGCAGGGCGAGACGCATCAGAATCGCCAGCTTGGCGCGGGCATCAAAGCCGCCCACATCTTCTGTGGGATCGGCCTCGGCGTATCCCTTGGCCTGCGCATCGGCCAGCACCGGCGCGTACTCGGCGCCCTCTTGCATCTTACTGAGGATGAAGTTACACGTGCCGTTCAAGATGCCTTCAATGCGCTCGATGCGGTCGCCGGCCAGGCCCTGTTCGAGGCCGGGAATCACGGGAACTCCGCCGGCCACCGCCGCGCCGATACTTCAGGTGCCCGCCCGAGGCCGCGGCCAGCCGTTCCAGCTCCGCGCCGTGGGCTGCGATGAGCTTTTTGTTGGCCGTGACGACACTTTTGCCTTCGCGGAGAGCGTGCCGCACCCAGCCGCCTGCCGGTTCGAGACCGCCGGCCAGCTCGACCACGACATCGACATCGTCAGAGGCGAGCAGTGCATCGGCGTCTTCGGTCCAGATGACGTTCGCAGGAACCCAGTCGACGCGCCGGCGCGCCAGGCTGCGGGCGTAGATATGGGTGAGTTCGAGGCCTTCGGGCTTGGAATCCACAAGAATCCGCGCCACCGAACTGGCCACCGTTCCAAAGCCAAACAGAGCAATGCGCAAGGGGTGCTGCAAGCGACTGCTTCCGGCTGATAGTTCACTGAGATGCGCGGAGAGATTCGAATCGGACACGGTTGATTCCTCTTTGAATTGGATAAGACAACGCAATAAACTATGATACCTGAGCCCGCCGCGCGGATTGGCGTGTGAAGTGCCGCTCAGGATTTGCTGACTATCCCGCAACTCGGATGATTATGAGAATCCATGGCCACAATTTTTGAAAAATTGAACCTCAAGGATCAGCCGGAGATCCTCGTGCTGAATGCACCGGCGAGCTTCGATGCTGAGCTCGGCGGGCTGCCCGGATTGACTATTCATCGGCAAATCAAGTCTGCTGCGGAGATTCGATTCTTGATTGCCTTTGTAACGCGGAAGAGCGAAGTGGATGCGCTTATACCGGCGGTGGCCGCGCGCGCGAAGGGCGATGCTACGGTGTGGTTTGCCTATCCGAAGGGCACTTCGAAAAAGTATAAGTGCGACTTCAATCGCGACACCGGATGGGATGCCCTGAAGGCCGCGGGATTCGATACCGTGCGCGCCGTGGCGATCGATGAGGATTGGACCGGGCTGCGCTTCCGGCGGGTGGAGTACATCAAGGCGCGGGCTAGAGTAGCCGGTGAATTGACTGCAGTGGAATCCGCCCGCACGTGACGCTTCACTCCACTTCAAACAGCCCCGGCAGCACCTCCCCTGCTTTGCCTTCGACGAGGTGAGTGAAGGCCTCGGCGTTCAGAGGGAGCTCGGGACCGACGTAAATAGCGCGGCCGCCCTGCTCGCGCACCCAGTGGACAAAGTTGGCCGCCGGATAGACCGAACCTGAAGTGCCGACGACCAGCATCAGCGTGGCCTTGCTGAATCTCCCGCTGAATGCGGCCCATCTCGAGCGGCATCTCGCCGAAGAAGACGATGTGGGGGCGCAGGCGCGCGCCGCAGGGGCAGCGGCCCACCTCGTCGAGGCTGCGATAGACGGTGCGATCTTCGACCGGCGGCCGGCCGCACTCGGCCTCGCAGTGCGACTTGTCCAGTTCGCCGTGCATGTGCACCATGCGTCTGGAGCCGGCGCGCTCGTGCAGGTCGTCGACATTTTGCGTGCAGAGAAAGAAGCGGTCGCCCAGTTGCGCTTCCAGCTCGGCGAGGGCGATGTGCGCCGGATTGGGCTGGGCCATTCGCCTGCCGCGCGGCGGCTGGAGTAGAACTCCCACACCAGCGCGGGATTGCGCTGCCAGGCCTCGGGCGTGCAGACATCCTCGACCCGATGGCCAGCCCACAGGCCGTCCGATGCGCGAAAGGTGGGCAGGCCGCTCTCCGCGCTGATGCCCGCGCCGGTGAGCACGAAGACGCGATCTTCAGGGGCGATGGAAATCGTGGCCATGGTATTCTCATGATCAGCGTGGCGGTTGGGTTCGAGGTTTCCCAACCTTTCTTCAGGAAGCACGCGAAAGGCTGGAGCACAGGACATGTATACACGAATACATGAGCGATGAACGGGATGAAAATGAATCAAAATCTCACGGGTTTCAGAAATGGACTCCGATGACTAGGCTTAGAACAGAGCGCACAACGCCTGATCTCTGAACTCTGACCCCTGATCTCTGCGCTACGGCTCCAGCAGAATCTTGCCCGTGGTCTTGCGGGCTTCCAGATCGGTCTGCGCCTGTGCGGCATCGGCCAGCGGATACATGTGCTCGGTGCGCAGTTTGAGTTCGCCGCTGGCGGCCCAGCCGAGCACATCGCCGGCGCGCCACTCGAGCTCTGCGCGCGTGGCCAGGTAGATGCCAGAGCGTGGGCCGGGTGATGAAGAGCGAGCCTTTGCCGCTGAGCTGGATCAGGTCGAAGGGCGGCACAGGGCCGCTGGATGCGCCAAAGAGAGCCAGCATGCCGCGCGGGCGCAGGCAGTTGAGGCTCCTCTCAAAGGTGGTCTTGCCCACCGAGTCGTAGACCACGTCGACGCCCTTGCCGCCGGTGAGGCGCTTGACCTCGGCTTCGAAGTCCTGCTCGGTGTAGAGGATCACGTCGGAGGCGCCGGCCTCGCGCGAGAGCTCGGCCTTGGCTGGGGTGGAGACGGTAGTGATGACGCGCGCGCCGATGCGTGCAGCCATCTGCGTGAGCAGCAGGCCCACGCCGCCGGCTCCGGCGTGCACCAGCGCCGTGTCGCCGGCTTTCAGCGGAAAGGTGGAGTAGGCAAGATAGTGCGCGGTCATGCCCTGCAGCATGGCGGCGGCGGCCTGCTCGGGCGTGAGGCCGGCGGGGACCTTGACCAGTTGCGCCGCGGGAACCAGCGCGTACTCGGCATAGCTGCCCAGCACGGCGACCGAAGCGACGGCATCGCCCTCGGCTTGAAACCGGTGACGCCCGGCCCGAGCTCTTCCACCGTGCCCGCGGCTTCGCTGCCGGGGATGAGGGGCAGCGAAGCCTTGTAGACGCCCTTGCGAAAGTAGATCTCGATGAAGTTGACGCCGATGGCTTCGACGCGGATCAGCACCTGCCCCGGCCCCGGCTGGGGAATGGGCAGGTCGGCGAGCTTCAAAACCTCTGGCCCGCCCGTCGCGTGAATCTGGATGGCTTTCATGACAGGTCAAGAATGAACCCTCGGGGGGTGTGGGACTGCAAGGTGCTTTAATCCGAGAAAGTCACTCATCACAGATATCGCGGAGCGCAGAACATCAAGCCCCACCTGGACTATGTCCAAGCGGGGCTTGACATTTTTCTGTTCCCTATTCCCTATTCCCTGTTCCCTGTCCCTGCTTCACCGCTCCGGCAGGATGCTCGGCTCTTCGGGCGAACGCAGGCGAACCATGCGGTCGACGGTGTAGGGCGTGGGGTGCTGGCTGGTGTAGTAGTGGCGCACCTGCAGCTCGCCCAGCAGGCCGATGGCCAGCAACTGGATGCCGGAGACGATCAGCACGCCGCCGATGACAAACATGGGCCCGTGCATGTCCATCACATTCTGGTGGGGATGAAGGATCTTGAGCGCCAGCATCGCGGCCCATGACGCTGCCAGCCATGATGCCCAACGCCCCGAAGCCGCCAAAGAAGTGCAGCGGCCGGCTCATGTACTTGAGCAGGAAGCGAATGGTCAGCAGGTCGAAGAAGACGCGGAAGGTGCGGCCGATGCCGTAGTGGCTCTTGCCGCGTTCGCGGTTCACATTCTTGATGGGAATCTCGCAGATGGACGCGCCATACCAGCTGGCCAGCGCGGGAATAAAGCGGTGCATCTCGCCGTAGAGCGGAATATTCTGGATGACTTCGCGGCGATAGGCCTTGAAGGTGGTGCCGAAGTCGTGAATGTCGACGCCGGAGAGCTTGGCCATGAGCCAGTTGGCGCAGCGCGAAGGGAATGCGGCGCATGATGAAGTTGTCAATGCGCTCCTTGCGCCAGCCGGAGACGACGTCGTAGCCCTCTTCGAGCTTTTCGAGGAAGTTGGGAATGTCGTTGGGATCGTGCTGCAGGTCGCCGTCCATGGCGAGAATGAACTCGCCCGAGGCGTGGTCGAAACCCGCCGCCAGCGCCGAGGTCTGGCCGAAGTTGCGGCGCAGCTTGATGATCAGCACGCGGCTATCGACCGCGGCGATCTCTTCCAGCAGCTTGTAGGTGCGGTCGCTGGAGCCATCGTCGACAAGGACCAGCTCAAAACTGTCGCCCACCTGCTCCATCACTTGCTTCAGGCGCGCGTATAGGACGGTGACATTCTCTTCTTCATTGTGAAAAGGAACAACGATCGAGTATTTCGGCATATTAGTAGTATAGACGCGACCGAGGTGAAAACGAACCGAAGCCTCGTGCCGGATTGGGTACCAATGAGCGCTCGATGGTTTGACATGGAACCGGGTGCCCCACCCTCGCCGCGTTGCTGCTTTTGCGACTAGAGGCTCCGAACGCAGATCCAATCTTGAGGTGACCAGCCTGGCAGCGATGCAACTTCAGTCCCTTATACCCTGCCTACCGGTCCAACTCGTCGAGCATGGCCTGCATCTCGCTGAGGGCATGGCGGTTGCCGCTGCGCGCGGCGCAATCGATGCCGGCCTTCAGCCGCGCGATGGCTTCCGGAGTGCGGCCCGCCGTGGCCAGCGTCTGCGCGGCCATGAAGTAGCCGGCGGTGTAGTCGGGATCGTTGGCCAGCAGCGTGTCGAACTCGGCGAGTGCCTCGGCCGTCTCGCCGCTGCCGGCCAGTTCCATGGCGATCCCGTAGCGGGCAAAGCTGTTCTTCGGATCCAGCGCGAGAATCTCTTTCAGTCCTGCGATCTTGTCCATTTTGCTCGAATGCGGCCTCGTCTCGCCTCAGATCCGGCGCGGAAGGATTTGCGTAATTGGCGCGATTGCCGAAACTGGAAGTAGTGCGCCCGTTCGGACCGAGCAGCCGCCAGTCTCCATTGTAGCCGGCGGCAGGCAAGGTCGAACGGCGCAGATGGGAACGGAGCGAGCCAGAGAATGAGTACGAACCGAGATCAACCCCGAGATCAACTCTGGAACCAACCCCGCCGCCCGCACCGTGGCCAGCACGCAGTCGGAGATGACGGAAATCGTGCTGCCCAACGACACCAACACGCTGGGCAATCTGCTGGGCGGGCGGCTGATGCACTTCATCGACCTGACCGGCGCGATGGCCGCCTATCGGCACGCGCGCACCTACGTGGTGACCGCCGCCATGGACCACATCGACTTCATCCAGCCGGTGCACCTGGGCGATCTGGTGACGCTCAAGTCGAGCGTCAACCGCGCATTCAACACCTCGATGGAAGTGGGCGTGAAGGTGTGGGCGGAAAACACGCAGACCGGCAAGGTCTCGCACGTGGCCAGCGCCTACCTGGTCTTTGTGGCCGTCGACGAGCAAGGCCGCCGCGTGCGCGTTCCGCAGCTGAAGCCGGAGACGCCGGACGAAAAGCGCCGCTATGCAGACGCGCTGCTGCGGCGCGCAACATCGCGAGGCCGAGGCAGCGCGCCGCAAGCTGGCGAAAGCGGCCCACGCCGCGCAGAGAGGCCGAACCGGCCTGAGAATCGCAATCGAAGTGAAAGTCATCTCAAGAACAAGACGTTCATACAAAAAGGAGCAGTTAAAACCAATGGCGCATTCACATGCCATGCCCGCGCCGGTCGCGTTGCCGGGCGTTTCGAAGATCATCGCTGTCGGTTCAGGCAAGGGCGGCGTGGGCAAAACCACGGTCGCCGTCAACCTGGCCATCGCGCTCTCGCAAGCTGGGCCAGCGCGTGGGCCTGATCGACGCCGACATCTACGGGCCCAACGTGCCGCTGATGATGGGCTCAGCCGCAGCAGCCGAAAGTTGGCGAGGGCAACATGATCGAGCCCAACCTGACGCATGGCGTCAAGACCATCTCGATCGGCTACATCTCTCCCGGCGACAAGCCGCTGGTGATGCGCGGGCCGATGCTGCACCAGATCATCCGGCAGTTTCTGCAGCAGGTGGACTGGGGCGAGCTCGATTACCTGGTCGTCGATCTGCCTCCGGGCACGGGCGACGTGGTGATCTCGCTGGTGCAGACGGTGCCGCTGACCGGCGCGGTGGTGGTTTCGACGCCGAGCGACGTGAGCCTGCAGGATGCGCGCAAGGCGCTGGAGATGTTTGCCCAGGTGAACGTGGAGGTGCTGGGCATCGTGGAGAACATGAGCCACTTCACCTGCCCGCATTGCCACCAGGAGATCGACATCTTCTCGCAGCGGCGGCGCGGAGCGCACGGCGCAAGCAGTTCAACGTGCCGTTTCTGGGATCGATCGAACTGGTGCCCGCGATTCGCGAGGGCGGCGACCGCGGCCTGCCGGTGGCGCTGGCCGGACCGAAGAGCCCGCAGGCTGCGGAGTTCTATGCCGTGGCGGAAAAGCTGATGGAGCGCGCCGAAGCCGCGGCTGCGGCAGCAACCGACGTGATCGAGATCAGCTAACCAGCCACCTGCGGTGGGGCAGCCGCCTTCGCCATGGCCGCGCCGGAAAAAAGGCGCGGCAACAATGTAACTCTTATCTCTCACGCAAAGAAGCTTTTTCTTTTCAATCTTCTGGCATACCAACAGAAAAGCGGGGCTCTCGCCCCGCTTTTCTGTTGGTTGAGACTTCAATCTAGCGCCAGTGGCCTTCCTGCATCTCCCACTCGCCATGGTGCTGTTTCCACTTGTGATCAACCCAGCGTTGATGCGGCTGGGGTGGACGCTCCCAACGGCCGGGAGTCCAGACGTAGCGGCCGCCCTCGTAGCGCTGATAGCCGCCAATCCAAACATAGCCACGCTCGGGTGGCTGGCCACGGCGTTCGTATTCGCGTGCCGGCGGACCGATGCGAATTGAGACCTGCGCAAACGATGCCACAGGGCAAAAAGTGATAGCAAACAAGAGTGCAAGTGCGATCTTCTTCATCATGAACCGAGTCCTCCAGGGATTTCGCTCTTCCGGGGCCTCATGAGCGTTCCGGATTGTTGATGGTTTCAACGTTGTGCGGCAGAAATAGCTGCGCGCGGATCTCGAACCGCACTCACACTACTTCTACTCCCCTGGAATTGGTTCCGATGTACTGGATTGCTCTGTCGACGCAGCCGGAGAGAGCCGCCACGTCCAATACCCTCCCGTTGGCAATTATGATGGTCGAATGAAGCGTGTTTTATTGTCCTGGAGTAGCGGCAAAGACAGCGCCTGGGCGCTGCACGTTCTGCGGCGGCAACCCGGCATCGAAGTGGTTGGCTTGCTGACGACTTTGAATACTGAGTTTCAGCGCGTGGCGATGCATGGCACGAGGCTTTCCGTGCTGGAGGCCCAGGCCCGGGCCGCTCAACTGCCGTTGTGGGTTGTGCCGCTGCCCTGGCCGTGTTCCAACGAAATTTATGAGCAGCGAATGAGCGAGGTCTGCGAGCGTGCCATCCGCGAAAAGGTGGATGCCATGGCCTTTGGCGATCTGTTCCTGCCCGACGTTCGCGCCTATCGCGAGACTCAGTTGAAGCCAACGGGGCTGGAGCCGCTGTTTCCTCTGTGGGAGATGCCGACCGCTGAACTGGCTCGTGAGATGATCTCCGCCGGTCTGCGCGCAAAGCTGGTCTGCACAGACACCAAGCAGCTCGCGGGAGCATTTTCCGGCCGCGAATTCGACGCGGCTTTGTTGCGCGATCTGCCGCCTGAGATC
The DNA here is from genome assembly GCA_963843625.1 of uncultured Acidobacteriaceae bacterium. Lineage (GTDB taxonomy): Bacteria > Acidobacteriota > Terriglobia > Terriglobales > Acidobacteriaceae > Telmatobacter. The sequence goes on from CAWJLK010000013.1 coordinate 283,277, forward strand.
GATCCCTGTGGAGAGCGTGGCGAGTTTCACACCTGCGTTTATGCGGGGCCGATGTTTACGGCGCAAGTGCAATTGGAAGCCGGTGAGGTCGTCGACCGCGATGGCTTTGTCTTCGCGGATTTCGATGTAATGGGCGAGATTCCAACCCTGGCGTCGAACATGTAACGGCTCAGGCCGCTCTTGCAGCGGCCGCAATCTCCTCGGTCAACGCATCGGCAACCGTGATGCAGGCTGCGCGATCCACGTCGAGATGCGTAACAAGCCGAATCGCATCGGAGGCAAAGGCGCTGGCGAGAATGCCGCGCGATTTGAGTCGCTGCACGAGATCCGCCGCGCTGAGACCGCCCGTCAACTTGAAGACGACGATGTTGGTCTCGACTGCATCGAGGTCGATCGCGACGCTGCCGATGCTGGCGAGCGCTTCGGCCAGCAAGCGCGCGTTGGCGTGATCTACATGCAGCCGCTTCGGCCCCTGTTCGAGCGCGATCAATCCCGCAGCGGCCAGTACGCCGGCCTGACGCATTCCACCGCCTAATGCTTTGCGAAAGAGCCTTGCCCGCTCCATCAACTCCGCCGAGCCAACCAGCATCGACCCCACAGGCGCACCCAGTCCCTTGGAGAGGCAAAACATCACGGTGTCGAAGCCACGGGTTAGTTCTCGCACATCCACACCCAGCGCCACGGCAGCATTGAAGATGCGCGCGCCGTCGAGATGGAGAGGCAACTTGCGCTCTTTTGCGTTCGTCCAAATCTCTTCGAGCACTGGCAGCGGCGTGACGGTTCCGCCGGCCAGGTTTGCAGTGTTTTCAATTTCAATCAATCCTGTGGCCGCGCGAAAGGCTCCACGCATGTAGATCGCCGGCTCGATGTGTTGCCAGGTCAGGATGCCTCGCTCGGCGGGAACGGCTCGCACCAGGCATCCCGAGAACACTGCTGTCGTGGCCATCTCCCAATCAAGGATGTGGGCGCGCGACTCGGCGATGACCTCCTGGCCCGGCTGCGTGTGGAGTCGAATGCCGATCTGGTTGCCCATGGTGCCGGTGGGAACGAAGAGAGCAGCCTCGCGTCCAAAGATCTCGGCGGCGCGACGCTCAAGCAGATTGACGGTGGGGTCCTCGCCGTAGACATCGTCGCCCACCTCGGCCGCGGCCATCGCCGTTCGCATCTCAGGCGTAGGGCGCGTCACCGTGTCTGAACGCAGATCGATGATGGATTGCATTAGTTTGTGCCTTTCTTGTTTTTGGTTAATTCAGCACAGACACATCACTCTGTCCAGGCTCATAGTCTCCCACCCTTTCCGCATAAAGACGCGGAAAGGATGGGGCACCCGGCTTTTGAGTGAATCTAGTGTTCTGCCCGTTCTTTTAGTTCACGCTTCTCATCCTTGCTCCTCGCATAGGGGCGCCGGATGAACTCAGCAACTATTCCCTAGTCCCTATTCCCTAGTCCCTGCTCTTACGGTATTTGCGCCATGGGCAGTTCCAGCACCGGTGCCCGCTTGCCGTCTTTTACGGCATAGGCCCAGAGGCCGTGAAAACTCTCGCGCAGCCCCGGCTGCGCCTTGAGGAGCGTGCTCAGCACGGCAATCGCCTCGGTGCGCTGTGCGGCTGGGTCCGTGACTCCGGTCGACTCGTAGACCACGCCGAGGTCCGCGTACAGCAGCGTCGGGTCGAGGTGTATAGCGTCGATCTTCCAGATGCGGTCGCCGGAAGGGAGCGTCAGGGGAAACGCGTCTTGTGGTGAATTCTTAATCAAAGCCTGTTCGCTGCTTAGCTTCTCTAGATTCGGCGAGGAGAGAAAATCGACCGGCACGAGCAGCATCCGCGCGGCCTCGTAGGAGTACCAGGCGGGCCATGACTGGGTTTGGGAGTTTGATGCGTCGGCCTTGACCAGCTCTCGGGCGTGGGTCCACCACCAGACGCCGTCATGGCCGTCGAGGGTGCCGGGGCGCACGGTCAGGCCTCCCAGCTTCCAGCCGTTGGCAGGGCCGTCCCAGGCCAGGATGAAGGCCAACTGCGCAGCGTACGGCGCTCCAGCGGTATCGGCCAGCACCACGGCGTAGCGGCCCGGCGGCAGCGCGCGCATGGTCAGGGTCACCGTGAGCGAGCCGCTAGCGCTGGTGCAGAAGAACTGCGTGTCGGCCGCCGCGGTGAGGGTGGTTGCGTCGAGCAGGTAGAGGCTCCGCAGTTGAACCTGCCCGCCCTTCATCAGCGGCGCGGCATTCTGTACCACCGAGCTGATGCCGTCCCAGTCGTGGGCCACAGAGGGCAGCAAAGCAGCCTTGAGGGTCGCCAGATCCTGCGCGGCCACGGCCCTTGCCAGCGCACCCCCGGCAGCCGCCAGTCCATCGCGATCCTGGGGCAGCAACTCAGCCTGTGTTGTGCAACTGGTGGCGGTCGCCGGCACAGGCGCGGCAACCAGCGCCAACAGAAGCGCAGGCGCGGCGAAAGCCTTCAAGCAGAGGCGCATAGAATGAATCCTCTCCAGCGTGCGGCGGCTCATTGTGAGCGTCTGCGCGCCACTGTTAGTCTAGTACAGTAGAGCGGTAACGGAAGGCCGCTCCCGCGACGGTGTTTTGCCGCTCTTTGCCGCACACTGTCGCCGGGAAAAGGAACCGATTTTCATGCGCACCGCCCCCTGGCTCAATTCGCAGATATTCTTCAGAATCTCTCGCACTCGGGTGCTGGCTCCTTTGGCGTTTTTTGCCGGAGTCATTTGTTGGACGCAGATGCTGCCCGCGCAGGCAAAGGCTGCGCCAAAGGATGTGGACCACAAGGCGGTTTTTCGGCGTAAGCATGCCGCCAAGCCTCCGGTGCGGCAACCTGCGACTCCGGCGGCGGTCGTTCCCGCAACGCCTCCCGCGCCAGAGATGCCGCTGTGGCCGGCCAACGAGAAGGCCACGGAAGCCACAGTCAGATGGGACAGTCAGGGCCTGTATATCACCGCAAGTAATTCCAGCCTGCACCAGATCTTGAATGATGTGGCCAAGGCGACAGGCGCGACGGTGGAGGGATTGGATACTGATCGGCGCATCTTCGGCGTCTACGGCCCCGGCAAGGCGCGCGACATACTCTCCGAGTTGTTGCAGGGCACCAACTACAACGTTCTCATGGTCGGCGACCAGGGCGAGGGAACTCCGCGCGAGATTGTACTCAGTTCCCGCAACGCCGCTGGCGCCACTGCGGTGGCCACAAAGCCCGCGCCGAACGACGACGACGACGCGGACGTTGAAGATCAGCCACAACCGCAAGTCCCGCCACCCTTTAGCCCCGGCTTTGGGCCTCGCGGACGCACTCCGCTGGAGGTCCAGCAGGAGTTGCAGCAGCGTCAGCAGGATCTGATGCGCCGCCAGGAAGAACAGCAGCGTCAGCAGCAAGGACAGCCGCAACCGCAATAGAGGTCAGGAGTTAGGGGATCTGAATTCGCGGATCAGGGTCATGTGCAAAGTCGAAGCGCGAACGGACGGAGCCGGCTTTAAAGCACTCGCGCCACTTCTTGCTGGGCTTTCACCGTTGCCTGGCGCGCCTGGGGACGCATCAGCGCAAAGGCCACCCGAAGGATTCCATATGCAGCCAGGATTCCGAAGGCCAACGAGCCAACCGACACCGAGACCAACAACACCAAATTCAACACATCTGCCATCGCTGCTGCCTTCGCTCCTTAACGGGGGGACTGAACGGGCCGCTTTCCCGCTCGCAGGCCGCTTAAAACCGGCCAGTCAGGCGAGAATCGCTCTCTGCGATTGTCGCAGAAGAAGCGCCGCGTTGACCCTTGTTTCTATTGACCAATAGAATACCCTCAGGGATGTGCGATGCGGTGATCTGCCTCACAGTACCGCCGTAACCTTCACTACCGCCGGATCGCCCCCCAGGGTTTTCGCCGGATTTCAACGAAATCAGAACCGTGATACCGAGCCGCATTTCCTTTGTTTTGTGCGGCCGTTCTCTCACTTCGGCGATAATCTTTCTAATGCAATTCAAGGAGAATTCCCCATGCCCGAACCAATAATTGCCCAGAAGGGTCCCTACGTCGTTGAAGTTGAAGCCGGCAAGAGCTACTACTGGTGTGCCTGTGGGCGCAGCGCCAGCCAACCTTTCTGCGACGGCAGCCACAAGGGCCACGGCTTCGCGCCGGTTAAATTCGAGGCAACGGAATCCAAGACCATTTACTTCTGCGGTTGCAAGCACACGGCGACTCCTGTTTTCTGCGACGGCACACACAACAAGCTTTAGAGCACCATCCCACCCTTCGCTTGAAACGCAAAGGGCCGGCCGCTCCTTCGATTCTCATCATGCCCATCACTCACATCTCGGTGCGCGGGGCGCGCCAGCACAATCTGCGCGACATCAATGTGCGCATCCCGCGCAATACATTGACGGTGGTCACGGGCCTCTCGGGCTCGGGCAAGAGTTCGCTCGCCTTCGACACGATTTATGCCGAGGGCCAGCGGCGCTATGTCGAGACGCTCTCGGCCTACGCGCGGCAGTTTCTCGACCAGATCGAGCGGCCCGACGTGGATTCGATCGAAGGGCTTAGCCCGGCCATCTCCATCGAGCAGAAGACGACCAGCCGCAGCCCGCGCTCGACCGTCGGCACGATTACCGAGATCTACGATTACCTGCGCCTGCTTTATGCCTCGGTCGGCACGCCGCACTGCCCCAACTGCGGACGGCCGATCTCCCGCCAGAGCGCGGACCAGATCGTGCAGCGCATTCTTGAGCTCGGCGCAGGCGAGCGCGTCACTGTGATGGCGCCCGTCGTTCGCGGGCGCAAGGGCGAATTCAAAGAGCTGCTGGACCAGCTTGACCGGCAGGGCTTCCGCGCGCGCGTGGACGGCGAGGTGATGGACCTGTCTGAGCCGGTGCATGCTCGACCGGCGCAAAAACCACACCATCGAAGCGGTCATCGACCGCATCCTGCTCAAGGAGATCCTGCCCCGCCGACTGCGCCGCCACCGCCGACCGGCAAACCTTCGATTGAAAAGCGTCTCGAAGCCGCCGTGGCCAAGGCCTTGCAACTGGCCAATGGCCTGGTGCTGGCGGCCGTCACGGGCGGCGAAGAGCAGTTGTTCTCGAGTTCGATGGCCTGCCCCGACTGCGGCCTCGACGTACCCAAGCTTGAGCCGCGCAGCTTCAGCTTCAACTCAACCTTCGGCGCTTGCCCGGAGTGCCACGGCCTCGGGTCGCTCTACGATCTCGACCCCGCCAAGGTCATCACCGACTGGTCAAAGCCGCTGCTGGACGGCCTTGGCCCCGGCTCGACCTCGCAATATCTGCTCCGGCTCATCAACCTCGCCGCCGTTCGCTACAAGATCGACCTCAAGACGCCGTTCGAGGAACTGCCGCCGAAGCAGCAGCATCTGCTCGTCTATGGCCCGCCCAAGGGCGAGGCGCCGCGCACGGGCTTTCACGGAGTACTTGCGTTTTTGCGCGACAGCATCGAAGAGGCTCGACAGCGACAGCTATCGCGAATCGATGTTGGCTTACATGTCGGCCACGCCATGCCCGGTCTGCCGCGGCAAGCGGCTGCGGCCGGAGTCGCTGGCGGTGAAGATCGGCGGACTCTCGATCGCGGACTTCACGGCGCTGCCGCTGAATCGCGCACTGTCGGCGGCGATCAACCTCAGCTTCACGGCTCGCGAGTCTCTGGTAGCCGAGCGCATTCGCCGCGAGATTGCCGAGCGGCTGGAGTTTCTCTGCGCCGTCGGCCTCAACTATCTTTCGCTCGATCGCAACGCCGCAACGCTCTCGGGCGGCGAGGGTCAGCGCATCCGGCTGGCCACGCAGATCGGCTCGAAGCTGCGCGGCGTGCTTTATGTGCTCGATGAGCCTTCCATCGGCCTTCACCAGCGCGACAACAACCGGCTCATCGAGGCATCTGGAAAAACTGCGCGACCTGGGCAACACCGTGCTGGTCGTCGAGCACGACGAAGAGACGATCCGTCACGCCGATTACGTGCTCGACCTCGGCCCCGGCGCGGGGCGTCTGGGCGGCCAGGTGGTCGCGCAGGGCACGCCCGCCGAGATCATGGCCTGTCCGGAGTCGCTCACCGGCCGCTATCTCGCTGGTGCTTCCGAGATGCTGCAGCGCGAACATCCGCGCAAGCTGACCGGCAAGTGGCTCACCATCACCGGCGCGCGAGAGCACAATCTTCAGGACATCAACATTCGCATTCCGCTGGGTGTGATGACCGTGGTGACCGGCGTCAGCGGCAGCGGCAAGAGCACGCTGATTAACGACATTCTCTATCGCTCGCTGGCCAAGACAATCTATGGCTCGCGCGAAGATCCTGGCGCGCATGAATCGCTCACCGGCGCCGAACAGATCGACAAGGTCGTGCGCATCGATCAGTCGCCCATCGGGCGCACGCCGCGCTCGAACCCGGCAACTTATACGCAGGTCTTTGCGCCCATCCGCGATCTCTTCGCCATGCTGCCTGAGGCGCGCGAACGCGGCTACAAGCCAGGCCGCTTCAGCTTCAACGTGACGGGCGGACGATGCGAGACCTGTCAGGGCGACGGCCAGCGCCGCATCGAAATGAATTTCATGCCCGATGTCTACGTGCAGTGCGAGGTCTGCAACGGACGGCGTTACAACCAGGAGACGCTGGCCGTCAAATTTCATTCGCACTCGATCGCGGACATTCTCGACCTGACCATCGAAGATGCGCTCGCCGTGCTGGCCGACGTGCCGCAGGTGCGGCAGAAGCTGCAAACGCTGGTCGATGTCGGCCTGGGATACGTTCACCTCGGCCAAAGCGCGACCACGCTCTCAGGCGGCGAGGCGCAGCGCATGAAGCTGGCGCGCGAGCTGTAGCAAGCGTCAGACGGGACGGACGCTCTATCTGCTGGACGAGCCAACCACCGGGCTGCACTTCGACGATGTGCGCAAGCTGCTCGAGGTTCTTCACCGGCTCACCGATCTGGGCAACACGATCATCATCATCGAGCACAACCTGGACGTGATCCGCAACGCCGATTGGATTCTCGATCTGGGCCCCGAAGGCGGCGAGGACGGCGGACGCATTGTCGGCGAAGGCCGGCCCGCGAAGATCGCCGCGACACCCGGTTCCTACACCGGCCAGTTCCTCAAGCGCTATTACACTTCGGCCAACGGCCGACTGGAAGAGGTTGAGCCGACGAGGATACCATTCTCTCCAGGGCTTTTGGCGGAGATAGTGAAACAGGAACCTAATTCAGCATCGGTACGATCAAACTCGAACGGACTCGCTGTCGGCAAAGGCACCGCCCAAAAGAAGACCGCCAAAAAGAAATACGCCCCCCGCAGAAAGAAGACGGTATTGCCATGAGCGATCTCGAATTCACGCCGCACGAACCGGAGCCAGAGCCGTCGCCGGAGCAAGCGCAGCCCCATGTTGTGCAGATCAGCGACGAGCCGGTTGCGTTATTTCAGTCCTGGTGCCAGCCTGAGATCGTTCCGCAAGTTCGCATTCCGCATCTGGGCCATGTCGCTCTGCTTGCGGCGTTGCTGCTCTGTGGATTCGTCTGTATGACGGTGTCGATCTTTATCGCCGTCCACTTCCATTTCGATGGCGTCTCCAATCTGGAAGCCATCAAGACCAATGTTCATTACATTCTGGGCAGTGAGGCAATCCTCTATCTCGTCACCATGGCCTTAAGCTTCACCATCTTTCCATTGGTATGGGGAAAGAGCTTTTTTGCCGGCATCCAATGGCGCGGCGCGACGGCTCTCCGGCTTTACCGGCGGCTGATCGCCCTTGCAGTGGCCTGCATCGTTCTAGCTGTCATCGACGATAGGCTGTTGCCGGGGCCCGCCAACGCGCCGATCGACGAAATATTTCGCTCCCCAGGAGCTGCGTGGCTGATGTTCGGCTTCGGCATCACCTTCGCGCCCTTCTTCGAGGAGATCGCTTTCCGAGGATTCCTGCTGCCTGCCCTGGCGACAGCCTGGGATTGGGCGGTCGAAAAGAGCACCGGCACGCCTGCGCGTTCTCTCGATGACAACGGCCATCCCCAATGGTCCATCTCGGCCATGGTGGCCGCCTCCATTGCCACCAGCCTGCCCTTCGCCCTGCTGCACGCCGAACAGACAGGCTGGGCCGTTGGTCCGTTTCTCTTGTTGATTATTGTCAGCCTGGTTCTCTGCGCGGTGCGCCTCAAAACCCGCTCTCTGGCCTCAAGCACGCTGGTCCACGCCTGCTACAACTTCATCCTCTTCTCGATCGCATTGATCTCATCAGGCGGCTTCCGGCACCTGGACAAGATGTGAGCCGCCGGGAATCATGGACGCTCGCCCCCGAATCGCGGCTTGCGCAATCTGCCCGAAAAGAAGACGTCGACTGAGCTGATAGCTTCGCAGTTGCTCCACCCTCTTTCCGGCCTCGGCCCGGAAGATCTTCGTAAGCTCAAGGGGCCCACTGAAGCGATTCGCCATCATTGCCGATAGTTCCTAGAAGAGTATGCAGGCTGTGCGCGTTGAAATCGGCCCATACATGGTGCTCGCACTCAAGCGCCTGGAATCGCCGTCGACCTACCCTGCAAGAAATGGGACTGTGGAATCATGTTGAACCGTCAAGCCTTTCACGCATTTCCCGCCGCAATTTTTCTCCTTGCCGTGCTTCCAATCCCGGGCTGCGGAGGCGGCTCGAAAGCACCGGCTCCGATCGTTACGGCAACTCCAACCGATTATTCCAATGCGCAAAACTGGGAGACCCTGCCGAATGCCTCTCAGGGCGTGGATGTGTTCTTTGTCTACCCCACCACCTACACCGCAAAGAACAGCCCTTTAGGTTCTGTCTGGACGCCCGATTGGAATCAGTCGCTGGCCCAGGCGTATGACGACTCAGGCATCAAATTTCAAATCACCACCAAGACCGGCGTCTTTGCCGAGGCTGGCACAAACCTCTACGCGCCCTATTTTCAGCAGGCCTCCGGCGTCGATGTTTTGAATGCTCTTCTGTTTGCAAGCACTCCCCAGAACACCGACGCGGCCAATGCAGCTATGCAGGTAGCCTACCGGGATGTCGCAAACGCTTTCGACTATTACATGAGCCATTTCAACAAGGACGCGAACGGCAACCCACGTCCGTTCATTCTGGCGGGCCACAGCCAGGGCTCCAACCTCCTGCTCATGCTTTTAGAGAATAAGTTCTCCGATCCCGCGCTCAGGAAGCAGTTGGTAGCCGCGTATGTGATTGGCTGGTCGATTACCTCGGACGACATGAACAACTACCCTGCATCCCTGGGAAAGCTCGGCATCTGTGGTCTGCCCAGTACACGGCAAACTGGCTGCATCGTCACCTACAACACCCAGTCGTACGCGGGTGATTTTACGATGGCTCCCGGATCGTCCAACCTTGGAATTGTCCAGAAGAACGCATATAGCGTGAATCCTCTGACCTGGGTGGCAAGCGGCCCCGGAGAAGTCGAGTCGCCCGGAGGCGCCGCCTCAGCAAATTTGGGCGCTGTCTTCTATCAGACACAATTGGGAACCCAGCCTACGGTTACATACACTCTGAATCCCGACACCGGCGATTACACCTATGAGATCGCAGGCTACACGGGCGCGCAGAACAAGGATGGGGCATTGGTGATCGATCCGAGCTTGTTGCTGACAAATGCAAACTGGGCCAATCTCAAGCCGCCATACAATAAGCTGCCGTTTTTTCATAACTACGACTACAACTTCTTCTATCGCAATCTGGAAAAGAATGTCGTAGACCGGATCAATGCCTACAAATCGCAGTGATCGAGGGTCCTTGACCTCCTCGGCCTTTTTCTGCAGCCTGTTCAGTCGTGCCGGCGATGCCTAAAGATCAACACGGGCTCTAGCGGGTGCCAGTCGCTCGCCGTTGGGGACCGCTCGCCGTTGGGGACCAGAGATGAAAGCATGCTCAGGCACGTGGCCCCCTCATGGCATTGAAGAATGACCTTGAGCGATGAGAACCCGTAGCGGTGGAGATTCTCCAAATCCCCACCGCTCACCTGTACCCGCAAAAACAAGCGCCGGTTTGCAGAGAATTTCCTCCCACTGGCGCACAATGGAAATGATCGGTGGGGCTGGGAACTGGCTGACCACTGACCACTATCTGTTACGCACTGTTCACTGTTCACTGACAAATAATCCCCCCACCCCCCCTTATTTATTTTCAAAACCGTGCAGGTAATTAACTTGTAACCTCCGTTCCGGCTGAAGCAAAGCTGGAAATGCCAGAACCTCGAATCCTTCCTCGCTATAATCCTAGAGGGAAGATGAATAGCCTCTGGCATGTTCTCTTCCCAGGATTTTTCAAGCCTCCAACAGGAAGGGACTCGCCGCATGCCCGAAATAATCAAGCCCATCGATGTAGAAGCCCTGAAGGCGCTGGTGCGCACAGTGCCCGATTTCCCCAAGCCGGGAATTCTCTTCTACGACATCACCACGCTGCTCAAGGACAAGACCGGCTTTGCGCGGCTGATCGACGCGATGGCGGCGCACTATCTCGAACAGAAGATCGACCTGGTGCTGGGCATCGAGGCGCGGGGATTCATCTTTGGGCCTGCGCTGGCCTATCGCCTGAATGCTGGCTTTGTTCCGGTGCGCAAGCCCCGCAAGCTGCCGGCTCCGGTCGCGAGGGTGACCTACGATCTGGAGTATGGATCTGACACGCTGGAGATTCACATGGACGCGATCGCAGCCCGGCCAGCGCGTCGTGCTTGTGGACGATCTGCTGGCCACCGGCGGCACGATGGAAGCAACCATCAAGCTGGTGAAGCAGTTGGGTGGCGATATCGCCGGACTGGCCTTCGCCGTCGAACTCGACTTCCTGAAGGGCCGCAATCGCTTCTCGGAATACGACGTCTTCAGCCTGCTGCACTACGACGAGTAGCGGGTCCGGATGCGATAGATGCGAAGTTAGGAGGCTTCCTTCGGCGTCTCTTCCGGAATGACCGGCTCGGATACTTCCTCGTTCTCTTCGAGGAACATCTGCGCGTCGGCGAAGCGGTAGCCGACATAAACATCCGTGAGCAGATAGATCGGATTCGCGGGATCGTCCTCGATCTTCTTGCGCAACTGGCGAACGAAGGTGCGCAGGTACTCGACCTCTTCGCGGCTGTCGGCGCCCCAGACGGCGGTGAGCAGCCTGGCATAGGTGATGACGCGGCCGGCGCGGCTCATGAGGCAATGGAGAATGTCGAACTCCTTGCGGGTGAGATGCACGGGCTGGCCGCGCTTGGTGACGCTGCGCTTGACCGGGTCGAGGCGCAGTTTCGCCGATCTCGATGGGCGCATCTTCTGCGCGCGCCGGAGCCTGAACGCGGCGGATCGCGGTGCGGATGCGGGCGATCAGTTCGCGAGTGCTGAAGGGCTTGGTGACATAGTCGTCGGCGCCCAGTTCGAGCGCCTCGACCTTCTCCTCTTCGCCGTCGCGCACGGTAAGCATGAGAACGGGCAGGCGGGGGGCGAAGGCACGGATGCGGCGCAGGGTTTCAATGCCGCCGATGCCGGGCATATTGATATCGAGCAGGACGACGTCGAAGCTCCCGGCGCGCAGCATCTGCAGAGCCTCTTCGCCGCGCGATGCCTCGACCACCTGAAAGCCGAGCTCGATCAGCGGAGGCCGCAGCGCTCTGCGGATGGCCGGTTCATCGTCGACGAGAAGAATGCGAATCACAGTCTTGTTCATCAGGAAACCCTCTTCTGCGCAGTGGCAGGAATGGCGGCAAAGAACGTGGTTCCCTCCTGCTCATCGCTGGTGACCCAGACATACCCGCCATGGATGACGGCGACGCGCTTGGCAACGGAGAGGCCGATGCCTGTGCCGGCGGCGCGGTTGGAGTGGGTGGAGGAACGATAGTAGCGGTTGAAGATGCGCTCGCGGTCGGCGATGGGAATCACCGGGCCGAAGCTATGCACCGAAAAGATGATCTCCGCGTTCGTTTGAACAGCGCGGATGGTAATGGTGGTGCCGAAGATCGAGTACTTGCAGGCATTGTCGATGTACTGAGTGAGCAGCATGACCATCAACTGGCGGTCGCAATTGAGAACGAGGCCGTCGTCAGGCAGTTCGATGGCCACTTTCATGCTTGCCAGCCTGTCGCTGAGGCTGGCGACAACCTCTTCGATCAGCGACGCCACGCCGACCGGCGTGACATGAACGGCGACTTCGCCGGCATCGAGGCGCGCCGTTGTGAGCAGGCGCGTGGTGAGGTTGCTGAGCAGGCCGGCCTGTTCATCGATCAGGGCGACCAGTTCCGCCTGCGCCGCTGAAAGGTGGCCCATCTCGCTCAAGCCGGTCGAGGCCGCGCGGATGGCGGTCAAGGGCGTTTTATAGGCGTGCGCGAGGCTATCGAGAACAGTGGCGCGCAATTGCTCGGTCCGGCGCTCGGTCTCGATGCGGCTCTCGTTGGCGAAGGCGCGATAGCGATCGAAGGTGATGGCGATCAGAGACGCGATGGCGTTGTTGGTCAAGGGGCTGGTATCGCCGCGGACCACAAGGCTTCCGACGGGCACCGTTCCCAGGCGGACGACGCGGCGGCCCAGGCCGTTCTCCGCGTCGTCGTCGTTGGTCTCGAAGTAGTAGACGTTCTGCGCGAGTTCTGCGTGGATCGATGCTCCAATTCCCGGCAGGATAGACCTCGTGCAGATCGGCATCGAAGACGGCAACAGCCTCGAGCGCAAAGATCTCATGGACCAGTTCAGCCAACTGCGGGCCCGGCTCAAGGTGAAGATTCATCTCCAGCGTGCGCCGCGTGAACTCGTAGAGGTCGTGCATCTGGCCGCCCCAGGATTCGGCTTCCTTGGCGTTCCGGTTGACGCGCGCCGAGAGCCGGCTGACCACCAGCGCCACCAGCACAAAGGCCAGCAGCACGACCGAGTTGGCAGTATCGGTCGCCAGATTGGACTAGCGGCTCATGCGTGGTGAAGTAGCCGTGCAGGAAGACCGCCGAGAGCGAGACAATGACCGCCTGCCAGAATCCGTAGAGCAATGCGGTGGGCACCACAATCAGCAGATAAAGCAGCAGGGCGACGGGAAGCAGCCACCCGGCCCAATGTGCAAGAACCGAGACGAGAACGACAGCCAGGACCCCCAGAGCGCACTCCAGGATGAAGAGTATCCCGCGCAATCCGGCGCCGCGCGAACGCCTCGCGCCGAAGATGGAACCGATAGGGATATAACTCAAAGACACGCGATCAACCACCTTATCGATTGAACGAAATACAAAGAGAGATCGTCACATTTGGAAGAGAAATCGTGAAGATCTCTATCGCCTTGCCGCCGTTCAGATACTCACGCCCAAGATCAATAAAAGAGGAATTCTTCTGCCCAGCTCAACTTTTTGATGCCATGGAACTTGAGAGGATTTTAACAGTTTCCCCATTTTCCCCGTCGCACGAAGTTCCGGGCAATGCGATGCACGAAAGACCGCAACCAAAGGTAATTTGGAAGGCCAGGTTTTTCGAGGCAAAAGCTTTGGCGGCTCGTGAGATGTCTCCACGGTTCAGTGGAGTAGTCTTCGCGCCGCTTTTATATTAACGGGTTCTGAGATTTGCCCGATAAAGTCAGAAGCGTCTCAGATTCGCGGACAGTTCGGCCCAGGGGGGCGGTAGAACCGGGCCCAAGTTGACGAACAGTGCGTGATAAAGGCCAATTCGCGGACCTGGGAGCAGATGCTCGCCATGACGTTGCCTCCAATGGAGGCTCCGGGGGAGTTTTGTGTGGCGCGGGGCTGTGGTGGGCAGCGTCGATCTGGGAGGCGTGTGGAAAGGGCGGATCGAGGTGCGGCTGGCCGAGGGCCTGGCCTACCACGCGACGGCGGCGGCAATGATGATGCAGGCGGTGGAGACGGTGGGCGAAGCCGATGCGCTGGACGCCGCCAAGGAGTTCTGCTAACATGATCGCCGGAACGATCAAGTCCTCCTTGCCGCTGCGACTACGATGGCCGTGCCTGAGTCTGTCGTGGAAGCTGAGTGCTTCTCGCGGGCCGGCGCAGAGCGAAGATTCACTGGTGGTGGTCTTCCGCCATGCGAGCGGCGATCTGATGGTGCGGGTTTGGGAACAG